>NZ_SORN01000024.1 GCF_004366635.1 Roseinatronobacter bogoriensis DSM 18756 | reverse complement strand
TTGGCGATCAGGGTCGCGGCCAGCACCCAGACCTCCACGCTGCGCCGGTCGCGCTCGGGGCAAGTCGTCAGGGTGCCGAAGAACCCGTGGTCGGGGTTGCGGCTGGGCAGGATGGCGGGCGTGGTCATGGCGGGGCTCCTTAGGGTGAGTTGCATCGTTTTCGTGCGATGACATTCGCTCGAGCGCCCCGATTATCGTAGGCAAATCTGAGCAATATCAGTGCTTTCTAATCGCACCGCGCTGGATCAGGAAATCCGGTCCGGATCGATCAGCGCGGCCTGTTCCGCCTCATGGCGCTGGGCGGCATCGGGCGGATCGCGGCGCGCATTGACGAGCGCGACAAAGAGCGCGCGGGCGACAGCGGCGACCTCGTCCGCCCCGGCGCTGGTCAGGTCCGCATCGTGGATCGCGATGGCCTCGCCCAGATCGGTCAGGGCATAGAGCGTGGCGAATTCCGCCTCAGACGGATCACAGGTTTCGGTGTCGCGGTTTTCGGGGCTGATCGCCACACTGCGGCAGAAGCGCAGATCGAAACCGATGGCGCAGTTGCGGCGAATAACATCGTCGAGGGTTTCGCCTTCGGAGAGGCAATTCAGGGACAGATCAGGCATGGTAGGCACCTTTCGGGTTTGGAGGATCATTCGGCATCAGGATTGAGCTCGACCCACACGCCGCCAAGCCAGAGATAGAGATGGCAGAACTGGCGCGTCGGGCGCGGCAGGAGGATCGGGTCGCGGGGATTGTCGAAGGCTTCGATTTCATCGGCACGGACCTGCCGGATTTCGCGGGCGGCGAGAATGTCCTCGGGCGTCCAAGGGGCCAGCGCGGGGAGCATGTGCGAAGGGTAGCCGTCGTAATGCACATAGGTGTGCGCCCATTCCTCGGGCCCGGTCTGGATGGCGATTTGCGCGCGGGTGCTCATGTTCGCGCCCTCAAATCAGCTGCAGACTGGCCAGCATAGTGCTGGCAGCAGCGAGCTGGGTGGTCGGCAGTTCGATCCTGATCTGCGTGGCGACGGCTGAGGCTTCCGCCTCTATCCCCTCGTCGCGCAGCGCGGCCGCGATCATGCGGGCGGCGGCGTCCGGGGCTTTCAGGTTCAGCGGATCCGGCAGTGCCGAATGATCGATCCGGATGGTGGTTATGGCGGTCATGATGCTGGCCGCTCAGAGTTTGTGTTGGCGGGACCCGCGCGGCGTCCGGCCTCGAAGGCTTCCTCCAGCGCGGCGCGCAGGGCCCAGACCGCCACATCATGGAAATCGAGACGATCCCGGTTGCGGGTTTCCAGCGTCTCGAGGCGGAACTGGCGCTGGGCGAT
>NZ_SORN01000023.1 GCF_004366635.1 Roseinatronobacter bogoriensis DSM 18756 | reverse complement strand
TGAACCGCCCCGGGTTTACCGGAGGGTGATTTGTTCACATTTCAGGCGACCATATCGAGTGTGTTCAGGTTTGCATAGAACGCCTCCTCTGCTTCTGCTGGCGGGACATATCCGATGGGGCCGAGCAGCCGGCGATTGTTATACCAATCGACCCATTTCAGTGTTTCCCATTCGACCTCGCGCATCGATTTCCACGGGCCGATCTGGTTGATGACCTCGGTTTTGAACAGCCCGATAACGCATTCTGCCAAGGCATTGTCATAGGAATCGCCGACGGTTCCGACGGAGGGATCGATGCCGACTTCGATGAGGCGCTCGGTGTATTTGATCGACAGATATTGCGATCCGCGATCTGAGTGATGGATTAGCTCCTTGTTATCAGGCGTTTTTCTTTGCCAGATCGCTTGCTCCAAAGCATCGAGAACGAACTGTGTCGCCATGGATGTCGAGACACGCCAGCCGACAATGCGACGCGCGAAAACATCAATTACGAAGGCCACATACACTGTTCCCGACCAAGTGGGCACGTAGGTGAAATCGTCGTCCATTGGGCTTGAACCAATGGCGCCACAATGAACGACCCCAGAGTTGATTGGGTCGATCCGCTTTGAAGTGACGGTTCACCTTGTCGTCGGGGCACGGCTGTGAGCTGTCAGGATTGGTTGTGACAATCTTTTTGCCTCGAAGCACGCCCTTCAGGCCCAAACGGCGCATCAACCGTTCCACCGTGCATCGTGCAACGTCCTGCTTGTCTCTGAGCAAGACATGCCAGATCTTCCGCGCGCCGTAGAGCTTGCGGTTGTCCTCCCAGGCCGCATTGATCTTGATACACAGCTCCGCGTCAGACTTCGCCCGCACTGACGCCCGATCAGGATCACGCGCGATGGCGCGCCGCTCATAATAGGTGGATGGGGCGATCTGTAACATCTTACACATCGGCTCGACCCCGAACTCCCCCCTGTGATCTTCAATGAAAGCAATCACTTGCGAAACGGGCGGTCGAGCTCCGCCTGAGCAAAATACGCCGACGCCTTCTTCAGGATCTCATTGGCCTGACGCAGTTCCCGGTTCTCGCGTTCAAGCTCTTTGATACGAGCCTTCTCAGCACTGGTCGGTCCCGGCCGCTCGCCACCATCACGTTGGGCCTGACGCACCCACTCGCGAAGACTGTCTGGCGAACAGCCCAATTTGCTGGCGATCGCAGCATGCGCTGCTGCGTCGCTTCGATATTCGTCGCGATGCTCCGCGACAAGCCGCACCGCACGCGCGCGGAACTCAGGTGAATACGGCTTTGAGGTCTTCTTTCGATTCTGTTCCATAATGGGCAATTCTCCGAGAGTTTTGCCCTCCGGTAAACCCGGGGCGGTTCA
>NZ_SORN01000022.1 GCF_004366635.1 Roseinatronobacter bogoriensis DSM 18756 | reverse complement strand
CGTATTCGGACTTAACGTTAGCCCAATGTATACGCGCATCTCAAAATCAGGCGGTCGACGCTATCTCCAGTTGGTGGAGGGGCATCGCGACGCGGAAGGCAAGGTCAGGATCAAGGTGGTCGCCAACCTTGGTCGCCTGGACAGGCTGTCACCCGAGAAGCTCGATCCCCTGATCAACGGGTTGAACAGGGCCGTTGGGCGCCTTGAGAACACAGCACACGAGATTACGCACGACCCCGCCCGAACCTATGGCACGGTCTTCGCGCTGCACGAACTGTGGAAAGACCTTGGGTTTGATCGCGCCCTCAACCGGGCGCTGCGCTCTGGCAAGCGCAGCATTGATGCCGAGGCTCTCGTGCGGGCGATGGTATTCAACCGGCTGTGCGATGCCACAAGCAAACTGGGCTGCCTGCGCTGGCTGGAAACTGTGGCCATGCCGGCCATGCCCGAGACCGTCACCCATCAGCATCTGTTGCGGGCCATGGACGCGTTGATGGACAACGCCGAGGCAGTCGAAGACGCCCTGGCGCGCCAGATCCGGCCGCTTGTGGATCAAGACCTCACAATAGTCTTCTATGACCTGACGACCGTGCGCATTCATGGCGAGGCCCGGCTGGAAGATGATGTTCGTGCCTTTGGCATGAACAAAGAAACCGGCGGCATCGCGCGGCAGTTCGTGCTGGGCGTGGTGCAGACCGCCGAGGGTCTGCCGCTCATGCACACAGTGCATCCGGGCAATGTGTCTGAAACCAAGACCCTGCAGGGCATGGTGCAAACGGTCCTGCAGCGCTTCCCCATCCAGCGTATCATTCTGGTGGCAGATCGCGGCCTGCTGAGTCTGGACAATATCCATCACCTGACAGACATCGCCTATAAGGGCGGGCGCAAGCTGGAGTTCATCCTCGCCGTTCCAGCGCGGCGCTATGGCGATCTTGTGGAAACCGTTCGGGGGGTTGACTTCAGGACAGGTGACGGGCTGCGAGAGGCCAGCTTTGAAGGCCACCGCCTGATTGTCGCGCATGATGCCGCCCGCGCAATCGAGCAGGGTGAGGCCCGTCGGGCGCGGATCAATGAGTTGGAGGTCATGGGGAACACCATGGTGACCAAGCTTGATTGGCAAGATGAAGGCAAGAGCGCTCTTGGGCGGCGCGCCTCAGACCGGGGGGCCTATAGCCGCTTTGTCCGTGCCATTTCAGACGCGGAACTGACGCGCTTCATCAAGGCGGATCTGACGGCAGATCGGTTCAGTTGGAACGTTGATGAAGAGGCCATCGCGCGCGCAGCCCTCTTTGACGGCAAACTCGTCTTGCTGACCAATGTCCCCGAGATCACCCCGGCTGACGCCGTCGTGCGCTACAAGGCACTGGCAGATATCGAGCGCGGCTTTCGCGTCCTGAAATCCGACATCGAGATCGCGCCAGTTCACCACCGGCTGCCAGATCGTATCCGCGCTCATGCGCTGATCTGCTTTCTGGCCCTCACCCTGCACCGAGTCATGCGCATGCGCCTGAAGGCCAAAGGCCATCACGCAAGTCCTCAGCTCGCCCTCGACATCCTGTCGCGCATTCAGAAACACACGGCATATGCCGGAAGCCGCAGCTTCCACGGAATAAGCAAAACCACACCGGAGCAACTGGACCTCTTCCAAACACTCAACCTGCCAAA
>NZ_SORN01000021.1:2325-3716 GCF_004366635.1 Roseinatronobacter bogoriensis DSM 18756 | reverse complement strand
ATTTGCCAACATGATCATCGAGCGCATCCTGGATGCACTGGATCGTCCTGTTGGACGCATGCGATCTTCGGGTCGCTTTTTACATCGTTCAGAGAGAAACATATCAGTGTCATGCTGACATCCCCGAGTGGGGGGAGGTCAGTGGTCGCAAGACCACAGAGCATGAGACTATCCAAGTCAAGTACACTAACCAAAATGTTCTGAGGCCTGCCGCGCTCAAGTAGCGAAGCGGTAGCGCACTAAAACTCAGAGCGGGAAACGTACAATGCTTTTGGTTCAGATTGTGAGAGCGGGGGACACAAAAGGCCCCGCTTGTCAGAATGGCGGGCGTCGCAAGGCGCTGCGCAGTTTGGCTCTTTCTGGATCAAATCAAGCGCGATAAGGGCGTTTGGTGGATGCCTTGGCAGTAAGAGGCGATGAAGGACGTGATACTCTGCGATAAGCTTGGGGGAGGTGAGAATAACCTTTGATCCCAAGATCTCCGAATGGGGCAACCCACTTGATATTCTGTTGTTGTTGCCTTGCAACAACGCACACTCCGTGCGGACCGTTGGTCCGTGACCATCTTCGATGGTCGGGGCATGGCGTTGGGGCAGGACAGTCATCAACGGGGTAAATCAAGTACTTTTAGGCTGAATACATAGGCTTAAAAGAGCAAACCCGGGGAACTGAAACATCTAAGTACCCGGAGGAAAGGAAATCAATAGAGACTCCGTTAGTAGTGGCGAGCGAACGCGGACCAGCCGAGCCTTGAGTGTGACTGGAACTGTCTGGAAAGACAGGCCATAGTGGGTGACAGCCCCGTACAGGAAGCACGATAGGACGTATCAAGTAGGGCGGGACACGTGAAATCCTGTCTGAAGATCGGGGGACCACCCCCGAAGGCTAAGTACTCCTTACTGACCGATAGCGAACCAGTACCGTGAGGGAAAGGTGAAAAGCACCCCGACGAGGGGAGTGAAACAGACCTGAAACCGGACGCCTACAAGCAGTCGGAGGGACCATGAGTCCTGACGGCGTACCTTTTGTATAATGGGTCAACGACTTGGTCTATCTAGCAAGCTTAAGCCGTTAGGTGTAGGCGCAGCGAAAGCGAGTCTTAAATGGGCGCATGAGTTAGATGGATCAGACCCGAAACCGAGTGATCTAGGCATGGTCAGGCTGAAGGTTGGGTAACACCAACTGGAGGGCCGAACCCACATCCGTTGAAAAGGATCGGGATGAACTGTGCCTAGGGGTGAAAGGCCAATCAAACTCGGAGATAGCTGGTTCTCCGCGAAATCTATTTAGGTAGAGCGTCGCACGAATACCCCGGGGGGTAGAGCACTGGATGGGTAATGGGGCCCCACAGGCTTACTGATCCTAACCAAACTCCGAATACCCGGGAGTAA
>NZ_SORN01000021.1:0-2227 GCF_004366635.1 Roseinatronobacter bogoriensis DSM 18756 | reverse complement strand
ATATGCGGCAGACACACGGCGGGTGCTAACGTCCGTCGTGGAGAGGGAAACAACCCTGACCTACAGCTAAGGCCCCTAATTCATGGCTAAGTGGGAAAGCAGGTGGGACGACCAAAACAACCAGGAGGTTGGCTTAGAAGCAGCCATCCTTTAAAGATAGCGTAACAGCTCACTGGTCTAAATAAGTTGTCCTGCGGCGAAGATGTAACGGGGCTCAAGCCATGAGCCGAAGCTTAGGATGCGAGCAATCGCATGGTAGCGGAGCGTTCTGTTCAGTCCTTCTTGCGTCTTGTGTCCCCCCAGGGGGACAACGGACGCATCAGAAGGCTGCTGTGAAGCCGGCGCGTGAGCGACCGGTGGAGCGTTCAGAAGTGAGAATGTTGACATGAGTAGCGACAAACAGGGTGAGAGACCCTGTCGCCGAAAGTCCAAGGGTTCCTGCTTAAAGCTAATCTGAGCAGGGTAAGCCGGCCCCTAAGGCGAGGCCGAAAGGCGTAGTCGATGGGAACCTGGTTAATATTCCAGGGCCAGTGGGAAGTGACGGATCTCGAAGATTGTTCGCCCTTATCGGATTGGGCGGGCCGTTCAGAGGTTCCCGGAAATAGCCCCACATCAGACCGTACCCGAAACCGACACAGGTGGACTGGTAGAGAATACCAAGGCGCTTGAGAGAACCATGTTTAAGGAACTCGGCAAAATACCTCCGTAAGTTCGCGAGAAGGAGGCCCCGTCAGGACGCAAGTCTTGGCGGGGGGCACAGACCAGGGGGTGGCGACTGTTTATTAAAAACACAGGGCTCTGCGAAGTCGCAAGACGACGTATAGGGTCTGACGCCTGCCCGGTGCCGGAAGGTTAAAAGGAGGAGTGCAAGCTCCGAATTGAAGCCCCGGTAAACGGCGGCCGTAACTATAACGGTCCTAAGGTAGCGAAATTCCTTGTCGGGTAAGTTCCGACCTGCACGAATGGCGTAACGACTTCCCCGCTGTCTCAAACATGGACTCAGCGAAATTGAATTGCCTGTCAAGATGCAGGCTTCCCGCGGTTAGACGGAAAGACCCCGTGCACCTTTACTACAGCTTCACACTGGCATCAGGATTGCGATGTGCAGGATAGGTGGTAGGCTTTGAAGTGGGAACGCCAGTTCCCATGGAGCCAGCCTTGAGATACCACCCTTCGCACTCTTGATGTCTAACCGCGGTCCGTTATCCGGATCCGGGACCCTGTGTGGCGGGTAGTTTGACTGGGGCGGTCGCCTCCCAAACAGTAACGGAGGCGTGCGAAGGTTGGCTCAGAGCGGTCGGAAATCGCTCGTTGAGTGCAATGGCAGAAGCCAGCCTGACTGCAAGACTGACAAGTCGAGCAGAGACGAAAGTCGGCCATAGTGATCCGGTGGTCCCGAGTGGAAGGGCCATCGCTCAACGGATAAAAGGTACGCCGGGGATAACAGGCTGATGATGCCCAAGAGTCCATATCGACGGCATCGTTTGGCACCTCGATGTCGGCTCATCTCATCCTGGGGCTGGAGTAGGTCCCAAGGGTATGGCTGTTCGCCATTTAAAGAGGTACGTGAGCTGGGTTTAGAACGTCGTGAGACAGTTCGGTCCCTATCTGCCGTGGGTGTTGGAGACTTGAGAGGAGTTGCCCCTAGTACGAGAGGACCGGGGTGAACGATCCACTGGTGGACCTGTTGTGGCGCCAGCCGCAGTGCAGGGTAGCTATGATCGGACAGGATAACCGCTGAAAGCATCTAAGCGGGAAGCCCCCCTCAAAACAAGGTCTCCCTTGAGAGCCGTGGTAGACCACCACGTCGATAGGCCGGAGATGTAAGCGCAGCAATGCGTTCAGTTGACCGGTACTAATGGCTCGATAGGCTTGATTTGATCCAGTAACAACCAAACTGATCAACAATCAACGCAAACCAAAAGCATTGACAAAATGGATAGTAAGGTGACACCAAATCACCCACTGATACGTGTTTCTTCTCAGGTTTGGTGGCAATAGCGCGAGCAAAACACCCGATCCCGTCCCGATCTCGGAAGTTAAGTGCCGCAGCGGCAATGGTACTGCGTCTCAAGACGTGGGAGAGTAGCTCACCGCCAAACCTGATAAGAAACACACCAATCTCTCAACGATATAAAACAAACAACCAACGCGGGGTGGAGCAGCCAGGTAGCTCGTCAGGCTCATAACCTGAAGGTCACAGGTTCAAATCCTGTCCCCGCAACCA
>NZ_SORN01000020.1 GCF_004366635.1 Roseinatronobacter bogoriensis DSM 18756 | reverse complement strand
TATAAAACAAACAACCAACGCGGGGTGGAGCAGCCAGGTAGCTCGTCAGGCTCATAACCTGAAGGTCACAGGTTCAAATCCTGTCCCCGCAACCAGCACTATTTCTTCAATATTATCAACACCTTCCAACCCCGCGCTCGCGGGGCCGTTCGCGTTTGCGCTCTTTTTGCGCCCGCCCGTGGCCTCATGACGCTCCACACCCGTCGCCAGCCGCAGCAGCCCCGCAAGCGCGCCATGCAGGTCGATATAGAAGCCCTCGCCCTCTCCGCGCGGCTCCAGCACGATCTTCTCGATCAGCCCGCGGAGCGCTTCACGCGTCTCGGTCATATCGGTCTCGCGCCCCAGCCCTTGGATCAGCGTGCCCACGCGGTCGCGATAGGTCTCGGCCATCTTCGGGTGGAACCGTAACGGGGCAGGGGAGGCCTGCGTCGCCGCAAGCTTCGCCTCGATCTGCTGGCGCTGGTCATCGAGCGCGATCATCTTGTCCTTCACCTGATCGGCCGGAACGCCCGCGATGATCGCGTCGACCAGCTTGGCATGGTCGTGTTTGACCTTGGCCAGTTTCCGCTCGATCTCGGCGCGCGTGTTTGTCTCGGTGGCGGCCAAGCGGTTGCGCTCGGCCGTATAGGCCTCGCAAAACACTGCGACCGCTTCCGGGTCCATCAGGTGATGGGCCAGCGCGTCGAGCACCCGCGCTTCCAGATCGGCCTGTTTGATCAGCGCCATATTGGTGCAGACCGCTTTACCCTTGTTGCGCGCGGCCGAGCAGCCGAAGCTGTCCTTGGTCACTTTGGAAAACCCCGACCCGCAGCAGCCGCATTTCATCAATCCGGAAAACAGTGTCTTTGGCCTTCGCCGGTCCCAGACCGGGACAGCTGTGTCCTTGCTCTTCAGCGCGCCTTGCCGCGCGCGCACCTTCTCCCACAGGTCATCCTCGATGATCTGCAACTCAGGAATCTCTGCGATCACCCAGTCGCGCTCAGGGTTCAGCCGCGAGATCCGTTTGCCTGTTTCGGGGTCTTTGACATAGCGCAGGCGGTTCCAGATCTGTCGCCCGATATAGAGTTCATTGTTGAGGATGCCGGTGCCACGCTCGCGATTTCCATTGATGGTCGAGCCACCCCAGCGGCCACCCTGCGGGCCGGGGATACGATCGACATTCAGCGCCTCGGCGATCTTTTTGGGCGACACGCCCTTCGCGTAGTCCTGAAAAATCCGGCGCACGACAGCGGCCTGATCCGTGTTGATCTCACGCTCGCCGCGCACAGGCTCGCCTTTGGCATCAAGCCGCGTCACAGCGCGGTAGCCATAGGTGATCCCGCCGGCGGATTTGCCCGAAAGCGCGCGGCCTTTCAGGCCGCGATGGGTTTTTTGCGCGAGGTCTTTGAGAAACAGCGCATTCATCGTGCCCTTCAGCCCGATATGCATCTCGGAGATGACGCCCTCGGCCACGGTTTCGATCATCACATCAGCGAAGGCGAGGCTCTGGTGAATCTGGGCGATATCGGCTTGATTGCGCGAGAGCCGGTCCAGCCCTTCGCTGACGACCACATCAAATACGCCCCCGCGCGCATCGCGCATCAGCTTCTGCACGCCGCTGCGCATCAGGCTTGCGCCCGAGATCGCGCGGTCGGAATAGGTCTCGACCACCTCCATCCCCTGCCGCGCCGCATAGTCGCGACAGGACCGGATCTGGTCCTCAATCGAGGCGTCACTCTGCATATCTGTCGAGAACCGCGCATAGATCGCAGCGCGCAATGGGGTGGTCATGGGGCGTCCTTCCGGTCAGTCGGGGGGCGTGTCGAAGCCCGCCTTTGCAGCTTCATGATCGCGCCGCGCCGTCTCGATGGCAAGCATCTTGAGGAAATCGAGATATCTTGCCCGGATATCTGCCTCACTCAGCAGCGGTTCTTCCGGGATACGGTCTGGCGCGGTGCCGTTTTTGTTGCCGGGATTTGTCATCTCAAACCCCTGTCTTCAGAGGCCCGAGTCCCGGGCGGTGGCGGGTGCCACATGGCACAACTTCTCTGGTCGCGCATACGCGATACCTCTCGGCTGGCCTGCCGGAGGGGTTCTGGCGGGCGGTGTTTCTGACATGGTGCCGAACCGTTGGCGGAGTGCCATGGTCCCGGCTGGTTATGTCATCACTTTACCAGAAGTTGCGCGCTGCGTACCGGCTGAACACCCGTGATTTGCAGTTCTTTGTGGATAACCTCCAATTTATTCAATGAGTTGCGATCTGCACTATCCACATGAATCTGTCGGAGCCGCGCAGTTCTCCACAACAATCAACATGGTGCATCTTGACAAAAGCGCCCGGTTCCGGGCCGGGGCGGCCTCCGGAACCGGGCGTGTATGCGCTATTCCGGTCCATTGCAGTCATCTGTTGCACTGCCGCCAAGCCCGTGACTGTTTCGCCCCGGAGCCTTGCGCGGAACGCTGGATGGCTCCGCGACCGCCACCTCGCGAAGCAGCTCTGCAATCCGGTTGCGGTCAAGCTCGCGCTCGCGGATCAGGACCTCTGCGATCCGTTCCAGATCCGCGCGATGTGTCTGCAAGGCTTGCTTTGTCTCTTTGAGGGCCTGTTGCAGCTGCTGCTCGATCCGTGCGCGCTGGCGCGCGGACAGGCGCTCAATGTCAGTGGTGGAAGGCTGCCAGCTCAGCGTCTCTCCAAACCCGTAGCTCAGCTCGGCCTGTTGCGCCCGGAATGTGGCGCGCGCGAGATCGCTCTCGATATCCCCGCCGCTGCCGTTGCAGGGCGCCCCAAAGACAACCTGCTCTGCGGCATAGCCGCCCAGATCGACGCGGATCTGGGAAAAAATGCGCTTTTGAGTCAGGACGTCGAAACATTGCATGGCCACATGACCGTTGCGCGATGTGATCTGTGCCTGTGTGGGGGCGGGCAGGCCAAAAATATGCCCGGCGAGTAGATGCCCGGCCTCGTGAATCGCGATCCGGCGTTGCAGATCAGGTTCCGGCTGCGGGGAAATCCGGTCTGCGGCGGCTTTGACATGCTGCGCCGACAGGCCGTTGCCCGCGCGTCGTGCGCGTGTCCGGGCATCCCGGATCAGGCTTGCAATATCCGCGCCGACACGCCCTGCCAGCTGATCTGCGAGCAGACAGAGCTCCGGATCAGACAGCAGGCCTTCGGGCAGATCTGCCAGCAGTGCTGCGCGCACCCCTGTGCGGTCCAATGGGCCGACAGAGATATGGCGATCAAGCCGCCCCGAGCGCAGGATCGCGGGATCGACGCGCTGCGGATAGTTTGTCGCAGCCATCACGATCACGCCCGGCGTTGCATTCAGCCGGTCAAGAAGCGTCAACAGACCATTGACCACGCCCAGGATATACCCGTTTGATGGCGTGTTGCGGCTGAAGAAGCTGTCGATCTCATCGAGGAAGAACACTGCAGGCGTTTGCGAAATCGCGCGGTCCGCGGCCGCGTTCAATTCGCGCAGCATATCTCCTTGGTGTCCTGCCTTCTGACAATCGCTATAGCTCGTCTTCACAAGCGGCAGCCGCGCAGACCCGGCCAATGCGCTGGCAAGATGCGTCTTGCCGGTCCCGGGTGGGCCGAACAGCAAAAACGACGAGGTGACTTCCGCCCATGGCAAACGCCCATGTCGCCAGTCCTCCAGATCGGCTTGCAGCTGGGTGAATGCCTCCTTGGCCGCTTGCTGGCCATGGACATGGTCAAGTGTGATGCGTGCGGCCCCGCGCTCTTGCGTGCAGACCCGGTGCAGATGTGCGATGGCCCCGGCTGGGGTGGCTGCGCAGAGACCCTGCACCAGTTGCAGCTCCGTCAGCAGCTCGATTCCGCTTGGCAATTCGTCAGGCGCGACCCCAGTCTCATGCAGCAGCCCAAGGAGAGCGGCCAGCATGGGGGCATCAGGCGGCGCCAGCGTCAGTTCAGCCCCGACAATGCTGCGCATGTCCTCGGTCATGGGCTGTGTGCCGGAAAGAAGGACGAGGGTCGGCTGACCGGCCAGAAGCGCAGCCTCGACCAGTTCGATAAAGCGCGCGGTATCTGTGCGGCTGGCGCATCGATCCGATTATGGCGCAGGGCGGCGATGAAGGTCATGGTACGCCAGTGGCCATGCGGTGCGCGGCCGATCAGGCGCTCGCCTTTCGGTGCCCAGCCGCGCAGGGGTGCCATGTTGGTCTTGGCCCAGGTTTCGTCGATAAAGACAAGGCGAGACGGATCGATCCGATCCTGATACCGCTTCCAGCGCGCACGGCGGCGGCTCACATCCGGGCGGCTCTGTTCTTCGGCGATTTGGGTCTTTTTTTGAACGAATAGCCGGTGCGATGCACGAAGGACCAGACCGTGCGGTAGTCGACGCGCAGGCCGCGCTCGGCCAGTTCGTCCACCAGACCGCGCAGGGTGAAAGCGGTCTTTATGCGCTCCAGTATCCACGCCTCATGCGCGCCTGCGATCTTGAGCGGTGGGTGGCCACCGGTGCCCGCAGGCGCGCAGCTCCCTGTCGCCCGCAGGCGCTGCGACCATTTCACCACGCTCGATGGTGCGACATCCAGCGCCTCCGCCACGCGCCGAACGCTCTCGCCCTTCTCGAGACGTGCCATCGCCCGCTCACGCAAATCCATTGAAATCGCTCTGCCCACTGCTCAACCCTCCATCTTGTGGTTCAATGCAGTGAATCACCAAAATGCGCGCTTGTGAATCCCCCACCGATTCAGGCTAAGGGCATCCCGCTCTAAGTCGGTCATTCTCAAAGCTCCTTATGCCCTGTTTCCGTTTAAGCGTAGCAAATGGGACGATTTCTGTCCTACACCATAGAAAGCTGACCTTTTTAAATTGCAGGAAAAGTCCGCTCAGCCGGCGTCTGGCCGCCCAAAATGCTGCGGTCTGGATCAATGGAAGCTTCGGGGAAGCCGCGATGCGGCGTCCGCTCTCACGGCCAAGGTCGGCTCTGGGCCGGGCACGTCGAGCCCACAGTCATCTTCGCGGTGAGCAGGGCATGTGCTGCGCGGAGGGTCATGTCGCTCCATTCCAAGGCGCAGCGGCCCCCCGAGGCACCGCAAGCATGGCCCGCAGATATCATGCACAGGGTGTGAGGCCGTTCAGGGTCTTGAGTCCGCGGGCGAAATTATAAGCTGCAATGAAGTCTGCCGTGTTCGGTACAGCGGTTCGCTTTGAAGCTGCAATCGCCCTATTCCAAATCACTGCTGGTTTGGGCTGGGTGGCAGTGTTCGATAAAGTCGTCCGTTGCATTGCTCACTCTATCTAGTCCGGAATGCGTTGTCCGGAACATGAACAAGCAGGGCAAACTGATTGCATGTATGCGAAACTCGTTCCGACAATGCTGTTCCGGAATACATTTTGCCTGACTGGCGCACTGGGCTTGCGGTAAGCTGCATAATTTCGGAAAGACGACTCCAAATCGAAAACTCTGGAAGCCGAACTGCCATGATTTTCAGAAACGTGGTGTCTGCTTCCGGAATTCGGTTGTCCGGAACTATCCACTCATGCACCAGGTTCGGTGGAAAGCTCTGTTCACTGGGGCCTGCGCATTCCGGCGCGGCTATAGGCCTGAGATGTCTCAGACTGACAATGGGTGCCGTCACATGCCCGGCTCATCATTGTCGTCCTCCGGTGGTGGCAGATTCCGTGTTACGTCCCGCAGCATATCCTCCCCTTCGACACGCGCCTCGGCCGGCAGATCTGGCCGACCGAGCCATGCGCGTACCCGGCTCAATGCGGCGTCGAGGGCCGCACGCATCTTCCGGAGAGCACTCCATTCGCGTGCGATCGCTTCTCTCTCTTCCGCAAGTGCTTTTCTTTCCTCATGAATAGCACATGCAGCAGCCTCGGCATCACGGCGCT
>NZ_SORN01000019.1 GCF_004366635.1 Roseinatronobacter bogoriensis DSM 18756 | reverse complement strand
CAGGTGAATACGGCTTTGAGGTCTTCTTTCGATTCTGTTCCATAATGGGCAATTCTCCGAGAGTTTTGCCCTCCGGTAAACCCGGGGCGGTTCAGAGTGTCGGCGTTCGCGACAACCGTATGACTAGCTCAGCGTGACCTTTCCGCCCCTCGCGAGAGCGACCTCGGAATCGACGTGCCCGGCCCTTTGCTGACCGTCGGTCTGTCAAACAGGATTCACAGAAGCAGCCATTCGCGCTGTGCGCAGTCTTGGATATACCTGCATGACGCCGATCTTAAATTCCGTCAAAAGTCCGTGCTGCCTGGTATGATGTAAGGACGATGAAATTGGTTACAGCCCACTGCAATCTGATAGCCAAAGCTGGATCGGGAGCTTTGCGCCGCCGATCATTGCCATTCCTCGGCGTCAATGTGCAGCTTCTTGATGCGAGAATATAGCGTCGTGGGTTGAATGCCCAACAACTGCGCGGCGCCTTCAACGCCTGAAACTTTGCCACCTGTGCGCCGTAGTGCCGCAACTATATTTCTACGCTGCGCTGCCGCCATCTCGGCCTCAGACAAGACTGTCAACTCTCCTGCTGCGGTGTGGGGTGTCGTCAGGCCCAGATCAATCTGTAACTTGCCACCGGTTGAGATGATGCTACCCCGATCAATCACGTTCTGAAGTTCGCGCACATTGCCGGGCCAGTCATAACTAACAAGCTTCTCCATCGATGATTTCGAGATGATGGGTGGTCTGATATTCAACCGTTTGCATGATAGCGCCAGAAAATGCGCTGCCAGTGCAGGAATATCTTCGCGCCGGTCCCTAAGTGGTAGACAGGTGATCGGAAAGACACTGAGATACATCAGCAATTCTTCACGGAATGCACCTTTGCGCACCAGGGCTTCCAGATTGCGGCGGCTAGCGGCGATGACTCGCAGATCAATCTCTCTCGCGCGTGTATCACCCAGCCTTGTAACGCTGCCTTCCTGAAGCGCATGAAGAAGCCGCCCTTGCAGGCCAAGCGGCAATTCATCGACATCATCCAGAAACAGGGTGCCGTTATGCGCCAGCTCCAGCACCCCTGCCTTGTCGCGCAGCGCGCCTGCAAATGCACCGCGGATCTGGCCGAACAGTTCCGACTCAATCGCGTCAGAAGTGACAGCGCTGCATTTGAAATGAATCAGCGACCGGCGGCGGCGTGCGCTACCCTTGTGTATCGCCGATGCAACCAGCGCTTTGCCGGTTCCGGCCTCGCCCGAGATAAGGACTGACGCATCTGTGCTGGCCACAAGGTCGATCTTGCTGAGAAGCTGCAGAACGGCGGGTGAGCCGCCAATGATGTCATGATGTGCACGTTCGGTTGCGATAGTTTCTTGAAGATAGGCATTCTCCTGCTCCAACCGATCGCGCAGGGCCTGAACCTCTTCCATCGCCCGACGCAGCTTGCGTTCATTCTCTTTACGCTCGGTGATGTCGCGGAAGATGACCACGGCCCCGGCCAGCACATTCTGGTCATAGATCGGGGTCGAGACATACTCGACGCGGATTGGCTTGCCATCCTTACGCCAAAACACCTCATCCTCGATGCGATTCACCTGCTCGAAGCGGAATGACTGGTAGATCGGGCAATCATGCGCGGGGTATACTTCGCCGCTTAGATGATGATGGTGGATCATGGAATGAATGTCCCGGCCCAGCAGGTCTTCGGCACTCCACCCAAGCATTTCCCGGGCGGCGCGGTTGACGAAAGTGGTCTTGCCATCGGCATTCACACCGTAAATTCCTTCGCCGGCTGCGTTCAAGATCAACTGGTTTTGGCGTTCCAATTCGCTGAAAAATGCCTGTGCGCGCTGCCATTCCAGCAATCCAAGGCGCTGCACCTCACCTGCCTCGGCGATCTGGTCATGGCGTGACAGCTCGTTCAGGTCGATCATTGTCAGCATCACAAGGTGCTTTGACTGTCCAATCCTTGTGCCCCGCAACTCGCAACTTAGTGGGTGGCGGCGGCGGTCATGCAGCGGGATATCGCGCCGCCACACACGACCCCGATGCGCGAGCTCATCCAGAAAAACCAGAAAGCCCGCGAAATTATCGGCAATATGGGGCGCAAAGCTGAAACCCTGGGCATGATCTTGCGCCAGAAGCTGGGTGGCAAGCTGGTTGGCGGCGATGACGCGGTCATGCTCAGTGTCGAGCACCAATGCGGCGTGCGGCACCGCTTCAAGCAGGGAATCGGACAGATTGAGGGCGTTCTCCATGGGGCAGCATCATGAAGTTACAATGGTTCAGCTGCAACACGAAATTTCGTAATTTACGAAATATCGTTACCTCTGTTCTTTCAAAATAAGCGCAAGGCATTGATTTTATTTATATTATTTATCAATAAGATTCCACGGCAATGCAGTTACTCTGCGCTGCGGCATTGCTAATCTGACGTCGGATAAACGCAATTCTCAGAAAGGGACACCATGTCGAACAAGAGTCTTGGAAACCCGTTTTCCCATAAAACCGACTTGCGCCATGGCGCTGGGTGCGGGTGCGAAACCTGCACCAGTGACGCGCGGGAAAGAATCTCTGCTCCCATGACCTCTGAGGCAATGCTGGAACGCGCGGTCGAAAGTGCCGTGGTCCGGTCTGTGTTTGGGCATAACGACATCAGTCGTCGGTCGATGATGGGCATGCTGGGTGGCGGGGCCTTTGCAGCGGCGTTGGCGTCGGTCTTTCCCATGGATCAGGCGAAGGCATTGATTCTTGATGAGCTTGGCCCACCAGAAAAGCCTGATCTGAAAGTGGGCTTTGTCGCAATTACCTGTGCCACACCGATCATCATGGCCGAACCTATGGGGTTCTATGATCGGTATGGTCTGAATGTCGAAGTCGTGAAAACAGCAGGTTGGGCGGTGGCGCGCGACATGTCTTTGTCGGGCCAGTACGATGCCAGCCACATGCTGACCCCCATGCCGCTTGCCATGACGTTGGGTGCCGGGTCTTCCGCAACACCCTACATCATGCCCGCGGTGGAGAACATCAATGGTCAGGCCATTGTGCTGTCGAACGAGCATCTGGACAAGCGCGATCCTCAGCAGTGGAAAGGCATGACATTTGGCGTGCCGTTCGAGTATTCGATGCACAACTTCCTGTTGCGGTATTATGTCGCCGAACACGGGCTGGACCCTGATCGCGATATTCAGATCCGCGTTGTTCCGCCCCCTGAAATGGTCGCAAACCTGCGCGCGGGCAATCTGGATGGCTATCTGTCGCCAGACCCGTTCAACCAGCGCGCTGTGTGGGAAGGCATCGGTTTCATTCACATGCTGACCAAGGATATATGGGAAGGTCACCCCTGCTGCGCTTTCGCCGCACCGCGTCGTTTTGCCGTGGAAATGCCCAATACCTATGGCGCACTCCTGAAATCTATCATTGATGCCACGCAATATGCCTCGAACCCTGAGAACCGCAAGGAAATTTCGGAAGCTATCGCGCCTGCGAATTACCTGAACCAGCCAGTACCTGTGATTGAACAGGTGCTTACCGGCACTTACGCCGATGGTCTGGGAAATGTGCAGCGCGTGCCCGACCGGATCGATTTCGACCCCTTCCCATGGCACTCGATGGGCGTGTGGATTCTGACGCAGATGAAGCGTTGGGGCTATATTGATGGCGATATCGATTACAAGGCCATTGCAGAGCAGGTTTACCTGGCCTCGGATGCGCGCAAGGTGATGAATGATCTGGGCTACGACGCGCCCGACGTGACCTACAAATCGCACACCATCATGGGCAAAACCTTCGATCCCCACCAGCCCGAAGCTTATGTCGACAGCTTTGAAATCAGACGGGGGTAATTCATGCAAAACCTGTCCATAAACAAGCGCGCCGCAATTCTGTCATTTGTGCTGCTGGTTGTCGTACTTGGTGTGTGGGAAATTGCCATAACGCGCCAGGTCATCGGCGAGGCGCTGACCGAATATGAAATTCTGATGGGGCTGGGACAGCAGCGCTCCGCCATTCCGCCCCCCAGCGATGTCATGGTCAAGGCGTGGGAGCAGTTGAGTAATCCGTTCTACGATGCCGGACCCAACGACAAGGGAATCGGCATACAGCTGGCTTATTCGATTTCGCGTGTGTTATCGGGCTTTGGGTTGGCCGTTCTGGTGGCTATTCCGCTGGGCTTTTTGATCGGTATGTCCCCAGTAGCCTACAAGGCGCTGAACCCGTTCATTCAGGTCTTGCGCCCAATATCCCCGCTTGCGTGGATGCCACTTGCGCTGTTCATCATTCAAGACGCCAATTCCAGCGCGATCTTCGTGATTTTCATCTGCTCGGTCTGGCCAATGTTGCTCAACACCGCCTTTGGCGTGGCAGGGGTGCGTGCAGACTGGGTAAATGTCGCCCGCACACATGAACTGGGCAGTTTGCGCACCGCGCTTACAGTGATCCTTCCTGCCGCAGCCCCCACCATTCTGACGGGGATGCGCATCTCGATCGGGATTGCGTGGCTGGTGATCGTCGCGGCTGAGATGCTCGTCGGTGGGACCGGGATCGGCTATTATGTCTGGAACGAGTGGAACAATCTCGATCTGACGTCAGTCATCTTCTCAATCCTCATGATCGGTGTGGTGGGCATGTTGCTTGATGCGGTTTTCGGAACCCTGCAACGCGCTGTCACCTATGCTGAATGAAAGGGACACACCCATGCAAAAACATTTCCTGAGTATCGAGAGGTTGACCCAGACCTTTCCCGACGGGGCGGGTGGCACGCTGACCGTGTTCGAGAATGCCAGCTTCGGGATCGGAAAGGGTGAGTTTGTCTGCATTCTGGGCCATTCCGGCTGCGGCAAATCCACCATCATGAATGTGCTGGCAGGCCTGTCAGAGCCAACCTCTGGCGTGGTCAAGATGGATGGGGTCGCTGTATCCGGGCCAAGCCTGGACCGGGGCGTGGTGTTTCAGAACTACTCCCTTCTGCCCTGGTTGTCGGCGCTGAAGAACGTCACTTTTGGCGTCAAGGCCCGCTACCGCGACTGGCCGCGCGAGAAGGTGTTGGAACATGCGACAAAATATCTT
The DNA here is from genome assembly GCF_004366635.1 of Roseinatronobacter bogoriensis DSM 18756. GTDB lineage: Bacteria > Pseudomonadota > Alphaproteobacteria > Rhodobacterales > Rhodobacteraceae > Roseinatronobacter > Roseinatronobacter bogoriensis. The sequence continues at coordinate 9,109 of NZ_SORN01000019.1, read as the reverse complement.
GCAATGGTAGGGCTGGAAGGCGATGTCATCCACCGCAAGCCGAGTCAATTGTCGGGTGGCATGCGACAGCGCGTGTCTATTGCGCGCGCCTTTGCCAATCAGCCGAAGCTGCTTTTGCTGGATGAGCCTTTCGGCGCGCTCGACGCGTTGACGCGCGGAACCATTCAGGAAGAATTGCTGAAAGTCTGGAGCCAGACTGAACAGACGGTGTTCATGATTACTCATGATATTGACGAAGCGATCCTTTTGGCCGACCGGATATTGTTAATGACAAACGGTCCTTTTGCACGGGTGGCGGAATCCGTAGAGATTACTATCCCCCGGCCCCGCGCCCGGACCGAGATTGTCAACCACCCCAATTACTACGCCATCCGTAACCATTTGGTGCAGTTCCTTGGCAAGCGATCCAAGGAACTGGCGGGGCAACAATCCGAGGGGGTAAGCCAAAGCCCCGACACTGTGCGCATCGACGTGACCGAAACCGCACCCGATCCGAAGCCAACGCCAACTCGTTTGAAAGCCGTCAACGGCTGAAACCGCACGAAAACACCCATAGGAAGGAGAAACAAGATGAAAGACTTGATGAGCGCTGCCGAGACGCTGACGAAAGAAGATGTTACCGCCCTCATCCTGGCCGCCAAAAAGCGGAATGGCATGAAATGGGAGGAAATCGCAGAAGGAATTGGTCTGTCCCCAGTCTTCACACATTCCGCCTGCATGGGTATGAACTCCATGCCTGCCGAGAAGGCCTCCGCACTGGTGGCGCTGCTCGACCTGCCAGCAGAGGCAAAAGAGGTGCTAGAAGAGTACCCCACCAAAATCTGGGAGCAGGCAGTGCCGACCGATCCGTGCATATACCGCCTGTACGAGATCGTTGGCGTCTATGGGCCTACAATGAAAGCTCTGATCCAAGAAGAATTCGGTGATGGCATCATGTCTGCGATTGATTTCGATATGGTTATCAGTCGCGTTCCCCACCCTAAAGGGGACCGAGTGAAGGTCGAGATGACTGGAAAGTATTTGGCCTACGCCAATTGGTGACTCCATCCTTGGCAGGGCAGCTCAGCTCATGGGTTTGGCCTGCCATTCAGATTATGCGCGGCGGTCACATCTATTCATTCTCGAGAATCGCGGATCGAGCTCAAAAATGCTTCCGATAGTCAGATTAGCTGATGCTCAGCCTTGCGCTGAGGGGGATTGGAATAATCTGTAGAAACCAAACAAATGGATTGCCCTACGAGTGGTGCTTAGTGGGTCCTGGTATTTTGACACCAGCACGCGCCTTGATCGACATTTCGACCGTTCGCTATCCCAATCACTTGGAGGGACGTTCTTTAGGCGTGATAGTCCGCTTCCCGCCCCTTGCGACGGCGACTTCAGGATTTACGAGCGCGGCCATTGCCGCCGTTCCAAGGCGGTTGCTCTCGTTTTGGGGCCAAACCGAAGCGGCCAATCATTGTCGTCGCAGCGAACGTATGCGGTGACCTCTTGCGCGCAGTACTGCGCTTGGACCTTCGCCTCGATTACATTCAACAGCAGTCTTGATTGGCGTGCAACGGCGATAACTTCTGAAGACACTATGGCAACGGGATATGCTCGTCCCGGTCTTGTTGCGGCAGGTCAAACAGCCCTTGTCCCCATCTTGCCGCGCGCCAGTCTTCCTTGGCGGCTTCGATCTTCTCTCGGGACGAGGCCACGAAATTCCACCAGATATGGCGCGGCCCGTTCAGCGTCGCGCCCCCCAGGGCCATCAGGCGCGCCCCCTTTTCACCCGCGCGCACTGTGATGCGGTCCCCGGGACGGAAGACCACCATGCGACCCGCCTCGAACACCTCGCCCGCAATCTCGACCGCGCCCGAACTGATGTAAAGGCCGCGATCCTCATGATCGTCCGGCAGGGGAAAGCGCGCGCCGGGGTCCAGCACAACATCCAGATAAAACGTGTCGGAATACATCGTGGCCGGGGCCTTTGCGCCGTAAGCCGCACCAAGGATCAGCCTTGCCCTGATGCCGGTGTCAAGGATCTCGGGCAAGCTGTCGGCGCTATGATGTTCGAAAAACGGCGCGTCCTCCTCACGGTCTTCGGGCAGGGCGATCCAGGTCTGGATGCCGAACAGGCTGGACGGGCCTTGCCGCAGCCCCTGGGGCGTGCGTTCCGAATGGGTTACGCCGCGCCCTGCCATCATCCAGTTCAGCGCGCCAGGGCGGATGATCTGATCGGCACCAGTGCTGTCCAGATGATGAAATTCGCCCTGATACAGATACGTGACCGTACCCAGCCCAATATGCGGATGCGGGCGCACATCGATTCCCTGACCGGTCAGAAACTCTGCCGGGCCAGCCTGATCGAAAAAGATGAACGGCCCCACCATCTGCCGTTTCGGCGCTGGCAGGGCGCGGCGCACCTCGAACGAGCCCAGATCTCGCGCACGCGGCACAATCAGGGTTTCAATGGCATCGACACCCACATCATCGGGGCAACCGGGATCAAGGGTCGGGTTCCAGCTCATGGCGCGGCCTCCTGTGTTGTTCCCAATTTACGGGTGGCGGGGCAATCCGGCAAGCAAACCCTGTTCGCCTGTGCCGAACGCGGGTTTCGCCCATCCGTCGATCGTGCCGCGCTGCTGTGAACCCTATATACCGGCCTGAACTGGCGCACAGATGCGCCCTGAATCGGAGTACTTGCCATGCCTACCGGATTGCACCACCTGACCGCGATTACAGCGCGGGTGCAGGCGAATGTCGATTTCTACGTTGGCTTTCTGGGTTTGCGGCTGGTCAAGCAGACGGCCGGGTTTGCCGATGGCGAGCAGTTGCATCTGTTCTATGGCGATGCAGCAGGCAGCCCCGGCAGCCTGATCAGCTTTCTGGTATGGGAAGCGGGCGCGCGCGGGCGTAGCGGTCACGGGCAGGTCTTTGAATTTGCCCTTGCCGTGCCGCCTGCCAGCATTGGCGACTGGCTGGCCCGCGCGATCAGCGCACAAGTCCCGGTCGAGGGGCCATCGCATGAATTTGGAGAGCCTGTGATGCGCTTGCGCGACCCGGACGGGATCATCGTGAAGCTGGTGGGGGCCGATCTGCCTGCTGCCTCCCCGCTGCCCGATCCGATTGCCCCCACGCGCCTGCACTCGATCACGCTGCTGAGTGACAGACGCGATGAAACCGCCGAGTTCCTTGCCCGCTTCGGCTATCGCCCTGGCGCGCTGGACGGTGCCGCGCAGCGGATGGTGTCGGATACCGACCTGATCGATCTACGCGATGGAAGCGGCTTTGTGCCCGCAATCCCCGGCACGGGGATGATCGACCATGTGGCTTTCCGTGCTGCGGATGCCGATGCCGTGCGCGGCATGCGGCGCGACCTCGGCCATGCGCAGGGGCTGACCGAAGTGCATGACCGGCGCTATTTCCTGTCGCTCTATGTCCGCGATCCCGCCGGGCATCTGTTTGAATTTGCAACCGATGGTCCAGGCTTTACAGTGGACGAAACGCTGGAACAGCTGGGCCAGACGCTGCTGTTCCCGCTCCATGACGCGGCGCGCGCGCAGGATCTGCGCGTGATGCTGCCCCAATTCGCCCTTCCGGGTGCAGAAAGGATGCCGATGCGTGATCTGCCCTTCATCCACCGTTTCCACACTCCAGACGATCCAGACGGGTCTGTCATCGTGCTGTTGCACGGGACGGGCGGGAACGAATCCGATCTGATGCCGCTGGCACGGCGCATCGCGCCGCGTGCCACGCTTCTGGGCATACGCGGACGGTCGACCGAGGAAGGCATCAACCGCTGGTTTCGCCGCTATGACGCGGTGACCTATGATCAGGCCGATATCCGATCCGAGGCCGAGGCATTCAGCGCCTTCATGGAAGCTGCGATCCAAAGCTATGGGCTGGATGCCGGGCGCATCAGCTATCTGGGTTATTCCAATGGTGCGAACCTGTTGGGGGCCATCATGCTGCTGCATCCGGGGCTGGTGCGTCGCGCGATCCTGCTGCGGGGCATCAATGTGCTGGACGACAGGCCGACGCCCGATCTGACAGGGGCCGATGTGCTGCTGCTGTCGGGCACGCGCGATCCTTTTGCCCGCATGGCTCCGGCACTGGAACTTGCCTTGCGTGAGGCCGGGGTGGCGCTGGACGCCCGCAGCCTGCCCATCGGCCATGATCTTGGCACGGTGGATCTGGAGGTTGCGAAAGCCTGGCTGGACCAGCGCGCGCCCACCTGATGCATGCCACCAGCCCCCGGTCCGATACCTCGGGCCGGGGGCTGGTCTGCAATCAGATGACCTTCGCAAACCCCTCGAGGAAGGCTGCCAGCCGCTGGCGGCTGGCAGGATCGGTCAGGTTGCCATCCGCATCGAACAGATCGCCCGCGCGTGACACCATCAACCGCCCCCCGGCCCAGAAATCGGCCTTGAGCGTGCGCAGCACGGGCAGCCAGTGATCTTGCGCCATCATTGTGCCGAACCCGCCGGGCGATGCGCCGATCACCGCGACCGGTTTGTCCACCCACATCTGCAACCCCGGCCCGCGCGACATCCAGTCTATGGCATTCTTGAACACACCCGGAATGCCGTTGTTGTATTCCGGCGTAACCAGCAGCACCCCGTCAGCGGCCTGAAGCTGGGCCTGCAAGGTCACGACAGCCCCCGGCAGGCCAGAGGCCCGTTCCAGATCGCCATCATATAGCGGCACATCGCGGATCGATCCGATCTCGATCCGTGTCCCCTCTGGCGTCAGATCAGCGGCCGCGCGCAGCAAGCCTGCATTGAACGATGCGCGCCTCAGGCTGCCGCTCAGGCCGAGAATGGTCCTGGTCATCGTGGTTCTCCTTTCGATATCAGTTTGACGGGGGTCAGAGGTTCGGGCACGGGCGCGGTCAGCATGTTGTCGCGGCCTGACATGATATCGCCCTGCACCTGTTCGGTTAGGCGCTGCGCGTCACGGCGGCGGGTCTCGTCCAGCGCCTCGGCCACTGATGCGTCGTCAAGCCCCAACCTGCGCAACCCTTCCGCCCCCATCAGCAGCGCCGATTCAACAGTTTCACGGATCTCGAAATCCACACCTGCGCGGATCAGGTCCATCGAGTGGCCTCGGTCATAGCTGCGCGCCAGCACGGCGGCATTCGGAAATTCGTGCTGGACCAGTTCGGCGATACCGCTGACGGCGCGGCGGTCATCGACGCAGATCAGGATCACCTGCGCGGTTGCAGCGCCTGATGCGTGCAGGATATCCAGCCGCGTGCCATCGCCATAATAGACCTTGAAGCCAAAGCGCGCGGCCTCGCGGATGCGGTCGGGGTTGTTCTCGATCACCGAAACCTGCGCGCCACGTGCCAGCAGCATCTGAAGCGCAATCTGGCCAAACCGCCCGAAGCCGATCACCAGCACCTGCCCATGCAGGCCATCAGCCGCCTCGATCCCGTCCAGCGCAGCCTGCGGATCACGCAACAGCCGGTCAGCGGCCAGCAGGATCAGCGGCGTGATCGCCATCGAGAGAATCACCACAGTCGAGAAAATCGCATTCTCGCGCGCATCGATCACCCCGCCCGCCAGTGCAGCCGTGTAAAGGACAAAGGCAAACTCGCCCCCTTGTGCAAACATGGCCGTGCGGCGCAAGGCAGGCAGATTGGCCCCGCCAAAGACCCGCGCGGTAGCATAGATAGCCACTGCCTTGACCAGCACATAGACTACCAGCATCGCCAGAAGCAGCGGCCATTCGGCTGCGACTACGGCAAGGTTCAGCGACATTCCGACCGCGAGAAAGAACAGCCCCATCAAAAGGCCCTTAAACGGCTCGATGTCGCTTTCGATCTGATGGCGATAGCTGGAACCCGACAGCAGGACGCCCGCCAGAAACGCACCCATCGCCATCGACAGGCCCACGCCCTCCATCAGCAAGGCAGACCCCAGAACGACCAGCAACGCACCCGCACTCAGCACCTCGCGGGCGCGGGCGCGGGCCAGAAGCGCGAAGAACGGGTCCAGCAGCCAGCGCCCGGCCACCAGCAGCGCGACCAGCCCGGCCAGCGCCAGCGCCAGCGCCCCAAGCCCGCCCGCTCCCTGCCCGACAGGCGACAGGAACGCCACGACCACCAGCAAGGGCACGATCAGCAGATCCTCGAACAGCAGGATCGAGACGGATTTCTGCCCCTCGGGGCTGGCAATCTCGCCACGTTCCTGCAGGACAGACATGATGACGGCGGTCGAGGACAGAACGAACCCCGCGCCTGCAATGAAGGCCGTGACCAGCGGCAGGGAAAAGGCGACCATGCCCGCGACGGTCAGCAAGGCAATCGCAAGGCTGACCTGCGCCAGCCCCAAGCCAAAAATCTGCCCGCGCAGCGCCCACAGCTTTTGCGGGCGCAGTTCCAGCCCGATAACGAACAGGAACATCACGACGCCCAGTTCGGCGAAGTGCAGGATCGTGTCAGGGTCCGTGAACAAGCCCAGCACCGATGGCCCGACCAGCGCCCCGGCAGCAAAATACCCCAGCACTGACCCAAGGCCCAGACGCCGGAACAGCGGCACGGCAACCACGGCCGCCCCCATCAGCACCACAATCGGGCCGATGACCGGTCCCAACCCTTCTGCAGCCATTGGCAGACCTCCTTGAAGCTGCGCGACATCTGCATGTCAGTGCCAGATATTGCGCAATATGACACACCCGCCGCCCTGTCATTGGGGCGACGGGTTTTTGTTTCGTCTAGTCCAGCGGTTTCAGTCCGGCCTCGATCACGGCACGGCGGGGTTCCAGGAAGGGTGGCAGCGAGAGCGCCTCGCCCATCGTTTCGAACGGTTCATCCACATCAAAGCCCGGTCCGTCAGTCGCCAGTTCGAACAGGTTTCCGCCCGGTTCCCGGAAATACAGACTGCGGAAATAGTAACGCTCCACCTCGCCGGAACTGGGCATCCGCATGGCGTTCAAATGCGCGGCCCATTGGGCGAGGGCAGCTTTGTCCGGCACGCGAAACGCAACGTGATGTACAGCGCCAGCACCCTGCTGCGCCACGGGCAGGCCAGGCTGCACGGCGACATGCACTTCCGCCGCGGGCCCGCCTGCGCCCATCTCGAACACATGCACATGGCCCACCCCATCGGGGCTGGCATAGTCACGCACAGCGCGCATGTTCATCAGATGAGTCAGCACAGCCTCAGTCGGGGCAAGCTGCGGGACAGACAGCGTGATCGGCCCCAGCCCGCGGATCTGATGATCAGGCGGGACCGGGCTGCGGTCCCAGGGATGCGCCGCGCCGGGGGCATCGGCGGTCAGGCGAAAACGCTGGCCTTCCGGGTCTTCGAAATCCAGCGTGGCGCGACCATCGGTCTGCGTGATCTCGCCCCGCGTCAGGCCCGCGTCATGCAGGCGACCGGCCCAATAGTCCAGACTGTCTTCGGCCACACGCAGCCCGGTGCGGCTGATCGCATGCGTGCAGCGCCGTTCGCGGGCCACGGGCCAGTCGAAGAATGTCAGATCCGTGCCGGGACTGCCCGCGCCATCGGCGAAAAATAGATGATAAGCGGATGTATCGTCCTGATTGACGGTCTTCTTCACCCGCCGCAGCCCCAGCGTTTCGGTGTAGAACCGATTGTTGCCGGGCGCATTGGCAGTGATGGCAGTCAGATGATGAATTCCAGTCAGGTCCATAAGGCACCTCCTTTCCTTGGTCCCAATATGGCAGGGTCAGGGCAGTTTAACAGCGCCTTCGTCGCCAACCCGGTGTTCGCGATTGCCGAACGGCAGCACGCGCGATACTCTGCGTCAATGCGCTACACTTTGGACGAAATTGAAACCTTCCTGACTGTGCTGGAGCTTGGCACCGTCACTGCCGCCGCAGCGCATATGAACCTGTCTAAATCCGTTGTCAGCAAGCGCATCTCCGATCTGGAACGCGCCCTGCAAGCAGCCCTGTTCCTGCGCAATGCAGGCCGCGTTACTCCGACCGAGGCTGCCCTGCGGCTTGCCGAACACCTGCGCCCAGCCCTGAGCGCACTCACTGCGGCAACTGAAAGTGCATCCTGGGGCATGGATGGCGCGACCCCGCTACGCGGACGGTTGTCCATCACGGCGCCAATGAGCTTCGGCACGCTGTTCCTCAGCCCGATACTTGCCCGTTTCGCCTTGGTGCATCCGGAACTGGACTTGCGGATCGACTATGACGACCGGGTGCGCGATCTGATCCGCGACGGCTTCGATCTGGCCGTGCGGATCGGCGCGGCGCGCGACAGCGCCCTGATCGGCCGCACATTATGCACCGACCAGATGGTCGCCTGCGGCAGTCCCGCCTATCTGGCCAGACACGGCCATCCGGCAACACCTACTGATCTGGCCGGGCATCACGTGCTCAGTTACAGCAACCTGCCCGACGGGCAGGTCTGGCAATTCGAGGTCGGTGGCAAGCTTGTACCCGCCCCGGTTCACAGTCGTCTGACCCTGAACAATGGCGAGGCGATGCGGGACTTCGCACTGGCCGGTCTTGGGCTTGCCATGTTGCCGGGTTTCATCGTGGCCGATCCTGTTGCGGCAGGCAGGCTGGAACCTGTGCTGCAAGACAATTTGACCCGGACATCGCCGGTGCTGGCGCTGTGGCCGCCGATATCGCCTATGCCTGCGAAACTGCGCGCCCTTGTGGATCATCTTGCGCAGGAACTGGCAGGCGGGCGTCCGTGGACGAAACAGACTAGCTGAACTGTCCAAACCTCCGTCGCTCAGAAATAAGTATCATCTCGTGGTTACAACGGATGTGGCATATTCAACAAGCGCCGGGCGTCCAGGGACAGTTAAACATGTGACTGCTTTCTTAGCATTCTGCAGGCGCAATGCTGCGATCGCTTCTGGCCGCTCTCCGCCCTTCGCGTCGATAGCAAAGTTTGCCTCTGAAGTTCGACAGAAAATTGGGTAAATTCTCTATCTGCGGTTTTGCGATGTTATAGTTTTCAATGGGTTACCGTCCCCGAGCCTCCAGTTCTGGTGAAGCCTTGTTGTAACACGTTTTGGTAATAAATAGCTTGCAAATTTGGCGTATTCGGACTTAACGTTAGCCCAATGTATACGCGCATCTCAAAATCAGGCGGTCGACGCTATCTCCAGTTGGTGGAGGGGCATCGCGACGCGG
>NZ_SORN01000018.1 GCF_004366635.1 Roseinatronobacter bogoriensis DSM 18756 | reverse complement strand
CCCGACCACGGGTTCTTCGGCACCCTGACGACTTGCCCCGAGCGCGACCGGCGCAGCGTGGAGGTCTGGGTGCTGGCCGCGACCCTGATCGCCAAGGCGGTCCGCGCCACCACCGAGGAAGACATGATCGGCATCCGCGACTTTCTGGACAGCCGGATGGGCCGCCATTTCGCCGATGATGTCGTGGGCAACATGGTCGGCTGCAAGATCGACAGCGAGACCGCAATCAAATCCGCGATCCGCCGCTGGCAGGACTGGCGCATCTCGCGCCAGACTGAGCGCGACGAGGGCATCCCCGAGGGCCTGCCATATCTGACCGGCTGGGTTCAGCATTTCGCCATCGCCGCAAGCATGGCCGAGAGCGACTGACCCAGACCCCTTTTCCCCGATCACGACAGGAGGCGAGAATGCCCAAACTGACAGACACCCAGACCATCATCCTCAGCCGCGCGGCCACCCGCCCCGGCAATCTGGCCATGCCGCTGCCCGAGGGGCTGCATGGCGCAGCGGCCAAGATGGCGGTCAACCGCATGATCACCAATGGCTGGGTTGAGGAGGTCGATGCCGACCTGCGCAAGGGCGAGCCCCTCTGGCGCGAAACCGGCGATGGTCATGGCACGACGCTGATCGCCACCGAAGCCGGGCTGGCCGCCATCGGGATCGAGCCGGTCGCGGCCAGCGCCGTCGCCAGCGCGCGCAAAAGAAAGCCGCAGATGGCTGCAGAACCGGCCCCGACCGCCGGCGATGCCGATGCGCGCAAGCCCGTCACCATCCGCGCTGGCACCAAGCAGGCGCAGATTATCGCGCTGCTGCAGCGGCCCGAGGGCGCCTCCATCGCCGAGATCGTCGAAGCAACGGCATGGCAAGCACACACTGCAAGGGGTGCCATTTCCGGGGCGCTGAAGAAGAAGCTGGGTCTGCCGATCACCGCCGAGAAGGTCGAGGGCAGGGGGACGGTCTATCGCCTTGAAAATGCGTAACGCCGGAGCTCTCGAACGTATGACAGCACCGACGGATTGCCTTGAGCCTGTTCTGCAGGCCGCTCGTTATTGCTGTCCAGTTTCCGCTTCCATGGCGGTTCTTTCCGCCTGAATCTCACGAATGCGCTCAGGCCAGCTTGCGCGGATAAAATCCAGAATGGCCTCGATTTCAGCGTCGGTCAGGATGCCATCGAAGGCAGGCATGGCCGATGTGAACCGCACCCCGAGATCATCCAGCACCTGCTGACCCCCGAGCTTGACATAATCAAACAGGAACTGGTCTCCATGGTGCCATGTGTGCCCGGTTTCGTCATGGGGCGGCGCAGGCAGCAAGCCGTCCGGACCCGGCCGCCGCCAGTCCGGCGCGCCTTCCAGATCAGCGCCATGGCAGGCGGCGCAATGGGTCGCATAGAGCGCCGCGCCATCGGGGGCGTCTGCCTGCGCGGTGGTTACGGTGAGAACTGCAAGTGCGGCAAGGATGGGGTTGAGGCTCTGTTTCACATTCATGCCTGATCCGTCTCTGTTTCGTCGACATCAACCCGATCCGCGACCTCGGGCGAGATCAGCCCGGCATGATAAGCCAGCAGGATCAGTTTCGCGTCCAGTGTGTCGCCTTCGTCCATTGCGGCCTCCACACGCTGATCCGCACACCCGGCTTCCTCGGAGCTGTTGCTGTCAGCGAACTGCTCATGCCCGAGCATGCAATAGGCCAGCAGCTGCGCGGCATCCGCGAAAGCGGTCTCCTGCGCTTGCGCGGCTGCATGCCTCTTCGTCAGCTGGATCACGGTCAGTTTGACAGGTTCCGGCATGAGCAGAGGATGCAGGCCCGCAGCCCGGAGCGCATCATCAAGTGCGCGCATTGTGGTCGAGCGACCGAGGAACATGTCGAAAAAGCGTATCATAAACACGCCAATATCAGGTCTCGCGCGAGGCGACATCTGCATTCTGACCCGTCGCCACATCACAAATGCGTCCAGCTTTCGAACAGCCTGCGCAGGGCGTAGCCACGGATCAGCGAGATCGCGGTGAAGATCCCGCCCAGCGCCAGGTTCTCACCGAGGCTCGGGTTCAGGCCGAACCATGGGAACACCATGATCTGCGTGACGACTGCCAGCGCGTAGCCCACGACGACATTGGTGATGGCCTCGAGCAGCGACATGCGGCGTGACTGCGTCATGTCCGCTTCCGCGACCGGCGCGCGGGCTTCTGCGCTTCCTCCTCCTTGACGATGCGGCTGGCCATCCGTCCCGTCGCCATCTCCCATCGCCGCACCGCGACGTCGCAATAGACGGGATCCAGTTCCACTGCGAAACAGCGCCGCCCGGTGCGTTCCGCTGCGATCAGCTGGGTACCTGAGCCGCAGAAGGGCTCGAACACCAGGTCGCCCGCATCGGTGAAGGCCTCCAGCACCGCGTCGACCAGCGCCACCGGGAACACGGCCGGGTGCGATCCGGCAGCACCCAAGCCCCCTTTGTGGCGCATGATCCTGAAAACGCTGTCCGGGATGCGATGGCTTTGGATCGTGTTGCCGGTGCCGGTCTTGCGATGCACAGTGCCGTCGGCCCCTCGCAGCCCGCCGCCGCCGAGGGTCTCGCCCGCGTGCTTGCTTTCAACCGTCTTGTTTGGCTTCCGCGGCTGGCGGTTGAAATGGAAGATGAACTCGTGCGACGGCGCCAGCCGCCCGTTCCAGTCACCGGGCAGGCCGGGCCCCTGGTCCCAGACATACCAGCCGAAGCGCCGCCAGCCAGAGGCGCGCATCCAGTCGAGCCAGCCTTCCCAATACGGGATCCATTCGCCATCGCGGTGGACGAGGCCGAGATTGACCAGCTTCTGTGCATCGGGGGTGACCGGCGCAGCTGCAAAGACGCCTTGCATCAGCGCATCCCAATCGCCCACCTTCTCCTTCGCCGCGCCATAATCGCGCTGCTGTGCATAGGGGGGCGAGGTGAACATCAGCGACGCCTGCGCGCCGTCCATCAGTCGCGCCACGACAGCCGGGTCCGTCGCATCGCCGCAGATCAGGCGATGATTCCCGAGCTGCCAGATGTCGCCCGGTCGCGTGATCGGTTCCGCCGGGGGCTCGGGGATGGTGTCAGCGGTGTCGTCGTCGATGGGCGCTCGGTCGTCGTCAGCATCGTGGAGTAGCGCGTCCAGTTCATCCTCGGGGATGCCGATCAGCCCGAGGTCGAACTCCTCGTTCAACAACCCGCGCAGTTCCTCGACGAGCAGGGCGTCATCCCAGCCGCCCATCTCCGTCAACTTGTTGTCTGCAATGCGATAGGCGCGGCGCTGTGCCTCGGTCAGATGGTCCAGCACGATGACGGGCGCCTCGGCCAGCCCGAGCTGTGCGGCAGCCAGGACGCGTCCATGGCCTGCGATCAGCTCGCCGTCGGCGGCGACAAGGCAGGGGACAGTCCAGCCGAACTCGGCCATGCTGGCAGCGATCTTCGCCACCTGATGCGCATCATGGGTCTTGGCATTGCGCGCATAGGGTTTGAGGCGATCCAGAGGCCAGAACGCCATCTGGCTCGGGCGAACACGCATCGTCATGCAGCTTGCCGCTTGGTCTTGAGATCGGCGAAACTCTCCCCGGTATCCGCCAACACAGCCTCCTCGCCGGTGAAGGCCTGCCAACGCTCGATCGCCACATCGACATAGGCCGGGTTCAGCTCGACCCCGAGGCAGACACGGCCGGTGGTTTCGGCAGCGATCAGCGTGGTGCCGGATCCCATGAACGGTTCATAGACCGCCTGACCGGGGCTCGAGTTGTTCAGGATCGGCCGGCGCATGCATTCCACCGGCTTCTGCGTGCCATGCACGGTATCGGCGTCCTGATCCCGGCTGGCGATCTGCCAAAGCGTTGTCTGTTTGCGGTCTCCGGCCCAGTGGCCCTTGCCCTTCGCCCGCACCGCGTACCAGCAGGGCTCGTGCTGCCAGTGATAGTCGCCGCGGCTGAGCACCAGCCGGTCCTTGGCCCAGATGATCTGTGACCGGATGGCAAAGCCAGCGGCAGTCAGGCTGTCGGCCACGGTCGCCGCGTGCAGCGCGCCGTGCCAGACATATGCGACGTCACCGGGGAATAGCGACCATGCCTCGCGCCAGTCGGCGCGGTCATCATTCAGTACCTTGCCGGTGCGCTTTGTCTTGGCCGCGCCAGCCTGATTGCGCCATGAAGGGTCATACTCCACGCCATAAGGCGGGTCGGTGACCATCAGCAGGGGGCGCACATCGCCGAGCAATTTCCCGACCACATCAGCAGATGTGCTGTCGCCGCAGACTAGCTTGTGCGACCCCAGCTGCCAGAGGTCTCCCGGGACAGAGACCGGCGTGACCGGCAGGTCTGGCACATCGTCCTCGCCCTCGACCGGGCCATCACCGCCCAGCGCCTCAGGATCCCGCAGCAGCGCGTCCAGATCGTCATCGCTGATACCCAAGAGCGACAGATCGAAATCCTCGGCCAGCAGCCCCGCGATCTCGTCGCGCAACATCGCCTCGTCCCAGTCGCCAAGCTCGGTCAATTTATTGTCGGCGATGCGGTAGGCGCGGCGCTCGGCCTCATCGAGATGGCTGAGCCGGATTACCGGCACCTCGGTCAGTCCGAGCATGGTCGCGGCCAGCACCCGGCCATGGCCTGCGATCAGCTCGCCATCGTCGGCCACCATGCATGGCACGGTCCAGCCGAACTTGGCCATGCTGGCGGCGATCTTCGCTACCTGGTCATCGCCGTGCATCTTGGCATTGCGAGCGTACGGGCGCAGCCGGGCAATCGGCCAGGTTTCGATATGGCTCGGCGCGAAGACCAGGTCCATGGGGCGGGGCTCGGATATGGGGAGGGAAAATGAAAAACGCCCGTGAGGGATATCCTCCGGGCGCAACTCTTCGATGATCAAGGGATAGGTCAAGGGGGCTAGAAAAGTCAAACCATTTTTCGGCCTGGAATCAATGCCTTCCGGCAAGGCGCGGTGCCGGTGGCTTCCCGAGGTGGCTTTGTTGGCCACTGGATTCCGCAGGGTGGATTCCCTGGCTTCCAGAAGGAATCCACCTTGGCCGGCGGCGTGGTCGCATAAGTGTTTGATACTGAGTCGGAATTTTCGGCATGGCCAGCGGGGTGGCTTCCAGGTGGATTCCCCGGTGATAAGGCCAGACGCTGGAAAACTTGCGCGCTCAGCCCCCCCGTATACGGATCGCGCCTAGGAGGAACCATGCGAAGGGGGGAGGAAAACCCGCGATTTGCAGACATTTAACATTCATGAATTCGGCGAGGCAGTTTTGGCAAATGGTATCGTTCGACATGGCCGCAGCAGAAATGAACGATATCGCGTCGGCTAGTAATTGAGCTGTGAAGTGAATTTGTTCTGACTGTAACCTGACCCCGCAGCGCATCCAAGTCTGTTTAATCGAGCACCAAGTATACTTCGCCGGGAACTTTATCACCACAAAGTGTCTTTTCCCGCTTTGCCTTCCAAGCCTTCGCTCGATTTTCCAACCGGCTTCTAATACTCGGCTCGAACCTTGGCATTGCCGTGCCCGTCCGCGAGAATCCTCCACCCCAGAGACCAACACGCGCATCGACGATCTTCAGGAATAATGCGCTGTACGCCCAGAATTCCTCGCCGGAGTCGGTGGCGCACATCTTTTCAAACCAATGCCGCGCCCAGCGGTTGCGATCATATGCGAAGCGAGCTGATTTGACTGCACGACCGGTCAGTCCGCTCGCATCCTTATACTTATTGAGGAGTTCCTCGGAAACGGGAGACTCCAACCCGAAGCCGACCACAATGAGCGCACGCGCATTGTCAGCAGGCTGAAGACTCTCGAGATTCTTGCGCACATATCTTTTGAGGAACTCGTCCTTGCCCGCCATGAGAGCCGCCAGCACTTCTTGCGCCAACAGGTGGTCATTTGCCGCGCAGTCTAGGCGCTGCGTCCGCAGATCATCCAGCGGGCCACCGTCCGAGCTTTTCCAAAGACACATGGCCTCAAGTGATACCCCTGACAGACCGAAAACTAGGCTTACGATAGCCCGCCCATCTGCAAGGCGATCAAACAATTTGCGAGCAAGCGTTGGGTCGTAGTGGGAAACCGACTTCGCGAGCATCAATGCAAAATTCCGAACATGCATCAACTTGTGATCATCCAGAATAAGAAGCTCTTGGACTAAGCCTGTGCAATGATCTAGCGATGCGGAAACGCAAACATCAACGCCTCTAAAACCCACATCATCTACGATGATTCGCGCGTCATATTTTGTAAGCGCCGTTTCAAACCGATTAAATGCGTCCCATCCTTGGCGTTGGCGCACTTCGAAGTCTTCCGGTGTATCGGACATACGCCTGAAGAACGCCTTGGAACCCACAACTTCATCTGGCTCCGCCAAAGACAGGAGCGGCGGATTCGTGCGGTCGGCTGCCTCGATGGCCTGTTCGACAGCCGGGGGCGAAAACGGGAGTTCAACATTAAGCGCGGTTCTAACGGCTGCAGTTAGTCGCGCTGCGATTGTCGCGTGGCAACCCGCTCCGAGCACGTCTGCTGTCACGCTATACAGACAAGGGGTGGTCCTTTCCAACGCTTCACTGAAGCTGATTATTTCTTGCTCAGCGGCCAAGATGATAACGTGAGAGCCATGCCAAATCTCAAAGTAGTTCTCGCGTGGATCGAGCAAAGCCGCGCTCCACCCTGTGGTCACAATACCTTCGATAAGCTCGAAGTTTTTCAAATGCGCGATAATGTCCATAGCTTCGGCGCGTACGGCCGAACGCTCATGCTCCGCGAATTGGCCGACTAGTATCCGGCTGCGCTCGGTCATATCCGTGCCTGAATGCCGAGCGAACAGCAACGCGGCAAGCGCCCGATTACATTCTCCAGATTGCATGGCTCTTTCCAGCGCGTATTCCAGCTTCTCGGGCGCCGCTGGTTTGAGTACCTTTGCCAGCTTGAGCAACGGCGGGCCGTGAGACGGCAAGCCGACCAGAATATCGAGCTGAGAATCGCCATTCATATGAGGGAACGCGATCTGGATCGCGTATTGTGATGTGATCCAGTTGTCGCGGGCGTCTCTCGATTCCGTCTTGCGCGGCGAGCTAAGCGTATTCGCGACCTCGACGAGCTTGCAGACTGTCTCGGAATCCAGCATCGCGCAGTGCTGCTCGAGCGAGGTGACGCCCAAGACAAGCTCCGAAGCGTCA
This sequence comes from Roseinatronobacter bogoriensis DSM 18756, assembly GCF_004366635.1. Lineage (GTDB taxonomy): Bacteria > Pseudomonadota > Alphaproteobacteria > Rhodobacterales > Rhodobacteraceae > Roseinatronobacter > Roseinatronobacter bogoriensis. The sequence continues at coordinate 26,542 of NZ_SORN01000018.1, read as the reverse complement.
CGTGCGACAATGGACCGTGCGATTTTGCGATGAGTCTCGATCGCCAAGTCCGGCGCGAACCGGGCCAGACCCGGAAGCGCGTCTCTCACAAAATGATCGTCCTCGCCCATCCAAAGGTGGCGCGACACTTCATCGACCTTGATCTTCGCATATCGCTCGGCCGTCGCAGCAATATTGTGCGGCTTCGTCGATGTAGGATCACAGGGGTCTGTGGCGCAGTATTTTTCGACGAGCCGCCAGCCGCCGAATTTCTCCCGGTCCTTGGTAAGCTCCTCGACAAGTTGATCCTCGCGTTTGGCGTCCTCGACCGTACTCATGCCACGCAACACTGCCACCAGCGCCCATTTGCCGGTGCGTGACGCGCCATTCCGCACGAGAAAATCAGACGCCTCAAGGAGTCGCTGCCGCGTCTCCAGCCAATCTCGGCGGTTGAACCGGATCAGGGCCAGATACTCTTCATACGGCGCCCGGAAACTTGCATTGAGGGCGAGCGAAAAGCTGCACGCGACAAGTTGCTCAGCAAAGCCTGCCAGCGGCATCCCGGCGAGCATCTCGAAGGCATCTTCAAAAAGTAGCGATGGGTCGTAGTCCTTGCGCTCAAGCATGTTCTTTTCGAGAAATTTGCGCTCCGCACCAGACAGTTCTGAAATTTTTTGCAGAAGAGCCTGCGCCTTCTCCTCCGTACTCTTTGCGATCCTATCGGCGCTATCTTGGCCTGGGGTGCCCATAACCTTGATTTTCGGGTCGAGTGAATATGAGCGCAGCCAGTCGGATACATGCGTGCTGATGACTGACCAGCATTCCGAATTGTGCCGGCATGCGCGCAAAGCCGCCGAGAGCCAGTCCTTGTTGGCTGCATAGCGGGACGTCGCCGAGATGTCGAAGAGCGCCCACATCGCTGCATCCGTCGCATTGCGCGCAATGGCGACGAAAGCCGGGTAATTCTGCGCGTCTATGTTTTGGAGGCGCAGAAAGCCGCAGATCAATGCGCGCCTGATTGCAAGCGAACACTGCCCATCAATACTGGAGACCATAGCCCCGGAGAAAACCGCATCGGCGGTCTTGTCGAGGGCGGCGATCGGCTCAATTAGTTCGTCCAACGCATCCGCAACGTCGCGTCCATTACGCTCAGCCTTTTGCAGCGCCTTTATGATCGAGAGGCCCAGCGCTAGCGAAAGCCCGTGATCGGCAAGCGTATATAGGTTGGGATCTTCTGGCAACGGCTGAAAGAAGTGTTCGGCAGTGACTGCGAGAAGCTCCGCGCTTAAAGTGTGCCCAGATTGGCCGTCGTCGCGGTCGAATATCAGTTGGTCTTCACCTTGCTGGCTTTTGACGCGATCCATGATCATCTGGGCGTGTTGCGCCAACCGCTTTGAAAACTTATCTGGCGGTTCCGCTGCACTGCCATCGCGTGCACCAACGCGGATATGCTCGAAAAGCAACCGCTCCACACTCAGCTCGTTGAAGTCAAGGACGTCAAACCTTTCCAGCAGGTCAAAGGCAATCCCGAGCATTCTGGGATTTCGGAGACGTGCGAGCACAGCAGGCTTAATCTTGCTAGCTTTGTAGCCTTTTGTGGCCAGAATCTCCTTCAGGTCTGACTCCGTCCATTCCGGGACGCGCACAGTGACGATCTTGGAATGCACTGCCGAACGGATGCGCTCGTTAAAATAGCCCTCTCGCGCAGTTATAGCTAGAGCGCCGCCCAACTCTTCAACGACCGAGGTGGCGTCATCAAGCCAGCGCGGCCAGTCAAAACCGGGTTGCTGGTTGAGACCGTCCACGCACAAGATGAATCTGGGCGTTTCTTCATTTGCCTGTTCTTTCCACTGCTCCAGTCGCCGTTCCCAGCGCTTGCGGGAGACCTCGCCGTCGCTCGTACCCGTTTGCTGAATTAGCTTTGAGATTAGAAGCGGCGTGAGCAATCCATAGGCTGCAACCGGCCTGAGGTCGTTCGCCGGGATCAAGACAAGTAGGGGCCGGTTGCCAAGCTCAAGCCAGCTTTGCGCGAGCAGCCAAGATTTGCCGCAGCCCTCTCCCCCGACAAGCGCTACGATCTTGCGCGAAGGGGCAACTGTAAGTTGCTGATTAACCTGCTGCACTAGGGTTGAGCGTTGCTGAAGCATAAGTGGTCCGGCCGCATTGGGTGCGAGGGCTTGGCCGAACTTTGCCTTGGCGCGGGACCGGTCCGCGAAGGTGGCTTCGAGCCACCTCGAATTCGCTTTCCTCGCATTCGCTCCTGCAAGCGAGGGTTCCTGAAGTGCCCGAACAATGGGTTCGGCACTTGCATGGAACGCGTCTGATCGGCGGATTGCTTCGAGCGCCGTGTCGGCGTTCTTTACGGTCGCCACATCGCTGACGTGATCTCGCAAGAACGCGCTTGTTTCTCCATTCGCGAAAGCGCATGCGACCGCCAGCGGAGGTACAGCGGATGCGCTTGGCCAGTCGAGCACAAATATGCTGATACCATTCTTGGCGGCTGCGGATTGCATTGGCTCGAGCAATTGAGTGCTTGCTTCGACTGTTGCTCCAAGAACCCACACATCAGGCGGAGCGCTGCTGCCGATCAGCCGCGTAATCTTGGTCAAGACCTCGTTGTCGTTGATCTTTGTGGTGTAGAGCTTGCCCTCGAAGGAGATGTGATTGCTCGCTGTGGCAGACGTTGCTCCGTCTTTCCCGTTCTGTAGGCCGGACTTGGCCAGACGAAAATCTTGGCCGCTGATCTTGCCCAATATGGTGGCAAGCAACCCCTCGAACCCCTCCGGTCCAGTGGGTTTAAGCGCGAGAAGCGCTGTGCGTAAATCGTCCAGCGACGCAGACAGCGCGGTGGCGGTACTCCCCTTGCTGTCTTGGGAAACCGATTCGTCTTGCGCACCGTTCAAAGGCTCACCCCCCTCGCAGCATAATTGCCTGACCTTGGCATCTGGTTGGTGAGGCTGACGATGAAGCGTTCTGAGTGTGAAGTCTAGGGATTGCAGATGCACTCAATGGCATGAGACGGTTGAGTGTCTTGAGCCTAGGTGCGCCATGAAGTCACTATGGTACGTGCAGATCATTCGTAGATCACTATCTGTCCAAATCGCCTACGCTCACCGCGGCTCCCATGGCCTCTTCCTTGGCAGCATGTCTGTCAGCTCGACCTCGCGCAGCATCCCACCTGCGATCAGCCCATCCCGCACCCAGCCCAGCGCCTGCCACCAATCCTCATAGGCTTGCCGCGCGCTGTTGATCTGCCGCTGATCCGGTGAGAACCGAACCGGACAGGCGCGCACTTCGACACTGCGCCATTTGCCCTTGATCAGGACGCGCTCGGTGCCAACGACCTCGCTGGTGGCGCGATCCCCATGCCGGTTACGCTTGATATCGACCGGCACGCAGCGCGGAACGGCACCCGGCATCCAGTCCGGCGTCAAGCCGGCGCGCGCCAGTTCGGCCACGCGGATCGCCATGCGCTTGCCGCCAAGATTGTCGGGCAGGCCTGCGACGGTCGCAGCGATCACCTCCGCATCCTCATGGACATAGCCGCCAATCTTGTGCTGCCCGCCATCGACCTTGCAGCCCAATGCAGCGCGTTGCAGCAGGACATATTCCAGGCCGAAGCCGAAGCCCTCTTCCTCGATATCCGATGGTGGCGGCAGTTCCAGCTGCGCCTTCTCAACCCGAAACGCCCATTCCAACGCCGCCTGCACGCCCAGCGCGCGTTTGACGCGTCCGCCGCCTTTGCGGGTGATCTTGCTGTGGAAACTCATGGCTTCAACCTTTCAAGGAAATCCATCTGCGCAGGGCGCTGGGCCTGATCTGTCGACCGCCAGATCCACGGGCCCGAGGCCATGGGCAGCTGCGAGAGAGCGCCACGCATATGCTGATGCCAGAGGGTGAACTCCGTTGCCGAGCAGGCGCAGAGCGCGTGCCCGATGGGCCAGCCCATCAGCCATCCGACGAAGAGCGGGTTCAGCCGCCGCCGCGACCGACCCTTCAGGATCCGCCGCGAGACGACGCGCCCATGCGAGGCAGTCATCGAAGCCCAGAGCCGGCGCGAGATCGGGGCGTGCGGCGAGGACCCTACGCCATGCATCGTGATCGCCGGGTCCGGGCGGGTGAAGCCCTGTTCTGCCCGGTAATGCAGGATGTCCATGCGGGATTTGCCATCCGCCCGCGTCACACTGGCCTCGCTGCTGCCCTTCCAGTTCTGCGCCGCCGGGGTCGGCCATTGCGCCGCTTGCGCAGGCAGGGGGGGTGTCCCGCCTGATCCATAGCTCTGGCCCGGACCGCCCTTCGCGCCATCCGTGGCCTTCGGCGTCGACCAGCTGGTGATGCCCAGCGCCAGCGCCTCGGCCTTCCGGGTAAAGTCGCTGTTCCCGGCCGGGTTGTAGCGATCCGTGCCCGGATGCAGGCTCATCGGTGTGGGCCAGGATGAAGATCCGGAGCCGCTGGTGCGGCGCACCGACTTCTGCCGCGCTGAACAGACCCGCCGCAGGCGTGTAGCCCATGCCCCAAAGCTCTCGCAGGACGGTTTCAAGCCCGAGGGTGACGTGCCCGGCGACGTTTTCGAGAAAGATCCATTCGGGGCGGCATTCCCCGATGACGCGGGCGACATCGGGCCAGAGGTGGCGGGGATCATCGGCGCCGCCGCGTTTTCCGGCCGCGCTGAAGGGCTGGCAGGGATATCCGGCGAGGACGATGTCGAAGGCCCCGCAGAAGGGGCGGGCGTCGAAGGTCCGAAGGTCCGTCCAGATCGGCGCAGGTGCGAAATACCCTGCGCGTTGCGCGGCGATGAGGACAGCGCGGGGCCAATCCTCCCATTCGACGAAGCAGCGTGTGTGATATCCGGGCTCGGCGAGCATGAGGCCCATATCGAGGCCACCGCCGCCTGCGCAGAGGGAGAGGCCGTGCCGGGGACGAAACACCATGCCATTCATCGCACCCCGCGCTCGCGCAGCCGCTCGACTGTGACCAGACCCCGTTCCAGCATCGCATCGCGGATGCTGTTGCTGATCGTGTTCGCGGGCAGGAACCGGTTAGAATTGACCAGATCGGCATAGAATGCCGCCTTTTCGTCGGCGCTGGGCATGGGGCCGGGACTGCGGTTTCTTTGCCGGGAATGGCCTGCGCAGTTCGCTGGCCCGTTCTTCGCAATCGGTGCTCCGGTCTGTTTCAGGCGCTGCGAAGCCCTTTGCATGGCGCGGTCGAGCGCCTTGGGGCCATCTGGCGGTTCTGGATGGGTTCGCCGCGATTCCTCAGCAACTTCGATGATTGCAGCCTCGTCGAGCCCCAGATCGTCGCGCCAGCGACGGACATGCTCGCGCGGTGGCCAGCCTTGCCACCAGCCGGGCAGGGCGGTGGGAGCGATGCCCAGCGCCTTGAGCAGCTCCTCGAAAAAATCATCAGAAATGGCTTCGCGCGCTCGCGCGTCCTCCTCCTCCTTTACTGGTTTACTTAGAGGTTCCCTTACAGGGTTAGTGTCCGGATTCCGGACACGGCTTTCGGCATTTTCCGGACACGGGTCAGCCGGAAAATCGGACACGGGTCGGGCCGCACACCCGTGTCCGGAATTCAGACACGGCTCAGCCATATGCGGTGGCTCATAGTCGAAAGGCCCGATATCTGCGACGCCTGCGGCATCATCTGCATGTCCATGTCCGGTTTCCGGACACGGGTCTGGCGCATGCGGTGTGAAGCCCGGTTCAAACCCCAGAATGTAGCGGGTCGGCATCTGGCGTTTGGTGATGGGATGAATGCGCGGCACCCTGCGCAGGAGACCTGCCGCTTCCAGTTGCCCGATATGCTCGTTCAGCGTCGAGCGGCTGATCTCGCAATCATGCGCCAGCCGCTCCTGCGAGGGGAAGCAGCCGTAATCCGGGTTGAACCGGTCGCAGAGATGCCAGAGTACGATCTTCGTCGTCGGTTTCAGCCCGCGCTGCTTGATCGCCCAGTTGGTGGCCTCATGGCTCATGGCACGGGCCTCCGAGCCGGGGCCGCCACGCGGGTGGTGAACCCATGGTCCGCCAGCGCGCCCAGCGCGTCATCGAGGCTGCGCACCAGCACCCAGCCGTGCCCCTGCGCTTGTACCGCGTCGCGAAACGCCTCCTGATCCGGGCTGAGCCTGCCCTTGAGGGATTTCAGCTCCAGAAACAGCACGCGCCCGTCGCAGAGCACCATGAGATCGGCAAAGCCGGGATGGACGCCCATGCCGACGAGGATCGCCTGGCGCTTCGCCCCACGCGGGCCGGGCTCGGTCACCTCATTGGCGCAGTGGTGGATGATGGCCGTACGGGGCAGGGCAAAGCGCAGGGCTTGTACGACCGCGCGCTGCAGATCGGCCTCAGGTGTACCGCGCCGCTTCATGGCCGATCCTCCCGGTCCGATCGATCACGCCCAGCCCGCGTGGGCAATCTTGCGTCCAGCACGACGAGCAGGATCCGTGCATCCTTACGCTCTTCTTCGGTCTCGCCATGCAGGGCGAGCACATTGCAGGCGAGCCGCAGCAAGTGATCGGAGTGGTTCAACACATCGGCCACGACCATGCGCGCCTCGCGCCGCCGCTCCTCTATCCAGTCCTGACGCGCCTGTTCGCGCTGGCGGTGTTTGCGGTAGGGCAGGGGGATGGTCATCGGCGACCTCCCGCACGCCGGGGCGCCGCGTGTCTTACCGTGGCGTTGCGCTCCTGTTCCTGCTCCAGCAGCCAGTTCTGCACTGCATCGCGGCGGTAATAGATTTTGCGCCCGGCGCGCACGCAGGGTGGGCCGAAGCGCAGCTTCTCCCAGCGATGCAGCGTTTCGACGGTCAGGCCGAGTTCGAGTGCAAGATCGAGCCGGCTGATCCAGCCGCTCAGCAGGCGCGGCTTGCTGGGTCTGGTGGTCATTTCAGTATCTGTCATCGGGTCTCTCCTGGTCATCGCCCGGGATGGACGGGGTTCAGGACTTCAGATGCGCAGGGCCGAAAGGGTGGCGGGAAGGCAGTGACCGGCAGTGATGCACTCAAGCCTTGCCGGTCATTGATATTGTTGAGTTTTCCGGGGGATGAGCGCGGCAGTGCCGATCAGGCGCGATGCCGAAGCAGCGGGGTGGACGATGCTGCACAGGGCCTGAGGCGCTGTTGTGTCGCCGATTTACAGGATTTCGCCTGTGTTTCGCGGGCTTTGGCAGGTATCCACACGCATTGGGCCAACCGGCAAGGGGTCCGAAGCCTTGCCGGTCATTGATTTCAAATGAAATTTACAGATTTTTGGGCGGATTTCGATGCTCATTGGGCAAGCGCACGGCATCCTGTAGAGCGGGTGCACGCATTCCGGGCATTGATTCTCTGGCGGGGTGCCGCGCCGTAATCTGTGCGTGGCCCCATTTTCCCAATCAATTCAGGGACCGGCAGCGATCCCGCGCTTCACTGCCGGTCACCGCCTGTGCGCCACCCCACAGCGCATGCTTCGCTTGATATAACTGCGCATCTACGCCTGTGTCATGCGCAGCAGGAGGTGTAACCATGGTCAAGCGATTGCGATTGAACGACAAAACGGTGCGTGAGCAGATCCCCGAAGAGGATCGGGATTACCAGGTGTTCGACACGGAAATCCGCGGGCTTTCCATCCGCGTCATGCGCTCGGGCGAGCGGTCCTTTGTGCTGGATTACCGTTTCGCTGGACGCCAGCGCCGCATGGCCATCGGGCGTTGGCCGGAATGGACCGTCACAGCGGCCCGCGAGCGGGCGCGCGAGCTGCGGCGACAGATCGATGAAGGCTCCGACCCGCTGGATGAGCGCGGCGCGTTGCGCGAGGCGCCCCGGTTCAATGACATGATCGATCGTTATCTTGTCGAACATGCGTCGACACTGGCCCCTTTGAGCGCGTCTGACCATCGTTCGTTCCTGACCAAGCTGGTTGCTCCCCATTGGGGCAACAAGCTGGTGGCAGACATCACCCCGCAGGACGTAACGAAGCTCCTGAACCTCATTGCGCAGGGCAGGGCGCGTCCCTCGAAGGCCACGCCCAACAATCGCGCACGCAAACTGGCAGGGAAGAAGCCCACGCCCGTTCGTGCAAATCGGATCGGCGAGGTGCTGCGTAAGATGTTCAACCTCGCTATCCAGTGGGGCTGGCGCAGTGACAATCCGGCGGCCGGGTTCAAAAAACGCGTCGAGACCGCGCGTGAGCGGTTCCTGTCGCAGGAGGAGATCGGCAGGCTGGCCGAGGTGCTGGACGCGGCTGAAGATCAGCGCGCGGCTGGCATCATCCGGATTTGCATGCTGACAGGTGCCCGCGTGGGAGAGGTGCGCCAGGCGCGGTTTGAGCAGTTCAATCTCGAGCTGGGCATCTGGTCAAAGCCTGCGAGCACCACCAAGCAGCGCAAAATCCATCGAGTGCCAATTTCGGCTGAAGTCGCCGCCATCGTGCGTCAGCGCGGGGTGGTCGTGCCCAAAGGCAACCCCTGGCTGTTCCCCGGCGATGTGCCGGGCCAGCCCGTGAAGGAAATCCGCCGGTTCTGGATGATCGTGCAGCGCGAGGCAAACCTGCCCGATGTACGCATCCATGATCTGCGCCACACATTCGCGTCGCTGCTGGTCAGCCGCGGGGCGTCGCTCGAGATGATCGGCAAGCTGCTGGGTCACAGCCAGATACAGACGACCCTGCGCTATGCGCATCTGATGGACTCGCCCCTGCGCGCCGGGGTGAATGCTGTGGCCGGTCAGTTCCGGCCACGGCCAAAGATCGTGCATGACGCGGATGCCAGGCGCGCCTGACAGGGTCCGGGGCGTCAGGTCTCGCGGCGCAGGGCACGCCAGAACGGGCGCAAGCGGCGGCGGATGGTGCTTTCATCCGGAACCTCGCCGGTCTCGGAGACAGTGGCGAACCATTCCTGCAACTCTGCGATCAGATCCGCCTGCGTTGCAGGCAGGCCGTGTTCATGAATACGCTGGATCATGGCCACATACATACCTTCCCAGTCATAGGGCGAGAGCGCGCCCGCGCCGCCGCCGATGCGGCGCAACAGATCGTACTCGTCCTCAAAGCGCAGAACATCCGGGCCGCTGATCAGCAGATCAGCGATCGACACTTCGACCCCGTCATCCGGCTCGGTCACAAAAAGCCAGTCTTCTCTGGCTTCGGGCTTGATCCGCTGCAGCCGGACCGAACCTGGCCCTGTGCCATCACGTCGGAAGAGGGGCAGCATGTCCATCGGCGAAATGGTGATCAACCCGGCCACTTTCTCGGTCTCGCAGACGGCAAGGGGAATGCCGGTGATAATGTTGAGCTTGCCTTCGGTCGCCCAGCCCGCGATATCGGCGATCATGCAACCCCAGCGCGAGGCTGCTTCGTGTACTGTGAAAAATGCTCTTGGTGGTAATGCCATTCTGACTCCAGTTCTTCCTCAGGATGAGTGCGGCCAGCCGGGATGCGCATGTGGCGGGCCGCGTGACATAGGTGGTGTGAGGAATAACCTTTCTGCAGGCCGGTTCTGATACAGAGACTTGCGGGGTCTGGGGCCAGAGATGCTGCCCGAAAAATGCCCTGCCTGCGTCACAACCTGGAGAAGAATCATCCTCAGGTTGAGTATAGGCGAGGGGCTACGTCATAAACTGTCGAGGATAGAAACGGCCATGTCATTTCAGAAGGCACAGGATCTGCTGAAGCTCGCGCATATTGCGGCGTCGCGCTTTCATGGTATCACAGTGAAGGAGATCGCAACAGAGTTCAGCGTGAACGAACGGACGGCCCAGCGCATGGTTTTTGCGCTGAAGGAACTTTATCCGAGCCTGAAACATACCACTGACAGCGAGCGCCGTCGCCGGTGGACGCTGCGCGAAACCAACAGGCTGGGGATGCAGGGGATCTTCGAGCATGAGCTGGCAGCGCTTGAAATGGCGATCCGGCGTGCAGAAAGGGAAGGTGCACCTTCAGAGGCCGCCTCTCTGCAGGCCGTCCGCGACAGGCTGGTGGCGAAACTGCCCACAACCGAGGCGCGGCGGACTGAGGCGAATGCAGAGGCGATGCTGGAGGTAAAAGGCTATGCCTGTCGCCCTGGCCCAAGGGTCAAGACATGCCCGGTCCATATGAGCATCCTCACCGCCGCGCTGAAGGGGCAGTTTCAGCTGATCATGTCGTATCGGGGCGCGCAGGATGCAGAGCCGAAAAAGCGCATTGTCGAGCCCTATGGGCTGCTCCTTGGGACACGTCACTACCTGATCGCGCGCGATCCCGCAAAGGGTGACGGCTTCCGACGGTTCCGCCTGGACCGCATTGCAAAGGTCGAAATGACCATGATCTGGTTCAAGAAGGAAAAGGATTTCGACCTTGACGCCTATGCGGCGCAGTCCTTCGGGTCTTTCCATTCGGATGTAGAATTCACCCGCGTCGTCTGGCGCTTCGCCCCGGCCGCAGCAGCCACCGCACGCGAATTCGTGTTCCACCCCCGACAGGAAATGGTCGAGCAGGATGATGGCGGACTGATCGTTGCCTTTGAGGCCAGCGGTCTCGTCGAGATGGCCTGGCATCTCTACCAGTGGGGTGATGCGGTCGAGGTAATCGAACCGGCGACGTTACGGGACTTGGTGGCGGGGCGGCAGAATGATGGGATTTGTGTGTTGCCGTGAAGAAGGTGCATTGAGTGCAATAGATAAGTCCTTGTTTCTCATCGCTGTATCCGACAATGTTTAAGGCAGAGCCTGATAACCGCTGCGCCGACATATGATGCGTCGAGCACTGTAGTTTTATGGTGCGTACTTTTGATGCTTGAAGAGAAATTAGAGGAAATGCGCTAGGCGTATGTCGATTGTCCAAAGAACCATTGAAGCCTTCCCGCGAGGCCGGACGACAGAGGAACTTCTTGTGCTTCTTGGTGCATCCTTTGATGCAGTGGAAAAACAATCGATCGTGTCGGAACTGGAGGCACTGGCAGCGTCCGGAGTGGTGCGCTTGGAGCGCAACGGTCGTTGGAAGCCTATCGCTGCACCCAAGCCAAGTGAAAACCGCACCTCTGACAATACCAACTCAACCGCGACAAGGCCTGCTCAAGAACTCCTCTATGCTGTCCCCTGTGCCATTGGCGCAGAGCTCAAACAGGCCGAATCTGAGGAAGTGGATGACATTGCGCAATCGTTGATCGATCCAAATGCGCTTTTGCGCTACTGGCGCTCGGCGCTACGTTCCGATCCAAGGGGTGCCATAACACAGACTCCGGACCGTCACGGCAGCCAATGGATTCTTGCTACAGGCATCGGTCCGATTGCACCCAATGAGGAGACGCGGCGGATAATCACGTTCTCACTAGACTCACTACCAGCGGATTTCAGGCAGGCACTCCTTCGCCGGGAAGCGAATGAGATGACTCTCGCGGTCGGCTGGCCAGTGATGGTGGGACGCAAGTCGGGGGTACCGGCTATCTGGCCAGTTGGTCTTTTGTCGGCAGAGTGGTCACGTACTGAGACGTCGCTGCGTCTGGTTATCGAAGCCGATGACGTTTTGGTCAATCCCGATTGGCTCGACGGTGCAGCCAGAACTGCGGGATGGCAAAGGACCGAGCTGAAAGAGATTTTTCTGCCGTCAGACGGCATTGGGTTGCGCGCGGATGATTTTGTGTCTCGGCTCCGAGAGGCGGCAGCCCGCCAACTGCGCGGTAAGATCACTGGTGTGCAGCTTGATTCACAAGTCGACCTGACCTCTACAGCCATCTATGATATTGCAGCGTTGTTTCTGCCAACTGAGTCGACGTTCACGGCGGGTGCGGTTCGTGATTTGGATGCGATAGCGTCATGGCCTGCTGAAGCACTGCGCAAAACCGCACTTGCCCCTGTTCTGTCATTACCCCACGACATTGAACCAAAGGTGATCCACGACATAAATGTGGGCCCCCTTAACGGAGAGCAAATAGAAGCCGTGCGTTATGCGAGCAATGCGCCGCTCACTGTCGTCACGGGGCCCCCAGGCACTGGAAAAAGTCAGGCTATCGTTTCGATGGCAGCTTCGGTTCTTATGAAGGGAGGGCGGGTGCTGGTCGCTTCCAAGAACCATCAAGCCCTCGATGCCGTCGAGGACCGCCTGGGTGGGTTGGCATCCGACCTGCCATTTCTTGTCAGGACGCTTGACCCTCAACGGGAGGTCGACCGGTCTGTGGAACAGGTGCTTGCCGACTTGCTGAATGAGACGGGATTGCGCCCTCGACCAGCTGATCCGGAGTTGATGGGACGGCTGGCAACGCTGTCCGCAGACCGGCGGCGCGCGCTCGATACCATTCGACGGCGCGCGGAGTTAGAATGCGAAATCGCTGAGTTGGTTGAACGAATAGGTGCTCGCGAACGCTTTGCTGCTGATGATGAGCGTCCAGTCGAACCGCAGCACGCAGAGACGAGCATTCTAGCGAGGTTCTGGCGCGCAGTCGCAGCGTTATTTGGGAGAACGTCAAGCATCCACGCCTCGTCTGACGGGGATGTACTACCGGAAGGTGCTCCCCTTTCAGCTTTGAGGGCTAGGCTTGTCAGCTTGAGGAGCGCTCGCGACGCTCTTTCCCCCGAAGGTGACCCAGTCACCCTTACCGACGATATCGCTGACATCGCGTCAACTTTACTGCCTGCGGTCCTATCGAATGTAGCTGTATTGCTCGAAAGTGAACGCCAAGTGCTGGAGGCGTCTCGTGCCGATTTCCAGTTTCACGGTGAACGTAATCTGCCCTCCGAGCTCACAAATGCGGTGGTGACACATCGGCCACTCTGGTTGGCGTCGGTACTTGGAGCCCCAAAACGAATCCCATTAGAGGAGGGGCTCTTCGATCTGGTCATTTTCGACGAAGCCAGCCAATGTGATATTGCATCAGCTTTGCCTCTTTTTGCCAGAGCAAAGCGAGCCGTAGTAGTCGGCGATGACCGGCAGCTTAGCTTCATTCCACAGCTGGGCCTAGCTCAAGATAGGAACTTGATGAAGGCGCAGGGCCTTCCAACCTCGGGGATGGGACGGTTCGCCCAAAGTCGACAATCCCTATTTGATTTCGCCAAGCGTGTCCCTGGCGCACCTCGCGTATTGTTGCGGCATCAGTACCGGTCAGCAGGACCAATCGTCGATTATATAAGCGATACTTTTTATAGTGGACAGCTGACTACCTCCTACGACCCGAAGACTATCCGGTCACCAAAAGGTCAGAAGGCAGGAATAGCATGGACGCACGTGCCTGGACCGGCTGCAACGCCGCGGGGAAACGTAAACACTGCAGAGGCTGAGGCAATCGCCAATCACGTCCATCTGCTTTTAGTGGAGCAGGGCTACGACGGCACTATCGGGGTTATTTCTCCGTTCCGCCCGCAGGTCCAGGCCATCGAAGAAACTGTGAAAGCACGTGTCCCGGCACAAAAGCTTGAGGGTGCAGAGCTTCGCGTCGCTACTGTGGATGGCTTCCAAGGGCAGGAAAGGGATGTGATCCTTTTTTCTCCGTGCCTTTCGACCTCCAGCGCGATCTCTGCTGTGACCTTCGTTCAAAAAGATTTGCGCCGACTGAATGTAGCGATTTCACGTGCGCGCGCCGTTGCACATGTGTTTGGCGATCTTGATTACGCTCGATCTGCCAAGGTTCGCGCTTTAGCTCGCCTTGCAGCCGTTGCGACCGAACCACGCCGGCGGTCTGGGGAAGGCGTGTTTGATAGCGAATGGGAGCGCAAGGTCTTTTACGCTTTGAAGCACAGGGGCCTTGATCCAGAACCTCAATTCGAAATCGCCGGTCGAAGGTTGGATTTCGCTCTCTTCGGGAAAACAGGTGTGAAACTTGATCTCGAGATCGACGGCCGACATTGGCATCAGGATTCCGATGGCCGCAGGAAAATGGCGGATCACTGGCGTGATCATCAATTAAAATCCATGGGCTGGCGCGTAAGACGGTTCTGGGTAGACGAACTTTCAAAGGATATGGAGGGTTGCCTTGACCTCATCGAAAGAGACCTTTCGTAGATCTCGCACGTTCAGCTATCTTGCCGGGGGGCTTGCTGCGCTGGGTCTTGTTGGCATGGGCGTGCTGGTGTTCCAGGTGCATGATCTCAGTGATCGCTATGGGCAGATTGAACGCGATATCGGTTATTTCACTGAGGAGCGTGAACGTCTTCGTCAGAGCCGTGATCAGCTTGGGGAGGAAATTTCGCGCTTTGACACCAATTTGCAGGCAGCTCGCGATGAGCTTCGGCAGGCTATTCAGAGCCGCGACGAAGCGCGGGGAGCTGAAACCGCTGCACTCGCCGCTCGCGATGCAGCACAAGCCGCCTTGGATCGTTTGCGTGAACAGGAAAGCTCGGCTCGAGAAGCCATAGCGACCGGGGAGCGGGAGCGGGAGCGGATCCGGGCATTGACCGCGCAGCGTGAGGAAATTGACCGGCTGCTAGCAGAGATGGATCGCCGAAGAGCTGAACTTGAGCAGGCAGTTTCTGGCTTGAGGGCGGAAAGAACAACGCTTTCTGATGCAGTTGAAGAGCTGGAGGGCCAACGCGAAGCTGAGACGGCGCGGGTCGAGACGCTCCGCGCGCAGATTGTTGGATTGCAGGCGCTGCGTCAGGAAGTCGAACAGCTTCGATTGGCAGAAGCAGATCTTCGGCAACGGATCGAAACCCAGCAAGCGGCTGCGGTGTCCATTGAAAGCAGAGTATCGGATGCCCAGTCCCGGCTCGAGGAATTGCAGGCGCAGTTGGCGGCGGAGACTGCTGCACGGGATGCCGCCGCACGCGACCGTGGTCTAGCTGAAGGCCAGCTCGGATCGCTACGAGCAGAAGTAGATGCGCTTTCTCGAACCTTGGGCGAGTTGCGCCGAGAAGAAGAGTTGGTTGCTGGGCGGCTACGTCAGTCCGAGGCCGCACGGCAGGCAGCAGAGGATACACGTACTCAGGCCGAGACGACCTTGGCAGAGACCCGACAATTGTTGGAGCGGGCATTGTCAGACAGGGCTTCGGCACTTGCAGCTCGTGATAGCGCGTCGGCTGAGCGTGCCCAAATTGAAGGTGATATCGAACGCCAAAGAGCAGTGCTCGCGCAGATCGAAGCAGCACAAGAACAGATCGCGGAGTTGACCGGCCAACGTGATGCTCTGAACAGTGAAGTCGAGCGGCTAAGGGCAAACAGGGCGTCATTGGATATAGAAGTGGAGGCTGCCAATAGCGACTTGCAATCTCTACGTGAACGCCTTTTCAGCTTGGCGGAACGGGTAGGGACCAGAGAAGCCGCCGAGGGGGAAGCCGCATCACGCTTAGCCACACTTCAAGAGCTGATCGATCAGGCAGAGGCACGCCGGGCATCATCGAATGACGCCCTTGCGGAAGCGCGCCAAGCCTTGGAAGCCACTCTCTCGGAGAGGGATGCAGCTATAACGGCCAGAACTCGAGCAGAGAATGAGCTTGCAGCGCTGGGCGAAGAGCTTGCGCGCCGCCAAGCGGTACTTTCGGTCGTCGAAGAAGCCGAAGAGCGCGCTACGGTGCTGTCAGCACGTGTTGAAAGATTGGCGGAAACCTTGAGGGCGCGCAGGGACGAGGTCGCGGAAGCGGAAGCTGATGCCGAAGCGCTGCGCGCCGATGTCCAGCGTGCGCGAGATGATAATTCAAGGCTCTCGGCGCAGCGAGCGGAGCTACTGGAGGCTGTTCGCCTTGCTGAGGAGCGCCTCCGTGAGGCGCAGAGCCCTAATGGCGTCACAGCAGTGCCCTCAACAGATTGAAAGTGACAAGAAGGATTTGATGCATGCTGACTGGAAACCCCCTTCTTGTTCTTATCGTCGTGGGCATCCTCGCTTTTCTTGCGGTCGTCCAATTCTGGTTGGCCACACGACATGATCACGCGGTCTCTATACAGGGGCCGCTCGAGGAAGAACGCGCCATTTTCGCCCGAATTGCTGAAAAACGAGCAACATTGGCCGATCTCGAACATGATTTGCAGAAGCGCCGAGAGGCACTGGCTGTGGTCGCGGACATTCAGGCCGAAGTCGATGCGCTGATCCGTAAACGCGACGAGGTCTTGGACGAGTGGAACCAGATGGAGGAGCGCCGGAACGAAGTGCTGGCTCTCCGAAGGGAGCTCGAGGAAGCGCAGATCGAAAAGCTGCGCTTCGATGCCGAACTGGCGGCGGCGAAAGCCGAACACGAGGAGATTCGAGAACGCTTGACCCGCGCGGAGCGTCTGCTTGATCAGGTTGACGATCTGCAGGAGCGACATGCTGAACTGACCCGGAAGATCGAAACCCTTCGATCTGAACTGCGGCGGCTTGAAGAAGCTCAGGAGCGAGTGGATAGGCTCGAGGCGCGGGCGCATGACCTCGAGAAGGAGGCCTCGCGGCTCGAAGGGGTTGTTGCCGCCCGCCAGTCGGCAGTTGTCGAAGCTGAAGAAACACTGCGCTCTGGTCAATCTGCGGTCGCGAGCGTCAGAGAAGCTTTGACCAAGGTTGAGGCGGAATTGGCCGCGATTGCTGTTGAGAAAAGAAGCGTCGAGGCCGACATTGATAGACTTCGCGAGGCACGCACTGTTCTGGAAGCACGCAATGCGCACTTGGAGCAAAAAACTGCGACAGCGGGCGGAAGTAGCATCGAGACAGACGATCCTCTTCGAGAATTGAAAGTTGTACCGCAAGTCGTCAGCGTTCTGAGAGACTGGAAGGAAAGCGAGATCATTGAGGAAAATGATGCTCTCCATAGGGTGCAGTTGCATTTCCGTGCGACGGGTCTGACTTACCCTGAGCGTACGCTTCGCGCCTTCCATACCGCCATGAAGGTCAACGAAAGCACCCAGATGGCGGTGCTTGCAGGCATCTCGGGTACTGGGAAAAGCCAACTTCCGCGCCAGTATGCAGCAGGCATGGGTATAGGGTTTCTGCAAGTCCCGGTGCAGCCTCGTTGGGACAGCCCGCAAGATCTTATGGGGTTCTACAACTATGTCGAGGGACGTTTTCGCCCGACCGACATGGCGCGCGCGCTGTGGGCGATGGATGAGTTAAATAATCCTGAAGGTGCGCTTGAGGATCGAATGCTCATGATCTTACTGGATGAAATGAATCTGGCACGGGTCGAATACTATTTTTCTGACTTCCTTAGCCGTCTTGAAAGCCGCCCGGCCGCTATTGAAGTAACTGATCGCGCACGCCGAAAGGACGCCGAGATCGAGCTTGAGATCCCCACTCCCGACGGCCAGATACCTCGCATCTTCCCAGGCTATAACCTCCTTTTTGCTGGAACGATGAATGAAGATGAAAGCACACAATCTCTTTCAGATAAGGTTGTCGACCGCGCGAACGTCATCCGCTTTGCAGCGCCAAGACAGATCGTGCGAGGTGCCGCACAAGGAGATCGTCCCGCTACAGAAGCGCTGAAGCGGAGCGTATGGGCCGGCTGGTCAAGGCCACGACGCGACCAGCAGGAGCGGGACGTCGCACAGGCGAAAATCGCAGATATGGTCGATCTGATGAAAGAACTTGGCAGACCGTTTGGTCACCGCCTTGGGCGCGCGATGCTGGCATATGTGGATCGCTACCCCGTTACAGAGGGTGTCGCAAACATCGTAAATCGTGCGTTGGCAGATCAGGTCGAAATGCGCTTGCTACCAAAATTGAGGGGGATTGAGGTTGAGGCTAAATCCCAGGAGGTTGATCGACTGAGGAGATTTGTCTCTGATCTTGGCGACGATTCTTTGAGCGATGCAATTAGGCAATCGGTAGAGGCAGCTGAGGCCACTGGACAGTTTGTCTGGCAGGGGGTGACACGCTGATGCGTCGGCTGATGCGGCCATGGTCTGGCCAAGAGATCGACCCTGCGATCCCATATGGACCCGCTGCGTGTTTGATAAGCGAAGCGGGACGGGAAGTGCCCCGGCAACTCGAGCATGCCGAACTTTTGTCGGGTGAGTTTAGAGGAGATGTGCGTAAGGTTCTTCTTCATCCTTATCCAAAAAGGGGCACGGGTCAGAACCCGCTACGCCACGGATTCCCAATTCGTCCGCCGCTCAACCGCGAGCCAAAAACGCCAGAAGAGGAATTTGCATCCGAGACGCTCAGGAGGATGAACGAGGTTCTTGCCCGTATCCAGGAGCTGGAAGACGCCTTGGACGACCCTGTTAACTTATGGCTGCGGCTTCGGGCTGCTTGGAAGCGGGCAGAAGACGAGGCTGATCCGAGGATGGCCGAGATCGTAAAGCAGTCGCGGGAAATCGGCCCGGTGCTGAAGGAGCTCGAACACCGAATACGTCGTGTGTTGCGTCGCACCCGGGAACTCACTCCTTTGGATAGGGTTCAAGAGCTTGATCGAGCCTCTATGCTCTGGCTTAGCCGTCGACCCGGACGCACCGTTGCTGAGCGAGCCGGACCGTCGCAGCGGATCTTGTCGACGGTGCGGCATGAGAACTTCGATACACTTGAGAACCGTGTTTTCCACGCCTACGTCCGAGTCGCCGCCCTGGTTGCCCGCGAATGGCTGCGTGAACACCGTCGCGCCCAGGGCAGCGACAGATACCGTCTCGTGGACACCTTTCGGCTCCGCTGCCGTGCCTTATCTAGGGATTTAGCAGAGCTCGACGTTGGCGTTGCAGAGCCTGGGATCACTCCGAATTATGTTCTCATGCAGGACAAGGGGTATCGCACCGTGCGTCTTGCATGGGAGCGCCTCATCAGACGCGAACGCATTCTCGACGACCTGTGGGCATGGCAAGCGCAGACTTGGACAGACTTTGCTGTCTTGGCGATCGTCCTTGCCATTGACGAACTGGAGGAATCACAGCCCATCGCGCAATCACCTATAGTTTGGCGTCAAGAAGCGGTCACTGGACGCTGGTTTGATCAAGACAGGCCCCTAGCCGTGTTTTGGCTGCGCGACACCGGGAGAGTTGTGGAAATTCAGTCTCGGCCTGAGACGCCGGGTCCTCTCCTGACACTTGCTCGGGCCCACGTCTCTCTCAGAATAACAGACCCCTCCCGGTCAGATTTGCCCCGCCGGGTAGCGGTCTGGACACCGCATGCTATGGGACGTCTCGATATAAACGATGACGCGTTGGGCGCTGTGAGTAGGATATTTGAGATAACGCAGCGCCCATCTTACGAGGTCATGCGCGATGGGTTAATACTTACACCGGCCCATGGAGAGGCGGAGCATGTGACGAAGACACTTGGATCAGCGCGTGTTGACGCTATCGCGCTGGACGCATCCGGTGAAACTCTTGGAAGTGGCATGCGGGCCCTTAGAGATTTTATCCGTCGCGACATCTGGCGGTGACGAAGATGGCAAATCGAAAGCTCTGTGGCTATGACGTGAATGGATGGAGGGATGGCGTTGCCCGAAACTGGGTCGCAAGGCCGGGCGATGAAGAGGAGATCGGGGTTGTTCGTGTCGTCGAGGGAGCTGTTCTTCCCGATGTCGTGCTCGCTGGAGAGGGTAGCTTGCAACGTTGGATTGGCGGTGCGCAAGCGGTCTTGGCACCACACGGGCGCGGTGGCGGTTGGGGTAAATTTGGTGATCCTCAACTGCGTCAGAGTATTCGATCTCTCATCGCGGATGAGACAAAACCGTCTAGCGTTCTTGCTGCTGCATTCACGGGTTTGGCGCAGGGAGCAAGCCATTCCGTAGCTGCAATAGCAGACACCGCAGCGACGACTGAGCAGCTCCAGGAACGCGTTTTCGCTGCCCTGAACGCTGCACGCGCGGGGAAGGCCCTACTGGTTTGGCGATCAGTCCTATCGGTGCTGTATGCGATCCAAAAAGGGAACCTGCAGGCGTGGATGCGCGATGGTGCCCAGATTGGAATAATTGGACATGTAGAAAAAGGATTTTCGTTTCAGACTCTGCGCTTGAGAGCAGAGACGCGCGAGAAAACCGCGCATCTTGTACCCGAGCGGCGCCAGGTTGGAGTGCAAATTGAATCCGCATTGGGATATGAGCGACTTGTGAGCGAGGCGCTGGCGCAAGTCACTGCATTGGCTCCTGACAGCCGTTCAGATCATTTCCGCTCTGCACGAGCGATCGGTCGACTTGCGTTCGGTCTGCAGTCGATTCCGGAACCGCTGCGAAAGGCGAACGGCGACTGGGACATCCTTTACCCGCCTGAGGAACTGCGGCCACCTAGGCTAGACCTAAACGCTGATTTTCGCGGAATGTTCGGTGGTTGTGATGCGGTGCTTTTCGAGAGCCTGACTGAAGGCAAAGTGCACCAAGAGATCGTGCATTCCATGCAAGCGCTCACTGAGCTGCCAATGATACCACTTCCCCCAACAGCAGTAGCGAAGGGTGCGCTTATCGCAGCGGAACGGTACGCGGCAGGTGAAACAGTATATCTCGACTTTTTGCCCCAGATCGCCACCATCGTGCAGGGCAGTGAAGGCGCGGTAAGCTATGACCTTATCGGAGAAGCGGAAACATTACCTGCCGGTAGTCTGTACAGAAGTCCTAAGCCAGCGAGGCTGGCGCTGCAGGCAGGTCAGGAGAAATTCCATGTTTTTCTGAATAAAGAAACACATCTGCAGCCAAGAAAAGCACTGGTTGAAGTTGGTTCTCCCTCGCCCGATCCCGCGCCTATCGATCTATGGGTCGAGCAGGTGCCGGCAGCTGGTCGCGCCAAAATACTGATGCAGGCTCCGACTTTAGCCAGGCAGTTTTCGGTAGATTGGGACGCTGCCGAAATCCTTGATCAGACTTGGGAGGAAGTGCTGGCCAACCTGGCAACACCACCTCCAACAATTCCGAAGCGATTAGTTCTACCTTGTGGGATGCATGCTTGGGAAGACTCTGCCCAAGGACCAGGACTGATCTCGCTCCTCGATGCGAGCGCGAGAATTAAGAGGCCAGACTGGGATGGCTTGGCAACTAAGTTGAGTTCCAGACCCTTCGGGCAATATTGTATTTCCAGCGACGGTGAAATTCCACATGAGGTTATGGGCGACGTGTTGGCCCAACTCGATGAACTGACGGTTCGAGCATTGGCCGAGATGCGGGGCATGGTTGCCGGCGATCGTGCTCCCGACACGGCGCCGCTGCGTTTTCTTACTTGGCAGTTTCGGCGGTGCCCTCCTGAAGTGGGAGAGTGGCTTCTTGATGCATGGACTGCTCGCACGCAGGGGCGATCCCATCCTCTCGCAACGACTGGCAATGCTTGGGTGCTGATCCGTCAAGGCTTTGGGCGGATCGCATCTCTGGCCGACCAAGAAAGGCGAGCCATCGAATTGCTACTCCGCTTTCCAAGTGAGAGGTGGTCATGGCGCGAGGAAACCGCTGCGATTGCGTTTCTTCTCTCTCGCTCGGATCTGAGCCCAACAATATTGGAACGAGCAGATGTCGAAACGCTGGGGGACCGGGTTCTAAAGGAGTTTCGACAGAGCGTTGGAACTGAATACACTAAATTCCAATATGCGCCGTTTCTTCTTGTTGGCCTTTTGCGCTGGCGGCTGAAGTCTTCGCTTTCTGTTGTTGTGGGCACAGATCAGCTGGCAGATAGAATGGCCAGGGCGGTTGAGGGTGTGGCTGATGATCTGTCAGAACGGAGGTGGTTGACGCCGAGATTGGAGAGAACCGCAAGGCGTTGGTTGCCGCTGCTAGAGCAAACGCTGGAGGAACTCCGTGGTGCCGGTGGAAATCCGGATCTTCTGACAGATATTTATAATGCATAACGGGACATTTTCTTCCGGAGAAGCGATCATGTTTACGCCGGGTGACGGAGTTCCATGTCAACGCCATGTCAACGAGCGGATGTCATTTTGCGATGTACAGCGACGGTGAATGCAGGCCAATGTCAGCCGGTATCAGGGTGGAGAATTCGTGAAATCAAAGGCTTGTCGGATAAGTTGTTGGTTTCGCTAAGCTATTGGAATCATTAAAGTTTAGGCTCATAACCTGAAGGTCACAGGTTCAAATCCTGTCCCCGCAACCAAATCTAACAACAATAACAATACCTTGCGCCCCGCCACACAGCGGGGCTTTCGCATGCCCAAAATCCGTGGAAGCACTGTGGAAGCAAGAGGCGCAAGGTTACAGGTGTGGCGAAGCGGCAACAGCCACACGCACACAAAATCTATCCCAGACCACCCGAACCACACAGCATGTTGATTGTCACTGAGATTTGACCCGGCAACCGCCAAAATTGTCACTGAGAATTGACCCATGTGCAACTTTTCCCTGGCGTGAATCAGCTGGGGATTATCGGAGTGATCGACATGGGATTTTTGAAGGTTATCAGGACATGGGCGCTGCGAGATAAGATGCCCATTCGCGAGATTGCGCGGCGCACAGGCATCGCGCGTAACACGATCAAGAAATATCTGCGGGCGGGGATTGTTGAACCTGCGTTCCAGACGCCGGATCGTCCGAGTAAGCTGGATCCGTTTGCCAAGCAGCTGACAGCCTGGCTTGTCTCGGATCAGCGCAAATCACGCAAAGAGCGCCGGACTTTGAGGCTGATGCACGCCGATCTGGTGAAGTTGGGATATGACGGTTCCTACGAGCGTGTTGCGGCCTTCGTTCAGGAATGGAAAGGCGAACGCCAGCGCGCGCAACGCACGACAGATCGCGGGGTCTTCGTGCCGCTGGTGTTCCAGCCTGGCGAGGCGTTCCAGTTCGACTGGAGCGAGGACTGGGCCTATGTCGGCGGTGAGCGCATCAAGCTTCAGGTGGCCCATATCAAGCTGTCGCACAGCCGGGCATTTCTGGTGCGTGCCTATTTGCTGCAGACACATGAGATGCTGTTCGATGCGCATTGGCATGGCTTCCGGGTGTTTGAGGGCGTGCCGGGACGCGGCATCTACGATAATATGAAGACCGCCGTCGACCGGGTTGGGGCTGGCAAGAAGCGCGATGTGAATGCGCGGTTTTTGCGATGACCAGCCACTATGTCTTTGATCCCGAGTTTTGCAATCCAGCCGCGGGTTGGGAACGAGCCATTGTGCGCCATTGGTTCAAGAACAATGGCGAGTGGACAGGTCGAGAAGAATGTGCGTGATGCGCGTCACCGGCTCTGGCAGCTCATGCCAGCCTTCCCGGACCTTGAAGCGCTGAATGGTTGGCTGGAAGAACGCTGCAAGCTTCTTTGGGCTGAGACAGCCCATGGCACACTGCCTGGCAGCATTGCCGATGTCTGGGAGGTCGAGAAGCCGACCCTGATGCCACTTCCCACGATGTTCGACGGGTTTGTCGAAGAGAGAAAGCGCGTGCCACCCACCTGCCTGATCACCTTTGATCGGAACCGCTATTCTGTGCCAGCCAGTTTCGCAAACCGCCCTGTCAGCCTGCACATTTACCCTGAACGTCTGGTGGTTGTGGCAGAAGGCCATGTCATCTGCACGCATGAGCGCATCATTGAACGATCCCACCGCCAGCCGGGGCGCGTCATCTATGACTGGCGCCATTATCTGGCAGTGATCCAGCGCAAGCCCGGAGCGCTGCGCAATGGCGCGCCATTCGTCGAGATGCCGGAACCCTTCCGCAAATTGCAGGGGAAGATACTACGTAAGCCAGGCGGAGACCGAGAGATGGTCGATATCTTGTCGCTGGTTTTGCATCATGACGAACAGGCCGTGCTGTGTGCAGTGGACCTGGCACTGGAGGCTGGCGTGCCCACCAAGACCCATGTGCTGAACCTGCTTCACAGGCTGGTGGACGGAATACCGACAGACCGACCCGATGTGACCCCACCGCCAGCCCTTTCTCTGAGCAAAGAACCCGAGGCCAATGTCGCGCGCTACGACGTGCTACGCACCACGGGAGGAACACGCCATGCGTCATGATCCAGCTGGAGCTGCCATCGTCATCATGCTGCGGAGCCTGAAGATGCGTCACGCCGAAGGCGTGCTTTCAGCACGACGCATGGCGCATGCTGTGCAAGATCTGCTTGAACAGGGATCACCCGCTTTCGAAGCATCCATGCCAATGTTGTCACAGCTGCTCAAAGCCGAAATGGCAGAACGCGAGGTGCGTTCCGTCGCCTATCACATGAAGGCCGCCCGCTTTCCGGCCTACAAGGACCTCTCCGGCTTCGACTTTGCCGCCAGCGAAATCCGTGAAGCCTTGGTGCGTCAGCTCCATCGCTGCGAGTTCATGGAGGCTGCCGAGAATGTGGTGCTGATCGGCGGCCCCGGAACCGGGAAAAGCCATGTTGCCACCGCCTTCGGCATCCAGGCCATCGAGCATCACCGTAAGCGCGTGCGCTTCTTCTCGACCGTCGAACTGGTCAACGCCCTGGAGCAGGAAAAAGCCCAAGGCAAGGCTGGCAAGATCGCAGAGGCGCTGGTGAAAACTGATTTGGTGATCCTGGATGAACTGGGATATTTGCCATTCAGTGCATCAGGCGGCGCATTGGTTCGTCGGGGATTTGATCCCCCAGATCAATTCCTGATCCTCCTCACTCCACCTGCTCGAGCCAAGCTCTACGAGCGCACCAGCGTCATCATCACCACCAACCTGAGCTTCAGCGAATGGGCAACCGTCTTCGGCGACGCCAAAATGACCACCGCGCTGCTCGATCGCCTCACCCATCGCTGCCATATTCTCGAGACCGGCAATGACAGCTACCGCTTCAAGGCCAGCTCTGAGACAGCGAAAAAGAAAAGGAGGGAAACACCAGCATTGACGACAGAATGACACGTAGAACATAACAACAGGGTGGGTCAGTTCTCGGTGACAATGCCGGGTCAAATCTCAGTGGCAAACAACACCGCATGGTCGTCTAGACCTGCATGTCGCCAATGCCGGCGCGGGCGAGATTGTGACGCTCGACGCAATCACCGAAGATCATTTCGACCGCGCATTCGATAGCAACGTGAAAGGCGTGACCGTCTCCGTCCAGAAGGCGCTGCCACATATGATGGAGGGTAGCGCGATCGTCATTGTCGGATCGAAATCGTCGATCCAGCCAGGTCCGGGCGCCAGTGTCTACGGCGGCACCAAGGCGGCGCTGCGCGCGATGGTGCGGGGCTGGGTGACCGAGATTAAGGGTTCGGGCGTTCGCATCAACGTCGTGAGTCTGGGCCCGGTGCTGCAATCAGCGCATGTGCGGTCGCGCCCGGTGTCCTTGCGGCCATCGCATCACCGCCCGTGCTGCCAAGACTTGAAGACGAATTCGAGGCTGTGGCCGTCCGGGTCCCTGACCTGCGCCGCGTAATAGCGCGGATCGTAGTGAAGCTGCGGACCCGGGGCATGGATCTCCGTCGCGCCGGCCGCCAAGGCCTGGGCATGGGCGGCGTTCACCATGGCTTCTGAGTCTGCGACGAAACCAACATGCACGGCACCGGGCGCGGCCGTGCCTTGCCGTAGCCAGAAGAAGACCCTGCCGTTGGCGCCGAAGCCCTTGAGGTCGGGATGTCCCGTCGGGCCTTCGGCGCCGTCATAGTCATGGCGAGTGGCGATCCCCAGGATTGGGAGCACTCTTTCGTAGAAGGCGATCGAACGTGCGGTGTCACCGACGGTCAGAAAGATGTGATCTAGCATGTGGGTTCCCTCAGATGATATAGCCGCCGCCGATTTCGATGTTCTGGGCATTAACCCAGCGGTTCTCGTCCGACAACTGGCCGGCGACCATGCAGCCGATATTCCGCGCATCGCCATGGTGCAGGGCGAGATCCCGGAGCATCAACTCGCCGCTGTCTACGATCCCATGGTAAATCTGATACTGACCGGCTCCAAGACCATGTCGGTGGGCAACCGCACGTTTCGCTACGATCCCGCGACATATTTCGTCATGTCGGTCAATCTGCCGGCGGTTGGCTCTGTGCATCCGTCTGTTGAAGGCGAGCCGTATCTTGCCATCAGCCTGACACTTGAGCCCGCGATCGTTGCTAACTTGCTGGCGGACCTACCCAAACCTGCTGGAGGCAAACTCTACAGTCCCGGTTTCTCGGTCGCGTCCGTGACGCCCGAACTGCTGGATGCCTGGCTGCGTATGCTGCGCTTGATGAAACGCACGGATGAGATCGCCGCTTTTGCTCCGGCTTACGAGCGCGCAATCCTGTTTCGGGTGCTGCAGGGGCCGCTCGGCTGGATGCTTCGGGATATCGCAACGCCAGAGACGGCTCTCTCGCGGATCGGCATAGCGATTCAGTGGATCAGGGAGAATTTCGCCGAGCCGATGCGCGTCGAGACCTTGGCGGAGATGGCGGCGCTGAGCGTTTCCGCATTCCACCGTCACTTCAAGGCCGTTACCGCACTCAGTCCGCTGCAATACCAGAAGCACGTGCGGTTGCTTCATGCGCGCTCACTTCTGATCGCCGGCGAAGGCAACGCCACATCCATGGCCTTCGGTGTCGGCTACGAAAGTCCGGCGCAGTTCAGTCGCGAATACGCTCGACAGTTTGGCGTGCCGCCTTCGAGAGACGCAGCGCGGCTCCGCCGCGGTGTTGGGATCCTCATGTCAGGATAATTTTCACCTGGACCAACGTCTCCGCACTTGGCTTGATCGGGTGTCAAAGCGTGGCGAGGCGCGCGGAACGATCCGAAAAGTAGTCGAGTGGCAGCTGGAGAACGTTGGATAGCAGGCCCATCCTATCCACCGAGTGAACCGCCCCGGGTTTACCGGAGGGTGATTTGTTCACATTTCAGGCGACCATATCGAGTGTGTTCAGGTTTGCATAGAACGCCTCCTCTGCTT
>NZ_SORN01000017.1 GCF_004366635.1 Roseinatronobacter bogoriensis DSM 18756 | reverse complement strand
GTCGCTGGGGCGCATTTTCGCCGCCAATCCCCAAGCAATTACATCGCACTCAGCGAAACACGTTGCAAACATTGGAAAATGGCGCACCCAAGAGGTGTGCGCCTATCTATCCAAATCAACAGCTTGCGCGGGAAACAGCGCCAGAACCCGCGCACGACTTATCAATAGCTTACGCGCCATTTTGGAAACGTATGTTTTGCAACTTTCCTTGCAGCGCGCTCATCGTTCGCGGACGGAAGGCACCGTCATCATCCGCGCTGAATGATTCAAAAAATCATGTCGAAGATAATTTTGGAAGCAGCGGCACCATTTTACGCGTTTCGCGGGCTTCCATGAACGCCCCCTAATCGTCATAGTGATTCCATCAACCAGCTTTAGCGACGTTCTGAGAGCGTCTCTAAGGTTCCAAAGAAGGATGTGTCTATGAACTGATTCTGCATGACCAAAAACGAAAGCCGACCCATTCGGATCGGCCTTCATCGTCGATATCATCGGGGCATAACCCTGTCAGAAATCAACCGTTGCAAGTTACCTCTGACATGTGTTGCGCCTCATTTCAAGTGAAACCCACTCACAAGGAGATGGGACATGAGGACTGCTGTCTTTGTGAACGCCTATGACCGCGTTCGTCACGGCCGGGTCGAACACGTCCGCGCGCATTGGCGTGGTCGATGATCTGACCTAGCGTCGTTCACTCGCCTCTGGGCCATGCGCTAGCGGTCGAAGAGGCCTTCAGAAACCAAAAAAGGGGTGGCCTTTGCTGCCACCCCAGTTCGGGAAATACTTAACCTCGCACGCCGGTCGCCAGATCGCGGCGCAGTAGTCACCACCCCAGCGCATCCTTCGCGCGCGCGGTCGCCAGATCGATCAGAACATCCGCCCTCGGCTTGAGTGCCGCCATCGCATCCGGCACGCTTTCTTTCGCATACTCTATCGCCTCTCGGACGATCTGCTCGCGGGTCAGGCGTGCGTCACGCATCAGGGCCGCGCGCGCGCCGGTCATGAGGGCGCTGTGCAGGGCGCGCTGGTGCTTTTCCTCGATCTCGATGCCGGTCCAGTCGCGCAGCCGCTTGACGGCCAGACCGATCAGGACAGTGAAAATCAGCCCGAACACCTCCAGCAGGTGCGGGGCAAGGGCGGTCAGGATGGTTTGCAGCATGTCATTCTCCATTTAACTGAGCCTCAAGTTCATCAAGTTTCGCGCGGGCCTGCTCTATCCACAGGCGGCGCGGGTCGGGGGCGGTGGGCTGCACAGGCGCGGGGCCGTCAATCATGCGCAGATGCCGCGCCGCGACCCAGCCCTCGTGACCGGCGGGAGTATGGACCCACGCCCAGTCCCCCGATTCCGTCACATCCAGCACCGTCACACGCACACCGCGCGGCAGAGAGCCGGTCGCGTCATACTCTGTGCCAGGGCCGCGCCGGAAATTGAGCGCCTGCGCTGTCACCTCGGCCACACCCCCAGCCGGGATCGGATCGACCACTTGCGGCAGCGACCCACCCAGCACCGCCTGCATTTCATCGCGCCAGCGGTCGCCGATCTTCGCGGCCCCCACCACGCCCGGATCAAACGGCAACCGCATCACGTCCCATTTGTTGCGCTGGGTAATCCCCAGATTGGCCTGCACTTCGGCATGAAACAGCGTCGTCTTGCGCCCGATCGGGATGGTGTAGAAATCAACCACCTGCGCGCTCATGCGCACAAACGCATCCCACTGCACCCGCGTCAGGGGTGCGGGCCCCGCATCAAAGGGACTTTCGCGCGCGCCCATCATCCCGCACATCGATGCGCCGATGCGGTCGGTATTGGCATTGAGCGTATGCGCGGCATAGCCCGGTTGCAGCCGCCCGCTATTGAGGCGGATATCAACCCCGCGCCGGGGCGTGCCATCGCCCTCGACCAGCAGGTGATAGGCGCGCAGGTCTGTGGTGTTCGCGCGGTGCCCGCCCGCTGTCCAGTGTCCGGTCAGGCCGCGCATGGGCACGCGCGGCAGCCAGTCGGCCGGGATCTGTGTCATCTGGTCACTCCATAAAAAAACCGCCCCTCGAGGCGGCATGAATTGATCGGGTTTTGATTAGCCTCAGCGCCCCTCTGCACGCTCCAGCCGCGCCTCGATCCGGCTCAGCGCCTGAATGATCGTGTCCAGCCGCGCCCCGTCGCGCGCGGCCACTGTCTCGACCGAGCGCAGGCGGGATTCCTGCGATGCCAGCGCCGACAGTCGCTCGCTCCGGCTGGTTTCAAGCTGTGACTCGATCTGGCCGATACGGCTGTTCAGCGCCTTTATCTCGCTTTGAGCAGCACCCCACGCAATGCCCGCAGACGCGAACGCCGCCAGTATCGTCAGCAGGTTCCCGGTGCTGATCCGGTTGTCTATTCCTGGCATTTTTGCTCCGTCTGTCAGTGCCATGTGTCGCTTTCTCTGGGGGATGGCCCGCCATGCGCCGGAAAATCCGGCACTGCGCGAGTGCGATCAGATAGCGCGGCGGTGCAGGCATTCGCAGCGATCAAAGCCCCCGCGATTGCTGCGACAATAGCTGCCATAACAAGCACTACCCACCACATCACACGTCTATCCCAAGGCCCCGCGCCCAAGAATAAAGCGCAGCGATGGCATCGTCCGTTTCGGCGTCAGTCAGAGCGCGACCCCACGCGGCATAGGCAGCATATCCAACGCCGCTTGGTGGATTATCTGGCCCGTCCTTTCGGGGGAACCTGAGTCCAGCGGTTGTGAGCGGCGACTGCCCCGGGTCTCCTGCCGCTTCGTTGGTAATGCGGGTCAGACCTGACCAGTGCGGCACATCAAGGCTTGCCGCAGCCCCGTCAAAACGCGCTATTGTCAACAGGAAGCGTTCTGATGGGCGGTCAAAACTGAGTTGCGCATTTGCCTCCCCAGCGCCTGAATACGCACGGCACTGTAGGGTCAAATCGCGAGTAGGATGTTCGGCGGCAGTGATCCTAAACCCTCGACGGCCCGAACCAGAAAAATCGGTTGAAAATGCGATGTTGTTGGGTATATTTACGTTGGCAAGATCAACAATCAGAGCATAAGTCCACGCGCCGCCGATATATTCAGACCCATCCATATCATACCAATCTTGCGATGCATTTCCCGACAAAATCCCATCAGCGTCAAATTGTACGCCAGTAAACTGCAAATCACCGGGCTGGCGCGGGATGCGGTTTACATTGCTTTTTCCCGGTGTCTTGAACAGCCTGTGCAGCTTTGTGATGCCAGCCGGGAAGACAGGTAGCGGACGCGGGTTTACAAAACCAACGCCAGTTGTGGGGGACTCCATGTCGAGGAAAAATCCTACAGGCATCGTTATAGCTCCTTTGTGTACGTGAAGAAAGGCAGGGCGTGCATACCGAAACCGCGTGCCCTGAATTGGGTGTCGCTGAAATCCATAAGCCAGTAGTGACGCGCGTCATTTATGGTTAGGTTTTCAATTGGCTCTGGGCCGCGAATGGCAATGTCGTCGCTTTCGTCCCGTCCCATCGCAACGCGAAACATATTCGATCCGTCGAGATCACTCGCTTCATCGCCGCGTTCAGGGAAGCGCGGACGCACTTGCAAAGGCCCAGTGCCGATTTGGACAATTCCGAGCGCCGCATCTTCGGTGTATCGCTCGTCATTCTGCTCTGGGGTCAGCGTGTCATCGAACAGCACGCGCAGAGGAGGGGTGATTGCGAACACATGCGCGTGGCCGCACAGGTAGACACGCAGCTTGTCGGCAAACTGCTCCAACTGCGGATACATGATGTTGCGCAGCCGCCGCGCCGGGGCTGTAAAATTGCGTACACCCTCGGCAGGGTAAAACGCCGGATAATGTCCCATCACGATCAGGTGCCGGTATTTCGGATAAGCAGCTTCAAGCTGGTCAATCAGCCAGGCAATCTGCGGCTCCAAATCTTCCGAGTGATCCGTATTGAGGCCGACGATGAACACGTCCTCGCCGATACTGATTGTAGCCGCGCTGTCCACAAATTTTGTCGGGGTAGCGTCCCAATAGGACCACGACATAACATCTTCAATCTGACCGATGGTTCCGTCAGCCCCGTCCATTTCGGAGCCGTTGCTCTCGGCCTGCGCCGGGTCACTGCTGGGATCGGCCTTCCGCGCTTCGTGGTTGCCAACAAGGCCAGCCAAGGGTATGACCCCGCCGTTTTTGCGCATGATCTGCGACAGGGTTTGCATGTAATCAAACCATCGCTGCCAGTAAATTTCGTCGTCGGGAAATAGCGGCGCTTTCCGGCCATCGTCGTTGATATGGTCGCCGGGATGCAGGAAAATATCAGCGCCCTGTGCCCGGATACTCTCCGCGAGTAGGCGCAACTCAGGTGCGTCGACGATGCGCGTGGACTGAAAATCCGACCCTGCGGCGATCACCGGGTTCCGGCGGGGCGTGGTCCAGAAATCATCCCGCAGGTCAGCCCCCGGAAACCGCGCCTCGTAGACATTTGCAAAGGCCAAACCCTCAATCGCAACGCTGTGCAGCCACCAATCAAGCGGCCCCATCTTGCGCGTGCGTTGCGATTTAACTCCGATCCAAGACCCCGCACCCTTGTTGCGGTATTCCATCAAGTCGCCGCCCGGGCTGTCAGAAACCCATGTCAGCACCAGACTTTGTGACGGGTCATCAAATGGCTCCGTGAACATATACGCGACATTGTGGACATCGACGGATGCGCCTGTTTCGCTGCCAAGGCCACCGCCTGTTTCATCCATCCCGGCGACAACAAAACCATCCCGGTCGGCAAAGAAGAACACGAACTCGGCGCTCTCGGACGTTACTAATCGCGCACCACCCACGGAGATTTCTTCGCCGCCATCGCCGCCATCGCTGGCGACCAGCAAGCGCTCGACCTGAAAAGACCCGTCCGCTCTCAGGCCCGCGCGGACAAAACCGTCCTTGTCGGCCATCGGCAGCGCAAAATCGGATGGTCCAGTCCGCGATAGCCAATCAAACAAAGCAGCGGCTTTAAGACGTGCACCGTCGATTTCGACCGCTGCCCCGCTGTCGATCTGATAATAAACAATCTCCGCCGCTGGCGCGTCCACTGTCCAGAACACATCGCCATCCGCCAGCGCGGCCTCTGCTTCTGCGACTGTCGCAAAATAGCCCTCCGACCCCGCCGCCTGCAAAGCGCCATCCCGCGCGACCTCGGCGGTTTGGGCGGCTGATTGAGCAGCCTGCACGTTGGGCGCGATCTGTGCATTGGCATCAGTCGCAGCGTTGCCTGCCGCGCTCTCAGCCGCCTGCCGATCTAAGCCGGTCTGAATGCGATCTGCTGCCGTTGCTTCGATTGCAGCCGCACGGATAGCTTCGATATCAGCAACCAGCGCGTCGATTGCGGTTTGGTCCCCGCCCGCTGCAATAGCGGCATACAGCAGCGCGGTGACACGATTCACCTCTGCATCCAGCAACTCCTTTGTCGTCTGTCCGGGGGCCGGAACGGGCAAATTGAAAATCGGCTGCGTCATACTCTGTCCTCACGAAAAAGCCCCGCGCTGTGGCGGGGCGGGTCTTGCTGTTGATTCTACTTTACTCTGGCTCTGGCTCTGGTTCTGGTGGCGGGTCTGTCGTCGCACTCACGCTGGGCGAGAAGGCCGAAACACTGCCGAACGGGCCGCGCGAGCGGGCGAAATAGAACCGCGTCTCGGCATCACCGAGGTCCGTCTCGACAATCGTGCGCACTGTGTTTGCAGCACTGGCAACAGTTTCCAGCAGCATCGCCGCGCCTACATCATCCGTGTCGCTGCCCCAGAACTCGATTGCCTCGAACGCCGTGTTGTTCGGCGTCAGGAAACTGACCTCGATCTCGCCCGCGCCGCCAATCGCCTGCCCGTCGCCGGGCGGATCAAGCGCAAAATCCGGCCCCTGCGCGGTGATCACCACATCTGTAAAATCCGACACAGCACCCAGATAGATCGTCCGCACTTGAATCTGATATTCCGTGCCCGGCACCACTGGCACCAGAAACCCGAACACCCTGCCCCCCGCATCGCGCACGCTGTCGCTGATCGAACCACCCTCGGCATATTCGTCGCCAGCCGCGCGCCACTGCCACTCATAGCCGATCACATTGCCCCCGACCGGCGCGAAGCTGAACCGGATCCGGGGCGTGGTGCCAGACGCCACACCCGGCCCTGTTGTCGCGGCCAGATCATCAGGCGGCACCCGGACAGGTGCAGGCGGGGTGAAATCTTCGGTCGCTAGCTGGAATTCGTCCAGCTCTGGGTTCCATGCGTCAACATTCGGCGGCTCTTCGGCCAGCACGACCGGACAGCGCAGCGCAACCCCGTTCCCCTGCAACCATGCGCTGGGGCTGATCGACACCACGCGCCAGTTGCCGCTGCATTTCGGCAGCTCTGCAATGCCCCAGCCCGCGACAGACCCCGGCGTCAGATCGATCGCATCAGGCGGCAATGTCAGGGACAACTGGCGCTGCGCAGCGATACGGTTGCGCGTGATCTTCTGAATCCGCATCGCCTGTGTGGCCTCGGTCACGAATGCGAGCGGCAGATCAAGAATGCCCTCATCCGCAAGCTGCGCACTCCCTGCCCCCACGGCCAACGCGGGCAACTCGCTTTCCTGCCAGCCACGATCCGGCGCGATATAGCTGGCGCGGATTGCTGTTGGCAGGTCACTGCCAGGAACAAGCCGCGTGAAGTCAAAGCCCCCATCTTCCAGAAAATCCGTGATCGTATAGCTGGGCGCCCGCGATACCGGGGGCACATAGCTGATCTGCCCGCCGATCTGCACCAGATCACCCGCGCCCGCATCGGCCAAAGGCGTAATCTGGTCCATCAACTCGGACGCAGACCACAGCAGAACCCCGTTAGCGGTATAGCGCGGCACTGTGCCGCCGG
Organism: Roseinatronobacter bogoriensis DSM 18756; assembly: GCF_004366635.1. Taxonomy (GTDB): domain Bacteria; phylum Pseudomonadota; class Alphaproteobacteria; order Rhodobacterales; family Rhodobacteraceae; genus Roseinatronobacter; species Roseinatronobacter bogoriensis. The sequence goes on along the minus strand of NZ_SORN01000017.1, from coordinate 30,913 downwards.
CATAAAACCGCGCGACCGGCTCATCCGCCAGATCCGCGCCGGCCACGAATGCAGGCATATCCACCAGAAAGCGCTGGCGCTTGCGGATCGGGTTGTTCAAAATCGCGTCCAGCAGGCACAGCGCCTGATTGTTCGACCACACCCATGTTTCCGGATCGTCAGGATCTTGCGCCGGATCGCGCGGGTCCCAGATCAGCGAATAATCCGCCTCAACCTCGACCGCAGGCGGGGTGCGCGGCCAGCGATCAAACCTGCGCTCCTGACCGCCGGCATTCAGGCGCAGCCAAAGCACGGTCAAACCGCGCCATCCATCGGTCGAATTGAACTCTTCCGGCATGGCAGCAAGAATTTCATCAGGCGGCCCGACCTGATCCCCCCGGCCCAGCCACGCATGTGGCATTCCCGGATTGTTGTTATGCCTGCGATATCCGTCTATCTTCAACCGCGCGCCGGGGCCGGAGAAGTCATAAAGATCACCTGCCTCGATATCAGAAGAGCGCTCGTCGAAATAGATCGTCACATCACCGCCCTCGCTTGGGCGGCTATTCAGGATCAGGCACATGTACAAGTTGCGCCCTTTGACGCGCAGGACCGCAGGCGACCCCGGAACCTTGTCGCGCCCATAGACAAAGCGCTTGGGCGGGCGCGACTGGATCTGTGCCAATTCACGCTTGATGTCTTTCTGCTTTGGGCGCGACGGCCTGTTCAGCCGCTGTGCAATCGCCGACAGGGCCAGCGAGGCACCGATTTGCAGCGCGATACTGCCCACCGCGATGCCGCCAATCGTGAAGGACGCAACCGCCGCCACAGCCGACCCCACGGCTGCCGCAGCGGCAGAAACAACGGCTACTGCTGGCGGCATGACCACGCCCTTTCCATTCGCGCGGCAACCAGACCACGCTCAGATTTCGCCACCCAGCCCCGTTCGGTACATACACCAAGCGCCAGCGCGCCACTGCCGTCCCGCACCACGCCCACATCCCCGACCGCGCCGGACGATGCAATCAGGCCCGCAATCCGGCACTCTGTCGCAATGAAGCGCTCGAACCCGCCCCCTTGTGTGATCAGGCGCAATGCCCCCAGCCGCGTGCTGTAGCGCCCGCGCAGCCGCGCCATAGGGTCCACGCCATGCAACCGCGCAAACACATCACAGGCGGCTGTGCAGCAGTCAGCCACGCCCCAGTGCCACGGCCTGTCCATGACCTCCATGCAGATCGCCATTACTCCGGCCATGACAGCCTCTCGAAACGCGCCTCGGAATTGATCACCAACCGCCCTGCCGTGTCATTCGGATGGGTGCGGCGCTGGTCTTCATCTGTGTGAAACAGGCTGGCCGAAAGGCGCTGTGACGGGCCGTTCGCAACATCGATCGTGATCACGCGCGTTATTCCGCCATCCGCCGCCTGAATCGTGTCGCGCATGGCGTCCATGTAGCCCGCGAAAATCCGGAACGGCTCACCGATCAGCACATTGCCCGCACGCTCTGTGACAACACCAAACCATATTTCGCCGGGGCGGCCCCGTATCGGGCTGTCCAGATAGGCGTCCACTTCATCAGGCGCGCCGATCAGTTGCAGGCTGGCCGCGCTCTGCGCAAGGCCCGCAGCCTCTTCGGGCGCTGACAGGCCCGCGAACTTACCCAGACCCAGCCACTCATGCCCCTGCCACTGGATCGGGCCAACATTGCTATGCGCGCGCACCGGCCCCTCCGGCCAGTCCAGATAGACCATGACCACAGGGCAGAAACTGCCCGCTGCAATGGCCGCTTTTGTATCGGGGTGGATATTGCGGCTTACCACGGGTTCACCTCACTGAACCCGCCAACCTCATCGGCAAAGACTTCGCGGAAATTCCACTGATAAAACCAGTTCGCGCCCAGCGGCTGCGGGCTTTGCGGTATGTCCTGCGCCTCGAACACGCGGCTTTCAGACGCGCCGATATTAACGCGCGCATAAGCCCCAGCGGGCAACGGCTCAAACAGGCTCAGAACAGCAGCGCCATTTGCGTCGCTGCGCGCCTCGGTCACGATCTGCGCAATTGGCCCCTCAGTCTCACCAAGCGCCCCGAACGCCCGCACAAAGTCAGCAGGCCGCGCGATCAGTGTGTTCGGCGGAAGGCCGCTGACCTCAATCTCATTGCCCGCCGCAACGCCCGAAATCACCGATCCGTTGAACCATAGCAGCGGCTGACCGTCTGCCTGCCATGCCAACGGAACGCCCTGCGCACTCCATTCCAAAGACTCCGATGAACGCACGCCCTCAAGCCGCGCTTGATCCAGATGCCAGTTGATCGGGTAGCTGCTCAACCGCACCAGATTCGCGCCGCCATCCAGATAGCGGATCAGTATTTCGGAAAAGCCCGCGCCAGATCGATCCAGCGCCAATGCCGAGACATTGACCATCGCCTTGCGCCGCTCACGGCCCCAGCGCGACAGATACCGCCGCCCCGTGATCATGGACTGGCTGCGCTGCACAGGGGCCGCAATGGTCCACATGCTGCCGACAGCACCCACAGGCGGGAAGGCGATCACATCCGTGGGCATCACTCAAACCCCCGCTGCTCGCGTGCGCGCTTGAAGGCCCCGCCAATCATGCCCGGCGTCTCAACCCGCACGACAGCGCGCGCCGTGTTTTCAACGCGGGCATCAAACTCACCCGATGGCAGAACGCGGACCACGACCTGCACAGGCTCACCCGCGCCGCGCAGCGCCTCATTGCTGGTGATCTGCCCAGATGCCCCCGGCGTGAACAGTTCCGGCCCGCGCTCGCCCACCATGTAGGTGCGGCCTGCTGATACTGGCCCGCCATCCGCGCGGAACCCGCCGAACAGCCCACCAAGGAAGCCACCGCCGCCGCCGCCAAAAATGCCGCCGAACAGCGCCTGAAATGCGCGCTGCGCCATCATGCGGGCCAGATCCTGCAACAGCCTGCCGATGGCCTCTCTTGCGGTCTGGCTGCCCGTGACGATCCCGGTAAAGGCATTTTCGAACATGCCGCTCATGCTGCTGGCCGCGCCGCCAACCTGATCCTGAAGCTGGTCTGTCACGCGCGCCATCGCCGCTGTGGCAACGTGGTCGCGCTCCTCGATGCCCACCACAAGACCTTCGACAATATCATGACCTATTCGGGCAAAGGCGCGCGAAGGCGAGTTGCTTTCAACAGCGGCGCGGGTTTCGCGCTGCAAAAGCCCCCCCAGCCGCCGCATGGCCGCAGACGCGCGCGGGAATCGATCCTCAAGCCCCTGCACCAATCCGTCCAGCATATCGCGCCCAACGCCGGCCATTTGAGAGCCAAGGTTGCTCAGGAAAGACATTAGTTCCTGAAATTTCTGTTTCACGAACTCGACGCCGCGATTGCCAAGGTCAAGCATGTCATCGGTGAAACGCCCGACCGCCTCGCCAGCCTTGCCCAGCCATTCCTGCGCCGCCTGCAACCCGTCGCGCACCCACTCGACCAGCGCCGCTGTCGCGGCCTTGATCTCAGGCCAGAACTTGATCACCGCTGCCGTAATCCCGGCAACCGCCAGGGCGGCAAGCGTCAGGGGCCAGCCCAGCGTGGCGACAACCGCAGCCGCCCCCGCCACCGCGACCTTGAACGCACCCCCCAAAAGCCCCGCCAACCCCGCGAAAGGGGCGATGACAGCCTTGCCCATAACCAGCAATGTGCCCAGCCCAAGGATCAGGGGGCCCGCGACAACGATGATGCCCGCCACGGCTGCCGCAACGCGGCGCATCACCGGCGACATGCCCTGAAACTGCTCAGATGCTGCCACCACGGCATCACTTATGCGGGCAAGCACGGGCGCGAGTTCTGCCGTGATTATCGTCACCCAGCCGCGCATGGTGCCCGTCAGCCGCGTAAGATTGTCGTTGAATTGCGCCGCGGCTTCTGCGGTCTCAGCACTGATCGTCAGGCCCAGCTTGTCTGCCTCATCCAGCATCTCCTGCAGCGCATCGCGCCCGCCATTCAGCATCGGGATCAGGTCAGCGCCCGACCGGCCCATCAGCTCCATTGCAAGCGCGGTTTTCTCTGCCCCGTCCGGCATAGCTGCCATCACATCAGCAAGGTCGGCCATGACATGATCAGCGCTGCGCATATCACCATTCGCATCGCGCACTGAAATGCCAAGCGCCTCGAAGTCATCCGCATTGTCAACCATGTTGCGCGATAGCCGCTGGAACGCGCCCTCAAGGGTCGAGGTCGAGACATTGGACAATGCCGCCGCATGCCGGTAACGGGTCAGTTGCTCGACCGGCAGACCCAATGTCTGCGCGGCCTTCCCGGCCTCATCGGCAAGGTTCAACTGACCGCGCACCGCCAAAGCAATACCCGTGCTGGCAATGGAAACGGCGGCACCGATCTTCTGCATCGAGCGCCCGATCCGCTTGGTTGTGCTTTCAGCCTGTTTCGCGCCCCTGACAAATTGCGCGGAATCCAGACCCAGATTCACGCGCAGCGCGCCGATCACCGATCCTGCCATCAATGCACCTTTTCTGCGCCCCATGCCGCTGCAAGCGCAGACAGCATCGCGTTCATGACGTCCGGCGACTGCCGCTCTTGCCGCTTGGGCGGGTCAACAAATTGCTCGAATGTTGGCGGCTTCTGGTGCCGTATCAGCCAGGCCGAAAGCCACATGCGCGCCCGATCATTGCGTGCCCGATCGGCTGCGCCATCCATTTCCAGCACATACAGACGCGGGGTCAGTTCCCAGAACCGCGCCGGGTCGAACCCCGCCGCGATGTAGTCTTTCAGCAGGTCGCCAAGCTTCAGGCCGCCCGCTTCGGCCTGCGTCCGTTTCCCGCCGCGCGCTTCGGCGCTCTCGCGTTTCCCGGCGCTGGCTCTTGCTCCGGGAAAGCCGCTGCCAGCAGCTGCAGCACAACGCCCTCATTCTCGGCAAAAATTTCGTCTGCCGTGAATCGGTCAGCGTCAGCATGGTGCCGCTGCAGGGATGCCAGAAGCAGATCGAGGACGATATTCAGATCCGGCACCCAAGCCTCCCCCGCCCCCTCGGGCGGGTCCAGCTTCTGCAGCACGTCCTGCCCGTGCCTCGCCTGCAATTCGGCAAGCCCGGACATGCCCAGCCAGAGCGTGTAGTCCTGCCCGGCCGCCGTGACCCTCAATGCGCCGCGTGGATCAGCCATTCATCAGCCCCCCGAAACCGGCGCAGGGTGCAGCGTCGGCTTTCCAGTCGTACGCGTGATCGTCCCGCTCGATTCCATAACGCCTTCCGGCGTCATTTCAGGCAAAGACATTCCTGTGAAAGCGCCCGTAAAGCGCATTTGTTGCCCATCTGGGAATGTGATCTGATACTTCCCACCTTGCGGCGCATGGAAGGCAGCCCATAGCGCGGGCAAATTCTGGGGCGTAAAGTTCAGCGTGATCGATGCGTCATCGGTATCGAATAGCGCCATCACATATTCTTTGTAAGAGTCGGGGCTCTTCAGGTGAGTTGCGTCCTGCTTTTCCCTTGAAAAGCCGGGCGGTGTGATGGCTTTGACTTCCGCCAAGTCCACATAGACTCCGGAGGTCTCGCCCTCGATTCCGAAGGATCCGTTATAGCCGATATCGGCGTTTGTCTCAGTCATGTTGCTCTCCATGATGTTGTGAAGTCCAGACTGACACGGTGCAACCGTTCAGCCTCATTCGTGCCGCCTTCGCGGCTGTCTCTGGTGGCAACATGGCTCACCAAACGAAACCCGCCGCCGCGATGGCCGTGCAACACGGCCCGCACGGCGCGGGAAACCTGCTTTGCCAGCAATGCTGTTGGCGCATAACAATCAATCTGCACGCGGCCCTGCGACAGGCCGTCAGGGCCCTTCATCGTCAGGCCCTCGTTATCCCCGACCACCATCATGGTGATGTAAGGGCTGCCGGTGCCTTGCGGATGCTCGCCCCAGTTTATGCGGGCGGCAGGAACCAGCGAAATCACCCCGCCGGAGGCCAGCAGGACAGCGCGCAGGGCTTCTTCCATGCGTCAGCCTTTCGCCGTGTCTTCCAACTCAACCGCTGCGCTGAACAGCTCGGCTTCAGCAGGGGTCAAAGATCCGCGCTGCTGGGCCTCTTCAGCCCATCCGCCCAAAGCCGAAACCAGCCGCTTGAATGAGTCCAGGTCTTGGATCTTGAGTTGAAGCTTCACCGTCATTTCTGCCATTTCCTACCCCTTCGCCGCCAGCCGCGCCGCGCGCCGTTCCGCGCGCGCAACGGCCTTCTGAATATCTGCCCATAGCTCCGCCTTCAGCCGCTCCAGCATGGGCCCCTTTTCCTGATCCCACGCGGGCCGCAGATAGGGCTGTGCCGTATGGTTGCGGTTGCCGAATTCCTGATTCCACGCGCTGGAAAACGGGCCCGCGCCCAGGAACATTTCGACTGCCGAACGGCTGCCCCGAAACATGCGCCGGTGCAGCGATGCCTGCCGTTTTGACAGGCGCGTGCCAATACTGATCGAAGGGGCCAGCGTGTTCGTATCCCCGCGCGGGGCAAGCCCCTGCGCCACGCCCACCATCGGCTCCGCCGCCTTCCTGAGCGCGCGCCGCGCAGATGCCCTGCGCTGGGTATGGTTCGCCAGCTTGGCCAGCTCCTTTTCCAGATCCTTGAACCCTTCCAGCTTCACCGTGACGCTCATTGATCATTCCGCGCCGCACAGGTGAACTCGATCGACCGCCTGCGCCCTGCGCCGTCCTTCTTGCCTGTAATTTCATATGTGACCCCGTCGCAGACCAATCGGTCCTTCGGGGTGATGCCATCCACAAAAGGCGACCAGCGCAGCGTGAAGCGCGTCGTAACATGCGCCTGCTCCTCGCCCGCGCGCCAGCGCTCCCCATCCGACAGGTCGCGCTTGGCGGCAAAATGCACCGGCCCGTGATTGTCAGCAGCGGGATCCGCGTCATTCCATGTCCAGCGCGTGCTCAAGCCATCATCGATCAGCTGCGCACGACGAAACTGGACGGGCCTGTCTAGGTTCATCGCTTACACCCTGATCCACCGCAACGGGCCAATCAGAGCGCTGAACGCGAGTGGCAGCTCAGTCGCGATAGTCCCGGTAACAACAGCTGTGCCGTTGTCATACCAGTGCTGCACCAGCAACTTAATTGCGACATCTATCGCAGGCAACGCATCATCAGGCAGCGCCGCTGTCAGCGTGACCACTGCCGCCTCGCCAATCTCGACCCGCGACCCCAACGCATCATGGCTGAGAGCCGCGTCAACCGGATCGCCTGCACCATCGACAGCCGTGACGGCCGTCACATCCGGGAAAGGCAAACGCCACACCCCCGCGCCGGGATAGCTGACCTGCCACGCCTGCTCCAGAATGCACCGGCCCAACGCCCCGCGCCAGCCATCCAGATGCGCAACCGCAGCCGCCTCCAGCGCCGCGATATGCACATCATCATGATTGCCCACAACGCGCAGATGCGCCTTCAGATCAGGCAGAGGGACAACTGGCCCGGCCGGGGGCGTGACGCGGATCGGGGTCATTCCTGCCCTGCCGCGCCTTTGGCCGCAACCGCTGCTTCAAGCTCCGCAATCTTCGCCTTCAGCGTTTCAACCTCTTCCTTCGCGACCGCCTCGGCTGCACGCGCGGCTTCAGCATCGGCCAGCGCTTGCGCTTCGGCATCTTTGGCCGCACGAATGGCCTCCGTCCCCTTGGCTGATTTCGATGGCCGCAAAGATGCTGCTGACAACTTCTCCGCAACAGTTTTTTCTTTTTTAAGCTGCTCTGCCGTCACCTCTTCGGCAAAACCCGCTGCGATGAAGGCCTTGACCTCCTTAAGGACCACAGCGTCCTTGCCTGCATCATACGCAACGCCCGAACGGTAAGTCCCGCGCTCACCTGTCTGTGTGCGGATCATTCTGAATAGCATAGTTTCAACCTTTCAGATTGCCGGGGGCGCGCGGCCCCCGGTGTGATGTTACCCCGACGATCAGCCGCCGAAGGTGAAGTTGCCTGTGACCAGCGAGGGCGGGCGCTTGACTGCCAGAGCCACGCGCTTGGTGCCCTTCATCGTCAGCATGCCTTCGACAAAGTTGTCGCCATGCTCGCTTGAGATGCGCAGGGTGTTTTCCTGACGGTCATAAAGCGTGGCCGCCATACGCATCGAACCAACCAGCCATTCATTCGCTGTCATGCTGTTCGATTCCACCACCGGCAAACGCCACAGCGCAGGCTGGCCGGGATTGGCTGGAACCCCGAACAGGTAACGGTTTTCAGCGTCCTTCAGCAATTCAATCGCCGCCCAGTCAGTCGGGTTCAGAACGATGCCATCCGCTGCATAGTCATTCAACGTCACCTGCAGGATCGCCAGACGCAGCCGGTCGATACGCTGTGCATTGGGCAGACCGGATGCTGCAGCGAATGCGGTTGCATTGGTAATCAGGCCGGACAGGTTCTGCCCCGAACCATTGCCCGTCAGGATCTGCTGCTCTTCCACCAGATCAAGGCCATAAGCCAGTTCGCCGTTGATTTCCCCTTCCAGCATCGCCGCATCTGACAAGGCCTCTTCCGTGACATGTGTCACATGGTTGATCTTGCGGATGATCGTTTCCGCCTTGGTCCAGCCATAGGTCGATGCAGGGGCTGCTGCGCCTTCTGCCGTCGGGGCCGCAGCATTCGTGCGGGTTGTCTGGCGTGTATATTCGACAGACCCCGTCTGGCCGGTGGGCACGACATTCAACAGGCTGCGGATCAACAGCGTGCGCCGTGCCATGCGCACAGGCTCTGCCTCACGATCAGACCAGATCAGTCCGCCGCCCGACCCGCCAACGGTGGTGATTTGCGCCTTGATCGAGGTTTCAAAAGCGCCGGGGCGGCCAGCCGCGACATAGGCTTTAAGATCGTCACTCTGCGCGACCTCACGCCCTGCACTGACTGCTCCGTTCCGGCCTGCGCCGCCACCTTGCGCCGCCAGCTGCTCGACATCCAGCGTGCGGCTCTCCAGCGCTTCCAGCTTGCCTTCCAGCTTCGATTGCGCCGCACTGGCCGCATTGAATTTCGGAAGTAACTCGTCGATCGACGCCTTCAGCTCGGCGCTCAGTGTTCCGGCCTGCTTTGCTTCCTTCAGCGCGTCTTCAGCTTTTGGAAACAACTCTTCACGCGTCTGTGTTGCCAGCGCCTTGATTTCGGCCAGCAGTTTGGCCGTGTCGCCTTCGGCATCCGCACGCGGCATGACTATCACAGAAGGCGGCGCAGCCGCCATCATTGCCGCCAGTGCGGCGGTTGACTTCATCATCTTCATTGTAAGGTTCCCCTTTATGTGGGTTGAAACAAACCGCGCAGCTCTCTCAGCTGGGCAGCGAGATCGGCGGCACCAGGCTCGCCGGTTGGGGCAGCGCCACGCTTGCCCCCGGATTTCAGATCAGCCATCAATGCGCGCGTGTCTTCACGTGACACACCAGCGCGTCGGGCGAGAATATCCATGCGCCGCTCGGCCCGAAGGCTGAGGGCCTGTGCATCATCAGGCGCGACAGTGACATCGTCGCGCGACAGCAGACTATCTGCCAGCCCCTTGTCGATCGCCTGCTGGCCATTCAGATAGGTTTCCGCATCCATCATCGCGGCGATGTCTTTCTGGTCCAGACCGCTTCTTGCGGCATAGACCCCCGCCATCGCCTCATCAAAAGGCTCAAGCCAGTCCGAAACCTCGCGCATATCGTGACGGTTGCCGCCAGCGATCACCCACGCGTTGTGGATCATCAAAAAGCCAGCGCGTGAGATCTGTATTTCATCGCCCGCCATCGCAATGACCGAGGCGGCACTCGCAGCGATCCCCACGACCTTGACGGTGATCCGCGATTTATGCTCGCGAAGGATGTTGTAGATAGCCAGCCCTTCGAACATGTCACCGCCTGGACTGTTGATGACAACCGTAACGGGTTGCTCGCCAATACGGCGTAGCGCGCCACTGATGCGCTTTGCAGTCACCCCTTCATCCCAGAAATCATGTCCGATCACATCCAGAATCGTGATTGTCGCATCATCTTCCTGCGCCGCACGCACATCGGGCGACCAACGCATCAATGCGGATTGCGACACATCAGAACGAACGGCAGGCCGCGCGCCGATATCGACTTGAGGTAGATTTCGGATTGTCATTCGTCATGCCCTCCAAGGTCTTTCAACGGCGCCAGCGCCACTTGCGCCAAAAGCGCATCTGCATTCGGGTCCTCATGGCGCGGCAGGTTCAGACGCGCGCGCCGTTCATTCGCGGTCATCGTGCCCGACGCGCCCATTTTCACCATGAAGTCACCCTTCCTACCGCTATCCATCTGCAACATCGCTTCACGGTTAAACTCGTAATACCAGTTGCGCCGCCGCGCAGGCGGGACCAGGTCTTTAAGAACGCGCGCCTCAATCCGTTTCAACAGCGGGTTGATCCCCAACGTCAGCCACGACAGCATGATCGCCTCGACCCCGCTGCCCCACATCGTCTGCCCCTGCGATGCGTGGCCGATGATAATCGGCGGGACGCCGAACCAACGGCAGATATCCTCAGTTGAAAACTTCCTTGTTTCCAAAAGCTGCGCGTCTTCCGGCGACATGGTCACGGATCGGTATTTCGTATTCGGCGGAAGCATCAGAACTTTGCCCGCCTTGCGAGAGCCTGTGAACTTTTCGATCAGTGCCTTGATGCCGCTCAACTGCTCGGGATTCGGCGCTTGAGCCCCGCTGCCCTCATACTCAATCACCCCGCCGGGCTGCATCGCATTCGCAAAGAAAGTCGAGCTGGTCTCATCCGCCGCCAGTGCTGCGCCAAAACTATGGACGCCATGCCGGACAACAGACAATCCAAGGCCCCCACCGACACTGAAACCCGGTATGTTGAACACCTTCTCAGGCGGCAGGTATTCCATTTGCCCGCGATCCATGAACGCCCAGCGATTCAGCCGCCCCTCACGGATCTCTGGCGTTGCGTTCATCAACGGCCGCAATGACACGACACGGTCATTTATGCGCGACACTTCAGACGGGCCATTGCCCCGGATCAACATCTGGGCAACAACGCCCTCCCAGAACTCTTGGGCGGTCTGGTCCCGATTGGGTCTCTGGGTCAGGATTTCATTCAGCGGATCTTCAACCTCGCGCCGCCCGTCATTGGCCCCTTTCTCGAACATTGCGGCAGGCAGGGACGACACCAACTGCGACGTGCGCATCGTGCAGGCCCATACGCTCGACAATTGCATGATCGTTTCGGGCGAGACACGAGTCCCCGATCTGGATTTCATGCCGACGCCGGATAATCCACGCGATCCACTTTCGACGCCAGAAACATGCTCCCAGCCGGAATTCCCCGGCTTCAGCTCGGATTTGATACCGGTGATGGCCCCACGAAGAACACGTCCGATCATGCGACAACCACCGATGCTTTAAGATACGCGTCGTAATCCACCGGCTGTTGGCATACCGGATTCCGGCTCATCAGCTTGAAGGCGTTCAGTAGCGCCATCAGCGGGTCAATCTTGGCGCGGCCTGCCGCTTCCTTTGTAATCAAAACCGCCGATCCCCGCTGCTCGATCCGCGCATTGCCCAGCACCCAATCCATCATCGGCTGGCCACCATGCACGAATGTTCCGTCTTTCAGCTTGCGCTCGATGCCCCAGATTTCCGGCGACAACCGCGCGCCCTGCCCGATCGCGGCCAGTTGCTCGTCGCTGATGCCGCGCCCTGCCAGCTCGTCGATGATGGCCGACACGCCATAGGGGTCCAGCCCTACCGCGCCAGCATCCGGCAGCAGCGCTGCATCTTTCAGCCGCTCGATCACATCGGCAACGCCGATGATGTCGCCGGTCGGGTCATCTTCCGCCAGGATCGTCAGATCCCCGGCCTGCTCGAAATCCCGCAGCCGTGGCGCAATCTCCTTGCGCGTGCGCAGCACTTCCGGATGCGCCCAGGCATGCGCCCAGCCCATCCAGCGCTTTGTCTCGCGATGCCGGCCAATCACCCCCAGCCCCAGAAGGTCATCCAGCCCACCGCCATCAACCCCGGCAACAGCGACCTCGCATTCCCCGATGATCTGCTCCAGCGTCACGCCCTCGCGCGCGGCCTGCGCCCAGAACTGCGCGCCAACCCATGCCCCGCCCTGCCCCACGCCGATCTCGACATTGAAGTGCTGCGAGGCCAGCAGCGCCAGCGCATGCGGGCCATTTTCGCGCGCAACCGTCAACTGATCGGCCAGAAACCCTTCATCGACCGACCGGCCAAGGTTCGGATTGACCAACGGCCATGTTGCCGGATCCTGCCAGCTTTTCTGCAACACCTTCGGCAGCTCATACAGCACCGCCAGAATCGGCAGCTTCATGCGCCCGTCACGCACCGAGCGCGCTTTTTCCAACTCCTGCCTGAACACGCCCGCGGGCGATTCCTTGCTCTGGGTCGTGATCTGCATCAGGAACCCGTCCGGGCGCGAGGCCAGCGCGCCGCGCAGTTCCAGAAACACGCCCTCGGCCTTGCTCGACTTGGCGAATTCATGCGTCTCATCGATCAGCGTATAGGTGGCTTTGCCGCCGGTGATCACATCGCCCTGCGCAGCCTTCACCGAAATCTCGGCCCCCGTCACGCGGTGGCGGATCGTGCGCAGATGCTCGCGCACATGAAACAGCGCCTCAAGCTCTGCATCGGCTCGGATAATCCCCCAGGCCTGTTTGAAAGCGATCTTCGCGATGGTCATTGTCGGCGCGATCAGCAGCAACTCTGCCTCTGGACGCTCATTCAGAATTGCGGCTGTGACGATGATCGCCGCAGCGACCGACGACTTTCCGTTCTTCTTCGGGATCAGCAGGAAGAATTCCCGCAGCGCCCGGCGCTTGGTTTCGGGGTCGTATGACCCGAAGATCGCGCGCACCAGGTCAAACACCCAGTCATCGCAGATCTCGCCATAGCTCGGCATCCCGATCAGATCGGGGCAGCGCAGCCGCTTGAAGATGCGCACGGCCTTTTCAGCCATCGCGTCATTCAGCGGCAGATCAGGCACAAGCGAAGCGCCTTTGGTGATCCGGTCCTCCCAATCGGGCAGCGATGTGTCCCAGACCTCACGGCGCAGCGGCATGTTCATGTCAGTGCATCCCGCCCGGTTTCAACAAATCGCCCCAGCCTTCACTTTGCAGCGCGGCCTCTGCCGCCTGTTGCGCGGCCTCTTTCTTGCCCAGCTTCACACCCGCGCTGTCTGCCTCGGACTGGCGGCGGTGCATCTCGGCCTGTTGGGCGCGCGCCATGTCCTTGTCCAGCAACTCGCGCAGCTGGCGCAACGCGCCGACATTGCCCTTGTCGATTCCCTGCCGCGCCAGCGCCGAGAACAGCGCCGCTTCCATCCGGTCGCGCGCGGCGTCCCGTTTGGCCAGGGCAGATCTAAAATGCCGCTTCAGTGACGGGACCGAGATTCCGACCGCCTTTGCGATCCTCTCGTTGCTCCAGCCGCGCACCAGCGCCGCTTCCACCACGTCGCGGTCTTCGGCGCTGATCTCCAGAGATGGCCGCCCACGCTGCCCCTTGCGCGTTCTGACAGGATTTCCAAACAGGTCAGTTTTGCGAAAGTCTTGAATTTCAGCCATGTCCCAAAAAAATTCTGCGCGTGATATCCCCGCGGGTCTAGAGCAGGCAGGGGTTGTGGAGTTTTCACCCCCCCCCTCCCTGTCACCAGCGCGCCTTGTCTTCCCGTTGCTTTGCGCTGTCGTGGCAGGTCTTGCACAGACACTGCAGGTTGTTTTCATCCCAGAACAGCGCCGCATCCCCGCGATGGGGCTGGATGTGGTCCGCGATCTGCTGGCCCTTACGCCCCTCGACCACACCACACAGCCGACAGGTGAACCGGTCGCGCACCAGAATCTTCCAGCGCAGCTTCTGCCACTCAGCCGTTTTGTACCAGGCATGATAGGCCGGACGCTCTGTGCGGTCAGGCTCGACCACCCGCGCCACACGATCCGGCAAAGCCGAGAGGCGCTCTGGCAACCGCTTCAGCCTGCCCATCACACCCCCGCAAAGCAAAGCGCCCGAGGGAGGGTTTCTCCATCGGGCGCAATTCGTCTGGCTGTAAAATGTCAAGAGAGTGACATTTCGTCAAGAAGTTTTTTCTCAAGTGATCCGCACGGGCTTGAACCGCCCCTTCATGAAGGGCTTGACCTGAAGCCCAAGCGCCGCAAACGCTGGCTCCAAATCCTCCGGGCTGACACGGACGCGGTTGATAATTATATCCCGCGTCTCACGGTCCACACGGATCACTGGCTTACTTGGCGCGCGACTGCTCTGCACACTCTGCCCCTTGATCAGCAACTCACCCTGCACCTGCCAATCGCGCACACCATCGGCCCCGAACGCGCGGCGCATCTGCTCAGGCGACATCTGCTCCAGACAGACCTCATCCGAATGAATGCGGCCCTGATCGCTCATAACCGCAATCTTCACCTTCTCGCCATCGACCAGCCGATCCTGCAAATCCAGCGGCAAGCCCGCCATCGCCCCGATGATGTTCCGATTTGTCGCGTGACGCATCGCCACGCGCGGCGACAGCGCACCAGTCGCAATCGCTTCGGCATGGCGAAAGGCAGGGTGAAGCAAAGGCAATTCGGCACCCTGATCGAGCAGCGCGAGATAACAGATGCAGGCGTCCCGCAGAAACAGGTCCAGTTGCGACAGCGCCTCATCGAAGATCGCCCGCAGCGCGGCAGCATCCATATCCCGCGCCTGGTCAAGTGTCAGCTCATTGGTCATGATGATTTCTCCTTGTCTATCATCGCTTAAGTTTAGGAAGGGAAGTCAGGAAGGATTGCATGTTGCGTTCGGCAGCACGGCGGCGGTAGCATGCCCGAACACGCCGCCTTCGTCTCGAAGCATTAATTTTATCGTATTGGGCGTTGTACTCTGCTATTTTCTCGAGGTTGTCAGCCCTCCATTTGGAGACCCTTTCTTTGTGGAAGCCCGGATTTTCTATTCGATGGCGACGAGCCTTTTCAGCATAGTAATCTTTATTCTCATGATAGTGTCGTTTCTTTTTGCAGCTCTTCGAGCAATACCGCGCTTCCGCCCGCTTCCCCACAATCGCCCCACCACACCACGCGCAGACCCGATCCTCAGCCATCACAGCAACCCCGCTCTTCACCGCCACGATTTTGCCTGATCAGCGCCCCACCAAGCGCCAGCGCGGCGGCCACCATAGCCTCGCCCGCAAGCTCATATCTCACACTCAGGACAGTAAACGGACATTCCAACCGCCGCACCTTGGCCCGCGCCTTACCCTGCAACTCCCGCTTAATCCGCGCCCTGCGCTGCATCTGCCCCATCACAGCAACCCCGCCCACCAAGCGCGCAGACGCTGCCACAGGCTCAGGCGAATGTATCGCGGGCGGACCTTCTCACCGGGAACCCCCGAAAGCTGGCTGACAGGATAGCCCATCACCCTTGACCATCTGTCAAAATCTGACCGCGTTGCGGCCCGCCGCTTTTGGGCTTCCACTTCGGCCAAGACGGCCTCCAAGCCGCCGGGCTTTGAAAGGAGATCGCGCAGCGCCGCAATGTCTGACGGTTGTATCCTGTTTCCGTTGCCCATCACACCGCACCCCCACGCCACGGCGCAATCGGCGGCAGCTCATCCGTCACCTCCCAATGCGACAGACCGGCCATGCGCAACTCAGCTTGCAGGAACATCAGCGCACCCACCCAGTCCAGCCAGAAGCGTCGCGCCGCGCCGATCTGCTGCGCGGTTGGCACCACGCGCACCGGGCAGCAGCGGCTATCCTTGACCGGGAAGCGGCCAAAGCCCGCGAACTGGATGTCGCGCGCATCAACTGTCGTGGCAAACAGCCCATACTTGCTGCGCCGCATCTCCAGCGGCACCACACGCGGAGAAGCATCCGGAAAGTATTCCGGCGACAGGCCCGCGCGCGCCAGTTCCGCAATCCGCACCGCCATGCCGCGCCCGCCCTGCGCCACCGGCAGCGCGGCCACAATCGCCGCCACGATCTCTGCATCCGAGGCCGATTGCGCGCCCCCGCCATAGCGGCCCCCATCCACCTTGCAGCCCAATCGCCCGCGCTGCATCAGCAGCCAGATCGTGTCCACCCCGACAGGGGCCACACCCACCTCATCAAACTCGACCGAGGCGCGCTCTGCCCCGAAGGCCCATTCCAGCAGCGCCTTGACCCCGATCTGCTGCTTGACTGCCCGCTCTGCCTGTATCTGCCGCATTGCCACCACCATATTTTGCGCCTCTTGCCTAGCCACATACATTCTGTTGTTTTCCCGCCCTCAACTCAGGGACGATGGGGACGATAACCCCGAAAAAAGGGACGTTCTTTTGCGCCAGATCGCACAAATCCTTCCCTGTCTTTTCAATGCCTTGACCCCCTAAAAGGGACGATAGGGACGATAGGGATGATATTTTCCACCTACGCGTAAGAATGCCTTTTGCCCCTTTGACGACCAATGCGAACACGTCGCGCGCGCGCACACGCGGAACCCCGCATTTATCGTCCCTATCGTCCCCATCGTCCCTGCCCATCACATAACCCCTTGCTTTTGCTTGCCTAAACCAGTCAGCCCCGCACCCCCGGACCCCGCATTCATCGTCCCTGCCCGCCCCGTTATCGTCCCCATCGTCCCCGCAATGACCCTCAGCAGGGTGCAGGGATGGCTCAGAACGCGCCCTGCGCGCCGCTGTCGCCGCCGGAATTGGGCGCGATGGCGCGGCCCTGCGCGTCCTTATGCGCGGCACCCCATTCGCGCGCGAACAGGTCAGACAGCCGAATGCCGTCATATCGCTTGGTGCCGCCAGATTTGCGCGCGGTGAATTTCTGGCCCGTGCGCTTGCTGGCCCATCGTCGCGACCGGTCCGCCAGCGCCAGCGCGACAGTGCGGTCCTTGAACGCACCCTCGCCCCGCGACATCATCCAGAAATGGAAACACAGCACCAACTCGCGCGCCTCGATCGTGTCTTCTGGGTTGCCAGAGACGACACAGGCATCCTCCAGAAACGCCCCATAGGGGTCACTTTCCTCGCGGAACTCCGATGTGGCCTCCAACACCTTGTCCGGCTCGCGCAAACCGCGCTCCAGATAATCTCCCAGATAGCCCACCAGCTGGCGGAATATGCCGTCCCGCTCGGCAAAGAGAATGTCATCAAGCTCCCGCTTCGGGATCTGCTCATCCTTGGGGATCTGCACATCGAACGGCACCAGCATCAGCCGCCGCCAGATCCCGTCATCCGTGCCGCGAATATCGGGCTTGTGGTTGCCGGAAATGAACAGGCTGAAACAGGGCCGCACTTCGACAAAATCGGAATGCAGCGCGCGCACAAGGATCGGCTCGCCCCCGGTCAGGTCCTTGATCAGGCCCTCCTGCCAGCGCATCCCCTCATCGGGTTCCGCCGCGCGCACCATCCGCGCGCCGATCAGCGGCACCAGATCAGGCGTGGCATCGCCACCTCCGCGCCGGTTGGTGCCTGTCAGCGATTCAATCTTGGCGGTGGCGGCATAGTCGCCCGCGATCCGCGCCATCAGATCGACCAGCACCGACTTGCCATTGGCCCCCATGCCATACAGAAACCACAGCTTCTGCTCGATCAGCCTGGTCATCGCCAGGGCAAATGACCGCATCAGAAACTGGCGCATCACCGGGTCCGGCTGAATCCGCGCCAGAAAGGCGTCGAATTGCGGGCATTCCGGCGGGTCGGCACAATCGGCCTCATAGCGCACCGGCATGATCTTGGTGTGCAGCTGCGCGCGCGCATGCGGCATCAGCTCGACATTGGCATAGCGCCGCCCGTCTTCGCGATCGACCGTAAACCGCACCACGCCCGAGAGCGTGTTCAATTCCAGCGGCTGCGCGTCCAGATCATCGAGGCGGCGGGACAGCTTGACCCCGGCCTCTTCGCGCATCGACTTCATGCGCGCGCCATTTCCGGCCTGTATCGCAAAGCGGCGATGCGCGGCGCGAATATCTGACAGGCTTTTCTTCAGCTTGCCAATCTCGGCCAGTTGGACATTGATCTGGCGAATCCGCGCTTCCGCATCCGCTGTCAGCTTGCCCTGGTCATCCGTCGCGGCCTGCCAGCCCTCACGCTCGTCAATCAGCGATTGCTCGGCCTCGATCAGGTCCATCTGCCGGTCGCCCAGCCGCAGGGTCCAGACCTCGCGCTTGACCAGATCGCCCAATTCCTGACACAGGCGCTTGACCTCAATTTCATCCTTGTCCCGCGCCCATCTGGTGCCATCCCAGACATACCAGCCCATGCGCGGCACCCAGATCAGATTCTCGCCGAAATACAGTGCGAACCGACGCGCATTGCCATTGTCATTCAGGTCATAACTGGCCCCTTGCGCCAGCAACTCGGAAAACGGGTCATCCTCTCGGGGTGCAGGGGCGTCCGGCTCGGCCCCGATCGGCGGAATGCTGTCAAACGGATCGTCGCTCATGCCTCACCCATCTGGTCGATATTGCCGCGATGGACAGTGAAACTCAGCGCGCAGACCCAAGGGTTCGCGTCCCAAGCGTCAGGGCCGTGCAGGCTGTTCCAGAGGGTGCGGAAGCTCTCGCGCGGGCACGCCCAATGCGTCTGCCCTTTTGGCTCGGGTTGATAGCAGCGCCATGCATTTACGGGATCGCCTTCGATACCTTCCGCCACCGCATCCGCCTCGCTGATGTCCTGCAACCGCTGCACGCGCACGTCCGTCACGGTCAGCGTCAGGCGGGAC
The DNA here is from genome assembly GCF_004366635.1 of Roseinatronobacter bogoriensis DSM 18756. GTDB lineage: Bacteria > Pseudomonadota > Alphaproteobacteria > Rhodobacterales > Rhodobacteraceae > Roseinatronobacter > Roseinatronobacter bogoriensis. Next base: position 12,239 of record NZ_SORN01000017.1, on the reverse strand, counting down.
GCCCAGCGGGGCATGTGGATGGATGGACGCCAGCGCGAAACGTCTCCGCAGTCAACCGTATGGTCGGCGCGATAGAAACCGCGATCTGCCAGCGCCTGAGCCCCCGGATCGTTGTGTGTGCAGGCGTCCAGAGCGGCCCAAGCCTCGCGCACATAGAGGCGGTCGCCGCGCCGATATTTCGGTTCGATAAAGCCCGCTGCGACCGGCGCATCAATATCGTCTTGTGAATCAAACGGGGGCGGCACAGGCAGCTTGCGCCGCGTCTGCGTCTTGCGCCCGTCGAGAAGCGCCCGCACCATCGGCGCGCTGAATATGATCGGTCTGTCCACCATCACGCAGCCCCCCGAAACACGCCCTTGGGGTCCACACGGCCCAGAAACTTGCGCCGGTCGGCCTCTGGCAGGGATTGCCACAAATCCAGCAGCAACCGCTTGCGCGCCCCCAGCGCCATATTTGCGCCCGTGCCATTGCGCGCGATTTCGCGGCAGGCCGCGCCCAGATATTCGCGCAATTCATGCGGGCCCGCAGTCGCGGCCCAGAATCCGGCATCCTCGCGCAGATCACGAAAGGCGCTCTCGGCCACTGGCATCCCCGTGCCCAGATGGTCCAGCACCGCCACACAGAACGGCACCGATATCTCGCGCGGAGTCACTGTCAGCAACACAGCCAGATCCTCGGCCAATTTCCGATTTTCGACATAGGTGGAGAATGCCTCCGCATGTCTCACATCGCCCATCACATTCCCCTCTCAGAACCGCGCCAACCTGCCGCCACGCCATCAGCCCAAAGCCTCTGGCCGCGCGGGCGCAAAAAACACCATCATGTTGACCGACAGCGCATAATCGACCTCGGCCGCGACCCCGCGCGACTCTGCCCAGCCAGGGCGATCCGCGACCACCACTGCGCTTGAGACGCGCAACAGCGGCGCGCCCCAGCGCATCCAGCCATCCCGATCCAACAGCCCCATCGGCCCATGCAGAATATCGCTGCGCCCGCGCGCGCGGATCATGCTCAGGGCCTGCGCCACAGGGCTGACAGCGCTGACACCGGCCTGCGCCAGCGCATCCATGTCCAGCGCGCATTCCAGCGCCAAGCGCTCCAGAATATACCAGCCCGCATCGCCCTGCGCGGCCTCGGTCGCGGCGCGCGTGGTCACGGGGCTGGCCAGATAGGCCAGACGCCCCCGGCAGAACCGCGCCACATGCGCAGGCGTTGCCCCCCAATGCACCAGCGGCGATGCAGGCAAGTCGCGCACCCGCGACATCACAGCCGCGACCGGCATCATGCATCCCTCGCATAAACAGGACGGCCCAGCTCGGGGCAGTCGCGCCGCGCCACATGGCCCGCGCGCGCCAGCTGGCGCAACACATCCGCCGCCCGCATCGAGGGCACGCCCAAAATCTCGCCCGCGCGGGTCGAACAATACCAGACCCCCGGCGCCATCTGGCCCAGCAGCCTGCCCGTCGCAGACCCGGCATGAAATTTCCCGATATTCGCAGGCTTGCGCCCGACACCAACATCCTCGCGCCAATGCGCGGTCGCCGCCTCGATCGCGCGGGCATCCGCCGCCATCGCCGCGCGCAGATCATCCTCGGACCGCAAGCGCAACACCACGCTCATGCCCCACCCCGCTTTCGCAAGGGCCTCACCGGCTCGCGGCGAAACAACGCCTTTTCCCGCGCGATGCACAGGCCCACAATCGCGCCCTCATACTCGCGCGATGCGCGCAGCCCGTCGCGGAACCCGTCCAACTCTTCCAGACTGGTGATCGAGGCGCAATGACGCCGCAAAACCTCTAACCGCTCAGGCGTCATCACGCACCCCACTCACAGCGATTGCAGAAAAAACGGCAGGGCCGAAACCCCGCCAGGTGGCGTGCAGAGCAGTGCACAGGTCGAGCGCGGGACTGGCAAAGTCTTTGCGCATTTTCGCGGGCGTTCGGACTGGTGCACCAGCCGACAATTTCCGCGCCAGTGACGGGCGCAACCCCGCCGCGCTCATGGCTGCACCCATCAGGCGCAGGCAGGAAAGCGGCTTGAAAAAGTCCCCGACTGGCAGGTTAGAAAACCAGCCGGGGCAGTTCCAACAGGAAGATGCCGCACTATCCGCAATCGCGGCCCCTGCGGCAGGGGTGACTTGGCGCTGACGGGGCAGTGATGCGGCCACCCCGCCAGCTTGGCCCGCGCAACTTGGGAGGAGGGAACTCACGCGGGTATTCGAAACTCTCCCCACAGCCTTACGTGTCCCGGTTTCCGGCTGTGGGGCAACGCGCACGCAATCACCGCCCGACTGAGGGTGTGTTGTGATGGTCGCCATAGACGATGACTGCGCGCTGTTGTTCATGCCGCCCTCGCAGACAGGGCGCGCAACGCGCCATGCAGGCGCGCTTGCAAATCCAGTGTGACAGGCAGCCCGTGGCGCAATGCGCCCCAACGGGCAATCACTTGCTCCTTTGGCCAGTCGAATTCCTGCGCCACAGCCTGCGCCGACCCGGTCGTCAGCAGCAACTCGACCAGTTCCAGATCACAGGCCAGCTGGTCCCGATCGAGTGCGCCGCCATACAGCCACAGCAAATGCGCCTTGAACATGGCAGCCGTCACATCGCCCGCATCCATACCCTCGATCGGGGACTGCGCAGAAACGCGACCCGAACCCGCCCCAGCCTCCGGCTTTGGCGCAGCTTCCACCACATCCGCAGCAGAAACCACCACCCCGACAATAGGCGGGGCAGCAGGCGGCACCGGCGCAGGCTCTGATTCCGCCACAGGTTCAGGCCTGACGACAGGCGCAGCGGCTTCCACCGCAACCTCGCCCCCCTTGCGCCGCGAATTTGGCCCCTTGGCAGTCAGATTGCTGATCATCTTGCGCGTGCCGGGCAAAGGCCGACCCAACCGCCGTGCAATCTCGACAGGCGCAACCCCGCGCGCCACCATCTCGACCAGCTGCGCCTTATCTGCCTCTGACCAGCGCGGACCACGCCCCGCGGCACGCCCCTTGACCTTGGCCCTCTGCGCAGGCTTCACCGCCGCTGGCACCCGCTCCGCCGCGACCTCGACACCCGGCGCTGCATCCGCCAACCCCGCCGGAATCTCGACCTGCATCAGCACAGACGCGCGACCGACCGACAAAAGGTCAATATCCAGATCCACGCCAAAGCCGCTTTCTTCCAGCGCGCCGGCCAAACTCTCCAGGCGCGCAACCAGCGTCAGGCCCGCAGACTGCCGCGCCACCGCATCCTGCAACGCCGCGCGCGCATCCCCGGCCCGCATCACGCGGCCTCAATCGCGGCAAAAAACTCAGGATGTCGCGCAGCAGCCAGCGCAACTTTCGGGCCACTTGGTTTATTCAGCTTCGACAACCAAGCCCGTGCCGTGCGGTCATCCACACCGAACTCTTCAATAATGCGCCCGCGCCGACCGCCGTAATATTTATGCAGGTATTCAGCCCAGATATCGGGAAACTCACGATGCATCCCGTGAGGGTCCAACGCGGCACGCTTATTTTTAACCGGAAGCGCTCCGGCGAACACACCGGCAACATTGCCGGACGACACAGGCCGCGAAACCGTGCGACATTTCTTACCAGATGCAGAAAAAGAGGTCACAGATGCCATCACACAGATCCTTTGCCATAAAACACGCCAGAATCGCTCATCACCCATCGGACAAAGGCGCGACCCATGCCCGGAACATTCACCACAGCGCAGTTCAGACGCTGGCAAGACACATTGGCCACCACATCACCCAGCGCCGCGACAAAAGCCGAAATCTCGGATGCACCGCTTGCGACCGGCCTTGCCGTGCAAGGCATGTCCGACGGCATTGTCTTACGCCTGACCGATGCCGACGGCGCGACACACACATTCAATCTCAACGCCGCAATGGCCTTGCGGCTGGTGGATTGCATTCCGGCCGCAGGGCGGATGAAGGGCTGGCTCGACGCACAGGGCATTGTCATCGCCCTCCCCGATCACAAACCCTGATTGCGCGCGCGGGCGCAAACGGCACCAGATCACAGGTGACATCCCGCGCGCAGGGCACCGCAGGCGAATCAGATGGCTGAGCAACACGCACAGCGCGCGGCGCGACCATCGGGACCAGATCAGCGGTCACAGATGCCATCACACAACTCCTTTTTGCGGGGTCTGCGCGCCCAGCCGGTATTCCTCCGGGGCCCATACGGCCATCGGAACGGCACCATCGGTCTCTTTCTGAATTTTCGCCGCCGTAATGATATCGGGGACCGCGCGCCCGGTGCAGAAACGCGAAACCGTCCCCTGCGTGACGCCAATGCGCGGAGCAAAATCCATTTGGCGGATCGCGTTGCTTTTCAGATATTCATGAAGTGTCATCATGGGCAAAATATGACTGACAGGAATATTCCTGTCAAGCATGATTATTCCCACAGGTTATTTGTCATTAAAAGCGCGCGTAAGGCATTATAATTTCATGGGAAAACACAAGAATATCGTAGCGAAATTGCGGCGTGAGCGCCGCCTTACGCAACAACAGCTAGCTGATATGGCCGGGCTGCAGCAGTCGCACATTTCGAAAATAGAAAAGTATAATGACGGCACGACAATCCGCGTCTTCCAGCAAATCGCATCTGCTCTTGGCGTCAAGCTGAGTGATCTGTTTGACGACGATCGCGCCCCTCAGGAGCTGGCTTTGATCGAGGCGTTCCGCGCCCTTCCGCCAGATCGCCAGCGCGGCTGGCTCGATATGGCGCGCCTTGTTCGCGCAGAGAATTTGCTAGAGCGTGACGCAGACTCTGAAAATGAGCGTCATCCAGTTCCATGAGGATTTTCCTGAACTCTTCCAGCATGCAAACACCCTAGTTCTTAAAATGTTCACGTTACATGCCACCCCTTCATGAAGTCAATTCCAACCCGTTAAACGAAAGTGAATCTCTGTGAAACAATCCTTCATACTTGCATTCTGCCTCGCCTTGGCCCCGGCCGCACAGGCCTTCAACATGGAAAACGCGCGCATCGCCAGCGACCTTGGCACGCTTCTGGGCTCTGAAACGCTCTGCGATCTCAGCTTCGACCATGACGCGATCGACGCCTATATCGACGCCAATGTGGACCACTCCGATATGGGTTTTGCCTCCAGCCTGACCGGCCAGATCGCCCTGGTCGAATTCACCCAATCCGACATGTCCGACAGCGCCCGGCGCGCCCATTGCCGCGCCATTGCCGCAACCGCGCGCCAGCACGGCTTCATTGACTGAAGAAAGGGCCGTCCGATGCCAACAGTAACCCGAGTTGAAAAACGCAAACGCGGGATCATCGGCTGGTTTTTCCTGCTGCTGTTCCTTGGCTTCAACGCCCTGATGCTCTTCGCCCTGATCAGCGGGCTAGGCGATGCGGGCCAGTCCATGCAAGGCATGACCAATGAATATGAACGCGCAGGCGCAGAAGTGGGCACCGCCCTGGGCGCGATGATGCTGATCATGATCTGGGCCGCAGGCGCGCTGATCCTCGGCCTCTTCGTCATGTTCACCCGCGGCAAGAAAATCATCGTCGAAACCAGTGACTAGACCCCCACGCGACAGCCTTCAAAAGGAACAGATATATGAAATTCACACTCCCCATCCTTGCCGCCTTGGCAATCACCGCCTGCGCCCCGATCGCGGCAACAGGCTTTAACGGCGACAGCGTGACGATCCAGTCCCCCAGCGGCACAGTGGACAATGATGTGACCCGCGAAGCATCCCGGATCTGCGGCACTGTCAACAAACGCGCCGAATTTGCCTCCAGCACACAGGCCTACGCCCCGCAATACATGTCCGGCGCATGGAACCACCTGTTCCTCTGCCTGTCCTGAACCTGACAAGCAAACCCACCCAAAGCCCCGCCTCGCGCGGGGCTTTTTCATGCGCGCTGCACCCTGACGCGGGCAGGGTGATTCGGAACACAGCCGCCAGAATATTCTCAACAGGAATTTTTATTGTTGACAGGAATATTCCTGACAGGCATTTTATCCCCATCCAAACAGGAAAGGGGGCACATCATGAGTGTGCAGAATTTCGACAGAACATTGGCCGCACAGGAAACACTTGCCCGCGCCATAGTCGCCAATCCGACCACATTGCACAGCGACCGGCTGCGCAAAACCGCATGGACCATCGCCAAACAGGCCTTCGGCCAGCGCGTGATCCAGTCGCGCCTGCCCCGGTCCGATAACTCCACCCCGCCGGGGGCTGCATGATGGCTGACCAGAAACGCTTTCTTGACGATGTGCGCGGCCACCGCCTGACGATCGAACTGGATCAGGGCGTGCATCGCAGCCTCTATTTCGGCAGGCCCGGCGCCAGCGCCTATCATTTCCGCCTCAACACATGGCCCGGCCATCTGGCCATCAGCGGCGATTGCGGCAGCTACACATTCTCCCGCATGCGCGACATGTTTAAATTCTTCCGTGACGCAGGCCCGGACTACACCCGCGAAGACCGGATCAATCCTAACTACTGGCGCGAGAAACTGGAATCCGTGGACCGGCGCGGGGGCGAGGCGGAATTCAGCGCCGAACGCTATGAACAGACGATCCGCAGCGACATGAACCTGTGGGTCGAACAGTTCGACAAGCCCGATCAGGACCGCATCCTCAAAGCCGCAGAAGATGACGACCTGCTCGAGGCCTGCGAAACGCTCGACCAATCCCTCTCCAAAGCCTGCGGCTGGAAATGCCCGGTGACCGGCGAATACCCGAATGCGGATTTCTGGGAACACAGCAGCCACCTGATGCAACCCAGCTTCCGCTTGGTCTGGTGCATGCGCGCCATTCAATGGGGCATCAAGCGCTACGACCTGCACCATCAGGGCCGCACCCAGGCCGACCACGACCGCCGCGTTCTGAAAGGGGCCGCATGATGGCTGAGAACAGCAATATCGAATGGACAGATCACACCTTCAATCCGTGGATCGGCTGCCAGAAAGTCAGCCCCGGCTGCGATCACTGCTATGCGGAAACATGGGATGCGCGCGGCCTGCAACAGCGGGAAAGCCGCTGGGGGCCACACGCCACGCGCACGCGCACCAGCGCGGCCAACTGGCGCAAGCCGCTGGCGTGGAACAGGGCGGCAGAGAAGGCAGGCAAGCGCGCCCGCGTTTTCTGCGCCTCGCTGGCGGACGTGTTCGACAATCACCCCTCGATCCAGCCGGAATGGCGCGCCGATCTGTGGCAGATGATCGCGGACACGCCGCATCTGGACTGGCTGCTGCTGACCAAGCGCCCGCAGAACATCGAGCGGATGCTTCCGGATGGCTGGGGCGAGGGCTGGGAACGGGTGTGGCTTGGCACCACGGTCGAGAACCAGACCGAGGCAAACAGACGCATCCCGCAACTGAAGGCCGTTCCTGCCCGCGTGCGCTTCCTGTCCTGCGAACCCATGCACGGGCCGGTTGACCTGATCGAGGCGACGCGCCGAGTAATTCGCCACCCAAACTATCTCGGCATTGGTTTGCATTGGGTCATCTGCGGCGGCGAGAGCGGCCCGAGCGCTCGACCCATGCACCCGGATTGGGCGCGGTCCCTGCGCGATCAGTGCGCGGCCGCTGGCGTGGCGTTCCACTTCAAGCAGTGGGGGGAGTGGGCACCGAGGCGCTGCGCCCAACCCGGCGACCTTCTGAATGCAAACAGGGCGGTGATCGTCCGCCCGGACGGCAGCATCACTTCCGGCCTTATGGCATATAATCGGGATGCGTGGGTGATGGACAAACGCGGCAAGAAAGCCGCCGGCCGCCTGCTGGACGGGCGCGAGTGGAACGAACTGCCGGGGGCCGCATGATGGACCGCACAGCCCTCACCCACCACGCCACCCAGGCCGCGACCGAAGAACAACGCGCCAGCGCCCGCGCGCTGCTCGATGAACTCTCGCGCGGCAAGATCAGCCGCACCGCCGCCTGCGAAGCCATGACCGCCGCAGCCGCCCGCCGCAGCAAGAAGGAGTCCGACACGTGACCATCCCCCCGCATATCCATGACTGGCTGGAACAGGACATCAAGGCGCGGCGCGCCAAAGGCTACACGCCCGAACAGGCCGCGCGCATGGCCGACACGTTCGAGCGCCACAACAGCCCCGAAATCCGCCGCGACCGCATCGGCGAATGGATCGCCACCCTGCGCCCGATCCTGTGGCTGCTGCTCGCCCTCGGGGCCACCCTGCTGGCGCTGCACATCTTCGCCGTGACCGCAGGCAACGCCGCCGCGCCCGTCACATTGCTCTACTGAGAGGAAAGCACATGCCGAACTCCCTATCCGACCTGCAAGCCGCCCTGTTTGCGCAGCTCGACCGCGTCATCGACCCGCAGCTGTCGAAAGAAGACCTCGAGACAGAGATAAAGCGGTCCGAGGCCGTGCGCGATCTGGCCGACCAGATCACCGGCAGCGCCAACACGCAGCTGAAAGCGGCAAAACTCTACGCCGATCACGGCAAGGCCGTTCTGCCCCACTTACCTCAGATCGGCAGCGCCAGCCCGCGCGAGATCAGCGAATGAAGGGCCGCCAGATCATCTATAGCACAACTGAGCTGGACTGGATCGAGGCGCGCCAGACTCAGCCGCGCCGCCCCCTGCACGCGCAATTTGTCGCGCAGTTTGGCCGCGATGACGTGAGCTTTGATAACTTCAAGGCGCTCTGCACCCGCAAGGGCTGGAAAACAGGCCGCACCGGCTGCTTCCCGAAGGGCAATGTGCCCGTCAACAAGGGCCGCAAGGGCTATATCGCGCCGGGCTGTGAAAAGGGCTGGTTCAAAAAGGGCCAACCCTCCGGCCGCGCCGCCAAACTGGCAAAACCCATCGGCACAGAACGCGTGGCCAAGGGCGGCTACCTGCAGCGCAAGGTCAACAATGACCTGCCGTTCCAGCGCCGCTGGAAATTTGTCCATGTGATCAACTGGGAAGCGGTGAACGGCCCCGTGCCCAAAGGCCACGCGCTGAAATGCCGCGACGGCAACCGCCAGAACACCGACCCCGACAACTGGGATCTGGTGCCCCGCGCCCTTCTGCCCCGCCTCGCAGGCGCGAAGAAAGGCATCAATTACGACACCGCCCCGGCAGAGCTGCGCCCAACCCTGATGGCCACAGCCCGCCTGGAACACGCAATCAGAGAGGCAAAAGCCGATGGCTGAGCATAGATGCAACGCTTGCGGCAAACCCAAGCCGCACGATCACTTTCGAGCCTGCCCAGACTGCCGAGAAGGATGGCGGCGCGCCAATCGAAAGCCCGGCGGCCCGTCCGAAACGATCGAGAAACTGCGCTCCGAAAACGCCCGCCTCAAAGCGAAGGTTGCAAGACTCGAATCCCGCTATCACGACACACCGACAGGCCGCGCCCAATGACGCAGAACACCAGCAGCGCGGTAATGCAGCGCCGATCAGAGCCGCATGATAGCCTCGATGACTTTCCCACCCCGCCGTGGGCAACCCGGGCGCTGTGTGAGTGGCTATCCGCAGAGGGGCTACCCTCTTTCTGTCTGGCCCGCGAACCTGCCGCCAATCGCGGTCACATGGTTAAGCCGCTGGCCGAGCATTTCGCCTACGTCGATGCCAGCGACATATTCGATTATGGCGCTGGATATCGGGTTCAGGATTACTTGTTCGGCCCGCTGCCCAATATGGTGGACTGGACAATCACAAATCCCCCCTTTCGCCTCGCCGAGCAATTCATCGAGCGCGCGATCAACACCAGCGAGGAAGGTGTGGCTGTGATTGTTCGCAGCGCATTTCTTGAGGGCGTTGGGCGTCACAGCAGGCTTTTCAGCGTGACGCCACCAACAGACATTCTGCAATTCACTGAACGGGTTGTCATGCACAAGGGCAAGCTATCAGCCAAGGGCAGCACCGCGACCGCATATTGCTGGCTGGTCTGGGACTTGTGCGCAGAGATCAAGCAAACACGTTTCCACTGGATACCACCCTGCCGGAAGCGGCTGGAAAAGCCGGAAGATTACACATGAACCTCAAGCCCCCAACGAAACCACAAAATTCACGGAGAGCGCCCAATGACAGACCCCGCCAGCACAGACCTCGCCACACGCATCGCTGAACAGATCTACACAGGCGGGCTGAAACTGCTGCAACCCGACCTGCCCGACTGGGACAGCCCCGACCAGCCGCCCGAGAAAGAAAAGGCCCACCGCATCGCCGCCACCATCGTCGCGCGGATCGCGCCCGCAGGCGACCACAGAACCCGCAGCGCCACCCCGAACACCCCCTGAACCAAAGGACGCCCGATGCAGCACCTGCCCCGAACCGACCACGACCGCGCCATCCTCGCGCTGGTCAATGAAAACCTCGCCTTGCGCTGCGCCTTGGCCCTGCACCGGCCCGAATTCGCCACCATGCCCGGCGCAACCCCACCCCGCCTGCCCGCCAGCACCAGATCGGAGCGCCAGCCATGACCATCACACAGGAACAGATCGCGGCGCAAATCGCGGCAATGATCGCGCGCTATGACGCAAAGCTGGATGCCGCAGAGGACGAGGTGGCGCGGTTGCGGGATTTAATTAAACGCATCAAAAATGACGCTGACGAGTGGTGCATATCTCGCATGACTGGAAACCCAGAATTGGAAAACCAGAAGGGCGAAAGAATGTGGAAATCTATCCGAGATGCATCGTCGTCAACAGCCCCTATTGAGCCGAGCGCCGCTCTACAGGAGAAATCCCGTGACTGACAACCCCGACACCAGCAAACTATTTGCTGATGAAATGATGGAACCCGTTCAGAAATGGCTGAATGCTGGCGCTGAACCAGAGTTTATATCTGCCGCCCTGCGCCAGTTCGCAGACATCATTGACAGGAAAACTGCAGAAGCGCGGAAGGACGCCACCCCATGACCATCCGCGCCACCCTCAGCTACCCGCCGCGCCTGCTGCCCGCGCCCGAAGCGGCCGCATATCTGGGCGTCAGCGCCAGCACGCTGCGCACATTGCCCATCCAGCGCCGCCTGCTGGGCGGGCGAAAACTCTATGACCGAATCGACCTAGAGGCCTATGCTTCCAGCCTGCCCACTGAAAGCACCGGAGAGAACACATGCGACACGGCCTTCGGCGACTGACCGGAATAAAGGTCATCACCAAGAAAAACGGCAAGCGCTACATCTACCGCCGCGTTGGCACAGCGCTGCACCCGCTGCCAGACCTGCCCGAAAACCACCCCGAATTCCTTGCCGCCTATGCTGCCGCAGGCACTGCGCCAACACGCCCGCGCACGCGCGCCGCAGCGGGCAGCATCGCAGAACTGATCGAACGCTATCTCGCCTCCAGCGATTACGCGCGCATGGCCCCCAGCAGCCGCGCAGTCTGGCGCAGGACACTGGAACGCATCCGCGAAAAGGCAGGCGATGCCCTGCTGCGCGACCTGCGCCCCGATCACCTGCGCCGCGACATCCGCAAACTGACGCATGGCGCCGCCGCAAACCGGCTCAAAGCGTGGCGCTCGATCCTGCGCTTCGCGCTCGATGAAGGCATGATTGCCGCCGACCCCTCGGCAGGGCTGCGCAAACCACGCGGCGAGGTGACCCCGCACCGCCAATGGACCCCGGCCGAGATCGAGGCCTATCGCGACCACTGGCAGCCAGGCACAGCCGAACGCACCGCAATGGAGGTGATCTACTGGACAGGCGCGCGCTGCGTCGATGCCGCGCGGCTGGGCTGGCAGATGGTCGATTCCGGCGGCTGGCTCAGCTACACACAAGCCAAGACACACAGCCCCGCCACATGCCCTGTGCGCACCCTGCCCGCCTGGGCGCAGCGCATGGCACAAGACCACACACATTTCCGCGCCGCCCTGCCCGGTGACCGCCTGCAATGGATCGTCACGCGATCGGGCAAACCGCGCTCAGTCAAGGGGCTGTCACAATGGCTCAGCCGCGCCGCCACCGCCGCAGGCCTGCCCGACGACTGCACCGCCCACGGCCTGCGCAAGGCCCGCGCCAGCGCCCTCGCAGAGGCAGGCGCAACCGCTTCACAAATCGGCGCATGGACCGGCCACCAGTCCCTCAGCGAGATCGCGCACTACACCCGCGCAGCAGATCAGAAGGGCATTTTGGGGGCGGAACAGGAACAGAACACGGGAAACCGCGTTGAAAAGTTTCCAATATGATTGGAAAAGCTTAATGTTTTCAACGGCTATTTTATGAAATGGCGCACCCAAGAGGATTCGAACCTCTGACCTCTGCCTTCGGAGGGCAGCGCTCTATCCAGCTGAGCTATGGGTGCTTCTGATGCGTCTAT
>NZ_SORN01000016.1 GCF_004366635.1 Roseinatronobacter bogoriensis DSM 18756 | reverse complement strand
CCGCGTCGCGATGCCCCTCCACCAACTGGAGATAGCGTCGACCGCCTGATTTTGAGATGCGCGTATACATTGGGCTAACGTTAAGTCCGAATACGTCAAATATGCAAGCGATTGATTACCAAAACGTGTTACAACAAGGCTTCACCAGAACTGGAGGCTCGGGGACGGTAACTCATTGAAAACTATAGCATCGGAAAACTGCAGATGGTGAATTTACACAATTTGCTGTCGAACTTCGGGGGCTTTGCTGCGCAGGGGCAAGCGTGTTGCCCGCTCTGGATTTCCGTGGGCATGGACATCGGTGCGTATTGTGACATGGCGCTCTAGCCTCTGCGCTGGGCTGTATCAGACCCCTGCACTAATGATCCCGATAGTCGTTGTAACTGCCATCAGGATACAACTCATACCACCCTTGGTCGGTCTGACGCTCAAAGTAGACCGCTGCTCCCCCGAGCACCGAGATCGCTGGCGCCAACCGTAGCAGTCGTGCCTTAGCGATCGCTCGGGCCATAACTCTGCGGCGTTGATCAGCCAGTTCAGCAGCGCGATAGGTCAGTTATCTTCTCGACCGCAAGGAAACAGAACGTCTGACAAGTCTAATAAACTCTTTTGTAGTTCGTATCGTTATCGGGCCTTGCAAAAAAAACATGGCTGACTTCCAAATTGGCCTCGTTCCGGCAGGCGCTTTCGCATCCCACATCAGCTGTTTTCGTACTGCAAAAATATGCTGGAATCTCCTGAATCTTTTCCCCTGATTAATGATATTATTCTCACTGAATGAGATCAACGCAGGATGTTCCATACTTGTATCAAAATTTTTAACGGTAATTCCACTATTACGAATATCCCAAACAGCCGTAACCTCTGGGACCAATACGACGCGTTTGGCATTGGCCAATAATCGCGGCCAAAGCTCAGAGTCACCACCACGCAGCCAACCGCGATCCTCAAAAAAACCACCTGATTGCGTGAAAGTCTCTCGCTTAATAGCCACAGCGTTGATATGGAAAATATCTTTTTCACTAAGATATTGCATCGCCTCTGGGGCAGTCAAATCTTTCATAGAGGAAGAACAGATTCGCTCAGTCTTTTTTCCTATCTTTTCGAAGCCCGTAAAAAAAAGTGGAACATCTGGAAACTTCGCTATGGCTAATCTAACTTCTTCAAGATGATGTGGAAGCCAATAATCATCGGCATCAAGGAAGGTCAGCCAGTCCGTGCAGGCATGCATAGCACCAAAATTTCTCGCCGCATAGCCTCCTCGTCCTGGATTTTCTCTGCTCAGTATCTTGATCCTAGTATCATCAAATGACCGAACAATTTCCACGCTCCGGTCAGATGAAGCATCGTCTATCACCAAAACTTCGAAGTTCTTAAAGCTTTGATTAAGAACAGAAGTAATGCATTGATGAATGTGCTGTTGCTTGTTGTAAAGTGGAATAACAACAGAAAAGCACATATCGCGATCTCTTTCCAAACCTCTCAGTTTCACACCTTACCTCGTCGATTACAAAAAAAGTAAAACTGCATCGCTCCCCCCCCAAATTGCACTTCATTAATAAACACTTTTTCCATTTATTCAAATAAAAAGACTTCGGTATTTCAGGGGCATACAGGGCTTTGTTGCACAAGTTCGGAGAGGGATTTCGTGCTTGAATCCAGCAGGGTACCACCGCCGAAGTCGCGCAGGGACGAAGATGCGACTTTCGTCAAACTCCTTGGCCAAGGCCTCATGGTCAAGACTTCGACCGACAGATCGCTGAGCTTTAGATCCGGATGCGATACTGAACCGCTACAGCGCTCCTAGCATACCCGTCACGGAACCCGTAAGAAAAGTGTGCCCGGAGAAAACGGAAGCGCGCTCAAACCTCGATTTGTGCTATAAATCCGAATCGTTTACGAGCAAATGGCGAGGGCCGCTGGAATAATCCAGAGCGTGTTTGCGATTTTATGGCACACTTCACAAGGAATTAACGCGACCCCTGAAACGTGCGTCATTTAAAATGGCGCAGCCTGCCGAGAATCGAGCGACGTTGGTATGAATCCGCTTTGTTCAGCGCGGCATTGTGTTTGATATCCCACTCAGCAAGAGCTGCTTCGAGGTTGCCCGAAAGTTCGAGATGCGCCCATAGCTTTTCTGTATCATCGCATGCAGACTCAAGCCTGAATTCCATTTTGTTTGGCTTGTCCTGCAGAAATAGGCGGATATTCTCCGTGACCGTATCGACGTAGTCGCGTGCGAATTCATAGGGAGAGATATCCTTTGGGAGTTTCGATGTATTTAGCAAAATGCCGCGCGCATAAGCTCTCATAATGCCCTTGTTGATGCGCTGCTCATAAGATCGGGCCACTGCCTCGGGATCGCGGGTCAAATGAATGTAGAGCGCCCGTTTTCCAAAGGCCCGGTCCAATCGGCCGAGTATCCAAGATAGCCGATTGTCAGCTTCAATATGCCAACACGGGTAGTTCAATCTGTCTGGGCCAAGTAGATGACTGCGGGTCTCATGGCCACTTGTCCAGTTCGACGCGTGCTCGAATGCTCTGGTAAAAGTTGTGGAACCGCATCGCCCGGTGCAAAGGACAAAGACGTTCTTAACTTGCGTATTTTGACGCATAATGGCTCGCCCCTCTTTTCGCCTAGCAATAAGGCATCCGCGCGCGGCGCACAATAGCGCGAAGACTTGAGCCGACTCTCCCAATTTGTGTTCTGGCGAACGCGAATACCGCCTGGTCTTCTCTCCAGAGAGGCGTTTTTGGTCCGGAGTGATGCCAGCAGTCGCGCAGACTGCTGAAATCGAGCGATTCGGGCCGCGAAACCACCGCGTTGTAGCCCGGAGGCGCCGTATTTCTGCGCGGAGGGCAGACCTGCGCTGTCGCGCTTACTCGTTCTCAAGCAATTCACCAACCACCGTGTGCTTGGTGGATAGGTTTCTTTCATATCGACATCGGCGCGGTGCAGACGGCAGAGGGCAAGCTCTTCTTATCTTTAGACACTGTTCACACCAGCGAATTTGCTGTTGTTCAAATGGATGGACGGCAAACAGGAGAGCTGGCCATGACCGCGCAACCTTGGTTAATCGTACCAGTCTCTGTGCAATTGAAGGGGCACACCCCCTCGACACTGGTCAGGTAAAACCCTAGACTCGCAGCCCGAAGGCCCCATATGGCCTCATCAAGAAGCCGCTATCAGCCCCACCTGACATCAGAGACGCTGCATGAAACCGGCGGACAACTTGTTTGACAAACACCGATAATGCTCTGTACATTGCGTCACCTCAGTGGAAAGAAACCTGTTCAACCAAGATAATCGAGCGATCCAATTTGTCATATTTGGGTCACATGAGTGGATAACAGTTAATATGGTTGAAGTACGTGATTAAACTGGTACCTTACAGAATACCTGACCGCATCGCCTTACTGCGGGATTGTTTAGTCGGACCGCCTGTGTTACCTTATCTTGAGGTTCCGGGCGAGAACATCTACTCTCATAAGTGGAACCAAAACTACAAGACCCACGCATTCGCCCCGAACCTGAGGTTTATTCATATTGGGAAATGCGGCGGCACGACAATAATGGCAGAGTTTTTCGAGCAGGGGATCTATCTAGAGCAGGATCACCTTCGAAAACCACGTCAGCTCCCAGGTTGGGTTTTTCTATGGGTTCGACACCCAATCACCCGGTTTGTATCTGCATTTAATTTCGCAAAATCTCTTGTGGAATTTGACCCAAGCGGCCTTGATCCCGACAAGCTTACCCTAGATAATTGCCCAGAACCTGGGAGAATACGCAAAAAGATAACTCAAGGATATACGTTCACGCCAGAGTATGACGCACTCATCACTAAGTTTGAAAGTGCCAATGCGCTTGCAGAAAGTTTGTCGAGCTCTGAACCACGGCTGGAAAATCAAGCTGAAGAGCTGTTCTGCCATCCGAAAGAACATATTTCAAAAGGAATAGGCTTCTATCTTTCAAATGGACGCTGGGTCGCAAGAAATAGCCGGAGAATTCTTTTTGTAGGGTGCCTAGAAACAATGACGCAGGATTTTCGTCGGCTAACTGATATATTGGGCTGGGAAAACCTAGCGCAAACAATTCCTTCTCATCGGCGCTCTGGCTCTCCAAACTATAGCACCGACCTGTCGCCAACCGCCAGAAGGAATCTTGTTGCGCGCTTCCAGAAGACTGAGTATCCCGCGCTTCAGGCGCTAGTGAAATATGGGCATCTTACTCGTGAAAGGATTGATGAGTATATGAAGTGAACTCATTAGCCCTGTCCTTGCAAGGTTTTAGGTTACCCTAAAGTGCGAAAGCTGTTCTAGACTTGGTGCAAATGAATGCATGTGTCGGTTCGCCCTCAATTATACAATGCAAGTTAAGAAAGCGACTTGGGCTGGAGGCATAGAATGGCTAGAAATATTATTCGAGACATATTTACCTCAAATCTATTGAGAAGGATAACTCGGAAAGTAGAGAAGTCAAAGCATTGGAGGCAAAACCCTCCCATCCAATCATTAGAAAGAAAAATTTGGATATATTGGGCACAGGGATTGGAAGAGGCCCCAGAGATTGTTCAGTACTGCATCAACAGTTGGAAGCAGCACAATCCAACCTGGGACATCGTTTTTTTGGATGATCGAACAGTAGGCAACTTTATCAACGCATCTGACTTGAATAAAAGGATAAATAGGACTGCTTATTCAGATATTTTGCGTTGCCGTCTATTGAGGCAGTATGGTGGTGTTTGGGTGGATGCGACAGTTCTTTGCACCAAGCCTCTTGATGACTGGCTCAATGCGTTGATGTATAGTGGCTTTTTCGTGTATTCATGGCCGACGTCGGACCGCCCTATTTCGAGCTGGTTTATGGCTTCAGTTAAGGGTGGGAAGACTATAACGCGACTCACCATTGAGGTTGACGACTATTGGAGAAATAATCGTTGGAAACCTTCAACATATTTTTGGCTTCACTCCATATTTTTATATCTCATTGTCATAGATGCAGATTTCAAGAAATCTTGGAGGATGATGCCGAAAGTGAGTGCGGTTTTTCCACTTATGTTGCAGCGTTTTTTGTTGGGTTACATTCATGGTGATTACATCGATTCAATTCTTTCGTCGCCAGTCCACAAGCTTACATGGAAAAAAGAATTAACTGTTTTTCAATTGGAGAAAACTCTTGCTAGAGGGCACAACATCAATCAGCCCATATCAAGCGGCCTTTAGCAGGCTGTCGAAATAATCCCGCCTCGACAGCGGTTTGAATTCGTCATTCACTACCTGTCAGATCTTACGCCGAGGGTGTCGCGACAAGATACGCTCTTCTAGATAAAAGTAGCTGAACAACTACCCGCCCGTCTCGTCCGTACCGCGGGCCTTCACCCCCGCAATGATCACGCCAAGGGTGAATCGTGCTCACAGATCGCTGTCGAGACAGAAGTATTTCAGCAGCCTGTTAAGACCTTACTGCCAGGGCACAGGGGTTTCGGGATCGAGGGCATTCCTGGCAAGTTCTGGCCAACTATCTGATAACAAATCGGCTATCATGAAAATGGGGTCCCCGGAGGCGACGTCGGGTGCTTATTGAAGGGATAGAAACCAAAACGGTGTTCTCGCCCCCGATAAGTAGATATGAACTTTCCCAATCAAAGCCAGTCACGATAGTGGGTCTGGAAACTCTGTCGAATAGTTCAGCGCCTCGAAATCCTTGGCGTAAATGCGACGAACGATCTCGACCCTTTCTGGGGTATAGAACTGTGTCAGCTTGCTGCTCGCATTTGTTTCGTGCCCCCGATAGGTTGGATAATACTCCTCCAGCGCGCCTGCAGGCACATTCAGCCCACGCCCCTCCAGAAAACGACGCATGCTGCTGCTATACTCTTCAAAGCGGATAACAGTGTCATATTTCTCCAGTGGCAGCATCATCAGCTTTACCTGCAAGTCCCAGTGCTGGTCGCCCGTCAGGCCACCGTTTTCCAGCCATTTCAGGAATTTCCCAAAACCCTCTGGTGTCATGTCAAACACGCCATGAGCTTGTTGATAGTGCTTCTTTTTCATCTTACCAAGAAAGGCAGAAAGCACTCGGGAGTAGGGGTTTCTGATAATAATAAACAGGTTCAGATCACCGATATTCTGGAGTTCTTGAGCGGACAGATCAAAGTAAAGCCTCATCCCGGATTTGGCAGCATTGCCCTTGACCACTTCACCAGTTGAAAGCTGCTGCAACAGGATCATCGTGGACGTATTTGCATTTTTCTTGATGCGGTTATAGGCAAGGCCAAGCTCGGGGAAAACGGCTACACGGCGTATCGCAAACATCCTCACAGGGCCATAGTTTGCTCTTAAAGCCAGAGTTCCGCGAGCGCCCTTTGCCAAGAGCTTTGCTGCGCGCAAAAACTTGGTCACGACGTTTTTTTGTTTGGACATAAGCAGCCTTTACTATCTGGTCGTTGAGAAATGTCATACTACTAGAGAGGCCCGCTGTGATACAGGCGTGACGCGACACTTTTCTACTAAAGTCGTGGTTTACCCCCTGCCGCCAAAAGAAGCAATCCACTCAGCCGACACTTGTGTTTAGCTAGCAGTTTAACACTTAGATAGCCCCGCAACTCTGTTGCGCAAATCGGGTGGAAGACAGGGTTTCGAAATCCCCGGGCAGGCTCATCCCACGGTTTCCGTGACGGGGATACCGTGAGCTGTGAAGCGAATGAGCGGAGCGATACGGATATGGAACTCTACGACCCGACGCTCACAGTCCCTCGCGCTCTAACATTGCCTGAGTTGCTTCACTCAATGATTTTTGGTCTCGACACGGTTTCGGCGGCAACTCCCCGTTCCATCGTCGGCAGATGGCCCGCCCAACGCGCTTCGATGAGCGCGGGATCTTGTTCCGGGCAATGGCTTCCGGCGATGTCGGGCTGCGAGGGTTTTGGGTTTAGGTGCGCCAGGATGATCGCTGCCATCCTACGCGCGGCGATGACGTCATGGCACTTGCAGGTAACATGGACGCGCGCTCAAGCGCATTTCTGTCGCGCCGCTCGGAGAACTGCAAGAACGCCGCAGTGACGAGGGGCCATATCACCCGACTGCTCCCCCCTAAGCGCGCAGGCATGCGTGCGATCCTGCATCCACCGTTCAAGCTATTTTCGGCTGCTTTCCGGCGGGGCCTCAGCCCAGCGCGCCGCATCGATCTGCGCATGGTGTGGTCGGGCCGTGCCATCTCTCGCCCCTCTGGTTCAGGTCGGAGGGCGCGAAAAGCCTGTCGCGGATCGGGGCGGCTCAAGGGGCGATTATGGCCCCTGTGATGCACCGATGTGATGCAGTCCTGTGTCGCAGTTACCCCGAAAACAGGGGGTCACTGGGAATCAGGCCGCATTCCGCATTGTATATCAATAACTTAGGAAAGACTGGCTGGGGTGGTAGGATTCGAACCTACGATACACGGTACCAAAAACCGATGCCTTACCACTTGGCTACACCCCAACTCTGCGGCGGGTTTTATCCAAGCATGCGCGGGGCTGCAAGCCTATTCTTCGTACAATTTGGCAACAATTCAAGTTGCGTTTCATGCAAGGCAGAGTCGCCTTCATACGCTAGATCGGCCTACAACCGACAGGTGCGAACAAACAACGTCACAAACCAGGCCGATGCGTGTTGTGTGGCCTCGAAGCTTTTCAGACACGCAAAACAAGCAGTCATTCTACGAAAAACACCTGCCGCCTTGCTCTCAATGCGCTTGAAGAGAGCCTAACAGGTCAACGTCATCACGCCTGATGATTTGATTCGCAGAAGCGCCAGACAGCCGCCAAGAGGCGCGCCGTCGCGGCGCAGGCTTCGCCCGACGCGCTTCGCCCCTTATCTGGCCCGCTGGCTGAAGGTCATTGCAACAAAGCCTGCCCCCTCGTTCAAGACCTGCTGCGTGACACAAATCTTGGCAGAAGAGCAGAAAAGTCGCGGCCCTTGCCATCCTCGTTATCGACAAAGCTGGCATATAGCTCAGTAGCCCGTGCGCCCATCGGTGTATCGGCATTGACTGCTTCGGCTGCCTGCTGCGACAGGCGCAGATCCTTCAGCATCAACTCGGCCGCGAAACCCGGTTTGTAGTCGTTATCGGCCGGGCTTTGCGGGCCAATGCCCGGCGCCGGACAATAGGCATTCATCGACCAGCTATATCCTGAAGAGGTCGAGACGACATCGAACATCCGCGCGCGGTCCAAGCCCAGCTTGTCAGCCAGCGCGAATGCCTCGCAGGTCACGGCCATGGTGGCACCAAGGATCATGTTATTGCAGATTTTCGCAGCCTGTCCCGCGCCTGCCCCCCCGCAATGCACAGCCTTCTGCCCCATGATCCCGAACAATGGCTCCACAATTTTAAATGCCGCATCGGGTCCGCCGACCATGAATGTCAGAGTGCCCGCGCTTGCGCCGCCAACGCCACCGGACACAGGCGCATCCAGAGCGCCAATATTCGACGCCTGCGCCAGCTTCGAGACAGCACGGGCACTGTCCACATCGACGGTCGAGCAATCGCACAGCACCGCGCCCGCCTTCATCGCCGGGATGACCTGTGCAGCGACATCACGCAAAATCGCGCCATTGGGCAACATGGTCACAACAACATCGGCATCGCGCGCGGCCTCCTGCACATCTTGCGCGGACGTAACCCCCTCGGGACAAGGGGCGACAAGGTCGAACCCTGTCACCTCGTGACCTGCGCGGGCAAGATTGGCGGCCATGGGCGCGCCCATGTTTCCTAGCCCGATAAACCCGATTTTCATATCTACTCCTCCTCAATTATCTCGAATGTCAGTTCCTCTGATCCTAGCGCGGCCAGCATGGAGTTGACCTCCGCCTCGGTCACATCTGCAAGGCTGGCATGTCGCCAGCGCGGGTTGCGGTCCTTGTCGACAATGGCAGCCCGGATTCCTTCGAGGAAATCTGCGTGCTCCATCGCACGCCATGTGAAACGATATTCCTGCGCCAATGCCTCGCGGATACTGGACGCGGGACCAAGATTGTGCAGCATGGCAAGCGTGCAGGCCATCGCCAATGGTGAATTGCGCCGCAACGCCTCAAGGCTCTTGGCGGCAAAGGGACCCTCCATATCGCCAAGCTCTCGCGCGATCGCCACGACACTGGTTTGCATGAATGCTGCGTCAATAACCTCTTGATGCGCGGCGAATACAGGCTCCGGCGCGGGCGCAGCTTCCAGCGCAGAGACATCGCCTGACGCTATCAATTGAGCTTTCGCACCTTCCCACAAATCTTGCGGGATAAACATATCAGCAAAGCCTGCGCGCATCGCATCTGCCGGCCCCATGCGCGCCCCGGTCAAGCCCAGATAGGCCCCCAGCCCGCCCTTGGCGTGCGCCAAAATCCACGAACCGCCCACATCGGGCACCAGCCCTATTCCACATTCAGGCATAGCAACCTGGCTGGACTCTCCCACAATCCGATGACAGGCATGGCATCCCACGCCGACCCCGCCACCCATGATGAACCCTTGCAGGAAACTGACCACAGGCTTGGGATAATCTGCAAGGCGCGCATTCATGCGGTATTCGTCGGCCCAGAACTGGCGTCCATAGGTAAAATCGCCCGCCATTCCTGTAGAATACATCTTGGCAATATCGCCACCAGCGCAGAATGCCTTGTCACCTTCGGCATCTATCAAAACCAGGGTGACCGTTTCGTCGCTGACCCACGCTTTCAGCGCTGCATCAATCGCCAGACACATATCATAGCTCAGCGCATTCAGTGCCTTGGGGCGGGTCAGCGTTATCCTGCCCGCGCGCCCTTCCTTGCGAATCCATATATCCGCCATCAGCGTGCCGCCAGCATTTGCCGCGCAACGATCACACGCATGATCTCATTAGTCCCTTCCAGAATCTGGTGCACGCGCAGATCACGCACCAGTTTCTCGACCCCGTAATCCGCCAGATACCCGTAACCGCCATGCAACTGTAAACACTGGTCGGCAATCCGGCTGCCCGCCTCGGTCACGAATTTCTTGGCCATCGCGCAATATTTGGTGGCATCCGGTGCGCCCTGATCAAGCTTCCACGCAGCCTGCCGCAAAAACACCCGCGCGGCCTGTAACTCGATCTCCATATCCGCCAAGCGAAATTGCAGCGCCTGAAACTGGTCAATCGTCTGGCCAAAAGCGCGGCGCTCGCGCATATAAGCCAGCGTCGCATCAAGCGCCGCCTGCGCGCCGCCCAGCGAACAGGCAGCAATATTAAGCCGGCCGCCATCAAGCCCCGCCATCGCATAGCTGAACCCCCTGCCCTCTTCCCCCAGCAGCGCGTCGGCCTCCACCCGGCAATCATCAAGCTGCACTTGCCTTGTGGGCTGCGATCGCCAGCCCATCTTGTCTTCCAGCCCGCCAAAACTCAGCCCCGGCGCGCCATCCATCACCACCAGCGCAGAAATCCCGCGCGGCCCCTCTTCACCAGTGCGGGCCATGACGATATAGGCATCCGAATAGCCCCCCCCCGAAATGAAGGCCTTTGTGCCGTTCAACACATAGCCCGCATTGTCGCGCGCGGCCCGCGTCTTCAGCGCGGCGGCATCGGAACCAGACCCCGGTTCGGTCAGGCAATAGGACATGAAACACTCCAGCCCGACCACGCGCGGCAACAGCTCCTGACGCATCTGGTCTGACCCGAATTTGTCGATCATCGCCGCACACATGTTATGGATCGACAAAAACGCCGCAACCGACGGGCAGGATTGTGACAGGGCCTCAAAAATCAATGTCGCATCCAGCCGCGACAGCCCCGCCCCGCCCGCTCCTTCGCGCACATACAGCCCGCCAAACCCCAATTCCGCGAATTTCGTCCACAAATCTTTCGGGATTGAACCCTGTGCCTCCCAGTCACGTGCAAATGGGGCAATATGCTCATGCCCGAAGGCCAGCGCCATATCGTATATGGCCTGAGATTCTTCGCTCAGATTAAATTCCACAGCATCCTCCCTGCTTCAATCCAATCCGTTTATGGCTGGAATCTTTCTGTAATATTTCACCTTTGTCCAAATATCCTGCGGGGGTGAATTGGCCGCAGGCCAAGAGGGGGCCGCACAGGCCCCCTCCCTTTCATTTACTCCATCGCCTTGAAGTTGAAAGCCGCACCTTCCTTGATACCCGAAGGCCAGCGCGATGTGACGGTCTTGGTCCGGGTATAGAACTTGAAGCTGTCCGGCCCGTGCTGGTTCAGGTCGCCAAAGCCCGATTTTTTCCACCCGCCAAAGGTGTGATAGGCCAGCGGCACCGGGATCGGCACATTGATCCCCACCATGCCGATATTGATCCGGCTGGCAAAATCACGCGCGGCGTCACCATCGCGGGTGAAGATTGCCGTGCCGTTGCCATATTCGTGATCCATCGCCATGCCGATGGCCTCTTCATAGGTATTTGCGCGCACCATCGACAAAACAGGGCCAAAGATTTCCTGCGTGTAAATGTCCATATCTGTGGTGACATGGTCAAACAGATGCGGGCCTACGAAAAAGCCGTCTTCGTAGCCCTGCAGACTGAAATCGCGCCCGTCAATGACCAGTTCTGCACCCTGTGCTATCCCGGTTTCCACCAGCCGCAAGATGTTCGCTTTCGCCGCCGCCGTGACAACCGGGCCGTAATCCACATCATCACCAGCCGTCCAAGGGCCGACTTTCAGCGCCTCGATCTTGGGCACCAGCCGCTCGCGCAGCGCTTCTGCCGTGCCTTCACCCACCGGCACTGCGACCGAAATCGCCATGCACCGCTCACCCGCTGCGCCGTAGCCTGCGCCTACCAGCGCGTCAGCGGCCTGGTCCATATCGGCATCAGGCATGATGATCATGTGGTTCTTGGCACCACCAAAACACTGCACACGCTTGCCATTCGCGCAGCCGCGCGAATAGATATATTGCGCAATCGGGGTGGACCCGACAAAGCCAACCGCCTGAACTGTTTCATTATCAAGGATCGCATCAACGGCATCCTTGTCGCCATTGACAACCTGCAACACGCCATCAGGCAGGCCTGCTTCCTTGAAAATCTCGGCCAGCATCAGCGGCACGGACGGGTCGCGCTCGGAGGGCTTGAGGATCATCGCATTGCCACAGGCCAGCGCCGGGCCCATTTTCCATAGCGGGATCATGGCGGGAAAGTTGAAGGGCGTGATGCCGGCAACAACCCCCAGCGGCTGGCGCATGGAATACATGTCAATTCCGGGACCGGCGCTATCGGTAAACTCGCCCTTCAGCAGATGCGGTGCGCCAATGCAGAACTCGATCACTTCAAGCCCACGCTGAATATCCCCTTTGGCATCGACAAAGGTCTTGCCATGCTCGGATGACAGCTTTTCCGCTAGCTTGTCCATATCACGGTTGATCAGGCCCACTGCAGCCATCATGACACGGGCGCGTTTCTGCGGGTTGGTTGCGCCCCATTTGATCTGCGCCTCTGCGGCGCGGGCAACCGCATGATCCAGCTCTTCCTTTGAGGCTAGCGGGACACGCGCCTGCACCTCACCGGTCGCCGGGTTGAAGACATCAGCAAAGCGGCCGGACTGGCCCGCAACACGCTGTCCGTCTATCCAGTGCGAAAGTTCTTCCATCTCATCCTCCTCAAGGTGGTTCCGGCGCATGATAGGCTTGCAAATTCGCCCTTGGAATAGGGAAATTTCCAAATTGGCCTTGCAAAATTGCAAGGGGATGTCAGTGTCGGCAGCATGATTGATTGGGATGATATGCGCGTTTTCCTCGCGCTGGCACGAATGGAAAGCCTGGGGCGCGCGGGCCAGCAGCTTCGGCTTGACCCTGCCACTGTAGGACGGCGCATCGCGCGTCTGGAAGAAGGGCTGGGGCGGCGTCTGTTCACCCGCTCACATCAAGGCTATGCGCTGACAGATGAAGGCGCGCGCTTGCTGCCGCATGCTGTCGCCGCAGAAAACACCATGGCCGCCGCCGCACAGGAAGCGGGAGAGGCCAGCACCGGGCTAAGCGGCCAGATCCGGGTCGGCGCGCCGGATGGTTGCGCCAATTATCTGTTGCCTCAGGTCATCGCAACCATATGCGAGGCAAATCCCGCGCTGGATGTCCAGATAATCGCCCTGCCGCGCGTGTTCAACCTGTCCCGGAGAGAGGCGGATATGGCCATCGGCGTTTCGGCGCCGCAAACTGGGCGGCTCAGCGTGCAGAAAATCAGCGACTATCACCTGCATCTGGCTGCCTCGACCGATTATCTGTCGCGCCATCCGCCCATCACGCAACTTGCCGATCTGCGCCAGCATCGGATCATCGGTTATATCCCCGATATGATTTTCGACAGCGAGCTGGATTACCTCTCGGAACTGGGGCTGGAGCGTGTGGCACTTGGGTCCAATTCAGTTGCCGTTCAATTCAACTTCATCCGCCATGGTGCAGGGCTTGGGGTTGTGCATGATTTTGCCCTCCCCTCTGCACAGGGGCTTGCACGCATCCTGCCGGACCAATTCAGCCTGAAGCGCAGCTTTTACCTGATTCGTCATCTGGATGATCGCCGTGTCAGCCGCCTCAACCGCTTTGCCGAAATCCTGCACAAGGCGATCCGCAAGGAACTCACCGCGCTGGAAGGGCAATTGCAATAACGCGTGCAGCGATCACTGCATCCGTTTCGCGCTGCTTAGCTCGTGGAATGTCGAATCGAACCGCAGCCGGCCTTTATCATTTCCAAGAACTGCGCGCAGGAAGCGGGCAATCTCATCGCGCCCGGTATCCAACTGAAACTGCGCGCCGCAGGTCAACCCTTGCGTCCAGACAATCTTGACGAAGAAGACTGTTCCCTTTGAATGAATTTTTACAATCTCGCCAACCTCGATATTCTTGGCGCCACTTAGCTTGACCCCCTCAAGCGACACATCTTCAATACGGACAAGATCACTTTGTGTACCCCGGATAAGCTGACCGGTGGCATTTGAAACAGAACGCTTACTATGACGCATGGAACACTACCCTACTACCCTTCAAAAACACCGGAAGGATAGCAGATTAATCTTTAAAAGTGATTAACGTATCTCGCCAGCGATCGTCATCAAAGCGCTAGCTGTGCCCAGATCGGCACATGGTCGGACGGTTTCTCGCCCGCGCGCACCTCACTGTCGATACGGCAGTCCGCAAGCAGGTCAGCGGCATAGGCATTCAGCAGAATATGATCAATCCGAATGCCGTCATTGCGCTCGAACGCGCCCGCCTGATAATCCCAGAAGGTATAATGCCCCGGCCCACTGGTCCGAACGCGGAACGCCTCGGTAAAACCCAGATTCAGCAAGCGGCGATAGGCCTTGCGCGACTGAAGGCGAAACAAGGCGTCATCGCGCCAGGCATCAGGGCGGGCCGCATCTTCGCTTTGCGGAATGATATTGTAGTCGCCCATCACCGCCAGCGGCATTTCCAGCGCCAGCAAGTCGCGCAATCTTGCCTCCATGCGGCGCATCCAGCCCAGCTTATAGGCATATTTGCCGCCCTCAACCGGGGTGCCATCGTCCTGCAATTCCACCGGGTTGCCATTGGGTAAATACAGCCCCGCCACACGAAGTGCTGCGCGATCCGTGCTGACTGTCGCTTCGATCCAGCGCGCCTGCTCATCGCTTTCATCTCCGGGCAGGCCCCGCCTCACATCTTCCAGCGGCAGCTTTGACACGATGGCCACACCGTTGAACCCTTTCTGGCCATGTGTCTCAAGGTTATAACCCCGATCTTCGATGACAGCGCGGGGAAAAGCCTCATCTGTCGACTTTATCTCTTGCAACACCGCAAGATCAGGATGCGCATCGTCCAGCCAGCGCCCAAGCGCCGGGCCGCGCGCTTTGATACCATTAATATTGAAACTCGCGATTTTCATCTGCCTTGCCCCGTCATTCCTTAGGCGGACACTGCCACTCCCGCGTGCAATCAGCAAGTCAGGAAGTCACATGTATCGACTGTCAATTTTCTTGCTAAAAATACTCTCGCCGAAGGCGGCGCGAAGCGCATTTTTCAGATCGCCCAAAAAATGATCACACCGCTTAAATTTCACGCATAGCATAGCACCCCAAGACCTGTTCACGGCGCAGACGGCCCGCATGGATTGCGCAGATCATCTGCGTCAAGACATCAGGTTTCTGAGGGGATGCAGATGAACGCACAGCCAATGCTCAGTACGCACCAGCGCAGCGTAGGCCATGCCAGCGCCCGTTTTGCGCAGCGCTCTGGTCGTGCCGCACTTCTGGACCTGCGCCAGCAGGGGTCCGCCAAGGCGATCGCACTGGCTCCCTCGGAAATCGTGTTTCTTAACACATCTGGCGGGCTGACAGGGGGTGACAGGCTGGACTACCAGCTGTCGCTTGGCGCAGGCTGCCGGATGACAGCCACCACACAAACCGCAGAACGTGCATATAGCAGCACCTCGGGTGCGGCACGCATGAATGTTGACATGCATCTCGGCGAAGGCGCGCATCTCGATTGGCTGCCACAGGAAACCATTCTGTTCGACACCGCGCAACTGCGCCGCCGGTCCCGCATCACACTAGCGGAGAATGCAACCTGCCTTATGGCTGAAACAGTTGTGCTGGGCCGCGCGGCCATGGGCGAGACTGTGAGCGCGCTGGATTTCCATGATTGGCGTCAAATCAGCCGTGGCAACGCGCCCCTGCATCTGGAAGCGCTGGTTTTGAATACAGCCCGCCTTGCCGCAGGCGCGGCGGGTCTGGATGGCGCGCGCGCTTTTGCCACAGTTGTCATGGTCGCGCCCAATGCCGCCGATGCGCTTGGCCCTGTGCGCGCGATCCTGGGCGATACGCAGGTGCGCGCAGCAGCCTCGGCCCTGCAAGAGCGCCTTGTGATCCGCCTGATGGCCCCCGATGGCTGGCCCTTGCGCCGCAAGCTTGCGGAAATTCTGACCCTGCTGCGCCGCGCGCCCTTGCCGCGCGTCTGGCAAATATGAGGAAGGCTCGATGTTTCTGAACCCCCGCGAAAAGGACAAATTGCTTGTCTCTCTTGCTGCAATGGTCGCGCGCAACCGGCTTGCGCGCGGCGTGAAGCTGAACCACCCCGAAGCGATTGCGCTGATCACCGATTTTGTGGTCGAGGGAGCGCGCGATGGGCGCAGCGTTGCAGACCTGATGCAGGCAGGTGCCCATGTGGTCACAGCCGACCAATGCATGGCGGGCATCCCCGAGATGATCCATTCCGTTCAGGTCGAGGCCACATTCCCTGATGGCACCAAACTTGTCACGGTTCACCACCCGATACGCGAAAAGGACTAAGCCATGATCCCCGGTGAAATCATCTGCCCCGAGGGCGAGATAGAGGTCAATGCAGGCCAGCCCGTCACCACGCTGGAAGTGTCCAATACAGGCGACAGGCCCGTGCAGGTCGGCAGCCATTATCATTTTGCCGAAGCCAATATCGGCCTTGCCTTTGACCGAGAGGCCGCGCGCGGCCAGCGGCTGGACATTCCCGCAGGAACCGCCGTGCGGTTTGAACCCGGCCAGACCAGAGAAGTGCGCCTTGTCCCCTATGGCGGGGGGCGTGTGGTCTACGGGTTCAATGCCAAAGTCATGGGGGCGCTGTAAATGTCATACAGGATTGGGCGTGACGCCTATGCCGATATGTATGGCCCGACCGTGGGCGATAAGGTTCGTCTGGGCGACACAGACCTGACTATCGAGGTCGAGCGCGACCTGATTGTCGAGCGCGGTGGATATGGCGAAGAGGTCAAGTTCGGCGGCGGCAAGGTCATCCGCGACGGTATGGGCCAAAGTCAGGTCACCCGCGCTGACGGGGCAATGGACACGGTCATCACCAACGCGCTGATCGTCGATCACACCGGCATCTACAAGGCGGATGTGGGCTTGCGTGACGGGCGCATCCACAAGATCGGCAAGGCGGGCAATCCCGACACGCAACCCGGTGTCGATGTGATCATCGGCCCCGGCACAGAGATTATCGCGGGCGAAGGCAAGATTCTGACCGCTGGCGGGTTTGACGCGCATATTCATTTCATCTGCCCGCAGCAGATTGACGATGCCCTGCATTCCGGCCTGACCACCATGCTTGGCGGCGGGACTGGCCCTGCGCATGGCACACTGGCCACGACCTGCACGCCGGGGCCGTGGCATCTGGGCCGGATGATGCAGGCAGCGGATGCGTTTCCGATGAATTTGGCCTTTGCAGGCAAGGGCAATGCCGCGCTTCCCGCCGCGCTGCACGAACAGGCGCGCGCAGGGGCGGCTGCGTTCAAGCTGCATGAGGACTGGGGCACGACCCCTGCCGCAATCGACACGTGCCTTTCTGTCGCCGAGGAAACCGATGTGCAGGTGATGATCCACACGGACACGCTGAATGAATCCGGTTTTGTAGAAAACACGCTCAAGGCCATTGCGGGCCGCACAATTCATGCGTTCCACACCGAAGGTGCCGGAGGTGGCCATGCGCCCGATATCATCAAGGTGGTCAGTTCGCAGAATATCTTGCCCAGTTCGACCAACCCGACCATGCCCTATACCGTCAACACGATCGAGGAACACCTCGACATGCTGATGGTCTGCCACCATCTGGACCGCAAGGTGCCCGAAGATGTCGCCTTTGCCGAATCCCGCATCCGGCGCGAAACCATCGCGGCGGAGGATATCTTGCATGATATGGGGGCTTTCTCTGTCATTTCATCGGACAGTCAGGCCATGGGCCGCGTGGGCGAGGTGATAACCCGGACATGGCAGACCGCCCACAAGATGCGCCAGCAACGCGGCCGGTTGAGTCAGGAGACGGGGGAAAACGACAATTTCCGCGTGCGCCGCTATATTGCAAAATACACCATCAACCCCGCCATTGTGCATGGGATGAGCCACCATATCGGCAGCATCGAAGAAGGCAAACGCGCCGATCTGGTGCTGTGGCACCCGGCGTTCTTCGGGGCCAAGCCGGATATGGTGCTTATGGGCGGGTCAATCGTGGTTGCGCAGATGGGCGACCCGAATGGCTCTATCCCCGTGCAGCCCATGCATTCGCGGCCTATGTTCGGCGCATTCGGTCGTGCGGTAGAACGCTCTGCTGTCGTCTTTGTCTCCAACGCAGGCCAAGAGGCCGGCATCCGAGAGACACTTGGCCTTGCCAAGGATACGCTTGCCGTTGAAGGGTGCCGCGGCATTCAGAAATCAGACATGAAGCTCAACAGCGCGACACCCCATATCGAAGTGAACCCCGAAACATATGAAGTGCGCGCAGACGGTACATTGCTCACGTGCGAACCGGCCCAAAGCCTGCCTTTGGCACAGCGTTACTTCTTGTATTGAGGGCCGAATAATGCGCATAAATCCGCACCGGCAATGTGGCCTTTCTGCACCGCAGCAAAATGTGAACAGGCCAGCCGCAGCCAGCACGGAATATTCATGTTATATCTCTATCAGGGAGGGTGTCCTATGCCTGATGGAGATGCCGATGCCGCTTCGTCCCGCAAATTCCCGGCTCAGCCCGCGCCAGTCCTTGCAGCTTGACTGGTTTCTTGCCGGAACTGGCCTTGGCTGCAACCCCGCGCTTGACCGCCCCGCCCGCGAGGCAGAATTTGCGCGGCTTGCCGCCCTGCCCGATGGCGCGTTGCGATCTATGGGCTTGTCGCGCAACGACCTGCCCGCACATGTTTACCGCGACCTCTTTCACACAGGTGTTTCATGACCGACCTCCCCCCCCTTCGCCGTTTGCTGAAATCGAAACCCGAACATTGCGATGGGTCCGTCATACTGGATTATGACGCCCGCCTGATGCGTCGCAAACGCCTGATGACGGCACAGGGCCGCGGCTTTCTGGTGGATCTGGCCGAAGTCACCAATCTGGATGAGTGGTGGGGGTTCGAGTTGGAGGATGGCACCACATTGGAAATTGTTCCCGCTGACGAAAGTCTGGTCGAGGTGACAGGTGATCTGGCGCGTCTGGCATGGCATATCGGCAACCGCCATACGCCTTGCCAGATCGAAGAAAACCGCCTGTTGATACGCCATGACCATGTGATCGAAGCAATGCTTGCGCAGCTTGGGGCGCGGATGCGCCACCTGACCGGCCCCTTCACCCCAGAGGGCGGCGCATATGGGCACGGGCGCACAATGGGACATGATCACGGTTCGGCGCATGGCCATTCTCATGACCATGACCACGATCATGCCCATGCGCATTAACCATGCTGGCCACAGAAACCCTGACATTGCAGCACTGGCTGTCCCCTGCCTTTCCAACAGGGGCATTCGCCTATAGCCACGGGCTGGAACAGGTGGTCGCCCGCGCCGAAGTATCCGACGCATCCGGGCTGGAACTGTGGCTGGCTGACGTTTTGCGCTTTGGCAGCGGGTGGCAGGATGCGGTGCTGCTGGCTTGTGCACTGCGTGACGGCGCTGACCTGACTGCGCTGGATGCGCTGTGCGATGCCTTGCAACCCTGTGCCGAACGTATGCAGGAAACACGCGAGCAGGGCGCTGCTTTTGCAAGAACAGTGGGGCAGATCACGGGCCGCGACCTTTGCCCCCGCGCGCTGCCCATTGCTGTGGCCGAAGCCGCCCTGCCCCTTGGCTTGCCACCACAAACGGTGATTGCGTTCTATCTGCAAACATTTCTGACCAATCTCATCACGATCGGGATCCGGCATGTGCCTTTGGGGCAAGGCGAGGGGCATGGCGTTCTGGCTAGATTGCTGCCACTGGTCCAAAAGACGGCACACGCCGCCAGCCTTGCCTGCATGGACGATCTGGGCAATTCTTGTCTGGGCGCCGATATGGCCGCAATGGAACATGAAACCAAGGAAATAAGGTTGTTTCGAACATGAGCAAACACGGACCTCTGCGCGTGGGCATCGGTGGCCCTGTGGGCGCGGGCAAGACGACTCTGACCGAGAAACTGGCGCGCGCGCTTGCGTCGCGCTGTTCGCTGGCGGTCATTACCAATGACATCTACACCCGCGAAGATGCGGATGCGCTGCTGCGCGCACAAGTGCTGCCTGCCGAGCGTATTCGTGGTGTCGAAACCGGCGGCTGCCCCCATACCGCCATTCGAGAAGATGCCAGCATCAACCTTGCCGCAGTCGCGGATCTGACCCGCAACATCCCGGAACTTGACCTGATCCTGATCGAATCTGGCGGCGACAATCTTGCCGCGACCTTTTCACCGGAACTGGCAGATGTGACGATCTATGTCATCGACACGGCGGCAGGGCAGGACATTCCACGCAAACGCGGGCCGGGATTGACAAAATCTGATCTGCTGATCGTAAACAAGACCGATCTTGCGCCCCATGTCGGCGTTGATCTGGTGCAGCTAGAGGCAGATACACGCGCCGCCCGTGGAACGCGCCCATATGTATTGGCACGCCTGCGCGACAGTTTCGGCGTTGAGGAAATTGTCGCCTTCCTTCAACGCGAGGGCGGCTTGACCCTGCAAAAACCTGCGGCCTGATAGTAAAGTCAGGCGCAAACGTCATTACAGGTAGCATGATATTTCCTGCGGCAGTTTTGCGGGATTATTCCGCCGTTCAGCCGCCCTATGCGCAGAACAAAGGCCGCCGCGCATCACAGCGCCACGGCCCTACGTTTCACATCTTGTTGCAACCAACCGAAGTCCGCAACGCAGATCAATGCTCTGCGTGCGATCCTGTCCTGTGCGAAATCGCATTCTGAAGCGCACCCTTCAGGCGCTGCGTTGTAAGCGGCGCACGCAGCGTTGCGTCACAGATTGCCGCACGCTCTCTTCCAAGATCATCCCCGCGCACCTCAGAAGAAACAAGGACAACAGCGATTTCAGGGTATCTGGAGCGGAAGTTATATAACGTGTCCACGGCATAGATAAGGTCATCTATCGCATCGAGGTTCAGAATGATCGTGGAATATTTCTGTACCATCGCAGGTGTTTTGGAAAAGAAATCTGCAATTTTGCCAAATGCAAAGGTCGCGACATCTATCTGCGTCAGCATTTCACACATACGCAATTTTACTTGCGCATCGAACCCCAGCAGCATGACATTTGCTTCAGTGACCGGATCCGTATCGAGCTGGTCCATCATTTTGTTCAGAAGGCGCTCAATATCTTCTGGAATGAGGGTCATTGGGTCGTTGGCGAACTGCACGTCCCGGACAGCTGGAAAGACCTGGGCTTTTGACCATTCATTAAACATTTTCACTGCGAACTTCCTTTCATCCGCTTGTAGTCCGACAGAAAAAGGCTCGGCGACAATTTCATTGCAACAGTCTCGCAGCCATGCACACCTGAGAGTTGTTCAACCCTCAAGGGATCACTTCAGTCCCGGGAAATCCGGGCGCGATGCGCATCACAAAAATAACTGTTTATTTACAATGTCTCGTCGGCGTTTCCCCAAGCTGAACGGTGCCAATATTAACCTTAATGAGCCAAACTAACATCTTGGTAAACGGATGTGTTACGACCATAGGTTGCAGCTTGCGATCTTTGGGAAACCGAAAGAGGGAAATATCACCAAGCTCCCTAAAGGGAGTGGCAAACAACTTTCCGGTGTACTTCGTGGACGGAAATCAGGCGGAAACAGCCGCCCTGACATGGCGGATCAGCGCAATCGCCTCTACCGGCTTGGCCAAAATGCTGTGAAACAACTGCCGATTCTTTGCGGCATGATCTGGCAAGGCCGTCACAAGAACACAGGGCACCGGCGGATCAAGGCGCGCAGCCGCTTTGGCGATATCAACACCTGTGATGTCGATCATGTCGAAATCCGTCACAACTGCGGACCATAGGCCGGGATTTTCTGCCAAAAGGTCCAGCGCTTCTTGCGGGTCCGAGACTGCGACAGTTACAGCACCATCAGTCTCCAGCATTTCTGAAAGCACATCGCCAACATCTTCGACATCATCAACAACCAGGATATGGTGTCCGGTCAGCTTTGCGGCACTGGCAATTCTTTCGGCAAAGTGGCCACGATCCTTCGGGAGAGGCTCTTTCTCAGGCCAGGCGACTGTCACTGTAACGCCTTTTTTCGGCACGCTGTCGAACCACAAGGCACACCCATTGTCGCGCAATATTCCGGCAATGATCGCCAGCCCCATCCCGGTGCCAGCACTTCCCTTGGTGGTAACGTGGCTCTCAAACAAGCGATCCGCTATTTCCGGGTCCAGACCATCACCTGTATCGGACACCTGAAATACTGAATAACCCAAGTCAGCATTCAGTTCACCAACATCGGGCATCCGGGCCGGGATGCAATCACTACCCATGCCCATCGCGATGCTGACATGGCTGGTGCCATCAGCCGAAGATTCGCAGGCATTCAGCATAAGGTTCAAGATAACTTGCAGCAACTCGGTCTGGTTTGCCCACACTGGCATAGCAGCACCGGAAAAATCGACCATGATCCCATGTTTCTTGCGCCGTTCCGAGCCAAGAAGGTCAACTGCTTCTGACACGACATTTCGCAAGTCGAGCGTGGCGCGAGTTGCTTTGGGCCGGGTGCTGCTTCTTAGGCCGGCAACAAGGTCTTGTGCTGCATCCATTGCACGCTTGATACGGGTCAGGCCGGATTGAATTTCAGCGCTGCCTTTGCACTGCCCCTCAAGTAGCGACACGGTACCAGAAACAACAGCAACCAGATTGTTAAGATCATGCGCGACACCGGAGGCCAGATGCGCGATCGTTTCCCGCCTTTGGGCAAGCTGCAAATCATCGCGCAGGCGTGCTTGTTCTATTTCAAGGCTTCGCTTTTCGGATATGTCCCGCGTGAAGCAAACCAAACCACCGTCATCGGCAACGCTTAATGTCACTTCTTGCTGAACATGTCGTCCATCGCGGTGCAGCCCCGTCAATTCACCCCGCCACGCCCCTGTTGCCGCAAGTTTTGGCCATTCATATTTCATGAAACGGAATTTTTCTTCGGGCGATACAAAGTTCTGCCAGCTTAACTGGCTGATATCTTCGTGCGGTTCGACCCCGAACATCTCTCTATGGGCTGCATTCATGAAAATATAGCCGCCCTTGGCATCACTGATTGCGATCCCGTCACTTGCGGTTTCCATCGCCAGGGCGCGCACCCGAAGTGCGCGTTGATGCGCTTCCTGAAGTTCCGTTATGTCTGTCTGAACAGACACAAAACCGTCCAGCCGCCCTTCCTCATCGGTCAATGGCTGGATATCTTTTGCAATCCAGTAATCTTCCCCGGCGCGATTGCGGTTGAGCAACTGGGCCTGAACCGGCTTACCCTCGCGCAAAGCCGTGCTTATCCGCTGAAGCGTGTCGCGATCTGTCTCTTCGGTTTGTAGGAAATCTGCTGGATTGCGGCCCTCGATCTCAGCCAGTTTCCACCCGCTCCGGCTCTCGAAGGCGGGGTTGACCCAGTCGATCCGCCCTGCTGCATCCGTAATGATGACAAGGTTTGACGTCAGTTCCGCAATGCGGCCGAGGCGTTGGATCTGGCGCTGTTGCCGATAGGACTCGGTAATATCATGGATCAGGAAAACAAACCCGCCCCCGCCGCCCCCCTCGGACTGGGCGCATTTGCCTGCGGCAGACACTTCGAACCAGCGCTGTTCCCCACCGACAACCATGGGATACCGAAAGCCGTTCGCATAGCCCTCTTTTTCCACGGTTGCCATGATCTTGCGCATAAGCTGTGCAAGATGCGCAGGCAGCACCTCTTCCGGCAGGCGGTGAAGCACCTCTTCCAGCGGATAGGCGGGTGGTAGCTGCGCCCCGGCCCCATAACTGACGAAACGCCCCTCGGCATCCAGTTCCAGCAGCAGGTCTGGAATTGCCGCAAGCGTGGCCTGAAACCTGTCGCGTTCTTCGCGCAGACGCGCATGTGCATCGCGCGCCCGCGCCTCGGCGGCTGCACGATCCATGACCACGCCTATCGCATTGGCCACCGACTGCAACAATTCAATCTCTACCGGCAGGAATTTGCGGGTGCTTCGCACGGCATCATATCCGACAAACCCCGTCAGCTTACCATTCAACCGCATGGGCACCGCCAAAAGCGACTGAATCCCCTGCATTTGCAAGACCTCTCGCACGACAGAGTCTTCGGGCAGCGCGTTGACGTCGGGTATATCGACCGGCTCTCCGGCTTCGAATGGCCCGCGCCAATCCTCCAGCATCGAATCCGGCATATCCTGCAATTCATCGATCATGGGTTCGATGCCATCGGCAACCCATTCATGCGTATTGTCCAACCGATCCGGGGGCCGCAAGCGAAAGACATAGGTCCTGTCAGACCGGGCAAGTTTTCCGGTCCGGGCGAGCGCGGTGTTTATGGCCGGGTCGATAACCTCGCTGCGCGCGTCCAGCAGGTTGTTGGCAATGTCAACGATATGTCGTTGCCAATCGACAACATGCGCAAAAGCCCTGCTCAGGACATCGAAAGAAGAATCAGAAAAGTAGTTGCTTAGCGGTGAACTGGAACTGCGGTCCACAATGCGCGCCAGCACAGCA
The DNA here is from genome assembly GCF_004366635.1 of Roseinatronobacter bogoriensis DSM 18756. Classification (GTDB taxonomy): domain Bacteria; phylum Pseudomonadota; class Alphaproteobacteria; order Rhodobacterales; family Rhodobacteraceae; genus Roseinatronobacter; species Roseinatronobacter bogoriensis. The sequence continues at coordinate 16,751 of NZ_SORN01000016.1, read as the reverse complement.
TTGCGATGTGCAAGGCGAATACGGTCAAACACATTTTTCAGCAGATTCGCGATACGCTGAAGAAGGTCCAGATCCGCGCTGGTGAATTTCGCCACCTCGCCTGACAGCAACAAGATCACCATCGGTTCCTCGTCCGGTGCCTCGACCGGCACCGACAAGCATGACCGGAACTCTCCGGCCTGAAGCGGCATTTCCGGAAACAGCCCCGTCTCGGACAGGTCTGTCACGCGCCTTTTGCGCTGCAAGATAGACGGCTTGATCCGCCATGATGGCAGGCCGAAACCAGGATCCGTTGCCAGCTTGGTCCTGAATGTATCGTTTTCGCCCGTGACCAACAAAACGGCGAGGGTCGCCCCGGTCGCATCTCGGGTGAGTTCCAGAACCTGCTTGATACCCTGCTCGGGCTCTTCACTGGAATGCAGGGCATCAATCGCGGCAAACAGCGTCTTGGCATGACGGGCCGAAATGCGCTCTTGTTTAAGCAGTCGCTCCCGATCTGCCAGAACAGAAAGAAGCTCTTCAGACCTAGACATAGGCCAAATCTGTGGGGCGGGAAGTAGGGTCCGAATCACCCTCTACACCAAAGGTGATACAGGAAATCATCAGATTACCGTGTTCGGAACCACCAGAAAGGGTCTCACCCTGTTCGCCAAAGCTGAAGACACCAAGAAAGGGGGCTTGCTCCAGACCCTCTGCGACCTGAGCCGCGACTTCGTTCATACGCTCTGTCACCGAAAGCATGCACCCACCGCAATAAATCATCAACGCCCCGGAAACCCCCTGTGGAATCTGCCGATAGCTTTTCGACGCAATCCGCCCTGCACGTTCAACCAAACTATCCTGTGACCCATTCATCAACCAGACTTTTTGACCTTCTTGCAGATCGGCGAATAAATCAAGCGTGCCATCTGCATGGCCGACTGCGGGATGCGCCAGAATGTGAAAATCAATGCTATCCACTTGGGTCAATCGGCGCCCCAAGGGAAACATGGTCGACTGTGCAAGGATAGAGGCACTGCCTTCGGCGGGAACCGGAACAGCGCCCTTCGTCCACTCGGCATAAACCTCTCCGGCGGGCCGTCCATCAATGCTGTAGAGGCTGCGTCCTTCTGCGCGCGTGATAGTTCCGTGCTGCTCTGTCGGGGCATAGCCGCTCTCGAATGAGCAGCCAATCGGCACCGAGGGGAACAAGACAGAAACCACCACCGCTTCCGCATGTGCGCCCTCGGCGGTGAACTGACTCCATTTTCCGCTAACGTCATTATCGGCAGAACTGCCACCAATGATCAACGCGGGCGCGCCGGCAACGTCTTTTATGCCTTGCAGCACCTCTTCTTCATGCCCCGGCGCGGCAGTCAGCCAGACAAGCTCAGGTGCTTCACCCATGCGATCGGCCTGTTGTAGCGCCGCGCGCGTGGCAATCGCGGCCGCTTTTCGCGGCGACTGCCCCAAGGGACACGCCCCTGTGCCATATGCACCTTCACGATCCCATATTGCAAAAACCCCGATGGAATTGCCATTCTCGATCGCGGCACCCTTCTCGCTCATTACCCCCAGGCAAGAGGATCCACCGTGAAGTGCCCCATCGCCAAATACATCCTTGGCATTCTCCCAGACAGATTGCGCAGGACGCCCTGCCCCATAGTGCAATGTGACAAAATCCGGCGGATCGGCACGGTTGAACGACAACTGCGCAAGGATCTCCTCAAAGGCTGTTTTCGTATCATGCTGGGTCGCGACCGCAGACACGGCGCGAAAACCGGCACTATGGCCAGCACTAAAGGGTCCCTCAAGGGACTGATCCAGATAATTGTCCATTCCATCACTCGCAAAAAAATACGTTTAACCTTCAAAGGCACGAACAAGGATAAGGTGTTATCAGAGCAAGCCGCGTTTCATGGCCTCAATGACAACCTGAGTGCGGTTTCTGACCCCAAGTTTTCGGCAGATTGACTTCACATCCATCTTGATGATCGTCTCATCCACCCCAATCTCTCGGCCAATTTCCTTGTTCTGCATCCCCTCACACAAGAAACCAAGCACACGCATTTCACGTGGCTTCAGCCCCAACTCCCCTGCCGGCCCTTCAGAGGCACGGCGCATAAACTCGCCGGGAAGATACAGTTCTCCGTCAGCGATAAGGTGTATGGCGTGTTTCAGCGTCCGGAGTGGCACGGTCTTGGGAATAAAACCGCCCGCGCCCGCATCAATCGCCCGCTCCACAACAGAACGGTTCGCCACGCCGGAAAACAGCGCGACAGCGCCCGAATTCGCCTCAAGCAGCCGCCGCAATCCGTTCAACCCGTCCATGCCCGGGACTTCGTAATCCAGCAGCACCGCATCAAAACGACCGACTTCTGAAATCCTTGAAAGCCCGTCTTCCACTGTTCCAACTGTTTCTGCCACAAACCCATCCTCCGCACCCAGTGCAGCCGAGAGCATGTCAGAAACAAGTAAATGATCATCTACGATCAGAATTCGCAAAATTTCAGATTCTTGAGATTCCGCATGTGAATTTATCACCATACCACCATCACTCCGCTATTGTATGATCTTACTATCAATTTACCAAAACAGGTAAGAGGTGTAGGTCTCTATTTTACTAAATAGCAAGCGGACTCTCTTTAGAGAGTCCCGACTCATTCGAACTCACCTATTCTGTTATGGTTAGTTTGTTCTGATTTGCGCCCCCCCCTGATCTGCCACCGAAGTTTGATCACCTGATCAAACCAGACACGGGCAGATAGTCAACGACTGTCCGGAATGCGCGGATAATCGGCGCATGGGCCAGCACAGCCTCGGGGCCGGGATTGTGAAGGTTAAAGTCATCCACCACCTTTTTCCGAAAGGCGACATTGGGGCACTTCGCAGAAAGCCTGGTCAACCAGCGTGCATTGCGACACCCTCATAGAATTTCGCATTATACAATCAGTTCTCGGATTGGGGACCTGGCCCACGGCCGGGCCTCGACAGGCAAAATGGGGCGGCACAGCGGGTGCAACTGGCCGGTCACCGCCTTTATCGAGGCCTCTGACAAGAAACTGTTACATTGCACTGCTACGCGGCAGTTATGAAAGACATCACGACAGAAATTGACCAGATCGCGTTGCGTGCCACGCAGATCACCAAATCCTTCGGTGACACGCAAGTCCTGCGCAATATCGACCTGTTCCTTGCCCCGGGCGAGGTGGTCGCGCTTCTTGGTCCTTCGGGCTGCGGCAAGACCACACTGTTGCGCATCGCCGCGGGCCTTCTTTCCGCCAGTTCTGGGCAGATGGAGATTGCTGGCCAGTGCGTGGTCGATGGAAGTGAGTTCAATGCCCCGCCCGAGGCTCGCGGCATCGGCATGGTGTTTCAGGATTACGCCATCTGGCCGCATCTGAGTGTGCTGGACAACGTGGCCTTCCCGTTGCGCATGCGCAAACTGGGGCGCAGCGACCGTGAAGCCCGCGCGCGGCGTGCGCTTGACCGGGTGGGGCTGGGCCATTTGGCAGACCGTTTTCCCGGCACGCTGTCGGGCGGGCAACAGCAACGCGTCGCCCTCGCACGTGCGATTGTCGCTGAACCGCCGCTGGTGCTGTTTGACGAGCCGTTGTCCAACCTCGACCGCGAATTGCGCGAGGGGTTGGCGCTGGAGATCGGCACGCTTTTGCGCGAACTGGGCCTGTCTGCGGTCTATGTCACCCATGATCAGGCCGAAGCCTTTACCATCGCCGACCGCGTTGCGGTGATGCTGAATGGCGAGATTGCCCAGATTGATGCGCCAGAGGCGCTCTTTTCCGCGCCAAAGCGGGTCGAAGTGGCGCAGTTTCTCAATATCGGTGCGCTGGTGGATGGCAGGCTCTGCGCATCTGCGGGCTTTACCTGCGCGCGCGCGCATCTAAGCCTACCCAGCCTTGCCGGGAAAGCCCCCGAAGGCCCAGCGCGCATCCTTATCCCGCGCACGGCAATTCGACCCGATCCGCAAGGCGAGTTGAAGGCGCAGGTCATGCGCTGCCAGTTTCAGGGCGACCGGTATCTGCTGCATCTGGGGCTGAACGGCGAAAGCACTGGGCTCGTCTGCCCGACCGATCAGCCCGCCGCTGTGAACAGCCACATTCCCTTGGCGATTGATGCTGATCGTCTGCGCGTGTTCCCGTACTAACCCAAACTCGAAGGAAACCGATATGCTTCGCACGACCGCTCTTGCCGCATCCCTTGGCCTGATGGGCACGCTTGCACAGGCCGACACACTGACATTCTACACCGCTGGCCCCGGTGGGCTGGCAGACGCGCTGGCTGACGCCTTTCAGGCTGAAACCGGCATCACTGTAAACGTGTTTCAGGGCACCACCGGGCAGGTGATGGCACGGCTTGAAGCCGAAGAGGCAAACCCGCAAGCCGATGTCGTGGTCTCGGCCAGCTGGGGCTCGGCTGTGGACATGCATGAGCGTGGCTTGCTTATGGAATACCTCTCGCCCGATGCCGAAAACGTGCCGGATTTCCTTAAGCACAGCCATTATGTGGCGCAAGGTATCTCGGCGCTGGCGATTGCGTGGAACACCCAGAGCGGCACGCCGCGCCCCAACGAATGGACCGATCTGGCAAGCGAGGAGTATCGTGACCTCGTCACCATGCCCGACCCTGCGCAGTCAGGTTCTGCCTTTGACCTGATCGCCGGCCTGGAAACCGCAATGGGAGATGAGGCCTGGGAGCTTCTCGGCGCACTCGCCGATAATGGCATGATCGTGCCGGGGCCGAATGCTGCGGCCCTCAATCCGGTTCTGCAAGGCGCAGCGGCGGCTGTGTTCGGAGCTGTTGACTATATCTCTTATTCCCGAGCGGCGGCGGGCGAGACGGTCGAGGTTATCGTGCCTGAAAGCGGCACTGTGATCGCACCGCGTCCGATGTTCATCCTCGAATCCACCTCGAACGCGGACGCGGCAAAGGCCTTCGTCGATTTCGTGCTCTCGGATGCGGGTCAGGCGCTGGTTGCCGATACCTGGATGATGCCCGCCCGCGCTGATGTCGAAGGGCTGCGCCCCGGCATCAATGACCTGAACGTGATCGAGGTCGATGAGGACGCAGTCGCGGCCCGCCGTGACGAGATCATCGCGCGCTTCAACGAGACTGTTACCAACCGCTGAACATGGCCCCCCCTGTCGGATGGCCCCGCGCGTTTCGGGGCCATTCGCATTTCTGAAAGGTCCGACATGCTGCGTGCGCAATCCCTGCTGACCACGGCTGCCGCCACAGCGCTGATCATACTGGTCGGCCTGCCAGTGCTGTTCATCCTGCTACAAGCCGTCTTCCCCGAATTCGCGCGGGGCTCACTCACCGGAGCGTTTTCGAAACTTGTCATCCTGACCGAGAATGACCGCCTGATGATGCAGGCCCGAAATACACTTCTGCTGGCCTTTTCGGTGATGATCGGTTGCCTGATCTTTGGTCTGCCCATCGGCATTCTGCGCGGGCTGTTTCATGTGCCCGGCGCGCGGGTCTGGGATGTGGTGTTCCTGATCCCCTTCCTGATCCCGCCCTTCATCGCCGCCATTGCCTGGATGATGACCCTGCAACCGCGCGGCTATCTGTTCCAGCTGCTGGGCTTTGACATGGGCCGCTTCCTGTTCAGCTTCACGGGCGTTGCCTTTGTCATGACGCTGAACCTGTTCCCGCTGGTCTATTTTGCGGTATCACGCGCGCTGGAAATGGTGGGCGGGCGCTTTGCCTCGGCGGCGCGGGTGCATGGCGCGCGGCCCCTGCAGGCGTTTTTCCTGATCACGTTGCCGCTGTCGATCCCGGCCATCGCCGCAAGCCTGCTCATCGTTTTTGCCATGTCGATCGAGGAATTCGGCACACCTGCGGCGCTTGCCTCGCGCACAGGGTTCGAAGTGTTGGTAACCGGCATCTACACGCGACTGTCGGATTGGCCGATTGACCTGTCAGGCGCGGCGCTTGGCTCGGTCATGCTGATGGCAATGGTGCTGGCCGCCTTCACGCTGCAGAACTGGATCGCCACGCGGCGGTCCTATATCAGCCAGACTGGCAAGCCCGCTGATCTGGAAAAGGCCGATCTGGGGCGCTGGCGCTGGCCGGTGCTGGGACTGTTCGCGCTGGTGGCGCTGATCGGCGTGGTGATCCCGCTGGCGGCGATTGCAGTGACATCTTTCATGGGCACAATCTCGGGCGGGCTAAGTTGGTCGAATTTCGACTTGCGTCACTATGAGCCACTCTTCCGCAGTGGCAGCCGTGCATGGCAGGCTTTGATCACATCCGGCTGGCTGGCCGTGCTGACGGCCTTTGCCACAGCCGCCATTGGCGGTCTGGTCGCCTATATCGTCGTGCGCGGCACCGGGCGCGGGCGCGCGGTGATGGACGGTCTGTCGGTGCTGCCAAATGCCATTCCCGCGATCGTGCTGGCGGTGGGAATCATCCTGTTCTGGAACTCGCCCTATCAACCGCTTTCGCTTTACGGGACAGCGGCTATCTTGCTGATCGCCTATATCGGCATCCTGCTGCCCTATCCGATCCGCTATGCCGTGGCGCGGCTGCGCCAGATTTCCGGCTCGCTTGATGATGCTGCGCGGGTGGCGGGTGCAGGGCAGATGCAGGCGCTGCGCCATGTGACGCTGCCACTGATGGCCTCTTCGTTGATCGCCGCGATGATGCTCGTCTTTGCGATTGCCTCACGCGAGCTGGTAGCCTCGATCATGCTGGCCCCGGCGGGCATGCGCACGGTCGGCACCTTTGTCTTCGCGCAATTCGAGCAAGGGTCGGTGCAGACCGGAATGGCCATGAGCATGGTTGCGATTACGATCACATCTGGCATCTTGCTCGCAGTCAATCTATGGCTTGCCCGTCAGGGCAGCAGCGCGTTCTCGGGCTGAACCTGTGGCGCTTGTCGCACAACTTAGTGACCCGCATCTGCGCGATGATGGTGCCGAGCCGTTCCATGATCCGACGGAGGCTCTGCTGCGGGCCTTCGCACAGATCGCCGCGATGGATGCCAAGCCTGATGCGATTGTTCTGACGGGTGACATCATTGACCGCAGCGCAAAAGGCTATGCGCATGCTCTGCCACTTTTGCACGAGCTGCCGGTCCCGCTTTGGCCGATGCCCGGCAATCACGACGACCCCACGGGGTTTCGCATCGCCTTTGATGGCTGGGTCGATTTCGCCCCTGACCATCTGAGCTACACGGCCCCGATTGCCGATCTGCAGCTGATCGCGTTGGACAGCACGCTGCCAAACGGGTCTCCCGGACTGGACAGGTCGCGGTTAGACTGGTTGGCAGGTGTTCTTGGCAATTCGCAAAAACCCTCACTTCTGGCGCTCCACCATCCGCCCTTCGCGACCGGCGCGCCGCATCTGGACAAGCACGGCTTTCTGAACGCGGATGCGCTTTCGCATCTGATTGCGCGCAGCGCTGTGTGCCGCATCATCGCAGGCCATAGTCATCGCGCTATTCAGACGATCTGGGCCGGATGTCTTTCAAGCACGGCTCCCGCGATCGGCCATGGCCTGAGCCTGTCACTATCTGGTGCGGAGCACCACAAACCTGTCCGAATGGCGCCAGCCTTTGATCTTCATGCAATAAGTCCGGACGATTGCGTGAGTCATCAGATAGCGCTTAACCAAGTGTCGGAATAACCGGCTTAGGGTGTCCCACGGGCCAAACCACTGATGGTCAATCAGTCAGCTTCAAAATGGCGAAAGCCGCACGCAAGTGCCAAAGCTCTCCACGCGATTTCAAGGCGGTGGCAGTTTTCGCCGAGTTTGGGCCGCAGGCCGCAGCGCAACGGCACCCTATCGCGGGCAACCAGCCTGACAGAGAGGGTCAGACCAGAGGATCGGGTTTTGGCAGCATATGGCAGGCACAGCCAAAGCCATGACCGCAGCCGAAATCGCCTTCAAACGGGTTGCACTGGCCGATACCGTCAGGCGCGAATGCCGTTTCCGGGAACGCCTGTGCCACAGCCACCATCGCATAGGCCGACACGCCCATTACTGCCAAGCCTGCGGCTGGCACAAGAAGCCCGGTGCGGTGAAGGCTGAGGATCGCTCGGCCCGCTCGGCGCAATTTCGTCTCGCTCATGGAATGTCCTTTCGGGTTGCTTGCATGGTTCGACGGAAAGAAAATTAGCGCATATGGATGGGCTGACCAACAAACCATCCAGTGAGCGAGCGCAAGGCGATCGACGCCAATCTGCGAGGCACGCGCCGAAATAATCATCCGGTCCCTTCATGCAGATCGAGATCTAACAGGATCATTTTCGGGCTGTCTTGCTAGGGCATGCTCGATCCCTGTGAAATCTTGACATGCTGCGTCACGACCAGATGCGCCGTTGAACTGAATGAAACGACCATGAACACGCCCTACGCACCTAGAATGACAGCCTCTGATTAAATCATGCGACCTGCCTTTCGGCAGATGTGCCCACCTTGTCGAGTGGGGTCTGGCTTTCCGACTGCGGCCTTCAGTCCATACAGCGCATGTAAAAGCTTGCGCAAAACCGCCCCATTGCCCGGCGGAAGTGCAAAGGTGTCGCGCAGCGGTCTTTCAGATGGCCAGAAGTACCGCGCCAGCGGCGAAGCTGATACCAAATACCGGCAGCGACCAAAGGTGGAACTGCACCCACAATCCGGGCTGGCGGTACAGCCGAAGGGCGATCAGATTGGCCAGCGAGCCGAACGCAAGTCCGAAGCCTCCTACATTCACGCCCCATGCCAGCGCACGCCACTCGTCTGTGAAGGCGGCCAGAAAGATGGCGGCCGGGACATTCGAAATGACCTGCGAAAGCCCCGCGCCCAGAGCAAAGGCTGAACCCGGCCCATGCAGAAGCGCGCTGACTTGGGTCTCGATCATGGGAATTTGGCCCGCCAGCCCCATATTGACAAACATCAGGATGAAAACCAGCAACAGCGTCCAATCCACGCCGCGCAGGATATCCCGGAAGCGGATCGAAAAAACCGCGATGATCACCGCCGCCCCGGCAAGCGCAAACCCCGCATTCACGGCCCACAGAAACAGTGGATAGGCGATAAGTGACGCACCCATCAGGTCGCGTTTCAGGGGCAAAGGGCTTTTCATGTCCGCCAGCGCGAGCGGGGCCTTGCCAAAGCCGACCGGCACAAGCGCGAGGACCAGAGCAAGCATAACCCCCGATATGGGCAGCATCGTTAGTGTGAACTCGACGAACCCCATGCCCGAGACTTGCCACAGCAACAGGTTTTGCGGATTCCCCACAGGCGATAGCGCTGAACCTGCATTCACGGCAAGCGCCTGAAAGATCACCAGCCGCCCCACCGGCAGCGCGACCATGCGTGCCAGCCCCAGGGTCAGTGGCACGGTCACGAACAGCGCCACATCATTGGTGACAATCGCTGACAGGACCGCCGCCATAAGGACCAGTGTAACAGCCAGCCAACGTATGCTGTGCAGCCGCATCAAAACGGCGCGTCCCACACGATCAATCATGCCTGAGACCTCCAGCCCCCGGCTGAGGACCATCAGACCGGCAAGAGCGGATACAGTCTTCCAGTCCACAAGTCCGGGCAGAGCGCCAGAACCGGCAGGTGCCAACCAGAGCAAGAACGGTAACAATGCCAACAACGCAAGAAGTAGCCAGTCTCGGGAAAATTTCATCAGAATCTGGCGCAGCAGGTTTCTCATTTCACAATCTCAGCGGTTGCATGGTCTATGTGCGGACACAGCAATGTAGTAAAGTGGCAATCAAAGGATTCAATTCTGTCCGTTTACACGTGACAAAATAGCTTGGTGCAGATCAGGTCGGGCTTTGGGTCGGGGCCTTTCTGACGAGCTTAAGGACTTAGTACCGCAGGCCAAAGTCGCTGTAGCGCTTGTCCGCTTCCACCAATTGCAGAAGCTGCATGGCTGCGCTGCCGTCAGGCGGCTCTCACCCACCGCGAAGGTGACGGCAGGAGCGACGGATCCGCCCCCTAACGGACGTTCAGTCCATAGGGAACTCTGACGCGCAGGCTGCACGAGCTCTTGCGCCACTTCTGACTTATGCTTATTGATCGTTTAACGACGATAAACGAAGTGACATCCATGCTCTCAGACCGAACTCTTGCACAGAAGGCAGATGACGAACGGCTGGCCGCGCTGGCCAAGGCGATGGCGCATCCTGCACGGTTGAAAATCCTTGCGCTGCTTGCGCGCACGCCGGGCTGTATCGGCGGTGATATCGTGCAGGCGGTGGGGCTGGCGCAATCGACCGTGTCCGAACACTTGCGCATCTTGAAGGCGGCAGGCGTGATCGAGGGGCAGATCGACCCGCCGCGCGTCTGCTATGCGCTCGCCCCCGGTGCGCTGGCCCCGCTGGCGGATATGATTGGCACACTCGAGGCGGCGTCAACTGACCCCGCCTGCTGCGTCACCCCTGTCAGAAATTGAAAGCCCGCGCATGTCTTCATTCGAACGGTATCTCTCGATCTGGGTGACGCTGAGCATTCTCGCCGGGCTGGCGCTCGGTGCGCTATTCCCCGATCTGTTCACCAAGCTTGCCGGGTGGGAGATCGGACAGATCAACCTGGTGATCGCAGTGCTGATCTGGGTGATGATCTATCCGATGATGGTGGCGGTAAACTTCGCCGCCCTAGCGCGCGTGCATGAACGCCCCAAGGGCCTGATCATCACCCTGGCAGTGAACTGGGCGATCAAGCCCTTCACCATGGCGGTGCTGGGGATCATCTTTTTCGAGTTCATCTTCGCCCCCTTCATCGAGCCTGAAACTGCAGGCGAATACATCGCCGGGCTGATCCTGCTGGGGGCAGCACCCTGCACGGCGATGGTGTTTGTTTGGTCGCAGTTGACCAAAGGAGATCCGAACTACACGCTGGCGCAGGTGTCGGTGAACAATGTGGTGATGGTGGTGCTCTATGCGCCGCTCGTGGCGCTGCTGTTGGGTCTGACTGAACTGACCGTGCCTTGGGACACGCTGCTCTTGTCGGTGGTGCTGTTCGTGGTGGTACCGCTGGTTGCCGGGGTGTTGACGCGGCTACTCATCACCGGGCGTGCGCGCGATGCGGCGCAGGCCGAGGCCACTGTCACGGGCTTCACGGCGCGGCTCAAGCCGTTCTCGGTGCTGGGGCTCTTGGGCACGGTGGTGCTGCTGTTCGGGTTTCAGGGCGATGTGATCATCGAGCGCCCGCTGCTGATCGCCCTGATCGCGGTGCCGATCCTGATCCAGTCCTACGGCATCTTTGCGCTGGCCTATGCCGCCGCCTGGCGCTGGGGCGTGCCGCACAATGTGGCAGCCCCCTGCGCGCTGATCGGGACCTCGAACCATTTCGAGCTGGCGGTCGCCGTGGCGATCGGGCTTTTCGGCCTGAACTCGGTCGCGGCGCTGGTCACTGTGGTCGGTGTGCTGGTCGAGGTGCCGGTGATGCTGTCGCTCGTGTGGTTCGCCAACCGCACAAGACAAAGGTTCGCAGCATGATCAGTGTCACTGATCTGCCCCTTGCCAGGGTGAGAGCAGGATCGGCCCCAAGCGGTCTGCTAGGGCCGATCTGGCTGCCGCGGTGAGGCGAACCCGAAACGATCATTCGGGGCATCGTGCAGCACGGTTGCCGTTGCCGAAAAAGCGGGCGCGAACCGCGTGACTGTGGCCGAGATCGAGACGGCCGAAAAGGGGGCTCCGTCGTAACCCTGCGCGCCTTGGCTGGCGCGCTTTCGGTTAGTCTGGATGACCTGACCGAGTAGGATCGGCCCTTTGCGGTCGGTCAGCCTGTCAGGTTCGTGTCCCCAAAGCGGCCGCTCTGGAAGCAAGCACTGCTCTGGTACCTGTCGGCGCCCTGCTACTCGTGAGAAGGTCATGATCGACCCGCCGCGGTCGTACCCGCGGCGGGTGACTGTTTCAGAAATCACTCTGGCCGATGCGGCCGTCGCCATTTCGGTCAAGCGTGGCGAACAGGCGCTCGGTCGCCGTCAGGAACTCCTCTCGCGAGATGCGTCCGTCACCATTTACATCATTGAATTCGACCGACATGGCGGCATGGATGATCGCACCGCTCGGGTTGGCATTCTGGCCCTGTCCGCGACGCCCCTCGCCCTGCCGTTCTGCGCGGTTCTCGGCCTGGCGTTCCAGCCGCAATTCCCCTTGGGCCGTGACGGTTTCGGCCATCTGCGTGATCTCATCTGCCTCCAGATAGCCGTTGCCATCGTGATCGAACATGTCAAAAAAATCCCCCCGGCGCGTCTGCATATCCTCAACCGAGACAGTGCCGGTTTGCGACATATCCCATGACGCGATGAAACTTGCGCCGCGCTGGCCATTGCCCTGGCCTCCATTGCCTTGCGCATATGCGCCAGTCGCAAGCATCAGGGCGAGGGCGCTTGCGGTGATCAGGGTCGTTTTCATCTGGTTTTCCTTTGTGTCGTGATGGCCTTTCAACGGGTCCGCCCGGCCTTTCTGTCGGGCCTGCGGCAGCGGGTCGCATACGCCCCGCGACAGATGCGCACAGTTGAATGTTTTAAACCTTCCCACGCTGGAAGGTTTGATCTGCGTCATGGATGAAGGGGCGTGTGGCAGCGCAATGCACCACCAGAAACACAGAGGAATTTGCCATGGCTTCATTCGATTTCACACGCCGCAAGGCGCTGCTAGTGGGCGCGGCACTGCTGGCGACACCGGCGATCTTGCGGGCAGATTCACCCCGCCTGCCGCGCCTTGTGCTGCAAACACCCGGCTCTGGCCCCGCAATCCTGATGGCGCATGCGCGGGCTCTGGGCCTGTTCGACACCATCGCGGATGAGGTCGATCTGTCGATCTGGACCACGGGCGACGAGATGCGCGCGGGGCTGGTGTCGGGCAATGTGCCTGTCAGCGTGGTGCCGACACAAGCGGCGGCAAGCCTTTACAATCGCGGCTTCGCGATCAAGCTGGTGGCCACGCTGACCGACGGGCATTGTGGGCTAGTCGCGCGCGGGATGGAAGATTGCACCATCCCAGATCTGCGCGGCAAATCCGTGGTTGTGCCCGCCTTCAACGATTTCACTGGCCATATGATGCGGTTGGCGCTGGCGCATCATGGCGTGGGCCTCGACGCGCTGACGCTGATCCCGGCCACAACGCAGATGGAGGCCGCACAGGTGCTGCTATCAGGCCGCGCCGATGTGGCATTCTTGGCCGAACCGGGGGCCACAGCGGCCCTGATGCGGGGGCGCGCGGATGGCCAGGACCTGCATCGCGGCGTGCAGATGCGCGATGAGTTGGGCCGGGTCACTGGCCTGCGCCCGTCACTGCCGCAAGCCGCGCTGGCCATGCGTGCCGATTTTGCCAGCCAGCACCCTTGGCTGGCAGCCCCTTTGACCAAAGCGCTGGCAGAGGCCGCCGAGGATCTGAACACCAATCCTGCACAAGCCGCCGAGCACGCCGCCCCCTTTGTGGAGCGCGCAGCACCCATGCTGGCGCAGGCCATTCCCTTCGCCAATATTAATGTGTTGGCGGCCCATGTCGCACGGCCAGAAGTCGAGGCACTGTATCAGGCGCTGATTGCGGCAGATGCGGGGATCATCGGCGGCGCGTTGCCGGATGACGGGCTTTATGCCGTCTGATGCAAGCCTGACAGCGCGGCGGGCGGAATGGGCCGAGATGCTGCCCATTCTGGCCGCGCGCGCGGCCCTGCGCTTCGGCCCGCCGGCCTTTGGGACAGTGCTGTTTCTGGCCGCTTGGCAGGTCGCGCATTGGCATTACGGCGCGTTCATCCTGCCGTCACCGTGGCAAACCCTGCTGGCCGTCTGGGCCACGCTGTCAAGTGCCAGCGGCTGGGCGGCGCTGGGGGCCACCTTCGGGCGGGTCGGGCTGGCGCTTGGCCTGTCGGGGCTGATCGGCGGCGGGCTGGGGTTGGTGGCGGGCTATCTGTGGCTGATCCGCGCGACCTTGGCCCCAGTGGCCACGATCCTGCTGGGCATGCCCGCGACGGCCTGGGTGATCCTGACAATGATCTGGTTCGGCCCCTCGCATGGGTCAATCCTGTTCACCATCGCCATCGTGATCGGCCCGATCCTTTATATTGGCACGGTGGACGCCGTACTGACCCGCGACCGGCGGCTGGAGGATATGGCGACGAGTTTCGGCGCGTCCCGCTGGGCGCGCTTCCGCACCATCGCCTTGCGGCAAATCCTGTCGAGCCTCGGCCCCGTTTTCGGGATCGCGCTGGCGCTGGGGTTCAAGGTGGCGATCATGGCGGAACTGGTGACGAATGTCGCCGGGCTTGGTGCGCAGATGGCACAGGCGCGGGCGCATATGGATATCGACCTCGCCCTGGCCAATGTTGCCTTGGCGGTCGCAGGGTTGGTCATTATCGAACATCTGGTGATCCGCCCGTTTCAGACGCGGCTGGGGCAATGGAAACGGGGCGCGGCATGAGCGGGCTGACAATGGCGACGATCAGCCACAGCTTCAGCGCGCGGCGCGTGCTGGACACAGTGTCGCTGGTCATTCGTCCGGGCGAGCTGGTGGCGCTGGTCGGCCCGTCGGGCTGCGGAAAGAGCACGCTGGCGGCGATTGCCGCTGGCATAGTAAAGCCCGATCAAGGCCGTATCCTGCGCCAGTATCAGCGCCATGGCATGGTGTTCCAGCAATCGCGCCTGCTGCCCTGGGCCAGCGCGCGCGACAATATTGCCTATCCGCTGACCCTTGGAACACTGCCCCGCGCCCAGATCACCGCGCGCACCCATGCAGCCGCGCAAGCCGTGGCGCTTTTGCCCGAGGATCTGGACAAACTGCCCGCGCAACTCTCGGGTGGGATGCGCGCCCGCGCGGCCATTGCCCGCGCGCTGGTAGTGGAACCCGAATTCCTGATTTTTGACGAACCCTTCGCCGCCCTCGACCCCGCCTTGCGCCGCCGGATGCAGGATCTGGTCCTGTCACTGGCCCAGGCGCGCGGCTTTGGCGGGCTTTTCATCACCCATGACTTGCACGAGGCCGCGCGCCTGTCGCACCGGATCGCAGTCATGGACCGGCAGGGCAAGGGCATCTTGGGCAGCCTTGTCCCGCCCGGCACACCCGGTGCGCGCAGCGAAGCGCAGATATTCGACTTCACCCAAGAGGCACGCAATCACCCCTTGCTGCATGATCTGGTCAATGTCGATGAACGCGCCGTCACGCTCGATTGCGCCTGCGACACGTTGGGATTTCAGCGCTGTTGTTGAGGAAAGTCTAAACGCGCCCGGTACCCGCCCGATGCGATTGATGAGCCTCAGGAATAGCGACCCATGCTATGCTTTTCCGTCTGCAGGGCCGAGGGCATGGCGGGTTTGGAGGACTGGAATGAAGCCATGTCCTTTGATACCTTACCCGCCCTTTGCCCCACGCGTGCCCCTTGGAACAATGGCCGCATCCGGCCCCTTGCGGCCAATAGGCGAGCCTGTTGCTGTAGTTCAAAACCGTCGTTCAGGCGTTGCGCAGCATATCCACTATCAGGCTGCATCGGAGAAGCCTGTTCCAGCGTGTTATCGTCATTGCCTCCAACACGCCGATGAGGCCGAACTGGCTGGTCCACTCCTCTCAACCAGCGCGGCACCATCACGGAAGACAGACATACCTGCCGCTGGAAACTGTTGTCATGCTTGAAATTCAGTGACAACAATGGGCGGCTGCAACTGCACGTGCTCAACTATCGCCAAGCAACTTTTCCTCACGCTGCAACAAGTTGCCCGAGGCCATTGACGATAGGTCCGTGATCAGCCTGCGAATGAACCCTGTCAGAATCGGGTTACGCGCCTTGTGTCGCGCCTGCGCCGTCACTTTCGATCTAGCCGAGGTTGCCGTCACCGGCCCGATGGAGCGTGATCACGCTTCACGCCCAAGCTGAACGAAAACGGCAGGACAGGTCTGTACACTGCGCTGCAAAACACTGCCGTCGGATCAGAAAGCGCTGGCTTCACCGCAGGATTCGGCAGCATCCAGTACTGATGATCCTGCTCAGTATCGAAAGAACGCTTGTGTCATACCGCACGGCGAGTGAGACTTCAGACTCATTGATATCCAGAGCCAGAACAGCACGATTGCTGCGTGCGCGACGGCTGAGAAGACCACCTTTGGGCATCGGTCATAGCGCGTGGCGATCCTACGCCAATCCTTCTGTCGCTCGAACATGATCTCTATCCAGTTGCGTCGCTTGTCGTATTTCACCGGCACTTTGCAAGCCTTACGACCGGGAATTCAGGGCTTTATCTCATTGACGTTCAACGCATCTCTGAACCAGTCCGCCTGCTGCGGTTCACTCGGACCGGTGGCGTTCACCTTCGCAGTAGCCGCGATCTGCAATCAGCCAATCAGTTCCCGGCAACTCCCGCAGCAAAGCCGCCGCACCGGTGTAGTCGCTGACCTAGCTGGCTGACATGAAGAAGGTGATGGGGCGGCCAATCGCATCTGTGACAGCATGCAGCTTGGTGTTCATGCCGCCCTTGGTCCTCCCGATCAGGCGGCCAGGCCCCCGTTCGGCGGGAAATCGATCCCCCGGATCAATTTCTGATCTTCCTCACCTTGGAAAAGAAGGGTTACAGACGCTCCATATGGTTCAGCGGAAAAACAGTCCCCCGGACTGTTTTCTGATCCGCTTCACTCAGTCAGGCAGAAAAGATTGCTCATTGATCGGTGTCCTTAAAGAGCGTGAATCACGCCGCAAGGTTGAAATCAATGGGTCCTGTGAACCGCCCCGGGTTTACCGGAGGGTGATTTGTTCACATTTCAGGCGACCATATCGAGTGTGTTCAGGTTTGCATAGAACGCCTCCTCTGCTTC
>NZ_SORN01000015.1 GCF_004366635.1 Roseinatronobacter bogoriensis DSM 18756 | reverse complement strand
GCGGCGCGCAGGGCCCAGACCGCCACATCATGGAAATCGAGACGATCCCGGTTGCGGGTTTCCAGCGTCTCGAGGCGGAACTGGCGCTGGGCGATGTCAAAGATGACGGCATCGCGCTGGGCGTTCGGGGTGGGTTCGGTGCGGGATGGCATGGCTTTGCTCCGGGTGATTCAGGGGCGCGCGAGCTCAGATCAGCCCGTGCTGCTTCAGGACCGGCACCACATCGGCCAGCTCGATGGTCAGGCAGTCGATCCCAACCCGGCCTGCCATCTCGAAGACCTCGGCGTTGAGGCTCTGGTCGTTGAGGTGGCGCTGTAGCGCGGCAGTGGTCATGGCCTGCACGAAGCGGGCGCGGTCAATAAAGATGCGGGTCGTGTCGGAGGGGATGGCGATGGTCATGGTTTTGGCTCCTTGCGTTGTGCGCGATGCACCGTTTCCTTGATAACAGAATCGCTCTATACGGGAGTGTAATCAACTGAATAAGCAGCGCATTTCCGTTTAATTCCAATATCTTGAGGATCGCCGCAGAGCCATGGAAGGTATGTCCGAGCGTGCCTACGCCGCCCATTCCGGGCTCTCGCGCGGCGCGGTGCAGAAGGCGCGGAAGAACGGGCGGCTGGTGCTCTTTGCCGATGGCTCGATCAATGCGGCAGCGTCCGATGCACGACGCGGCGCGATGACCGATCCGGACCAGCAGATGCGCTCGCGCGGCGGTGGCGACGGGATGATCAGCGGGCCGGGAGAGACATCGTCCTACATCAAGGCCCGCACTGCGCTGACCGTTTACATGGCGCAGGACAAGCAGATCGCCATCCAGAAGAAGAAGGGCGTGCTGGTGGACCGCGCACGCGCCGAGACGCTGGTGTTTCGCCTTGCGCGCCAGGAGCGCGATACATGGGTCACCTGGCCCACCCGCGTCGCCGCGCTGATGGCCGCGCAATTATCCGCAGAGATGGAGAAGGCCTCGGGGGTGCCCGTGACGATCGAGACTGCGATCCTGCAGAGGGTGCTGGAAACCCATGTCCGAGAGCAGCTCGACGCCCTCGCAGACCTCCGGGTCTCGCTTGCATGAAGGAGACAATGATCACAGCCTGACCGACAGCGACCTGACAGAAGACCTCGACCTCGGCTTCGACGGCGCGGAAGACATCCTGCGCGCCTGGCGGCGGGGGATGCGGCCGGACGCCGATCTCACCGTGTCGGAATGGGCCGATGCGCATCGCTGGCTCAGCTCGCGCGCCTCGGCCGAACCCGGGCGGTACCGGACTGCGCGCACGCCCTATCTGCGCGGCATCATGGATGCGCTGTCCCCGAGCCACCCGGCACAGCGCATCAGCTTCATGAAGGCCGCGCAGGTCGGCGCGACCGAGGCGGGAAACAACTGGATCGGCTTCGTGATCCACCACGCGCCGGGGCCCATGCTTGCCGTGCTGCCGACCGTCGAGATGGCCAAGCGGACCTCGCGCGGCCGGATCGATCCCCTGATCGAGGACAGCCCGGCGCTGAAGGAGCGGGTCAGTCCTGCCCGCTCCCGCGACGCTGGCAATTCGATGCTGTCCAAGGAATTTCCGGGCGGCATCCTGGTGCTGACCGGCGCGAACTCGGCCACTGGCCTGCGGTCGATGCCCGCGCGCTATGTGTTTCTCGACGAGGTCGATGCCTACCCGGCCTCGGCCGACGAGGAAGGCGATCCGGTCACGCTGGCCGAAGCGCGGACCACCACCTTCGCGCATCGGCGCAAAGTGTTCATGGTCTCGACCCCGACCATCCGGGGCCTGAGCCGGATCGAGCGGGAGTTCGAGGCCAGCGACCAGCGGCGCTTCTTCGTGCCCTGCCCGCACTGTGGTCATCGCCAGTGGCTGCAGTTCGAACGGCTGCGCTGGGCGAAGGGACGTCCGGAAACGGCAACCTATCATTGTGAGGGCTGCGAGCGCCCCATCGCCGAGCACCACAAGACCGAGATGCTGGCGCGCGGCGAATGGCGCGCGACCGCCGTATCCGCCGACCCGACCGCCATCGGGTTCCACCTCTCGGCGCTCTATTCGCCGATCGGCTGGAAGAGCTGGGAGCAGATCGCGCGGGACTGGCTGGCGGCGCAAGGCTCGGACGAGATGCTGCGCGCGGCGCGCAACACGCTGCTGGGCGAGACCTGGATCGAAAGCGGCGAGGCCCCGGAATGGCAGCGGCTGGCCGACCGGCGCATTGCCTTCCCCGCGCAGATCCCCGCAGGCGGGCTGTTCCTGACCGCGGGGGCGGATGTGCAGAAGGACCGGATCGAGGTCGATGTATGGGCATGGGGCCGTGGGCTGGAAAGCTGGCTGGTGGATCACATCGTCATTCCGGGCGGGCCGGATGATCCGGCCTGCTGGGAGAAGCTGACTGCGCTGCTCAGCCAGACATGGGTGCACGAGAATGGCGCGTTCATGACGCTGGCCAAGCTCGCCATCGACACCGGCTATGAGTCCGCCGCCGTCTATGCGTGGTCCCGCAAGCAGGGCATTGCGCAGGTGGCACCGGTGAAGGGCTTGGAAGGCTTCAACCGGGCCACGCCCGTGTCTGGGCCGACCTATGTCGATGCGACCGTGAACGGGCGGAAGCTGAAGCGCGGGGCGCGGCTCTGGACAGTGGCCACGGCCACGTTCAAGGCGGAGACCTATCGCTATCTGCGGATCGAGCGGCCCTCCGAGCCAGACGCCCCCGCATCGGCGGGCACGATCCACCTGCCCGACTGGGTGGACAGCGAATGGCTCAAGCAGCTGGTCGCCGAGCAGCTGGTCACGATCCGCGACCGACGCGGCTATGCCCGCCAGGAATGGCAGAAACTGCGCGAGCGCAACGAGGCGCTGGACACCCGCGTCTATGCGCGGGCTGCAGCGTGGATTCTCGGCGCGGACCGCTTTGATGAACGCATGTGGCGGCAGCTGGAGAAGCAGGCGGGGGTGGAAACTGCCTCTGTGCCAATGGATGCCGCGCCAGAGAAACCGACAGCCCCGCAAGCCGGGAAAATGACGACGCCAAGGCGGCGCGGCTGGAAGATCAGCACGCCCCGATACATGGAATGATTGATGACCCTCGACGAGCTGAAATCCCGCCACAGCGCCCTGCTGGCCGCGCGCTACAGCGGCACGCGCTCGGTCAGCTATGACGGCAAGAACATCACCTATGGCTCGGATGCCGAGCTGGCCGCCGCCATCGCCGATATCGAGCGCCGGATCGCGGCGCTGGAACGGACCAGCCGGCGCGTGTTGCGCCCCTTCGCCGTGAAGGACCTGTGATGGCCAGCGCGATGAACTGGCGTCAGCGCCTCGGGGCCTTCATCGGCGGGTTCGATGCCGGCCAGCATCATCGGCGCCTACGCGGGTTCCGCGCGACGCGGGCGCATGTCAACGCGCTGATCGCCGCTGCCGGGCCGGACATCACCGCCCGCGCCCGCTGGCTGGTGCGCAACAACGGCTATGCCGTGAATGCGGTGGAAAGCTGGGCCGCCAACACGGTGGGCGACGGGATCAAGCCGATCTCGAAAATCGGGGACGCCGCGCGCAAGGAGGAACTGCAGCGCCTCTGGCTCGCCTGGACCGACGAGGCTGATGCCGAAGGGCTGACGGATTTCTATGGGCTGCAGCGCCGCGCCGCGCGTGAGGTGTTCATCGCGGGCGAGGTGTTCTTCAGGATCCGGATGCGCCGAGCGGGTGACGGGCTGACAGTGCCGCTGCAATTGCAGATGTTGCCCGCTGAGATGCTGCCGCTGGAACAGACCGGGACAGCAGCGAACGGCAATGCCATTCGTCAAGGCATCGAATTCGACCGGATCGGGCGGCGCGTGGCCTATCACTTCCTGCGCCGCCATCCGGGCGACAGCACCGATCCGGGGCTGGCAGGTGAGGTCGTCCGCGTCCCGGCATCGGAGGTCATCCATGTCATCGACCCGGTCGAGGGTGGCCAGTTGCGCGGGGTCTCCAAACTGGCCCCGGCCATCGTGAAGCTGTTCCTGCTCGATCAGTATGACGATGCCGAGCTCGACCGGAAGAAGGTCGCAGCTATGTATGCGATGTTTGTGACCTCGCCTGCGCTGGAGAACCCCCTTGCCCCGCCCGAGGACGAGGACGGACCAGCCGGAGTGGAAATCAGCCCGGGCCAGATCGTGCGGCTGGATCCCGGCGAGGATGTGACTGTGGGCCAGCCCGCCGACAGCGGGGGCACTTATGAGCCGTTCCAGTACCGGACGCTGCTGCAGATCTCGGCTGCGCTGGGTATCCCCTATCCATACATCGCCAACGACATGGTGAAGGGCAACTTCTCGAACTCGCGCCTCGCGCTGATCGAATTCCGCCGCCGCGTCTCGGCCTGGCAGCATTCGGTGATGGTCTGGCAGCTCTGCCGACCCGTCTATGCCCGATGGATGGATGCGGCCGTGCTGTCGGGCGCGCTCACCCTGCCCGGCTATGAAGCCAACCGCGCGCAGCTCCTGACCGCCGACTGGCTGCCCACGAAATGGGACTGGGTCGATCCGCTCAAGGACGCCAATGCAGAGATCGCCCAGATCGAAGCCGGGCTGAAATCGCGCACGCAGGCCATTGCCGAGCGGGGCTATGACGCAGAACAGGTCGACCGGGAGATCGCCGCCGAACGTGCCCGCGAACGGGCGCTGGGCCTCGACTTCCGCCGCCCCGGCTCGCCCGCGCAGGGCGTGCAGGCGGTGCCAGCCGAGGGGCATGACGACACCGACACAACCGATGACGCGGAGGACCGCCCGCGCCCAGACGAGGACCAGCCCTGATGCTCCATGCCCGCATTGCCGCGCGCGCCTTCAACACGCCGCTGCTGGTGGAACCCTCCAAGGCCATGGCGTTCCTGTCGGGCCTCGGGCCCAGCATTCTCGGGCGGCGGGTGGAGTTGGTCGATGGGGACGCCACGCCGGATGGCACCGCCGCCCTGCCCGCCCGCGCCAGCATTCTGGCTGGTGGCCTTGCCGAGAGCTTTCACCTGCACGGCGATGCGCCCTATCCGGTCGTCGACGGCATTGCCGTGATCGAGATCGCGGGCGTGCTCATCCATCGCGGAGGCTGGATCGGCCAGTCTTCGGGCCAGACCAGCTATGAGGGGATCGCAGCCCAGATCGAGGCGGCGGCGAGCGATCCTGCGGTGCGCGGCCTCGCGTTGGAAATCGACAGTTTTGGCGGTGAAGTTGCGGGAGTTTTTGACCTCGCAGATCGTATTCGTGCCATCCGGGGAGCCAAGCCAGTCTGGGCCTTCGTTGCCGAACATGCCTTCTCGGCGGGTTATGCGCTGGCGAGCCAGGCGGATCGTATCCTGTTGCCGCGCACCGGCGCGCTGGGCAGCATCGGCGTCGTGGTGCTCCATGCCGACCTCAGCGGGCAGCTCGATCAGGACGGGGTGCGCGTCACGCTGATCCATTCCGGCAGCCACAAGGTCGAGGGCAATCCCTATCAACCGCTGCCCGAGGCCGTGCGCGACGACATCCAGCGCGAGATCGACCTGCTGCGGTTCCTGTTCGCGGAGACCGTCGCGGCCGGGCGCTCTGGTCGCCTGAGCCAGGAGGCTGCGCTGGCGACCGAAGCCGCGACCTTCCGCGGAGCGGATGCTGTCGCCGCTGGCCTCGCCGACGAGGTCACCGATCTGGCGCGGGGCTTTGCCGCTTTCCGGCAGATGCTGGCGCAAAGACCGCCTGCAGCCATCGCACGCATGGCCCCCTCGACACGAAACGATGCCATCACCCCCCGAACCCGAAAGGAGACAACCATGTCCAACGCACCCGACCAGGACGAGACTTTGCAAGAGGATGTCAGCGATGCGCAGCCGGATGATGCTGCCGACGCCGTGGTCGAAACCCCCGCATGCGATGCCCCGGAAACTGCTGCCGCGCCGGAATCACCCTCTGAACCAGCACCGGCACCAGCATCTTCGCAGCGGGCAGCCTCGCCACAGCCGAGCAATCTGGCCGAGCTATCGGCGCAGCTGCGCGAGGCGGCGGCGGAAATCGCCGAGATCGCGGCGCAGGCAGGCCGCCTCGGCATCGCGATCGATGCCGCGAAAGCGCTCCGCGAGGGCACCACCCCCGAAGCCCTGCGCAAACTGGTACTGCAACGCGCGGCCGATGCATCTGATGCGCGGGACGTGATTGCGGCAGCGCCCTCGCCCATCCTGCCGAAATCTTCCGAAAGCCCGATTGTGACCGCTGCAAAGCGCGCTGCTGCCAACCCGCGCGGCTGATCATCACCGACCAGATGACTCGCCTGGCTGTCGTCCCCTGCCGCATCGGCTGGGGATTTCTTTTGACCCCTGACATAGGATCCCCGCCATGACCGTCCTTCACCAGCCCGCCACGATGGGCGATGTCCTCAAATACGAGGTCAATCCCAACTACACCCGCGAAACCGTCACCCTGCTGGAGGGCACAGCCTATCCGGTCGGCGCTGTGCTGGGCCGCATCACCGCCAGCGGCAAATACAAGCTCGCCACCTCGGGCGGCTCGGACGGTGCCCAGACTGCAAGCGCCGTTCTGCTCTACGCCGTCGATGCCACTGGCGCAGATGGCATCGGCGTGGTGGTCGCGCGCGGGCCAGCAATCGTCTCGCGCGCCGCCCTCGTCTTTGACGCCACTGTCGATGACGGGGCCAAGATCGCCACCAAACATGGCCAGCTGGCTGCGCAGGGCATCATCCCGCGCGACACCGCCTGATCCGAGATCTCGCACCTCTTCCCTGCCCCTCTTTCCCCCGGAGTTCCCCATGACCATCACCCGCAACCCGTTTGACGCGGGCGGCTATTCGCTCGCCGAGATGACGCAGGCCATCAACATCCTGCCCAACCTCTATACCCGCCTCGGCCAGATCGGCCTCTTCCGCTTCGAGGGCGTGACCCAGCGCTCCATCGTCATCGAGCAACGCGAAGGCGTCCTGAGCCTCCTGCCCTCGGTCCCGCTCGGCGCACCGGCCACGGTCGGCAATCGCGAGGCCCGCTCCATGCGCAGCTTCGCGCTACCGTGGATCCCGCATGACGACGTGATCCTGCCCGCCGATATCCAGGGCATGCCCGCGCTGGGCGTCTCGGACGCGGCCGATCCGCTGGTCGAGGTGATGAACCGCAAGCTCACGCTCATGCGCCGCAAGCATGCCCAGACCCGCGAATACATGGAGATGAACGCGCTGCGCGGCATCGTGAAGGATGGCGCGGGCACCACGCTCTACAACTACTTCACCGAGTTCGGCCTCGATCAGATTTCGGTCGATTTCGTCTTCGGCACCGCCGGCACCAACATCCAGGGCAAGGTCCGCACCACGCTGCGTGCGATCGAGGACAACCTCAAGGGCGAGACCATGACCACCGCCCATGCGCTGGTGAGCTCGGAGTTCTTCGACAAGCTGATAAGCCACCCGAAGACCGAGGACGCCTACAAGTTCTTCTCGGCGACCGGCGGCCAGCCGCTGCGCGAGGACATGCGCCGCGCCTTCCCCTTCGCGGGGATCCTGTTCGAGGAATACAACGGCTCGGTCACCCTCTCGAACGGCACCTCGGAGCGGCTGATCCCCACCGGCGAGGGCATCGCCTTCCCGCTGGGCACGTTTGATACCTTCACCACCTATGGCGGCCCCGCGAACCTGCTGGAGACAGCCAATACGGTCGGTCTGCCGCTTTATGCGCGCCAGATGATGGATGCCAAGGGCCGCTGGATTGATCTCATGACCGAGGCGTCAATCCTGCCGGTCAACAAGCGTCCGCGCCTCGCGATCCGCCTGCACAGCTCGAACTGACGGGCGCGTTCATGTCGGTCTTTGCCGCCGCCATCGACAATCTCTTCGCCGACCCGAACATAGCCCGCGATGCCACATGGATCGCGGACGGTGGCGCACCGAAACTCGTCCGCGTGGTCACCCGCCGCGCGGATGAGGTCACCGGTTTCGGTGACACCCGGATCTGGTCCGAGACCACCCGCATCGACCTGCGCGTGGCCGAGGTCACGAACCCGCGTCCGGGCGACCGCGTGGAGATCAGTGGCGAAGCCTTCCTCATTCAGGGCGAACCAGTCCGTGACCGCGAGCGGCTCATCTGGACCGTTAATCTGAGGCCTGCATGAAACTGAAGCTGGATATCACCCCTGACCTCGTCGCCATGATGGCCGCTGAAATCAAGGCTGGCGAACGCGCCGTCACCACTGCCACGCGCGAGGCTGGCAACAGCCTGAAGTCCGCTTGGCGCGCGCAGATCACTGGCGCGGGGCTGGGTCAGCGGTTGGCGCGCACTATCAGGTCGGAGCAGTTCCCCAAGGGCAAAACCAGCCTGAGCGCTGCGGCGGTGGTCTGGTCGAAAGCGCCGGTGATCATCGGTGCCCACGATACCGGCCCACTGATCCGGTCGCGAAACGGGTTCTGGCTGGCGATCCCCACACCCGCTGCCGGGAAATCCGCGCGTGGTGGCCGTATCACCCCCGGCGAATGGGAACGCCGCTCGGGCCTGCAGTTGCGTTTCATCTACAGGCGCACTGGTCCGAGCCTGCTGGTGGCCGAGGGCCGGCTGAACGCGCGCGGGCGGGCTGTGGCATCGCGCGCGAAAACCGGGCGCGGTGTGACCACAGTGCCGATTTTTCTGCTGGTGCCACAGGTCAAACTGCCGAAGCGGCTGGATTTGGCGCGGGACGCAAGGGCCACGCAGGACGCACTGCCGGGAGCGATTGTCGCGAAATGGGTGGAGGGAAAGATCGGATGACACCCCGCGAGACGCGCACGGCGGCCATGGTGGACCTGTTACCTACGTTGCCGCGTGAACGGGATAGGGTTGTCGCCAAGTGCATGCGAACCAAACCTGCTGATCGCACCCAACATCCATTTGCTCGCGGGTCAACTGCCTTGACACGTGAGATAATCTGAACTCCTTTTCCAGAAGTGCCCGCAAGCCGGAGGGGTTCATGCATTTCAATGCAATGGTGACATCCAAGTTGAAGGCATACGTCTATGCCTTGGCTGACCCGCGCGTCAGCGGGTCATTGCGCGACAGGGTGTTTTACATTGGAAAGGGGAACGGAAACCGTTGCTTCAATCATGCGCATATTGAGCGCAGCCAAGGCGAGGAACCGCTCAACGAGGCGGAACACAAGCTCGGGCGCATCCGCGAAATTCGCCACTCTGGAAATGATGTCGAGATCTTGATCGTTGCACACGAACTCGATGACAAGGTAGCTCTTGATCTCGAGGCCGTCCTTATTCCCCTGCTTGGCGATACCAACAAGGTATCAGGCCATGGCGATAGGAAACTGTGGCTCACGCGAAATCAGATCAGCGAGGCCTATGACCGTCCAGTGACGCGCGCCGACGTGCCGCTGTTCCGCGGGAATATCTTGTTTGTGAGCTTGAACCGGCAGGATACCGGCTCTCTGCTGGGTTCCGAGGATCCGGAGCGTCTTGCTCGAGCGACCCTTGGGGACTGGAACCTTTCGGCGGAGCGTTCGGCCCGAGTCGACTGCATCATCGGGGTCAAAAATGGATTGATTGTCTCTATTTTCGAAACCTCTAAACGCAGCGACAACACGACAGAGTTCCTGCGCATCAAAAGCGAAAAGAAGCGTGCCCACGGCAGGTCGCGATTCAGCGGACATCGAAGGCATGATCTCGAACACGATCTGCGCGGAAGAAGTGTCACTGAGGACGCAAAAACGCTCTCAAAAATCCGACCCGGCGCAGGGTGTCAGTATCTAGATGCGATGACCTGAGAGCATTCCAAGGCTGAAGGAGAAGCGGCGGAATTACGCGCCGCTTGTGAAATGAGCACGTGCGGCCGATTCCTCGGTTGCAATCGTGTGACATTACCTGAAACAGGAAAACTAATGTCCCCTCGCGAAACCATCCTCACCGCCCTGGCGGACCTGATGCGCACGGTGCCGCATGTGCCGGTGCTGCGCGGTGAGGTGCTGCCCGAGCGCGTTCCTGCCGCCGGGCTCATGATCCTGCGCGATGGCGAACCGGGCGAGCCCGGCGTCACGCTCTCACCGCTGCGCTACCACTTCCAGCACCGGGCCGAGATCGAAACGGTTGTGCAAGGGGCCGATCGCGACACTGCCTTTGCCACGCTTTGCGCCAGCATCGGCGCGGCAATCTCCGCCGAACGCACGCTGGGTGGCCTTTGTGACTGGGTCGAGGCGGAAGCGCCGCGCCCGGTCGATCTGCCGATCGAGGGCGCGGCCAGTCTGAAAGCAGCGGTGATTACGGTGGTGCTGCACTATTCCACGGCCGATCCGCTCGGGTGAATGGCCAGATCAGCAGGTGCCATAATAATTGAGCGAGAACCGACAGAACTCGGTCGCGGTACCACTTCTGATCATTTCGCGCGTGATATCGCGGCCATCAGGCAGGAAACACTGACCGACGATGCGCCCGAAACGGTCGATATCGCGCGTTCGGCAGTGCAGAACCTGACCAGAGACCAGCCGCGTCATCGCAGCGGTTGCTGCAGCGCCGCCGGGGCGATTGGTCTCCGGCGCATCAAGACCCCAGACACGGATGCGCACATCCTGACCGCTGATCCAGAAGGTATCGCCGTCGACAATGCGCGTCACGCGCCCTGAAAAGTCGATATCCGCTGGCAAGGCTGAAGCGCCGGGCGCCGTCGTGACAGATGTTGGGACATCGCAACTGTTCAGCGCCATGGTCCCGGCAAAGGCCAGAATGGCGACCGAGCCAAAGGATCTGAAGCGGCGTAGTGGCGAAGGGCGGCGAGATCGTCGCCGGAGAAATCGGAACATGCGGGTTATCCTGTGTGTTCTGCTCTTGGGGCGGGCGCCCGTCCCCTGTGTTTCAAAACATCACGGCGCAGACAAGGCACTGACGCCATCACCGTAAAGAAAGGACACACCATGGCACGAGCCCAGGGGGCGCGGGCGCAGATGGCGCTGGCGTTCGAGACGACATATGGCACGCCGCCCGCGAGCGGCTACACGCGGATGCCCTTTGCCAGCGCGACGCTGGGGGCGGAGCAGCCGCTTCTGAACAGCGAGCTTCTGGGCTATGGCCGTGATCCGCTGCCGCCGATCAAGGATGCGGTGACCTCGGATGGCGATGTCGTCGTCCCCATCGACGCGCAGGCCTTCGGCTTCTGGCTGAAGGCCGCGTTTGGCAACCCGACCACGACGGGGGCATCAGCGCCCTACACCCATCAATTCCAGTCTGGTGCATGGGCGCTGCCCAGCATGTCGATCGAGACCGGGATGCCGGAAGTACCGCGCTATGCGATGTATTCGGGTTGCGTGCTGGATCAGTTGTCATGGCAGATGCAGCGCTCGGGCCTGCTGACCGCAACGGCACGACTGGTGGCACAGGGCGAAACAGTGGGGGCCGCCACCAGCGCGTTCGGCACAGGTGCCTCACCCCCTGCGACCCTCGATCTGCAGCGCTTCGGCCATTTCAACGGCGCGATCAAGCGCAATGGCGTCGATCTGGGCAATGTCGTCTCGGCCGAGATCACCTATGCCAACAACCTCGACCGGATCGAGACCATCCGCGCTGATGGGCGCATTGATGGCGCAGACCCATCCATCGCTGCGCTGACTGGCCGGATCGAGGTGCGTTTCGCCGACCAGACGCTGGTCACGCAGGCCATCAATGGCGACCCCTGTGCCATGGAATTCGCCTATGTCCTGCCCTCTGGCGAGAGCTTCACTTTCACCGTGCACGCCGTCTACCTGCCCCGCCCGCGCATCGAGATCGCGGGACCGCAGGGCGTGCAGGCCACTTTCGACTGGCAGGCTGCGCGGGATGCGACTGTCGGGCGGATGTGCACCGCCACCCTGATCAACGCCATGGAGGCTTATTGAATGCTCACCCTCGATCTGACCAATGCGCCCCGCTGGCATGACCTCGCCCCCGGCGTGCGCGTGCAGCTGCGCCCCTTGACCACCGCGCTGATGGTCGCCACCCGCGCCGACCCGGAGGTCGAGGCCGTGCCCGATGAGGCCACGGATGAGACCCGCGCCATGGCCTTCGCCAAAGCCCTCGCAAGGCGGGCCGTGCTCGATTGGGAGGGGATCGGTGATACAGGCGGTGTGCCCATCGACCCCAGCCCCGAGGCCATCGACGCGCTTCTGGACATCTGGCCCATCTTCGAAGCGTTCCAGCTGACCTATGTCTCGAAGGGCCTGCTGCTGGAACAGGAAAAAAACGCCTCTGCGCCCTTGCCGAGTGGGAGTTCGGCGGGGGCGCGCGCTACTGCGAAGCCTGTGAGCCCTTCGAGGGCCGCGAAAGGTCGTGCCCGGACTGCCCCGCGCGGCTGAACCGCCCGCTCACGCAGGAAGGTTGGCAGGTCCGGGATCTGGTCGGGCGTCTGGGCGGCCAGCTGCGCATCACGCCGGGTGCGGTGATCGGCTGGGACATGACCGCGGCACTCGCGCTGGGTCAGGCGCTGGGCGTGCCGCCCCTGGTCCTGGCGGAACTGCTGCCAGGGATTGAGGCCGTGATGGTCCTCAAGCTCAACGAACAGATGGAAGCACATCATGGCGGAGAAACGGGTTAGCGTCCGCCTTGCGGCTGTGGGCGGGCGTCAGGTGCGCTCGGAACTGGAGGGCGTGGGCGAGGCTGGCAAGCGCGGTTTCGGACGGCTGAGCGCGGAGATGGAGGCGGCGAACCGGCGGCTGGCGGCGTTCTCGCGACGGGTGAAACTGGCGGCTGCTGCGGCAGTTGCGGCGGCGACTGCAGCAGGTGTGGCCATGATCCGCTCCGGCCTGCAAACTGTCGATGCACAAGCCAAGCTTGCCGCCTCGCTCGACACCACTGTCGCCAGCATTCAGGTGCTGGAACGCGCAGGCGATCTGGCAGGCGTGTCCATGGGTCAGGTCGAACAGGCCACGATGCAACTGACACGACGCCTGTCGCAGGCGGCCTCTGGTACTGGACCTGCGGTCGAGGCGCTGCGCCGGTTGCGCCTCTCGGCGGAAGACCTGCAACGCCTGCCGCTCGATGCGCGCATTGCAACGATTCAGGAGGCGCTGGGCCAGTTCGTGCCCGAGGCAGAGCGCGCGGCAGTGGCCTCGCAGCTGTTTGGGGATCGCGCTGCACTGGTCTTTGGCCGCATCGACAGCGCCACCTTGCGCCAAGCCACACAGGACGTGCGAGATTTCGGTGTGGTGGTGTCTGATCAGGACGCCGCGCAGATCGAGCGCACCAATGATGCCATCTCACGCCTTGGCCTGATCTGGCGGGGCTTGTCGAACCAGCTGGCGGTGGCCGCAGCGCCGGCGCTCGAAGCTGTCGCCGATGCCATGGCGTCTGTTGCGCGCACCACCGGCCCGCTGGGCATGGCAATCCGGGGTCTCTTTGACAATCTCGGACGCCTTGTCAGCATCGCGGGTACCTTCGCCGCCTTCATGGCCGGGCGCTGGGTGGCCGGGCTGGCCGCTGCGGCGCTTTCGGTACGCGGGTTGGCGACTGCGCTGGTGCTGCTGCGCGGGGCGCTGATCCGCACCGGCATCGGCGCGCTGATCGTCGGCGCGGGCGAGCTGGTCTATCAGTTTGGCCGACTTGTTTCCGGCGCCGGTGGCTTCGGGGCCGCGCTGGAATTGATGGGCAATGTCGCGCGCGCGGTCTGGGACGGCATGGCGGCCTCGATGTCGACCTTTGGCGACCGGTTTCGCGCCATGCGCGCGGATATCGAGGCCCTCTGGCTACGGCTGATGCGGTTTTTGGGCCAGACATGGGCGGATTTCCTGAGCCGGATCGCGCCCGGGTTCAACCAGATCGCCGATGTGATCGGCGCAGGCTTCCAGATCGACGCGCTGGGCGTGCAGGCCTGGGTGTCGAGTTTCGATGCCGGGATAATGCGGGCCGAACGTTCGGCCGAGGGATTTCGCGCGCGGGCGGATGCAACACTCGCCAGCGCCTTTGACGGCGCACGCGAGGCCATGGCTGCGCTTCTCGCAGCAGTGCGCGGGTCTGGCGAGGAAAGCGCAGATGCGCTGGACGCGGCAACAGCTGGTGCGCAGCGTATGTCCGAGGCGCTGGATCAGGCTGAAGCAGCAGCGGGACGCGCGGGTGCTTCTGGGCGACAGGCCGGATCGGACACCGCCACTGGCGCAACTGTTGCGCTGACTGGCTGGCAAGCGGTGACGGCCGCGCTGTCCGAGTATGCCGACAAGGCGCGCGATATCGGTGCGGATATCGGTCAGGCGCTGGTGGGCGCGTTCGGGGCGGCCGAGAACGCCGTCGCCGATTTCGTGCGCAAGGGCAAGCTCGACTTCC
Organism: Roseinatronobacter bogoriensis DSM 18756; assembly: GCF_004366635.1. Lineage (GTDB taxonomy): Bacteria > Pseudomonadota > Alphaproteobacteria > Rhodobacterales > Rhodobacteraceae > Roseinatronobacter > Roseinatronobacter bogoriensis. Next base: position 27,184 of record NZ_SORN01000015.1, on the reverse strand, counting down.
GCGATCTGGTGACCTCAATGATCGCCGATCTGGCACGGCTGGCGGCGCGCCGCTTTATCTTGGGCCCACTGGCGGGGCTGCTCTCCGGCGTACTGGGCGGCGCAGGTGGGCTGTTCGCCAATATCTTCCATGCGGGCGGTGTCGTGGGCGGCCCCGCCCCGGCGCGCATGGTGCCTGCCATGGCCTTTGCCGGTGCGCCGCGGATGCATTCCGGCGGCTGGGCGGGCCTCAAGCCTGACGAAGTACCCGCAATCCTGCAACGCGGCGAGCGCGTGCTCTCGCGGAGAGAGGCCGCTGGCTATGGAGGACGCAGTGGGGATGGCGGCACGACTGTGAATGTCACGATCATGGCGCGCGATGCGGAAAGCTTCCGCCAGTCCCGCACGCAAGTGGCAGCAGACATTGCCCGTGCGGTCAATCTCGGGCGGCGGGGCATGTGAATGCGGTGGAAGGCGGCGCAGTATGGTCACATGGAGCCTACAGCGGACGGTCGCCCCGCCCTTTTCGAGCTCACGAATTCAGAACAATTCGTCAGGACCAACGCGCGAGGAAATCCTGCACCTGCGCCCCTGCATCCACTGCGCCAAGGAAATACCACAGTGCCAGCAAAAGCCCGATATTGGTCAACACTGCCCGCGCATTGGCCGCCCATTTCCAACGCGCGATGCTGGCCGCGCGCGACTCGGGCGTGGCCCCCGCACGGATTTCGGCGGCGATGCTGTCGAGCGCGAAGAAAATGACGACGCTCAGCGCATATGATGGGATATAGGCCCATAACCAAGGTTGGGTCAGCAATTCGGCCCAATCCAATGATGCCAGAAACCCTATCACGCCCATTGGCGCGCCAGCCTCGGCGGTTGTGCTTTTCAGCGCCAGCCATTTCTCGAAGCTAAACAGCCCAATGGCGAGAGCCGCAAAGGAAAAGCCGCCAAAGATTAGCCACAGCCAGTTGATCACCTTGCTGCTGTAAGATTCCGCCCAGATGCGTAGCTCTTCGCCTTCATGGCTTAGCCACCCGCGCCGGACCCAGAGCAAGGGAATATAAAACCATGCGGTGGATTTGATCGCCCAACGCCAGAGCATGGCGGGCAAGAAGAAGATGAGCGAGGCGATAAAATTGATGACCAAATGACCGAAGTATTTTTGAGAGAGGCCGACTTTACTCAAAGAAAATGAAAATAACCCACCGTAGGTGAATCTAGGATCCCCGGGAATCAGTTCCGGAGGGTGCCAAACATCCGAAACCAGCATCGAAAACCGCCAGTTCGTGGGCAGTTTACGCAGTCCCGGCCAAAGATAGCATGCAGTCGCCGCAAAACGCGTGGCTGTCGCCCTTAGCCACACGCCAACAATAACGCTGGGGCTGATTGCCGTTAGCACTCCCGCTAGCAAGACCGCCGCTAATACCGCCCCGGCTTTCGCTGACGTTGCCGCTCCCACCACCAAAATCGGTCCAGCTACCATTCCCGCTAAAACTATTGCTGCCACCAACGCTACCGCTCCTGCTAGGGCGCCCGCTATCGCCAGCCCCCCCATGATGGATAGCCAGCCAATCAGCATAACCTTCCAAAAAAAGGCCCAGTTGCTTTCATCACCAACCCAGTTTGTCGCCAGCACCCACACGACTCCACCAGCCATACCAGTGGCGAGGCCAAGGATCATAACGGTCTTGATAAGACTTGGTTTCTTTTCATCGGATTGGTCGATGTAGGCATTAAACCACTCGACACCCTTGGCGATGGATCGTTCCGAGCGCAGCAGAACCAGTGGCGTGGCGATCAAGATGAGCCAATGGTGCCATGTCACGCCGAACCATAGAAAAAGCACCCAATAGAGCGCTACACAGGCCAGCGTTTCTGCCACCGCCAGAACGGAAACCAACCCCGCCGCGCGACTGTCTTCGGTGGATCGCCAGACCCATGTTTTCGCGAGGGTTTGCGTCATGCTGCGACAATATCGGGGTCGCCTTGAAATGCAACATGATCACGCGCCTGCGAACCCCAAACGTCCGCAAGGTCCCGCATAGCCGCCCCTAAGTCGACCCGCTTCCTGAGCAAACCCCTACTTCCTGAGACGAGGATCAGATGTCCTTTGACGAGGTCCGGTTTCCGGACGCGATCAGCCGTGGTGCGCGCGGCGGGCCGGAGCGGCGCACGCAGATCGTTGAACTGGCCTCGGGCGACGAGGAACGAAATGCCAGCTGGGCGAACTCGCGCCGCCGTTATGATGTCGCCTATGGCATTCGACGCGCCGATGATCTTGCCGCTGTCGTCGCCTTCTTCGAGGCGCGGAATGGACGTCTGCACGGGTTTCGCTTCAAGGACTGGTCGGATTACAAATCCTGCGCACCGTCACAGATGCCCGGGCCGCTGGACCAGCCTATCGGCACAGGCAATGGCAGTGTGACCAGTTTCGCGCTGATGAAGCGCTACAGCTCCGGCAATCAGACCTGGACCCGCGCCATCACCAAGCCGGTCGCAGGCAGCGTCCGCCTCGCGCTGGGCGGGGTTGAACAAGCCAGTGGCTGGACGGTTGATGCCACGACCGGCGTGGTGACATTCGGGACCGCCCCGGCCACAGGTGTCAGCATCACCGCAGGCTTCGAATTCGAGGTCCCCGTCCGCTTCGACAGCGACACGCTGGACGTCACCCTCGATATCGAGCGGCTTGGCTCGATCACCTCCATTCCCCTGCTGGAGATCCGGCGATGAAACAAATCGACCCTGCACTGCAAGCCCATCTCGATGAGGGCACGACAACGCTGGCCTGGTGCTGGCGCATCACGCGCGCCGATGGGGTCAGCTTTGGCTTTACCGATCATGATTGCACATTGATGTTCGAGGGCACGGAGTTTGAGCCCGAGAGCGGCTTTGCGGCCTCAGAAATCCGCGCCGGGTCGGACCTGTCGGTCGATGCGCAGGATGCCGAGGGCGTGCTGTCCTCGGACCGCATCACCGAGACGGATATTCTCGACGGGCGCTGGGACAATGCGGAAGTCGAGCTCTGGCGCGTGAACTGGGCGGACACCAGCCAGCGGGTGCTGATGCGCCGGGGCGCAGTCGGGCAAATCCGGCGCGGACGCATGGCCTTTGTCGCCGAGGTGCGCAGCCTCGCGCATGTGCTGGGCCAGACTGTCGGGAGGACGTTTCAGGCAGGCTGCGATGCGGGCTTGGGCGATGCGCGCTGCGGCGTCGATCTGGAGGACCCGGCCTACAAAGGCAGCGGCGCTGTCATCGACCTGCTGCGTGACCGGGCCTTCACGGCGGCGGGGCTGGCGGGGTTCAACGCGGGTTGGTTTGCCTTCGGCACGATTGACTGGACCAGCGGTGCCAATGCCGGGCGGCGGGCGGAGGTGCTGGCGCATGACCTCAGCGATGGCATCGCTATCCTGACCCTGCTGGAAGCACCTGTGCGCTCTTTCACTGAGGGCGACGGTTTCTCGATCCGTGCAGGCTGCGACAAGCGGATCGAGACTTGCAGCGCAAAGTTCGCCAACACTGTCAATTTCCGGGGCTTCCCGCATATCCCCGGACAAGACACCATTCTGCGCTACGCCTCGCGCGATGGCGGGCATGAAGGTGGTGTGCTGTGACACCGGCTGATCCGGACCGCGTCATTGCGGCTGCGCGCAGATGGCTCGGCACACCATACCACGACCAGGCGAGCTTGCGCGGGGTCGGCTGTGACTGCCTCGGCCTTGCGCGTGGGGTCTGGCGCGAGGTTGTGGGGCCCGAAGCCTTCCCGATTCTGCCTTATAGCCGGGACTGGGGCGAAACCGGGTCGCGCGAAATACTGGCAGAAGGCGCGCGGCGGATGATGATCGAGGTGCCGGTGATTGATGCGCCACCCGGCGCGTTGCTCCTGTTCCGGATGATGCCGCGTGCCATCGCCAAACATGTCGGGATCCTGACCGGCCCTGACAGATTCATCCATGCTTATGAGCGGCTGGGTGTGATCGAACAGCCGCTCACATCAACGTGGCAGCGGCGCATCGCTTTTGCCCTCCTGTTTCCGGCTATCACGTCCGATCACCCCAATCCTGAGTGAGCTCCACAAATGGCAACCCTTGTCCTCGGCGCTGTCGGCTCCAGCATCGGTCTGGGCTTTGGCGGGGCTGTTCTTGGTTTGTCGGGCGCGGCCATTGGCGGGATGATCGGGGCGACAGTGGGCTCGGCCATCGACAGCTGGCTGATTTCCTCGCTGGCACCTGCGCAACGCATCGAGGGCGCGCGGCTTGACAGCTTGCGCATCACCTCCTCGACCGAAGGCGCGGTCATCCCGCGTGTTTATGGGCGCATGCGGATTGGCGGCAATATCATCTGGGCCACGGATTTTCGGGAGGAGACGAAGACCACGACTCAGCGCGGCGGTGGCAAGGGCGGCGGGCCAAGGGTCAGGACGACTGAGTACCTGTATTATGCGTCATTCGCTGTGGCCCTTTCGGAAGGGGCGATCACCGGCATCGGGCGCATCTGGGCCGATGGCAAACCCCTCGATCTCTCCGGCATCACCTGGCGCTGGTATCCGGGCGATGACGCGCAGCAGCCTGATCCCTTTATGGTGGCCCGGATGGGGGCCGCCAACACCCCCGCCTATCGCGGCACAGCTTATGTCATGTTCGAAGACCTGCCGCTCGGCGATTACGGCAATCGCATCCCACAGCTGACCTTTGAAGTGTTCCGCCCCCTCGCTGATCCCGACACGGCCGAAGGGCTGACCCGCGCGGTGACGCTGATCCCTTCAGCGGGCGAGTTCACCTATGCGACAGAGGTCGTGCGCAAGGTTGAAGGCGGTCGTCTGGTCAGCAATGCGCTTTTCAACACGACACTTGGCGGCACCAGCAGCGCCGAGAATTCCAATGCGGTGACCAACACAGCCGACATGGTCGTGGCGCTGGACCGCTTGCAGGCGATGGTGCCGAGCGTCGAAAGCGTCAGCCTCGTGGTGTCGTGGTTCGGCGATGATCTGCGCGCAGGCCAATGCACGATCCGGCCCAAGGTGGAATTCAGCGACAAATCTACCCCAAATGCCAGCTGGACCGTGAACGGGGTCACGCGGCTGACGGCGCAGCTGGTGAGCCGTGATTCCGAAGATCGTCCGGTCTATGGTGGCACGCCTGCGGATTTCGCCGTCGTGCAGGCGATCCGGGAACTGAAAGCGCGCGGGATGCGCGTGACCTTCTATCCCTTCCTGATGATGGATGTGCCACCAGGCAACACGCTGCCCGATCCCTATAGTGACAATGCGAGCGATATCGGCCAGCCCAAGTTTCCATGGCGGGGGCGCGTCACCTGTTCGCCAGCAGCGGGATTTGCAGGGACCGCCAACCAGACCGCGAGTGCAGCCGCGCAGGTGGCGAGCTTCTTCGGCAGCGCGACACCGGCCAGTTTCGCCATTCTGGGCGAGAGCGTGCACTGGACCGGCCCCGCAGGTGACTGGGGCCTGCAGCGGATGATCCTGCATTATGCGCATCTCTGTGCTGTGGCGGGCGGCGTCGATGCCTTCCTGATCGGCACGGAAATGCGGGGGCTCACGCAAATCCGCTCGGGCGCGTCGGCCTATCCGGCGGTGCAGGCGTTTCGCGATCTGGCGGCCGATGTGCGCGCCATTCTCGGGGCGGGTACAAAGATCAGCTATGCTGCCGACTGGTCGGAGTATTTCGGCCACCAGCCGAGCGATGGCAGCAGTGATGTCTATTTCCATCTCGACCCGCTCTGGGCCGATCCGAATATCGATTTCATCGGCATCGACAACTATATGCCGCTCTCGGACTGGCGCGACGGGTTTGATCACGCTGACGCGCTTTCTGGCTGGCCTGCCATCCATGACCGCGCCTATCTGCAATCCAATATTGCAGGCGGCGAAGGGTTCGACTGGTTCTATGCCAGTGCGGCCGATCGCGCGGCGCAAATCCGCACGGCCATTGCTGACGGCGCTCACGGCAAGCCATGGGTCTATCGCTACAAGGATCTGCGCGCCTGGTGGTCCGAGCCGCACTATAACCGCCCCGGCGGGGTCGAAAGCGGCACGCCCACCGCATGGGTGCCAGAGTCAAAACCCATCTGGTTCACTGAACTCGGCTGTCCGGCGGTTGATCGAGGCACCAACCAGCCCAATGTGTTCTTTGACCCCAAGTCGTCGGAAAGCTTTGTGCCCTACTTCTCGCGCGGCTGGCGCGATGATGCGATCCAGCGCGCCTATCTCGAGGCCAGCTATCTCTGGTGGGGTGACCCGGACAACAACCCGGTGTCGTCGGTCTATGGCGACCGCATGGTGCATGTCCCCGAATGCGCCGCCTGGACTTGGGATGCGCGGCCCTATCCGTTTTTCCCGGCGCTGACCGGCGTCTGGACCGATGGGCCCAACTGGCGGCTCGGCCACTGGCTGACGGGGCGGCTGGGGGCTGTGTCGCTCGCAGCGCTCGTCCGCCACCTTTGCCTGCGCGCTGGGCTGCCTGAAGCGCGCATCGATGTCTCTGGCCTCTGGGGCGCGGTCGAGGGCTTTGTGATCGGCGTGCTCGAATCCCCGCGCAGCTCTGTCGCCACGCTTGCGCGGCATTTCAGCTTTGATGCGGTGGAGAGCGGCGGTGTCATTCGCTTTGTTATGCGTGGCCGCGCAGCCGTCACCGTGGTCAGCGCTGAGGATATGGTCGCTGCGGGAACCGGCGGGGGCGGCGATGGCGCAGCCGGGGCCGAAGTTCTGGAACTCACCCGCGCGCAGGAAACCGAACTGCCGCAGGCGCTCAAATGGCAGGTCGCGCGGGCCGATGAGGATTATGACGCCGCGCAAGTCGAGGCGCAGCGCATCACGGTGGACACGACGCGCATTGCGCTTGAGAGCTTTCCCATGGCCGTGCCGCCCGAAGAGGCCGAGCGCCGCTGCCGCCGCGCGCTGATGGAAGCCTGGTCGGGGCGCGAAACCGCCGTGTTTCGGCTTCCACCGTCAAGGCTGGCCCTCGATCCCTGCGATGTGATCGCGCTCGAGCATGACGGACGGCAGGTCGATTTGCGGTTTGTCTCGGTGGCAGACTCGACGTTTCGCAGCGTTGAGGCCCTGCGACAGGACCGTGCGATCTACGATCTGCCCCCGGGCAACCCCCGGCCCGCATCGCTGGCCACGCCGATGGTGTTTGGGTCGCCGGATGTGCTGTTTCTCGACCTGCCCCAGTTGCGCGAGGAGATTGTCCCCCATCGCCCACTGATCGCTGCCCATTCGCGGCCATGGCCCGGCGAAATGGCCGTCTATCGCAGCCCCGCAACTGACGGGTTCGAGCTGCTGAGCACATTCAGCAGGCGGGCACGGATGGGCGTGCTGGTCGCAGATTTCCATGCTGGCCCGACCTCCCGCTTCGATCTGGGCAATGAGCTAATCGTGGATCTCTTCTCGGGCACGCTGGAAAGCGTCACCGACATCGCGATTTTTGGCGGGGCCAATGCACTGGCGGTCGAAACGGGTGCCGGGCAGTGGGAGATCGTGCAGGCAGGCGCGGCCGAGCTGATCGCGCCGGGGCGCTATCACCTGACGCGGCTGCTGCGCGGTCAGCGTGGGACCGAACATGCGATGGGCGATCCGACGCCGGAAGGTGCGCGCGTCGTGGTGCTGGACGACAGCCTGACCGCGCTGCAGATTGCGGAGGCCGATCTGGGCCTGCCATGGAACTGGCGCATCGGACCCGCCGCGCGCCCGCCCAGCGATGACAGCTATGTGGCGGCCAGCTTCACGCCGGAAGGTGCCGGGCTGCGGCCTTTCTCGGTTGCGCATATCGACCAGCCCTGGCGCAGAGCGCGCACGCCCGGCGATCTGACAATTCGCTGGGTGCGACGGTCGCGGGCTCTGGCGTCTGACAACTGGGGCGCGGGTGATGTGGCTTTGGCAGAGGAGCTTGAGGCATACGAGGTCGATATCCTCGACGGCGCATCCGTGAAACGCACGCTGAGCACCAGCATCACCAGTGCGGTCTACACCAGCACTGAACAAATTGCCGACTGGGGCGCGCTGCTCGGTCCCTGCGACACGCTGAGCATCCGCATCGCGCAACTCTCTGCCCTGCTCGGGCGCGGGGTCGCGCGGACTGTCACGCTCTTCTTCTGACCAAAACCACAGGATTTTCCATGTCCGACACCACCAGCAACCTGCTGCTGCCCTATATTCTGGCCGCGCAGGCCCAGAAGCATGTCACCCATAACGAGGCCCTGCGCCTGCTGGATGGGCTGGTCCAGCTTTCCGTTCTGGGCCGCGATCTGACAGCGCCTCCGGCGAGCCCAAGTGAGGGGGACCGCTATATAATTGCCTCTGGTGCAACGGGTGATTGGTCTGGCTGGGATCTGAATGTCGCGCTCTGGACCGACGGGGCCTGGCTACGCCTGCCGCCACGTGTGGGATGGCGCGCATGGGTCGAAGATCAAGGTGTGCTGCTCATCTATGACGGTGCAGGTTGGATCGGCACCACGCCCAGCGCGCTGCAGGATCTGACGCGCATCGGGCTTGGCGCAACGGCCGATGCCAACAACCCATTCCTTGCGCAGATCAATGCAGCCCTCTGGACCGCGCTGGCCACGGGCGCAGGCGGAACTGGCAGCCTGATCCAGAGCCTGAACAAGCAGGCCAGCGCGAATGATCTGGGATTCCTGTTCCAGACCGGCTTCTCGACCCGCGCGCTGCTGGGGCTGTTCGGCTCGGAGGCATTCCGCCTCGCAGTCTCGCCCAATGGCAGCACTTTCCATGACGCTCTGCGTGCTGACCCCGCCACAGGAATCCTCGATCAGCCCCACCTGCCGCGCTTCAAGGGATACACCAATTACGACAATTATGTCGGCGTCGGTGCCTGGACGAAGATCGGCATCAATGTCACCGAGTATAATGATCAGGGCGCTTTCGATGCCAGTGCCAACCAGTTCGTGGCCCCAGTAGACAGCACCTATCTTTTTGGGGCCACGCTGATGTTCAAGGTCAATGCCAGCACATCGGCACGCATGAGCGGGCGGCTGGTGATCAATGGCACCGACGTGCTGCGCGGCAGCTATGGCGAAAGCTCCTCGACGCATCGCTCCGAGGCCACAGCGCTCTGGCTCCAAAGCATGGCTGTGCTGGAGGCAGGCGATACAGTCGAATTGCAGGGCTTCTTCCGCGCGCATGACGGGTTCTTTGCCACCGAACAGACCAGCTTCTGGGGGGCAAAAATCGGATGAGCCAGCACTCTTCACTGACCGATCAGATCCTGCAGGCGTTTCGCGATCATGGCATCACAGCCGCAATTGGCGTCTGGTTCACCTTCATCGCGGGGCTGGCAACTGCCGTGACGCGCAAAGCATTTACCAACGAGGCGCTGCTGCACAAGCTGGAGCAGGAACTGGCCGAGGAACGCGCCCGCATCGAGAAGCGGCGTGATGAGGACCGGCGCGTCGATCATGACCGCCTTGCCCGGATCGAGCGCGATATCCACGACATGCGCAACCTGATCTTCGCCGCCTTCCAGCGCAGGGATGGCAACTGACAGCTGCTGACTGTTGCCCTCTGCCGGCACCGCCCAGCGCGCGCTCACCACACCAGTGCGCAAGGCTGCACTGGTACACTGATCCCCCCGCACACCCGACAGATCCCCACCGCAGCCCCCAACGGGCTGCGACCCATTTCGCATGCCCATCACCCAAAGGAGAGACCCCATGTCTGACCCCATCCGCACCTTCCGCCATTTCCGCGATGTACCCGACAGCCTCTGGCGCTGGCGCAACTTCTCGCCTGCAGAGATCGCCTGTCGTGGCACAGGCCAGCTGAAGCTGCACCCCGAAGCGCTGGACAAGCTGCAGGCGCTCCGCAACCGGCTGGGCAAGCCGCTGATCATCCGTTCCGCCTATCGCTCGCCCGAGCATAACCGCGCTGTCGGCGGCGCACCGCGCTCGAAGCATATGGACGGCACGGCCTTCGATATTGCCATGTCGAACCACGATCCGGTGGCGTTTGAAGCGGCAGCGCGCGAGGTCGGGTTTCTGGGCTTCGGCTTCTACCCGCGCTCGGGCTTCATCCATATCGACTTGGGGCCAGCCCGGCAATGGGGCGAGCGGTTTCCGGTGCGGGCGGTGGCGTTTGCGGCGGAAACACCGCCCGCGCGCGAGACCATCGCGCAAAGCCGGACGCTGAAAGGCACCGGTGCCGCGGGCGTTGCGACAGTCGGCGCGGCGGGTGTCGAGGTTGCGCAGGAAGTGCTGGCCGAGGCGCAAGGCGCTGTCCTGCCGCTGGTGCCGCATCTCGACACGCTGCGCTGGCTGTTCATCGCACTGGCGCTGGGCGGAATCGCAGTGGCCGTCTGGGCGCGTCTCGATGACTGGAAGAAGGGCCTGCGCTGATGTGGGCAAGCCTCGCGGTTGGGCTGTTCACCCGGCCTTGGGCGCGACGGGCGGCGGCCATCGCCCTCGCCCTGCTCACCATCGCCCTGTTCATCCTCAACCTTCGCCGCACGGCCGAGCGCGCGGGGCGCACTGCCGAGCGGCTTGAAACACTGGAGCGCAACGATGCCATCCACCGCCAGATGCTGGAGGCGGCCGCAAGCCGCCCTCGCAGCCGCGACGATCTTCTTGACCGCCTGCGCGGGGGGCAGTTTTGACACACCGCCCGGCTCCTGCCCGCCCGTGGTCGAGTACAGCAGGACGGAGCAGGCACGCGTGGCAGACGAACTTGCCGCGCTGCGGCAAGGCACCGTGATTGCTGAATGGCTGGCGGATTATGCCGTGCTCCGCGACCAGGCGCGGGCCTGTCGGTGAGTGACGGGCCAGGCCATCGCCGGGAAGCACCGAATACCTCGACCAAAGCAACACGCCCGGCCCGTTTCACGGATTTACTGTTTCAAAGAGCCACAGCGAGTCGCTGAACTATCAGCATGGCACCCCGGATGTGCCGTGTCGCGTTCTGAAATGGGCACAATTGTGCACCTGACCCGCAGCCAGAACACCATGACAGCGGCGAACCGCAGGCAGGCGGAGCGCTGCGACCATGGCATCCACCTGCATTCAGCGACAAATGGCTGGAAAAATCGACATTTTCTGCACTATGATGAAAAGGTTAATCCGCAGTGAGTTTTGAAGTCCGTGACAACACCCAAGGTATTCATCAGCTATGCCCATCTGGACGAACCCGAGTTCCCGGGGCGCGATGAGGTCAAGTGGCTGACCTATGTGGATAGCCATCTCGGGCCCTTGAAAAATACAGCGCAGGTAGTGCCCTGGGCGGATGTCGACCTGCACGGATCACAGGACTGGGAGGCTAGGATCCTCGCGGCCATTGATGCCTGCGACATCTTTATTCTTCTGGTCTCGCCAAACGCACTCCGATCGCCGTTCATAACCCAGAAGGAAGTTCCGCGCATCCTTGATCGTCAGCGGCAAAACAACTCCACCGAGGCCCCCGCGTTCTACCCGATCCTGATCACACCCTGCGGTGGGCTTGACGGATTTGAATGGCTCAGAACCCCGAATATGCGCCCCAAAGGCCGCAAGGCCCTTTCGGAATACGAGCGGACAGCGGGCAAGAACGAGCGCGACACGGTCATGGCAAGCATAGTCGATGATCTTGCCAAGCTGGCCAAAGGTCTAAGAACGGATCAAGTGCAGATAGTTACGCCCCCCAAGACCCACCCAAAACCCCGACGGGCACCAACCGATCTTGGAACAGACATGTCACCGGTCAGCGGCAACTACGGTTTGTCTCCAGCCCAGCAGTCGCAAGGGACAAGCGGTTTGGATCCGGTGTTGCGTGAGGTCTTGCTATACTTGGCCTTTACCGGTCTGTCCCGGATCACGACAAAGCACGGCACGCTGGTATTCACGATCCGGCAGGCTCTCTTGCACACGACAGTTACGGGAGGCCGCATTGCCACGACGAGGCGTGCGTTCCCCGAGGGCTGGAACGGCCCAAATGCGCAGGTCACCCGGATCGGTGGCGGCCAGGCTCATGAGATATTGCGCATCGACGCGGACGATGGCCTAGAGGGCCAGGTTCTTGCCGCGCGCGGAGACTCGGGCCATCTTCGCATTTTCGATGTAGTGCCCACTGGCGATACCATCGCAATCTCGGGTGAAATACAGGTCAACTATGAAGCGGTTGATATCGATTTCGACGCTTCCGAAATGCCACGAAAACGGCAGAAGACCAAATCTGCCCGACGCAAACAGACCGAAGCAGAGCTGGCCAAGCTCATCCTGGAGGAATGTGGCCTGACAAGGCTACCACTGGAGGGTCACTTTGAATGAAGACAGACCCAAAGCTCAGAAATGCCATCGAAATGTGTTTGCCTGCGGCCGCTCGGCGGCGAATTGAGGATTTGACGGCAGAGCCGTCGGACGATTTCGTTGCGATGGTGAGGGCTGCGGGGCTAGACCCGAAAACAAGCTTTCGTGGCAAGAAGCTGAAGGTTGATTTCGGAGCGTCTGATCTCAGCGGGTTCGACTTCTCGGGCGCGGATTTGTCGGGCAGCGATCTGTCGAGGGCGAAGCTGGCAGGCGCCACAATGATTGGCGCTCGGCGCACTACTGGGCAACGGTTTCTTGAACTGTTTGGGCATGAGGACTGGGTCCGCAGCGTTACGTTTTCACCCGATGGTAGCCGCATCGTCAGCGGAAGCGATGACCACACGCTCCGTCTGTGGGATGCCGCCACCGGCAAGCCACTGGGTGCGCCCCTGCGCGGGCATGAGGGCGAGGTCACTAGCGTCGCTTGCGCACCCGATGGCCGCCGCATCGTCAGCGGGGCCGTAGACGGCACGCTGCGCCTGTGGGATGCCGCCACGGGTACTGAAAAAGGCGAGCCCCTGCTCGGGCATCAGGGCGGGGTCAACAGCGTCGCCTTCTCGCCCGATGGCTGCCGCATCGTCAGCGGGAGCTATGACGGAACGCTGCGCCTTTGGGATTCCAGCACGGGTGCTCCACTGGGCGCGCCCCTGCGCGGGCATGATGGCGAGGTAACCAACGTCGCCTTTTCGCCGGACGGAGGCAGCATCGTCAGCGGGGGCGAAGACGGCACGCTGCGCCTTTGGGATGCCGCCACTGGTGTGGCACTGGGCGAGCCCCTACGCGGGAACCCGAGAGAAGTCAGTAGTGTTGCTTTTTCTCCAGATGGCAGCCGCATTGTCAACGGCGGCGAGTACGGTACACTGCGCCTGTGGGATGCTGGCACCCGTGCCGCACTGAGCGAGCCTTTGCGCGGGCATGAGGGCTGGGTCAACAGCGTTGCCTTTTCACCTGATAGCCGCCGCATTGTCAGCAGCGGCGATGACCGCACCCTTCGCTTGTGGGATGCATCCACGGGTGCTTCGCTGGGCGAGCCCCTGCGCGGGCATAAGGGCAAGGTCAGCAGCGTCGCCTTCTCGCCCGATGGCTGCCGCATCGTCAGCAGCGGCGGTGACGGAAAGGTTATTGTCTGGTTTCTCGATCCTCCCGTGCATCAGGTGTTTGTGACAAGACGTCCCAAGGACGAACCGTATAAGCGCAAGCTGCTCGACAAGCTTTTTGCGCATCCCGAAATGATCAAGCGAAATGTGGTCGAAGCCGTTCTCGACCCAATGACTCACCCGCGTCTTGATGAAGCCGCGCGCGACGCGCTGGAAAACTCGGTCGCCGCGCTTTTCATCGTTGGCGACAAAGACCTCGCCTTCATGCAACATGGCGAATTGGAACTCGCGCGACGTCTGCAACGCGAAACAGGGCGACCCCGGATCATTCCGGTTTTCACCAGCAGCGCAATTCCCACAAAACCACCAGATGCGCTGAGAGACTACTTCTTCATCGATATGCCGCTCGAAGAGTCCGGAGCGTTCGACGCGCTTGTTGAGGCTATATCTCAGACGATTGATTACCCAAGCGTAAGTTCAGACGCAGTTACTGCTGCCGAAGTTTATAGAGCGCCAGAAGAAGCTCCACTCACTCAACCAATGACTGAAGCGGAGCTGGAAGAATGGAAACGGCTCAGAACGCAGATGAACGAGCTGGATAAAGCGCGCCGAACCGGCAAATTTTCGGATATCTCAAAATGGACTTAATCTGCGGCGCTCAATGAATTCACCGAACATCTTCCTCAGCCATTCCGGCCCCGACAAAGCCGCCGCCATCGATCTGAAGCGGCGGCTGCTGGCCAGCCCTGATGCGCAAGCGGCAGGGCTGAAGGTATGGCTGGATGTCGAGGATCTGGACGAGGGCAAACCCTGGCAAGCGCAGCTTGAAGCAGCCATCGGCGCGGCCAGTGCCTTTGCCGTCATTGTCGGCAGCAATGGCATCTGCAACTGGGTGCGCGCCGAGACCGATCTCGCCCTGTCCCGCGCCATCAAGGACGAGAGTTTTCGCATCATCCCCATCCTGCAGGATGGCGGGTCGGAAAGCCTCACCCCCTTCGTCAAGCGTTACCACGCCATCCGCGACCCGCTGAACGACCCGGACGCGTTGCAACGCCTGCTCCGCGCCGCGCTGGGCCTCGACAAGGACGGGCTGCCGGTCCTGACCGATGACCCTTTCCCCGGCCTGCGCAGCATGTCCGAGGATTGGGCCGACCGCTTCTTTGGCCGCCGCAGCGAAACCGACGAGGTGCTGGCCCTGATGCGCCGCCATCGCGCGGTGACCATCGTTGCCGACAGCGGCGCGGGGAAATCCTCGCTCGCCATGGCAGGGGTAGGGCATGCCTGGCGCGGCGGGGCTTTGCGGACCGACCGCCCGCACATCGATGACCAGACGATCTGGCATGTCGTCACCATGCGCCCTGCCGATAACCCGATCGAGCGGATGCGCGACGCCATTCAGTCCGCCGCTGGGCAACTCGACCGCGATCAGGCCGCCATCGCCAGCTTGCGTCAGTCGCTGACAACCGACCCCTCCTTCGCTCTGCTCTGCGGCCTTGATCCGGCCAGCACCCACACGCTGCTGATCATCGACCAGGCCGAGGAGCTTGTCACCCTTCCCCCCCGCGAGCGCCGCCCCGAATTTGGCCGCCTGATCGCAGCACTTGCCGATGCGATGGGCGATCGGCTGCGTATCCTGATCACCCTGCGCTCGGACCACCTGAACCTTGTCGGTGCGGTCGAGGGGCTGGGGCCCATGATCCGCCCGCCCGAAGCGCAGTTCAACCTCAAACAACCCGCCGATCTGGCCGAAATCGTGCGCGGGCCGCTGACTTTGGCAGGGCACCGCGAGGAGAAGGAACAGGACACATTAATCGGGCTTCTGCGCAAGGAGCTGTCCGACCGGCCCGGCCATCTGGCCCTTGCGCAGATGACGCTCAGCCTTGCTTGGCGAGACCAGAAGATACATGGCGGCTTGCTCGGAGCCTATGCCGCGAATGGCGGCGCGCGCGCAGCGCTGGGCAATGAGGCTGAGCGAATTGAGGGCGTCTTGTCCCCGGACGACACCGCGCGGCTGATGCCGATTTTCATCCGCCTGATCCGGCTGAGCGAGATCGACACCGGGGCCACCCGCCGCATCGCCGCGCGCGAGGAATTCGACGCGGACCAGAACCGGCTGATCTCCCGGCTGGCGGGAGAACGACTTGGCAAGGACCAAGATGATCTGGGCCGTCTGGTCCAGACAAGTGCCGCCCATGTCGAGATCGCGCATGAGGCGCTGATCACGCAGTGGCCGCGGCTGCACGAGTATCTGATAGAACATGCGGGCGCGTTGCGCACCCTTTCAGACCTGATGCGCCGCGCGCAGGATTGGGCGGCGGCGGGGGAAAGCGCGAAGCACCTGACCTCGCTGGCCGATGAGGAACGGTTTCAGGCGTTGCGACAGGCGCAGGGGGCATGGCTGGCACCGGTCGAGCGGCGGTTTCTGGACTGGTCGAGGGCCGAGCATCAGCGCATTCGGGATGAGCGCAAGGCGGAGGCGAAGGCAAGAGCAGATACTCTTGCGAAGCTCGAAGCCGAAACCCGTGAAAAGGCTATGGTGGTTTCGCAGCTTCGAGCAGAAACCGAAGCTAAGGCGACCGCCCTCTTTGGACGAGAGAAGGCAATAGCATCAGGCAAGCTCGCGATCAAGATTGGACTGGGCGTAGCCGCAGTCTTGCTGTCGGGTTTGCTTATCGCGGGATGGTTCGCTTTTGATTGGAACAAACAAGCGGCCCAATCTCGCGTCGATGCCTTGGCGCTGCTTGCACTATCGCAAGCCGAAACAAGTTCAGTAGATGCGCTGAAGCTGGTGTTGGGCGCATGGCCACGGGATGAAGCCGGGCCTTTTCCAGCGCCCTCAGTTGCTTTTCCCGCCATCAGCACAGCGCTGGCTAACACGCGTCCGTACACCTTGATGCACGGACATGAGGGCGGGGTCGTCAGCGTCGCCGTCACGACCGATGGCAGCCGCATCGTCAGCGGGGGTGAAGATGGCACGCTGCGCCTCTGGGATGCAACCACCGGCGCTGCACTGGGCGAGCCCTTGCGCGGCCATGAGGGCGTGGTCTTCGCCGTCTCGCCCGATGGCAGCCGCGTTATCAGCGGCGGCGAGGACGGCACGCTGCGCCTGTGGGATGTCACCACAGGGGCGGTACTGGGCGAGCCCCTGATAGGACATGAGGACTGGGTTCGTAGCGTCCAATTCTCTCCCGATGGCAGCCGCATCGTCAGTGGAGGAGACGACTACACTTTGCGCCAGTGGGATGCAGCAACCGGTGAACCTTTGGGCAATCCGATGCATGGCCATGATGGGGCAGTCTTCAGCGTCGCCTTCTCTTCAGACGGCAGCCGCATCGTCAGCGGTGGAAGTGACGCCAGACTGCGTATGTGGGATGCAACTACAGGTGATGCCCTAGGCGAACCCCTTTTGGGGCATCAAGGTGGGGTCCACAGCGTCGCGTTCTCACCCGGCGGACGCCGCATCGTCAGCGGGGGCGAGGACGCCACACTGCGTATGTGGGATGCTGCAACAGGTGAAGCGCTGGGCGAACCTCTGCGTGGGCATGAGGGCTGGGTTAACAGCGTCGCGTTCTCTCCTGACGGAACGCGTATCGTCAGCGGGAGCGGGTTTGGAGTCGGGTCTAATCTAGGTGAGATACGGCAATGGGATGCCGCAACAGATGTACAGTTAGGTGCTACTCTAAGGGCTTTTGAGGGTGGGGTCTTCAGTGTAGTGTTCTCTTCCACCGGCCACCACATCGTTGGCGGCGGCGCGGACGGCGCACTGCGATTGTGGGATGCCACCTCCGGAACAGCTTTGGCCGAGCCCCTCGTCGGGCACGAGGATTGGGTTCTTAGCGTCGCCTTCTCTCCCGATGGACGCCGCATCGTCAGTGGGGGCGAGGACGGGACACTTCGCCTGTGGGATGCGACCACAGGGGTTGCATTGGCCGAACCACTGCGCGGACATGAGGCCAGGGTCAACAGCGTCGCATTCTCGCCCGAGGGCGGTCGCATCGTCAGCGGAGGTGAGGACGGCACGCTGCGCCTATGGGATGCTGCAGCAGGTGCAGCACTCGGTGAGCCCTTGCGCGGGCATGAAGGCTCGGTTAGCAGCGTCGCTTTCTCTCCTGACGTCAGCCGTATCGTAAGCGGAGGCCAAGACGGCACGTTGCGCCTGTGGGATGCCACCACGGGTATTGCTTTGGGGGAGCCGCAGCGCGGACATGAGCGCGAAGTCAGAAGAGTCGCCTTCTCGCCCGATGGCACACTCATTGCCAGCGGCGGTTGGGACGGAGCAATACATATCTGGGAGTCCGATTCGCTCCAATTCATCAGAACAATTCACACGCTGCGACGCCCACGGAGTGCATTTACAAGCATAGCTTTTTCTTCAAATGGCGAGATGATTGTAGCCTCTGACAACAATGGAGACATTCGAGTCTGGGAAACACAGTCTGGCAGCGAGTTAACCCATATTGTGCAAGCCGATGGAAATGTTGTTGTCGTGGCGGAATTCTCACGAGACGATAGGCAAATCGTTAGCGCTGGAGTTAACGATGGTCTGCGGTTTTGGGACGTTGCAACCGGCTATCCACTGAGCTTGCCTTTGCGTGGGCATACGCGAGTCATCAACAGCCTCGCTCATTCGCCCTCCGAAGAGTACATTGTCAGCGGCAGCAACGATAATACGCTGCGCCTCTGGCGCAACCTACCCCCGGGCAACATACTGCAAGTTGCCTGCCGCTACCTGCCCCATATCAACGGCCGCCCCGACACCTCGACCGACGGCCTCGCCGCCGAGATCGGGATCGAGGGCCTGACACTGCCCGAGGATTGCGACACCTACGACCCGCCCCTGCCGCCCGAGTTCCGGCGATGACGCGCATTTTCCTCAGCCATTCCAGCCAGGACAACCCCTGTGCCTTCGCCCTTGCGCAATGGCTGCGCGAAAATGGCTGGCAGGATGTCTTCCTCGACCGCATCCCCCGGCAAGGCATCGCGGCGGGCGAGGACTGGAAGGCGCGGATCCACGAGGCCATGGATAGCTCGGTCGCGGGGATCTTCCTGATCAGCCGGGGCTGGAAGGACTCGACGTGGTGTCAGACCGAGTTGACGCTGGCCTATAGCCTGAACAAGCTGATCTTCGGCGTCGTGGTCGATGATTTGCCGCGCAATGAAATCCCGGAGCTGCTGAAATCCAACTGGCAGCTGGTCGATCTGCAACGTGGGCGCGACCATGACACCCATATCGCGCGCTATGATGACGGAACCACCGACCCGACAACCCTGTCCCGCTCTGGCCTTGCCAACCTGAAGGAAGGCTTGCACCGCGCCCGCATCGCACCCGAGCATTTCATCTGGCCGCCAGAGGACGAGCCCGACCGCCCCCCCTGGCGTGGCCTCAGCCCGATGGAGCCCGAGGATGCCGGGATCTTCTTTGGCCGCGAGGCGCAGACCGGTCGCGCGCTGGACGCAATCCGCGCACTGCGCGACAGCAACCCGCCGCGCCTTCTGGCTATCGTGGGTGCTTCCGGGGCGGGCAAATCATCGTTCCTGCGCGCGGGCCTCATCCCCCGGCTGCGCCGCGACGACCGCAACTACCTGCCGCTGCCCCCCATCCGGCCCGAAGCTGGCGCGCTGGATGCATTCGCGAAAAGCCTGGCGGAAACGGCCAAACAGAAGGCCCCCCGCGCGCTGGGCGAAATCCGGCGTTTGGTCCATGCTGGGGCCGAGGGCGAGCCAGAGGCGCTGTCACAATTCCTGACCGAACTTGCACAGGCCCACCGCCTGCCCGCCTTCGATGACCAGCCTCCGCCCGTCCCGACAATCATCCTGCCCATCGATCAGGGCGAGGAGCTGTTCCAATCCTCCGGTCGCGCGCAGGGCGGGCCTTTCCTGTCGCTGCTTTCGCATCTGCTCCACCAGGACAGCCCCCGCTTCCTGGCCCTGATCACCATCCGATCCGACAGCTACGAGGCGCTGCAGAACGCCCCGCAACTGTCCGGCCTAAACCACAGCGCCCTCAGCCTGCCCGCCATCGCCAAGGGCGAGTACAGCCGCATCATCACCGGCCCGATCGACAAGCTGCAAAGCGCCGGGCGCAAGCTGGCTTTTGACCCTGCCATCACCGACACAATGCTGGCCGAATTCGACAAGGGCCTTGGCCGCGATGCCCTGCCGCTGCTCGCCTTCACGCTGGACCGGCTGTACCGCGACTACAGCGGCGCGGCGAAAATCACGCTCGATGACTACAACGCAATGGGCGGCATCGCGGGCTCCATCGAAGCGGCCGTCGAGCGCGCGCTGCAGATAGCCGCGAGGCACCAAAGCGCCTCAAACGATCCGCTGGCACAGCAAACCCTGCTGCGGCGCACGATGATCCCGTGGTTCGCCGGGATCGCCCCCGAGACCGGCACAGCCCGGCGAAATGTCAGCGCCCGCGACCAACTTCCGCCCGAGACCCTGCCACTGGTCGATGCGCTGATTGATCAGCGGCTCTTGACCAGCGACGGCAAAGTGATCGAGCCCGCGCATGAGGCGCTGCTGCGCGAATGGCACGCGCTGAGTGGCTGGCTGGTCGCGGATCGCGAGAAGCTGACCACGCTCGAAGCCCTGCGCCGCGCGGCGGCGGACTGGCAGGCCAAGGGGCGGCGCAAGGACTATCTGGCGCACAAGGCCGGGCGGCTGGAGGAGGCGGAGCAACTTGCCGAGCGCCCGGACCTCTGGCAGCAACTCGGGCCCAATGATCGCGCCTATGTGGCGGCCTGTCGGGCAGCGGTGAAACGCGGGGTGGTCTTGCGGCGTGCCGTTGCAGCGGCGTTCTTGGTTGTGGCCGGGAGCGGGGTTGTTGCGACGGGGTATCAGGCAAGGGTGGCATCGCAGCAGGCAGCGATTGCCGCCGAACGCGATCAGGCCGCACAACTGGCCGAAACGGAGGCGCGCACTCAAGCGGAAATGGCACAACGCGCAGAGTCTGAGGCCCGAACCCAGGCAGAGTTGGCCCAACGCGCTGAAGTTGGAGCCCGAACGCAATCCGCGAAGGCCGCGCAGTCTCAGGCTGATGCGCTGGTCACTTTGGCCTTGGCGCAGGCTGAAACCGACCCGGTCAGCGCTTTGAAGCTGGTGTTGGGCGCATGGCCAGAGGATGAAGCCGGGCCTTTTCCGTCACCTTCAGTTTCGTTTCGGGCTGTAAACTTAGCGCTTGCCAACAGTCGTCCGAGTCGCCTGATTCTGGGGCACAGAGCCCGAGTTCGGATTGTCGGCTTCTCCACCGATGGTAGCCAGATTGTCAGTGGGGGCGCCGACGGCATGTTGCGCCAGTGGGATGCGGCCACAGGCGCAGCACTAGGCGAAAAGCAAATGCTAGGGGGTGTTTTAGCCATCTCATCTGATAGCCAACGTTTCGTTAGCGGCGCCTGGCCTGGCACACTCTACTTATGGGAAGGCATCACAGGAACTCGGCTAGTTCGATCACTAGGTGGACACACGAACACTGTCACCAGCGTCGCCTTCTCGCCGGACGGTAGCCTTATTGTGAGCGGGGACCTCGACGGTGCACTACGCTTGTGGGATGGCTCTACAAGCACAGTATTGCGCCGGCCACAGCGCGGGAGTGAGGAAGTGATCACCAGTTTGGCTTTCTCGCCAGATGGTAGTCGTATTGTCACCGGGGGCCTCGGAGGCAGTTTACAGGTATGCGAACTCTCGACAGGTCGCCCAGCATGTCAGCACGAGTTCAGGCAGACAAGTCAGGTTTCGAGTATTGCTTTCACACCCGATGGTCAACGGATCGTCAGCGGCGGCAGTGACGGTAGTCTATACATATGGGATATCGCCACGGGTATGGCACTAATCGATCCTGTAATTGCTCATGATGATCGCATCAACGCCTTGGCGTTCTCGCCAGACGGGCGCAGCGTTGTGAGCGGGGGTAATGACTGTAGTCTTCGCCTTTGGGATGTCACCACAGGCAGGGCACTGGGCAATCCAATCCGCGGCAGCCATGGGTGCCGGATCCAAAGCGTCGCTTTCTCGCCTGATGGCGGCCGGATCGTCAGCGCGTGCGATGAAGGCACGCTGTACGTATGGAATGTGACTACTGGCTCTTCATTGGGCGAACCTTTACTCGGACATTCGGGAGCGGTGCGGAGCGTCTTATTTTCACCTGATGGTAGTCGCATTGTAAGTGGTGGTGATGATACAACATTAATTTTTTGGGACTCAATCACAGGTGCGATGCTGCGCGAGCCATTACGCGGGCATGATAGTAGCGTCACAAGTGTAGCGCTCTCACCGAATGGGAGCCGTATAGTAAGCGCTAGCGAGGATACCACATTGCGCTTTTGGGATGGAGCTACTGGCGTGCCGCTAGGCGAGCCACTCCGCGGGCATGATCGACAGATTGGAACGTCTGGGATACCACGCGGCATAAGAAGCGTCGCTTTCTCCCCAGATGGTAGTCAAGTCGTTAGCGGGGGTGATGACAGTGCTTTGCGCCTTTGGGATGGCATTACAGGCGCGGCACTTGGCGATGCCCTACTCGGGCACGAGGTAGATATTTTTTTCGGGGTTCACAGCGCTGTCTTTTCGCACGATGGTAGTCGAATAATAAGCGCAGGCGCTGACAGCACTTTACGATTGTGGGATACGGAGAGCAGAGTTGCTTTCGACGGTCCCTTTCTTGGGCACGAAGGCTCAATCTTAAGTGTCGCCCTCTCACGCGATGGAAGCCGACTAGTTAGCGGAGACCATCGTGGTGAACTACGCGTATGGAGGTTGGCCGCCAGTTTAGAAGAGGACTGGGTTCACAGGCCGTTACGCGAAATTGGTAACGAGATTAGAAGCGTTTCGATCGCTCCAGATAACAACCGCATTGTAAGTGCGGGCGAGAGTGGCATGCTACAGCTATGGGATGCAACCACGGGAATAATGCTTGGGATGCCCATTCTCGGACACGAAAGTCCAGTAAACAGCGTCGCCTTCTCGCCCGATGGCAGCCGCATCGTCAGCGGCGGCGACGACGGCACGCTGCGCCTGTGGGGCAACCTTCCACCTGGTAACATCCTGCAAGTCGCCTGCCGCTACCTGCCCCATATCAACGGCCGCCCCGACACCTCGACAGACGGCCTCGCCGCCGAGATCGGGATCGAGGGCCTGACCCTGCCCGAGGATTGCGACACCTACGACCCGCCGTTGCCGCCCGAGTTCCGGCGATGAGCAGGGTCGTCCTTTTCACCGGCCACCGCATCGACGCCCCTGACCGTCCCAAGCCGCGCTTTCCTGCGTCCCATGCAGCACATGCCGCGCAGGCCATCGCCGCCGCCATTCCGGACGAAGCACAGATCGGCCTTAGCTCGGCCGCCAATGGCGGGGATATCCTGTTCCTCGAGGCCTGCGCCGCCCGCGCCATCCCCTGCCACATCATCCTGCCCTTCCCGTCCGAGGAATTCCTGCGCCGCTCCGTCGCCACCGAAGCGCCCGGCGATTGGGAGGCCCGCTTTCGCCGCCTCTGGTCCAACACCCCCACCGACCGCCGCCACATCCTGACCGTGTCCGAGGGCGCCAACCCCTACGCCGCCTGCAACGACGCGCTGCTGGTGCTGGCAGAAGCGTTGGGCACCCCCGAAGTCATCGCACTGTGGGACGGCCAGACCGGCGACGGCCCCGGCGGCACAGCCGATCTGGTCGCCAAAGCCCGCGCCAGGGGTTGGCCTGTCACGGTGATCGAGCCATGAGCGCGCGCATCTTCATCTCCTACGCCCGCGCAGATGGCGGCGATGCTTCGGAGCGCCTGATCAAGCTTCTTGCCAGCAATGGCCATTCCGCCTGGAAGGACCTGCGCGAACTCGGCCCCGAGAAGACCGTCTGGCCACAGATCGAACAAGCGCTTGAAACCGCCGAATTCCTGATTGTCCTCATCACCCCTGCCGCCCTGAAATCCGAGTATATCCGCAAGGAATGGCGCGAGGCGCGGCGTAACGGGGCGACCATGATGCCGGTCATGGCGATGAAGCAGTCCCGCAGCACCCTGCCCCGCTGGCTGCGCCGGGGTGAGGTCTATGATCTGACCGAGCCCGCGCACCGCGAGAAGTTCCTCGCCCGCCTCAACAGCACCGGCGGCACCTTCCGCGCCGATTGGGATGCGGGGCTGGAGATCGAGACCTTCATCGCCCGGCCCCGGCTGTTCGCGCAGATCAAGGCGCAGCTCCTGTCCGAGACGTCCGAGCCCCTCTCCCTCACCTCTGCCCTGCAGGGGCGCGGGGGCTATGGCAAATCGGTGCTGGCGGGGGAAATCGCGCGCGATCCGGAGATCCGCGATGCCTATATCGACGGCGTGTTCTGGGTCAGCCTCGGGCAGGACAACCCCGATGTGCTGGGCCAGATCAACCACCTGATCCGGCGCATCTCGGGTGCCGGAGGTGCGCCCGATGTGAACACGGCCGCCGAGGAACTGCGCCGCCTTCTGGAAAAGCGCGATGTGCTCATCATCCTCGATGACGTCTGGCGCAGGCAGGACCTCTATACTTTCGCCAAGGCCACCGGCCAGGGCAACGCCTCACTGCTCGCGACCACGCGCAAGCTGGACGCCCTGCCGCCCTCGGCGCAGACCATCGATATTTCAGGGATGGAACCGGACGAGGCTGTGGCGCTACTGTCCTACGGGCTTGCGCCGAACGCGACCGAACAACGGGCGCTGTCGGCATTTGCCGCG
This sequence comes from Roseinatronobacter bogoriensis DSM 18756, assembly GCF_004366635.1. Classification (GTDB taxonomy): domain Bacteria; phylum Pseudomonadota; class Alphaproteobacteria; order Rhodobacterales; family Rhodobacteraceae; genus Roseinatronobacter; species Roseinatronobacter bogoriensis. The sequence continues at coordinate 3,113 of NZ_SORN01000015.1, read as the reverse complement.
GATTTCTGGCACTGGCCCCAGCTTCTGGCTATCGCGAAAGGTCTGTTGCGCGGCCGCCTGCGTGATGGCGAAACGCTGTTGCACGCGCTGAAAACCATCGCCGATGGCGCGCGGCGGGGTGTTGTGCCGGGCACAGACGAACGGGAACGGACCATCGCGAATGTCATGCAGATGGGCATCGACGATCTGGACCCGGCGGATCGCGAGCGGTTCAAAGCCCTCGCCGTGGTGCCCGAGGATACCGCGATTCCGGTCGCCATTCTCGCCCCGCTCTGGCGGCTGTCACAATACGAGGCCGAGGAATTCGCGCGGCTGCTTCTGGACCGTCGCCTGATCCAGTCGCGCGACCTGAGCGATCCGTCGGTCGGCGCGCGGATACGGATGCACGACGACATGCTGTGGTATCTGGGCGCGATTGCGGATGAGACGTCAAAGCGCGCCCTGCACAGCGCCCTTCTTGGCCTGCACCGTCCGGCCAGCGGCAACTGGGCCGAGCTGGGGCAGGATCGGTCCGCGCTGCACTATCTCTGGCGGTATCTGCTGTGGCATCTGGAACAGGCGGGGGAGGACGAGACGGCAAACGCGCTGCGTATCGATTATGCGTGGATCAAGGCAAAGCTGACCCTTATGGGCATCGATGGGTTGCTGACCGATTATCGGCTACGTCCCGCCGATAGAAGCGCGGCACTGGTCGGCAACGCGCTTCAGCTTTCGCGACACGCACTTGACCATGATCGCGGGCAACTTGGGTTCCAACTGTTCGGGCGGTTGAACGATGTTTGCAGAAATCAGTTTGAAACCCTTTGCACCAATGCCAAGCTAGACACTTCCCCCCTAAGCCCAGTTCTATTGCGGCTAGCCTTAGACGGCGCCGAGTTAGACCTGAGATTAATGCGTTTAGGTGGACATGAAGGCTCCATTTCCAGCGTAGCGTGCTCACCAGATAACAGCTGCATTGTTAGCGGTGGCATTGACGGTACGCTACGCCTCTGGGATGCCGAAACTGGTGCTGCACTGGGCGAGCCACTGCACGGGCATGAGGGGGGGTTCTGGAGCGTTGCCTTCTCCCCCGATGGTAGCCGCATCATCAGCGGGGGCGATGACGGAATGCTGCGACTGTGGGATACAGCCACAGGTGCAGCGCTGGGCGAGCCCCAGCGCCGGCAGAGAGGCTTGGTCCGCTGCTTCGCCTTCTCGCCTGATGGCAACCGCATCGCCGGTTGTGGCCGGGACGGTACGCTGCGCCTGTGGGATGCTGCCACGGCTGCTGCACTGAGCAAGCCCCTGGGCGGGCATGAGGACATGGTAAGCAGCGCCGCCTTTTCGCCCGATGGCAGCCGCATCGTCAGCGGCGGTGCGGACGGCACCCTGTGCCTTTGGGGTGGCGCTACGGGTGCTGCAATGGGCGAACCACTGCGTGGGCACGAGGACTGGATAACCAGTGTCGCCTTCTCACCCTGCGGCCGCCGCTTCGTCAGCGGGTGCTCTGACGGCATGCTGTGCCTGTGGAATACCTCGACCGGTGCAGCACTGAGCGCCCCCCTGCGCGGGCACGAGGACATGGTCCTCAGCGTCATTCTCACGCCCGACGGTAGCCACATTGTCAGCGGCGCCGCAGACGGCACTTTGTGTCTATGGTCAGCTGTCACGGGCAAGGTCATGGGCGTAATGACGTTTGATGCAGAGATCACGTCAGTCGCTGGATCACAAACTCTGCTCGCAGTCGGCGACGCGCTCGGCAACGTCCACATTCTGCACTGGAACGTCATAACATGACCCGCCCCCCACAAAAACGCCTACTTGCCCTCGATGGCGGCGGCCTGATGGGCCTGATCTCGCTCGGCATCCTGCAGGAGATGGAAGGCCAACTCCGCACCGCGCATGGCGGCCACGACCATTTCCGCCTGCGCGACTACTTCGACTACATCGCCGGAACCTCCACCGGCGCCATCATCGCCGCCGGGTTGATGATGGGGCGCAGCGTCAAAGAGATCACGGATATCTATCTCAACGACGGACCGGCGATGTTCGCGCCGGTCAGTTGGCCACGACGGCTCTGGTCAGGCCTGTCGCACAAATTCCCTCGTGGGCCAATCGCCCAGACCTTGAAGCGTGAGTTCACTGACCTTAGCATCCTTGAACTGCAAGAGCAGGGTAAACTACCGATCGACCGGCATCTCATGATGGTCATGCACAATGCCAGTACGGATTCGTGCTGGCCGGTCAGCACGAATCCCGACGCGATGTACAACGACCCCGAAAGGCCGGACTGCAACCGAAATCTCAAGCTCTGGCAACTCGTTCGCGCCAGCACTGCAGCGCCGAGCTTCTTCCCGCTTGAGGAGGTCACGCTCGGCGAGAAAGTGTTCAAGTTCCAGGACGGCGGGCTGACCGCGCATAACAATCCGGCCCTGAAGCTCTTTCAGATGGCTACGGCCCCTAGCTATCGCTTGCGGAGGAGCCCTGGTTCAACCGAATTCGGCTGGGAACGTGGCGAGGACCGTCTCTTGCTGGTATCCGTCGGCACCGGGTATGAAATCGATCCGAGAGATGCCCTTCGCCGCTGGGGTTTGCCGCTGCCTTTGCTCGCGAAATACGCCCTGGCCCTCTTGATGCGCGGCATGGCGATTGAGAACGATGTGTCATGTCGAGTGATCGGACGCTGCGTCTACGGCAACATAATTGATAGAGAACTAGGGCACATGATCCCGAGCGAGGCAACAGATCGGGCGTTCAAATATGTGCGGTATGACGCAGATCTCAGCCGCGAAGGGCTATCAGTCTTAGGAGTTGCGCAGCCAAAAGAGAAGCTGGTCATGGATAACGTCAGAGCGATGGATGCATTCGGTGAGATTGGAACTGCTGCGGCATCAACAGTCAATGTCAGCTCTCATTTCGCGGGTTTCATTCCCACATCGAAGGGGGCCTCTTGAAACGTTGAGTTGGCGTTGAGTCGTTTTGAACAATCAAAAACCCGACGGTTTATGTCGGGTTCTAAGTATTTGTAATGTTTGATGTATTTGGTTGCGGGGACAGGATTTGAACCTGTGACCTTCAGGTTATGAGCCTGACGAGCTACCTGGCTGCTCCACCCCGCGTTGGTTGTTTGTTTT
>NZ_SORN01000014.1 GCF_004366635.1 Roseinatronobacter bogoriensis DSM 18756 | reverse complement strand
GCGGCGCGCAGGGCCCAGACCGCCACATCATGGAAATCGAGACGATCCCGGTTGCGGGTTTCCAGCGTCTCGAGGCGGAACTGGCGCTGGGCGATCTCGAGGATGACGGCATCGCGCTGGGTAGTAGGATCGGTTTTGGTGCGGCATGGCATGGCTTTGCTCCGGGTGGTTCAGGGGCGCGCAGGCTCAGATCAGCCCGTGCTGTTTCAGGACCGGAACAACATCCGCCAGCTCGATGGTCAGGCAGTCGATCCCGACCCGGCCCGCCATCTCGAAGACCTCGGCGTTGAGGCTCTGGTCATTGAGGTGGCGCTGCAGTGTGGCAGTGGTCATGGCCTGCACAAAGCGGGTGCGGTCGATGAAGATGCGTGTCGTGTCGGAGGGGATGGCGATGGTCATGGTTCTGGCTCCTTGCGTTATGCGCGATGCACTTCTTCCTTGATGACAGAGTCGCTCTATTCGGGAGTGTAATCAACTGAATAAGAAGATTATTTCCGTTTAATTCCAATATCTTGAGGATCATCGCAGCGCCATGGAAGGTATCTCTGAGCGCGCCTATGCCGCCCATTCCGGCCTCTCGCGCGGGGCGGTTCAAAAGGCGCGCAAGACCGGTCGGCTGGTGCTCTTTGCGGACGGCTCGATCAACGCGACGGCGTCCGATGCGCGTCGGGGCGCGGTGACCGATCCGGACCAGCAGATGCGCTCGCGGGGTGGATTTGGCGTCGGCGGTGATGGTGGTGGGATTAGCGGTGGCACCAGCGGCGTTTCCGGTCCCGGCGACAGCACCTCCTATCTGAAGGCGCGCACGGCGCTTACGGTCTACCAGGCGCAGGAACGGCAGCTGTCGATCCAGAAGAAGAAGGGCGTGCTGGTCGACCGGGCGCGCGCCGAGACACTGGTGTTTCGCCTCGCGCGCCAGGAGCGCGACACATGGGTCACCTGGCCCACCCGCGTGGCGGCACTGATGGCAGCGCAATTATCCGCAGAGATGGAGAAGGCATCGGGGGTGCCCGTGACAATCGAGACTGCGATCCTGCAAAGGGTGCTGGAAACCCATGTCCGAGAGCAGCTCGACGCCCTTGCAGACCTCCGGGTCAGCCTCAGTTGATCATGAGGATCTGAGCGCCGATCTGGACCTCGGCTTCGACGGAGCCGAGGACATCCTGCGCGCCTGGCGGCGGGGCATGCGGCCCGATGCCGATCTGACGGTGTCGGAATGGGCCGATGCGCATCGCTGGCTGTCTTCGCGCGCCTCGGCCGAACCCGGGCGGTACCGGACTGCGCGTACGCCCTATCTGCGCGCCATCATGGATGCGCTCTCGCCCAGCCACCCGGCACAGCGCATCAGCTTCATGAAGGCCGCGCAGGTCGGCGCGACCGAGGCGGGGAACAACTGGATCGGCTTCGTGATCCACCACGCGCCGGGGCCGATGCTGGCGGTGCTGCCCACGGTCGAGATGGCCAAGCGGACCTCGCGCGGTCGGATCGACCCGCTGATTGAGGACAGCCCGGCCCTGAAGGAACGTGTCAGTCCTGCCCGCTCGCGTGATGCCGGCAACTCGATGCTCTCAAAAGAATTCCCGGGCGGCATCCTGGTGCTGACCGGGGCGAACAGCGCGACGGGCCTGCGGTCGATGCCCGCGCGCTATGTGTTTCTCGATGAGGTTGATGCCTACCCCGCCTCGGCCGATGAGGAAGGCGATCCAGTCACGCTCGCCGAAGCGCGGACCACTACCTTCGCGCACAGGCGCAAGGTGTTCATGGTCTCGACGCCGACAATCCGGGGGCTGTCGCGCATCGAGCGGGAGTTCGAGGCCAGTGACCAGCGGCGCTATTTCGTGCCCTGCCCGCATTGCGGCCACAGGCAATGGCTGCAGTTCGAGCGGCTGCGCTGGGCGAAGGGGAAGCCCGAGACGGCCACCTATCATTGCGAGGGCTGCGAGCGCTCCATCGCCGAGCACCACAAGACGGAGATGCTGGCACAGGGGGAGTGGCGGGCAACTGCAATCAGCGCGGACCCGACAGCCATCGGCTTCCACCTCTCGGCGCTCTATTCGCCGATCGGCTGGAAGAGCTGGGAGCAGATCGCCCGGGACTGGCTGGCGGCGCAGGGCTCGGACGAGATGCTGCGCGCCGCGCGCAACACGCTGCTGGGCGAGACCTGGATCGAAAGCGGCGAGGCGCCGGAGTGGCAGCGGCTGGCGGATCGGCGTGAGGCCTTCCCGGCGCAGATCCCCGCAGGCGGTCTGTTCCTGACCGCCGGCGCCGATGTTCAGAAGGACCGGATCGAGGTTGATGTCTGGGCCTGGGGCCGCGGTCTGGAAAGCTGGCTGGTCGATCACATCGTCATTCCAGGCGGGCCGGATGATCCGGCCTGCTGGGAGAAGCTGACTGCACTGCTCAGCCAGACATGGGTCCATGAGAATGGCGCGGTCATGACGCTTGCGAAGCTCGCCATCGACACCGGCTACGAGTCGGCGGCCGTCTATGCGTGGGCGCGCAAGCAGGGCATCGCGCAGGTTGCGCCCGTGAAGGGGCTCGAAGGCTTCAACAGGGCCACTCCGGTGTCCGGGCCCACCTACGTCGATGCCACCGTGAATGGCCGCAAGCTGAAGCGCGGGGCCCGGCTCTGGACTGTGGCCACGGCCACCTTCAAGGCCGAGACCTATCGGTACCTGCGCATCGAGCGGCCCAGCGATGAAGACATCGCGCTGGGCATGCCGAACCCGGCAGGGACGATCCACCTGCCCGACTGGGTCGACAGCGAATGGCTGAAACAGCTGGTGGCCGAGCAGCTGGTCACGATCCGCGACCGGCGCGGCTATGCCCGACAGGAATGGCAGAAGCTGCGCGAGCGCAACGAGGCGCTCGACGCCCGCGTCTATGCACGCGCCGCGGCATGGATCCTCGGCGCCGACCGCTTCGACGAGCGCATGTGGCGGCAGCTGGAGAAACAGGCAGGGGTCGAGACTGCCGCTGCCGCGATGGATGCCGCACCCGAGAAACCGACAGCCCCGCAAGCCGGGAAAGTGACAACGCCAAGGCGGCGCGGCTGGAAGATCAGCACGCCGCGATACATGGAATGACCGGAACCCCGATGACCCTCGATGATCTCAAGGCCCGCCACAGCGCGCTGCTGGCCGCGCGCTACAGCGGCACGCGCTCGGTCAGCTATGACGGCAAGAGCATCAATTACGGCTCGGACGCTGAGCTGGCCACCGCCATTGCCGATCTCGAGCGGCGGATCGCGGCGCTGGAACGGACCAGCCGGCGCGTGTTGCGCCCCTTCGCCGTGAAGGACCTGTGATGGCCAGCGCGATGAACTGGCGTCAGCGCCTCGGGGCCTTCATCGGCGGATTTGATGCCGGCCAGCATCATCGGCGCCTACGCGGCTTCCGCGCGACCCGCGCCCATGTCAACGCGCTGATCGCGGCCGCCGGACCCGACATCACCGCCCGCGCGCGCTGGCTCGTGCGCAACAACGGCTATGCGGTGAATGCGGTGGAAAGCTGGGCCGCCAACACTGTGGGCGACGGGATCAAGCCGATCTCGAAGATCGGCGACGCCGCACGCAAGGAAGAGCTGCAGCGCCTGTGGCTCGCCTGGACCGACGAGGCCGATGCCGAGGGGTTGACGGATTTCTATGGGCTCCAGCGCCGCGCCGCCCGCGAGGTGTTCATCGCGGGTGAGGTCTTCTTCCGGATCCGCATGCGCCGCGCCGGTGACGGGCTCACGGTGCCGCTGCAGCTGCAGATGCTGCCTGCGGAAATGCTGCCGCTCGAGCAGACCGGGACGGCGGCCAACGGCAACGCCATCCGGCAGGGGATCGAGTTCGACCGCATCGGGCGGCGCGTGGCCTATCATTTCCTGCGCCGCCACCCTGGCGACAGCACTGATCCGGGGCTGGCGGGCGAGGTGGTGCGCGTCCCCGCCGCCGAAGTCATCCATGTGATCGACCCGGTCGAGGGCGGCCAACTGCGCGGGGTGTCGAAACTGGCCCCGGCCATCGTGAAGCTGTTTCTGCTTGATCAGTATGACGACGCCGAGCTCGACCGCAAAAAGGTCGCGGCAATGTATGCGATGTTCGTGACCTCCCCCGCACCGGAGAACCCGCTCGCGCCGGCCGAAGATGACGAAGTGCCAGATGGGGTGGAAATCAGCCCCGGCCAGATCGTCCGCCTCGATCCGGGCGAGGATGTGACTGTGGGCCAGCCTGCCGACAGCGGAGCAACCTATGAGCCGTTCCAGTACCGCACGCTGCTGCAGATCTCGGCAGCACTTGGCATCCCCTACCCGTACCTCGCCAACGACATGGTGAAGGGGAACTTCTCGAACTCGCGGCTCGCCCTGATCGAATTCCGGCGCCGTGTCTCAGCCTGGCAGCATTCGGTGATGGTCTGGCAGCTCTGCCGACCCGTGTATGCCCGCTGGATGGATGCGGCCGTGCTGTCGGGTGCGCTCACCCTGCCCGGCTACGAGGCGAACCGCGCGCGGCTGCTGACCGCCGACTGGCTTCCCACCAAATGGGACTGGGTCGATCCGCTGAAGGACGCCAATGCCGAAATCGCCCAGATCGAGGCGGGCCTGAAATCCCGGACGCAGGCTATCGCTGAACGCGGCTACGACGCCGAACAGGTCGATCGCGAAATCGCCGCCGAGCGGGCGCGCGAACGGGCGCTGGGTCTCGATTTCCGTCGCCCCGGCTCGCCCGCACAGGGCGTGCAGGCCGTACCGGTCGAGGCAGAACAAGCTGACCGTGATGACGAAACCGACGACGCGGAGGATCGCCCGCGCCCAGACGAGGACCAGACCTGATGCTCCATGCCCGCATTGCCGCGCGCGCCTTCAACACGCCACTGCTGGTCGAACCCTCCAAGGCCATGGCGTTCCTGTCTGGCCTTGGTCCGCGCATCCTGGGGCGGCGGGTCGAACTGGCAAACGACGTCGAGGCACCGGTTGGGGCGGCCACCCTGCCCGCTCGCGCCAGCTTGCTGGTTGGCGGTCTGGCAGACAGCTATCGCCAGCATGGCGATGCGCCCTATCCGGTCGTGGACGGCATTGCCGTGATCGAGATCGCGGGCGTGCTGATCCATCGCGGCGGCTGGATCGGGCAGTCCTCGGGCCAGACCAGCTATGAGGGGATCGCAGCCCAGATCGAGGCGGCGGCCAGCGATCCGGCCGTGCGCGGCCTCGCGTTGGAAATCGACAGTTTCGGGGGCGAGGTTGCCGGGGCATTCGACCTCGCAGATCGCATTCGTGCCATCCGAGGAGCCAAGCCGGTCTGGGCCTTTGTCGCCGAACATGCCTTCTCGGCGGGCTATGCGCTCGCCTCCCAAGCCGACCGTATCCTGCTGCCACGCACCGGCGCGCTGGGCAGCATCGGGGTTGTGGTGCTCCATGCCGACCTCAGCGGGCAGCTCGATCAGGACGGGGTGCGTGTCACGCTGATTCATTCCGGCCTGCACAAGGTCGATGGCAATCCGTATCAGCCCCTGCCCGAGGGCGTGCGCGGTGACATTCAGCGCGAGATCGATGTGCTGCGGTTTCTGTTCGCGGAGACCGTGGCCGCCGGGCGTTCTGGAAAGATCAGTCATGAGGCCGCGCTGGCGACCGAAGCCGCGACCTACCGTGGCGCGGATGCTCTCGCCGCTGGCCTCGCCGACGAGGTCACCGATCTGACGCGCGGCTTCGCGGCGTTCCGGCAGATGCTGTCCCGCACCCCGACACTCTCTCCCATGCGCACCACGCGCGCATCCCTTCCCCACCCCAGACAGGAGGCACTCATGGCCACCCAGAACGACCCCGACGACAGCCCGCAGGACACCGGAATCGATGTGACGGACATCGGGGACGGTGAAACCGATGCACCCGATGATCAACCTGATGTCGCGCAGACCCCCGCTGAAACTCAACTGCCCGCTGCTGCGGTCGCTGCCCCCGCCCCGACCGCCCCGCAGGCGGGCAATCTGGCCGAGCTCTCGGCGCAGCTACGCGAGGCAGCGGCGGAGATCGCCGAGATTGCGGCGCAGGCGGGCCGCCTCGGCATCGCCATCGACGCGGCGAAGGCGCTCCGCGAAGGCACCACCCCCGAGGCCCTGCGCCGCCTCGTGCTGGAACGCGCCAGTGCCGCAGCTGACGCGCGCGACATTGTGGCGGCCCCGCGCTCGCCAGTCCTGCCGATCGCCAAGGAAAGCCCCATCGTCGCCGCCGCGAAACGCGCCGCGGCGTCGGGCCACCGGGTCTGACGACCGGCAGCGACACACAGCCCACCCCCTGAAACCGCCCGTCCTTCGCCCCCGCCGCATCCCGGCGGCGGGGGTTTGGTCCCTTGCATCCCTGAGAAAGGCACCCTGCCATGACCGTCCTTCACCAGCCCGCCACGACGGGTGATGTCCTCAAGTACGAGGTGAACCCGAACTACACCCGCGAGACCGTCACGCTGCTCGAGGGCACCAACTATCCCGTCGGCGCCGTGCTGGGGCGGATTACCGCCAGCGGCAAGTACAAGCTCGCCACCTCGGGCGGCTCGGACGGCGCGCAGACCGCCGCCGCCGTGCTGCTCTACGCGGTCGATGCCAGCGCCACGGACGCCATCGGCGTGGTGGTCGCGCGGGGCCCCGCCATCGTCTCGAAGGCCGCACTCGTTTTTGATCCCACCGTCGATGACGCGCCCAAGACCGCCACCAAGCACGGCCAGCTGGCCGCGCTCGGCATCGTGCCCCGCGACACCGCCTGATCGGGCAGATCGCCCTTTCTCCCCATCGTGCTGTCGCACCCCCTCTTTCCCCGGAGTTCCCCATGACCATCACCCGCAACCCGTTCGACGCGGGCGGCTATTCGCTCGCCGAGATGACGCAGGCCATCAACATCCTGCCCAACCTCTATACCCGCCTCGGCCAGATCGGCCTCTTCCGCTTTGAGGGCGTCACCCAGCGCTCCATCGTGATCGAACAGCGCGAAGGCGTCCTCAGCCTCCTGCCCTCCGTCCCGCTCGGCGCCCCCGCCACTGTCGGCAACCGCGAGGCGCGCTCGATGCGCAGCTTCGCGCTGCCGTGGATCCCGCATGACGACGTGATCCTGCCCGCCGACATTCAGGGCATGCCCGCGCTGGGCGTCTCGGATGCGGCCGATCCGCTGGTCGAGGTGATGAACCGCAAGCTCACGCTGATGCGCCGCAAGCATGCCCAGACCCGCGAATACATGGAGATGAATGCGCTGCGCGGCATCGTGAAGGACGGCGCGGGCACGACCCTCTACAACTACTTCACCGAATTCGGGCTCGAACAGATCTCGGTCGACTATGTCTTTGGCACCGCCGGCACCAACGTCCAGGGCAAGGTCCGCACGACCCTGCGCGCAATCGAGGACAATCTGCTCGGCGAGACCATGACCACCGCGCATGCGCTGGTGAGCTCCGAATTCTTCGACAAGCTGATCAGCCACCCCAAGACCGAGGACGCCTACAAGTTCTTCTCGGCCACCGGCGGCCAGCCCCTGCGCGAGGACATGCGCCGCGCCTTCCCCTTCGCGGGGATCCTGTTCGAGGAATACAACGGCTCGGTCACGCTTTCGAACGGCACATCTGAGCGGTTGATCCCCACGGGCGAGGGCATCGCCTTCCCGCTGGGCACGTTTGACACCTTCACCACCTATGGCGGTCCGGCGAACCTGCTGGAGACCGCGAACACGATCGGTCTGCCGCTCTATGCGCGGCAGATGATGGACGCGAAGGGGCGCTGGATCGACCTGATGACGGAAGCCTCGATTCTGCCGGTCAACAAGCGCCCGCGCCTCGCGATCCGCCTGCACAGCTCGAACTGACGGGCGCGCGCATGTCGGTCTTCACTGCGGCCATCGACAACCTCTTCGCCGATCCCAACATCGCCCGCGATGCAACCTGGATCGCGGATGGTGGCGCACCGAAACTCGTCTGCGTGGTCACCCGCCGCGCGGATGAGGTCACCAGCTTCGGTGACGCAAGGCTTTGGTCCGAGACCACGCGCATCGACCTGCGCGTGGCCGAGGTCCTGAACCCACGCCCCGGCGACCGGATCGAGATCGACGGCGAGGCATTCCTCATCCAGGGCGAACCGGTGCGCGACCGCGAAAGGCTGGTCTGGACCGTCAATCTGAGGCCTGCATGAAACTGAAGCTGGAGATCACCCCTGACCTCGTCGCCATGATGGCCGCTGAGATCAAGGCAGGCGAGCGGGCCGTCAGCACCGCCACACGCGAGGCTGGCAACAGCCTGAAGTCCGCCTGGCGCGCGCAGATCACCGGCGCCGGGCTGGGTCAGCGGCTGGCGCGCACTATCAGGTCGGAGCAGTTCCCAAAGGGCAAAACCAGCCTGAATGCGGCAGCGATTGTCTGGTCGAAAGCGCCTGTGATCATCGGTGCGCATGATACAGGGCCGCTGATCCGGTCAAAAAACGGGTTCTGGCTGGCGATCCCCACTCCCGCTGCTGGGAAATCCGCGCGTGGTGGCCGGATCGCCCCCGGCGAATGGGAACGCCGCTCGGGCCTGCGCCTGCGCTTCGTCTACAGGCGCACTGGTCCGAGCCTGCTGGTGGCCGAGGGGCGGCTGAACGCACGCGGCCGCGCTGTGGCATCTCGATCAAAGACCGGGCGTGGTGTGACGACCGTGCCGATCTTCCTGCTGGTGCCGCAGGTCCAACTGCGCAAGCGACTGGACCTCGCCCGCGATGCCGCCCGGGCGCAGGACGCATTGCCTGGCGCGATTGTCACGAAATGGGTGGAAGGGCACATAAGGTAAGCAACGGGTAGAGGATAAAGGCAGACCTGCCTAGTGCGCGGATGTTTCCGCATCAAGCCTGTGCCATGCATCCTTGTAGATGTCGTTCATGAAGAATCTCGATGGCAGCCAGTATGAGACCTTCCCTTCCTTGTTCGTGTTAGAGACCGCATTGGCTTTGACCTCATCCAGATTGAGAATGAAACAACTCGGCTCATCCGAATTCGCGTTGAGAGTTACGATCCACCACATGGAACGAAGTGCCGCGAGCGATCCACCCAGCGGCACATCAGCCCGCTTTGAAAGTGCTTTTGACTGAACCGCAATAATCCGGGTCTCATCCTCACATACCGCATACAGGTCGGCACCTCTGGCGTTGCGGACGGTTGGCAGGACATTCCATCCACGCCGCGACAACTCCCATGCGATACGATACAAGCCCGAATTTCCAGTCAGTTGATGTTTCATTCGCTGGCTCCGACTCCGAATGTTCCTGTGACGATGACCGTCTATCACCTTCCCGGATCGGATGCACATGAGGACGCCTCCTGCAGCTCTTCAGCATAGGACAAAACCATAGTGACCACCCCGCGCGAAACCATCCTCACCGCCCTGGCGGACCTGTTACGCACGGTGCCGCATGTACCGGTATTGCGCGGCGAGGTTCTGCCCGAGCGCGTTTCCACCGCCGGTCTGATGATCCTGCGCGATGGCGAGCCAGGCGAGCCCGGCGTCACGCTGTCGCCACTGCGCTACCATTACCAGCACCGCGCCGAGATCGAGGCGGTCGTGCAAGGGGCCGATCGCGACGCGACCTTCGCCGCGCTCTGCGCCAGCATCGGCGCGGCACTCTCCGCCGACCGCACGCTGGGCGGACACTGCGACTGGATCGAAGCCGAGGCCCCTCGCCCCGTCGATCTACCCATTGAGGGCGCGGCCAGCCTGAAAGCCGCGGTCATACCCGCTATCCTGCACTACAGCACAGCCGACCCGCTGGCCTGACCCACCCGACAACCCGAGGAGAAACACCATGGCACGAGCCCAGGGGGCGCGGGCGCAGATGGCGCTGGCGTTCGAGACGACCTATGGCACGCCGCCCGCGAGCGGTTTTGTGCGGATGCCGTTCGCCAGCGCCACACTTGGCGCCGAGCAGCCGCTCCTGAACAGCGAGCTTCTGGGCTATGGCCGCGATCCGCTACCGCCGATCAAGGATGCGGTGACCTCGGATGGCGATGTGGTGGTGCCGATTGATGCGCAGGCTTTTGGCTTCTGGCTGAAGGCCGCGTTTGGCAACCCGACGACAACGGGGTCATCAGCGCCCTACACCCACCAATTCCAGTCCGGCGCATGGGCGCTACCCAGCATGTCGATCGAGACCGGCATGCCAGAGGTCCCGCGCTACGCGATGTATTCGGGCTGCGTGCTGGATCAGCTTAGCTGGCAGATGCAGCGCTCGGGCCTGCTGACCGCGACGGCGCGGCTGGTGGCACAGGGCGAAATAGTGGGTGCCGCGACCAGCGCAGGCACACCCGCCACGCTCGACCTGCAGCGCTTCGGCCATTTCAACGGCTCGATCAAGCGCAATGGCGTCGATCTGGGCAATGTCGTCTCGGCCGAAATCACCTATGCCAACAATCTCGACCGGATCGAAACCATCCGCGCCGATGGGCGCATTGATGGCGCTGATCCATCCATCGCCGCGCTAACCGGTCGCATCGAGGTGCGCTTCGCCGATCAGACGCTGGTCACGCAGGCCATCAATGGCGATCCCTGTGCCATGGAATTCGCTTATGTCCTGCCCTCGGGCGAGAGCTTCACCTTCACCGTGCACGCCGTCTATCTGCCACGCCCGCGCATCGAGATTGCCGGACCACAGGGCGTGCAGGCGACATTCGACTGGCAGGCTGCGCGGGATGCGACTGTCGGGCGGATGTGCACTGCAACCCTGATCAACGCCATGGAGACTTATTGAATGCTGACCCTCGATCTGACCAACGCGCCCCGCTGGCATGATCTCGCCCCCGGCGTGCGGGTGCAGCTGCGCCCCCTCACCACCGCGCTCATGGTCGCCACCCGCGCTGACCCGGAGGTCGAGGCCGTGCCCGATGAGGCCACGGATGAGACCCGAGCCATGGCCTTCGCCAAAGCCCTCGCGCGGCGGGCCGTGCTCGATTGGGAAGGCATCGGTGATGCCGATGGTGTGCCCATCGACCCCAGCCCCGAGGCCATTGATGCGCTTCTGGACATCTGGCCGATCTTTGAAGCCTTCCAGCTGACCTATGTCTCCAAAGGTCTGCTGCTGGAACAGGAAAAAAACGCCTCTGCGCCCTTGCCGAGTGGGAGTTCGGCGGGGGCGCGCGCTACTGCGACGCCTGTGAAGGGACGTGCAAAGACTGCCCCGCGCGGCTGAACCGCCCGCTCTCGCAGGAAGGCTGGCAGGTCCGGGATCTGGTGGGCCGCCTTGGTGGTCAGCTGCGGATCGCGCCGGGTGCGGTGATCGGCTGGGACATGAGCGCCGCACTGGCGCTGGGCCAGGCGCTGGGCGTGCCACCTCTGGTCCTGGCGGAACTGCTGCCTGGCATCGAAGCCGTGATGGTCACCAAACTCAACCAACAGATGGAAGCAGATCATGGCGGAAAAACGGGTTAGCGTCCGCCTTGCGGCTGTGGGTGGGCGTCAGGTGCGCTCTGAGCTGGAGGGCGTGGGCGAGGCTGGCAAGCGTGGCTTTGGGCGGCTGAGCGCGGAGATGGAGGCGGCGAACCGGCGGCTGGCAGGCTTTGCGCGTCGGGTGAAACTGGCGGCTGCAGCGGCTGTTGCGGCGGCCACAGCGGCAGGTGTGGCCATGATCCGCTCCGGCCTGCAAACGGTCGACGCGCAGGCGAAGCTTGCGGCTTCGCTGGATACCACTGTGGCCAGCATTCAGGTGCTGGAACGCGCAGGCGATCTGGCAGGCGTGTCGATGGGTCAGGTCGAGCAGGCCACGATCCAGCTGACGCGACGCCTGTCACAGGCGGCGTCGGGCACTGGGCCTGCGGTCGAGGCGCTGCGTCGGTTGCGCTTGTCTGCTGAGGCTCTGCAACGCCTGCCGCTGGACGCCCGCATCGCCACCATTCAGGAGGCACTGAGCCAGTTCGTGCCCGAGGCTGAACGCGCGGCCATTGCCTCGCAACTCTTCGGGGATCGCGCCGCACTCGTGTTCGGGCGTATCGACAGCGCGACGCTGCGCCAAGCCACGCAGGATGTGCGCGATTTCGGCGTGGTGGTCTCGGATCAGGACGCAGCGCAGATCGAGCGCACCAATGATGCCATCTCACGCCTTGGCCTGATCTGGCGGGGGCTGTCGAACCAGCTGGCGGTGGCTGCCGCCCCGGCGCTGGAAGCTGTCGCCAATGCCATGGCCGCTGTCGCCCGCACGACCGGCCCGCTCGGCATGGCGATCCGGGGCCTCTTTGACAATCTCGGGCGGCTCGTCAGCATCGCTGGTACCTTCGCCGCTTTCATGGCAGGGCGCTGGGTGGCCGGGCTGGCCGCTGCGGCGCTGTCCGTGCGCGGGCTCGCCACAGCGCTGGTCGTCCTGCGCGGGGCGCTGATCCGCACGGGCATCGGCGCGCTGATCGTGGGGGCGGGCGAGTTGGTCTATCAGTTTGGCCGACTTGTTTCCGGCGCCGGTGGCTTCGGTGCCGCGCTGGAATTGATGGGCAATGTCGCGCGCGCGGTCTGGGATGGCATGGCCGCGTCCATGTCGGCCTTTGGCGACCGGTTTCGGGCCATGCGCGCAGATATCCAAGCCCTCTGGCTGCGGCTCATGCGGTTTTTGGGCCAGACATGGGCGGATTTCCTGAGCCGGATCGCGCCCGGCTTCAACCAGATCGCCGATGTGATCGGCGCGGGTTTCCAGATCGACGCGCTGGGCGTACAGGCTTGGGTGTCGAGCTTCGACGCCGGGATAATGCGCGCCGAACGATCTGCGACGGCGTTTCGCGCGCGGGCGGATGCGACGCTGGCCAGTGCCTTTGACGGCGCACGCGAGGCCATGGCCACATTGCTGGCAGCAGTGCGCGGGTCGGGCGAGGAAAGCGCAGATGCGCTGGATGCCGCCACAGCTGGGGCGCAGCGTATGTCGGAAGCGCTCGATCAGGCCGAAGCAGCAGCGGGACGCGCAGGCGCTGCGGGGCGGCAGGCTGGCTCGGACACGGCCAGTGGCGCAACTGTTGCGCTGACCGGCTGGCAAGCAGTCACCGCAGCCCTGTCCGAGTATGCCGACAAGGCGCGCGATATCGGTGCGGATATCGGTCAGGCGCTGGTGGGCGCGTTCGGGGCGGCCGAGAACGCCGTCGCGGACTTCGTGCGCAAGGGGAAGCTCGACTTCCGCGATCTGGTGACCTCGATGATCGCTGATCTCGCCCGGCTCGCCGCGCGGCGCTTTATCCTTGGGCCACTGGCAGGGCTGCTCTCTGGCGTGCTGGGCGGCGCAGGCGGGCTCTTCGCCAATATCTTCCATGCAGGCGGTGTGGTCGGCGGTCCTGCTCCGGGGCGCATGGTGCCTACCATGGCCTTCGCAGCTGCGCCCCGCATGCATTCCGGTGGCTGGGCCGGACTCAAGCCCGACGAAGTGCCGGCGATCCTGCAGCGCGGGGAGCGCGTGCTCTCGCGCCGGGAAGCTGCTGGTTATGGGGGTCGCGGTGGCGATGGCAGCACGACCGTGAATGTCACCATCATGGCGCGCGATGCGGAAAGCTTCCGGCAGTCCCGCACGCAGGTGGCAGCAGACATTGCGCGCGCGGTCAATCTCGGGCGGCGGGGCATGTGAGTGCGGTGGAAGGCGGCGCATGGTCACAATGAGCCCTTAGCGGCCAGTCAGTCCTTCGATTGAGATATCTCGACGACTCCCATTCCGACTTGGCTATGCTAACGGGGATCACAAGTCATATGGTATATTGCGCCATCGGTCACATAGCCGGTGGGGTCGAGTGTAGAAATAAACTCGCTATGCCTTGAAGAAAAAACAGAAGCATTGCGCCAAAAGACCGTATGCATCCAAATTCCACGCTCGCCATAGGGCTCAATCGCAGTAACTCTGTTTGCAGTTACTTGAACGACGATAGCTTCTTCCCAAGCAGGCTCAGGCACATTGACGCCGGGCACCTTCAAGGAGCCCCATCGAACATAAAAACGCGTTCCGTCGAAGGCAAAGCTGGGTGACATGCCGGCGAACCCATCATCCGCCATAACGAATCCATCTTCTTCAGATTGAAGGCGGTTGCCGTGAATATCGTTGCGTATTCCAAACTCGAACACAACACCCACCGGCGGTGTGCAGTTTTCCAAAAGACGCAATGCTTGTGCAAAAGTTGGCGTTGATAGTGACGGGAGGACCGCAAGGAGAGTGATCACGATATAAGAGATAAATTTCACCACAACACGCAATGCTTAACCCCACACTCTGCAAGTGGCATTTCGCCTATCGTAAAGATCGCCTGAACCTGCCTGCTAAACAAGTCATTTCAACTTCAAACTTCGTCTTCGGCTCTTAAATCGGGCGGATCGCCGAGGAGAAATGTGATCATCCGGGATGAAACACCTAAGTTGACTTTCATGAGAGCACCAGTAGCGAACGGCAGAAATAGTCCCGATAGCCGCTCCTCAGTCGACCCGCTTCCTGAGCAAACCCCTACTTCCTGAGACGAGGATCAGATGTCTTTTCACGAGGTCCGGTTTCCGGACGCGATCAGCCGTGGTGCGCGGGGTGGTCCCGAGCGGCGCACGCAGATCGTCGAGCTGGGCTCGGGCATTGAGGAGCGCAATGCCAGCTGGGCCAACTCGCGACGGCGCTATGATGTCGCTTATGGCATTCGCCGCGCCGATGATCTGGCCGCTGTCGTCGCCTTCTTTGAAGCGCGGAATGGCCGGTTGCACGGGTTTCGCTTCAAGGACTGGTCGGATTACAAATCCTGCGCGCCCTCACAGTTGCCCGGGCCGCTGGACCAGCCCATTGGCACCGGGAATGGCAGCGTGACCAGTTTCGCGCTGTTGAAACGCTACACGTCCGGCGACCAGAACTGGACCCGCGCCATCACCAAGCCTGTCGCCGGCAGCGTCCGCCTTGCGCTGGGTGGGGTTGAACAGGTCAGCGGTTGGTCGGTGGATACGACAACTGGCGTGGTGACATTCGGGACAGCCCCGGCGGCGGGAATAGCCATAACCGCCGGGTTCGAATTCGACGTCCCTGTCCGTTTCGACAGCGACACGCTGGACGTCACCCTCGATATCGAGCGGCTGGGCTCGATCACCTCCATTCCCCTGCTGGAGATCCGGCGATGAAACAGATCGACCCAGCACTGCAGGCGCATCTCGACGAAGGGACCACGACACTCGCATGGTGCTGGCGCATCACCCGCGCGGATGGGGTCAGCTTCGGTTTTACCGATCACGATTGCGCGCTGGTGTTCGAGGGCACCGAATTCGAGCCCGAAAGCGGCTTTGCGGCCTCAGAAATCCGCGCCGGGTCGGACCTGTCGGTGGATGCGCAGGATGCGGAAGGCGTGCTGTCCTCGGACCGGATCACCGAGACGGATATTCTCGACGGGCGCTGGGATGCGGCCGAGGTCGAGCTCTGGCGCGTGAACTGGGCGGACACCAGCCAGCGGGTGCTGATGCGCTGGGGCGCTGTGGGGCAAATCCGGCGCGGGCGCATGGCCTTTGTCGCCGAGGTGCGCAGCCTCGCGCATGTGCTGGGCCAGACTGTCGGGCGGACGTTTCAGGCAGGCTGCGATGCGGGCTTGGGCGATGCGCGCTGCGGCGTCGATCTGGAGAACCCGGCTTACAAGGGCAGCGGTGCTGTCATCGACCTGCTGCGCGACCGGGCTTTCACCGCCTATGGCTTGTCGGGTTTTGCCTCCGGCTGGTTTGCCTTTGGAACCGTCCACTGGACCTCTGGTGCCAATGCCGGAGGGCGGGCGGAGGTGTTGGCGCATGATCTGGTAGATGGCGTGGCCGTACTTACGCTGCTGGAAGCGCCCGTGCGCGCTGTCACTGAGGGCGACGGTTTCACCATCCACGCTGGTTGCGACAAGCGGATCGAAACCTGCAGCGCAAAGTTCGCCAACACTGTCAATTTCCGGGGCTTTCCCCACATCCCCGGACAGGACACCATTCTGCGCTACGCCTCGCGCGATGGTGGCCATGAAGGGGGTGTTCTGTGAGGGATGCAATCACAGTGAGCCAGCGCAAGAGCGCCGAACCTTCTATCGTCATCGCCGCTGCGCGCAGATGGCTCGGCACACCCTACCACGACCAGGCGAGCATGTGCGGCGTGGGCTGTGACTGCCTCGGCCTTGCGCGTGGCGTCTGGCGCGAGGTTGTGGGGCCCGAACCCTTCCCGATCCCGCCCTACAGCCGGGACTGGGGCGAAACCGGGTCGCTCGAGGTAATGGCGGAAGGCGCGCGGCGAATGATGATCGAGGTCGAACCGGCGCAGGCCCCACCCGGCGCGCTGCTCCTATTCCGGATGATGCCGCGTGCCATCGCCAAACATGTCGGCATCCTCACCGGACCTGACAGTTTCATCCACGCCTATGAGCGGCTCGGCGTGATCGAGCAGCCGCTCAGTCCCGCCTGGCAACGGCGCATCGCCTTTGCCTTCCTGTTCCCCTTGAGAGATTGATGTAGATGGCCACCCTTGTCCTTGGCGCTGTTGGCTCCAGCATCGGGCTGGGCTTTGGCGGAGCTTTCCTTGGCCTGTCGGGTGCGGCCATTGGCGGGATGATCGGGGCGACAGTGGGCTCGGCCATCGACAGCTGGCTGATCTCTTCGCTGGCACCTGCCCAACGCATCGAAGGTGCGCGGCTCGATACGCTGCGCATCACCTCCTCGACCGAGGGGGCGGTCATCCCGCGCGTTTTTGGACGCATGCGGATCGGCGGCAATATCATCTGGGCCACGGATTTTCGGGAGGAGACGCGCACCACGACCCAGCGCGGCGGTGGCAAGGGCGGCGGGCCGAGGGTCAGGACGACCGAGTATCTCTATTATGCGTCATTCGCGGTCGCACTCTGCGAAGGCTCCGAAGCCGGTCCCGCAGGGACCAATCTCTCCGGGGGAGAGATTGGAGGTGGAGGAGGCCCGGCAGGGCGAGGGATCACCGGCATCGGGCGCATCTGGGCCGATGGCAAACCCCTCGATCTCTCTGGCATCACCTGGCGCTGGTACCCGGGCGATGACGCGCAGCAGCCCGATCCCTTTATTGTGGCCCGGATGGGGGCCGCCAACACGCCCGCCTATCGCGGCACGGCCTATGTCATGTTCGAAGACCTGCCGCTGGGCGATTACGGCAATCGTATCCCGCAGCTGACCTTCGAGGTGTTCCGTCCGCTGGCAGATCCCGACACGGCCGAAGGGCTGATCCGCGCGGTCACGCTGATCCCTTCGGCGGGTGAGTTCACCTATGCGACAGATGTCGTGCGCAAGGTTGAAGGCGGGCGCAGCCTTGGCGCTGGACTGTTTGGCATGACGCTTGGCGGCATCAGCAGCGCAGAGAATTCCAATGCAGTCGCCGACACCGCCGATATGGTCGTGGCGCTGGACCGCTTGCAGGCCATGGTGCCGAGCGTCGAAAGCGTCAGCCTCGTGGTGTCCTGGTTCGGCGATGATCTGCGCGCAGGCAACTGCACGATCCGGCCCAAGGTCGAATTCATCGACAAATCCACGCCAAATGCAAGCTGGACCGTGAATGGCGTGACGCGGCTGACGGCGCAGCTGGTGAGCCGTGATTCCGAAGATCGTCCGGTCTATGGTGGCACGCCTGCGGATTTCGCCGTCGTGCAGGCGATCCGGGAGCTGAAAGCGCGCGGGCTGCGCGTGACCTTCTATCCCTTCCTGATGATGGATGTGCCACCAGGGAACACGCTGCCCGATCCCTATAGCGACAACGCAGCCGACATCGGCCAGCCCAAATTCCCATGGCGGGGGCGGATCACCTGTTCGCCAGCGGCAGGTTTTGCAGGCAGTGCCGACCAGACCGCGAGTGCAGCCGCGCAGGTGGCAAGCTTCTTTGGCGGTGCGTCACCGGGCAGTTTCGCCATTCTGGGCGAGAGTGTGATCTGGACCGGCCCTGCCAATGACTGGGGCCTGCGCCGGATGATCCTGCATTATGCTCGTCTCTGCGCGGTGGCTGGGGGCGTCGATGCCTTCCTGATCGGCACCGAGATGCGCGGGTTGACGCAAATCCGCTCGGGCGCGTCCACGTATCCGGCGGTGCAGGCATTTCGCGATCTGGCGGCGGATGTGCGCGCCATTCTCGGGTCCGGGACGAAGATCAGTTATGCCGCCGACTGGTCCGAGTATTTCGGCCATCAGCCGGATGATGGCAGCGGAGACGTGCTCTTCCACCTCGACCCGCTCTGGGCCGACCCGAACATCGATTTCATCGGCATCGATAACTACATGCCGCTCTCGGACTGGCGCGACGGGTTTGATCATGCTGATGGTAAGGGGGCGAGCGCCATCGGTTCAAGCGAGCCCCCGAACGGCGGCTGGCCTGCCATCCATGACCGCGCCTATCTGCAATCCAATATCGCAGGCGGCGAAGGGTTTGACTGGTTCTATGCCAGTGCCGGTGATCGCGTGGCACAGCAGCGCACGGCCATTGCTGACGGCGCACATGGCAAGCCTTGGGTCTACCGCTACAAGGATCTGAGCAGCTGGTGGTCGGAACCGCACTTTGATCGCCCCGGTGGGGTCGAAAGCGGCACACCCAGTGCATGGGTGCCGCAATCAAAGCCGATCTGGTTTACTGAGCTGGGTTGCCCCGCTGTGGATCGCGGCACCAACCAGCCGAATGTCTTCTTTGATCCCAAATCCTCCGAGAGCTTCGTGCCCTATTTCTCGCGCGGCTGGCGGGATGATGCGATCCAGCGCGCCTATCTCGAGGCGAGCTATCTCTGGTGGAGCGAGGCTGCCAACAATCCGGTTTCCTCGATCTATGGCGGCCGCATGGTGCATGTCCCCGAATGCGCGGCCTGGACATGGGATGCGCGACCCTATCCGTTCTTCCCCGCGCTGACCGAAGTCTGGACCGATGGCCCGAACTGGCGGCTGGGCCATTGGCTGACAGGGCGGCTGGGGGCTGTGTCGCTCGCAGCCCTCGTCCGCCAGCTTTGCCTGCGCGCTGGGCTGCCCGAGGACCGCATCGATGTCTCGGGCCTTTGGGGCGCTGTCGAGGGCTATGTGATCGCAGCACTGGAGAGCCCGCGCAGTTCCATCGCCACACTCGCGCGGCATTTCGGCTTTGATGCCGTCGAGACGGGCGGTGTGATCCGCTTTGTCATGCGTGGGCGCGCTGCCGTCACTGTGATCAGCGCTGAGGATATGGTCGCTTCGGGAACCGGCGCGGGCGGTGATGGCGGGTCCGGGGCCGAAGTTCTGGAACTCACCCGCGCGCAGGAAACCGAGCTGCCGCAGGCCCTCAAATGGCAGGTCGCGCGGGCCGATGAGGATTACGATGCCTCGCAAGTCGAAGCGCAGCGCATCACGGTGGACACCACGCGCATTGCGCTTGAAAGCTTCCCCATGGCTGTCCCGCCCGAAGAGGCCGAGCGCCGCTGTCGCCGCGCGCTGATGGAAGCCTGGTCAGGGCGCGAAACAGCCGTGTTTCGCCTGCCCCCCTCGCGCCTTGCGCTTGATCCCTGCGATGTGATCGCGCTCGACCATGACGGGCGGCAAGTCGATATGCGGCTGGTCTCACTGGCAGACTCGACATTTCGCAGCGTTGAGGCCCTGCGACAGGACCGCGCGATCTACGATCTGCCCCCCGGCAATCCCCGGCCCGCGACACTGGCCACGCCGATGGTGTTTGGTGCCCCCGATGTGCTGTTTCTCGATTTGCCCCAGCTGCGCGAGGAGATTGCGCCCCATCGCCCTCTGATCGCCGCCCATGCGCGTCCATGGCCCGGCGAGATGGCCGTCTATCGCAGCCCCGGCAGCGACGGGTTCGAGCAGCTGACCACATTCAGCAGGCGGGCGCGGATGGGCCTGCTGGTCGCGGATTTCTACGCTGGCCCGACATCCCGCTTCGATCTGGGCAATGAGCTGATCGTGGATCTGTTCGCAGGCACACTGGAAAGTGTCGCCGACATCGCGCTTTTTGGCGGGGCCAATGCGCTGGCGGTGGAAACGGATGCAGGGCAGTGGGAGATCGTGCAGGCTGGCGCGGCCGAGCTGATTGCTCCGGGGCGCTATCGCCTGACGCGGCTGCTGCGCGGTCAGCGTGGCACGGAAAGCGCGATGGGCAGTCCCACGCAGGAAGGCGCGCGCGTCGTGGTGCTGGACGACAGCCTGACCCCGCTGCCGATTTCCGAGGCCGATCTGGGCCTGCCATGGAACTGGCGCATCGGCCCCGCCGCGCGAGCACCCAGCGATGACAGCTATGTGGCGCAGACATTCACACCCGAAGGTGCCGGGCTGCGGCCTTTCTCGGTCGCGCATATCGACCAGCCTTGGCGCAGAGCGCGGAACCCCGGCGATCTGACAATCCGCTGGGTGCGCCGATCGCGGGCGCTGGCCGCTGACAACTGGAACGCGGGTGAAGTGGCCTTGGCCGAGGAGCTTGAGGCATACGAGGTCGATATCCTTGATGGCGCATCCGTGAAACGCACGCTGAGCACGAACACCACCAGTGCGATCTACACCAGTGCTGACCAGATCGCCGACTGGGGCGCGCTGCTCGGTCCCGGCAACGCGCTGACCATCCGCATCGCCCAGCTCTCCACTCTGATCGGGCGCGGAGCAGCGCGGACAGTCACGCTGTTCTTCTGATCCTTCTTTCAAATCACAACCGGAAATCACCATGTCCGACACCACCAGCAATCTGCTGCTGCCCTATATTCTGGCCGCGCAGGCCCAGAAGCATGTCACCCACAACGAGGCGCTGCGCCTGCTGGACGCCATGGTGCAGCTGGCGGTGCTGGACCGCATGCGCACCGCCCCGCCCGCGAGCCCCGCCGACGGCGACCGCCATCTTGTCGCCTCGGGCGCGACTGATCTATGGGCAGGATGGGACCTGAACATCGCCTTCTGGGTCGATGGCGCGTGGATCCGGCTCGTTCCGCGCCCCGGGTGGCTGGTCTGGGTCGCGGAGGAAGGCGCGTTCTTCGTCTGGTCCGGCTCCAGCTGGGCCAGCGTCGGCGAACCCCGAGATGTGTCTGATGCTGTCTTCAGCCTGGTGAACAATGCCGATCCGACGAAGAAGGCGGTCTTCTCGCTCGCCTCCATCTCCACTGGCCAGACCCGGACCTACACGTTGCCCAACACCTCAAGCGAGTTGGCGATCCTCGCGGGCACGCAGACCTTCTCGGGCAACAAGACCTTCTCCGGCACCCTGACCACCTCCGGGGGCACGGCGACCCTCGGCACCTCCACCGGCACTGCGACCTATGGCGTCGGAACCGGCGCCACCACCAACGGCACCACCAAGACCGTGAACATCGGCACCGGCGGCGCGTCCGGGTCGAACACCGTGGTCAACATCGGCTCGGCCACCGCAGGTGCGGGCGGTACGACGGTGATCAACACGCCCACCGTGACCTTCGCCAACAGCGTGACACAGGTTGGCATGCCCCAGGCGAACCTGACCGCCCAGCAACTCGGCCTCGGCTGGGCCACGGCCGACAGCTACAACCGCTTCTCGATCAACACCCCCGCGATGCTCTTCAACCATGCGGGCAACGGCATCGAGGCGACCTTCAACAAGAACGCGCCGGGCGACGATGCCGCCTTCGCCTTCAAGACCGGCTTCTCGGCCCGCGCCCTGATCGGTCTCCTCGGCAACGACGACTTCAGCTTCAAGGTCAGCCCGGACGGATCGGCCTACTTTGACGCCATCCGCATCGACCGCACCAGTGGCCGGGTGGAACTGCCCGAGCCCATGGTCCTGCCCGGCCGCGCGACGCCCCCCGATCCGCCGCCCGCAGGCCGCATCCATCTCTACGCCCGTGACCGGGCGGGGTCGGCCTGGCTCGAGGTCATGCGCCCCTCGGGGCGGCTGTTCCCGCTGCAGCCGCATTTCGGGGTGAACCGGATCGCGTACTGGGCCCCGTCCTCGGGTACCACGATCAACGCGATCGGCATGCCGCGCACGGGCGTCGGCACCGCCTCCACGCCCGGCCTTGCCACCACGAACCTCTCCACCTCCATGCGCCGCTGGCGGATGACCAGCGCGGCCACAGTGGACGCCGCGGCCGAGGAACGCTCGGCCGGCTGGGTCTGCTGGCGCGGCAATGCCGAGGGGCTGGGCGGCTTCACCTATGTGAACCGGCTCTCGCTGACGACGCTGCAGCCCACTGGCATGGGCTTCTTCGGGCTGATCGGCTCGACCTCGGCGCTTGCGACCGCGCTGGCCCTCTCTGCCGTCGTCAACGCCATCGGGATCGGCTTCCAGCGCGGCACCCATGCCAACTGGCAGATGGTGCATAACTCAGGCTCCGGCGCGCCCACGCTGATCGATCTCGGGGCAGATTTCCCAGTCGATGCGCCGACAAACGTCCTGACGCTCTTCCTCTACGCCGCCCCGAATGCCGCCTCGGTCTGGCTGCGCGTCGTGGAGGAAGTCTCGGGCGCCATCGCCGAGGTCGAGATCATTGCGAACCTCCCTGCCGCCAACCAACTCCTGAGCCCCCGCAATTACATGAACAATGGCGGCACCGCAGGCGCCGTCGCCTATGACTGTTCCGGTGTCTATGTCGAAACCGATTACTGAACCGCTGGCCTTGCCCGCGCAAAAGGAGCCAGCATGACTGACCGCACCTCCCTGATCGAAGAAATCACGCGCGCCCTGCGCGATCATGGCGTGGCCGCTGCCATTGGCGTCTGGTTCACTTTCATTGCCGGGCTGGCAACTGCTGTCACGCGCAAAGCCTTCACCAACGAGGCCCTGCTGCACAAGCTGGAGCAGGAACTGGCCGAGGAGCGCGCCCGCATCGAGAAGCGGCGCGACGAGGACCGGCGCGTCGATCATGACCGCCTCGCCCGGATCGAGCGCGATATCCACGACATGCGCAATCTGGTCTTTGCTGCTTTCCAGCGCAGGGATGGCAACTGACAGCGACTGGCTGTTGCCCTCTGACAGGAACGCCCAGCGCGCGCTGTCCATACCGACACGCAATGCCTCGCTGGCACACTGACGACCCCGCACGCCCAACACATCCCCACCGCTGCCCTCTCGGGCCTGCGGCCCATTTCGCATGCCCATCACCCACAGGAGAGACCCCATGTCTGACCCCATCCGCAGTTTCCGCCATTTCCGCGATGTCCCCGACGGCCTCTGGCGCTGGAAGAACTTCTCGCCTGCAGAGATCGCCTGTCGCGGCACGGGCCAGCTGAAGCTGCACCCCGAGGCGCTGGACAAGCTGCAAGCCCTGCGCGACCGGCTGGGAAAGCCGCTGATCGTCCGATCCGCCTATCGCTCGCCAGAGCATAACCGCAATGTCGGCGGCGCACCGAGATCAAAACACATGGACGGCACGGCCTTCGATATCGCCATGTCGAACCATGATCCGCTGGCGTTTGAGGCCGCTGCCCGCGAGGTGGGGTTTCTGGGTTTTGGCTTCTACCCGCGCTCGGGCTTCATCCATCTCGACCTTGGGCCCGGACGTGTCTGGGGCGAGCGGTTCCCGGTGCGGGCGACAGCGTTTGCGGCGGAAACACCGCCCGCGCGCGAGGCCATCGCGCAGAGCCGCACACTGAAAGGCACTGGCGCGGCTGGTGTGGCGACCGTCGGCGCCGCTGGGGTCGAGGTGGCGCAGGAGGTTCTGGCCGAGGCGCAAGGGGCCATTCTACCGCTGGTGCCGCATCTCGACATCCTGCGCTGGCTATTCATCGCGCTGGCACTGGGCGGGATCGCGGTGGCCGTCTGGGCGCGGATGGATGACTGGAAGAAGGGCCTGCGCTGATGTGGGCCAGCCTTGTGGTCGGGCTACTCGCCCCGCCATGGGCGCGGCGGGTGACGGCACTCGCCCTCGTCGTGCTCACCATCGCGTTGTTTTTGATCAACCTACGTCGATCAGGCGAACGCGCAGGTCGCGCCGCCGAGCGGTTTGAGCAACTGGAGCGCACGAATGAGATTCAACGTCAGATGCTGGACGCAGCCGCACGCCGCCCTCGCAGCCGCGATGATCTTCTTGACCGCCTGCGCGGAGGGCAGTTTTGACACGGTGCCCAGCGCCTGTCCGCCGGTGGTGGAATACAGCCGGGCCGAACAGGCACGCGTGGCAGACGAACTTGCCGCGCTGCCGGGAGGCACCTTGATTGCTGAATGGCTGGCGGATTATGCGGTGTTGAGAGAGCTGGCGCGAGCTTGCGAGTGAAAGGACAGATCATCCGCCAAATTGATGGCGCGCGCCCCGCAACCCCGCTAATCTGACCGCATGAAACCCGAAGATGAAAAACGCGTCGCTGCGAATCTCGCAAAGATCATGGCGATGCTGTGCGTGCGCAATACGCAGCTGGAAACACTGCATTCCGGACTGACCCCTGTCACCCGGATCGGCGACTTCTCGGATGTTTTCGTCGTGGACGCGGACGGTCGGCGCATCCCGTGGTCGGAAGTCTCGCGCATCGATGACGCCGAGATGCGCCAGCTGATGCAGGAGATCGTCAATCGCCTCTACACCTTCCATCTCGAAGCTGACGATCCCAAACTGCAGGCGACCATCGAACGCTGGAGGGGCGCGGCGATGAAATGGGACGAGCCGGAAATCGACCCCAAGATGATCGGCGCGTGTTTCGAGAAAGCCCGAAATGATCAAAAGCCGACCAGACAGGATTAGACTGAACAACGGCCATACCAGTTTCAAGCTGGCATAGCCGCCGAATGGCAGAGATCAGTCAGCCGCTGTAGCTCTTCAATATGCCGACGCGATGGTCCGGTGACGTCCAATGTGGCGACAGACAGGGTCACAGCTGCGTTTTTCGCGCCGATCGCATATCTTGTGAAGATCGGATCGGCTGGAAGCGCACCATGGTGCGGATAGAGCAACATGACATTCGGGCAGTTATAAAGCTGGCTATAGGCCATGAGTTGATAGACATCTCCTTGGCTGACGCCCTGTTTCGGATCGTCAATCTGTGGGGTCATGCGTTTCCATTTGGTGTCGATAACCATCACGACTCGCTCCCCCTGCCGAATGATCAGGTCTGGCTTCGTCCGAAAGCGACCCGTTTCTCCGTCAAACAGGCAGTCGCGATGACCACCTTGCGCCACAACCCTCAGACCGCTGCCAGCCAGGGCACGGGGCAGCAGACGGGCGACATAATTCTCGAACAAGGTATTCATCTCAAAGAGCAAGGCGTGACCGTCGATCGTTCCCGCGCTGGTCTGCTGATGCCTGTCTGACAGGAACAGCCGGGCGAAGGCGAGAAGTTCCCGCCAGCGTTGGTTGGTACGATCAAGCGTGATGATATCCCAGCGCAGCGCCTTGACTGGCACATCGGTGACATCGGCATAGGCGAAGCTAAGCTCTCGCAGCATCCGCTGATTGTCGGGCGCCTGCGCCAGTCGCTGCAAGCGTGTGATGGCCGCGCGCATCACCCGGTTCAGGGCGATGTCAGGAGAAAGATCATCGAAACGGCAAGCGAGCTTCTGGGGCGCCACAGCGTGGCGTGAGAATTGCCGTGTGACATCCAGTCGCCCGCGCAGCGAAGGCAGGTCATCTTCATGCTCGAGATACCGCCTTGGCATCCCCTGGCGCACCGCATCAGCAAGACGCCCACAGAACAGCCGGATCAGCAATTCGAGCACAGTGTCGCGCTGCCATCCCAGCTGCGCCATGGATCCCGCATCGATGGGCAGGTCATGCACGACGCCCAGCATGTGGATGAGTCGTCTGCGCAGGTCGGCCTCATTGGGTTCGCGTTCACCCAGCCCTTCGATCTTCGGCAGGATTTCGAGTTGGCATCCAGGCGCTGCGATGACACCCACTACGCCCCGAGCGCGCAAGCTCTTGCGGCCATGTTCGAGCACCCCTTCACCTCCTCGCCCCGCAAAGCTGGACCGCTGCGCTATGGCCACGATCCGGTCAGCATGCGCCTCGGGGATCGAGTCCTCATCATCGCCGTAGCTGATGCGCTGCCATTCGCGCAGGGTGCGTCGGATCATGATTCCAGCAGCCGCGTATAGCTGAAGCCCTCTTTCACACTGCGAACCGACCAACGAAACCGGGGCAGAGCCTCGCCGTTATCGAGTCCCGGCGGCGCCTTGAGCGCCGAGCGGTTCAGAAACCCACCGCTGATGTCGCGGTCATGCGTTTCCAAGTCCCCCAGCACTGCGGCGATCCTGGCCCAGTCTTCGAAGAAATACTCAGCCAGAAGCGGGATCACTTTGTGACGCATGATTTCATCGACATCACCGCGTGTTTCGCAGCCCGTGAAATAGGCATGCCCGATCTGATGTTCGCGATCATACAGGTACTCGATACGATCATTGATCGTGGTCAATATGCGCGGCAGGTCGATCCCGGTACGCTCCGCTGCATCTTCGAGAACGGACGGGTCGGGCATCAACTCGCGGAAGGTGAAACGCCGCCGCAATGCTGTGTCGAGCAGCGCGATAGACCGGTCGGCAGTATTCATCGTGCCGAGGATGTGCAGGTTCGACGGCACCCCGAATTCATCTCCGGAATAGGGCAGACGCACCTTGATCTGGTTGCGCTGACCGAGCCGTTTGTCTGGCTCCAGCAACGTGATCAACTCCCCGAACACTTTCGAGATATTGGCGCGGTTGATCTCATCGATGATCAGGACGAAGGGTTCGGGATCAGCCGTGCCTTCTACCTGCTGGCTGTTCATATAGCGCTCGAGAGCTGGCACGTTCAGCTCGCTGTCAAAGAGCATGTAAATCGATTTCTGCATGAACCGGCGTGAATAGATTTCTTCGACCGGTGCCCCCTCCCGATCCACCCAAATCCACCGGACGGCCCGCCTGTGGCCATAGTCCCCTTCCGGCCTTGGGCAGAATTCATAGTCTCCCGTGAAAACGCCAATGGCCCTGAACAGAGCGTTGCCCTTTGAAACGACGACAATATCGCCCTTTCGCACCCAGTTTCGGAAGATAAACGGCATCTGGACAACACCGGATCGGGCATCGACATTCGCGTTGTGTGCGCCCTTGGCTTTACAGGCATCGATGAAGGCCTCTCGCGCCTCGAACCTTTTGTCGCTCCAGTCGATGTCTTCAAATCCAAGAACCGCGTAACCGCCCTTGATCGCATCCTCGAACAGATGTGCGTCTTCAGGATTATTGGCCTCACCGATCGACATCTTGAACACTTGCCGTCCGGCCAGCTTCAGGCTGTCTGCAGCCGACGCGCGGCCTTTGCTGGTCTCCGCGCGCTTGACGATACGCCGAAAAGTCCCAAGCACAGGTTCCAGTCTAAACCCAGTTGAAGCGCTGCTTTCATCGTCTTCAGTTCCAGTCATGGGTTGCCGCCCTTCGACAAAGTCCTCGTAGGCCATGGACTGGTGGAAGGTTACGAATTCGATCCGGCCTTCAGCCAGTAGCCGATCATACACCTCCATAAGCGCGTCACGATTATTCGGCACTTCCTCGCCGCAGAGTCGAACGGCTTCTGCCGCTGAGCTATAGGTCTTCCCGGTGCCTGGCGGGCCATAAAGTATGAGATTTACAGGCTTCATGAGCACAGTTCCTTCGTGACGTAAATCCACCGCCAAGTCTTGATTGGGGTCGATGGGCACGGGAGTGGTCTTGTCGATGGCGATCCAAAGAAAACCCTGGAGGTCAAGCCAGTCGTGAGGCTGCCACCGCCACTCATCCCGCATAATTTCAAACAACTCAGAGAACACTGTGGCAAAGCGGCGATAGTCGTTGCCAATGTCGGCTTTTGAATCGACGAAGAGTTTCTCACCTGTAAGAATTTCCCATGCTTCATTAATCCGCGTCACCTTCAGGGGAGCTGCTTCGTTCGGCCGAACCATGGCCAATGTTGAAAAGACAATGTTCAAACGCTCGCCATAGGTCAGTGAAGTTGCTCCGCGCTCACGCAGATCGGCGAGCGTATCGAATGCCGAGGTCACGGCGGTTTCAGATGGTTCATCAGACTGGATCAGGCCGCCTATCACCGCATAAAATTCCCCGGCCAGCTCCGGTGCCTTATTCACAATAGAATCTTCTGTCTGCCATCTGACGAATGGACCATCCTGGGACGCAGTTTTCAGGATCTCGAAGACCGATTTGCCGAGGGCCTCGTTGTCGTGCTGTTCTTTGAGCGCTTCGCGGACCCTGTCTATTGCGACTATCTTGTATGCCTTTTCGCGTTGCGCCCAGCCTGTTCCTGGTTCGATAAAACTCTTGAAGTCCGGACAGAGCGCCAGAAAACGCTTCCGTAGTTTCTCCAATTCGAGCCGATCCACACTGCGGCCATCCAGATAGAAACGGAATACAGTTGCTGGGCTCTGGTCGGCCCCAATCCGTTCTGGGGGCGGCAATTGTGCAAAGTCCTGGAAGATTCGACCCGCAAGTGCCTGGCACACATTTGGCCAGCCCTGATTGAGGTTGAGCGCATCATTTACGTCTCGGACCAGAACATCAACCTGAGCGAGACCATCTTCGCGCGCAGGCTCGATATACTGCTCCATAACATGTTGCCGAATGCGATCTGCATCCTTTGCAGCGCGTGGTGGTTCACCTGAAATGAACCGCCCGTATTGCGCCAGCCAGCTGCTCCAGTTGGAGAGCCGATTGTGTGGCCTTTCTGAATCCGGCATGAGAATCCGATAATCTTCACCGCCAGCACGGGCATCGTCACGCATCTTTTTCAGGCGCAAGCGAACGCCAGCGAACTGATCAACAGCCCACGCGTCGTCGAGACTTTCATATGGCAGCCCAAGCGCTGTGAGGTTCTTTTCAATCGTTCGAACCGCATAGGCACGCGAGTTTCGTCCATTCTGGGTCTGTGCCCCACCTTCTTCCAGCCAGGTTTTGAATTGATTTTCGTCTCTCATTTTAGAAACTCCTCGAATGCAAGCACTTCAAAGAAATTATTGTCCATAATGGAAACCGGGAGAGCGCTGTACGACTTACTGCCCCCGTTTGACATAAGATGTACCCTCCCCTTCATCTGGGTTCTGCGCGAAGGACCGATCAAGGTCGTCCAAGCTCTCGGGCGTCCAGAGCGCTTGACCCAGCCGCAACTCTGACCACTCACGCAACAAGTACTCCGTCGCAAATTCACGCATTGATCGTCAGCTTTGCACTTAAATCCTCAAATTCAGGGTCTTCGGCATATAGACGCTCGAATTCGCGCCGCGCATGAGCCTTGCGGCCAACCTGATCGTAGAGCACCGCCCGGTCATAGCGGATCTGATGCAACAAGCCCTCGGGCCGGTCCTTGCGGCGGCGGTTGGCCAACGTAAACACGTCAATCGCCGCATCCGGCATGCCAAGTGAGGCCAGCGCACGGCCACGATATAGCAGGATCGCCGTATCAACGGGTGTTTCGTTCTCGACATGCACAGTGGCGCGGACCACGCGGTCCATCAGCGCTCTGTCATCCGGGGTGTCCAGCGCCAGTTCTGCAAAGGACAACAGCACCACCGGATCGGTCGCATCGATCTGCAACAGGCGTTCAACATGGGCCATGGCATCGGCGTGGCGGCCCTGAAGTTGTGCGATCTCCACCAGTGCCAGACGCGTGCCACGCTCACGCGGGAAGACATGGGCGAAGATGTCGGACGTGATCGGCAGGCTGGCCTGCGCGGCGATCTCGTATTTCCCGAAAAGCGCGCCGAGATCACCCAACCGGTCCAGCGCGTGTTCGAAATGCGCTTTTGCGTGGTCGAGTTCCTCGCGCCGGAGCCGGATCATGCCAGCCATCCAGGCGGCATCGGGCAGATCACGGGCTTCTTCGAGGCCAGCCAGCGCGGCATCCTGATCACCCTCATTCAGCGCGCGAATGCCGTCAATGAAGCGCTTTTCTTCCGCAGGCGTTATCAGCCGCTGGAAGAACCCCAGCTTCAGCCGGTCGCGCTGCGGCACGGATGGTGCTGGTGCCGCCCCACCCCGCCCGGCGCGGTTGCGGTCATGAACTGTGTAGAACAGACCCGTCCCAGGCAGGCCCGCTGTCGCCCGATTGCCCCGTGGACTGATGGTGTATTTCGCGCCGCGTGGCCCAAACGACAGCGATGCATTCGATTTCGACAGGTTCAGCGTGACACCCGGGGCAAGGCGAACGCGCCGCCAGAAACGAAAAGCCATTATGCGCCCCCTGATCGGCGGATGAATTGCGCCTGAGCCGGATCGTAGGCATAACTGGCAATCGTGCCGTCCTTGATCTTTTCGACAGCATCGTTGATGGCGAAGAGCGGCACCAGAAACCACTCCTTCGGTACGAAGGGCCGGCCAAAGCGGTCCATGATTTCGATATCGAGTCGCGCTGGTTCAAAGATGCGATGGATCAGGTTCTCCAGGCGGGTGCGGTTGATGTTGTAGAGCTCATAGGTTGCGACAATCTCGACATTGGCCATCAGGAATGTCGGCTGCAAATGCGCCCCCGCTATGCGCTTTTCCACGCTCATATTGGTTACACCGATCTTGTGAACCAGATCGCGGTTCTCGGCCACCAGTGGATGATCGGATTTGCTGCGCAGGACATAGATGGTGCCGCTGGCCTCATCGCCGTCTATCGTCCGGTCTGAGAAGAGCGGCCCTGCATGCGGCTCGGATATGCGTCGCCCGGCATCGCCATCAGCGTTCAGTGCCCGCTGCAGGGACCGCATCAGCATATTGCTTTCGGTTCCGTTGTCGAAGATCACCCGCAGCCGCGCATCTGTGCGCCCCTGATCCGTGAGTTTCACTTCTCCCATTTCGGCGACATAGGCTTTCTGGCCACCCACGATGAAAAAACGGCCCGGTGCGATTTCCGATTTCAGCTCGAATTTCCGTGCCTCGCGCAGACCGGTGTCGAGTTCCTTTTGCACTTGCTCGAATAATGGCTTGAAACGCGCGAAATCCTCACAGCGGTCGCGGTTCGCGATCTCTTCCGCGGCCTTCTTTTCTGCCGTTGAGCGGACATGCTTCAGTTCTGTGATCGCGGGCGCTTCAACCGCGATCCCGAGCGCGTCCAGGAGCGCGTCGTCGTCCAGTTCATCCGTATCATCTGTCGCCGCGAGCGCTGCGCCACTCAGCAGTCCCTGACGATCCATGGGCTCAATCAGATCACGGCATTCATTTGACTCGCTGATCCGGTCGAGACGCACGGCATACAGGCGCTCGAAGATATCTCTGTCTTCACCATGCTGCGGCCGGCGCCCGTGTTCATCGACAAAACGCTGGATCTCTTCAAACCCCGCGATGATCCGCTCTTCACGCGGAGTGCGGGAAACGTGCTTTTTCGTCTCAACCTCGACGCCCAGCTCGGCCAGCAATGCGTCATCTTCATCGGTGAAGCCGTTAGCCATTGGCGGCCTCCTGTTTCATGCGCACAAGATAGGCCACCCCTTCGGCCATTTTCTTCTCCCATGGATCAGCCGATGTGATCGACGGCAAGCGCCCCCGTTCGAGCTTGAAGGCGGCGGCACGTTTCGCCAGCGCGCGCGCCTCTTCGGGCGTGAGCTGCACTTTCTTGGCAGAAATCACTGCGGCCACTTGCCTGAGGCTTTCCTCGCTCATGGTTTTTGCCAGGATCGCATAGGCTTCCCCGAACGGGTTGATCCGGTCGATCAGATCGATATCCAACTCGCGCACATCCATGGCGAATTTGCGCACCCCATCGATCAGCGCTGTATTGGCGGATACTTCGCCGTCATCACCGCCTGTCAGCGCGATTTGCTTGGCCTTCTGTGTCAGATTCAGCGCGGCGACGGCATGCTGGCGTACGGCTTCCTGATCTTCCGCATCGAGTTCTGGAAATCTGGCACCGACAATCTTGCCCATGCGCACTTGGGTCAGCTCTTCGGGGACCAGTTCCTCATCAAATAGCCCTCGCTCGATCGTGGTCTTGTCCTGAACGAAAGCTGTGATGACTTCGTTCAGGTCTTCCTGACAAATGCGCTTGGCTTCTTTGCTCTTGGGTTCGACCAGTCCCTTGATCTCGATCTGGAATTGACCGCTGACCTCGTTGAAGCCGACGTTCTCCTTATTGGGATCATAGCCGCCCTCGCCATAATCGAACCCCTCGACGGGGCCGCTTTTGACGGTCTTGGGCGTGAAGTTGAAACGTGGGGCCAGCACCTGCTCCATCAGCAGGCTCGCAGCGATCGCTTTCAGCGTGTCGTTCACGGCCTCGGTCACCGCTTCAGCTGCGGCGTCAGGCTCGGCGATCAGGTTCGTGAAGCGCGCGCGCGTCTTGCCCTCGGCGTCGCGGGTGGCGCGGCCGATGATCTGCACGATCTCGGTCAGGCTGGCGCGATAACCGACCGTCAGGGCGTGTTCGCACCAGATCCAGTCGAACCCTTCCTTCGCCATGCCCAAGGCAATGATGATGTCGACATGATCGCGGTTGTTCTTCTGCGCAGGATCTTTCAGCGCAGCGGAGACCTTGTCGCGCTTGGCCGGTTCATCATCCACCAGATCGGCGATGCGCAGCACACGCCCCTCGGGCGTCTTGACCAGTTGAAACCCGGTGACGGGGTCGGTGCCCTGCCAGTCGCCCAAGGCATCAATGATGTGCTCGACCTCGCGATGCTTGTCCTTGGTGCTTTCGCGCGAATTCACGTTCGGGATGTGCAGGATCGTCTTCTCGGTCGGGTCCAGCACCTTGAGGATGTCGTCCGCATAGGACCCGGAATAAAAGAAATACCCGATGTCGAGCGACTTGAGGTATTTGTAGCCGTTCAGCTGCTCGTAATAGGTGTAGGTGACCGTGTCGAACTTTGCCTCATCCTCGGGCGACAAAACGGCCTCGGCGTCACCACGAAAGTACGATCCGGTCATCGCCACCAGATGCACCTTATCGCGGGCGACCAGCGCGCCCAGATGCGCGCCCAGCTTGTTGTCGGGGTTGGCCGAGACATGGTGGAACTCGTCCACCGCGATCAGGCGATCATCAAAGGCCTCGATCCCGAGCTTGTCGACGGCGAAGCGAAAGGTCGCGTGGGTACAGACCAGCACCTTGTCGTCGCTGGCCAGGAACTTGCCCACGGCGCCGACCTTGCCGTCATCGCCACCGGGCGCATTGCACAGGTTCCACTGCGGCTGAACGGTCCAATCGGCCCAGAAGCCATGTTTGCTCAGCGGCTCGTCGTTGAAGCTGGACCCGATAGATTTTTCCGGCACCACCACGATGGCCTGACGCAGGCCCTGATTGTGCAGCTTGTCGAGCGCGATGAACATCAGAGCGCGGCTCTTGCCCGAGGCCGGGGGCGACTTGATCAGCAGGTATTGCTCACCCCGCTTCTCATAGGCGCGTTCCTGCATCGCGCGCATGCCCAGCTCGTTCGACTTGGTCGAGCTGCCATTGGCGGCGTATTTGACCGAGACGGAGGGAACATTCTGCATCATCAAGCCTCACCTCCATTTGCACCTTGAACTGGGAATACTGCTACATAATCCACTGTGGCGACAACAGCGGCATACATTTCAACTATGGCGTCAACCGAGCGCTTTGCTCGTTGTCCGCTCATGGCGAGGATTACTGTCTCAGCATTCGCATATTTCGCGATCTGTTCATCTGAAAGCGAGCTGGGATCATCCTTGAATTGCTCATGAAGCAGCTTGCGTTTAGAATCAATTGCTGCGTGCAAGTCATCAACCATACGTTTCTTGAATTCCTGGAAAACAGGAAGGTCTTCGGGTATCAACATTGCTTCCAGCTCTACCCAATTAAATTTATATATGTAGTTGACCCAAGCCAGCAGAAGCCGCTCGCGAAAGGTTCCTGGGCAACGAGCCATGTCACATACCGCCATCTGCAACAAAATCTGATAATTCTTAAGCCCCATCAGGATCGGCCTGCTTCTTGCGACCTTGCAACCGCTTTGCAAGATGTGCCTTTTGATCTGCATTCTGGACATACTGGACCGACCGATATCGATCTAAGCACCAAGTACCCTTCCGAAGCTGCGAACGGGTTGCAAGATGGACGCTTGGCATAAACCCCATTTGGTGAAATGAAACTTCTGTATAGGCCGCAGCAAAATATTGGAAAAGTTCGTCAAAACTCTTTGCGGCCTTCACGCCCCTGATCCCATGTTGGATGATCTCCGATAGACCTTTGTGCCATTCATCATCGGCTATGCGAACAGTCTCGGCCGCTGCCATTTCGGTCACCCGGAGGGTTCTCTCACAGTATTTCTTCCAGACCTTCAGATCGGAGCAATGCTTCAGCTCGAGGTAGGTATCTTTACCCCAAATCCGCTCAAACGTCGATTTGAGCGCGTAGAACCTTTCGATTGGCATAAAGTCATTGGTGGTCATGCGCTCACCTTCGTCGTCATCTTCGTATACATCTCGAACAGCTTTTCCAGCCGTTCGGTGTCGTTGCGGAAGCGGCGGCCGATGTAGATGCGTTCCAGAATTTCGTCGTTGTGGTCATGCGCGGCGCGGAGGTTGGCGGGCATTTTCTCGGGGTCGTAGAGGTCGGCGATGGTGGCGGGGAAATGCGCCTCGCGGGCGAGAAGGATGCCTTCCGCCGCCGCTGTCAGGTCGGCGCGGTTTTTTTCGGTCAGCTTGGGGACGGGGAAGGTGTTCCAGCCGAGGGTGTTTGTGTAGGAAAAGTCGGTTCGCATTCTCGCACAAACTGCACCCACCCACGTAACGTTCAAGCGAGAGCAGATGACTGCAAAGAGCCACAGATCGGACGCCGACATTGTAAAGGCTTTATTCGAGACTACGGTTCCTGCGGGCATCAACCCTACTGGCAAATATGGCCGATTTTCCGAGCTTATCACAGGGACGCAGAGAATGCTTGTTTCTGGAAGTGGCTTACGCTCATCAAAACGATGAGGCCAGTTTGCTGCCTTTACGGTTGCCGCTTTCTGGCTATTCAGCCTGAACTCCCGAACTTTTTCAATGCGTCGTTCGATTTCTGGATGGCTCTCAGCTTCTCGAACATCATCGTCGGGGATCCATATGCAGTAACGCATTTGGCCGTTGATCAACTCACGTGAGCCGATGAAGGGCTTGATGAATTTATCGTGACCAGATTTCGCAAAGTCACTCCCAAAAACCTCAGCTTGTTCCAATATTAGGTGCCCACCATCGGTTGGAGAGTTGCCGCGCGCCATCTCGGGTAGACCCGAGATGTGCTTATTGGAAGGCTGCACAATTACATCCGCACCACCAATGAGGTAGGCATTAATGACGTCTGTATCCTTGACGATTGTCTCACCGCCCAAACCGACGGAGAAGAGCCTTTTTGGTAGGGATGGTTTTTTTGAGATGCCGACAATTACTACTGTCACACCGGCATTGTGGCTGGCCAGATTTGCCCATTTGAAGTTTGTATGGGCAAAGGCGATCTCGTGCCCTGTTTTGAAAATCAGCGGCCACAAGATTGGAACTTGGCTTCCCTGAGAGATCGAATTTGTGGACACAAAGGCCGACACCGTGGGCGTATGCAGCCCGTAATCCGCAGCCTTCATGAACCAGCCAGCGACATAGTCGAGCGATTTCCAGCCGTTGATGCGCCCATCAAAGATGCGCCCGAGGTCTTCTTTCTGTTCCGTGCTTTGCCATTTGGAGCCCAGATAAGGCGGGTTCCCGCAGATATACGTCTCGCCCCCCTCATTCGCGAAGTCGATCTGCGCCTGATCCAGCGGCGACATGAACAGGTCATCGGCCTGAAACTTCACCCCCGTCCCCGTGGGCGGGCAGACCGACAGCCAGTCCAGCCGCAGGGCGTTGCCGCAAGTGATCCAGTTCTGCGCGTCCAGCGGCAGGAATTCCGCCAGCGCCTCTTTCTGGCCGCGATAGGTCACGTCGCATTGGTATTCCGCGATGATCAGCGCCAGCCGCGCGATCTCGGCCGAGAAATCCCGCAGCTCGATCCCGCGATAGTTGGTCAGGGGAATGTCGGTGCGCCGCTGCGGCTCGCCCCGGCGCTTGTTGATCTCATATTCCAGCGCGCGCATTTCCTTGTAGGCGATGACAAGGAAGTTGCCCGACCCGCAGGCGGGATCGAACACGCGGATCTTGGCCATGCGGGCGCGCAGATTGGCCAGCTTGCGCGCGTTGTCGCCAGCCGCCTCCAGCTCTGCCCGCAGATCATCGAGGAAGAGCGGATTCAGCACCTTCAGGATGTTCGGCACCGAGGTGTAGTGCATCCCGAGGACCGAGCGTTCCTCCTCATCCGCGACGGCCTGAATCATTGACCCGAAAATGTCGGGGTTGATCTGCGTCCAGTCGAGGCTGCCGATATGGGACAGGTAGCGCTGCGCGATCTTGGAAAAGCGCGGCACATTGGTGCTGCCCGAGAAGAGCCCGCCGTTCACATAGGGAAAGGCATCGGCCCAACGGGGCAGCTTGGCCTCGGCGCGTTTGGGGATGGGGGTGTTCATCGCGCGGAAAATCTCGCCGATCACTTCGTGCGTGTTCGACCCGTCGCGGTTCGCCATCTGGTCAATGGTGGCGGTGAACAGGTTGTCGCTGACGAAGATGTCGGTGTCTTCGGCGAAGAAGCAAAAGATCAGCCGCGCCATGAAATGATTCATGTCGTGGCGCTTCTCGGCGCTGCCCCAGTCGGGGTTGTCCTTGATCAGCTCGACATAGAGCCGGTTGAGGCGGCTGGTCGCGCGGATGTCAAATGCACTTTCGCGGATCTGCTTGACAGTGGAGATACCGGCGAGCGGCAGGAAGAAGCCGAAATGGTCCGGGAAATCGGTGTAGCGGCAGGCTATGGTTTCGCCGCTGGTGATGTCCTCGGCCTCGAGGTCGATGCCATCGGTGGCGAGGATGAACTTTGCCTTGGCGCGGGTGGTGGTAGGGCTGCTGCGCAGTGCGCTGAGTGTTTCGGCAACGTCACCGGGCGCGCAGGTTTTGAGGTGGATGTTATTGGTCTGCAGAATGCCGCCGATGTCGGATTTGTTCGACGCGCCGCTGCGCAGTCGCTTGATCGTCGTCTCCTTGTTGCCGAAGGCGATCAGGAAGGCATAGGGAAACTCGGCGGAGTCAAACGGCTGCTCGGCAAGTTCGGAAACGGCTTGTTCAATTTCAACGGCGTTCATTCGGCAGTCCAGGGGTTGATCAGTTCGATCCCGCAGCCCTCGAAATCGGGCGTATTGCGGGTGGCAACCGGGGCGGTATGGGCCCGGGCAATGGCGGCAATCTGACAATCCGCCTGTGAAATCGGCTTACCAGCGCTACGACGGCTGGCCGCGATATCCGCATATGCCCGCGCGGCGGCGCTGTCGAAGGGCAGAATGCGCCCGGCCATGTCATCGCGCAGGATGCGGTCAATCGCAACGCCTAGGCCATCGCGGCGTTTGCCACTGGTCATGATGGCAACGCCATAGCGCAGCTCAGCCTCGGAAATCGCGGTCAGATAGATGCTGAGGCCATCCTGTTCGCCCAGCCACGCCTCGACTGCGGCTTCGGGGATTGGGCGCAACAGTTCGGAAATGACATTTGTATCAATGATGATCATTTCGAGGGGCGATCAAACGCGGGTGGCTCCCGCATCGGTTCACGTGGCGGAAGGTCCAGATCAGCCCCGCCGGTGGGGGCGACGCGTGCGCGGATCGAAGCGGCAAGGTTATGCGCCGGACGCCCCTCCCCCACCACCTGGCGCAGGATATCGCGTGCTTCCTCTTCCATGGAGCGTCCATGCTCAGCCGCGCGAATGCGCAACCGACGCTTGATGGAATCGTCAAGGTTCCTGATGGTGATGCTGGCCATGGCGCCCTCCTGTACTGTGCACATGGTAAGCAGCGATTTCATTGCAATCAAGTCAACTCTCTGACGATACAACAACTTCAGGCGGTGGGCACTACCCGCAATGTCGCTTCTGATGTGTTGCTCTCTGCGGCGGCTGGCATGGTCCGCCACACCGCTCAAGCCACATTCACGCTTCGAAACGTTTCAGATAGACCGCGATCTCGTCAATCGCTTCCGGGCTTGCAGCTTCCTTGATGCGCATATCAGCCAAAGCCTGATAAGCTTTGGCAAGGCCAGTCCATTCGACAGTATCCGATGCAGGCACCGACCAGCGCTCCCGGAGCCATGCTTCGAATTGTTTACCTTCTTCGACTGAGAGCAGCTCAGGTGCGTAGAACGCCACAAGGCGACGTCCGAGCTGGCGCAAACGGGCATCAGAGAGCGACGCAACAATCTCCTGACGCCTTGGCCAGTCCACCCGCTGGAACTCCGCGAGCAGCGCCTTGTCGGCATGGCTATAGAAGTCGCCATATATCTGCTTTTCGACCGGAGGCGTGGGTGCATCAGGATCTTCAGGGAAGCGCGCGGCCAGCGCCTGCCCCACCCGCGCGCGGAACTCAGGCGCATTTGCGATCATTTCGGCACGGCGCAACTGCGCGGCGCTGGGCGCGGCAACGGACAGCAATGCAGGCGACTTGTTAATCGTCACAGAGCGGATGAGCTTCGGTGTGGCATCGACTGCCGCGAAGACCGCCGCATCATCGGCCATCAACAGATTTGCCGGATCAGCAGCATCCAGATCGAAGAAAGCCGCCTGATTGGGATTGCTTGTCGAGTTTCCGCAGAAACAGCCGATTGTCGCGCGCGGCGGGCCACCCCCGAACCGCTCGACCAGCGCCATCGGCTGGAAGGTCGCAAGGCTAGCCTGGACATTACCCTTGTCACGGTTGGCGAGCAGTTCTGACCAGAGCTCTGGTCCGCGTTGGGCGATCTGTCGCGCGATGTGGATGGTCGCCTCGACGTCGCCGAGCGCATCATGGGCAGTATGCGCGACAAAGCCATTCAGGGGTGCAATGCGGTCCAGCTTGAAGCGCACCCGGCCGGTTTCGTCGACAGGCCACTCGAACAGGTCGGGCTGGCGGTGCCACACGGCGTAAAGCGCCGTCAGCACATCGAAGCGCGTGGTGCCGTTGAACTGGGTGGCGAAAATGTCAGGCTGCAGGTTCTGGTAGAATGCCTGGCGGAGAATCTCCTCGTCGAATCGGATGCTGTTGAACCCGGTCCAGATCGCTGGCGACCAGCGCTCGATCAATGCGCTGATCTCCTGCGTGAACTCAAATAGCGTTGGCAGCGCCGGATCCACCAACTGCACGGGGCGCACGCCGGTGACAGCCAGTGCCCAAGGCGACGGGATGATGTGCGGCGCGATGCGGCAACGCAGATTGACCCGCTCAATCTCCCTGAATTCAGCATCTGTCAGGATGGCCGCGAATTGCAGGGGCTGGTCGAAGGCGGGCGAGATGCCGGTGGTTTCAAGGTCATAGAAGGCGAAATGCATGACGACAAACTAGCGCAACGAATGCAGACCGTCATCTAGCAAACGGAAGGATTGGCCCAACAATCAAAGCACCCGGCTCAGAGCTGCCATTCATCCTACCCAATCGTCGCCGCGGCGCGGCCAGTGAGACCGGACATTCATTGCGGCAGCAATTTAAGTGATCGGAAGAACTCACAGGTCGCAGCCGACGCTGCCGTTCGAATTCCCAGGGCTTCGACTAGCACTAGCAGGGTGTCTCAGGTGAGCGTCCCGCTACTCCAATACCAAGTCATGGAGACGACTTCATCGGGACCAGAAGCTGAGGATTTCATAGCTGCCCTTGCCTTGGGATCATCTCTTCGACCAACCCTACGCGAATTGGATACTTCACCTTGTCAAAGGTGGAACGAGGCCAACGAAACGTCCTTGGATGCGTACATCTTGCCAACCCGGTGGCTGGTTGATATTCGTTTTAGAAGCAGTCGCGCTTGCGCACAATATACCAACCATTCATTGCGGGTAACAACAAGATATTGTAGAGGGTAGCGCATGGGAGGGGCAGGATCAGCCACAAAAAAGTTTTCGCGCAACTACTCGAAGACAACGCTGAAAATCCTCTTTGGCATGTCAGGTAACGAGTGCGCTGAACCATCTTGTTCCCAGCGGGTTATCGCTGCATCGACCGCTGAATCTGATGAGGCCGTTATCGCGCAAATCTCGCATATCTACGCCCTCAGTGATGATGGTCCGAGGGGGAAGAAGGGGCTCACTGAGGCTGAGCGCAACCATCACTCTAACCTGCTTTTACTCTGTCCCACGCATCACACGGTCGTCGACACCCAGCATGAGACGTACCCCGCGCAAGACCTGCTGCGCTGGAAGCAAACTCATGAGCGCAAGTTCAGCGATGGTTTGGCTGCCAAGGTCTCTGATGTCGGGTACAGCGAGCTTGAGGTGGCGGCTAAGGCCGTGATGGCTACCGACGCCAGCCCAAACGGTAGTCCGAGCATCCCACTACCGCCTGCGCAAAAAATCCAAAAGAACGAACTGAGCAACAGAACCGCTCATCTGCTGAAGATGGGAGCTGCAAAATCTCATGATGTGGAGCTTTCCCTCAGGAATGCGGCGCAGCTCGACGATCTGTTCCCTCACCGTCTGAGCGCAGGTTTTCGCGCCAAGTATGACGAGTTTTACGCTGATGGTATGCGCGGTGATGATCTATTTGACGCCCTTTACGTTTGGGCGGGTGGATTTAACTCCGATCCTGTCCGACAGGGTGCAGCTCTTTGTCTGCTCTCGCATCTATTTATTTTATGCGAAGTGTTTGAGAGTGGAAGATGAGCACGCTGCCAAACAAATATGTCCCCGTTGATCATTCACTGATTGGCCTGACAGCTTTGGTCATCGACAAGCTTAGCGCAAATGACACGGTATCTTCGCTATGGAACAAACTCTCTGGCGATCAGCGCATTCGGACTTTTGACCGGTTTGCTGATGCCCTTGCTCTGGGCTTTGCTGCGGGCCTGCTGGATTTTGAGGAAGGCGTTATCATTCTTACGTCCGAGCGAGGCGAGGCGTGATTACCTTCGTTGGCTCCAGCTTACCTGATTTCAGATCAGTTCAGTTTGCCCATGGGATGAACATCGTTCTAGCTGATCAGGCTGAGGACGCTTCCGATACTGAAAGCACCAATGGTCTTGGTAAAACCACGCTCATCCGAATTATCCATTACTGCCTTGGAAGCGATCTGTCGCGCGACAAGGTTCTAAGCCATCCCGACCTTCGGGATGTAGAATTCTTGATGCGATTTG
The DNA here is from genome assembly GCF_004366635.1 of Roseinatronobacter bogoriensis DSM 18756. Taxonomy (GTDB): domain Bacteria; phylum Pseudomonadota; class Alphaproteobacteria; order Rhodobacterales; family Rhodobacteraceae; genus Roseinatronobacter; species Roseinatronobacter bogoriensis. The sequence goes on along the minus strand of NZ_SORN01000014.1, from coordinate 4,243 downwards.
CGTACGGGGACCAAGAAATTGAAGTAAGACGTAGCACAGCAGATAAGGGCGAAAAGGTTATTGCATCAGCAAGCTTTTTCGAAGGCGTTGGCACCGAGCCAATTGAGAAAAACGGCGCTGCATGGACAGTCAGCCTGGCCGACTGGACCGCCGCTCTTACTAGGCGTTTTCTTACCAGAAAGAGACTAGAAGACGGGAGCGTTGACCTGCTCTCGCCAACTTTTCGAGAGCTCAGCTACTACTATATGCGGGTCGGCAAAGCGGCATTCACCGATCCTCGTCAGGTGTTCCAGGGACAAAGTGGACGCCAGAAGCAGGTAAGCATTTCCTATATGCTCGGGCTGAATTGGCAGGTTCAGCGGCAGCTCCTAGATTGCATCGACAAACGCTCCTCAATCACCAAGGCCATCAATGTCATCAAAGACGCTGAAGATATCGGTGCCGAGACCATTGGCGATATGGAGGCGCAAAGGGTTGTTTTAGAACAAGAGCTTGAAAGAAAGCAGGTAGAAGCGGAAAACTTCAATGTCAGAGATGACTATGCCGATCTTGAAAAAAGTCTCTACGATACCGATACGCGGCTGCACGATCTGATTAACGAGAACCATTCTGATAATCAGCTCTTGCGGCATTACGTTGAAAGTGCGCAGGAGACGCCAGAGGCCGATCCAAACAGACCACTAGAAATCCTGCGGAACGCTGGCGCGGTGTTCCAAGAGTCCGCTCTTAGGACGATTAAGGATGTCTCGGAATTTCATGGGCAAGTTTACCGCAATCGAAAGGCCTTTCTTGATGGCGAAATCTCGCGACTGAAGAGCGAAGTACGAGACCGAACCGCCGAAATCCGTGGTCTCACAAGCCGAAAATCAGAAATACTTCAGCTGCTTAACAAGTCAGGTGCACTTGAGACCCTTATTCAGCTGCAGGCAGGGCAAACTGAGCTCACCGCAGAGCTAGAAGCTCTCAAGGGCAGGATTGAGGAAAGAAAGAAGTTTGATCGCCGCAAGGACGAGCAGACACGGAATATCTCAGATCTTCGGACTCTTCTAAAGAGCGATCTAGAAGACCGCCAGCAGGCGGTTGATGAAGCTCGTGCGCTCTTCGCGCGGTACACAAAGCATCTATATGGCACGGCGGCAAAGCTCGCCATCGATGTTGCCACGAATGGGTATAGGTTCCACATCACTATTGAACGTGAGGGTAGTGACGGTGTCGAACAGATGGTCGTTTTCTGTTTTGATCTCATGATTGCAACACTCAGAGCTAAGCGGGGATCGCCTTTCAAAACGCTCATTCACGATAGCTCTTTGTTCGCTGATGTTGATCCGCGCCAATACGGTCTTGCGCTCCAACTCGCGAGAGAAGAAGCGGAGAATGAAGGCTTTCAGTACATTTGTTGCCTAAATTCAGGTGCTTTGCCTCATAACCATCTAGGCTCGATGCAGATCGACGACTATACAAAGCTGCGGCTTACCGATGATAGCGAGAAAAGCCGTCTATTGGGGGTACGTCTTTCTGCAAGAGAAAGCGGATAATTAAGTGTAGACGCGACAATTTGAAGACATCTGTCAGATGCTTGTTCGAGTCTGAATTCTCTCCAGTCTTTCGTTGGACCGATGGAAGTACCGGTATTTTGGGCCACCGGAGAATTCTCATCAAGGTCCGCTTTGACGGTCTGCGTCCGATCAATTTGCACACGCAGAGAATGTCAGTAAGCCGCCCTCCACGCCGATGGCGCAACAAATGCTGCGCGCTGCATGACGGTCAGCTATGGGATTCGGCCAGAACTCTTGACCTGCCCCCGTTTTCAGGGCCACTCGTAAGTCGAGTCTGTTCTTCTTTTGTGTGCCATCATTCGGCGGCGTGAGCAATGGGCGCAGGCGCGGAGCCATCACGTAGCTCAAGCGGCTGCGCCCATTGCGTTTTGCAGAAGGGTCTCGCGGCTGCGAATTCCTCCGGTGTTTGATACTTCAGGCTGCTGTGCGGGCGCTCTGTGTTGTAGTCGATCCTCCATTCCTCGATGATTTCGCGGGCTTCGCCGATGCTGGTGAACCAGTGCTGGTTCAGGCATTCCTCGCGGTATCGCCCGTTGAAGCTTTCGATGTAGGCGTTCTGGGTCGGTTTGCCGGGGTCGATGAAATAAAGCTGGACGCCGTGATCATCGGCCCATCCATCCAGCGCCCGCCCGCGCAGTTCCGGGCCGTTATCGACGACCAGGATATCGGGGTATCCCCTCTCGCGGGCCACGCGTTCCAACATCTCGACCACCCGCTCTCCCGGCAACGAGAAGTCCACCTCGATGGCCGGACATTCGCGCGTGCAGTCGTCTTTCAGATTGGCCCTGCGGAACTTGCGGCCATTGGCCAGCGCGTCGCTGGTGAAGTCGAGCGACCAGCGCTGGTTGGGCGCAATCGGGCACCAGGCCCCTTCACGCCCCTCGCGCGGGATCTTCTTGCGCTTGGTGCGGCGCAGCCACAGCCGTTCTTCGCGGTAGATGCGTTCGACCACCTTCACATTCACGCGGAAGTTCTCCCGAACGAGCTTTGCGTGCAGCATGCGATAGCCATACCTCCTGTGTTTGCCTGACAGGGTGATCAGGCGTTCTCTCAGCCGCGCGTGGCGGTCTGGCCGAGCTTGATAAGCCAGGCTCGACCGCGAAATCCCGACCAGCCTGCACGCCCGCCGCTCCGTGAACTGATGGTCATCCATCAGTTTCTTCACTGCGTCGCGGCGGTGCGCAGGCGTCAGAAGTTTTTTGCCAGCACAGCCCTTTCAGACCCGCATTGTCGAGCATGGCATCAGCCAGAAGGCGCTTCAGCTCGGCATTCTCGGCTTCGAGGTCCTTCAGGCGGCGCAACTCTGAAACTTGCAGCCCGCCATACTTGCTCTTCCACTTATAAAGGGTCTTGTCCGACATGCCGTGCTTGCGGCACAGCTCCGAGACCTTCGCCCCGGCCGCATACTCTTGCAGGATCCCCACAATCTGCTCTTCGGTGAAACGTGATTTGCGCATCGTCTGTTCTCCTTGTTCTGACGAACGTTACAAGAACAAACTCTCCTTTCAAATGGTCCGGTTTCTGGGGGGCAGGTCACTCTGTCAGGATCATGGTGCTTAGCTTATTCGCAGATCTCGGCCAACACACATCAGCATCTTCGCGCCGGTGCAAAGCCGCTATTGTACCGATATCGGCCGGAGCATGTCATCGGTATCAAGTTTCAGCGCGCTGCGCCAGAGCGGGGTCTTGAAGACATGGCGCACAGGTACGTGATCGATTTTTTCACTCGTCTGCACGAGTAGGCCCGCCCATTCCAGGGGCTGGAGCACACAACATGAGAATGCGCCCATCTCGCGCCAGCCCGCGGTGTGCCAATCCTTCGGCTCGCCGTAGAAAGCCTGGAACAAGGCAGCCTCGGTCGTGCCGTGGTCGGCCTCGACATTGATGACGTTCATCCAGACGTCCCATTTCCCAAAGGGGCGGTCATCGAAGCGCTGGTAGGAGGAATGCTCGATGCGCAGGACGAAGTGGGGGATCAGTTCGGCGAACAGGTGGCCTGGAGACTGGGCCAGCTCGGCGCCCCGCTTGGTTAGCCGGAATTCACCCTTGTAGTGCCGCCCCAGGCGGAGAGAGACCAGCAGATAATGCAGCACCTCGAGCGGCGGGAATTCGTATTCGTTGATGACCTTGTTGTAGCGGAACATTTCCTCGGCGCTTTGGCCCGGCCAGCCGAAGTGCTCGACGGCCCAATGGACGAAGACCCGCTTAAATGCCTTGGTTTTGGTCAGGCCGATCGAGCCGTGTTCCTGCGCGTATTGCAGGGTCAAAAGCGCTGCGCGCAGCATGGGCGAATGCGCGAGATCGGGATGGTCATCAGGGAGTGGGCGGAACTCGATCATGGCCCTTCATGCCACAAGCAGAGCGGCGTTGCCAAGCGAGGGGAATGGTCGGCAAGGGTGACCTGCCCCCAAGAATCCGGCTCCATACCTGCGCATGTCATCGGGTGTTGCCGGGCTTGGGTGATTGTCGGTGATTACGGCCCTTGGGTCGGGGTCGACTCTCAAAACGTTGACATGGCGTTGACATGGATTGCAACGCACAAAACCCGACGGTTTGCGTCGGGTTCTAAGCCATTGATATGTTTTGCAGATTTGGTTGCGGGGACAGGATTTGAACCTGTGACCTTCAGGTTATGAGCCTGACGAGCTACCTGGCTGCTCCACCCCGCGTTGGTTGTTTGTTTTATA
>NZ_SORN01000013.1 GCF_004366635.1 Roseinatronobacter bogoriensis DSM 18756 | reverse complement strand
TCAGGTGAATACGGCTTTGAGGTCTTCTTTCGATTCTGTTCCATAATGGGCAATTCTCCGAGAGTTTTGCCCTCCGGTAAACCCGGGGCGGTTCAGTTTCTTGTTTTCCTCGGCGCTCTGACTATCAACCACCAGCAGAGCAAAAGCACAGCGCTTCCTAAGGCGACGTAAACAACGTCAGCGTGCGCACTGATAGTAGCTTCAACTTTACCGAGAACGTCTTCCATGATCGTCGTTAGCAACAAACAAATATCCAAGCAATATTGTTAACGGTGAATTTTGCGGACACCATGCGGACACGGGTTTTGGAACGCAAAAATCCCCGCGCAAAAACGGGGCGTAAGGATTTGATATGTTTGTGTTTTTTGGTTGCGGGGACAGGATTTGACTTATGCCGAACTGAGCAAGCAATTCTAAGCAATGCTACGTATACCAAAGTTGCTTTCTAACAGGCTGCTGAATTAGTTCCGCCTCGGTAGCGGTTAGAGAACATGATCCACCCTCTGCACGACCAAGTCGGGGGTAAAAATACGCGGGACGGTTGAGTTGAGCGATTTGCTGTTCAGCAATGTTGATCAGTCGGAGCGTATCCCGCCGCGACATCCGCTGCGCAAGATCAGGCAGGTGGCTAACGAAGCACTGTCCAGCCTCAACGCCGAGTTCGAGGAGCGTCTCACCGATTTTGCCCGCCCTCGATCCCGCCGAAAAGCTGATCCGCGCAAGCCTGCTGCAGATTCTGTTCTCGTTCTGATCCGAGTCGCATAGGCCGTGACCTGCCACCACAGGACCAGGTTGAGCAAATTCAATTCCCATAGCCCCCTGCGGGAGCAACCAGATATATTTACGATAGCAGAAACTCTGCTCGATAACCGTAGAACCAGTTTCGCAAGCTTTAACTGTATGCTGCCGAGAGCCTATATCTTACGAATATGCAAAATCAATGGGATGGAAACGGCTTATATCGAAGACCCCGGGCAGGTCAGGATTGAAAAAGCAGGACTACGTTTCTTCCCATATTAGCGATGTTGCGCTAACTGGACGGTTGAGTATCGGTTTGGCGATTTCACCAAACCGATACGCACTTCATATCAGCGCATTAATGCTGAGTTCAGCACTTCCAGCGTCGTATTCACAACCAAGCCCTGTGGGGTAGCCCGACCGCCGGTTGTCGAGTACTCAACACAGCCGCCACCCTGGACTGCCTGAGGGCTTACTGCAACTCGCACGCGGGTCAAATCCGAACCTGCAGTATATCCACCAACCACATTTCCGAGGAACCTATTGTTGCGATCAAAAACAGCCACGCCATTCAGAACATCGTAGTTCCCTGCGGCTGAACACCGGCTTGCTGCGGCAGACCGAGGGGCATTGAGAAGCGCGTTCATTTCCGGCGTGTCGGGTGACATCCCGCCATTGCCACCGTTGCCGCCGTTGCCGCCGTTGCCGCCATTACCACCGTTACCACCGTTGCCGCCATTGCCACCGTTGCCGCCGTCACCGTTGTCACCGTTGTCACCGTTGTCACCATCACCACTGCTGGTGCCGACCCCGACCGATGCAACGCTGTTTCCGCCGACGGTTGCATCAACACCCACATTTCCTATTCCAACGGATGCACCAACAGTGCTTCCTGTGGATTCTCCTGTGCCCGTGGCAGTAACAGTGCCCCCGGTCAAACCGCTGGTAACGGAACCGACTGCATCTACGGTACTATCTACAGTCGATGTAACAGTCCCAACCACACCTCCAAGTGCCCCGCCTAGGTTCAATGAGTAGGCTGGTTGTGCCATCAATGCGGCGCTCGCACCAACTGCGACGGAAAGCCAGTACAGATTTCTGGGCAGACTGCGTTCACGCTTAAAGTTAAGTGATCTTCGTGACATCAGATGTCTCCTGTTCTTTAAAACCAAGGTTGCCGGGTTGTCAGTTCGCTGGCCGAGGAGCACTGTGATGTCATCGACTGGTCAAATGCCCCCGAAACATACACATGCCCCTCAGCAGCCACCCCCTGCGACAAGGAATACACAGATAAGTGATATGAACAAAGGAAAGTATTTCCCTAACGCATTGTTATTATTATATTTAGAACCAAGGTCGTATGCCTGTGAACCCTAAGTACTATGCGCACCAAACCAATGGCGTCTTTCTATGGCTGGCTCTTTCAGTGGCATCCCAGAACAATTCTGGCTGAAAAAAGAGATCAGACCCTAATTCGCGACAGTGCAACGTTAGTTGTAGATATTAAGAATCACTAGCTGGTCGACCCAAAGTGCAAGGAAAGCCATCTGGGACACCATAGAAGCTGTTCGGCACATCCCGATTGACAACCAACGCAGCATCGCGCGGATGCTTTAGCAAAAATAAGCTCGATTATCGACCACTCGATCTCATTCATGTCATTAAGGAGCTGGATCACGTTCGCTTCAAAAGTCGAAACAGAACTTTTAGCGATATCCTTCCATGTATCAGCGAGCGATCTCGCCACAAGGGGAAAACAGATTCACATGTGAGATTTAGAAACGCAGTGAACCGAAACGATATACCCAATCAAGACTACAGCGCGTTGATAGCGGCACGCGCAGGACGAACACGCCCCAAAGACCGCATCAGGCGATAGAACTATTAGCGGGAAATCAGACCAACGGGGTATTCCCACCTCCAACCCTCAGAGCAGTATTGTCGCTAGCCTCAAACAAGCGCGCGGCAACTGTTCTTGGGCACATGACAAGGGAGAAAAAAATGGTCGCAAAAACACAGAGAGATGCGCACGGTGAGTATCAAGCGCTGATGTTCCGACCGAGCGCCGTCGTTCCTCTAATGCTGTGTGGGATTGCTGGTGCATTCATAAGTGCGACTATTGTTTTCGCACTCGGGAAATCACTCGGCGTTGTTTTGATTGCCTACATTGTTGGTGGCAGCACCTTCGCACTCGTCGGCGCCTTGCCTCTTCTTATTACCGGTCCGAAGAACCAAGAGCGCGGACAAACCAAAGGAATAAAGACATGACGTTATTTAGTGATGGGTCGCGTTCAGACAAATTTCAGAAAGCAGCGCCTGCGCAGGGGATCATCTCGCGCCTATTCGCGCGATTTGGAAACGCAAAAGTAGATGAAAAGTCTCTACAGAGGGGCCAAGACCGCTCCGACGGCTTTGCGGTGAGCTTCGATTACGTGATGCCAAATTTAATCGAGAAGCGTCATATCTTTGTTGTCGAGGGGCGAATGCCCACGCTATTCTCGATGGTCTCGAAAGTTGCCGTACCTGCTCTGTCCATTGAATCCGTTGGAAGTTTTGGAGCTGCGAAACGCGCAATTATCGAGCCTGAAAGTGCAGAGTCATTGCTTGTCCTGGATATCGACACTCTGGGCAGTGTTGCGCAGTCTATCGAAGAACTTATTGAACTCCGTCGTATCTCTCCAGAGACACCCGTTGTTATTGGAAGCGCTTCCTTCGCCCGACACGACTTTTCAATGGTACGCAGTGTGATCGCAGATGCTTCTGTTCGGTTGCCTTGCGATTGTGTATCGGTTGCACTGGCGATCGAAAGTGCGGTCGGCAATAACAAGCTGAGGTTTCAGGCTGCGTGAGCTTGCTTCTTCTCATGGTGTCGCTTAAACTCTCTTTAGGTAATCTAATACAGGAGTGGATTGTGTGATGCACGTTTCCACCCTTACACTTCTAATTTTTTTGGCGGCATCCGTTGAGGTAGCAGGGGAAACCGACCGCGGGTTAAGCGTTGTAGATGTGGAGCGGATAATAGGTCTTGACGGGCACGATCACTATATAACGGTTCTAGAGACGCTTGATCGCCGTGGGTATACAATTGTCGAGGTAAGTAGTACTTGGTTGAACAGATTACGGATCTGGGCTGAGAACAATGTCCATCGACGCGAAATCGTGGTTAGCCGAACAAACGGTCGCATCTTGCGCGATGTGATCTTGGAGACGTACCACACTTCTACCTCTGAAGTGGAGATAATCCCTGTCGCGCCCCTTGAAGAGCTTTTGCAGAACCATCCGGGAGGGATCAGGATTGTACCAAACCCGTGATACGACTACGAACAGCGAGTCGTTGGTAATTGAATGATGTTTGGCTTCCGCTGGCAGATCGTGGTTGTCATTTTCCTTGTGCTCTCTGTGCAGATCGCAAGCGCTGGATTCTTCATCATAAAGATTTTGTCAGAGTTGCTCTTGATTGAATTTCTATGGGTTCCGTGGGAAGTACAAGAATTGCTAGAAATCCTGTCAAGTTTTGGGCTGCTATTTGGTGTTATTAGCAGTGTCGTGCTTCTCAGCATCGGATCGAGGCGCGCAACGCGTATTAACGACCAATTGCAGGCGGCGGCTGGCCAATTTTATGATTATGTCGACCGCCAGTTTGAATTATGGAAACTTACTCCTACAGAGCGTCATGTAGCTATTTTAGTGATCAAGGGCTTTTCTAATGGCGAAATTGCCCGATTGCGTGGGACAACGGAATCGACTGTAAAGTCGCAACTGTCCTCCATTTTTCGGAAATCGGAACTAAGCAGTCGTCAGCAACTTCTTTCGCACGTGATCGAAGATCTGGTATCCGCGATTCCCGAACCATAAAAGTCTTTCATGTTGATTTGTTGATTGTCACTAGTGTTCCGAGGCTGACATTTGCTGCCGATTTTCTCTGAATTGGTCGAGCGTGTTGATTGTCACTGAGAACTGACCCGGCAACAGCAGAAATTGTCATTGAGAATTGACCCATGTGCAACCTTGCCCCTGCACGAAGCAGTCGGGGGCGATAGGAGTGATAGACATGGGATTTTTGAGGATTATTCGGAAATGGGCGCTTCGGGATAAGATGCCCATTCGCGAGATTGCACGGCGGACGGGCGTATCGCGCATCGAAGCCGTTGGTCGCCATCGGTCCGAGACCGACGGCTGAGGGATCAAGAGGTATCTGCGGGAGGGGATCGTCGAGCCTCGGTTTCAGACACCTGATCGCCCAAGCAAGATCGATCCATACGCGGCGCGGCTGACAGACTGGCTGGTGGCCAACCAGCGCAAGGCGCGTAAGGACCGCCGCACTGCGAAGGACATGTTTGAGGAGCTTGTTAAGGCTGGATATGACGGATCCTACGAGCGCGTCGCGGCCTTTGTGCGCCAATGGAAGGGCGAACGGCAGCGTGCGCAAAATACGACCGATCGGGGCACTTTCGTGCCGCTGGTGTTTGCGCCGGGCGAGGCGTTCCAGTTCGACTGGAGCGAGGACTGGGCCTATGTCGGCGGCGAGCGCATCAAGCTGCAGGTGGCGCATATCAAGCTGTCGCACAGCCGCGCCTTTCTGGTTCGGGCGTATCTGCTGCAGACACATGAGATGCTGTTCGACGCCCATTGGCATGCGTTCGTTCGGGGCATCCTTGAACCGGTGGCGGATTTCCCCCTCACCTTCGAAGGCATCCCAAGCCGCGGCATCTATGACAGTGAGGCTTGGCCGCCATTGATGAGGTGGATGGCTCCCGCTTCCGGCATCGCAATGTGCCATATTGGGTGCTGTGAACATCACCAACAAAGGGAGCCATCCACCTCATCAATGGCGCCACAATGGCTCGTTCCTGGAGACCGGAAACGACAGCTATCGCTTCAAGGCCAGCTCAGAAACAGCGAAAAAGAAGAGGAAGGAAACACCAGCATTGACCCCAACATGACACGCAGAACATAACAACCGGATGGGTCAGTTCTCAGTGACAATCAACAGATTCTACAAGCAACTCCGCACGCCCGAATATGATATGCAAGACGTAGAAAAAATCTTACAATCTGCGGGATTATTGAGCTGCTCCTCAACGCTGAAGGCAGCGCTTCGCAAGCATTCGAAGCGCTGCCCTCTCTTCCGAGGTCTCCTCAGTTCAGCAAGCCGCCTGTAAGCCCGCCGACCAATCCACCGACTGTGTTTGTTACACCACCGACAAGACCTCCGGAAACTTCGCTGTTGCTTCCCCCGGATAATCCAGAAACAAGACCGCCGGATCCTCCTCCGTTTCCGCCACCAGTTGATGTAGAGCCGGCGGACCCGTTGCCATTGCCACCTCCAGTCAACCCGCCGACAGTGTTACCGACTGCGCTCAACAGCCCGCCCACCAGATCGCCGGACCCGCCATCTTCATTGCCACCGCCAGTCAACCCAGCGACACTATCCACGAGGTCACCCACAAGGTCGCCAGATCCACCATCGCCACCGAGAAGTCCGCCAATATCCAGTGTGCCCAGTACATCATCCAGATCCAGCAGATCACTGCCACCTACCCTAACATCGGCGATCCTCTGACCTTCATCTGACGCAGGATCCAGAAGGCCGGCATTTAACAACGGCTCCGTGCTTTCTGACGACACAAGTGTCGACCCAAGCAGTTTGACTTCTGCAAGGCCGTCTAGGGGAATGCCACCGCCATCGACTTGTGGTAACCCTGCGTTTTCTCCCCCCAGATCAACAATTCCCAATACATCGTTTATATCCAAGGCGAACGCCGGTGGTGCAACACTTACCGCTGATGCCATCACGATCACTAATCCTTTACGCATTCCTGACTCCTGTTCCTATTCTCAATCTCGCCTCGACACCCTGCGCCCTCCGACCATCGATGTAGGCGCTGTATCTTCCCGAATTTTCTTTGTCAGAACATCGCCGCATGGTTGCAATGGCATACAACTTTGGTTTTAAAGCGTTTCGGTGAAACCCTGAATCATAGGCTTCCCAAGTCTGCAGCCATGTGATTCATCCTGTATAGGAGGATGGGACATGTCAGCACCTTTACCGAACGCACTGCGCGAGCGCTTTCAGCACTACATTGACGAGGGATTGAGTGGTCGTGCCGCAGCGGCACGGCTGAAGGTTTCAGCGGCAACCGGGTCTCGGTGGGCGCGCGCTATCCGTCAGCGCGGCGGGGCCTAGCCCTTGAAACAGGGACGAGCCCTTGGACGTGGAAAGCTTGTGCCCTATCGGGCGTTCATTGAAGAGCGTGTTATGCAAGACCCAGCGCATCACGCTTTATGAACTGCGCGATGCGCTGGCCATGGCCGAAGGGGTGCAGGTGCATCACTCTTCGATTGCTGCGCTGCTCAAGCGCCTTGGATTCAGCTATAAAAAAATCGCTGGTGGCCTCTGAACAGCACCGTGTTCGGGTAAGGCTCGCTCGGCGGGAATGGTGGGAACGACGGATGCCTGCCATGCGGCAGCAGCCTGAACGGCTTGTTTTCATTGATGAGACGAGCGTCAAGACAAACCTGACCCGGCTGCGTGGACGCGCGCTTCACGCGGTCAGCGGTTGCGCATGGACGCCCCGTTCGGGCGATGGGGGACGCAGACATTCATCGCAGGGGCTGATCGCGCCCTGGGTGATCAAGGGCGCGATGGATGGCAACGCTTTTGCGGCATACAACTGCGACGAGCTGGTCCCGGAACTGAAGCCTGGCACAATGGTCATCATAGACAACCTCGCCACACACCGCAATGTCGAAGCCGCCAAGGCGATCCGGGCAGCCAATTGCTGGTCCTCTACCTGCCGCCATACTCACCTGATTTGAGCCCAAGCGAACAGGCTTTCGCAAAACTCAAGGCACACCTGCGCAAAGTCGGCGCACGCACCTTCACCGATCTGTTCAAAGCCCTCGGCGATATCTGCAGAATGTTCACTCCCGAAGAGTGCTGGAACTACCTTCATGCCGCAGGATATGTATCAGCTTAAAACCGAAACGCTTTAAAAGCCGTTAAGCTATGGTTCGCTCTGCATGCCGTCGCGAGTTATTGAGCATATCAGCATTGCTTTGGTCCTCGGCCACTCGGCAAAACAAATTTTGTACGGCACCAGTTCTCCTTGCCTAGAGGAAAATTACGACCGCGAACGCTCTCATTGAATGGTCTAGGTCCTTTGAGCCGTGTCAGAGCAGACCCGTCTTGGCCAAACACAGAGCAACTCTCAGGCAGGTTTAAACATTACGCAGGACAAAGCTAACTGACACTCAACAAAATTCTTTAAGGTCGAACAGGATAACACACAGATTTCTCAAGACCGACAGACAATGCTTTTCTACTCGTACAAAAATTTTGGCTCGGTGAATGCACATTCTCAGGATTGCGAGTGACTTGTCCATCATGCCCGAACGGCACTTTCGAGTTGTACAACTTGCTTCAGCGAAGAGGAACCGCCCACGAGCACCACGCCCTCCAGAAACACCCTGTGGTTGCAAAATACCCCTGACTTGGTGAGTTTTTTCTTAACTTTAACGGCAGGCAGCGGTAGGCTTACACACCTAGAAAACCATCGAGGCCCGGAAACAGGCGTAGTACAGGAACAGCACATGGACAGTATCAGATCAATTTACATCGGAATAGCGCTTGTACTACTCATTGCATTCGGGAAAACAGCGCTTGTCTCCACGTTCTTTTTGGAGGAGCTTCTGCGGACCGGCCCAGTGTTGCTGTTGCTCTACCTGATTTTTGCTGTCCTCACTGGCTTTGTTTTCTTTGTTTTACAGCAGTTTTTTGGGCACTTGATTGTGCCAGAAGATAAATTCAAGACACTTTCCACGACCCAGAATGAACCCGGAAAGGAAGTCCTTGTTGAGTTACATGCCAAGGATTGGGGGTTGTCAAAAGCAGAAACGGAAGTCGCTATTCTCGTCGTGAAAGGGTTTTCAAATGCTGAAATCGCCGACATTCGAGGCAGCGTCCTATCAACTGTGAAAACCCAACTCGGATCCATATATCAAAAATCGGGCTTGGAAAACAGATACCAACTGATGGCATTCATAACGGATGAAGTGTGTGAGGCCGCCAAGGCCACGCAGATCAACCATAAGGTGTCACCCCGTCATAGCTCCCTCAAGGATGTTTCCGCGCCAAATCCCGAAGCAGATGTAGCAAATGTTACAACACATCCGAATGTTGAATTGTTTCGTAAAAGAGTAAGAAAATAGCCCATTTACCGTGACGACGTGAGGGTGGCCATTTTGATTACCCTGCTTGATTACCCCAAGTTTTTGCTCAGGACTGTCTATAAAGGATGTCTTAGATCAGAAGCTTCCTAGTGTTCGCCACCTGACACAAGATACCCTGTGACGAGTGTCGGGGACTGTGCGGGCTTAGACCAGCGCGGAGTCAAGGCCGACGGCCCCCGCGACTCAAAGGGCCGCCCCCACGGCACGGCGATTGAGCTGACGCCAGTGCAACGACCTGATCTTTCAGGGACTTGGCCAGCATAAAGCGCTACAGATTGAAGGGAGGATCTCCGCACTGCGGCCCTGCGGTGCACGGATTTGTACCAAGCCCGCTGTAACTGCAAAGCCCCGCATAGCCGCCTCTCATGAAAGCATCGCATAGGGCGCGGGAACTATTTGTCAGGTGGCGAACACTAGCTTAACTTCTTCCGTGCCGTATCGCAAAATACATCGTTGTATCGCCGCTTCAACTAGTAGGTGATCGTCACAACAATTGTGTCCGCATAAGTGCCGCTTGGGGGTGTATCCTGTGAAGGCACGCGACCATAAACGGGATAGGTTTGCGTATTGCCGGAGCCAGCGCCAGAAAGTGCCGCGCCATCGGCGAGACTTCCCCATGCGATGCTCCTCGACGCATCCTGATACAAGCCATAGCGGATAGCATCAGACGCAGCGCTGCGCATATATCGATCCAGCGGCCCCATCCCATACAAACCATTATCAAGTCCTATGTGGTAATCGGTCTGCGCAGTGCAGGTTACACTGATTTGGCTTGCCGCATCGATCGGGCTGCTTAGAACTCCGACGGTTCCAAAATCCAGATCAGTTGCTGAGACAAGACAATTCTTCTCTACTTGAGCCAAAACATCAAATGTGAGCGTTGCGGTGCGGTTGGTGCATATCAGCAGCAGGTTGCATGTTCGATAAGCCACACGTACATCTATCGGATCGCGAAAAAAGCTCGACAGGTAGTTGCCGGGCGCAACCCCTTCTTGAGCGCCGAAAACGCGCCCGTAGAAAGGAACATTTGCGGTGCCACTGCCCCCAATGATCAGCACACTAAATGAGGAAAGGTCAATGCTTTCACCATTAACCCAGTTGTCCCCACCGAGCACGACAGTCCGCGCAGCATCCTTGTACAGTTGATAGTTCAGGCTGGTGGAGGTTGACGAACTTGTCATCTGACGCGCACCGCTATCGCCACCACCGCTTCCTTCTCCGATATTAATGTTGCCGCTTATAGATGACAATAAACCTAATAAAGCTGAGCAGTTGACAGTGATTGTGCCGGATACATCGGTGGCATTGCTGCCCAATGTATCAACCGTTCCAAAATTTATATCCGTTGCGCTGAACGAGCAGGTTTGCGCATGTGCCGCTGTAGAAGCAAAAACTATCGCTGCTACAGCGCAGATTGTGCTGCAGATCAATCTGGCAATCATTGGCAGACCACCCCGCTAATCTGATTGATATTGCCCGGTTCGCGCGTGAAATCGAAAGCGGCGCGACAGGTACTCATATCCGGGAAATGTACAACCAGTTCGTTATGCTTTTCCAAATCGCGCAGATAGACCTGACCGTCGTAGCCCACGATGTAGCTTTCGCCAGTTTCAACATGCGTCGCGGCCAATCCCACTTCAATCGGTTCACCTTGTGGGCTGACCAGATTAACAAGTGCAGTCGCGGGATTTGTATTGATCCCGAAATCTAGAACCACACCGCTACGCTGTGCGGGCCGCACAATTTCACGCGTATAGGGCACATCTGCATCAAGCGGCAACGAGGTCGGATCAATTGCTAATGCGTTCCGCTGATAGGACCGCAAGCCAGGAACAAGCATGCGTCCCGACGATCCTGTTGTCCCGATCCAACGATTTTCATGCAGCACGTCGACACCCGGCGCCCCAGCACTTACCACAACGAATGCGTCATCGATGCGTTCGGAAAGGAAGACGCCACCCCCGGCAAACACCACAGCGCCACGCGCACGGACCCCTACGGCCTGTCGCTTGGCCGATTGTCTGGATGCGATATCAATGGCGCCATATTGCGTCTGACGCCGCGCGGAGACTGAAAATTCAGAGTGGGTATTCTTCTCTGCCTGCGCCCGCCAGTGCCAACCTCTGCCACGATCTTCCGGCGTTCCCGATACAAACGAAGATGCTAGCATTCGCCCGTCCCGACTGTTCAAACGTGTGCCGACATTCCTGTGTTTACCCAGCGGAACATGAAAACTAACGCCAAATACTGCATTCGAAGTTGCGCCGTAGCTTGCCATAGCCGACAAGTTGAGGGTTCCTTTATCAAAGACCCTGGTCGAATAGGTAGCCCCGAAGCTGCGATCCTGCTCACCATCCGCGCGTCGTGTGTCCGCATAGAAAATGCTGCCGCCGTCATCCCTGTCTGCCAGCACGGGCATGGATGCCGATATCTGGTTCAGAGACGTAATTTGCGCTGGCGGGACAAATCCCTGAGGCGACGCAACAGATGTGTTTCGTGCGATATCGGAGAACTCGTCTGACTTACGCATCGCACGCGCCGACACCCGATATGAACCCAGCGCCACAGATGTGGACAATTCGCCCATCACACCGGCCCCGAAATCCGATCTGCTATGCGCAAGGCTGGCGCTGGCAGTTCCAATCGTGCCCAGGCGGAAGGTTCCGCCGAGCCCTGCCATTCTAAGGTTTTTACCGAACTCAGTATGAGCATGCAACGTAATGCCAGGCGTTAGTCCAAAACGTAGCGTCCCGGCTCCATGTACACCACCATAGTAGCGATCGGTCGCCGTGCCGATGCCCAGACGCGGGACACCAAGCGCGAGCGAATAGTCGAAAACCCCAGGGCGCATCAAATCTGACGAAACGAAAAACGGCTGGTTCACACGTGTTTCGCGTCCGCTGACATCACGCAGGACTATTTCGGCATCGGTAGTGCCGGTTGCAAATGGCAGATCTGTTAACTGGAACGGTCCAAACGGCACATTTGTCGAGAACCGGCGAATTGAACCGGCATATACATCAACGGTCGATGGGACTTCTGCGCTGCCCTCGTAACTAGGCAACGCTATAGTCACAAGATCAGGGCGTAATTCGAAATTACGTTCAAGTACGACCCCCCCCATCCGAACAGAGCGCGCCCACGTCGGTCCACGCGTCGAGAGATCCCCAATTTGAAGCTGTGTTGCCCGACCGGGGATTGGTGTTCGCCAGTAACTATTCAACCGCCGGTATCGGTAGGTTTCACCCTGACGATATGTCAGCGTGAAGCTATGGTTCAGCGTCCCCAGAGGTGTGAAGACTCGCGTATCGAAACTGCCCACGATCCCATAAGAAAACACTGAACTGCGCGTCAAATCCGTATCGAGAGAGTAGTTCAGAACCAAGCCGAAGCCGGTGTCGGTCTGATCAGACAAAGTGTTATCAATACGCTCCGACGCATTTATCTCGCGCGGTGCGTAGTTTTCCATCGCAGCGGTAAAATGAATAGCCTGTGCGAGTTCATCAAGTTCGAACGTCAGGTTCTCAATTAGATCTACCCGTATATCCCCGCGCCCCCGCCTTCCGGCAACAATCGGTTTAACACCGGTTCGCCGAAGCTCCTCGGCATCTGCCAGCAAGCGCCCATCCCTATGGTCAACAAAGCGGGTGATAAAGCCAGAAGGCCAACCGTTTAGGTACACTTCCAGATGTAGTATCCGCCCCTGTTCCAGGGCCAAATCGTCAGCGCCAAGACCGGTGGCAGCCGTCTGCACGAACAAGGAGATGCCAAGGAAGCACAGTACCCGTTTTGTCCGGCTATCGCGATGAGACCGGGGCATTCAATGTCCCTAAGCTCGTGCTAGCAGCAAGGTTTACGTTTGCATTTCCAATTTGCGAAGCCGCTCCCACCGGCCAGCGCATCGTTGAATTGCCCAGCGCATAGCCCATAAGACCGTCCCGGCGAACGATGACATTGTTCCCCCGTGTTAAACGAACATTTCCAAGCCGCAACCGTACATCCCCGGTATTACGCGCCTCAAGAAATGTTGTACCACCGCTTCGAACCAGAGAAAAACCAACTTGCGGCGGTGTCGCTCGCGGGTCGGTGAAGAATGCGGGTATCCGAAGTCTGGTTACAAATGCCACTTGCCCCGCCTGAAGCCGCGTTCTGTCGGGAACTTCATCTATGTATATGCGATAAGCTTCTTCGCCCCTTACAGGCGCTGTACTCGTGCGCACAACACGCAAGGTTTGTTCTGCCCCTGGTCGCAACTGCGTCATCGGAGGGCTAACGACAACATCGTTGGTGACTTCCATGCGCTCTCGACCGTTGTGCTCGGTCCAGCGAAACACCCTTGCCTGCACTGTCTTGAGGTCGCGCCCGTCATTTCGTAGTGTCAGCGTTGTCGCAGCACCAGGCGCAGTGACCGCCAAGGTCACTGGCGAGACACGCAAACCATCGGCACGGGCCAGCGCAGGGATCAACAAAGCTACACAAACAATCGAGTAAAGGACGGCTTCGATGCGTTTCATGCCATGACCTCTGTCTAATACGTCACGGTTACGGTGATGGTATCACTGTAGATGCCTTCGCTTGGGGTGGCTTGTGGCGGTACCCGTCCATACACTGTATAGACTTGAGCGCTTCCCGTTCCGGTTGCTGACACTGTGTCGGTCGGCGGTGCATTACCCCAATTCACGTTGCGGGCCGCATCCTGAAAAAGCCCGTAATCTATCGTCTCGCCTGCGCCAGTCATTCTGCGCACGGATGTCGTTGCGCCATCACCAGTACCTTCATCCAGGCCAATAGAATAAGCAACATCTGGAGTACATGTTACTTCTATATCGGACGCTGCATCTATTTCGGTAGTCAATACACCCGCAGGGCCAAAATCGAGTGTCTGGGTCGATGTGACTTCGCACTCTGCCACGATTTCGATCGTGACGTCGAAGGTTGCCGTTGATGTTTGTGAAACCGCGACATTCGGGGGCGTTATAAAAAAAATACCCCAGATGCCAACGAACCGAGTTAGAGTTCCTCGTTTCATTTTGCCTGCCTTCTCATTTTCCGCTCGAGAATTTTTCTTTCTATTTTCTGCCCGCGTACTCATGAAACTGCACATTTTTTCAACCTATGCGGTTAAATTACAACCTATACGCTAATTACATCTTTTGCAACCTCTTACATCCAACAGATGTTATGCCTCAAACTTTCGTTTGATCGCAGCAGCTTATTCTGTTTACGCGCCTGCAGACTAATGCAGGATGCCTGACTTGGCCTATGTCTGACGTCAGCGCTCATGGGACAACATAAGCAAATTTTGGGACAGAGGGTTTTTGGATCATCGTAGCGTTCATAGAGCAAAGATGAGCAAGCTCTGAGCGTCAAGCAATCGATCCAAAAGATCAATAGTAGCGGCAAACCATGGCGACGAAGAATGCCGAGGCCGAAAACGCCGTCCAAGACATCCGGCGCGCGACGCGTAAGATTCACAGTACGGAAGAAAAGATTCGCATTGTCTTGGCCGCCCTTCTCGACGAGGGCATAGCCCAGAGCGTGCATTTCAGCTGGTCGTAGGAATTTCTCGAGGCCGGGAAGACACGCTTGGCTGTGGACACCATCAGCCAGGTAACCAGCACGGATGTCAAAGCCCTGTGCGCCGAGACGCTCGCCCTCAAGGCGGTGGTGACCGACCTAGCCCTTGAAAACCGCATCCTCAAAACACGACCAGGGCTGTGCCCGCGACCGGCTCAAGGCCAGCGCGAACGATGAGTTCAGGGACAAGATCACCCGATCAAACCATATATGGCAGACCGACTTCACCTATCTTAAAGTGACTGGTTGGGGCTGGTTCTACCTGTCCACCGTGCTGGACGATTTCTCGCGTTACATTGTCGGCTGGAGCTTTTCACCAATATGGGGCGGGCGATGTCAGCGACGCGCTGGACATCGCACTTGCCGCATCGGGATGTGACCGCGTCACTGTGCTACACAAACTGTGACCTCTGAGAGATACCGGTCCCTGTTATATCGCGGGTGATCTTGCCACATATCTGGGTAAACACGGCATGTATCAAGTCTGCGGCGCGCCTAGCGGGCATTTCGGTTCCTGCGGCGATCTCGGCTTGGTAAATCTCCAAGCACTCGTCTTTCAGCTTCGGTTCGGGCGTAGCAATGTAGTCAACCTCAATCAGGTGCCGCATGCGCTGTACAAGGTCAGTCATGGTAAGATGCGGCCCGGGCAGACTGTTCAAAAAGGCAAGGAGGTCCGGCTTTGGTATCCAGCAATCCAAGGCAGAAGATAAGACGGTATCACGCGGCCCTTCCCATTTTCGCCATAGCGCGCTGTCTCGGTCAAGCGCAGTGGTCATCTCTGACGACAGCTTAGCCAAGGCGCGTTGATCTCTCAAATGACGCAGCGACTGGCTGCGAACATACTCAGAAAGCAAGCTTAGGATGATCGATTGACGCCTATCCATGTCTATCTAGCACCACCTGTTGAAAGCGCGAGGAAACACCAAGCTAGTCGGGCTTTTAAAAGCAAAGCAAACAAAATCGGCAATACCAACTTCTGAAACAGAACTGTTCAATGTATTGCTCAAACAGCAAGACAATAGCCGGCCCCCGTTCCTTCCCCCCGACATGCAGGGGAAGGCCCTTCGCTCTGATCCGTATCCGCGCGATGCCCGATTTCGGGGACCATTGCACGCCGGTAGGTTTGTAGCACATTTGGCCAGATCATCACAAAGCATGAGTTAATTATTTTCCAGTGTAGGCGGTAATTCACTCGAATAAATAACCCTTTCCTTCTTCTTTTCCGCCCCTATACTCGCCGCACATTGAAAGGAGGCACCCCATGTGACCTAGGCTAACAGCTTAAAGACACCCGTATATCTTCGCCACACGCGAGGAAATGTCTTTATGTAATATCAGTGCCTAGGCCTTTATCATGGAGGCCTTCACGTGTTCACATGCCAAACTTACATCTGCCGCTCGCGCTTTAGGTCGCAAGCGACTAAAATAGTCGCGAGCTCAGCAGTAGATACCGCAGCCCCGTATGGATGGCGTAAAGCTACATGTCTTTACTGTATCTGCTATCTGCACAGTGATAGTGGATCGCCGACCCTGTTCGGCTTCGTGCTGTCCACATTAGATGCGCTTCGTGAACAGAAGCGCCAACCTTCTATTCCGCCACACGCTTACTGCGATGCGCATAAAATTTGGCGGCGCAGTAACACGAAAGCTATCCTCCGACCCTCGGGCTCTGTCGAGGTTTTGCTGTTGAGGGGCCACGAGGCCAGTTTTGCATTTTCAACGCATCCCATTTCCAGAGCAGCTGTGTGCAGTCCGCTACCATGACCTCAGCTCCTCGTTCAGAAGCGGAAAAAACCGGGATAATTCGGGCAAACGAAGAGGCGCAATCCACAGCAGTTTGCGCCATTGCAAGGCTTCTTGGCCGTCAAGCTGCACGCGAATTTCTCGCTCAACCACCAAATCTTTCACAGGAAACCAACAATGGTACGCAAAAATAAAGCCTGCAGTTCTTTACCCTCACTAAAGACAACTTCTGGCCCATTACTTTCTGTCCGCGAGGTCGCTGAACTCGACAACTGCTCTGAGAAGACGGTGCGCCGCGCGATTGCAACGGGCCTGCTGGAAGTTATCCGCGTAGGCCCCGGTGGCCGCTTGGTGCGCATCGATCCTGCGGCGCATCGGGCCTACCGTCGCGCCCACCGGGAGTGACCTCAGATGTCCATAAATGTCTATATATGTCAGTTAGTTACCGAGTTCTCGGGAAGAGGCCCATACCGCTAATTTCTGACTATTCATGCTATTATCTTCCCGAATGTCCACCACTGTCCACGCCCGTCTACCCGATTCCACCCATGACCATATAGAGGAGAACCCGATGAAGCATGTTGACCCCAAGCAAACCGAATTTGCGTTCGTATTTCCCGAGACCCCAATGTTCTCGCACTTGATCACTGAACTGGATACAGAAGAAACCCTTCCTGCGACGCGTAAACGGGATATGGTTTCAGGCTTGCGCCGGGTCTCAAATGGCCTGAACCGCGCGCCTGACGAGGTTCCCGCCGACCCCACATGGCTTCAGCCCCGCATTGTTAAAGTGGCACCTGCTGCCTTGGGGCTTTCGCCAAAATCTTGGCAGAATGCGGTCAGCGATGCGCGCTCGGCCATGGCGCATTTTGGCATCGTGAAACGCCGTCATCGCCATATTGATGACCTGTCGCCCGCATGGCGGACCTTGTGGGAGCGTGTTCTGGCCTCAAAAGACAAGACCCTCTCACTCGCTCTGCCCCGATTTGTGCATTACCTCAACCGCGTCGGTGTTGCACCACAGGAGGTTACACAAGCGCACGCAGACAGCTTCCTTGAAGCCATCATAGCCAACGAAATCTCGAAATCGCCGGAAGTGGGATGGATCAATGCGATCAATGCATGGAATCTGGCGGTCACGCGGATTGAGAACTGGCCGCAGACCACGCTGGAGAAACCCCGTCGGCAGAAGGTCTATAAGCGCGCGGATGCAGATCTGCCTGCCGGTTTCATGGCAGATTTGACAGCTCTTATGCAGCGTATGGCCCAGCCAGATCCCTTTGCGGATGGCGAGCCAACGCGCCCTCTGCGACCACACACAATCACCGCGTATACGCGCCAACTCAAGCGTTTTGCTTCCGAGCTTCTGGAGGCCGGAGTTCCGCCCGAAGAGATTACGAGCGTCGCGGCCCTGTGTGAGCCCAAACGCGCCGAAATCGGCCTGCGCGCCATGTTTGAGCGCAACGGCAACGAGAAGAACAAGCTTATCGCAGAAACGGCAGCGCTCCTGCGCAATCTGGCCTCAAAGCTTGATCTTGGTGACGATGTCCGCAAACAGCTCGCACAGCTCGCAGCGCGGGTCTCAATGCCAAAGCAAAAGGGCATGACACGCAAGAACCGCGACCGGTTGCGCGTTTTGCAGGACGACAAAACCCTCCAGCGCCTGTTGGTCATGCCAGAAAAAATCTTCGCCAAACCAGCTGGCAACACCAAGCCTTACTATGCCGCCTTGGCCCGCGAAGATGCTCTTGCAGTGGCCATTCTGCTCTGTTTCCCGCTGCGCATCAAGAATATCGCAAGCATCCATATTGAGCAGCACCTGCAGAATATGGGCGATGGCCGTTTATTTCTGGTCATGAACGAGGACGACACCAAAACAGAAACGCCGATAGAGATGGAACTGCCGAAAGACGTTGCCAAGATGCTGAAGCAGCATCTCGCAACACGCGCACCCCTGCTGTGCCCGAAAGGAACAGTCTGGCTGTTCCCAAGACGGGACGGGATGGGACCAATCACTGGTAATGCACTCTCGGCGCGGTTGA
The DNA here is from genome assembly GCF_004366635.1 of Roseinatronobacter bogoriensis DSM 18756. GTDB lineage: Bacteria > Pseudomonadota > Alphaproteobacteria > Rhodobacterales > Rhodobacteraceae > Roseinatronobacter > Roseinatronobacter bogoriensis. The sequence continues at coordinate 34,893 of NZ_SORN01000013.1, read as the reverse complement.
AGAAGCGGATACGCGTGGGGACTGGTATCGAAATGAATGCACATCTGTTCCGGCATCTTGCGGCCATGATATGGCTCGACGAGAATCCCGGCGCATATGAGGTTGCCCGTCGCATACTTGGACATTCCACGTCCAGCCACACGATCAACATGTATTCCGGCCTCGAAACGCGCAGCGCCATGGATGCTTTTGGCGCATTGCTCGCGCAGAAGAAAGAGCCACAGAAATGAGCCTTGTCATGCCAATTCACGCATGGCCTGCGGCAGATCAGGTGCTCTGGGCAACACTGATTCAGTCAGGCAATCCATTTGAAGATCACGGTGCGCTGGCACATCTGCGCGAAACCAGCCGCGAAACTTTGGCCACACGCTATGGCCGCTGGCTCGAATGGTTGCGGCGTAGCGATCCCGAAGCCCTGCTGGAACCGCCAGTGCAGCGCGCAACGATCGACCGGTTGCGCGCGTGGCTGGCCGCGCTGGATCATACCGCCAAAATGACACAGCTGATGTTTGTAGACGGGGTGTATCGTGTCGTCACTGCTGCAGCCCCCGATTTGGATTGGTCACGCCATAAGCGGCTTCTTGGCGCACTCAAGCGTCTGGCAAAAGGCGGCACGCCCGAGCGCAAACGTGGCCGCATCCTGTCCAGCCGCGTTCTGTTAAAGGCCGGGCTTGATCTTGCAGGGCGGCGATCACAGGCAACACAGAACGCCTTGCAGCGCGCCCTCAAGCAGCGCGATGGCACCATGGTCGCACTATTGGCCCTTATGCCGATCCGGCTGCGCGCATTGCACGAACTTTCGATCGGAACATCCGTATATGTTGAGGCAGAGAGCATCACTGTCGCCCTGTCCGAAGACATGACCAAAACCGGAGTTCCATGGGAAGCAGATATTTCTGAACCTGCGGCAACGGTGTTCAGAACGTATCTGACCGAGACGCGGCCATTTTTGATGGCGCGGGGCAAGCAAATGCATGACCGCCTGTGGGTAGAGAAGAAAGGCGCTCCGATGCAAAAAAGCACTTTGCGTTTGCGCATTGCCGAGACGACCCTAAAGCAAACAGGGATACGCATCCCGCCCCATTTCTTCCGCTATGCGGCCGCGACAACGCTCGCGCGCGAGAACACAGCCGCCTCCAAACTGATCCGACCGGTCTTGGCACATTCAGGCTTTGAGACTGCGGAGAAGCATTATATTCAGGCAACGACACTCGATGCAGGACGCGCTTTCAACGCGCTTTTGCAAAAGAAGAAGAACGCTGGCAAAGTTGCGCGGAATACCTGCGCTGGAGGACGCTAATGCGCGCTGCGATATATTCCCGGTTTTCCTCGGCGCTTCAGAGCGAGGGATCGATTGAGGATCAGGAGCGCCTGTGCATGGCGCGTGCTGCGCGGGAAGGCTGGCATGTGGTTGCACGGTTTGAGGACCGGGCCATTTCGGGGGCGTCGATGGTACGCCCCGGCTTGCAAGCGCTGCTGGATGCAGCCCAAGCGGGCAAGTTCGACATCGTGCTGACCGAGGCGCTGGACCGGCTGAGCCGGGATCAGGCGGATGTGGCGGCGATCTACAAGCGATTGTGCTTTGCGGGCGTCGCGATTGTCACATTGGCTGAGGGTGAGATTTCGGAACTGCATGTCGGGCTGAAGGGCACGATGAACCAGCTATTTCTGAAAGACCTCGCGGCCAAGACCCGCCGGGGCCTGCGCGGACGCGTGGAAGCGGGCCGCTCGGGCGGCGGCAACAGCTATGGCTACAAGGTTGTGCGCCGTCTGGGCGATGACGGGATGCCGGTCACGGGCGAGCGCGAGATCAACCCCTCTGAGGCGCAGATCATCCAGCGCGTGTTCAAGGAATTTGCAGAAGGCCAATCGCCAAAGGCCATCGCCCGACGACTGAACGACGAACGCATCCCAGGCCCGCGCGGCAAGCTGTGGCGGGATACGGCCATACGAGGCCACCAGCAACGCGGCACCGGGCTTTTGAACAACGAACTCTATATCGGCAAACTGGTCTGGAACCGGCTGCGCTACATCAAAGATCCGGAGACAGGCCGCCGCGTGTCGCGCCAGAATCCGAAGGAAGAGTGGATCATCACTGATGTGCCGGAACTGCGCATCATCGATGACACGCTCTGGAAGCGGGTGAAGACGCGGCAAGGCGAGATCACGGACACAGACCGTGTCCAGAATATCAAGGCCACGCGCTTTTGGGAAAAACGCCGCCACAAACATCTGCTTACAGGCCTGTTGACCTGTGGCTGCTGCGGCGGTGGTTTTGCCTCTGTCGGGCGGGATTATGTGGCGTGCTCCAATGCCCGCAAACTGGGCACCTGCGATCAGCGCAAGTCATTCCAGCGCAACGCTCTCGAAACCGCTGTGCTTGACCTTCTGCGCACCAAGCTGATGCAGCCCGAAGCTGTGGCGGCCTTCGTGAAAGAATTTACCCTTGAGATGAATGCGGCCAAAGGCCAGCAGAGTGATGACCGCGCACGCCTTGTCTCTGAGCAAAGCCAGATCAAACGCAAGCTGGAAGGGCTATATGACGCCATTGCCGATGGGCTGCGCACGACGGGGCTGAAAGACAAGCTTCTGGCACTGGAAGGACGACTGGCAGAGATAGAGACCAGCCTCGCGGAACCGGCCCCCTCCCCTGTCCGGCTGCACCCCAACCTCTCGGAGCTATACCGGCGCAAAGTTGAACAGCTGGCAGAAAGCCTGCGTGATCCGGCCATCCGGCCAGCAGCAGTGGATACAATCAGAGGACTGATCGAAGCCGTGACGGTCAATATTGATGATGCGGGGGATGTGACACTAGCGCTGGATGGCGCATTGAGCGCGATGATCGACACGTCGCAACCGGGTGTGCTGCGTGGTGTTGATGCGGGTTCGGTAAAGGTGGTTGCGGGGACAGGATTTGAACCTGTGACCTTCAGGTTATGAGACTTATCTTGCGGCTAGCGTAAATGATTGAGTTTGCGATATTTTCGGCGTAACATTCTGATGTAGCTTATATTTCAGGGGACGTTGCAGGACATGCCGGGACGATCAAAGACGGACATATCACAAAACTCTGCGGACACAGCGCGGACACGGCCCGAACCTGTCCGCGTTTCTGACAAGCTGGTGCGTGAGCTTCAAGCCCCTGAGCGCGGCAACCGGATCACCTATGATGCCAAGCTTTCGGGCTTCGGTGTCCGTATCACGGCAGCGGGGCGGCGGTCATTCATTCTCAACTACTACTTCAAGGGTCGTGAACGGCGTATCACAATCGGCAGCTACCCGGAATGGACTGTGCTCGCGGCCAAGAAGCGCGCGGAAGAATTCAAGTTGCAGATTGCCAATGGAATTGATCCGCTCGAAGTGCGCGAAACCGAATTCAACGCGCCCACGGTCCGCGATCTGTTCGCCCGATATGACAGACAGAACCTGCCGAAGCTGGCCCCGCGTTCGGCAGCTGATATCCGCTCGATGTTTGACAAAATCATTCTGCCCCGGCTGGGCGCAAAGAAAGTGGCTGATGTTACCTTCTCAGATTGTGAGGCGCTGCACCGTGCCATTTCGGTGGATCGTCCAGTCCGGGCCAATCGTGTGCTTGAGGTCGTACGCCGGACGTTCAATCTCGCAATCACTTGGGGCTGGATCGAGCGCAACCCTGCCGCCCGCATCGAGCGCAACACCGAACACAAGCGCGCGCGGTATCTTTCGCAAGATGAGATTGTCCGACTGCTGGCCGCGCTGGACACTCACCCGCAGCGCACGTCCTGCGATGTCCTGAAATTCATGCTCCTTACGGGCTGTCGTCGTGGCGAAGCTCTTGGCGCGCGTTGGGACCAGTTCGACCCCTCTCTGCGCATCTGGACCAAGCCAGCGGCCACAACAAAGCAAAGGCGCGAACATCGTGTCCCGGTGTCATCCATGGTGACAGACCTTCTCAACTCCCGCCCCCGCTCGTCCGAATTCGTGTTTGCGTCAGCGGACGGCAAAGCGTTGACCGATATCAAGCGAACATGGGCGGCAGTGTCGGCAGCGGCAGGGCTTGGCAAAACCCGCATGCATGATCTGCGCCATACCTTCGCCAGCATCGCCGCATCGCAAGGCCAATCCTTGCCGGTGATCGGCGCAATGCTCGGCCATACCCAGACCCAGACCACGGCGCGCTATGCGCATCTGTTCGATGATCCATTGCTTGCAGCGGCTGAACTGGTGGGCGCATCCGTGTTCCAAGCCAAGGCAAACGGGCCGGTTGCGGACATTGAGGGACATTCAGGGACAAGATAGCAATATCATTTGACAACTCTGCGGGATTCGTTTTTTCGTAGTGTGGCTAACCAAGCAAACCAAACACAAAACAAACACCAAACACATCCGCGGTCGTTTGGCCGCACCAGACACTACCGAACCACATAGCAAAATAGAACGCATGTCCGGTTAGCACCCCTCGCAACAGTGGGTGCTTATGCGCGCAGTCGTATGGCCCCCGCCTTCAACGGGAGCGTTCCGATATGCTGGACTCCATTCAATACCCACGTTTCATGACGAAAGCCGAGGCTGCCGCGCTGTTGCGCGTCAGCCCGCGCACGCTTAGCCGCTGGCAAGCTGAAGGGATCGGCCCACCGCGCATAAAGTGCGGCAAGCAGGTTCTCTTTGATCGCGACACGCTGACCGAATGGTTCCTGTCGCATCAAGCTACACCGCCAAGATGCCGATGATCCCCGCAAACAGTGTACGCGCCGGACGGGCGCGCCGCTGCCGTCAGGTAGCAGGCGGCGCGCGTGTTCGGCGCGGGCGCGCAGCGCCCGCATGGGGGGTCCTTGTAACACCCCCCTCTACAAATACAGTCTCACAGGTAATCCAGAATGATCTTGATCCGCAAAGGCTTTGACGGCCTTGATATCTCTTACCCTCTCACCATCAATGAAGACCTTGCAAGCAAACTCGCGCTCGCGCAGGAAGTCTCCGCGAATAGCGCACAAAACGGCCTGACCGGCAACTTCCAGCATAACGGGCTGATGATGACCGTTGCGCCGACTGGCGCTAAGGGCGGCTATGCGTTTCGCTGTGACAGCGGCGCAGGCGGTCCCTTTGGCGCAATCTGGTTCTTCAAAAAACCCACTGGCCGCAAGGATGAATGGGGCGTCCGTGTGTCGTGCCGTGCCCTGCCCCTCGCCATGGACGGGCTGGCCAAGACGCGGGCGCATATCGAGGACACGCTTGCAAGGCTCGGGCTGGACTATCAGCCCGGAACCGAAAGCATTAGCCGCGTTGACGTGGCCTGCGATGTGTTGGCCCCGGACCTTGCCCCGGATCGCGGGCATTTTGTGGCAAGCGCGCGTAGTGGCGTGCAGGAAATCAGTGATAATATCCTGCAGATCAATGGGCGCTCGGGTCGTGTGGAAACAATCACGGTCGGCAAAAGCCCCGGTCGTCAGGTGGTGCTCTATGACAAACGAGCTGAAGTCATCAAGACGCGCAAGGAATATTGGGTGCCAATCTGGAATGACGCTCTTGCCGTGCAAGGATTGCCTCCGCTGGACATGAAACGCCGTGCACACAGTGCTGTCTGGCGGATCGAAATCCGGGCGGGCAAATCGCACCTCAAGGATAAACATGGCGTCTCGACCTGGGGCGACTTGCGCGAGCGCCTGCCCAAAATCCTGAAAGAAGCGCTTCGACAAGTGCGGTTCACTGTGCCGGCGAGCGATAGCAACCGCGCCCGTTGGCCGAATCATCCGCTTTGGGTGCTTGTTCGCAATGCCTTGGCCGATGACATGGCGGACCTCGGCAGTATGGTTGACCAGTCAATTATTTCAGAGATGGTGCGCGAGGAACGCGACGAAATGCTTATGAGGCAAATCGCAGGTTGTCTGATATCACGCGCGGGCCTGAATGGCGTGTCACAGGATCGGCTTGGTGCTTATGCCATGGGCTGCGCAGATCAGATCATGCGCGCGTGGCAACGCAAGCCAGACCAGACGCGGGAAAGGCTGGCGCAAGCGCGGGCCAAGTATGGTAGGGTGAAAGAATGAAGCACCAGCACTGACAGGCTGCGATGCGGGACCTTGCAGACGTTCGAGCCGTTCACGCGCTGACCCTTCGCTATTGCTGCATGACCGACATAGAAGGCGGGGAGCGGACGTTCACTTTAGGTGTGAACTGATTCAATCACCGACTTTCGACCCGAACGAACTTGAAGAGCCACCTGACTTTTGAATCCGCAATCTATGATTGACTCACCTCGCGGCTTTTGATCAACATAATTGGAGGGCGTGGAGCCTAGGTGAGGCGCGACCTACCCGGCCCTTATGGGGTCGATGACGTCCATTTCGGGAAACTGATTTGGCGACGGTGGTTTGAGAGAACTACTGGACGGTATCGACGGTTCACAATCGTCGTTTCCCCTTACTCTATGCGCCTCACCGACATTTCATGGATGAATTGATGCGGAACGAGATAAAGTTAGAAATCAAGCGCCTTGGTAAAAAAGCAATCGACAAAGATCGAAAGCAGGCGGAAAAAGAAGAAAAGTACAGAGAGAAATTTGAGCGGAGGACTGGAGGTGTGGCAGGTGTTCCTGCCACGAGAGCGCGTACACCGTTGCATCGCCACTTCGATCCTAAACATTGCAAGCGCAATGCGAACGCCATCGCCACTGCAATTTGGCACAAGATCCTTGATAGGAACTACGATCCCGAACCCGCAGTGCTATTCGAACTTCCGAAGCCAGACGGGTCAAAACGCGAAGTTACTGCGTTTGGGATACCGGACGCGGCAGTAGCGAATGTTTTACTTCGCCGGACGCTTAACCGGAACAAAAAGAGACTTTCACCAAATTCCTACGCATATCATCCAGACAAGAACGTTTTCGATGCAATCCTTGCACTTCGTGACTTTGACAAGGATGGCAAGCTATTTGCGGTTCAAATTGATTTTGAGAAATACTTTGACAATATTCCCGCCAGCTATCTCAAAAGAAAAATTTCTGATCGCGCCACAGTAAGCCTCACGCCTCATGAGCGCCACGTTTTTGAAGCATTCCTTCACCATCGCTTAGGGAATTCGGAAGCCCATCGAACATCTACCTTCAAAAGAAAGGTGAAAGGCACGCCTCAGGGTTCCTCTGCATCTCTGTTTCTAGCGAACCTTGCCAATCATGACTTAGACAGAAAGCTGTCGGCAGAGTCTGGCAAATTTGTCAGATTTGCAGACGACGTAGTTGCCATCTGTGGCAGCTATGAGGAAGCGCAACGCTTAGAGCGTTGTTTTGATCGGCATTGCTCGGATAGCGGACTAATCATCAATCGACGAAAGTCTCCGGGGATCGCGGTTATCTCCGACTATCCACACGAAATTCGTACGATAAACGATTTCACCTACTTGGGTTACGGTTTCAGGGATTCCGGCTTGACCATGCCCGATAAGACCAAGCGCAAACTTCAACAAAAGGTTTCTCGCCTCATCAACATCTATCTCATCAACTCTCTATCACACGGCTTCAATACGAAGCGCGCTAACCGGCGGAGAAAATACGATTGGGACTTGTTGGGTCTAGTTTATGAGCTTCGCCGCGGCTTTTACGGCGGGCTAAGAGAACAGGATATTCAAGATTTCTTATACCACAAAGGAAAGCTAAAAACGATGCGCGGCCTGATGGGCTTTTATTGCCTTATCGAAGATCCTCAGGTTTTGAAGGATTTAGATGGTTGGGTTGTCAATATTGTGCGTCGCGCGTGCGTAGAGCGCAGGCGTATTCTTAGAATCAGGTATCGTAGAAACTGCCCAACACCATCCAACGAAGAGTTGATACTTGGAACTTGGTTTGATCAATCCGCGTGGCGCGACGAAAATGAAACTGCCGAGGATGTTGAGGCGATCTTTCCGAGCTTGGTTCGCGGTTGGCGAGCTGCAAGGAAGCACTTCTTTACCTTCGGATTGGAAGGCGTGCAGGCACCGGGATATGACTCCTCATTCGACGTTTCATCGCTGTTCGACGCTTTCGACTACTGATCACCGATAGCGCTTGAGCGGCATTTGCCCAATATGTGCGTCGACGCTGCGGTGATCGGATGACCACAGGGCAAGCGCGGCGAAAGCGGCAAGGTCAGCGTTGCCACCCTAAATGGTTCTCAATCTTGCACTCTCAGAAAATAACCGCAATGCAGGCTGCAATCGCAGCATCGACCCTGATGATGAATGTCCGGTATGGGCTCGTTGCTACGTTTGTGCCTACCCCTTTTTTCCTTGCTCCTATCGGGCAGTGCCATAGGGGGGATCGAGAAGGGGGGAGGCGGCGAGCTTCCCCCCTCGGGGTTTGATCTGGGCGCTACGTTTGAGGCGGCCCGACATCCCGCGCGATAGACGCGCCGAGCGCAGCGAGGGTAGGTGCGGGCTGCTGTGTGGTGTCTGTGGGGCTTGGTGGCGTGGCGCTGCGTTGCTGGACATGCCGTGCTGTTGTCGCTGCCCTGCTCTTGGTTCACCGAATTTCTTTAGCGTCAAAAGCGGACACCATGCGGACACGCTTTTAGGACAGCAAAAGGCCCCGAACAGCTCGGGGCGCAAGGCATTGATCTTATTGCAAGTTTTGGTTGCGGGGACAGGATTTGAACCTGTGACCTTCAGGTTATGAGCCCAGCCCTTTGAGTTTTCGATAGTCTATTAAAAACATGAACTTACCAGATATGCCTTTGATTTCACGAATTTTCTTTCCTCACATTCACTGCAATTCGGGCACATCCGACAACAAACCCAACGCCAAACGCGCACTCGCGGGTTGATGTGGCGTTGATGTTGCAAGCATCCCTGCCCTCCCAAGAACCATCACAACAAGTCTTCCATCTCGACTTCAGTTTACCTCTGATCATCAACGCACCGGGCGGACAGCCGACTTTGACATCGCGGCATTGCATCCCTGGCAATCGCGATAGCCACCATTGGCGAGTCGCTCACAGAGCGACGCCCTGCCCAGCTTGCCGGCATGGCGCTCCGGACGGCATCCCTTGCGCCGCCGATACATCTAGCCCGGAACCGCCGGTAGATCGTCGTCGTCCGGCCATCCGAAGCTACCTGTCGATCGCGCCGCGGACAGAGCATCGGCAGACCCAAAGAAATCAGGCATGCTGGAAAGCAAAGACGAAGGGACAGTGGCGCGCCGCTAAATGTCGCTTGAAACCCTCGCCCGCTTCACTTCACCGAAAGTCTCATCGCCAGACTGCCCGCAGTGGCAACCGGACCAGACCTGGACTTCTCCGGAAGTCGACGCTCATACACCGCACACCGGCACATGCTCCGGAGCCCGAATCATGCCAGAGACCAGAAATCATTCGGTGCGGACCCTAGCATGTCCTTTATCGATGGAACACGCCTTGGTAACTGGCATTCAGATGCGCTATCCTGTATCAGAACAATTGCTAGGCGCGGAGGGATTGCATGCTTCTCGATCAACTTACATCGTCTTCCGTAACTATTGCTGACCACTTCACTGAGCTGTCCCCGGGCGCGAGAGATGAGTTTGCGTATGTGGTCCTAGTTGGACTGGTCGGAAAGGTACCTGAAAGCAGAATGAATGGCGAGTTCCGCGTGGGGCAGCTGAGCCTTCGTTATGAATGGCGCGAGGAGGCACCTGTCGGCGGGACAGTTGTTGCGCACACTGAGAACCTGAAGCTTATTTTGACGGATGGGGTCCGCTTGCCCGGGACCGCAAGTATGCCGATGCTCGCCATTCTAGATCTCTGGACGTTTGTCCAAGCGCATTCGGATAAAATCGCCTACTGGCCTTCGTCCGAGCGGCACAGGTGGATTTCGTCGACCGCGCAGGGATTCGGTGTAAGCGATGAGTTCGTCCGAAACTTAGCAATCAACTACCCGCAGCTTCGGAGGCTTTGTTCGTGACGGCCTTCATTATTGCTATAGAAGGCGGAGACGGAGTAGGAAAGAACACCATTTCCAATGCGTTAGCGGCATCACTTCGTTCGAAATCTAAGAGCGTGGCGGTAATTGATTTCCCGAGGTATGGTGACACCCTCGCCGGGGGAGCCCTCAAACAGTTTCTCAACGGCGAAACAAAGCGGCCCGTCACGGCTCAGGTTGCCGCTGTTCTCTATGCCTTGGATCGCTTTGAATACCGCGACGATATTCTTAAGGCCATTAACGAGAACGACTTCGTAATCTTCGACCGCTATGTGGCATCAAATGTTGCCTATCAGGCGGCAAAGGTGCCCAAAGCCGATCGCTCGACGATGATGGAATGGGTGGCGGACTTGGAACTCGAGACTTTTTCGCTTCCGAGGCCAAATCTGAATGTGTTGCTTCGGCTGGACGTGGCTGCTGCGCGCAGTCTTGTCAGTCGAAAACCCAAACGAGACTACACGAGCCTTGAACATGATGTTCACGAGGCTGACGATACTCTACAGACACGGCTGAGGGAAAACTACGAACACATTGCGGATCAAGCTATGATCTCAAGATGGACCGTGATTGATGTTTCGCGTTTCGGCTCGCTAAGAAACCCGTCTGAAATCTGTGCAGAAGTTGAACGAAGCGTCGAAGAACTAGGCGCCTTCGCTATATCCTAACGCGCTAAGTATTCGAGACCTGACAAAAGTTACCCGATCTTCAAGGGCCAAAGGTAGCGTCTGACAAGTTGTGAGATACGCAGCGGTTTGCGCAGCGAATTCTCCCATCAGACGTCGGTAACTTGGATCAGCCACTCGCACTCCGTCCTCCTGCACTGGTATCGTTTCATCAATCGTGGACAAGAAAGATAAATCATAACTGCAGCACCAGTTTAGCGCTGCTTGTAGGGCGATTTCACTCTGAAGCTCTTGGCCCCGGCGGCGCGCTTCGAGGTCGTGGGCGAGAATATCAGGTACTCCGCGGTCACAAAAAACGACCCGATAACTTGCACCAAGGCTCTTTGACAAACGCTCTTTTGAAATCTGCCAGGACAAGAGCCAAAGTGTGGTGTCGTGCCCCTGCTCTCGATTAAGAGGGAAATTAATCTCGCGCGATGAGTCGGATAAGACAAAAACTGGTATTCCACTGGACTCAAGGCTCTTGGACACAACGGCTATGAGCGTGGATTTTCCAGTCGAGTAGGCTCCTGTAATGAGAATCTTCAAACTAGTCACTCTGTCTTGATGATCGAATGTAGGCGCACATCCATGATAGATAGTCTCTCGGCTGCGTTTCGTCCGATCACTTTCTTCGTTAGCGGCTCAAACACAACCAGAAAGTCAGAGACTGCATATCCAGCACCCCGAAGGTGCTGAATCGTGTTCACCGCCTTGCGCCCACCAGTGGTGCTGTCGTCGACCATAAGGGCTCTTGCGCCGGCCTTTGGTTTGTCAGCGGCATCGAAGACGGCTGCGAATTCCGGTTCGTCGGATTGAAACTTTGGCTGCTCGTTGTGCAGCACCAGTGGTTTCTGATGTAGCTTCGCAAACTCATACGCGATAAATGGCGCACCGGCCTTGGGTGCTACCACAAAGTCAAAATCTGGAATGTCCTGTGTTCCCGCACTTCCGATCAGGTTTCTCCAGTGGCTTGAAAGTAGCTGAGCGGCTTGGATCGCCTTTGTCGGCTCACACGACGCTCCCATGAGGTCGATAAACGAGTTTGTCTCCACTGCATCTACACGGCCCACCATCAACCTTTTTCGAATTGTTATTGGTCCTGTCAGGCTCTTCGCCGCCAGTTCCAACTGATCCGCTGATCGCCGCTCGGTAACTTTAGCTGCCCGGTTTTCGCGCTTTACTTTTTCGACCTCAAACCCAAGTTCTTTGAGAACGTCAATCGTCTGTGCCGACCGGTTCCGATAGACGTATCGCTGTAGCCAGCGTGGAAGAAAACCCACCGAGTCACATACAAAAAGGACTGTCGCGAGGCCCAGCACGGTAAGGACTATCCAGCCGAAGACTCCATCGAGTGAAGGCAAAGCTAGAGGCGAACTGGTCGCTGGTTCCATGCGGTGTTCCTGCAATTCATTGTACAATACTCCGTGAGGAGCTTATGCTTGAAGACGTAGAAGGACAAGGAAGTCCGCTCTGGGCTTTTGTCCCGTCGCTGCGCCTTGGCTGAACGGCCGTTTTGAGAAATGACGCGTCTAGGCGCAACCATCCGCCAAGAGCCGACAAGGTTGCTCATAACCTTCCCGCCCACATCAAGGCACAACCCCCAGATCCCCGCGCTGATACCCTTCAACCATCGCTCGCAGCGGTTCCGGCGCGATCACCTCGACCTGATCGCCCCATTGGTAGAGATGCCAGGCCATCTCGACCCAGCCGGATGCAGTAAACTCGACGCGCAGGCTGCCGTCGGGTTCATCTGTCAGCTCCTGCGTCGGATGAAACAGAAATTCGCGCGCCGCCCCGGCCGCGCTGGGCGCGAAACGCCAGATGATGCAGGTGTGTTCAGCATCAGAGTGGAATGACCCGAAGGATTGCGCAGCGTAGGCTTTCAGGTCGAAATCCGGATCGCGCTTGAAGGCCTGCATGGTTATGCCCGCTTTCTCGATCCGGTCGATGCGGTAGCGGCGCAATGCGCGCCCGTTGCCCAGATCCCGCGCCACCAGATAGGGGCGAATCCCCAGCAGGACGCCGCAGGGCTCTAACTCCCGCTCGCGCCCTTCACTGTCTCTGGCGCTGCGATAGACGATCTTAATCGTGCAGGGGATTTTCAGGGCCTGCGATATCGCCCCCATTATCTCCGGATGCGATTTCACTCTCGGTCCCGGTCTGCAGGCATAGCCCTGCATCATCAGCAAGGATTCTGCATCCATTTCGGTGCGCGCGACCTGCCGCAATGGCAGAGCGGCCATCAATCGGTCGCGCAGAGAAGCCAGCGCCTTCGCATCCTGCTCTGCCCCCTCCCCCATGGCGCGACGAATGCTTTTGTCGAGCGCGGCCAGTTCTGTGTCGCGCACCCCCTGCATGTGGATGAAGCGCGGATCGGTTAGCTTCCAGTAGCGCCGCCGATCCGGGCCGTCGGTGTGCTCCAGGCTGGGAAATGCCAGCTCCAGACCCCTTATCATGCGCTGGGCAGTGCGCAGATTGACATCGAATTCATTCACGATATCGTTCACGCAGATCCCCTTGCGCCGACCGGCCGCCATCTCGGCCAGACGCATCAAATCCAGACTTTTTCCAAATGACATGAAATCGCTCCAACTACGGCAGTTCCTGCCATAGAGGGTAAGCCATAATAAACCATAGCACGAGTCATTTTAGCGATTCGCAATCTTAACGCGAACACCCGGCAGACTTGGCTAGAACACCCGCCCATGACCCTGCGGTCATGGGGCTGTCAAGACATGGAATAAGGACCTGACTGGAATGACACTACCACAGCGAGAGTATTTCACGATCGAGGAAGTTGCTGTCAGATGGGAATGCACCATCGCCGACATTGCGGGCCTGGCCGTCAAAGGCAAGATCGACATTGTGACCGGCATCCCGCCTGTGCGCGTCGGGGACGAGATCATGGCCGGCGAAGTGGTCATCGCTCCTTTCGACATCCTGCCCGTGTTTCGCCGCTGCTGCACGGCCCCGAAGACCATCCGGCTTGGACGCATGCGCCCGCCCGACCACCCCGACTGGCGCCTGGTGACAGCACCAGAAGATGGCGTCGAGGTCTATATCGCGGATCTGCTGCTCGCTGGCGCACAAGTCTACCGCTTTGAGGATCAGAACACTATTCTACGCCGTCTGGTCGCCGCAGGCGGATCGAGCTCACCCTATGACTGGGAGGGTATGCTGCAGGCGCTGGCCCTCCACCTGCACGAACATGGCGTGCCGGCATCGCAAAGCGCGCTGGTGGCCGAAATGCAGGAATGGTTTGTCCTGAACTCCAATGGGGATGATGTGCCCGACGAACGCTCGATCCGGCGTCGGATCACCCCGCTCTGGCAGGAGCTGAAGAAAAAGATGAAATCCTGACGTGCAACCCGGCGTCATGCGGATTTGCGATCATCATCAGATTTCGGCACCACAGTCAGCTTCGGGCGCACCATGCTGGCGACAGCATCGAGCCCTGCGCGCAATGGGGCATCATAGAGATGCGCATAGCGCAATGTGGTCTGCATTTGCGTGTGCCCCAGCAGCTTGCCGATCATTTCGAGCGAGGCCCCACCGCTGACAAGCAGCGATGCAAATGTGTGGCGCAGATCATGGATGCGGGCATCCTCGATCTGTGCTGCCTTCTGCACCCGCATCCAGAAGCGACGGATTTCCTTCACCGGCTGACCCGGCACGTCACCGGGAAAAAGCCAGGGGCTGCGTTTCGGGACCAGCAACCTGCGCTGCCGCACGATAGCCGCGACATCCTCAGAAATCGGCACGCGGTGCAGCTTGCGCTGTTTCGTCGTGGCTGCAGGCTTCGTCCAGATGCCCTGTTCCAGATCGAACTGCTCAAACCGCGCCTGGCGCACTTCGCCTACGCGCGCGCCCGTGAGCATGCAAATGCGGATGATACCTGCAGCACGCTGATCCTCATCTGCGTCCAGTGCCGCAGCGAGGCGGTTGATCTCTTCTTTTGTCAGGAAGCGCTCGCGCGGGGTCTCGGGGCGGCGATAGAAGCCATTGGCCGGGTTGTCCTCACGCATGCCCCAGTCGATGGCGAGATTGAACATCTTGCGCAGCACCTCGCCAACGCGATTGGCGCGCACGGGTGTGGGCTTTGCACCCTGCAGCTTGCGCGCGCGGTTATTGGGTTTGGTTTTGTGCGGCCTTGCCCGACCCTCTGCAACCTTTGCCAGTAGCTTCTCGACATCGGAGCGGGTGATCTCCGTAACGAGCTTGCGCCCCCAATGCGGCGCGATCATCTTCTCCATCATGGATTTCTGGTCTGCCACGCTGACCGGAGCCAGGCGGACCACATGTTCGCTGAGATAGCGATCAATCAGATCCTGCATGCGCGGAGCCTCGCGGATCAGGTCACGCTCGGCCAATGGGTCACGCCCCAGATCGACATCGCGGCGCAATGCCCTCGCGCGCTCGCGCGCGGCCGCAACTGACCATTCCGGCCAGCGCGCGAAAGTCATGCGGCGCTGGCGGCCTGCATAGCGGTAGTCGAAGGTGAAAGCGCGCCCTCCACCCCGATAGATGCAGGCGGCAAAGCCACGAATGTCATCATCAAAGATCTGGTAATCGCGTCCCTCGACAGGAATGGCATCGCGCAGGACTTTCTCGGTCAATCGCACTCGCTTGGGCATCGGCGCATCTCCTTTCCCTGTCCATGACGCGTAGATTCGCGACACTATCAAGGCTATCTGATTGCCAATCCGGCAGGGTGGCAGTCACCGGCAGTGTCTTGGCCGCCCGTTGCCACCCCCGTGCCACCCCCTTGTTTTATGGAGATTTGCCGCGAAGCTGCGGCTTCGCGCGCACCAACTGCAAGAGCGCGGTACCAGCCGTAGCTGGGGCTTTGTCGCCCGATTTGGCCGAAGCCATCAAAACCTCAATGAAATCATAGGCAGGCACGCAAACCGGCACGCCATTGCCGGTCACTGCCACCCCTGCCACCCCCTGAATGTGGCCCAAAAGCGCGCCCGCGCCTGCCTGCTTCGCTGTAAGCTGGCGAATGTGCCCGAATGTGGCGCGGCGGCCTGCGTGCTGCAGCACCAGAAATGACTTTGCAGAGTTTGCAAATCCTGCCGCGTTGCGGCGAGAAATCACGAGAACTCAATAAAACAAGGGGTGGCACGGGGGTGGCAACGCCCCCCTGTGTCACTGCCGGTCACTGCCACCCTGCCACCCCTGACGCTGTGCTTGAGATGCCTGACGACATCGCCCGACCCGGGCCCAAATCAGGAGAGCGCCGATGACACGACCGGATCCGACACCCGCTTCATCCCCTGGCAGCGCGAAAGGCGGCCTGCTGCAGGGCTGGATCAGCCGCAGCCAGCTGGCCGAGGAACTGGGCGTCTGCGAGGAAACGCTGCGCCGCTGGACAAATGCGCGTCGCGGTCCGGCCTGCGTGCGCGCCGGGCGCAAAATCTACTACCGGCGCAGCACAGTGCTGGCCTGGCTGGAAAAGCTCGAAGGTGCTGATCAGGGCCACACGCGCCGGGGGGCACGTCAATGACCATTCCCCTGCCCTACCGCAAGCACCGCCAGCGCGAACAGGCGCGCCAGGACTGGACCCGCGAACGGCTGCGCGAGGCGCGCGTGGTCGTGGCCGATGTGGTGAACCATTCCGATCACCTGATCCGGCTCGCCTGCAATGTGCTCGCCCTTCATGGCGAGACCGAAGAAGAACGCAAGGATGCGCGGATCCTGCTGGTCGTGCTCGATGCCAGATCGCCCCTGCGCGCTGGGCGTCACCGGCACGACCGGGAGGACCGGCGATGAAACGGCGCGGCACACCTGAGGCCGATCTGCAGCGGTCAGTCGTGCAAGCCCTGCGCTTTGCGCTGCCCCGCACGGCCATCATCCACCACTGCGCCAATGAGGTGACCGAACCCGGCCCGCGCGGCGCGAAACGCCAGGCCATCCTTGTCGGCATGGGCGTGCATCCGGGCTTTGCCGATCTCATGGTGCTTTGCGATGGGCGCGTGCTGTTTCTGGAGCTGAAATCCCTCAAGGGCAGGCTCAGCCCGGATCAGGAGGCGTTTCGCGATGCCATTCTGGCGCAGGGGCACGGCTGGGCGCTGGTGCGAAGCCTCGATGACGCGCTGGGAGCGCTGGCCGATCATGGCTTCACCACACGGGTCGTCCAGCCCGGAGCGGGTCAGCGCGCGGTCAGCCAATCTGGGAGGCCTGCGCCATGAGCCACGAGGCCACCAATTGGGCGATCAAGCAGCGCGGGTTGAAGCCGACCACCAAGATCGTGCTCTGGCATCTCTGCGACCGGTTCAACCCGGATTACGGCTGCTTCCCCTCGCAGGAGCGGCTGGCCCATGATTGCGAGATCAGCCGCTCGACGCTGAACGAGCATATCGGTCAACTGGAAGCGGCCGGCCTGCTGCGTCGCGTCCCGCGCATCCATCCCGTCACCAAGCGGCAGATGCCCACCCGCTACATTCTGGGCTTCGAGCCGGGCTTCACACCGCATGCGCCAGACCCGTGTCCGGAAACCGGACATGGACATGCAGATGATGCCGCAGGCGTCGCAGATATTGGGCCATTCGACGCTGAAACACCGGATATGGCAGAGCCGTGTCTCAATTCCGGACACGGGTGTGCGGCCCGACCCGTGTCCGATTTTACCCCCGACCCGTGTCCGGAAAATGCCGAAAGCCGTGTCCGGAATCCGGACACTAACCCTGTAAGGGAACCTTTAAGTAAACCAGTAAAGGAGGAGGAGGACGCGCGGGCGCGCGAGGCCATCCCGGATGATTTTTTCGAAGAGCTGCTCAAGGCGCTGGGCCTCGACCCCACGAGCCTGCCCGGCTGGTGGCAAGGCTGGCCACCGCGCGAGCATGTCCGCCGCTGGCGCGACGATCTGGGGCTCGACGAGGCTGCAATCATCGAAGTGGCCGGGGAATCGCGGCGCACCCATCCTGAACCACCCGATGGGCCCAAGGCGCTCGACCGCGCCATGCAGAGGGCTTCGCAGCGCCTGAAGCAGACTGGCGCAAGGATTGCCATGAACGGGTCAGCGAACACCGCAGGCCGGTCCCGGCAAAAAAACCGTAGTCCTGGCCCCATGCCCAGCGCCGACGAGAAAGCCGCCTTCTATGCCGAACTGGTCAATTCTGACCGCTTCCTGCCCGCCAACACCATCAGCAACAGCATCCGCGACGCGATGCTGGAACGGGGGCTGGTGACTGTCGAGCGGCTGCGCGCGCGGGGTGTGCGATGAGCCGGATCGATCGCAGACTGACCCGCATGTCCACGCCCAGCGCGCATGCGCGCGGCAAGGCGAAACGGGCCATGAGCGTGCAGCAGGCGCTGGAATGGGCATTTCGCATTGAGAAAGCCCAGCTCGAGCTACCGCCCCCCTCGGATATCGAAGAAGAAGGCTTCGGCTTCGGCCTCGAATACGTCCTGCTGCAACGCGCCGCGCTGGGCTGCAAGGTCGATGGCGGGCAGCACAAGATCGGCTGCTACGTCCATGAAGATGCCGAGGTGATCGCAGCAACCGTTGCCGGGGTCCCTGACAATCTGGGCGGAAAGCGCATGGCCATCCGGTTGGCAGAACTGGCGCGCGCCGGGCTGACACCGGACTGGATGCCCGGTGCAGTGCCGCGCTGCCTGCCGGTCGACATGAAGCGCAATCGCCATGGGGATCGCGCCACCAGTGAGGTCGTCGGCCACGAGCGCGTGCTGATCAAGGGCAAATGGCGCAGTGTCGAGGTGCGCGCCTGTCCGGTGCGGTTCTCCCCGGATCAGAAGCAGATCGATGGGGCTCGGCGCGCCTATGAGGATTGGTGGCAAGCGCTGGGCTGGGTGCGGGACGGGCTGATCGAGGGGCGGATGCTGCGGGATGTGGAGATTTCGGCTGCGATGCCGAAATCGCAACCATGGCTCGGCCAATCGTCCGGAGGTGCTCCGCGCAATGGCCTCAGATGACAGCATCGTCCCGGCCTTACGGCAGTTCACACAAATCGCCGATCATGAGCATATGTTTTTGGATTGTTCTTGCCATTTGGGACGAACCTGCGCAATATGTCAGAAATCGGCCCAGGGCTTGGGCGATACCCCAGCAGGAGCCACGGTTGATATGACGGAATTCGCGACACTGCTGCAGCAGGTAGGATGGCCCGTCGCAGAAGCGGCCGAAAAACTCGGATATTCCGAGGGTCACATCTATCGGTGGAAGCGCGGCGAGGAAACCCCGCGCGAGGGCGTTCTGCGCCTTTTGCGCCAGGAAACAGCCGCGCGGCAGGCACAGCTCCCGGGCGGTGATTTCACCTTCATTGATCTCTTTGCCGGAATTGGCGGGCTCAGACTGGCCATGCAGCAGGCAGGCGGCCGTTGTTTGTTCACCTCGGAATGGGACAGGTTTGCAAGGACCACCTATCAGGCAAACTTTCCGGACAACCGCGAGCCAGCAGGTGACATCCGTCTGGTCAATGCAGACGACATCCCTGCGCATGATGTGCTCGTAGCGGGATTCCCATGCCAGCCCTTTTCGATCGCCGGTGTGTCAAAAATGAATGCGCTGAATCGGAAGCACGGGTTTCTGAACGAGACGCAGGGCACGCTGTTTTTTGATGTGCTGCGCATCCTTATGCATCACAGGCCAGCTGCCTTCCTGCTGGAGAATGTGAAGAACCTCAAAAGCCACGACAAGGGCAAGACCTTTGCTGTGATCAAGCGCTCGCTCGAAGACGAGCTCGGCTACAAGCTGCATACCCGGATCATCGATGCAGCGCATTTCGTGCCGCAGCACCGTGAGCGTATCGTCATGGTCGGGTTTCGGGAGGACGTGCCGTTCTCGTTCGATGACATGATCATTCCACCACGCGGCCATCGGCGCATGCGCGATATCCTGCATCCGGAGAATGGCTCTGAGGCACCCGAAAGCCATTTTACCGTCGGGCCGGATGCAGCGGTCGACCCGCGCTACACGCTGACCGACAAGCTCTGGGCCTATCTGCAGGGATATGCAGCAAAGCACCGCGCGAAAGGAAACGGGTTTGGCTTTGGTCTGGTCGACGGCGACAGCATCGCCCGCACGCTTTCAGCCCGCTATTACAAGGATGGCTCGGAAATTCTGGTCAGCCAGGGAGAGGGTCGCAATCCGCGCCGACTGACCCCAAGGGAATGCGCGCGCCTGATGGGCTACGGCGAGAATTTCCGGATCCCCGTTTCCGACACACAGGCCTATCGCCAGTTCGGCAATTCGGTGGCAGTTCCGGTCTTCGCCGAGGTGTCGCGCATCATGCGACCGCATATTCTGAAGCTGGCTGGCACCGGAACACGTCTGCTCGACAAAGTTGGCTGACGTTCACGACAGGGAAACGCGCAGCCGGAACATGGCAGCGATCCGCGGGCGCGACACGAAGCCAGAGCTCGTGCTGCGGCGTGACCTTCATGCGCTGGGATTTCGCTACAGGCTGCACAGCAAGCATCTTCCCGGCAGACCCGACATGGTGTTTCCGAAGCTTCAGGCGGTCCTGTTCGTCAATGGCTGCTTCTGGCACGGACACAGCTGCGACCTGTTCCGCTGGCCAAAGACGCGCGAAGCGTTCTGGCGCGACAAGATCGGGGCGAATATCGCCCGTGATCAGCGCGCCATCGCCGCGCTGCAGGAAACAGGATGGCGCACTGGCGTTGTCTGGGAATGTGCGATCAAAGGCCGGGGCCGCCTTGAGCCCGCAACGATGATTGCAGCTGTTGCGAACTGGCTGCGTTCGGGCGAGAGTGTACTTGATCTGGGCGGGCACAGCGCCGCCACAGGCCAAGGGGACTGAATGGCGGCACGTGGCTATCTCTCGCAGTATTTCGAAGGCGCAGGCGCCAAAGTGCTGCGTGGCACCGAAATCGATCCGGCTGTTTCGCGCGGGCACGAGTTTCAGGGGGTGGATGCGTTTCGCGTGTTCCTGGGAACTCCGTCGGAGAAAGAGCAGGTCCCGGTCACCTACATCTGGATGGATGACGAACAGGAGGAACCTGACCGACTCGATCTGCATGGCACGTGGTATGACAGCCGGCGCGGCAAGGGACACCGGGGTCCTGAGTATCGCCTCTATTACCCGGCAGCAGCAGAACCGGTCGTCCACCGCGCTCGCGACGGGGATACGCTGTTTCTGTGCATGACCGCTGAACGCAGAGTGCTGGCGATCCTTTGCCCGGCGGGGAGCAGCACCGAACAGAAACTGCTCTGGCTGTTCGGACTGAGCCTGACAGACGGCTACGAACTCAATCAACGCGCGTTGCCAGCCGATGGCGGCCGCGACATCGACCTTGCGGCGAAATTCATCCTCGGCGAGCTCGGGATCGAGCCCGAAGAGCCTGAACCAGATGCGCTGGACAGGCTGGTTGATCGCTATGGCCTGAAGTTTCCTGGCACTGCGGAGTTTTCTGCATTCGCGCGCAAGACACTGAAGGGCATCGATCCGCGTGGGGATCCTGATGCCGCGCTTATCGCCTGGATGGAGCATGAAGAGGCGCTGTTTCGCAGCCTTGAGCGGCGCATCGTAGCCGGGCGGCTGACTGAAGGCTTCAGCGATGGTGATACGGTCGATGTCGATGGGTTTCTGTCATTCTCGCTGTCGGTGCAGAACCGGCGCAAGTCGCGCGCGGGCTGGGCGTTCGGCCATCATGTTGAGGCGATCCTGAGGGCACATGACGTGCGCTATCGCCGCGAGGCCACGACAGAAAAACGCAACGCCGCAGACTTTCTGTTTCCAGGTGAAGCTGAGTATGCCGACCCGGAGTTTCCGGCAACACAACTGACTATGCTGGCCGTCAAGACCAGCTGCAAGGATCGATGGCGACAGGTGCTGGCAGAGGCCGACAGGATATCGCCAAAGCATTTGCTGACACTGGAGCCGGCTATCTCTGAGGCGCAGACGAACGAGATGCAGGCGTCGCAACTTCAGCTGGTCTTGCCAGCTGCGCTGCATGATACCTACCGCGAGCCGCAGCAGGCATGGCTGATAGATCTGGCTAGCTTTTTGAATTTGGTCGATAGGAGAGTACTGTGATGATAGTGATAGCGGGCGGGAAAGCGGAAGTTCGCCGCAGATGCGAAGGGTTTAGACTGATGGCCCAAAGCGGACCCATTCCACCCGCTGAAGTTATGATTTCAAATGCTAGCAAACCCGACTATGCGGATAGCCTATGACCTCTACGAGCTCCAAATTTTAGAGCCAAGAACTCGAAAATAGCTGTTTAAATCAGCTAGTTCAGCAGCTATTGTTGAAGACAGAAGCTTCCTTCATCAGCAGACAACGGAAAGAGACAATCATCTTAGATGGTACACAAATAAGCTATGCAAGCCTTTACAGCGGCTGTGGTGGTCTTGACCAAGGCTTCCATGACGCTGGTTTGAAAGGTGTTTGTGCCATCGACCACGATCAAGCTGCCCTAAATGTCTTGGCCAAGAACATCGGCACAAAGACCAAATGCATGGATTTGGCTACCTTTGGTGAACAGCATCTTCCTCTTCTCGAGGGGGCTGATATCATTGCAGCAGGGCCGCCCTGTCAAGGCTTCTCAACTGCTGGCCCTAACAATCCTGACGACAAACGCAACGATCACGTCTGGAACGTTGCGAGAATCGCAACTTTGGCGAAGCCAAAAGTGGTGGTGATTGAGAACGTTCGAGGATTGTTGAGTGCAAAGAACTCCAAACACTTTGACAAAACTGTCGAGCTGCTGAGAGGAGGCGGGTACTCAGTATCATCGTCGGTCTACAGGCTATCGGACTATGGGATTGCTCAAAGACGGGTGCGAGTATTAATTCTCGCCGTACGGTCATCCGCCCACATCTCTCTGCAGATTCCATGCCAAGAACGTCGTTCAATCGGAGACGTGCTTAACGGTGTTCACGAAGCGTGTGACTTCGATCCGGAACCACTACTCGAAAACTCGACCGACGCCCTGATCGCTCGAAAAATCGCGCCAGGGCAAAAGCTGTCAAATGTAAGGAGTGGTTTGTCGTCAGTTCACACTTGGGACATCCCGGAGGTATTTGGGGCGGTAAGCAGTCACGAGGTGAAACTTCTGGAAACGATCGTTAAGCTAAGACGACAAAACCGAACGCGAGATTTCGGAGACGCTGACCCAGTGTCACTTGTTGATCTCACACAGTTTTTCGGGGCTGATACCCATGACGTCGTCCAAGCCCTAATGCAAAAAGGCTACCTGAGAAGAATAGAAGATCTCATTGATCTTCGGAATACGTTCAATGGAAAGTTCCGTCGCCTGAAGTGGGATGACGTTTCGCCAACCGTTGACACCCGCTTCGGACAACCGAGATACTTCCTGCATCCAGAGCAAAATCGCGGGCTTACTGTGCGTGAAGCGGCTCGGATACAGAGCTTCTGTGATACTTTCAAATTTGATGGAACAAAGACAACCAAGTATCGGATGATCGGAAACGCAGTCCCCCCAAAATTTGCGAAGCTAGTTGCGGGGGCTATCAGTAAAAGTTGGGCCGCGATGTGACTAGGGTGGAATTCAGAGAAGTTTTGCAACGCTGGTGCTTGGAAGACCCTAAAGGTACAGATGGCATCGAGGAACTAAAACGAGACTTGGAGTACTTGGAGCAGGAATTGTTCCATGAGTACGAAGTTACGGAGCATGGTGGCCACGCAAATTTTGGGACTCGTTTAGCCTATTGGATTGGAAACCTTAACAACGACCCTGACCGAAAAGGCTTGTATCGCTTACTTTCGCACCTTTTTTTCATAGGACGCGCAGAACAAAAGGCAGCATATCGAACCGCCTACAGTAAGCACATTATGCAGTGGTTGATGAGGGTGGCGAACATCAATCCATTTCAAGGCAATGCCAATCAATTGTTAGAATTTGAACTAGCGGCGACCAGATATACTGAGGTCACGGACAGCTTTGGTATCCGTGCGTTCTGCACGACAAATCTGATCCAAACTGAAGCTTTGCGCTATAAATGGGAAGGCAACACTACGAACTGGGACGCCGCCACGTTCCGTAGAGAAGTTTTAGACGAAGATAATAATGGCAATTTACGCAGAAGGAACTTGGTTCTCCTTGAGGACTTTGTGGGTTCAGGTTCTCAAATGCTCGATGCCGTAGACCTCGCGGTGTCTTTGGGTCCTGACGTCAACGTTTTGCTGTGTCCTTTGTTTATCTGCCCTGAGGGCGATCGAGAAGCGCGCATCAGAAGCAATGCCGCGAATCACTTTAGCTATAGTCCAGTAATGCAGTTTGACGAACGGTTCTTTATTTCACCCACTGCCGTCGCAGGAGAGCACCCAGACTTCCCGAGGATTAGGAGACTGTTGGAGAAGATTCATCCGCTAATAGAAGGAGGTCCGCAAGAGTACGGGCCATTTGGTTACCGACAAACTGGCGGTTTCATAGTACCCTACACAAACTGTCCAGATAACTCAGTCCCAGCGATACATAAACGGAGAGAAAACTCTTGGCAGCCACTATTCTTGAGAAGCTCTCGGTTGCCGGTATGAAGCAAAACTCTCTAAATCCTTTCAACAGCTTGTACCGCACGGAGTCGATCTCTGCGAGTGAATTTGTGAGTCTGTTCAGCCCCGTACTCCTCAAAGAAAGCTTGGTCCAAAGATTGTTTGAACCCGGTAATGTCGTCCTTTGTGGCCTGCAAGGTTCTGGAAAATCCGCGCTACTCAATTTGCTCGAACCGCAAGTGCTTATTGAGTATCTCAACAATGATCGTGAGTGGCCTCTGCCCCAGCACTGTTCACGCTTCGTGTCCGCGAGCATTACTCTCAGGTCCAGCGGTGCCCTTCTATTTGGACAGAGAGCGATTGAGGGCGTCCCCGAAGGAAATGAGAGAGTTATTGGATTGTACTTTGCGGACTTCCTAAATTATTGGATTGTATCAGATCTGCTTGAGAAAATTGAGCTGCTCTTTTCGTCAAACGGAGAACTATTGGCGTCTAAGATTGGACTAAATACTCACTCCACGCTATTGGACAAGTTTGCAGTTCGCCTGGCCGTTGACGCTTGTTGGCACGGCGCTCTTGACGGCGTTAGCACTTTTGAAAGACTCAAAAATGTGATTGAAGTCAGGATCAGGAAGTATGAGAATTTCTTGAACTATAATTCTGACTTTCCAGAAGAGTTCTCTCGAACAAAAACTGGAGCAGGAGAACCGATCGCTGTAGCAGCAGATTGTCTCCGGAATGTCGGTATCCTCCCCGGTGATGTCCCTGTTCTTGTTACGATCGATCAGTTTGAAGACCTGATGGATTTAGAACAAGACATATCCGAATCCAGACGACCTGTTTTCAGACGGGTCATTTGGAAGATGTTGGGAAACAGGGATGATCGTGTCTCCTACAGAGTAGGCGCCAGGCTGTACTCTCTGGATAAAGGTATCCATAGCCTCAGAGGAAGCGCGACCGTCGAAGAAATGAGAGAAGTGAATGTCGTTAACCTAGACGATTTACTTCAAGGAAGAGAGAATCGCGTTTCACTGTTCCCGGAGTTTTGTGACGATGTCTTGCGACGAAGATTGCTGGAAGCGGGTTATAGCAATGTAGCCAAGAGGGCCGTCCGGCAACTTTTTGGTCCTCGCGCCACACCAGAAATGAAGGTGGAGAAGTTCATCACGAAAAGTAGGGCAAATGTCGTTTCACGAACCGTACCTTTTGACCGAGAGATAAGGGACGTATTGATCGACATCGCAAAACGAGACCCGATCTCTGCAAAATTGGGTGAGGCGTGGATTCGCCAGAACTCGGAGAAGCAAGAGATATCGGCTGGCGAGGTTGCTGAAGAGCCTTGGGCGTCTCGCCAATGGTGGAAGAAAGAGCGCAAACAGCAAGCCCTCTTGCAGGTCTTTTCATCCTGCGGACAAAAAATGGTCTGGTACGGCTCTGGCGATATCGTGAATCTGGCAGGTCGGAATATTCTGACCTT
This sequence comes from Roseinatronobacter bogoriensis DSM 18756, assembly GCF_004366635.1. Taxonomy (GTDB): domain Bacteria; phylum Pseudomonadota; class Alphaproteobacteria; order Rhodobacterales; family Rhodobacteraceae; genus Roseinatronobacter; species Roseinatronobacter bogoriensis. Next base: position 9,409 of record NZ_SORN01000013.1, on the reverse strand, counting down.
TCTCAGCATGTGCCAGTTTGTTTGGGCGGAGCTTCTACGATCTCTCGATGATGGGCCACTCAACCTTCCAAATGACATTAATCCGCTTACCCAAACGCTGGGGATCAACTCAGCGAGTGACTACTGGTTTCGAAAAATCAAGGCGGAGCCAAAGGGAGGGGATGATCGCAATCGGTTCATAAATGAGCTTGGTAATTTTTTTAGGGAGCAGTTGATTCATGATCGAAACATGTCATACCCGGGGAACAACGGGTTTACGCTTCCACTAAGGAGTGTTGAAGATGAACCTGCTATAGACGACTTTCTTTCGGACTGTGTTGCATTCGGAGTGTTGGAGAGTCGCTCACACACCCCTAAGTCGCGATCTCGTGGTCAAAGTGAAAAGTGGTATCTCTCGCCAATCCTTTCTCCACATTTTCAGATTCCTGCTGCACATACAAAAGAACCATACTACGCGAAGATTGGAGAAATTTCTGCTTGGATGGAGAAATCGGGTGTTGTGACGAGCGGAATCAGCGTGGAAGCGAAAACAATTCATCGCGCCCGTCAAGAGCGGCGAGACACAGATCAGCTTCAGTTTCCATTCGAAGAGTAAGTTAAACGCATGTTGGGAAGTCACGGCGAATTCAGGCCATGGGGCAGATTTGATCAGCTTCTAGAGAGCCAACACGGGTCGGAGTGGTCTTTGATCGCGTGTTGCTCTCACGAATATCGTTGCCGAGCTGTCTTTAATTGCCTTGATGAGTTGGATATTTCAGGCCCACAACTCGTATTCGAGATCATTGACCCACCATCTGTATCGACAAATGAAATTAAGCAAAAGACAGCCGACAACCGAGCATTCATAATTGGCCTTGACTTTCAAGATCAATCGATCACCGTGCACGGCCTGATCGATCCTTTCTCAGGCTATGAGAGGGTTTTGCGTGAGTTCCTGAACAGGATTGGCAATAGAAACCTCATTATTGATATCACCTCACTTCCAAAGAAGGTTTACTTCTTCCTTACGAAGTTGTTGTTTGGCGAGTTTGCTTTGCCGCGAAACATTGTTTTCACCTATGGAGAGCCTAGCACTTATTCTCAGAAACCTTTGGCTGAAAACCCAGACCCTTGGGAAGCTCTGCCAGGATTTCGCATCTCTCCTCGAGATGAAAATAATAGAAAAGTTGTCGTTGGTATTGGCTATGAGCCGCTGGGTCTACCTGATCTTGTGGACGCGGGGCGTTTTGATGAGACTCAAATGAATTTCCTGTTTCCTTTTCCTGCTGAAGCTGACCGGGTAGCTCGGAATTGGCGTTTCATCAGAGGTATTTTCCCCAACCCCGCTTCCGGTCGGCTTTCAGTTACAAGGGTTGATGGGATTAATGTACCTGAAGTATACCAAGCACTACTGGGCATAGGAGAACACGGTGAACAAGGTCTAATACTTGCTCCATTTGGACCGAAGCCAGTCTCCTTGGCGATGGCACTTTATGCGGCAAAGTACTCTCACCATCCAAACCAAACGGGCGTCTATTATACTCAGCCAACCTATTACAACCCCGAGTATTCAACAGGTGTTCGTGAAATCGATGGGCACAGGGTACTGAACGCCTACTGTGTTAAACTTGATGGGCGCTTTGTTTACTAGGGTATTTCTGCTCTGCAGCAAACGACCTCGCCCCCCATGACAAAAGCCAATCGCCGAGTCGATAGTTATCTAAAAGAGGATTCTGAATGTAGTGCCGCTCAGTGTGAGACTGCCGTAAGTATTCAGCTGCAGCGAGTGTCCGAAACCCGGATTGCAGTCGCAGCAATTCAGTCTTATCGGGTCTGCTATGGGCCGAGGCTGTGTAAAAACACCCAGATGTGGTATGCTTCCTGTATCGCGGGAGTGCATGTATGTCAGGTTTCATTGAAGGGGTTGATCGGGATCAGGTGACGCTGTTTCCTGACCGTCTTGAGGATTGGATCGCCGAGGATCACGTGTTTCGAGTGGTCGATCTGTTTGTCGACCAACTTGATCTGGCTGGCCTTGAGTTCACGCGCGCGGCGCATGCGCGGACAGGGCGACCGGGATACCATCCGTCAGTGCTGCTGAAGCTGTTCATCTATCGATATCTCAATCGCATCCCGTCCAGCCGCAGGCTGGAACGGGAAGCCGGGCGCAATGCCGAGGTGATGTGGCTGCTCGGGCGGCTGGTGCCGGATCACAAGACGATTGCCGATTACAGGCGCGACAACGGTGGGGCCATTCGCAAGACTTGCGTGCAATTTGTGGAGCTGTGCCGCCGGATCGGCACGCTGAAGGGTGAGTGCGTGGCCATCGACGGGAGCAAGTTCAAGGCGAAGAATAACCGCGACAAGAATTTCACCAAGGGCAAGATCGCCAACCGCCTTGCGCATCTGGAGGCCGATGTCGAACGCTATATCACCGAGATGGTGCGCATCGACCGGCAGGAAAAAGGCGAGGCGCGGGCCGAGAAGGTCATGCACCTCTCGCAGCGATATGGGCGGCTGAAGCAGGAAATCAAGAAACTCAAGGAGATGGACAAGGCGCTGGTCGATGTGCCGGATGGCCAGATTTCCCTGACTGATTCCGATGCTCGCGCCATGGCCACCAGCGCGCGCAACAGCGGTCTGGTGGGCTACAATGCGCAATGCGCCGTGGACACTGAAACCCGCATCATCGTCACCCATGATGTCACCAACAAGGGGTTCGACCGTGACCAGCTCAGCCCGATGGCGATGGCGGCCAAGGATGCGCTCGGGCGCGAAAAGCTGCATGCTCTGGCCGACAAGGGCTATTTCAGTGGTGCCGAGATTGTCGCCTGCGACAAGGTGGGCATTGCGGTGACCATGCCGCGCCCCGCGACCTCGGGCAATCGCAAGAAGGGCATGCATGTGAAGGCTGACTTCAAATATGATGCCGAGCGCGACGTCTATATCTGCCCGACAGGGGACGAGTTGACCTACCGCTACACGCGCGGAGGAGGACGGGCTTCAGGTCGCGCGCTACTGGACCAACGAATGCCAACACTGCCCTGTGAAATCACGCTGCACCACGGGCACGGAGCGCCGGGTCACCCGGTGGGAATACGAGCATCTGGTGGACGAAATGCGCGACCGTCTGCGCAGTGCCACTGATCCGATGACCCTGCGCCGCAGCACGGTCGAGCACCCTTTCGGCACGATCAAGGCCTGGATGGGCACCACCCATTTCCTGATGCGCCGACTGAAGAACGTGCGCACCGAGATGGCGCTGAACGTGCTGGCCTATAACATCAAGCGCATGATCGCCCTGGTCGGGATCAAGCGGCTGATGGCGCCTATCCCCGTCTGATGGAGTGAAAATCGCCCCAAAACCAGTCAAAACACCCTGATAAGCTCTAACACGCACGCGCGTGGCGGGTTGGGGGCGCCCAGTTAAGCAAAAGCACATCTTCCAAGCCCATCGCACCGCACAGTGGTTTTTGCCGAGAGTTCCCACACAGCCTCGGCCGTAGAACGTCACCCCTCCCATGGTTCCTCCTGGGCCGGATCCGTATACGGGGGGGCTGAGCGCGCAAGTTTTCCAGCGTCTGGCCTTTTCACCGGGGAATCCACTTGGAATCCACCCCGTTAGCCATGCCGAAAATTCTGACTCAATATCAGAAGCTTATACGACCACGCCGCTGGCCAAGGTGGATTCCTTCTGGAAGCCAGGGAATCCATCCGGCGGAATCCAGTGGCCACCAAAGCCACCTCAGGAAGCCACCTGTACGGCGACTTGCCGGAAGGTATTGATTCCAGGCACAAAAATGGTTTGACTTTTCTAGCCCCCTTGACCTATCCCTTGATCATCGAAGAGTTGCGCCCGGAGGATATCCCTCGCGGGCGTTTTTCATTTTCCCTCCCCAGATTCCGAGCCCCGCCCCATGGACCTCGTCTTCGCGCCGAGCCAGATCGAGACTTGGCCGATCGACCGGCTGCGCCCCTATGCCCGCAATGCCAAGATGCATGGCGACGACCAAGTGGCCAAGATCGCCGCCAGCATGGCCAAGTTCGGCTGGACCGTGCCGTGCCTGGTGGCCGACGATGGTGAACTGATTGCGGGCCATGGCCGGGTGCTGGCCGCCACGATGCTGGGGCTGACAGAGGTGCCGGTCATTCGTCTGGCGCATCTGGACGAAGCCGAGCGTCGCGCTTACCGCATCGCGGACAACAAGCTGACCGAGCTGGGCGACTGGGACGAGGCTATGCTGCGCGACGAGATCGCGGGGCTGTTGGCCGAGGCTTTCGACCTGACCCTGCTTGGCATCAGCGATGATGACCTCGACGCCTTGCTGCGAGACCCCGAGGCGCTGGGCGGCGATGGCCCTGTCGAGGGCGAGGACGATGTGCCCGAATTGCCGGTCACGCCGGTGTCGGTGTCGGGCGACCTGTGGCAGCTGGGGCCGCACCGGCTGATCTGCGGCGACAGCACCTCCGCCGATGTGGTCGGGCGGTTGCTGGGCGATGTGCGCCCCCTGCTGATGGTGACCGACCCGCCCTATGGCGTCGAGTATGACCCCTCATGGCGGAACCAGGCTGGCGCGGCCAAGACGAGACGCACCGGCAAGGTGCTGAACGACGACCGCGCCGACTGGCACGAGGCATGGGCTCTGTTTCCGGGCGACGTCGCCTATGTCTGGCACGGCGCGCTGCACGCCGCGACCGTGGCCGACAGCCTGTTGGCGGCGGGTTTCGTGATCCGGTCGCAGATCATCTGGGCCAAGGACCGGCTGGTCCTCAGCCGAGGCGATTACCACTGGCAGCACGAACCCTGCTGGTATGCGGTGCGCGCCAAGGGCAAGGGCCACTGGTCCGGAGACCGCAAACAGACGACGCTGTGGCAGATCGCCAATCGGGATCAAGACGCCGACACCGTGCATGGCACGCAAAAGCCGGTCGAATGCATGCGCCGCCCGATCCTGAACAATTCCAGCCCCGGGCAGGCGGTGTATGAACCCTTCATGGGATCCGGCACAACGCTGATTGCTGCCGAGACAACAGGCCGTGTCTGTCTCGGGGTCGAGTTGAACCCGGCCTATGTCGATGTGGCCATCGAGCGCTGGCAGGCCTTCACCGGCGAGGACGCCGTGCTGGCAGAGACCGGCGAGACATTCGCCACCCTGAAATCAAAGCGGCTGGCGGCATGACGATGCAGCTGCGCCCGAGCCAGATCGCGTTCTGGCCGCTGGATCACCTCAAACCCTACGCACGCAATGCCAAGACACATGATGCGCATCAGGTTGCCAGGATCGCCGCCAGCATGGCCGAGTTCGGCTGGACCGTCCCCTGCCTCGTCGCTGCCGACGGCGAGCTGATCGCAGGCCATGGCCGCGTCCTTGCTGCCGCACAGCTGGGGCTGGCCGAGGCGCCCGTCATCGTGCTGGACCATCTGACCGAGGCGCAGCGCCGCGCCTATCGCATCGCAGACAACAAGTTGACGGAGATGGGCGGGTGGGACGAGGCGCTGCTGCTGGAGGAACTGCGCGGGTTGCTGGCCGAGGATTTCGACCTCGGGCTGATCGGGATCCCCGAGGATGAGCTGGACGCGCTGCTCCACGATGCCGATGACAATCGCACGCCGATTGACGATGACACGGCCGACACCATCCCCGAGCCCCCGGCGGAACCGATTACGCGACCGGGTGATATCTGGGCGCTGGGCGACCATCGCCTGATCTGCGGCGATGCCACCGACCCGGCGGTAGTTACGCGCCTGATGGTCGGGGCGCAGGCCTCGCTCCTCTTCACCTCCCCACCCTATGCGCAGCAGCGCGATTATGGCGCGGCGAAGGAGAAGGTGGGCGATTGGGATGCGCTGATGCAGGGTGTGTTCGCCACAGCGCCGGTCAGCGCCGATGCTCAGCTACTGGTCAACCTCGGCCTCGTCCATCGCGACGGCGAATGGATCCCCTATTGGGAGGACTGGACCCTTTGGATGCGCGCGCAGGGCTGGCGGCGCTTCGGCTGGTATGTGTGGGATCAGGGGCCCGGCCTGCCAGGCGATTGGAATGGACGCCTGGCCCCGTCGCACGAGTTCATCTTCCATTTCAACCGCGCGCCCCGCAAACCGCACAAGACCGTTCCATCCAAGCACGCGGGCGAAACCCTTGGCGGCGGCGGCCTGCGCGGGGCCGACGGCACGGTCCACGCCAAGACGGGCACCGGCAACGCGATCCAGAGCCACCGCATTCCGGACAGCGTCTTCCGCATCATGCGCCACAAGGGCGGGCTGGGCGCGGCCGGATCGCACCCAGCCGTGTTTCCGGTGGCGCTGGTCGAGGCGGTGCTGGTGGCATTCACCGATCCGGGCGACCTGGTGTTCGAGCCCTTCTGCGGCTCCGGCACCCAGCTGATCGCTGCGGAACGCACCGGGCGGCGCTGTTTCGCGGTAGAATTGGATCCTGTGTATTGCGACGTCGCCGTCCGGCGGTGGGAGATGGCGACCGGGCGAAAGGCGCAATTGGAAAATCGCAACGAGACAAAACAGTAATGATCATCGACACCCCGATCTGGCGAAACGCCGACCTCATACGGATCATTCCGATCACGCGCGCGGACCTGAACCAGGCCATATCTCGAAATGACTTTCGGCCTGAAAACACGCCGAAGCCGGGACAGGCGCGCTGGTACAGCTGGAGAGACGTAGTCGCAATTGCGGTGGCACAGGACTTGCGCAGGCTCGGCTTTGGTCCGTCCATCGCATTTGGGCAGGTGCAAGAACACCTGTCTCCGTTTCTGCGGGGCAGCATTGACGCGCCGGACGACTGCGCTGGGGTGCTTTGGCTTATCCGCCCGAGTGATGACCATTTCAACATCGAGACCACGTGTGAGTTCCTGCGCCACACCGAATACGATGAACTCCTGATCACGCCGAACAGGAGCGCCTGCATCATTGTGAATGTCGGCAGGATCTCGGCACGCGTGCTCAATGACCTGCAGGCGACAGAGACCGCCAAGGTACACCGTGAGGAATTACAGATCACAGGACCGGTAATGTGAGTCAGTCGCGCCGCATGTCACTGATCGAGGCCATCACCAATGTCGCCGTGGGCTATGCGCTGGCGGTCGCGACGCAGATCGTGGTGTTTCCATGGTTCGGGCTGCATCCCAGCCTTGGTGAGAACATGGCGCTGGGCGCGATCTTCACCGCGATCTCGCTGATCCGGGGCTACGCACTGCGCAGGCTGTTCGAACGCTGGACGCATTTGTGATGCAGTGGTCAGCCAGAATGCAGATGTCGCCCTGCGCGAGACCTGATATTGACGTGGGCATGATACGCTTTTTCGACATGTTCCTCGGTCGCTCGACCGCAATGCGCGCGCTGGATGATGCGCTCCGGGCTGCGGGCCTGCATCCTCTGATCGTGCCGGAACCTGTCAAACTGACCGTGATTCAGCTGACGAAGAGGCATGCCGCCGCGCAAACGCAGGAAGCCGCTTTCGCGGATGCCGCGCAGCTGCTGGCCTATTGCATCCTCGGGCATGAGCAATTCGCCGACAGCAACAGCTCCGAGGAAGCCGGGCGCGCGGATCAGCGTGTGGAGGCCGCGATGGACGAAGGCGACACACTGGACGCGAAACTGATCCTGCTGGCGTTTCATGCCGGGCTGATCTCACCCGAGGTCGCGGATCGGGTTGAAGTCGACGAGTCTGAGGGCTGAGAAATCGGCATATCGCCGAATTTTGGGCGCATTCCTGCAGTAACGGGATGAAAACCCCGAAAGACGGTGCGTGAGATGACCCAGCCAGTGGCAGTTCTTGTGGACGGCGACAATATCAGCGGAAAGAACGGCGCGGCCATCCTTGGCATCAGTAAAGAGCACGGTGATCCGATTGTCGTGCGGGCCTATCTGGACGCGCAGCGGGCCTCCGACTGGCACGGTGCCATCGGGTATAGGCTGGTCCATGCCGGGTCGGGCAAGAATGCATCCGATATCCTGCTGGCCATCGATGCGATGGACCTTGTTCATGCAAAAACGGCAACACGCTTCATCATCGCGTCCTCGGATGGCGATTTCACGCATCTTGCGGTGCGATTGCGCGAACTCGGTGCCAAGGTGATCGGTGTTGGTGAAGCGAAAGCGCCGCATATGTTCAGGGCAAGTTGTTCGAGTTTTGTCGAACTGGGCGCGAAACCGACAGTGAAACTGGTGCCCAAAGCGCAATCAGGTATCGCGGATATGGACCTGAAAATCCGGGCCATGATTGCTGAACACAGCAAGAAGGGGGCTGGCATGCGCATTGCTGATCTCGCCCCGAGAATGCATGTGGCGTATGGGATCAAGATCAGCACATTGCCGGAAAAGACCTGGCGCAGCTATCTGAATGCACGGCCCGCTCTGTTCGATCTTGATCCGCGCGGCCCTGACGCAATGGTGAGGTTCCGGCCAGAGGGTTTTGCAGCCGTCGCCTGACAATTTGGCGCTTACCCGATCCTGTAAACTGATCCACGACCTTCCTCTTTCGTGGAATTGATGTTTAGCCCCAGCTTCTTCTTCAGCGCTCCGGAAATTGCCCCCCTCGCGGTGTGCGCTTGCCACGACGTCGCCTCGACAATCTCGGCAATGGATGCGCCCTCCGGCCGCTGCAGCAGCGCGATGATCTGCGCCTGCTTGGTGCCAGCGCGGATGGCGACGGGTTTCGGCGTGTCGCTGGTCACTGTCGTCGGCGCGAGCTCTGCAACCATCTGCGGCTTCCCTTTGCGCGCGCTGGCAACGGCGCTAGCCGCGACTGGCTCGATCCCGATGGCGGCCAGCCCGGCTTCGGTGGCGATCAGCGTGGTGCCGTGACCATCGCCGGTTTCGCGCCAAAGCGGCTCGCCTTTGCGCAGGTCGGCATCGACCTCCTCAACCCAGCCATTGGTGATCATGCGATTGACGGCCATCTTGGCGGCTGCGCCATGCAGTCCCTCGGGCAGTGGCATGGCCAGATTACCGGGGCGTGTGGCAGCACGGCTGAGGATGATGGTCTGGGTGTCGGTCAGTTTGGGCATCTGTGCCTCCTGTCGTGATGGGGATTTCGGGGTTGCGTCAGTCGCTCTCGGCCATGCTTGCGGCGACGGCGAAATGCTGAACCCAGCCGGTCAGATAGGGCAGGCCCTCGGGGATGCCCTCGTCGCGCTCAGTCTGACGCGAGATGCGCCAGTCCTGCCATCTGCGGATCGCGGATTTGATCGCGGTCTCGCTGTCGATCTTACAGCCCACCATGTTGCCGACGACATCATCTGCGAAATGGCGACCCATGCGGCTGTCCAGAAAATCGCGGATGCCGATCATTTCCTCTTCGGTGGTGGCGCGGATCGCTTTGGCGATCAGGGTCGCGGCCAGCACCCAGACCTCCACGCTGCGCCGGTCGCGCTCGGGGCAAGTCGTCAGGGTGCCGAAGAACCCGTGGTCGGG
>NZ_SORN01000012.1 GCF_004366635.1 Roseinatronobacter bogoriensis DSM 18756 | reverse complement strand
TCAGGTGAATACGGCTTTGAGGTCTTCTTTCGATTCTGTTCCATAATGGGCAATTCTCCGAGAGTTTTGCCCTCCGGTAAACCCGGGGCGGTTCAAACCCGTTCGCAATGGGGAAACCCCCTTGACCCCTTCTCGCGACAAGTCCCACCTTACGGATGGGACTTATCGCTGCGACCAGCAACGTGCTGGACCCGTGCCCTGGGGCCCTGACCTTGGATTGATATTCCGGTTTTCTCGGGATCGACCTTTTTTCTCTTGTTGTCCCCTTCATGCTTGGGCTGTCACTCTCTGGACGGATCACCCTGTACATTCCTGCGAGCCATGTTTGCGGCGCCCCGGGGGATTGCTGTGTCCTGGACTGGCGTGACGACCCTCTCGTGGAGAGCATCTACCGCTGGCATGCCTGGCCCGCTGCGAAGATTGCGACGGGATCGACGTGCCCGGCCCAAAGCCGACGGTCGGTCCACTGTGCTGCATCCACCGAAGCGGTCATTCGTGGCTTGCGCAGCGTACCTCTTTCGGCGGGCGGGGAAAGATCATTCTGCTGGCTCTGCCCACGCAGAGGGTGCCACTGTCGAGGCTTTGATGGTTTCGATAGCGATCGATTCTCCAGCTTCGCGGTGGACTGTGTTGTGTTGGCCTTGCCCCGATGTGGGGAAGCTTGTGGGTGAGCGGCCCTCAGGCCAATGCAAGTCAGTTTACACAACTGACAGAAATGGTTATCTAACATTGTAGGGTTGCGATTTCTGGTATTTGTTTTTGATTACGAAACGGCATTTGAAGAAGAAGTTCTGCACCCTGTCTCACGCAAGGGTCCGCGCACCGCAGAGAGGGTTCTGCGGGAACACTTTAAACGCCTGCACTCTACGCGTGTTTTCTTGCACCGTACAGATCGCCCCACACCTTCAGGCCACCTTTCGCTCAAACCACCCGTACGCGTGGAACTGCGCGCCCACCGTGCGGTGCCGCACCAATAGCCCTGTCCCCGACCATGCAAAACGCGATCGCACAGCGTTTTCTTATCCTTCAAAGGTAAACCCATGCCAGATTTGACCCCGGGCCAAGAGTTTCTTGTCAATTCCAACACCGCTGGGGACCAGTCGCGTCCGGCTATCGCTGCGTTAACAGGTGGTGGCTATGTGGTTGGCTGGGCCGATCTGAGTGGGCCGAACAGTTTTCAACAGTCCGAAACGGTCCGGCTTCAGCTCTATTCGGCATCTGGCGAGACGCGCGGCGGTGAGATCACGGTCTCCAACCCCGGTACCTCCCAGAATGGGGGGTACCACGACATCGGGTTCGTACCGCTACAGAACGGGGATGTTCTGGTCACATGGGTGCGGGGTGTTCGCGACGGGCTGGGATACCTGCACACGCGTCATATGGAAGGGCAGGTCTTTTCCGCGCAGGGCGAGAGTGTGACGCAGCCTTTCACCATCGTCGAATCTCCCAGCATTGACGGTCCCTTTTACAGCAATCTCCAGGGTGTTCAGCTCACTGACGGTGAAGTGCTGTTCACGGTCAACCTGCATGATCGGGCGCAACTGGCCACTTCCTCGACCATCGGGACCATCACGCTCGATCTGAATGCACCATTCGAGGCGACCGGTGAGGTCATCATCGGCGACGGGTCCGGCCACCACAGCAACCCGCATCTGTTCGCTACCGATGCCGGCGCTGCGGTGATCTGGAATGATCAGAACCTTAGCTTTCACCTGAGTTTGCAGCATCTGAATTCAGACGGGACCAAGTCAGGCGCGGAGTACTTGTTGGACTTCGACACCAGCTACGGGCCGTTGACCGATTTTGTCGCCGCGCGAACAGGGGATGGCAACTATGTCATTGCCTGGACTGAGTTGCAGCCAACAGGGGGGCTTTCCCTTGATCCTGTCGCGATCAGGATGATGCTGTCTGACGAATATGGCAACACGATACGTGCCGCAGTCAAAGTGAACGAGGCCGAACAGGGCAATTTTCTTGTGAGTGACGTCATCGCGCTGCCGGATGGGCGGTTCATGGTGACATGGACTGACAACAGCCAGACCGGGGCGGATACCTCGGGCACCGCTGCGCGCGCGCAGATCTTTGACGCAACGGGTGCGCAGGTCGGGTCGAATTTCGTCCTCAGCAGCACGGTCGCGGGCGATCAGGCTTATCCAGTAGCGACCGTCTTGGCCGACGGGCGGGTTGTCAGCGCATGGCAGGACGGCAGCGAAACCGGGGGCGACCCCGACGGCTGGGCGATCCGAGCACAGATGTTTGGCACAACCGGACAGGATAGCAGCGAGCCCGATGATGGGGGCGGGGACAGCGATCCCGCCCCGCAGGACCCCAATGACACGGTCCCCGGCGGCGACCCGTGGACAACCCCATCCAATATTGTTGCTGCCTTCAAGGGCCCGGGCGACGGGTCAGTCTGGGCAACTGGCACTGGCAGCCAGTTTCCCCATGCCCACCAATTTGCCGCGCTTCAAAACGATGGGCGTGTCTTCATCTGGGGAAGTTTCGATGACGGCTATCTGACCGATGCGGGCGGCCAAATCGTCACTGGGGTCGAGGCGATCTACGCGACGTCAAACGCCTTTGCTGCGCTTCGGGGCGGGGCGGTGATGACTTGGGGCGGTTCTTGGGCTGGGGGCAATTCAGATGCAGTCGCCGAGCAGTTGAGTTCTGGCGTGCAGAGCATATCCACCTCTCGCGATGCATTTTCGGCACTGAAGCAGGACGGATCCGTCGTGGTCTGGGGGGCAGATGGTTACGAGTTGCATGTCTATGGCAACAACGGCGTGTTGCCCGATGACTTTGTCAAAATCTTCTCCAGCAGCAGAGAGTTCGCCGGAATACGAAGTGACGGGTCTGTCGTATCTTGGAATTGGCAACCCTTGCCCAGTGAAACGGGGTCTGACCTAGAGGACTTATTTCGTGAGCTTTTGGGCGATGCGCCGAGTTATTCCGATGTCGCGCCCGATTTGCAAGACGTGGTCTGGATCACATCCGCATCGACTGCGTTCGCAGCACTGACAGAGAATGGTCGCGTGGTCGCATGGGATAATGGTGGCTCTGAGCAGGGCAATGCTTCCGCAGTCGCGCAGGACCTGCAAAGCGGTATCGTCGCGCTGTATTCGAATAAGCGTGCTTTTGCTGCGCTAGATTCTGACGGCGCTTTGATCACATGGGGTAGCTCCAATTACGGAGGTGATTCGAGTGAGTTCGCAGACCAGCTGTCTTCTGGCGTCGTGTCGGTGACAGCATCGGAAGCTGCGTTTGCCGCGCTCAAGAGCGATGGCTCTGTTATATCTTGGGGATTCGTCGAGAATGACCCCTCGTATATATTCTCATTGCTTCTGTTGGAGGATGGCGAAGAGGCGCCGCCATACCCGCATATTTCCTTCGACAGCGTGGCCGCTGATCTGGGCGACTCGGTCGCGCGGATTTACTCGAACTCTCATGCTTTCGCTGCGCTGAAGAATGACGGCGCTGTCGTGGCATGGGGGCATGTCGATTATGGCGGCAACATGCAGATCCCCGGCGGTGTCGAAAAGATCTATTCCAACAAATACGCCTTTGCCGCCGTGACCACGGACGGCGCGGTCATTGCTTGGGGCCATCCTGACCGGGGCGGCGATCTAGGCAGTGTCGCGGCAGATCTGTCGAGCGGCGTTACTACGATTTATGCTACAGCAGAATCATTTTCAGCGCTGAGATCCGATGGCTCCGTGGTTACATGGGGTGACACTGGAACGCAGATGCCGGATGTTGCTGACAGCCTGTCTGGTGGCGTCATCGGTCTGGCATCTCCTTTTGGCTCACCGTCCGAAACCGGACAGGGGCAGCCCGGCCCTGCGCCCGAGCCGCTTCCAAACCGGTCGCCGGTGGCGGATCTGGTGGCGGCAGTCGCTTCCGAGGCAGGCGACGAAGCTGATATCAACATCGCCGCCCAATTCTTCGACCCCGATGGTGACCCGCTCACATTCACCTTTGGCGGCCTGCCCGAAGGCGTGATCGCCGATGGCGGCCAATTGACGGGGATCATCACTGCCGAACCGGGCGAATATACCGTCACCGTCACCGCCGATGATGGCCGGGGCGGCGTGACCAGCGCGAGTTTTGTGTGGAGCATCAGCGCTGGTGACGGCCCTGTCGTGATCGACCAGAATACCAACCTGCCCCAGACCGACCTGCAGGCTATCGCCCTCGACACCGGCACTTTGCTGACATGGCGAGAGGGTGACAGCGTCAACGGGCGGTTCCTTGACGCAGCAGGACGGCCTGTGGGGGATGAATTGATCCTTGGAGCGGGCACAGATTTCCGGGTGGATGATCTGGGCGATGGGCGGCATTTGCTGAACTGGGTTCAGGGCGCGAATATCCACGCGCGGATGCTGTCGAGCGACGGGGATCTCGGCGCATCGATGTTCCTTGGAACATGGGAGCACAATAGTATCGGATTCGACCGCCCGGATTTGAGCTTCTCAGGGCTCGAAGACGGCTCGTTCTGGATGCTCTATCGCCCGACCCCCAATCTGGTAACCGGCGACATGGGATGGGGTGCGCAGCAGTATTCCGAAACGGGCACCCAACTGCAGAGCTTTATCTGGCAAAGTGATGCGCCTTGGGCCAATGCGTCGAGTGCTGACAGGGCTGGTCTTTTCGTATTTCCTTCGGGCGACTCCGGAGAGGTTTGGTTCTCTGCGGAACGCGGCCTGATGCAGATGAAGTTCAACAATCTTGATGGCAGTGACCCGGTCATACATGACCTGACGCGCGCGGGGACGCATAGCCCATCGGCCATTCGCGTAATCACGCGGGATGATGGGGAGTTTCTTCTGCTTTGGCACGACATTGGCCAAAATGGCGTTGGCAGCGCGATCATGGCCAGTGTGCTGACACCTGAGGGGCAGCGCGGTTCAAGCCATTTCACGCTTGGCTTCAGAGAGACACCGCTCACATCTGCCGCGCAGCTCAAGACAGTTGAGTTGCCCAACGGCGATACAGTGGTGCTTTGGGCCGAGCAGGGCACGCGCGAGTTGAAAGGGGCTGTGATCAATGCGGATGGCGAGACGACATCTGGAACGCTCAGCTTCGGGCAGCTTGCGTCCAACGACCTGAACGACGCCGGTGCCGTGCTGGTCGATGACAACATTCTGATGCATTGGAAAACCAGCTTCGGAAATCTGGTGGGTCGTTTCGTGTCTGATCCGCAGACGATTGTTCTGGAAACCCATGCGTCAGATGTCGCGAAGGTTCTGGCGCTCCCGGATGGTGATCTGAAACTGATCCGCATCGAGAGCGGTGATGCAGATCACGCGGATGCATCATATCGGATTGTGGGAGAGGTTGTTTCACTAGGGGATCGCGATATCAACGCGGCCCCGCAAACCGATGCATCTTTCGCACCATTGCAAACTCAGACAGGCATCGACATCGCCGATCTTGGTCTGAACCTGCGGAACTTCTTCGAGGACCCCGATGGCGATGATCTGACCATCCAATTCTCTGGCTTGCCAAGAGGCGTGACAGGTCATCCTGATGGGACCCTGTCGGGCAATGTCGCGGGATCGCCGGGAACTTATACTGTTTCGGTCACAGCAGATGACGGGCGGGGCGGCAAGACGACCGCCACATTTGATTGGACGATCAACCATCGGCCTTGGGTGTTTAGCTATGATGAGCCTGCGGATATCATGCTCTTCGCGCATATGGCGTTGGATGCCTATAACGGGGATCGTTGGAACGACAATCCTGGCACGCCCATTCGTCCGGCCGAGGGGTGGGAAGTTTTGCTGACAAGCTATGATGGGCTCGGGCCGCTGCCAGTGGATTACAGGGGCAATCCGGTGCCGCTCCTACATATGCGTGATGAATTTGGCGATGCCTTGGCTGATAGTGGTATGCAGGCAACTGCATATCGTGAGATCGAAACCGGTCGTGTGATCATCGCCTATAGAGGTACCGATGATAGTTGGGGGTGGTTGAAAGATTACGGCGAGCTTATCAATGTGTCGTTACCACTGGGCGCGGGCTTGCCAACTAAGAATCCAAAGAGCCACCTCGATGCGGCAATTGGTTTCTACAACACTATCTTGTCTCGGCAAGATATTACACACGACGATCTCGCCATCACCGGACATTCTTTGGGAGGAATGCTTGCCGGATATATTGCTGCAGCAGAAAGTTTAGATGGCATGTTGTTCGCCACCGGGCCGCACAATCAAATGATACAGACATGGAGGCCAGCTAATTTAAGTGTTGACGACTTTAACTTTGATAATGTCTACAGCTCTCGAATAGTCGGCGAGTTCTTGGGTGAGGCAAATGATAGGATTACAACACCAAACAACTTGGCAATTGAGCTCGATAACTTGAATAATGGGTCGGTAAGTGGTTTACTATATAACCATTCAATGGCTGTTCAAAGCCTATATCTGCAAGGGGACTTTTCTCTTGGGTTAAGCGGTGCCTACAAGAAGGTTTTGAAAGATGCGCACGACATAAACGATAATGCAAATACCGTGCGGGTAATTGCCTCTGGTATGCATGATAGCAATCATAATCAAGCGCCTGCGCTGTTAGCGCTTCTTGATACTAAATTCGAGAACGCATATGACTTTAAGTATGGAGATTTTAAACCAGAAGATATCATAGGTAGTCTTGCAGGATATCTGATAGACATAGCTTTCTTTCTCACTGTGAGGCCTGCGCCTGACGATCTGAATAACTACATCCAAGATATATCATGGTCCAGCTTTGTCGCTCCGGCAAATCAATGGATTCAGATCGATATTCCATTTAATTACTCTATCGCATCTCATAACTTGTCAGGCCTTGTTTCGGAAGTGTATGGAATAAATGACTTTGGGCTAAGCCGCCTCATAGGCGAGGCTGATCGAATAGTCTTTACAAATCCAGACTATTCAGGCTTTGGGACATGGTACCATGGTAACTTTGATGCCTCCGATATAGATAGAACCGACATCTTTATCGCGGGCAGTCCTTCAACAGCCGGAGACACAACATTTTTAGGAGCACCAACTTCTGTTACAGTAGGAACACGTAATGCCGTTGTGTTCGGCACCGACTGGGATGATAGCCTTAACGCTGGCGCTAAGAATCAATCCTTGGTTTACCTGCTCGGCGGTGACGGAAACGACACCTACACGGCTAGCTCAGGTGTGGGTTCAACAACCGTTATCGTAAACACTGGCGGTCTTAATTCTACTGCGCATGTGCCGGGGGTAATCAGTCCTGATAGCGTGCGCGACCTAAATGGCAGCGGTGATCTGAAATTCACGTATGCGCTGCAGAATTCCGGCGGCATTTCCAGCGTCATTATCCGCGACTTCTGGGCGGACAAATGGATTGGCGAGCGTGGTGACGGGCATATCAGAACCATCACCGACCAGACCGGCGGGTCCTACAGGTTCACGCGGCCGGAGCAGGACGACGACCCCCGTTTTGTGAACCATGTTCCATCATCCGCGGAGGGAGAGTCTGGGGCGCTTGTCGTTGTTGCTACTCCTGAGAACATTGACCGCGTTACCCTTTCGGCCAATGTCCTGCAGTCCGATTCTGTCGAAATCTGGGGTTTCGACAGCCGCGACGAAATCCGCCTGACGGGCCTGCCCTCTGGCCTGACGGCGGAAAATATCAGCTTCCGCACTGGCTCGATCATTGTGGATGTGGATGAAAACCTCGACGGAAACATCGATTACTCTTTCCGCCTTGTGGGCGATTATGACGGCTACACGCCCATGATCACAGAGCAGGATGGCGAAATCGTCATCACGCTGGATGGTGATATTGAGGTGCTGTTCGATCTGGTGGGCACTGACGGGAATGACACCTTGCAGGCCGATGATACTGGTCAGGCGCTCTGGGGCGGTGCGGGGGATGATCTGCTGATCGGCGGGCTTGGGGATGACACGCTCGACGGGGGCGATGGCAATGACACGCTGGATGGCGGCGGTGGTCAGAACGTGATGTATGGGGGGGCGGGCGATGACCTGTATATCGTGCGCTCGACCGAGGATCGGGTCATCGAGTATTTCGACGAAGGCCATGATATCATCCGGGCATGGGTTGATTTCACACTGCCGATGCATGTGGAGGAGTTGCATCTTCAGGGGTCTGAAAACCTGAATGCGACAGGAAACATTCAGGACAACATCCTTGTCGGGAATGACGGAAACAACACCCTGCGCGCGATGGGCGGCGATAACGTTCTGACGGGTGGCGCTGGCGATGACACGCTTATCGGTGGCGCAGGGCAGGATATCGCGGTGTATCGCGGCGCGCGTGAAAACTATGACATCCAGACGGATCGGAACACGGGCATCACTATCGTCACTGATTTGCGGGACGCGGCGACAACCCCGGATCATGACGGAACTGATACGCTTACAAATATCGAAACGCTTCGCTTTGCGGATATGGATGTGAGCCTTGCTGTTGAAAACGTGCTCACGGTCTCGGATCGTTCTGGGATGGGCATGTCGGGGGTGACGCTTCATATGCATCAAAGCGATGAGATATCTGAGGAAATGGGGCTCACGGATGAAGATGGCCGCGTTACCTTCATGCCGGAGATCGCCGGTGAAATCAGGATAACTGGGTCAAAGGAATACGATCCAAGCACCGATGGCAATGTGACAGCACTTGACGCGCTGAACGTGTTGCGCTTGGCTGTCGGCCTTTCCCCCAGCTGGGGAACGACGTCGCCGATGGACTTTATAGCGGCTGACATCAATCAGGATGGGCGGGTTACAGCGCTGGACGCACTAGAGGTGCTGCGCGCTGCCGTGGGGCTGGAAATCGCAAATCAACCCAGATGGTTCTTCATGGATAGCGACGCCGATCTCAGCCATATTGATCGCAACGATACGCGGGTCGAAGAAGGTATCCGCTTTGATCCAGCAGTGACGGACATGTCCAGCCTGAGCATGACGGGGGTGTTGTTGGGGAACATGCAGGAATATGCGCAGTGATGGAACGGCTTCGTGCGCCCTCGCACTCTGACCGATGGCTTTCGGGTCGGGGTGTTTCGCATATAAATCGACTGACTGCCTTCGCTATTTTCTGCGGCTGCAACGCTGCAAGTTCGCAGTCTGCTGTCCGGCGAACTCGGCCCGGAGCGGCCCCTAGATAGTTCGCCCTGAACAATCCTTTCAGGCAGCCTCGGGCGCGAGTTGACCTTCTGGATGTTGCCCGAAAGCGCTGAGCATGGCAGCGATGAACAGCGCCAAAATGGCCCTCAGGTGGGCCAGTATCTTGCGGATATTGTGGCCGCAGGCGCAGAGGACGGCAAAGATCGCATCGCCTGCCGTGCCTTTCAGCGGGCATCGCGTCAGTCGGCCGTCCGTTTTCATGTGTCCGATCTCGGCCTCGATGGCGCTGCGTCGTCGCAGGAGTTTCGCCAGCATCGGCGTGATGCCTTTGCGCATGCCACTGATCAGCACGCGGGTGCGCGTCACCCCATGGCCGCGATAGCCTCGGTCGACTACGGCCAGCGCGGGGCGGATGTCGGTCAGCACTTCGACCTGGTCCAGCGCGTCCGCCAACGTGTGGCCGTCATAGGGGTTGCCAGGCATCGAGCGGGTGCCGACGATGAAGCCTTCCGCGATGGTGGCGGCGACCGACACCTTGGTGCCGAACTCGTAGCGCACGCGCGCCTTGCCCTTGGAAATGCAATCGACCTCGGGCTCGTGCAGGCTGTAGATCTTGTTCTTGTCTTTGGGCTTTTGGTCCAGGAGCCGCCCCGTCAGCACCAGCGCGTCGCAGATTTCCTCGCGCAGGGGGCCTGCGGGAATACCACTGAGATGACGGCGCAGATCGCGCATGACCCGGCCTGTATAGCCTTTCAGCGTTCGCAGCGCCTTGCGCATGCGCTTGAACTGGCGGGCATGGGCATAGCGCCCGACTTGACGCACCAGGCGCGGGGCAAGCCGTGCGTAACTCTGGCGCAGCTCGACACCTGCCTCACGGGCCAGCGCCACCAGCTTCTGGCGCGCGCGCTCGTAAAGGCGCGCATCGGTCGGATAGGCGATGTTCTTCTCCATCACCGTGGTGTCGACGGAAACCCGCTCGAGGCTCTGGTCATCGACGGCCCAGGAGGCGCGTCCGGCTTCGATGGTCTTCGTGAGCAGCCATTCCACGCCTTCCTCGCCAATGCGATTACGCCAGCGCGTGAGCGATGACGGATCGATGGGTGGGCGGTGTTGGAAGAACACCTCGCCGCAGAAATGCTGGTAGTAGGGGTTCTCCACCCAGCGCGCGATGACAGCCGCGTCGGACAACTGGTAGGCATGCTGGAGGTAGAGAAGCCCGGCGACCAAGCGCGACGGCGTGGCAGGCCTGCCAGCCTCGGACGGAAAGAACCCCGCCCATTCGCACTCGAAAAACTCCCAATCAATCAGCGCGGCCAGCTTCACCAATTCATGGCGCATGTCGATGATTTCGACCAACCGCGCGCGAAACAGATCGTCTTGCTCTGGCCCTTTCGGTTTCGCCTTCATCGCCTACCCCGAAATTGCAAGGTTTCGGCTGAAATCATACAAAACCCTGCAATCAAAGGCGACAGAAAACGACCATTTCACACACAAAATCAGGGTGTTGGGAATTATTCAGGGCGAACTAGATGTGCGACGCGGAATTCGCTGAAGCGGCCATCGAGGCCTGATGCTGCGACTGGCCATGGGCTGCCTGAGTAGGTCGCATATTTACCGCAAATTTGTGCAGTTCTGGTCGTGAAGCGCGGAACGCGCAAGAGGTCGCCACGCGTGATACTTGCGTTGATTTGCACTCTATGGAACCGCAAGGGTTGATATGTCCTTTCCGCTGGGTATCGTAGGTTCAGCATAAATCGGGCGGATAATGTTTGACGCAATTCAACTGATGGCGCGGATTCGCGAGGAACCTGACCTCGACACGCGCATCTCTCTCTTTTCGGATTTCCTGCAGGCCGAGTTCCAATATGACGGCTTCACCTATGGGGTCGGCTTTGATTTCACATCGATGGAAGCTCTGCTGTCCCGTTTTCTTCTCAAAGACAGCGGGCTACATCCCGAATGGATGGAAGCCTACACAACAGATGCCTTGGGCGCAAAAGACCTGTCTGTGCTTCATGTTGCTCTGCGTGAAGGGATATTGCTTCAATCGCAGGTCTTTCGCGCAGCCGATAGCGGGGAAATTCCGGATCATTTCTCCGAAGTTCCGAACCGCGCAAGAGATTTTCTGAAGTCAGGGTTCTTTCTGTCTCTGCGCGCGCGGGGTCTGGTTGGCGGGATGGGGCTTCACTCTTCGACCATGACGCCCGATCAACATGATGCGCGCTTCGCCCGCCACGGCCATATTGTCGTCGAACTGTGCCGCCAGTTCCACGATATCGCCTGCTGGCGGCAAGAGATCATCGCCGCGACTGGACTGACCGAAGCAAATCTTCAGATCCTGTCCCTGCGTGCTCAAGGGCTGCGTGACAAGCAGATCATCGAGATCACAGGGCACGCGCATGAAAACTCGGTTGGCCAGCACATGGAGCGCGTGCGCCAGAAGCTTTTCGCCCAGAACGAGCGCCAGACACTGAGCCTTGCCGCAGGCCTTGGGCTGATTGGGCAGCCTGAATTGCCCGACAAGCGCCTGCTGGATCTGGAGCGCACCGCGCAGGATGTCGCCCGCCGCGCAGGTTGGTTGCACGGCATGACATAAATGCCACATGTGTGAAGCCACATATGGCCAAAGGGGCGTATTTTTTGCACGGTTAACCCCGCGCAATTCAGCGCAAACCTATGACAGGAAGTACGATTCAAATGAAATGTCGATATCAGGGATCACTCTGCAAACGGTCATGCGCGGCGCGGCTGCGCTAGTGCCGCTGGCCCGCCCGAGATTTCAAGCAAGTTTTTTCAGCACCATCGAGCGCTCAGCCCAACGGGTTGGGCGTTCTTTTCGTCAAGCGATCCGCCTTGGGTCAAAGGTCCATGTGTAACTGGCAACCAAACAACATGCGAAAGACCTAATGAATCCCCTCCCATCAAGCTTCCGACCGCCGAAAGCTGTTTCCCACCAGTGGCGAGACGCCTACCCACCGCGCTTGCCGCGTGCCTCTAGGCAAAGGGCAATGCGACCCGCAGCGCAAACTGCGCCACGCAGATCCAGCTTGGGACGGTTCTGAACAGCAGGCAAGGGAGATTCTTCCGATATAACTATGATGCCTTAGGCAATTAATTTGAAAATATTTATTGAGTGATAGAATGCATCAATATTCAATCCGTTTCACCTTTGATGGCCAAGATTATTTCGCGAATTTCGACAATGAATTATCAGCTCTTCAAATTGAGATGATCGAAAGCGGCGATTTTGTTGCAGGTAATGCTGCGCTGGCAGGAACTGCCTTGACAGCGCTTTTCCACATGCGCGCGGTCGAACACTGGGGTAACGACGGCAATGCAGAGTTCTTCGACAGCGCGATCAGGGCTGACCAAACCTTCCGTGCCGCGATAAGGACCGCTGAAACAAATAGCTGGTGGTCAGATGCTGGTGAAGTGGCTGGGGGCAGTCTTGCGAGTGCGGCCGGGTCCGTTCAGGCCGGTGCCCCGGTGGCTGTCGCAGTCTCTGTCATTCCGGGCCTTGGATTGCCGGCTGCCGGCGTCAGTCTTGGCTTAACAGCCACGACGTCGGCATTGGCGGGGGGGGTTACTGCCGCGCTGACTGTCAGCGCGCGAAATGCCGACATTGCCTATAACGGTATGCTCGGGACTTTCGGCGGCTCCTTGAACGCCGATCTCATAAACTATTTCATGAAATTTGTCGCTGATGTTGATGTGGATCCCGAGACTGGCGCACGCCGTATAGGGGAGCTGCGGCCAATCACGGATACCGATACAGAGATCACATGGTCTGATTTCAACACGCAGTCTGCATCGGCAATCGCAAATCTCTATACAGTTGCTGCAATGGCAGGCGAGATTGAGCGTGTCGAAGGCAATTTGCCCCAAACAGACCTGTGGCAATCCTACGTTGACAGCTTCGCGGCGAGTCTCATCACCAGCAAGGATCCGACGGGGATCAGCGGGGCAGTGCTGGGTTCTGCTCGCAGTGTATTTGACTTGCATGCGCGCGACGGGCGCCCAGAGAGTTTTGAAGCTTTCATTGCCAGCATCGAGTCGCATATCGATTCGCGCGTTTCAGAGGTGACCAGTGAACTGCGGGGGCTTCTGAACAATGCCGGTCAAAGGGGGTTCACCTATATCGGAACCGATAGCGACGACCGCTTTGTCGTTGGTGCGGACAGTTCCACGATTTACACGCTCGGAGGGCGGAATGAGGTTCTCGCTCCCGAAGGCGGTAGCCACTCGATCATTGGCGGCAGCGGTGATCTGAGTGTTTCGCTTGAGTTGCAAGAGCTTGGGCAGTCCTTTCGACAAATTACCGGCAGTTCGAGCAGCCGCGTGGCCAGTTTGGGAGGGATCAATACGGTTCGCGGAAGCGAAGGGTTTTCCGAGGTTGTGATCGACATATCAGAGGTTGATATGGATCCGGATGCACCTGCAGCCTGGCGACCAGTTACCTACTCGGCAACAGGTTCAGTCGGTGGTGGGCCGACGTTCCATTGGAACCGTCTTACACCTGAAGGGATAACCTTTTCGCAGGCCGAAGCCTTCGCGAACGAACCCGGGTTGAAATATCTCTGGCTTGACGAGACACCCGCCGGGAGCGTCCGGATGACCACTTGGGGCACGACGGCGGTTTCTGGCGAATTGCCAACAACGGCCTTCCGACTGACAGACATTGACCGGCTGCACTACGAGGGCGGAGCGGGTGACGACGTCTTGATCCCGTTCGGCCCAGGGATCACGCGTGCGATTGGTGGCGGCGGGACGAACACGCTGTATGTCGACTGGCGCGATCTGACGGGTGATGTGGTCTGGGACCTGAACACAACGCTGGAGGATGAAACAGAGCTCGCCAATGGCTGGACGGTGCAGGGCATCCATCGGCTGCTCGGCTATATGGGCGATGGGGATCATGATATCACCTTCCATGCAGGCGATAACCATATTGTCGCTGGAGATGGGAACTACCGGCTGACCCTGACCGGAGCTGACAACCATATCGTTGGAGGTGATGGCGACTATCATGTGCGTGGCAATCATGGTGGTGATCGTCTGGATCTCGCTGCCTCGCGCAACGCGGATATATCGCTTCGCGACATGGGCAACGGTAACACGATCATTGGCGGCAGCGGCGATCTGAGTGTTTCGCTTGAGTTGCAGGATCTTGGGCAGTCCTTTCGACAAATTACCGGCAGTTCGAGCAGCCGCGTGGCCAGTTTGGGAGGGATCAATACGGTCTACGGAAGCGAAGGGTTTTCCGAGGTTGTGGTTGACATATCACAGTTGGATATGGATGCAGGCCCCCTTGCATCCTGGAGACCCGTCACCCTTTCGGCAAGTTATTCAGTCGGTGGTGGGCCGACGTTTCAGTGGAACCGTCTTACACCTGAAGGGGTAACCCTTTCGCAGGCCGAAGCCTTCGCGAACGAACCCGGGTTGAAATATCTCTGGCTTGACGAGACACCCGCCGGGAGCGTCCGGATGACCACTTGGGGCACGGTGGCGGTTTCTGGCGAATTGCCGACAACGGCCTTCCGACTGACGGACATTGACAAGCTGCACTACGAGGGCGGCGCGGGTGACGACGTCTTGATCCCGTTTGGTCCAGGGATTACGCGTGCGATTGGTGGCGGCGGGACGAACACGCTGTATGTCGACTGGCGCGATCTGACAGGTGATGTGGTCTGGGACCTGAACACAACGCTGGAGGATGAAACAGAGCTCGCCAATGGCTGGACGGTGCAGGGCATCCATCGGCTCCTCGGATATATGGGCGATGGGGATTATGATATCACCTTCCATGCAGGCGATAACCATATTGTTGCAGGGGATGGCGATTACCATGTGCGCGGTGCTCATGGTGGGGACCGCCTTAACCTGTCAGCCTCGCGCAACGCCGATATTGCACTGCGCGATCTCGGCAATGGCAATGAGGTCACTGGCGGCAGCGGCGATCTGGCGGTTTCTCTGGGGATTGATGCGCTTGGCGGCACGAATGTGGTGCGCGGGGGTGAGGGGCACAGCGAACTGACGCTCGACATCTCGGCGCTGGATGTTGGGGAGATGGCTGCGGCGGCCTGGCGCCCGCTGCTGATCTCCAATTGGGGCTCTGGTGTCCGCAGGACGCGCCTTGATCCGGAAACGATCACGCTCGAACAGGCCGAGACCTTCGCGCTCGGAACGAGGACGGCCAATTTCTCTCTTATGGCGGAAGGCGAGCGCTGGCTTTACCTTGATAACGGCACAGGCCATGAAGGCGCCACGGGCACGCAAGTCAGGACATTCGATCTGGACAGGTTGCATTACGAGGGCGGCGCCGGTGATGACCTGCTGATCCTGTTCGGCAATGACGTAACGCGCGCGATCGGGGGCGGCGGGACGAATACAGTGTATGTCGACTGGCGCGACTTCGTAGCGGATGTGATCTGGGACCTGAACACAACGCTGGAGGATGAGACGGAACTGGCCAATGGCTGGACAGTTCAGGGCGTCCATCGGTTGCTGGGCTATATGGGCGATGGGGATTACACGCTCACCTTCGCCGGGGGTGGGAACCAGATCGTTGCAGGGGATGGCGATTACCGCATCACGCTTGCCGGGGCGGAGAACCGGATCACCGGCGGGGACGGCGATTACCATGTGCGCGGCACTCATGGCGGGGACCGCCTTAACCTGTCAGCCTCGCGCAACGCCGATATTGCACTGCGCGATCTCGGCAATGGCAATGAGGTCACTGGCGGCAGCGGGGATCTGGCGGTTTCTCTGGGGATTGATGCGCTTGGCGGCACGAATGTGGTGCGCGGGGGTGAGGGGCACAGCGAACTGACGCTCGACATCTCGGCGCTGGATGTTGGGGAGATGGCTGCGGCGGCCTGGCGCCCGCTGCTGATCTCCAATTGGGGCTCTGGTGTCCGCAGGACGCGCCTTGATCCGGAAACGATCACGCTCGAACAGGCCGAAACCTTCGCGCTCGGAACGAGGACGGCCAATTTCTCTCTTATGGCGGAAGGCGAGCGCTGGCTTTATCTTGATGACGGTACAGGCGCTGAGGGCGCCACGGGCACCCAGATCAGAACCTTCAATCTGGATACGCTGAATTACATCGGCGGTGATGGTAACGATCTGATGATTGGGTTGGGCGGGGATGAGTTCTTCCGTGGTGGGCTTGGCAATGACGTGGTGGTCCTCAACGGTGGCAGCAACCGGATCATCGGAACGCTGGAGGAATTGCATGGCGACCGGATCCTCGATCTGACAACGCGCGACGTCATTGTCGTGGAAGGGATCGAACTGGCCGACCACAACGTGGCCTTTGATACTGCAGAGACTCGCCTGATAATTACGCCCGAAGGTAGCGAAATCGCGTTCCATATCGATCTTTATGGAGAGTTCATCCCGGAGGCTTTCGAGGTAACGGTGGTCGGTGAGATATCGGAAATCCGTTACCTTGGTGAGATCGCTCCAGACCCGACCCTGCTTCCCAATTTGGATTTGTCAGCGATTCAGGACGGACCGGTGATTGAAGGCCGCGTCTTTGACATTGATACTGGCTTCTCCGTCCTCAGCGTGAACGGCATGCCTGTCAAGGAAGACAGTTTGCATGACGGGACCCTAGGAACGCTTCAGATAAGCGACGACGGCGTTTTCAGCTATAATCCAGACATGGCCGTACATCTTCCCGAGGGTGAGCGCCAAGACGATCTTTTCACGCTCGTCGTTTCGAACAGTGTTGGTGACACGTCAGAACTGGTGATCCGAGCTTCCGTGACTGGCGTCAACGACCCGGCCAGCATTTCCGGTGACAGCACGGGGATAGTGGTCGAGGATGACCCTGAGCGCGTGCAGGTCGCGGGCGTGCTAACGGTCACCGACCCCGATGCAGGAGAGGATCGCTTCCGCGCGCCGGAGCCGGGCGCGTTGCAGGGCACCTTCGGCACCTTCGCCTTTGACCCCGAGACCGGCGCGTGGACCTACACGCTCGACAACGACCTAGACGCGGTGCAGGCCCTGCCTGAGGGGGGCGAGGTCACCGACAGCCTGACCGTCACCAGCCTCGACGGCACGGCAAGCGAGACGATCACCGTGACCATTCGCGGCGCTAACGATCCCGCCAGCATCGCAGGCGAGAGCACCGGGCTGGTGGTCGAGGATGATGCGGACCGCGCGCAGGCCACAGGCGTGCTGAGCGTCACGGACCCGGATGCGGGCGAGGACCGCTTTGCCGAGATTGATCCCGCCGCGCTGGCGGGCGATTACGGCGCCTTCGCCTTCGACCCCGAGAGTGGCGTCTGGACCTACACGCTCGACAACGACCTGGACGCGGTGCAGGCCCTGCCCGAGGGCGCCGAGGTGACCGACAGCCTGAGCGTGACCAGCCTCGACGGCACTGCCAGCGAGACTATCACCGTGACCATCCGCGGCACGAATGACCCGGCCAGCATCGCCGGGGACAGCACCGGGCTGGTGGTCGAGGATGATGTGGCCCGCCAGACGACCACGGGCGTGCTCACAGTCACCGACCCGGATGCAGGCGAAGACCGGTTTGCCGAGATTGATCCCGCCGCGCTGGCGGGCGATTACGGCGCCTTCGCCTTCGACCCCGAGAGCGGCGCCTGGACCTACACGCTCGACAACGATGCCGACGCGGTGCAGGCCCTGCCCGAGGGTGCCGAGGTCACTGACAGCCTGACCGTCACCAGCTTCGACAGCACGGCCAGCGAGACGATCACCGTCACCATCTTGGGTGCAGATGTCGCCACACCAGAGCCCAACGGCACGATAATGCCCCAAAGCGCGATCCAAGGCAGATCTGGCGAGACGCTGGACGGTATGACGGTGACATTTACCCCTGATGATGGGTCAACAGCGATTGATATAGCGAACACTGCAGAGGGCTTCGATCTCGCAACCGCAGCCAGCGCATCAGGCCGCATTACAGCATCGCGCGACTACATCCCGGAGACGGATGGCAATGTCACGGCGCTGGATGCTCTGAACGTGTTGCGTCTGGCTGTCGGGCTCTCGCCCAGTTGGGGGCCAGCCTCGCCGATGGACTTCATTGCGGCTGACATCAACCAAGATGGCCAGGTCACTGCGCTGGATGCGCTTGAGGTTCTGCGCGCGGCCGTGGGGCTGCAAAGCGTAAATCAGCCCAGATGGTTCTTCATGGATAGCGAGGCCGATCTGAGCCACATCAACCGCAACGATACGCTTGTCGAAGAGGGTATCCGTTTTGATCCTGCGGTGACGGACATATCCAGCCTGAGCATGACGGGGGTGTTGTTGGGCAGCATGCAGGAATATGCGCAGTGATGGAGCGGTTTCGAGCGCCCTCGCACTCCAAAAGATAGCTTTCGGGGCGGGGTGTTTCGCATGTAAATCGACTGACTGCTTTCGCGGTTTTCTGCGGCAGCAATGCCGCGATGTCACAGTCTGCAGTCCGCCCTCTGCGAAGACGACTGCTTGATCGGAGTGCTCGGCCCTTTGGTGACGCTCAGCACGAATGCCACGCCGCGGTGCAGCGTCAGCGATCAAGACGCTCATGCTTCGCGCAGCAATTCTACCGAGCATCTGTTCCCACGGGCGATTCTGGTGGAACCAACAAGCTTCGTCAGCTTGGTGTGCGAAGAAGGCGCACGATGTGCTCGATGATGTCCTCATCAGAGAGACCTTCATCGCCTGTCACTGCAAGGGCCGCGCGGATTTCCAGCTGGCTATCAAGCCAGAATTGCACCATCGCACCGCCCATGATCGCAGCGAGGCCGGGCGGCAGGTCACTTCGAATAAAACCGGAAGCCTGAGCGCTTTGCATAAGTGCAACGACAGGACGCGTCATTGTCTCGGAGCGGGAGAGGCGTTCTTCCTGCAGTCCATCCAACCGTCGCCAGAGATTGAACCGGAACGATAGTGGCCGTTCTTTCCAGAAGTTCAGGTAAGCGCGAAGCATCGTGGTGATGGCGTCCTCCGGCGGCAAATTCACATCTACTGCGTCGGTCATAAAGGCCATGAAGTCAGCGGTAATCTGTTCCCCGACAACATGCCACAGCGCTTCCTTGCTCCGGAAGTGGTGCAGCAGAAGCGGCTGGGAAACGCCTGCCGTTAGAGCGATCTGGCGGGTGGCAGCGCCATGAAACCCCTTGGCCGCGAACACGGTGAGCGCGGCGTCCACGATGGTATTGCGGGCGTCGCCTTGTGGAAAAGTCGGGCGCAATTCCGGCATTGCAGGGCCTCCAAACGAATCGGTCTGTTTGATCGCACGATCAGTGTTGACTGATCAAGCGATCAGTCATAGAGGTGGGCAAACTCAGGAGGCATGCATGACCACTCTGTCCCAGACCGCTAGGACCTTCGTTCTGATCCACGGCGCAAGCCACGGTGGCTGGTGCTACGATCGCGTCGCAGCGATTCTTCGATCACAGGGCCATCAGGTGTTTGCCCCAACACTCGCCGGACTGGCCGAGCGTGCGTCCATGGATGCGCGCCAGATCAACCTGACCACACATATTGACGAGGTGGTCGATCTATTTGAACGGGAAGACCTGAATGATGTGATCTTGTGCGGTCATTCTTATGGCGGCATGGTCATTGCCGGCGTTGCTGACCGAATTGCGGACCGGATCGGTCATCTTGTCTTCCTTGATTCCGTCCTGCCCGAGAGCGGAAAATGCATGAACGATTATGTTTTTCCCGGCTGGCGCCTGCTGCCGATCCTGCTCTCGGTCTGGCTGTTTGGCCGGGGCTACAAACTGACCCCGCCGCCACCAGCCTGGTACTTCAATGTGAACAAGGCGGATCGCCCCATGGTGAATCAGCGGCTGACCGGGCATCCCTTCAAGACCCTGACCGAACGAATTCAGATCGGAAACAATGCAGACCTCATTGCAAAACATACCTATATCTACGCCACGAACTGGGGAAATTCACAGATCGCCAAGCAGTATGAGCTCGCGAAGAAGCGCGAAGGCTGGAAAACATTCGAAGTTGACAGTGGCCACGACGTCATGATCGACGCGCCGGACGACCTCGCACGAATTCTCATTTCGGCAAGTTAGTTCAGTCTGAGCAAAGCCTTCGTCCTGCCATCTTTACACAGGCGCCGCGGAGTTCGCTGTTCGCTGCGATTTGCAAGAGCTATCTCAATCCCGGCTGTGCTGCTTCGCCGTCTGCCCTCTCCTGCACGGCGGATGGCTAAATGATGTGCTCGGCGGAATGTTTCCGCGCATCGAGTTCACCGACGCCGGCTTCGCAACGCCCGCGAGCAGCGCGTTGCCGCTGGTTGAAGTCTCTACGTGATTGATGGCTTTCGAGAGTTTCCGCAGATGCATCGGTACATTTTCGCAAGGCCACTGCCCGCCCTTGAGGTCGATCCCGCGCCGATGACACCGCGCGGGGATCGAGCGTCTCCTCCGTCGAGATGCTGCATCTGCTCTTCCGCACCGCCTTGAGGCCGCTTCCCGCCCTTCGCGTCGATCCTGTGCGCTGCCTCGGCATCCCCGGGCTGGATCAATGACCTATCGCCCGGCAGGGATGCCCTGGTACTCCCATACTGCAGGTGGTCACAGCGTAACGGCGTCTCTCCTATCGGAGACGCTATTGACCATCGGATCAGCCATCTTTTTCAAGATATCCCTTATTTTCTAGCCAATCCATGAGGATCAGTTCGGCCATTGAGGCCATAGATCTGCGGTCATCTTTTGCCGCTTTTTCAAGTGCGGTTTTCAATGATGGGGTAACTCGGAGGCCCAGAGGAGTCGAGCGGAGCTCATTCTTTGCTGTCATTGTTAGAACTTTTCTATTGACGGATAACGCTTGGGGTGCAATATATAGAATGTTGCTAACAATAGCAACGGGGCCTGGCGGTGTTCCCGCACCAACCAGACCCCTAACCTGGAACCTGTATGGAGGCCCCATGGCTGACCGTAAGACTACCACCGCCCACGGTGGAACGAAAGCGATTGCAGAATTCACGCCGACGATGTCGTCGTTTTATCTGTTGCTCCGCCGCATCAAGAAGACTGTTGAGATCGAACACAGGCATCAGGCCGAGGGCGTTGATCTTTTCGCCCCGGAGAGGACGGATGATCTGCGTGATCTGGAAGTGGCTTGGGAAGACCTGACGGAAACCGTGTTCGACGTGATCCTGCAGCTGCCTGTCGTCCCGGAAGATCGCGATCTGCGCCGGGTCGCGTTTTTGATGAAGTCCGTTTTCGAGATCGAGGAACCCTGTGACCGGGCGCATTTCGTAGCGGAAGCCCGGAGGCATCGCGACCTTTTCGACTGCGCCGTGCCCGGGATGCAGGGCGAGATCACGACGCGGCTGATCGGGCGGTTTTTTCAGGTCTTTGATCAGATGGCGGAACTCAAGCAGTTTGGCGGGACGCCGGTTAAAGCGCCGCCCTCGGATTGCATCGGTATGAATCCGGCGTAACACCGTATACCCGCGCTGGGGGTCTCAGCGTGGGTATTCCGCCCGCCGATGATGGTCTGAGTATTGGCCCCGGAGCGTGCAGTGCCACGCCCGCCTCTGTCGGCATGGCCCTTGCCCCGTGGTCAGACACCCGGTCTCATATCCCGCCATTCCCCCTGAGCGACCCTAAAAATGGCGCCATAAGGGAGGTTATCCACAAAATACGGAGGAACCGCCCCACAAGCGGGGCTGATTCGAGGACCCATATGCGCTATCTTCATATCAATCACGCAAGGACGCCCGGACGCATCCTTGCACTTATCATCACGATGCCCCCGCTTTTCGCGGGCTGGTCTGGAGGTCCCGCGCATGCGCGAACAGAGAAGAATTGCCCGGAGGCGGGACTGCGATGGCTGAACTGTCAGAAGAACCCGCGCGCCCCGCCGCGATACAAAAGAGACGGCGGCGGAGGGCCCCTATCGCGCCGCCTGAGCCGACCCACCCTGCCCTTCTCCAAATGGTCAGGCTCTTGGCGCGCGCGCAGGCGCGTGTCATGATCGAGAAGAACGAAGGCGAACAAGATGACGGACAAAACCCATAAGCGCGCGGTGATCTACGCGCGCTATTCGACCGATATGCAATCCGCGGCCTCCATCGCGGATCAGGTCCGGATCTGCCGCAAGCTCGCGCAGGAGCGCGGCTGGGAGGTGGTGGAGGTCTTCTCGGATGAAGCCCTGTCCGGTGAGAGCCATCTGCGCCCCGGGTTTCAGCGATTGCAGCAAGCGGCGTTGGACGGCGCATTCGATTTCGTGGTCTCGGAAGCGATGGATCGGCTTTCGCGCGATCAGGAACATATCGCAGGGCTGCACAAGCGGATGCGCTATCTCGGGATCGAGATCATCACCAAATCCGAAGGTGTGATCACCGAGATGCGTGTGGGCCTGGGCGGGACGATGTCGGCGCTCTTCCTGCGCAACCTCGCCGCGAAGACCCACCGGGGCCTCGAGGGCCGGGTCAAGGCGGGGAAGTCGGCGGGCGGGATCAGCTATGGCTATCGCCTCGACCGCCAGCCCCTGCCGGATGGCACATTTACCACCGGGGACCGCGTGATCGATCCGGATGAAGCCGCGATCGTACGCCGTATCTTTGAAGAATATGATCAGGGGCGTTCGGCCCGGACCATCGCCATGGGACTGAACAAGGACAGCGTTCCTGCCCCGCGCGCAGGCGGCAAGGGGTCGGGCACATGGTCGTTTTCAACGATCTCGGGGAACTGGAAGCGCGGGACCGGGATCCTGAACAACGAGTTGTATATCGGTCGGCTGGTCTGGAACCGGCAGCGCTTCGTCAAGGATCCTGACACCAACAAGCGGCAGGCCCGGCTCAATCCGCCAGAGGAATGGGTCATCCATGATGTTCCCGACCTGCGCATCATCGACGATGACCTCTGGGAGCGCGTCAAGCGCCGCCAGGGCGCGATCCGGGATGATATCGTGACCGCACGGGACACGGCACCTGATCAGCGTGCCCCGCGCGCTGAGCGCGGCAAGCGCCCGAGTTATCTGTTTTCAGGGCTCTTGCGCTGCGGGTGCTGCGGGTCGAATTACATCATGATCAGCGCCACGCGCTATGGCTGCGCGTCCGCACGCAACAAAGGCACCTGCGACAATCGCAAGACGATCACCCGCCGGGATGTCGAAACCCGCATTCTGACCGGGCTGCGTCAGAAGCTCTGGACGCAGGACATGGTCCGGGAGTTCATCAAGGAATTCCATGTCGCCATGCGCGACGCTGACACGAAAGCGGCGCGCGCGCGCATCGCCCATCAGAAACGTCTGGAAGAGGTCACCCGGGAGATCACCAACATGGTGGACGCCATCGCCAAGGGGATGTTCCACGAGAGCATGAAGGCGCGCATGGATGCGCTCGAGGCCGAGCGGAAGGACTTGGAAGCGCGGCTCAACGCCCTGCCCGACCCGTCGCCGATTTTCCTGCACCCACGGCTGTCGGATGTCTATGCCGACAAGATCGAAGACCTGAGCGCCGCACTGGATCACCCCGACACCAGGATGCAGGCGGCGGAGCTCTTGCGCGGGTTGGTCGAGCGGATCACGCTGCGCCCGGACCCGGACGCGCCAAACGGGCATGTGATTGAGTTATATGGGGAATTGGGCGCGATCATCGCGCTTTGTGATGGGGAGGGCGGTACAAATGCCAACGCCCACCGTGAAGGTGGGCGCGTTGGGCAAGTAACGATGGTTGCGGGGACAGGATTTGGACACTATTTCACAAAAATGACCCGATATCGCGCCGCTCCCTAAGATCATTTGCGCTCACAACTGAAAGCGTCGCTCGACTTGGCTACTTTAGAAAGAGCCCCACAGCTCCATCATGTCAGTGTTTACAATACCAGTGACTCGCCTCAATATGGAAGCCCTCCAGACCAAAATCACTCCGCCTTTTAAAAAGCATTCTAAGAAGGACAATCAGGTGTCGATTTTCCAGTCACAATAAAATGCTGCCACATGATCCATCACCTCCAATGCCATGCTGCGTCGAGTCTCTTCAGTTCCGGAGAGAGGCGCACGCAAACGAGAGGCAATCTCTTCCAGAATTTGGTCCCGGGCAATGCGGGTGAAGTCACCCATATGGTAGATCGTTTCACCTGCCACCATAACCGTTTCAACCGCCCCGGCTTTCGCGCGCCGGATCAAAACATCAACAAGCGGTAGCTCTGGATCCTGCCACGGCCAAGTCACCTTCTGCCAATCGAGGATGACCACATCGGCGGCGCAACCAATCTGAAGCTGCCCGATCCGGGCACCGAAAGGCGTCGTGGCCGCGCCACCTGATGTTGCCATTTGCAGAATTTGCGCGGCGCTCGGGGAGCGGCTTTCATGGCCTGCCGGCCGGTGCAAGGTCATGGCAAGCCGCATCTCTTGAAGCATGTCACGATCATCGTTGAGTCCGGCCTCATCGATTCCGAGGGCGACAGGGAGGCCTGTCGCCAGAAAAGAATTCAGGTCCGCAGTTCCGCTTTTTAGCCGCATGTTTGATGAGCAATTGTGACACAGGCACCCGCCGCGCTCTGCCAGAAGCGCCAGATCATCATCAGTCATCCAGACACCGTGACCGATGGTAAGTTGTGGGCCGACAAGTCCGAATTGATCGATAAAATCCAGTGCGGAGCCGCCGGTACGCCGACGCGCGTATTCCTTCTGGTATGGAGTCTCGAGCAAGTGCATATGCATGGGCGCGCCGGTTGCGGCATGAAGCCGCGCAGCGGCGTCAAGAGCCGCATCTGAAAGCCAGTGAAGGTTGGAGGGGGCGATCTGAATGGCAATGCGTCCATCGCCCGGCCATCGCGCGTTTAAATGGTGGAAGACAGCAATCTGATCCTCGAGGGGGAGAGCGAAGCCATGTAGATAGGAGGCCATCGCGTCGCGTAAATGAACAGGCAGACGCGAAATGAAATCCTCATCAGCGGCATAAATCATTCGGTTCTGATCACGCATCGCGAAAGAGTAAGATGCGCGCATTCCCAGAGCTTCATAGGCCCCGATAATACTTTCCGCCGTTGAAATCACTCTGTCGATATCTCCGGCTGCGCGGCTGTGGAGGTGCTGGACGCAGGTTACGCCGGAGGCAACCATCTCGAAGCCGGAATAGAGTGTGTCGAGCCACGGGTCGACATCGCGCATGCGCAGCCGTTCAGCAAACCACAATTCCAGCGGCTGGTCGCGCGCGCCCAGCTGAAACGGAGTCAGGCCGACATGATGATGTGCATTGATCAGCCCCGGAATGACAATGCGACCCCGCCCGCCATGTTCCGGCACCTCTGGATGTACCCTGCGCAATTCGCGTAGGGGGCCAAGCGCAGCAACCCTACCATCAATGACAAGTAGCGCCGCATCCTGATGGAGGACAGGTGTTCCATCAGATGCAAAACCCGTCAGGATGTAATCACCTGTGATAAGCGCTGTGCTCATATTTGGCCTGCCATTATCTGTTGACGCGCCCGCCGCATGGCCTCAGGCACAGGTTCGATCAGAGGAACATCAATGGTACGCGTCAGCGCACGGGCAGCCCGCGCGAGTGGACCGCCACCGATTATAATGGCCTCTGCGCGCCCTTCAGCCACCGCGCGCAAGCAAGTGGTACCAAGAGCTCTGATCAGGTTGTCTTGATTGGACATCACCACCACCGGATCGCCTGGAGTGACCCAAGTTCCTGCAAAACGCGCATGTCCATAATCTGATGCGCGTTCAGCAATCCTGCGGCTCAGATCCGGGGTGGTGGTCACCACCGCAAAGCGACGCCCCCCCGTTGCAGCTTCTGACATTGCCGCTTCGGCAATACCGATCACAGGGCAGGCAACCATGTTGCGCAGTTTCTCGAGTGCAGGGTCGCCAAATGCAGCGACAATCACCGCGGCGCTGTCAGATATCTGCGGCGCAAGCGCTTCGACTGCCCGCGCACTTTCAGCCAGTTCCGCCTCTGTTGTGATGAGAGAAGCACCAAAGTGTGCAGTCAACCCGGTTACACGAAACTCCGGGCATGCTTCCCGTGCAATAGCAACCATGTCTGATGTGGTGTCCGGGTTGGTGTTCGGATTTAACAGCGTTACATGCATGGAGAGCTCTCCGCGAAGGCTTTGGCGATCTGGTAGCGGGTGGTGATCCACAAATCATCCCGTCGCTCTGACAGCATCTCAAGAATCTGCTCGAAAGCGGCGAAGCGCCCAGGGCGACCGATGATACGCAAATGAAACCCGATATTCATAAGGCGTGGCAGGCCTCGCTGCGATTCCGCCTGGAGGACATCGAGCGCCGCTCGGACATAATCAACCATGTCTTCGGCACGCACGAAGCCATTCGGATGGAAGAATTTCATATCATTCGTGTCGAGCGCATAGGGCACAACCATCAGACCGGAAGGGTCACGGTAAGGCAGGTCATCATCAAATCCGTTAGAGGTATAAAAATAGCCGCGCTCGGCCAGCAACGCGCGTGTCCAAGGGCTTTCGGCGCCCCGGCAGAAAAAACCGCGCGGCGTCTGGCCTGTTGCGTCATGGATGGCCAATTCTGCA
Organism: Roseinatronobacter bogoriensis DSM 18756; assembly: GCF_004366635.1. Taxonomy (GTDB): domain Bacteria; phylum Pseudomonadota; class Alphaproteobacteria; order Rhodobacterales; family Rhodobacteraceae; genus Roseinatronobacter; species Roseinatronobacter bogoriensis. The sequence goes on along the minus strand of NZ_SORN01000012.1, from coordinate 32,300 downwards.
CGTTCCAGCGCTGACGTTTCATCTTCACGCCGCTCAAAGTCAGCATGGGGGCGCCAGAGCCAGCCGTGATTGGCCACTTCGTGCCCGTCCTGTGCCAGCATTGCCAGCACAGAACCAGCGCGCTCTGCAGCGCGCCCACAAACAAAAAGTGTCGCAGGCATCTGATGGCGCCGTAGTGCCTCTGCTATCCGCCATGCGCCTGCGCGTGTGCCGTAGGCAAATATCTGTGCCTGTCCCGGATCAGGTCGTCCATGCGGGACGACAGAGATGACTTCACCAATACGTTCTGTGACAGGATCACCATCACTAACTTGTTGTTCGGCCCCTTCTTCAAAATTCACTACCAATGAGACAGCCAATCGTGCCCCGTTCGGCCAAGTGATATCAGGCCAGTTGCCGCCATATCCGACCAGATCGCGGTTCATTGGCTGAAGCTTTCTGGTGTGGGGCGGGATTGCCATCGGGGAAGTTTCAAGGCGCTGCGCCAAGCGTGAGCGATTTCTGCGCGGGTCGCAAACCATACACCCTGCTGTCCAGTAGCGTGATCCAGAAACTGTTCCAATCCGCTGATACGTGCTGGTCTGCCAATAATGCGAGTGTGCAAGCCAATAGACAACATGCGGGGTGCATCGGCGCTTTCTGCTAGCAAACGATCAAAAGCTGCAATGCAATAGCGTGCAAAATCGTCAGCGAAAACGAATCCGCCATGATTGAAAAACCGCATATCGTTGGTGTCAAAAGCATAAGGCAGCACAACATGAGGCCCGGCTGCCGTCTCCACCAGATAGGGCAAGTCGTCATTATAGGCGTTACTGTCGTAGAGAAACCCGCCCTGTTCTATCAGCAAGTCACGTGTATGCAGAGATGTCGCCGAACGCGTATGCCAACCCAAAGGTGGCGTACCCGCAACGCGTGTAATAGTTTCGACAGTGCGCGAAATGGCTTGCCGCTCGGATGCTTCATCCATATGAGCGTGACGCTCCCAACGCCAGCCGTGAGCTGCAACTTCGTGCCCATCAAGTACGGCCTCTTCTGCGATCCAGGGAGTAGCTTCCAACGCACGGCCACAAGCATTCAGTGTAGCGGGAACAGAGCGATCGCGCAGCGCGGCACGAATCCTCGGCCAGCCTGCACGGGGGCCATATTCGAAATGACTTTCCATGCACAAATCTCGCGTGCCCTCGACGCATTCAACCGCCTCGTAGATAAATTCGTTCTGCGCATCGCCGGCCCCCAACGACAGCTCTGCACCTTCTTCGACATTAACAACGACCGACACAGCAAGACCGGCACCACCAGGCCAGCGCATTGCAGGGGGAGTTCCGCGATAGCCTGCGAAATCACGTTGATTCATGAGACTGCTCGCGCGGCATCCATGAAGCGCAGGCACTTCTCGCGATCCCAACGCAACTTGTCTTCGGATATTGCATCATTGCGCATCAAAGCGGTACTTACGATCACTCCCTGAGACGACTTCAATGCTTGCGCAACATTACTCTCGGCCACGCTGCCACCAATAAGAATTGGGCGGGTAATCCTGGCCTTGCGCAAAGCATTGATCCGCATACATGTATCGTCCAGATCAGAGCCTGTAATGATCAGACCGTCGGCACCGGTCTTGACTGCCCATTCTGCGGCAAAAGGTTGAGACTCATGTGTCAGCGAAACTGCTGTTCGGTCGTGGATATCGGCCAGGGTCGCAATTTCTGTTGCCCCCAGTTGCGCGCGATAAGTGAGGGCTTCGGCCCCAAGGCCGTAGCGAGGACCTTGTGCCGTCATCACTCCGCCAACAAAAACTTTCAGGCGCACAAAGCCCGCCCCTGTCGCATGCGCCACTGCAATCGCAGCACTTGGATCATGCGCCTCAATAATGATCCCGAGGCCAAGTGATGGGCATTCATCCCGGATCAGGCGACCGAGGCTGGCCATCAGGGCCAGTGTCTCGGGGCGAGCGGGTTTTGCGCTGCGTGTTGAATCTTGTAGCTTGACCCAAGGGATGCCCGCTTCGGCAAACAGGCGCGCATTGGTCACAACATAATCTTCTAACCAAGCGACCGAGTGCTGCGGCGACCGAGAAAAATCTGGCAAATGCAAAGCTGCGACGACCAGAGGACCGGAAGTCTGGAAGAGTGGTAGCGTCATGAAGCAGTTATCCTTGAGTAAATTTGAGTTCTACAGATGGGTATCTGGCATCAATGAAAGCGCGCCATCTGCCCCGAATGCGGCGACAACCTTGCTTGCAGCGCGCGCTCCCGCGCGCGCTGCAAGAACAGCATCGCGGCTCTCAACTAGGCCCGCCAAAAATCCGCCGCAAAAGGCGTCACCTGCTCCGGTCGGGTCGACTGTCCGGGTAGGAACCGCTGGAACCGCGATAGCGCTTGCCGTAGCGCGATCCCAGACCAACACGCCTTCAGGCCCAAGCTTCACAGCGACAGCGCCAAGGCAATGTTTTGCCAGAACTGCCAAACCCTGGGCTGGCCGCGCGCCAGGAACAAGTGCTGAAAGTTCCACCTCGCTGGGCAGGAACGCATCCAGCCGCCCAAGGATAGAACTCAGTCTATCGAGTGGGTGTGCGGCCAGCTGCCAACCTGGATCAGCGGTAACGAGCGCTTCGGTCGGGGCAAAGAGCGCAAGCATTGCTTCCATGACCTCTGGCTGACTGGGTGCCAGATGGACACCCCTTGCCTTCAGGAAATGGGGCGGCACCTGTTCAGGGCATAAAGGACGGGAGAGACGAAACTGAGAATAGCTGATCTCGCCCGACGTATCGCGCTGCATGAGCAATTTGCGGAAGGCTACGACCTGCTCAGGTTTCAACCGGTCGGTCGGGAAACCCGCCTCGGCCAATGCTTCGGGCGAGCTTTGTAGCCGCTCTTCGCGTCGACCATCGGGCTCATAAATGAACCAGTTACAGGCCGAAAGCAGCTCTTCCGACCAGATAACACCGCTCAGATCGATGCCGGCATGCTCTAATCGGCGAATCACTGCACGTGGATAGCTGGCGACAGCATGGCTCACCAGTCCGACCTGACCACCTGAAATCCGTGCTCCAACCGCAGAATAGGCACCATTGCCCCCAGCTTGCCCAAGGCCCACACGACCATCTGCCGCGATTACGTTATCGACCGTAAGCCCGCCGACCGTTACCAGATCAACACTGCGCTGTGTCACTGGTTCAACCGCCCAATCTGGGCGCACCAAGCCCAAGAGCGTCTCTTTCCACAGCAGCGTGATACCCAAAGAGATGCAAGGGAATTGAGTAGAGGATCGGCGCAAAAGCGTCGCTTACCTTGGGCAGGTGCCAGGTCAAATCAGCGATCTCGGTGATGTCAGTCTCATCTTCTGGCACAAGGGCAATGCAGAACCCTTCACAACCACGGCTCATAATCGTCGTCTCCAGTGCGCGCTGATGGCTTTGAGCATCTGGTGCGATTACAAAAAGTGGATCACCTGCTTTCTGCGTCCGATAGTGGTGATATTCCTCCAGTGGAAAGGAAATTGCATGGACCGGCGCCAGCTCCTTGAGTTTGGCCGCACCAAAGGCCGCTGGCGCGTAAGCCCCTCCTGCTCCGCAAAGCAAGACCAGATCAGCGCGGGCAAGTTTGCGCGCCAGATCCTGAGCCGGAGTAAAATAAGCTTGCGCAACAGCATCCACCTGCTCTGGAAGCGCTACAAGACCAGCTTCAAGCTCCTTGACGAATTCCGGTTGATCGCCCTTGGCGCGCGCGATTGCCGCTGCAAGAGCCAGTTTCAGCGCCATAGACGCAGTACTGGACTGAGTTGGCCAGCCACCACGGGTCGCGCGAATATGTAGCGCGCCTGGGAATTCTTCCATCAAAGGTGAGCCAAGCGTATTTGAAAGACCGATCGTGTACGCCCCACGCGCGGCAGCTTTCTTCATCCCATCGATCACAGGCTCTGTCTTGCCACTGGAGGACAGGCCGATAACCACGGTCTCGTCATCACACATCTCTGTGCCGTAGCAGTCGAAATCAAAAGCTTCATAGGGCTCACAGATAGCACCTAACGCCCGCTCCATTGCGCGCCGCACACCGTAGCCAGAAATCCATGAATCGCCGCAGCCAATCATCACGACCCTTCGAATGCGGCGAGACGCCAAATCGGCCGCTATCTTCGCAAGTGGCTTACTATTTGCGTCAAGTGTAGCGCGGATCGCATCAGGTTGAGACATCATTTCGGTTTTGGTCAAGGCCACACGCCGAAACCGCTCGGGATCGCCAGGGGCATCCGATGAGGATTCGCGCTGAATGGCCTTGATGCGCTCTGCAATGGTCATCAAAATCTCCTTTGTTCTGGTCCATGTCGCGGCATAAGACGGAATGGCACGATGGATACACTTTCGTTATTCGTCATTTTAAATTAAAACGCAAGGCAAGGATAGAAAAATGAGCGAAGCTGAAGACGCGCCGACACTTCTGGCACCACGCCATCAACGCATTCTGGATATGGTCGAAGAGAAGCGCGTAGTCGAAGTGACCCAATTAGCTGACACACTCGGTGTCTCTGCTGTTACGATTCGCACAGATCTTGAAATGCTGGATCGACGCCGACTCTTGCGTCGCATCCGGGGCGGAGCAACCGCCCTGAGGCCCGCAAGGTTTCAGCGTCCGCTTGACCTGCTCACACACACTTTTGACGCAGAGAAAGAGCGGATCGGCGCTATGGCCGCCCGTATGGTGCGCGACGGCGAGACAATCATTCTTGATGCTGGCACAACAACACTGGCGATGGCTGCTGCACTACCTGAGGATTTGCGCGATGTGGTCGTGCTGACAAGCAGCCTCGATATCGCACTCACCCTTAATCAAAACCGAGGAATCACGGTCTTTCTGACGGGTGGAAAGCTAAAAAAAGCAGGGAAAAACATAAACTCCCGCTCGCTCATACCACCATACGGCACCTTCCTTCTTGAAGAGATCAACGCCGACTGCAGCTACCTGTGCTGCGCAGGCATTGATGCCCAGCGGGGCTTTACCAATGCCTTTCTGGAGGAAATTCCGATGAAGCGGGCGATGCTGGCCTCGGCGCGACGGACAGTCATGCTGGGCGACCACGGCAAGATCGGACATGTTGCCGGCGCGCGGATCGCAGACCTGAGCGAAGTCACGACCCTGATAACCGGCTCTGAGGCCAAGCCATCCGACCTTCAGTCCTTAGAGGCAAAGGGCCTTGAAGTTTTGCGCGCATGACCGCGAAGACGCCGCAATTCTAACCAAACGCCGCCCTTGGCCCCACTTTACGAACAAATTTTAATCACCTCACATTTTTTCTTGCGAAAACTTTTGTTTTGACCAAGTATGAAAGTCAAGATGGGAGGCGCACAAGCAAAAGTGCGGAGTAAATCTAGACAGGAGGCCACAATGAGACTGAAACGGAGAACGATTCTTGGCGGGTTGATGGGAAGCGCAGTGCTGTCTGCCCCGACAATCCTGCGGGCTCAGACACGTGAGCTGGTGATGATCGGGTATGGCAACGAGCAAGATCAACCTCTCATTCGCGCTGGTGAAGAGCTTGGGAGACGCAATCCAGGTGTGAGCCTTCGGGTTATTGGCGGCCTGTCAACCGAGGCACTGGCGCAGGTGCGCGCAGCGCGAGGTGACTCACCTTATGATCTTGCCGTGATGGGCTCGCCTGCGATCATCAACGCGCTGGACGAAGAAGTTCTGGAGCCGCTCAACCTCGATATGATCCCAAATATTGCGCATGTTGACCCGCGCTTTCCGCCTTACGGCTACGACACAGGGTGCCCGATCAGCTTCGAAGGTATCGGAGTTGCCTATAACACGGAAACCGTCGAGAACCCACCAGAGACTTGGGCAGATCTTTGGAAGCCTGAATTTGCCGGGCGTGTAGGCATGGCTCGACCGCAATCCAATCTTGGCCTGGGCGTTCTGGCCGCGACAAGTGCAGCCTTTGACCGGGCAGAAGACGATATGCAGTTTGCACTTGAAAAATGGATGGAGCTTGAACCACTTGTCGGGCGTAGCCCTCCTCTCTTGCAGCAGATGTTAGAGCGCGGCGAAATAGATCTAGCACCCTTGTGGCACGTCAATTCGGCCCTTGCCGCTGGCGCAGGACTTCCCATAGGCTACGTAAAAATCGCATCGCCCGGACCGCTTATGCTACCGTCCAACATCGTTCAATTCATAAACACGGCCGATGGCACCAGCGATCTGGTACATGAATTCGCCGATATTCTTCTCGAAGAAGAGAGCCAGCGTTTCATTGGGGGCGCGCCCTTCTTTTTCGGTACTGTCCGCGAAGGAATAGAGGTGCCCGAGGACGGTCGCGATTTTGTTCCTTCGACGGAGGAAGAGCGCGCCAGCATGACATCGCTTGACTGGCCCGCCATCGCGCCATTGCGCGGGGACACAGTTGCCGATTTCGATCGCATGTTCGCAGGATGACTATCGCTCAAGACATATCGCTGGCGTCTTCTGACAAAACAGCGCCCGTATTGCGTGTCGAAAACGTGAGCAAGCGTTTCGGCACCTTTACGGTGCTACAATCCTGTTCGATCAGTGTTTCAGAAGGCGAGATCGTCACACTTCTGGGTTCTTCTGGTTGTGGCAAGACAACTCTTTTGCGCTGCATCGCAGGGTTCTGGGCTCCCGAGGAGGGTATGATCCTGATTGACGGGCACAACACGGTTCCGGTGCCTGTCAATCGTCGGCCTGTCGGTGTGGTATTCCAAAGTTATGCGCTGTTTCCACATCTGACCGTGGAAGGAAATGTCGCCTATGGCTTGAGGATGCGTGGTGTCCCACGCAGTGAAATCAGCCGTCGCGTTGCAGATGCACTTGAGTCGGTCTCGTTGCGCGGCTTCGAGAACCGGTACCCGTCACAGCTTTCCGGCGGGCAACAACAACGCGTTGCAATTGCCCGTGTGCTTGTATTGGAGCCACGCGTCTTGCTGCTTGATGAACCGTTCAACGCGCTTGATGCCAAATTGCGCGGAACAATGCAGATCGAGCTTCGTGAATTGATAAAACGGTTGGGGATGACCGCGATTTTCGTTACGCATGATCAGGAAGAAGCGCTGACGATGTCAGACCGTATCGCGGTCATGCAAGGCGGTCGAATTGAACAGGTCGCACCTCCCGACGAAATTTTTGACCGGCCCGCTACTGCCTATGTCGCTGACTTCATTGGCCTGTCCAATTTCATACCCTGCAAGGTGCGCGATGGTAAAGTGACGCTACCGGATGGTCAGAGTGTCGCTACCAAGGAAAGTGATACTGTCAAGGTCATGATCCGCCCACATAACTTACGTGTGACGGCACAAGGAACTGGCCCCTGGCAGGGGCAGGTTCGTTTCCAGCGCAATATTGGACCGCTGATCGAGTATATCGTTACCGCAGGCGAAGCGGAGATTAGGGTTGTCGCCATGCGACAGGACCGTACTCGCCCATGGAGCGAGGGTGATGCGATCAGTCTGGAAGTGATCGATCCCGAATATTGCACAATCTACCCGGCTGTATGATGGTTACGATTTCTGCACCTCCCGATAAGCCAAGGCGCATGGACTGGCTGTTTGACAAACTTTTGTCAGGCCAAGGCATCTGGCCTGCCGTGCCTGCCATCATTGTCCTGACCGTGGTTGCGGTGATCCCTTTCGTGATGCTGCTTTCACTGGGCGTAAGCGAATTCTCCGTATCGCGCGGACAAATTATCGATCAGACTTTTTCGATGCGTCATGTAACCAGCGTTCTGACGGACCAGCTTTACTGGACTACGTTTCAGCGCTCGATGTCCCTTGCGCTCACAACAACGGCGATCTGCCTGCTGCTGGGCTATCCAGTCGCATATGTGTTTTTGATCGGGGGCAAATGGACACGGCGTATGATCCTTATCCTCACGATCGCTCCGCTGCTCACCAGCGGGATTGTGCGCACCTATGCCTGGCTGGTGATTCTGGGCGGACGCGGTGTTCTTAACACGGCAATGATGAATATCGGTTTGATCGATCAGCCACTCAGGATAGTGAACACACATTGGGCGGTTCTTATCGGTATGGTCCAGATCCACCTACCTGTAATGATCCTTCCTCTTATTGCTGTCATGAGCCGTCATGATCGCAAGCTGGAAGAAGCATCGGCTAATCTTGGGGCCACTCGGATGGGCACCTTGAGAAATGTGGTTCTTCCGCTCAGCGCGCCTGGAATAGGCACTGGGGCCGCGCTTGTCTTCACGTTAAGTTACACGACCTTTGTTGTTCCGCAGCTGCTAGGTGGAGGGAACTATCTCAACGCCGCGACCATGATTTATGAACAAGTCGTGTATTCTCTGGAATGGAGCAAAGCATCGGTGATGTCGATGCTCTTGATGTCAAGCTGTCTGGTTGTTCTGGTCGGCATCGCTTTGGTGACCAATCATTTCACAGGCTGGACCCGCGGTCGGCAGGGATGAAAGGATAAATCGCATGAAGTTTCCAGATCGCTCCGCTCTTGGAGATATGCTTGGCACTGGCGCAATAGTGGGAATGGGGCTTTTTGCTCTATTCCTTCTGGTTGCGCCCTCAATCATCGTGCTCATCATCTCTTTTGACACGCGCGCCTTTGTTTCGTTTCCACCGCAAGGCTTCACCTTTGATTGGTATCTGCGTGTCTTTGAGCAACGCGTTCTTGTCGAAGCCATGCTCAATAGCCTTCAGGTCGGAATCACCGTGACGCTACTTTGTATCATCATGGGTGTGCCAACAGCGCTGGTATGCGTGCGCGGACAGTTTCGAGGGACAACGGCGCTTTCCATCTTTGTTCTTGTCCCGCATATGGTGCCTGGGATCGTTCTTGGTGTGGCGGTCCTTTTCGCGGCGGCGGCAATCGGCATCAGCCCGTCTATCGGCCTGCAATCCATCTCGATCACAGTTTTTGTGTTGGCTGTTATGGTGCGGACACTTATGAGCCGTTTACAGCGCATGGATCCCGCCCTCGAGGAAGCTGCAGCCAACTTGGGTGCCAGCCCATTTCAAACCCTACGCACAGTGACTTTTCCTTTGTTGATGCCCGCAATCCTTGCTGGCGCGGTTTTTACCTTCATCGAAGGTTTTGATAATATTTCTGTCGCCATTTTTACGCATGGATTCCGTGATCGACCACTACCTGTCGAATTGCTGGCCCTTGTCCAAACAACAAATACTCCTCTCGTAGCTGCTGTGTCTGGAGTACAGATTGTGCTTGCGATTATTGCCCTAATCGTGGTTGCAGCCAGCATCGGCCTTGAAGGGGTCAATGAATGATGCACTTTCGATACGGATGAGGCGCGAGCTTCGCGGCAGCTCTCGCGGAGCTGTTAACCGGGGCAAATGCTTCGTACAAAAAGCAGCGAGTAAGAGCGCTCCAGACCGAGATTATCTTTCCGCGAGGTGTGTCGATGCTGCTTTGCTGATCGTTGGTCAGCATGTCAATTTTCAATCAAAGCCGTCCCGCCTTGATCTCTTCGAACGGGCCCCCTCCCCTGCGGTCGTAATGCCCATAGGAGAGGGTTCCCGGCAAGCCCGTCCATTCCCGACAGGAACCCACCCTGGATGCGCGGATCGCCTGTTGTAATCCTGACGCCAGATTTATTTGTCCTCGCACTTGATCTTACTCGCCATATGGCAACCAGACTGTTTTGATCTGCGTTGCGCGGCGCAGGTATTCTGCTCCCTGACCCTCGGTATCTGCCAGCCAGTCACGCACATGGCCGAGATCGGTCCATGTGGCTTTCAGATTTCCGCATGCGGCGCGCTCGACCATTGCAGAGCCCGCCGCACTGCCGCAATACCAGATGCAGGCAACTTCGTCATGCTCAGCCAGGGTCTTTGCCAAATCTTCGCGCAAGCCAGTGATGAGATTGACAACTCCCCCAGGTAAATCAGAGGTTTCAAGCACTTGGTAGAAGGTGGTTGCCACCAATGGATGACTTTGCGATGCGATTGCAACAACACTGTTGCCCATCGCAATCGCTGGCAGGATCAGGGACAGCATGGACAGCAAAGGCCGCTCATCAGGACAGACGAGGCCCATGATGCCCCAGGGTTCATTCAACGACAGGGTCACATGCCGTTGCCTGGTTGTGTGGACCGCTCCATCGAACTTGTCCGCATATGCTGCGTACCAGAAACAGCGGCGGATGGACGCCTCTACCTCTGCGGCGGCTGATTTAGAGCTGGCCCCCGTACTGTGGATCAGGAGTGACTCGAACTCGGCACGCCTCTGTGACAGATTCTCTGCGAGGAAATAAAGCACCTGCGCCCGGTTATGCCCGGTCACATTGGCCCAGCTGCCCACTTTGGCTGCTGCCTCCACAGCGTTGCGAATGTCTTTCCTGTTTCCAAGCGCTGCATGCCCGATGATTGCCCCACCCTTGCCCGTTACGGAATAACTTTGGCCACCATCTGCGCGCTTTTGTTTGCCGCCGATATACAGCTTCGCCGTCACGTCAATGGCTGGAACATCATGCTTGGTTTTGCGCGGTGCAAATGTGGGAACCAGCTTCGGGTCAGAGCGCTCCTTCCTGCTTCCCGGCAGAACAGGTGCGAGATATTCCAGCACTCCTTCACGGGCACCTTCGCGGCCAAAGCCGCTTTCGCGGTATCCACCAAAAGCTGCGCCTGCATCAAACAGATTGGTGCTGTTGATCCAGATGACACCTGCCTTTACCCGTGCTGCGGCACTGATCGCACGGTCGATATCCTGCGACCAGATTGTTGCCGCGAGCCCGTATCGCGTATCGTTGGCAAGCTGCATTGCTTCTTCCAGCGTGCGGAAGGTCAGCGTTGTCGCGATTGGTCCAAAGATTTCTTCCTGATTGACCCTGTGCGCAGGCGCAGTGCCGGTAAAGAAACCCGGCGCGCAGAACGTGCCTTGGGCGGGAAGCTCTGCGGGTGCGGAATGCAGAATGGCCCCTTCAGCTTCGCCTGTGGCCACCAGTGCGCGAATCCGCTCGAGTTGCGGACGTGACACCACAGCGCCCACATCCATGGTCTTGTCCAATGGAGTGCCGATGCGCAATGCGGACAGGCGCGCCTTCAGCTTTGAGAAAAAGCTCTCAGCGATCCCTTCTTGCACAATGATACGGGAACCCGCGCAGCAAACCTCGCCCTGATTGAACCAGATGGCATCGACAACGCCCTCCACAGCGGCGTCCAGATCAGCATCTTCAAAGACGATAAAGGGCGATTTACCACCCAGCTCAAGCGACAGCTTCTTGCCTGATCCGGCAAGTTGTTCGCGGATCAGGCGGCCCACGGCTGTCGATCCGGTGAAGGCAACCTTGTCCACATCCGGGTGCCCGGTCAACAATGCGCCCGTTTCTCCGTCACCGTGAACGATATTGACCACACCCGCAGGCAGTCCGACATCTGCACAGATTTCGGCAAAGGCCTGCGCTGTCAGGGGGGTAAGATCAGCAGGCTTCAGCACCACGGTGTTGCCGGCTGCAAGGGCCGGTGCAATCTTCCATGCCAGCATCAAAAGCGGAAAGTTCCAGGGGATTACCTGTCCGCAGACGCCCACGGGGCGGTGGTTTGGAAATTCGCTTTCCAGAAGCTCTGCCCAGCCCGCATGGTGATAGAAATGCCGGGCAACCAGCGGGATGTCGCCATCGCGGGTTTCGCGAATGGTCTTGCCGTTATCCATTGTTTCCAACACTGCGAGGAAGCGTTCGCGTTTTTGCACATGGCGCGCGATGGCATAGAGGAAGCGCGCGCGCGCGTGCCCCCCAAGGGCGGCCCATTTCGGTTGTGCCGCGCGCGCCGCTTTCACGGCAGCGTCAATCTGGTCCGCTCCCGCTTTGGTCAATCGCGCAAGGACGCTGTCATCAGCGGGGTTGATGACAGTGGTCATTGGCCCTTCGGGCGTGACAAAATGCCCGCCAATAAAGTGGCTGATCCCGTCCGCGTGCCCGGCGAGCCAGTCTTTTACCTCGGCGTTGCTTTCTGGTGCAGGGCCATATTCCATGGTTTCCATGATATCCTTGATACTTGGCATACTAAGTCCTCAGATGCGTCTTCAGGCCATTGCGTGGCGGTTTGCAGCCGAGTAGCGGCCAGTGACATGGTGTTCCAATTGGCGTTCGATATCGCCCAGCATGGAAGAGGCCCCGAACCGGAACAGATCGTTGCGCGTCCAGCGGGTGCCAAGCTCTTCTTTCATCAAGATAAGCCAGGCAATCGCGTCCTTTGCGCTCTTTATGCCGCCAGCAGGCTTGAAGCCGACAATCTGCCCGCTCTTTTCGCGGAAATCGCGCAGCGCACGCACCATTGTCAATGATACCGGCAACGTCGCATTCAAACCCTCCTTGCCGGTCGATGTCTTGATGAAATCCGACCCGGCCTGCATGGCGACCATGGACGCCTTGTAGACATTTCCAAGCGTTTGCAAATCGCCCGTCGCAAGTATGGCCTTCATATGTGCGGGACCGCAGGCTTCGCGCATGGCGGCGATCTCATCATAAAGCTTTGACCACTGGCCTGTCAGTGCATACTCACGCGTTATGACAATATCGACCTCACTGGCCCCCTGATCAACAGCGTAATTTATTTCTGCCAGACGCAAAGACAGCGGCATCAACCCGGCAGGAAACCCGGTCGCGACGGACGCAACGGGCACGCCACTGCCCTCAAGCGCCTTGACAGCATGCGCGACCATTGTCGGATAAACACAGACCGCACCAACGCGCAGCGCGTCCAGTCCAAGCGCCGCCATGATATCGTCGCGCAAGGGCTGGCGGGCCTTGGCGCAAAGGCGCTGAACCCGACTAGGCGTATCGTCCCCTGCCAACGTTGTAAGATCAATGCAGGTAATTGCCTGCGCCAGCCATGCTGCCTGCCAGTCTTTCTTGACAGTTCGGCGCGTGGTTAATGTGGCAGCGCGGCGCTCGGTGGCAGACAAGTTGACATGATGCGCCTCAAACCAGCTTGGGTCGAAACGCGTTCCCGTCATGCGTTCGAAGCTTGGCAACGGGGCGGCCTGTTGCACTGGGTTGCTTGTCATTACAGTTTCCTTCCTGTGTTTCATCTCAACCGCACTTACAGACGCCTGTCGATAAGAAGTTCAGCCAATGGCTGTGCCGTTGATCATGCCCGTTGCTATCACATACCAAAGACCAGCCGCACCACAGCCGATAATAAAGATTACGCAAATCCTGAAGCGAAACGACAAAGACAGATGTGCCCAGAATACTGCTGAGTACTGACGTTTAATGAGCGCTTGACCTCTACGAAGGTAGCGGGCACCGTGATCACCCGCGCTCGTGTGACGCGACTGTTGGCCTTTGCCTCAAGAGCACTCATGGATTACACCCCTTCAGATGAGTCGTGATCTGCTGATTGCAGATCCAATGGAGCGGAATGGAAAGCCACCTCAAGGTTCACTGCTCCGGCAAACGCTGTTGATGCCTGCTCGAACTGTTCCGCATTTTGGACAGCCTTATCAAGCTCGGAGTCGATCCAGGTTACCCCGCGCAGAAAGCGCTCTTCTGTGTGCAGCGCGAACCAATCCTGAAGCAATGGATCATCTAATCGCCCCGCGACCAAACGCCGGGATACCTCTGCATAGGTCCACTCGGCTGCAAGCATTGCTGCGAGCCCTTCATGATACCCTCCATGACATGAAATCGCTGTCATTCCTTCGCAGAACTCGTCTACAGCACCGGGCCATGGCATGCTCGGTGGTGGCCCTATGCGCGCGAGGATGCGAGAAAACACATCGGTTTGCTCATGCGTCAAACCATACAGGATACCAACAAGATGCCTTCTTGCCTCGATATCTGGAGCTTTTAGCAAAATATGGCCGAATATCGTTACAGCCTGTTCAACGAAGCGGTGTTCAAAATGAAAATATGCATCGCGTTCGATATCCCTGAGCAAGCCCTCAGCGGCTTTTGTGAAAAATCGATGATCCACAAACTCCGCGAGCGCGGAACGGTTCGCATTACGGATGCTTTCGGCAATATTCATTGGGGCTCACACTCTCTGGAATTTTCAAAAAGCCGTGCCAGTTCTTCCTTGCTGGGGAAGGCGGACCATGTTCCGTGGCGGCTGACCGTGATGGCAGCGGCGTTGGCAGCTACAGCTAAAGCCTTGGCAGCAGTAGCATTGCGAGCGCGGGCGGCAATATATGTGCTGCAAAAAGTGTCTCCGGCTCCAGCAGTGTCAACAACCTGAGTCGGAGCGGATGGCACTTCTGCATGCTCTCCGTCACGCCACCACTGTGCGCCTGCAGCACCCAAAGTCATCACGACCTCACCAGCCCCCGCTGCCAGTAGATAAGACGCTGCATCGGATGGATGCCTTTGCCCTGACAAAACCTGTCCTTCATGAACGTTCAAAACCAAGACATCAATGAATGGCAGAAGCGGTGAGTAATCCCACCGGATCGGCGAGGGATTGACAATCACTTTTCCTTCTCGAGCATGCACATGTTTGATCGCCGCTGATGTGGTTGGATATGAAAGATTGCCCTGCACAAGCAGGATGTCCCCCGTCTCGATGTCTTGCAAGGCGGCAATAGCATTATCCGGGGTCAAAGAGTCTGCTGCCTGTGTCGAGGAAACAATATGGTTCTCACCATCCTCAGAGACAGAAATAATAGATTGGTCAGTTGAGCATTCAGGTATCAAAACAAGGTTTGCCTGTAGCGGTTCGTCAGCAAGCTGACGGATGAGATCCGCCGAAACAGTATCTTCACCCACCGGGCAGGACAGAGACACTGTCAGTCCGCAGCGTGCAGCAATCAAAGCCTGATTCAGCCCTTTGCCGCCAATATCTCGATCACGTCGGTTTGCTATCAGTGTTTCGCCAGGTAATGGCAAGCGGGGGACCCGAAACAAGATATCTTCGGTGACATTGCCCAGAACATGTAACCGCATCAAACAGTCTCCTGAAGCATCTGGCGTGCATCCGACAAACGGGTGCGCACTTCCTGCGCACCGATACCTGTCATGACCCGGGACGCGCAGATACACGCCAAAGCCGCCGCCTGAGCGGCATCCACGTCATGCAAACGCTGGCCGAGGTAGGCACCAATAAATGCATCACCTGCACCTGTACCATCCACAACCTCGACCGACAGCGCGGGGACCCTTATGGGGCGCGTGGGTGCCACCGCGGGGAAAACCGCAGCCCCGTCCATTCCAAGTGTCAGAAGGCATTCGGCCCTTTGCCCGGAAAGACTGGCGAGCTTTTCAGCCAAAGCCTCTATCAGCCGGTCCGAAGGCATTGTCCGACCCAGAATCTGTGTAGCTGATCGCCGGCTCAAAAACACTCGATCAAGCTTCAAAACTAATTCAGCGAATCCATCCGCTGTTCTAAAATAATCTTCAAGGCCAGTGTCCTGTGTGCTCAATGTCCAACCTTGTTTTCGCAATTGCGCCACGAGTGGAAGCATTGCACGGGCATGATAGCCTTCAAAGTGCATGTGGCATCGTCGGCGCATGGGACCTACGGACAGGCTATCAACAAGGTCTTTGCTATCGAGCGGAAAAGGTTCGTTGATCTTGGTACGCTCCCCACCTTCTTCGATCAGCACAATACAGCGCGACAATCTTTCATTGAACGGGCTACGCACCGCGCGGGCGCGGACCCCCCGTTCGGCTAACCGCTCCAAAGCCCAGAGGCTGTCAGCATCGTTACCAATAGCTGTTGCCAATTCAACGTCCAGCGCGCAAGCAGGACCGAGTGCAGCAGCCGCAACAGCTACATTTGCTGCGGGACCTCCTAGTGCTTTTGAAATGCGCGCTGCGGTTGCACGATCGCCACGGTGAGGCATCACCGGCAATCTTGCAATCAAATCAACCGAAATATAGCCCATTGAAACCAGCAGTGGTGTCAAATCGCCGTTCAACGCGGGAGAGCTGCCAGGGGCAGCCACAGGAGCGGCCGGAAATGTAAGTGTCGATGGCAGGTACCCGATTTCGCGCATTGCAGTATAGACACGCTCGCGCGTATGCGAGCGCACCCTCCCAGGACTGTTCAACACATTGGAAACCGTACCGATCGAAACCCCTGCAGCGGCTGCTACATCGGCTATGCCTACGCGCCGTTTCATACGGCAACCAAAGGTTTGCGTGGGTCTGCACCAGTAACGATCATCTCCACAAGATCCGCATTATCCGTATCATGCACCTCGCGTTCGCCAACCAGTTGACCCTGTTTCATTACCATAAACCGATCGCCAACAGCGAAGATGTCCTCAAGGCGATGGCTAATGATGATTACGGCCACACCTGATTTCTTCAAACGGGTGATGGTTTCGCGTACACGCTCGATCGCAGGAGCGCCGAGATTGGCAGTCGGTTCGTCCATGATAACAAGGCGCGCCTCGAACCCTGTCGCACGCGCAATTGCTACGGCTTGCTGCTGCCCACCGGAAAGCGCCTGTACTGGCAGCGTCACTGCGGGCACGCGTAAGCCAAGCGCTGCGAACATTTCTTTCGCGCGAACATTCATGGCACTTCGATCCAACACCTTCACCCCTGCAATGCGTCGGGTGATTTCGCGGCCAAGGAAAATATTCTGGGTCACTGTAAGCTCTGGGACAAGTGCGAAATCTTGGTAAATCATTTCGATGCCTGCATCACGTGCAGCAATAGGATGTGCAAATGTCGCAGGTTTCCCATCGATCAGGATTTCTCCGCTATCAGCCCGTAATGCACCAGCAAGGATTTTCATAAGCGTGGACTTTCCCGCCGCGTTATCCCCAATCAGGCCCAGCACGCCACCAGCCTCGAGTCGCAATGAAACTTTCGACAATGCAGTGACGGCACCAAAAGTCTTGGAGATGTTCCGCATCTCGATCAGAGGTGTGGTCATTTGCTTACCTCCTGTTCATCATCTGGATTGGCCCGTGCCCATGCTTCTGCCTTGCGATTTAGTACGGTATTCATGAGCACAGCCATCACCAAGATTATCCCTGTCACAACCTGGACCCAGTATGGGTTGACTCCGTGAAGGTTCAGCCCGTTGCGCACGAAGTTGATCAGCAGCGCGCCAACGACAGTTCCGGCAATGGTAGCGCGACCACCAAAGAGACTGGTACCGCCCAGAACAGTTGCCGCAATCACATCCAGTTCCAGCATCATGCCTGCGTTGGGAGATCCGTTAGAAAGGCGCGCCGAGATAACTATACCGCCCAATGCGGCCAACCCACCAGTAATCGCGTATACGGTAATTTTGATGCGCGTAATGGCGAGGCCCATTACGCGGGCCGCTTCTTCACGGCCACCTGTTGCAAGCACATAGAGTCCGAACCGCGTTCGATTGAGCACAAACCAACCGACTACGGCGACAACAGTCGCAATAATCAGCGGTGTATTGACGCCGAAAATATCTCCACGCCCTATAAACACGAATACTGGGTCCGAGATTGGGACCGCGCGACCGTCCGAATAAACGAACCCGACCCCACGAAACGATGTCAGCGCGGCCAAGGTCACGACAAAGGCTGGCACTCCTAGTGTTATGATGAAACCGTTCAGCGCGCCAAGCATCGCGCCGACAACGATCACCAACCCAATTACCAGATAAGCTGGCAGACCTGCGACAAGCCATGCAGCCGTGAGCACAGAGATCAGCGCAACCAACGAGCCCACTGACAAATCGATCCCGGCTGTCGCCATTACGAAGGTCATTCCGACGCCGATTATTATGATTGGCGCTGCTTGCCGAGCTACGTTTAATATGTTGGTTGAGGTCAAAAAATGTTCTGAGGACAGGGCCATCGCCACCATCCAGAGAGCCAAGGCGATAAACATTCCATAGCGAACAAGGAATACCGCCGCCATGCGCATATCGAACGCAGGGTTTTTGGCCTTTCGCCTAATAGTTGAGTTCACGTCGCTCATGCAGGCTCCGTTATTTTGAAATCTTGAAGGGAACATCCCGGCCACCGTGCAGTGCGCCGGGAATCGCAGAAATCAGATCAACCTTAACGGAATTGATCGACGTTGAAGGGTGTGACCACCGTTGGATTATACGAGACGACCGACGGGACATCTTCACCGTTTAGGTAATCGACCAAAAGGCGTACTGCCTGCTCGCCACCATAATCGGGCGATTGCTTCAGGAACCCAACAAGGCGCCCTTCTTCGAGTGGTGCAATAAAAGGTTGAGGGATATCATCCCAACCAAAGAACGCGATGTCGCGGTTTTGACTCAGACCTGCAGCGAGGCCACCTTGCAACTGCGGGTCACCAGTAGCGTAAATCACATTGATATCGGGATTGGCGGTCAACATATTCTCTGCTTCAGCCTGCGCGACTTCAAGGATATTGCGCCCATCACCTTCGGCTACGATCTCTACCCCGGGAAGCGCCTCCAGAGCGGCCAGAAACCCATCACGACGCGCCAATTGCACTTCGGAGGATGCGATCATCAGACCGATCCGGGCCTCGCCCCCCATTGCGCCCGCAATATATCCGGCCACATATTGCCCAAACTCGCGGGACGCATCAAATTGCGGCACCCCGATCAATGCCAGCACATTGGGATGATCTATTTGTGTATCGAGTGTAACCATCGGAATGCCCGCGGCCTCGGCCTGCTCGATCGGACCGAAGAGCGAGTTGCTTTCAATAGGGTCCATTACGATCGCATCCACCCCACGTGAAATACAATCCTCGACCAAGGTGACCTGACGACTTGCATCAGCTTGCGGATCAAGCACCGTCAAATTAACACCCAGCTCATCAGCTGCGCGTTGACCTCCCTCCACACTCGACTGAAAATAGGCGATCTGCAACGAAAAGGTCACAAAGCATATGTTCGGGCCTTCTTGTGCGATTGCGCCATTTGGCGTCACAAAACCGGCTGCCACCAGCGCGGTCGCAGCCGTTATCGTTTTTATCCGAGTCGTCATGAGTCTGTCTCCCTGCGAGATTATTTTTGAAAGTTTTCAAAACTTGACAAACGCGTGCGGGTTGGTCAACCCTTTTGTTGAGCTGAAGGCGAAGCTGCTTTCAGCGTCATGATGCACATAATTACAGCAATAAGGAAAGCAGTCGCATGCCTGAGGTTGCCACATCGACATCTGATAACGCGCTAAGAAATTCCTCTATTTTGAGAATTTTCAAAAAAGACAGAGTAGCGATCGGAGTCGTTCATTGCCCGGCCTTCCCTGGAAGCCCACGCCATGATGGTCGTCCGATCAAGGATATCTATGAGGCTGCCCTGCGCGACTGCCACGCCTATACACAAGGCGGCATTGACGGATTAATTATTGAAAATCACGGTGACCTGCCATTCCTACGCCCCGAGGATATCGGCCATGAAACCACGGCGTTCATGACCGCAATCACGCGCCAAGCCATCATCGAAACCGGGTTGCCAGTCGGAGTTAATGTGCTGGCAAACGCTCCGATTCCGGCACTGGCAGTTGCCGCTGCGTCTGGGGCGCAGTTCATTCGGGTAAATCAATGGGCCAATGCTTATGTCGCAAATGAAGGTCTGTTGAATGGTGAAGCAGCATTAGCCTTGCGCTATCGACGACAGATCGCGGCACAGCATGTCGCCGTGTTCGCCGATAGCCACGTCAAGCATGGCGCACATGCCATTACTGCGGACCGGACTGTCACTGAGCTCACGCGGGATCTGGAGTTTTTTGATGCTGACGGCGTTATCGCCACGGGCCAGCGCACCGGAGACGCTGCATCTGAGGATGAGTTGGTTGGGATCAAGCATGCGACAAGACTGCCGGTTCTCGTTGGCTCTGGCGTCACTGAAGACAATGTGGAAAATATGCTGACCCATGCCAATGGTGTAATTATTGGATCATCGCTCAAGGAAGGCGGTGTCTGGTGGAACCCGGTAGAAGAGCCTCGCGTCCGCAGCTTCATGTCGCATGTACAGAAAGTTCGGGACGGATCATGATATTGTTTTTCCGGATAGTCATCATGATTGTTGGGCTGGGAGCATTGCCGAAACTTGCATCCGACCACCCCACTGCTGATTGCGAGCATCGGCTCAAGATAACTTTGGAGATTATGCTGGCAGGCCCACTCCTCAAGGAAGAGCAGGCAACCGGGCTTATGTGGTTACGCATGGACGCTCAGGAAGCGCTTGAGCGAGGTGACGAAGAAAAATGCGCGATGCTCGTCAGTGTCGCAGAATTGCTTCTGGGGATTACGGAACCTGATGGCAGATAAGAGACAAATGAATTGGATTGATCGCCTGCATAAACTCTGGGACGGGACCCTTCAATTTGGGCATGGTAGCTTCACGAATCTTCCCGCTTCAGATGCTGCGCCGACTTAGCGGCGCAGCGCCGCATGCCGAATGAGTTAAACGCCCGTCGATCAGCTCAACCATGATTCAGAGAGACTAACGTAATTCACTGCCTATCCCCATGGCCAACCCCGCAGAGGGCTGGAACGCATCGCAATTTGCGTGCCGAGCGAGGAGGCGGAGCGGTTCAAGCAGGCTGCAGAATTCGAGGTAGACCAGAACTCGCGCCATACGCCCTGCCCTTCGAGACCATGCCCATGGCGCTGAGCGAGTTTGACGGGTACATCACCGGCCTTCTCGCCTGCCCCGAGATGATCCCGTCTTCCGAACGGCTCCCCCATGTCTGGGTCGACACCGGCGATGCGCAGTTTCCTGACCAGAAGACCACCGAGAAAACCATCGGGGCCGTCATGGAGCATTTCAATTCCGCGGCCGGGACCATGACCAGATCACTGTGGTGTGAGCCGATGTATGAAGTCGACCCGAATAGTGACGAGGTCCTGTCGGAGCCGTGGGTGGACGGTTTCACCCGCGCCATGCGGCTACGACCAAACGCAGGGGAGGCGCTTCTCGATCGCGCAGATGAAAAAACCTGGGCCAGCATGATCTTCCTGATGGCGCTGCAGGACATCAATCTTGGGCAAAGCAAGTTCACCGAGGTTGAGATCGATGAAATCGACCTTGAGGCCCCCGACCTGATCCCGAATTGTGTGGCCGCCATCCTGACGCAGTCGCGGCCTGAACGTAAGCGACGGCTGCGGCGAACCTGCCGGGCAGCCCTTACGCCGCACTGACGAAACAAGGCCGCAACGATCCGTTGCGTCTGCGGTCGGGCCGGAAATACAAGCTGTGCTGTGGCCGAAACTGAAAGAAGCAAGCTCGCCCGGGATTTCCTGCATTCTGGAAAACCGAGGAACTCAACGCGCGATGCAACATCCACGGGAGCGGACACTCAATGCAGCTTTCCGATGGGGTGACGGCACCGACTGACTATGTCGAAGAGAGTGCATCAGCGACATTCAGGCAGGCCGCAGCATGGAAGGCAGCTTACCATACGCCCTCGGATATTCACTGCCCCACACTTTACAGTGCTCTCCCGACACGTGCATACCGGAACAGTGCCGCATGCGTCAGGCAGTGTCTGCTTCGGGGCAAAATTCGGCGGCCGAATCTTCTAGCGCCGCACACAAGCCCCGCACGAAGCCTGAGGGGGCCACGTTCTCACGCCATAAGACGCCCAGTGTTCGCACGAGAGGAGGATTCCCGAATGCAATATGGCGCACGCCATCGGGAAACGGGTCCGGCATCCGCCGAAGGGGAAGAACTGTAACGCCCAAACCGTTGCGGACCAGGTTCATCGCCGCATCAAATGAGTCGACCTCGGCCAATATGCTTACTTCAATGCCACGCTCCGCCAATTCCCGCTGTATGGTGCGGCCAAGACCCCAAGCAATTCTCCGGTAGCGTATGAAAGGCAACCCGTTCAGCAGATCCACGTCGCGCTTGCCGGACAAGCCTGCAGGAGCGACGACCATTAAAGGCTCTACACAAATAGTTTGCCAGGTGAGGCCTGCATGTATGTTGCCCGATAGGGGCTGAACCGCAGCATCCAGCTCGCCGACCCGAACCATTGCATCGAGTTCGTCTGCGAGACCCGTGCGGATCGTCACGCGAACCCGCGGAAACGCATCACGAAACCGCTTTAGCGCGAATGGAAGAATTCCACTTGTGACGGTCTGTACTGCGCCGAGTTTGAACAACCCGGATTCCTCAGGCGATTTCTCGTGCCTCTTCATGCGCCCCCACACAGCCAGCATTTCGCGCGCCTGATCGAGCACAAACTGGCCTTCGCGGGTTAACCGTGGCGGGCGGGTGCTTCGGTCGAATAAGGGTTGGCCAAACTCTTCTTCCAGCGCGGCAATGCGAATGCTGACACCTGATCGCGACAACCCCAATGACTTGCCTGCATCCGAGAAGCTGCCGTGCCTTACCACGGCCAGAAGTGTTTCCAAGTTTCGTATATCCATTCTGATGACCTTTCCAAATATGATTCGCATTTCCTTCTCTCGAAATTGTCGAGCGAAGAGCGACCATTGCCTGACACCTGACGGTTTCCCGAGCTACCTGACTCCATATGTCGAGTATTGCTCAACATATAAAAACTTATAGTAAAAATATTGACACAAGAACAAAAATTCCCAACACTATCGCTACGAGGAGACAAGCGGTGGTGCGCTACCGCTAACCAAATCCAAAATGGGAAAAGCGATATAATCGTATCGCAAAGGATGCTCCAAGAGCGCCCTAACATACTGTTATGCTTATAACTTGAAGGAGTCAGTACATGAATGTGGGGCTGGATGTTTCGCAACACGGTGGTGTGCTGCTGGTGTGTTTGAATCGACCTGAGGTCCTTAATGCCATCAACACGGCACTCGGGCAGGCATTGCTGGATCTGTTTGATGGTGTGAATCGGGGCGCGCGCCCTGATGCAAGAGTTATCGTAATGACAGGTGAAGGAGCGCGCGCTTTTTGCGTCGGGGGTGACCTGAAGGAACGCAATGGCATGTCCGATGCGGACTGGCGCGCGCAACGTGTCATCTTCAAGGGATATAATAGCGCCATGGAGCGTTGCCCCGTCCCTATCCTGTGTGCGGTGAATGGCTTTGCCTTGGGTGGCGGTGCGGAAATGGTACTGCGCAGTGATTTTGCGTATGCGTCAGAGCAAGCAGAATTTGGCTTTCCCGAGAGCCGCAGAGGGTTCATGCCTGGTTCTGGTGGCACCCAACGTTTCGCGCGCGTGGCAGGGCAAGCTCGCGCCATGGAGTGGATCATGACTGGCGAACGCTTCAGCGCCCAGAAGGCGCTTGAGTGGGGGTTGGTCAATCGCATCCTGCCCCAACAGGATGTTCTGCCAGCACTTCTGGAAACAGCGCAAAAAATCGCAGCAAATCCTGATCGGGCCATCCGTGTGATCAAGCAAGTCATCCGAGCGGGCGCCCAAGCAGATATTGAAACAGCGCTTCACCTCGAAACTCTTGGACAGCAAGTTCTGACCGGCGCCGCTGATCGGCAAGAAGGCATCGCGGCCTTCGTAGAGAAGCGCCAGCCAAACTGGCAGGACTAATAAGGATACATCATGCGTTACTTGACCGAGGACATCGGAAAGCAGATCCTACGAAAGACGGGGCTGCCTGTGCCAAACGGCTTTCGTGCCGAAACACCGCAAGCTGCCGCTGATGCTGCCGAACAGCTTGGTGGGCAAGCCGTCGTCAAAGCACTTGTCCCAACCGGGCGGCGTGGCAAAGCCAATGCAGTGCGGCTCACTGATACTCCGGCTGAGGCCCGCAAAGCCGCCGAAGACCTGCTTGATGCAACGATCAACGGCCATTTATGCAAGGCGGTTTACGTAGAAGAGCGCGTAGATATAGCCTCTGAACTCTATCTTTCGTTCATTCTGGAAGACTATCCCCCACGCATTCTTGCATCAACAGAGGGTGGGGTTGAAATCGAGACAGTCCATCAGAACCGCCCCGAAGCGATCATAACTGCAACAATCGACCCGCTAAAGGGTTTGCCCGTCTGGGATGCAATCAACATCTGGGAGCGCGCGGGTTTACCCAGCGCCCAACTCCCAGCTGTAGCCAAGGTTACAGCAGCCCTTCAAACAGTATTTGAACGCAATAAGGGAATAATGCTGGAGCTGAACCCGCTTGTGATTGATTCTAACGGTCGTGTGTCTTTGGTCGGCGCGATGATGGCCATAGAAGATGACACGATGGCCGAGGTCAACGAAGATACACCCCGAACTGATCGCGAAATGCGCGAAGATCGTGTTCGCAAAGTAAGTCGGGAGCTTCCGGGTGGCATGGTGCGATACACAGAACTGGATGGTAATATCGGAATGTTTGTCGGCGGCGGCGGTGCAGGCCTGCACCAGCATGACCTTATTCTCGCTGCAGGAGGCAGACCAGCAAATCACACTGACGCCTCTACTCAGAACCCGGACAAAGTCCGAGAACTGATCGATGTGATCCTGGACAACCCCCAAGTGAAGAGCTTGTTCATCAGCTGGCATTACCAACAGATGGCGCAGATAGACAAACGGGTCATTCCCGCGCTTGAAGCGTTAACAGCGCGCGGGATTGATGCGCGCGAATTTCCGGTTGTCATTCGTATGTTCGGGCAGGGTGAGGAAGCTGCGCGCAGCGCCGCCGCTGCCATTCCTGGTGTGCATTACCTACCCCATGGCGCCCCCATGACAGATGGGATCGATCTGATCGTGAGGCTCACGGCCAAAGCACGCTCTCAAACGCAAATGGAGGTGTGAAATGGCCATAATGATAGACAAGTCGACCAGAGTTCTGGTGCAAGGATTGACAGGACGGCAGGCTCAGGTTGACAGCGCAAATTGCCTTTCTTACGGCGCGCAGATAGTTGCCGGCGTAACCCCCGGAAAAGGGGGCCAGGAAGTCTTGGGCCTTCCGATCTACAACTCGGTCCGTGGCGCAACGCTGCGTCATGATATTGATGCAAGCGTAATCTATGTGCCTGCCGCGGGGGCGGCGTCAGCGGCTTTGGAAGCTCTGCATGCCGGGGTGAGGCTGGTTCTTATCACGTCTGAGGGCATTTCTCGTCATGAAATGGCGCGTGTGGTTGCCACCGCAGCTTCCAGGGGCGCAAGCGTCGTTGGCCCGAATACGAATGGTATTATTGTACCGGGTCAAACCAAGCTGGGTGGTATCGGTGGCAAAGATCCAGCAGACATATATGCGGCAGGCCGGATCGGAATATGTTCACGCTCTGGCGGGATGTCGGCCGAGATCGGCCTGTCGCTGAAAAGTGGGGGCTATGGCGTTTCTACCGGCATTGCCATGGGCGGCGATCGTGTGACAGGGGGGCGCATGGTCGATTACGTGCGCCTGTTCGAAGAAGACCCTCAGACCGACGCGATCGTAATCTATGGCGAACCAGGTTCAGAGAACGAAATGGATCTGGCCCGCCACCTGCACGAAAATGGGGTTCGCAAGCC
This sequence comes from Roseinatronobacter bogoriensis DSM 18756, assembly GCF_004366635.1. Classification (GTDB taxonomy): domain Bacteria; phylum Pseudomonadota; class Alphaproteobacteria; order Rhodobacterales; family Rhodobacteraceae; genus Roseinatronobacter; species Roseinatronobacter bogoriensis. The sequence continues at coordinate 7,044 of NZ_SORN01000012.1, read as the reverse complement.
TATACTGGCTTTGATTGCGGGATTGTTCCAGGAAAACTATCCCACTGGTATGAGTTTTGGCCATGCTGCTGCGATGATTTCTTCAGCCGAAGACAGCGCCAGCGCCAAGCGTCGCCTGCTGGCACAAGCTGGTGCGATCATTGTGGACTCAATTTCAGACCTGCCACATTTGCTGCAGCAGGCTGGGATTTCCCCAACCCAGAACGTGGAGGAACTGACGTGAGCAATGAAACACGTGAGCATATCCGTGATTGGTGGCGCACTGACATCGTCAATGTTGAAGATGGAAACATTCGCTATCGCGGCTACGCCATCGAAGATCTGATTGGCAATGTCAGTCTGGTCGAAACTATCTGGCTGCTCCTGCGTGGCGAATTGCCTGATCCCAAGCAGGCGCGACTTCTGGAAGCTACGATGGTGGCTTCGGTAAATGCCGGGCCAATGTCACCTTCATGTGCAATCGCCGCCATGGCCATCACCTGCGGGGTCGGGCTGAACAATGCGATTGCCTCGGGGATCAATGCGCTGGGTGATACCCATGGCGGCGCAGGTCAGCAGGTAATGGAACGGCTTCTGTTAATCCGCGACAGTGACGGAACCGATATGCACGCTAAGGTTGCTACGCATCTTGAACAGTTTTTTGAGGAGGGAGGCCGCTTTCTGCCTGGATTTGGGCATCGGTTTCATAGTGTTGATCCACGCGCCCAACGTTTGCTTGAACTGATCGATGAAGCAACCGCTGACGGCGTAGTGCAGGGTGAATACGCGAAGATGGTGCGCGCCATGGAAGCAGAGCTGACCCGCCGAAAGGGCCGCAACATCCCGGTGAATGTGGACGGTGCATTTGCAGCCGTCCTGGCCGAGTTGGGCTTTGCGGCGCCTCTGGCGCGCGGGATCTTTGTTCTCGCCCGGGCAGCAGGCTTGCTGGCACATGCGGTCGAAAGCCAGACGGAAGGTCGCCGCATCAAGGGGCCGGTGCCGGACGATATCATGTACACATACTCGGGGCACGCCCCGCGCGCACTGCCCGGAGCGCAGTAATCATGGCACCACGTCCAAGCCTCAAGCAACGATTTACCCGCAGCTATCTGCATCTGCTTACGGGCATATTGCTGCTCGTGACTTCGGTGCTGTACCTGTGGTTAGCGACTAATGTCCGCGTCCCGCCTTTGGGTGACCCGATTGGACCTCGTTTCTTTCCACTTGGTTTGGGCAGTTTGCTTCTGATCTTTTCGGCGCTGATGCTGGGCAGCATTCTATGGCGTTCTTCGGAGCAAAATGATGCTGACAATATTCCAGGCCAGTTGCAGGCATGGGCTGTTCTCATGTTGCTTGTCGGGTTTGTGCTGGTTTTGCCGAAGGCAGGATTTCTGTTGTCGTCCACCGCATTTGCAACGCTTGTGTTAACTCTGATCCGGTTTCGCAGTTGGCCAGTCAACGTGCTGACGGCTGTGCTGATTGCAGGCAGCTTCCACATTGTTTTCCGTGTCTGGCTTGGGGTCCCCCTGCCATCACTCGCGTTAGGGTAGGTTTCTATGGATGTGCTTCTGAACTTGATGTCTGGCATACAGACCGCCGTCAGTGGGCCCAACCTCCTGTTCATCCTGCTGGGGGCATCGGTTGGCACATGGGTCGGTATGCTGCCAGGCATCGGCCCTGCGACAGCCATCGCTGTCTTGTTGCCATTTACGTTCTCGTTGGACCCGACCTCAGCCCTAATCATGCTCAGTGGCATCTATTTCGGAGCAATGTACGGCGGATCGATTGCATCAATCATGCTGAACATTCCAGGTGATGCGTCTTCGGTCATGTCCACGCTTGATGGTTATCCGATGACGCAGAAAGGCCGTGCGGGAGCCGCATTGCTTTTGGCTGCGACAGCCTCGTTCGTGGGCGGCACTTTGGGGCTGATTGGCCTGACACTGATCGCAGAACCTGTCTCTCGTCTGGCCCTGAGGCTCGGCCCGTCGGAGTATTTCATGCTGATGGTGTTTGCGCTTGCTGCGACTGCCAGTACAGTTCAAGGGTCCGCCGTAAAAGGATTTATTTCAGCACTTTTGGGGCTGGCTATCGCAACGATCGGGATAGATCTTCAAAGTGGGTCATCGCGTTTCACCTTCGGCACCCCTGAACTGATGGATGGCATCCCGCTATTGGTGGCAATAATAGGGGTATATGCTGTGACCGAAGTGATGATGACGGTCGAAGGCCTCGTTTCGGGACGTTGGCAAGCACCCAAAGCAATCGGGAAGCTTTGGGCGACCAAGGCAGAATGGTTGCGCGTGCGCTTTACCTTTTTTAGGGCTTCAGTCATTGGCTTTCTGGTTGGACTGATGCCCGGCGCTGGCGGTGCTGTAGCTACGTTGCTGGCCTATTCAACAGAAATGCGGTTCAGCCGCCGACGCGATGAATTCGGCAAAGGCGCTCCTGAAGGCCTGGTAGCCCCCGAAGCTGCAAACAACGCCTCAGTGTCTGGCGCGCTCGTGCCGCTTTTGACCTTGGGCATCCCGGGGTCGTCTGCAACGGCCGTGTTGCTGGGAGCGCTGATGATGCACGGTATCCAGCCGGGGCCACGTCTGTTCGTAGAGCAACCTGTGCTGACATGGGGAGTGATTGGAGGTCTCTATGTCGCCAATATTGCCCTTCTTGTTCTGAACGTACCACTGATTGGCCTGTGGGTGCGTATCCTAAAGGTTCCGGCGGCCCTCATGATGACGGTGATCCTTGTCTTAGCCATCGTGGGTTCATTCAGCCTGTCAAACAGCATGTTTGATGTGTGGCTCATGCTGTTATTTGGCGTTTTGGGTTACTTGATGCGCAAAACGGGTGTGCCTATTACGCCCATGATCCTTGGTCTTGTTCTAAGCGGGATGATTGAACAGTCGCTCCGCCAGACGCTGAGTTTGTCAGGTTCTGATTGGAGCGTGTTCGTCACACGCCCTGTCTCGCTCATCTTTTTATTGATGACCGTGGCGATGATTCTGCTCCCGCTTGTCGCCAAGCCACGTCGCGGGCAGCAGTAACATGCTTCGTCCGGCAAACACAGAAAGTGTTTTACGGATGAAGCGTCGAAACGACGGGCAACTGTCCGGTATCAAATGGGAGGAGAAAGAAATGAAGCGTCTTACCTTGAATTCTATGGCTCTGTTAGCCGGTGCTCTGTTAGCGGCGCCAGTTTTGGCAGACGAGGCGCCTGAGGGCCCCTTGGAGATTGTTGTCGGCGCAGGGCCCGGTGGTGGTTACGACCGGCTTGCACGCGCCATCCAGGAGGTTCTCGACACAGAAGGGATCATTCCCAACACCATCAATCTTACATATCAACCGGGCGCAGGAGGGGCCGTTGCCTGGGCAACAGTCAATCGCAGCGCGGGTGATATGACGAAGATATCAATCTTTTCACCAAATATCGTAACGGGAGAAGTGCTCGGGACAGACACGATTAGCTTTTCAGATATGACTATGCTGTCAATGCTCGTATTTGAGGATGGCTGCTTTGCGGTAAATCCTGACGCGGAAATCAACAGCGCAGAGAAACTGATTGAAGCGCTTCAGGACGATGCCAACAATGTGCGCTTTGGGTTTGCGGTTTCGGCGGGAAATCAGTGGCATGTTGCGATGGCGAGGTTGGTAGAGGCAGTGGGCGCCGATGTCTCTCGTTTGCGCTCGACTGTGTTTGACAGCGGTGGCCGCGCCGTTGCCGCACTGCTGGGAGAGCACGTCGATGTGGTTGCCACTGGTTGCGCGCAATTCGCTCAATATCACGAAGCAGGCGATCTGACTGTCATTGGGGTATCTGCCCCTGAGCGCATGGGCGGCGTGTTGGCGGATGTACCCACATGGCAGGAGCAAGGACATGATGTCGTGTGGGGGGCGTGGCGCGGAATTCTGGCCCCACGCGATTTGACTGAAAGCCAGATTTCTTGGTGGGAAGAAAAGCTGCGCGCTGTTACCGAATCGTCCGCTTGGATACCAGTCGCTGAAGAGAATTATTGGCGTACGGCCTTCCTCAATTCTGCGGATACCACCGAAATGCTGGTGGCTGAACGTGAAGAGTACGGCCGTGCATTACGCGCACTGGGTTTGATCGAATAGCAATTTGAACGCCATTGCGTTCACAGAACGCCCTGCAACGCGCGCAGGGCGTTCAAATTGGGCTGCCCCTTATTCGGAAACGGAAAGCACCAACGACAACGGAGCAGAGTGTTGCTTGCTTATCAATGTTTATATCCGGGTACGGTTTACTTTGCCAAAGCATGCTGGTCCTGATCTGGTATGAGTGGGTCAATTCTTGCGTTTTTTACCGTTCTGGTAATAACCACTTCCTTCCTCTCAGGTGTGTTTGGCATGGCAGGTGGTATGATCCTGATGGGAGGGCTGCTGCTGATTTTGCCTGTGGCCTATGCGATGATACTGCACGGGATCACACAGCTTACCGCAAACTTCTGGCGCGCGCTTCTTTGGTACGCTCATGTTAAGTGGTGGCTGGTATTTCGATATTCTCTCGGGCTTTTTGCAGCATGTGCTCTGTTCCTGTTCGTCCGCTTCGTTCCGGATCAAAGGCTGGTTTATATTTTTTTGGGCGTTATCCCGTTCTTGCCGCTCTTCATTCCCGACCATCATGTGCCGCGTGCCACTTCCACCGGTGGTGCAGAAAGCTGCGGCTTCATCTGTACATCAATGCAACTTGTATCCGGGATATCTGGTCCAACACTGGACCTTTTTTTTGTCAACACCAATGTTGGTCGCCGCGCCATTGTCGCCACCAAGGCTGCGTGTCAGGTCCTGACACATTTGGCCAAAGTTTTGTATTTTGGTGCTTTTCTGACTGCCGATACCAGTGTGGATCTTTCGGCAGCCGTCATTACTGTGGCCCTTGTATGCGCAGTTTTAGGCACTTCTCTTGCTCGCCCGGTGCTGGAGCGCATCAACGATGTCAGATTCCGGTTCCTAACGCGTTACATCATCATGTCAATCGGATTTGTCTACCTCGTCGTCGGCCTCTCGGGTTATGTATAACTGACAACTGGGTTCGTCCCAACAAAGGTACGCAAAGTGTTTCAAGTCGGGTCTTGCCCAGAGGCACATGTGGGGTTAGCGTCTTCTGCGGATCGGCGAGAGAACAGTTTATCATGGACAAAATCCTTGCAGGGATTCAGCCCATGTTCAAATACATCTCGTCGGTCGTTTCCACCCCAAAAATCAGCAAATCACGCCCGTGTCGTGTAGCGTGAGCCAACTGATGAAAGTGATGCCCTCATATTTCTCGTTACTCAGCCATGCGCCTCATGCATGGCGGGGCTGCGGGTTTCTGCGTTGCTGCATATCACCATCAGCATGTAAACGAACTCCAAAATGTCCATAGCTAATCCTTCAGGAGTCACAAATGGCTGTATTCGCAATTAAAAAAGGCAACAGCGCATTACGATTTACGTCCCCGTCGATTGCTTGGGTGCGACTCTGTTCTTTTCTGACAGCTATCAGCGCAGCACGTATCCTTGCCGCTGATCTCGAAATGGGTCGGGAGCCAACTCGCAGTGCGTTACATGACCTCGGGCTAAGCAGTTCGCAATTTGCTCATCGGTTCTAATTTGACCCGTCATCCAATCTCCACTCATTCATATTGAGTGGCTTTGGCTGTTGGTAAGCACAGTTCATGCCTAAAGCGTCGCGCGGAATAATTCCAGAACCCTTTGGCATCAAGATTGCGATCAAGCCTTCTATGGACGGGTTGGCTACGGTCCAGACAACGTCCCAAAAGCAGTCGATCAACGCCAATGCAGCGAGAATATGCATTCTTGCATTTGATGTCGTTGGTTTGGCTCTTGTCGAGATTCATTTAGTGATTTGGCGTTTCGCTCCCGTCAGGACCGATACTCTGATCATAGGTTTAATCCGCAATAACTGGCACCGCTAAGCTCGTCTTGACCCTGTCCATGACGGCACTTGTGCGGAAGCGCACCACATTGTCCTCTGCAAAGAAATGACGGCGGGTAAACGCTTCGAAATCAGCCATGTCGCGGGCTGACAGGATCAGGATGAAATCAGCATTTCCGGTCACATAATAGCATTGCATGACTTCGGGTGCCGCCCGCATCGCTGTCTTGAAACGGTCCAGATCGGCCTTGCGTTCGTTTTGCAAGGTCACTTCGACAATCAGGGTCAGTCCGCGCCCGACACTAGCGGGATCAAGGACCGCGATTTCGGCCTTGATGATTCCAGAGGCGCGCAATCGCGCCATGCGCTTGCGGCAGGCATCGGGCGACAATCCGATCTGATGCGACATCGCGTCGGCTGTGGTGCGGGCGTTTTGTTGCAGGATGTTCAGAATGTCCGCGTCGAATCTGTCCATCCCAGCAGTTAGCCGGAAATCCGGCCTATAGGGAAGGTGATTGAGTAGATTGCTCCGAGAATCGGCTTGGATTATCGCAATGCATCCGAAATCTGGCGCAGAGCACTCTGGTTTTTCCGGCCCCCTTGTCGGCTTTTGCGATAGGCTGTGACGAAACAGAACAGGATCTGGAATGCTGCAAGTTTTTACAAATCCCTGGCGTGGACGTGGGCTGCCAGCGGCTGGGTTGGCCCTAAGCTGCCGTTAATGTAGACCACATACGCTGCGGTGGAGCTTCACTGAAGTGGACGTTGGTCATGCCTGCTGCCCTGATTTCAACAACGTGACAATCATTCGGGCTCTCCGTTCGTTCTACTTGCGTGATCGGCTTCTTCGCAGTCGCGAGGCTACACAGAAGCATGGTCGGAGATACAATCGCGGCTGATGACCAGACTTTGACAAGTCTACTCCTCAGAATAGCATTCAAACCTGACCACTCAATGGGGGCAGACCAAACGAGAATGGGGTTCCGGAAATCGCAGTTCCGGAACCGCGATTGAGGGTTGTCACTGGAAAAACTCCGGACACAATGGCCATCTCAGCAGGTTCCGGAACCACCATAAAAACAGGGAATTCATCAGGAAGCGGGGGCGCAGCTAGGGGTTTCGAAAGGGGAAGTAAAGACCGTTAGGTTTTTTCTCCTCTTCGCCGGATAG
>NZ_SORN01000011.1 GCF_004366635.1 Roseinatronobacter bogoriensis DSM 18756 | reverse complement strand
AAACACACGGCATATGCCGGAAGCCGCAGCTTCCACGGAATAAGCAAAACCACACCGGAGCAACTGGACCTCTTCCAAACACTCAACCTGCCAAAGCCAGCCTGACAGCGCTCTTGTTGTAACATTTTTGGCCACTCGGCCTAAATTATTTCAAACACTTATCGATTTTGCTGATGAACTTGGGGGCGCACGGCCAAGCAGATGCATGCCGATCTGGTGCAGCTTGGATTTGACGGTTCCTATGAGAGGGTCGCGGCCTTCGTGCGGGACTGGAAGGGCGAACGACAGCGCGCGCAACGCACGACAGATCGCGGGGTCTATAGGACCCGCGACGAAGCCCGAGCGGACGTGTTCGACTACATTGAGCGCTTCTACAACCCGCGCAGACGGCATTCGAAACTGGGCTATCTAAGCCCCATGGAGTTCGAGGCCCGCGCTATGCTAGCTTAACCTGCTGTCCACGAAACCGGCAGCAGCTGACTACGATTGATCCACAGAATCAATCGCATGAAGCGGGGAGCATGCTCATCCTCGCCGGAAGAGGGTTACGGGGCGCCAGAAACCCTCCGTTTCGGAATATGCTCACACTGCTCCATAGGTGCTGAGGTCACACAAGCCTAAGCGCAGAATGATATCAGATCCACGCTGGTTCACACTATGCTTCAACGACAAATGTACCCGTCTCGTTGCTTGTCACGTAAAGTGTACCCTGCCAAATCGAGAGCAATGCTACAAGCTCTCCGCCTCTCCGGGCTTGCGCGCCACCGCTTTGCGTAAGCGAGCGCCTTATCGACGGACCCAGATCGAGAATTTCCTGAGGCGTAAAGCCGACCCGCAGCATTGCCAGTGCCAAAGCATCGGCAGACACGTCACCTGGCTCACCCACCGAAATTGATGACACCGGCGCATCTACGCGTCGTACATTCGGATCAGCCGCGCACGCTGCCATGAAAGGCAATACAAGCAAGCTACCGAGACAACGTATGGCTTTCAAATCGCTAACCCTATAGCGCGCTTTAATTTTGATCACCTGTCCGTCCCATTCTTGTAAGTGCCGCCTCTAACTCAATACGGTATTGGTCGTCCGATACATTCCGGATCGTATTCTGACGAGTTTCACCCGTCTGCCTTTTATGTCCGTCCTCATCAACCAGCGTTGCGGTCACAAATATCGCCACCTGCCGCGCCTGATGGTTTAACCCGTCCCGTCCGAAGGCGCGCCCAAGAAGTGGTAAGCTGCGCAATCCTGGGGTGCCGCTATTCCTCATCTGGGACCTGTTGTCGGCCAGCCCCGCGACGGCCGCAGTGCCGCCATTCTCGATTCGGATCGTACTGCTGGCGGTTCTACGGCTGACAACCGGAAGATTGTTCTCTCCTCTGCCGATAACGTCCGACACTTCCAAGTCCATAGCCAGTGTCAGATGACCCGTTGAAGAGACGCGTGGAGTGATGTTGAGGATCGTGCCTGTCTCGATCTGCTCCAGCTGTGCTCTGACTATCCCTGTCGATTCAGAAGAGATTTCAAAAAACTCTTCTGTGGTCACACGAATTTCGGCAGGAAGGCCGTCTTGTGCGAGGACCTGCGGGCTGGACACGATTGTAGCTTGATTGTTCGCAGAAAGAAAATTCAGAGACAGCGAGAGAGCATTGGTGAATTGCCGGCTTGGTGTGTAGCCGATCCTGAGTTCCCAAGGCATGCCGCTTACATTGTCACTCGCAAAGCTCCCAGCTTCGATCGTAGGCCAACGAAACTCTGTTCCAAAATCTAATAGGTCTGTTCGTTCAAGAACGACGACCCTAGCTTCTAGCATCACATGTTGTCGCGGCTTATCAAGCGTTCGGATATCTCGGATGATCCCATCGACAATATGCCGCGGAGCACTGACTGCCAGAACATTTGCGCTGTCGTCTGCACGTACAAAGTTCTGATGTGCATCTGAAAGCAGTGCCAATATCCCTTCGGCCCGCCCATGCGAAAGGTCAACCCGATGCGTCGGGAAAACATCCGGGGTTTCAGTTGAAACGGGGCCTGTTGGTTGATCAAGCCTCCTGAGCAATGTCATTATTTCGTTACGCTGCTGCACAGGGGCGTTGATCGCAACGGAATTGCGCATTGGATCAACGCTGACGAACCTCTGCAATTGTTGTGGCAACATAAGCCGCGCAGCTTCGGCGCGCACGAATTCGAGAGACACGAAAGTCGTTACTGTGTCTTCTTCTTGGTCCAGAATTTCAAGATCGAACAAAATGCGATCCATCAACTCTCTCGGCGCCGTCACTGCCAGCCTGCCTGATGCCTCGTCAACCCGTACAAACCTCTGAAGAGGTTCGGGCAAAAGGCTTCTCGCCGCAACGGGCGTCAGATTCTGCATCTGCACGCGACGCGTAGTGGAAATATCGACAAAGGAATCCGCGCCTGCGTCAGGGTTGTAGATCAGAATGTAATCTTCTTGCTCAATGAATCTGTACCCGGTTCCTGCAAGCAGCAAATCCAGCGCCCTGTTGATAGGGACATCTTCCAGACTGACAGAAACAATCCCCTGAACACTGGGATCAGCTATGACATTCACACCCGTCTGTGCCGATATGTCTTCCAGCGCCTGCCGTAGGTCGGTCTGGAAAAACACATTGTCCACAGATGCTGACGCCTGTGCGGATGCCAATGTTGCGGAAGCCATTGTCGAGAAAAGAGCAACAATGACTGCCGCCACTCTGTTCTGCATATATAAAGACATTTCCCACCCCGTCCGAAGCTTATGGCTCGCTGGTGGTGACCGTCACCTGTACTTCGCCACGGTAAATTCCAGCGTTTACAAAACGATCCGAGGCGATATCGCCCCATACAATATTGGGCACTATATGCACTATGCCCGATATGGGACCATTCGCAACACTCGCCTGCAAAGCACTTTGTTTTGTGGGATTTTTGCCACTCGGATTGCCAAGCCCGGCCGGGGAACGTCCAGAATGACCAGCGGGAAATTCGACCCATAGTGTATATGGAATTGCATGTTCCTGAGCGGAGGCGTCCGGATCATCCAGCAGCGCCATTCCGACAGGCACATCCCCAAAAGCCCGGCCAACCGGGCTTCCTTGTGGCAGCGTGAAAACTGCGCCCGGCTCTGCTGTGATCGTCACCCAAGAATTTCCAGTGACGATGAAAGGGATCTGCACACTGTCGAGATGTGGCGCTGGCCCTTGCGTAAACGGCCCTCCCCTGCCACGCCCCTCATCACGGCTGGGGATGACGAGCACAAATCCGGTACCTTGGGGGAATTCGACCCGGGCGATGGGATTTATCCTTATCAGGATATTCACATTGGCCTCACCGAAGGCCTGCTGTGCCATCAACTCCGTGTTTCCTATTCCTGTTGCTCCTGCAAGCCAAGCGAGGGTTAGCCACAAAATTCGAGATTTTGCTGAACCGCGTTTAAACGCAGTCTTCGGAGTTAATGCTAGGGTCAGGGATTTCGTCATCCAAAGCCTCAGAAACTCCTGACTTTGTAGTTCAAAACGTGCTTTTTTGTCAATTGGCTGTCAAGGTCAGGACAATTACACCTTCATAAAGACCGGGAAGCGCAACCCCCCCGCCGGTGGTCCAATTCGGATTGGCAATGAGGTGAAGTACTCCCCCCACAATGCCACCTGCACCTGCAACATCTACGAGGGGCGAAACCGCGGCACCAGGAGAGGTTAGCGGCAGTCCCGTGTTTGGCCCGGGAATGGGAAACCGCAACTCGATATCATATCCTATCTCATTACCGGATTGCACCGCACGTCCCAAATAAGGGTCGAAACTTATACCCGGGTATTGTGCTGCTGGGATCTGCATGAACGAGTCAGGTTCTGCAGCAAGCGTCGCCAAGGAGTTTCCGATGACCTTAAATTCCACGCCGGCTGAAGGAATTGTAGATCCGGGAGGCGGAACCTCTAGGTACAGGAGTGGATTGGGATCAGTAAATTCCAGTGTGGCAAACGGCACGACGTTGATATTAACCGTCACAATATCAGAGGCGCCCGTCTGTTGCGCTGCTGTAGAATTTGCAAGAATGCCTGACATGGCGATAGCCACCGCACTGAACAGTTTAATATTTTTAATTCTCTTCATTTTATACTCCCAGCGTTCCGCTAAAAAGCCGTCCGGCTTCATCTATCAGCACCTCACCAAGCGGCGGGCATTATTAACCTTCCACGTCTTCTGGGTCCGGCAATTCCTCGCCTTCGCGGACCGTCACACGGGCCTCTTGCACAGTTCCGTCTTCGGTCTGGACGTCCTCATGCTGAACCTCAATAACGTGCTGAAGGGTCACGTTATCGCCGCCTTCCAGATCGATGTGCGCGCGTAATCCGTACATGCCTGGCTCTACGCCGGAAAAGTCGATCTCGCCGCCAAAAACACGATGTCCCAGCGGCAACAGCATCCCGCCGGCCCCGCTCAATGTTACGCTACGCACTGTCTGTCCTTGAGGGCTGCTCACAGTTACCCGAGCAAGCGGCGTAACATGAGTGTTACCTGTGTTCAGAAAGCGCGCCTGTACCGCAAAGAGGTTGCGCCCCACTTCGGCAAGGTTCAGGCTTTCGATCTCTCCCTGTCGCGCGTTTTCCGCAGCGTGGTTCACCAGATGTATGATTGAGCTTTGTGTGCCCGCGCTCTGGCCGTCGGCGTATCTTCCCGAGAGCGTCAGATCGGCGTAGTAATTGGCATGCAGTCCATCGACCGGGGGGACAGCGCTGATCACGCGCACATTCTGGTTCGCCCCCCCCCGCAAGGTAAATTGCGCCGGACGCACGGTTGTCCAACCCTCGGCCGAAAGATCGATGCCGATCAGATCGCCCATCCGCACGCCAATCAGCCCGCGCGGTGTAGCAGCGCCAAGATCGACGGTCACCGAATGTTCGCCCGGATTTTCGATTCGCAGCACCGTTGTCCGAGTTGCACCGGGTACCACATCCATCTGCACCATCTCGGGCGATAGCCGCAATTCTGTGTCATAAGCGAGCGCGTCCACATTCGGGTCGCCCTCGAATTCGATTTCCTTGGTCAGGGGCGGAAGACGACGACCATCTACCATCAACTCGCCCCGCAGTCGGTATTCACCAGAAGGCAGACGCCGCTCCAGGTCCTGGCCGAGTTCCAGCGTTACACCAGGGATGATCGGGCGCTCGCGTGTTTCGAACCGCGTGACAAGGCGCCAGCGGTCGCCACTCCGCCGCTCGATCCGCAGATCGCCGGTGACGCGCGAGAATGTCTCGCCTGCATTGGTGATACGCAAGTGCGCGCGCGTTGTTGGGGCGCGGTCATCAGCCTCATCATACGTCATCACCACATCACCGAGATGAACGTTCTGGCGCACCGGTCGGCCCTCAATCTCAATAATCACCGGGATGAGGAACCGCATGCGCACTGACAGTCCAAGCGCGTCTTCCGGGGGCGCAGGAGTTTCGATCAGCAAGGCCGCGAAATAAGCGCCACGCGCGTTACGCGGCGGCTGGATGCTCAGCATTACTTGCGCTGGTTCCAGCGGTGCGATCCGCGCGTCCGTCTCGCTCAACGATGTCCAGTCCAGACTGCTTTGATGCGCGGGTATGCCGTCAACAACATCCTGAAAAGCCCAGCCGCCCGCTGTATTCTGATCGAGATGCGCCAGCCGTAGTTCCAGATCGCGCGGGCCGTCTGTGGCAGTGTTGCGAATATTGACCGGTACCTGAATATTCTGGCCCGGCGCCACGGATACATGAATCCGCATAGGCTCGACCATGAAGCCTTGCGCAAGGCTTGTTGCGGCCCCGCCCAAAATCACGATCATGGAGAGCGTCATGATCATTGCGGTCCGGATATGCCTGAATGCCGACACTGAACACCCCTTGCCGAAACGGCCGCGCCGCACGGTTTATCGGTTGAATTTTGTTGATCATGCGCGGCGGCGGGAAGTCGCTTCGCGCCGCCGCGTGAACTGCTGGCGCAGATCAGTCCTCGGTCATCGTGTAGGTCACGGTGAGGGCCCAGTCATCGGGCAGCGGCAGACCACCCGGCGTAGCGGCGCCATAGGTCCAGGGGATGGTGCTGATCGTTTGCGAAACCGGGGCCGAGTACAGGGTCTGCGTGGTTCCAAGCGCCGCTTGATTCCATGCCAGCGAGCCAACCGGGTTGTACGCATTGCCCTGGATCGCCGAGATCGCGGCGGCCTCTCCCATATCCGGGAAAATGTAGAACTGAATCCCGCCGCCAGGGACGGTGGGCGTGGGCAGCGCACCGTCCACCTCAGCGGTGATCGTCCCTGCCACGTTGCTGATGTAATTCATTGTCGATTCGAAGACATCAAGGTTCTCAGGGCCGGTCCCAAGCTCGAGCGACACGTTCGGATGCCCGAACCAGAAGCTGAGTTCGGGCAGCACCTCAATATTCACATCGACGGTGTTCGTCTTGACGATCTGCGCCGAAGCGGCACCGGCGATCCCCATGGCCATGAGCGCGGCAAGGCTGATTGAGAGTTTGTTGATCATATTCCAGATCTCCTTTTTAAACAAATCTTTTCCGTTCACGGCCAAAAGACCGCGTTAAGTGAATATTTTCTTTTTCATTGACTGCTCAAAAACGCCTAACCGAGTCACCATTTTAAAACTGGTTACTTACGATTAATGAAACGGAAGGACCGATTCAGATCAATGTCTTTCTGGTATTTTTCTCACTTTAGAGAGCGATTTCAACCTATTGGGGAACTCGCTAAATTGAAAAACCTTATTTCGTGTAATTCGATCGCTCGATTGTATCCTGATTGAAAACAATCGAAGGCCATGTCTTCCAAAGTTTCCGCGCGGCTGAATCAGTACGTGCAGCTGCAGCGCCAAAATCCTGACCGAATCATCCACATAGATGCTTCCCGCGTGATTTGGCCAGACTCCCGCAAGAAGTTTGTCTTAGTCAGAAATTATTTTGAAAACATCATGCCCGCAAAAGCAGAAGTGCCATATGTCGACGTCCATTTTGTTGTTCACATGGGTTACACCTCTCAAACCGGGTTCGGGATCGGTACAGTGACGCTGTCGGCCGCGTCTGCCAGTCGGTGTGGCTTCCCAAGTCATGGCGGGATCAAACCAAATCGTCAGCGAGGTCGCGAAGCGACGCGCTTGAGCGCTTCTTTCCAGGCCTGCCGGTTCCTCGCCTTAAACGCGGGGAGATGGGTCCTCTCATGCTGTTCAGCTAACACAGGACTCACGAACTGAATCCCAACTGCGATTTGTGCAACAGACTCCTTCAAGGGTAACGAAGGTTGTTCCAGAATTGAAATTTCCAAGCGGGTAGCAAACTCAATGATGCTGTGGTGTCAAGCTGCGGTTGAAACCGTCCACCCACGGCTTCCACAGGACCTCGTCACTATTCGGGTCGACTTCATAGATTGGCTCACACCACAGGGATCGGGTCATGGCCCCGGCCACGGAATTGTAATGTTCCATGACGGCCCCGATGGTTTTCTCGGCGGTCTTCTGGTCTGGAAACTGCGCATCGCCAGTTTCGCCCCAGACATGGGGGAGCCATTCGGAAGGCGGGATCGTCTCGGGGCATGCGAGAAGGCCGGTGACGTACCCGTCAAGCTCGCTCAGCGCCATGGGCATGGTCTCGAAGGGCAGGGCGTGCAGCAGGGCGTCCAGACGATCCAGCCGTTTGTTTTCCTTATTCATCACGGACCTTCCTTCCAACGCGCGCGGGACGCCGATGCGCGAGATTATGGGGCGTGGTAAGGTTCAGGCTTTCCGGGGTCAAGGACAGGGAATATCCGGCTTGCAGAAGGCAGAGGCGACCATATTTGTCTGGGTGATCGACACGGGGCGTGCGTTTGATCACGAGGTGAAAGCATATCGAAAACGGGTTGAACACAGTCTATATTCGCGCCAATCTGTCCCCGTATGAAGTATCCTGGGAATGAAAATGAACAGATTTATCTTGCCGTTAGTCTTCTCCATGTTTGGCGTTCAGGCAGCCGCACAATCACTTACGGTTGAGGATATTCGCGCCCAGATCGAAGCCGAGCAATCGCAGCCCAACCCCTATGACGCGCTGCTGGCCGATCCTGATCCAGTGATTGCACGACGGGCGATGGAGATCATGATCGAGTCTGGCGATCCGGTTTTGCGCGATCTAGCCATTGAATTTGGAGTGAACAGCCCCGATCCGGAGTTCCGGCATCTTGCGATGCTTGCCTGGTTCAAAAGCAACCCGCGCATGGAGATTGTCGTCGAGAACAATGGCTCACCCGACCAAAACTTCCGCAGAGTCGCCAGAGGGCGCGGGTCCGAGCCAAATTCACAAGGCCAATTTATCTGGATCACGCAGATAACCGGGTATAACGCGCAGGAGACGTGTTTCGTGTCTGGAAATACCTGTCTGTTCCGCCATACGCCAAACGGTGCGTGGATACGGCAGAGCAGCGTCTGGCAAGAGATTGCGATCAACAACGAGGGTCAGCTCTCTGGAGAGATTTCAAAGTCTGCTGGCGGGGGGAGTGCGAATGTGCGCTTTCACGTTCCGGTGCCATGACCGCCTCTACTCCATTGAGACGGTCCCGATACCAATTGCTCCAAAATCTTGCGCTGTTTCTACCGTCAAGCGCACCCATCGCGCCAATTGCGCGGAACGATTTATGGTTGCGAAGCCATCGGGCGTCATTTCGACGTCTGCGAAGTGACGCCAGCCAGTTGTTGGCTCACGCGCGGTGCTGACCTCAATGCGGATTTGTCGAGGCAACGCATAATCCGATTCCGGGTCCGACCGCAGCTCAAGTTGGGATAAGGCCCCAGCAGTGACGCCGGGAATACGAAAAATGATCTGGTTGCGGCCCGCAGGGAAGACATAGGCCCCTTCGCCAAGCATATTTTCGGGCACAAAGTCGCTGCTCAGGGGGGGCTGGGTCACGGAATGGAGAACGATTCGCATCCCATCGCCAATTGGCGATGCTGTCGTGACGGGCGCTTCGGTTCCAAGACGAACGCTGCGTTGTACCCATCGCGCAATATTCTTGTGAATTTCCTCGATCCGGATGAATTGTCCCGCGCGTCCATCCGTCGTCGTTACCACCATGCCCATTGGGCGTTCTCCGACGAAGGCAAAAGCCCCTGATGTGCCGCGAAAGAATGAATCTTCGATACGCGCCATTCGGCTTGTGAATGTCAGATAGCCTGCATCTTCGAATTCGAGGGGCAAGCGCTCGACCTCACCACTGTCGCGCATGCGGAGTAGATGCATCGGCTGTCCTGCATCAACTGACAGCTCTTGGTCAATCTGAGAAAGCGGGATCCGACAATAGCCCTGCAGACCAGCAGCCTGGACGACACCTATCGCAAGATCCATCCCCTCCCAGAAAGGAGCCTGCATGACCGCAGTCGCACTGAGCATCGGTGTGGCTGTTTTTATAATTGAGGTGCGATTGGTGCCCGTGACATGCCGAGGAGTGATGACATAGCATCCACCCCCATGCGTAACAAGAAAGCCGTGCCCCACCTCTGAGCCGCTCTCCACACGAACGACTTGTGCAAACAATGGATTTGACCCCACTCCTGCAATCGCTATCGTCAGGCTCGAGACTGAAATCAAGAGAGCAACGATGCGACCGATTTTATGTATGATCTTCATTTTGTTCCTAATCCCAGTTCATGCGCAGGACATTGCCAGCTTTTCATCACTTTCTCCAGATGAGGACCCCATAATCGAGGAACTCAGGTCTAGCCCTGCGATTTCTGGGGCACGTGTTGTAGGCATCATGCGCGCTGATACCAAGGTTACTGACGTTGGTCCTGATTTCCTTTTGCGGATACCCGCAGATTGGACGCATGATGTTGTGTGCCTGCGGGTTGTCAGTGTCGATGCGCTCTACGAGGCGCGCGCAAGTTATCAAGTTCCGGAGCATTATGCTGGGCAGACTGTCCGGCTCAGGTTCGATTCGAATAAGCCCCATTTTTGGGATGCCCTCGTCCATCGATCTGAGGAAGACGCCGTTACGGCCCTTGTTGCGAAGGGGTCTTGCGATTTGCCCCGGGAACAGGCGCTTGCGATACCGATCGAGATTGGTGCGCCGGCTGAGCATTCGCGAGTCACAGTATTCCTGAACACGTTTCGATCTGAGGAAGCGTTCGTGATTTGGAATGGCGGCGAAATCGAATGTGAACCGGTTAACGCCAGCATTCGCACTGCTTTCGACATGCGCTGTACTGTCGACCTGAAGGCGGGTGGTTCGTCCTCAGCGTCAGATTTGCTTATTTACCCTGTTCGCGCTGGCGAGCTGGGTCTGCCAATGACCGCCAGGTTGCACCCATGAAACATGATCTTCACCTCATACTTTTCAGATCGGGTCAGCTTCGGAAGACGTCCCTTGCTCTATCAATCATTTGCGTGACAATGGGTTTGTTGATTGCGCTCGCAAGCGGTGTGGGTAGTGATCGGACACTGATTATCGAAGCCGAGACCCGCTGGGTTGGCATTGAGTTCAGCGGCGATACTGAAGCGTGGCCGATTGGGGAGGCGTATCTCTGCACCGCAAGACCACAGCGAGCGCTTTCCTTGCCACGCGGTGACGGCCCGTGTGATGAGCGCTTATTCGAAATCACTCAGTCGCAATCAGGGTTTATTGAGTGGGGGCAGGGTGGCGCTACAGAGGTTACATCGGGTGTAGATGGCGGATTGATTATCCGTGTCATCCGATCAAATTCTCACTCAGATGGAACTCTTATCCTAGTTGATCGGGAAATTTGGCGCACTATCGGGGCATTGTCATGGTTTGGGTATGTCACTGTGGGCAAAACTGCCGAGAGCGGTGAGCGCGGCTTACTTCTGTCCGGGCAATTCGAAATACGCGAGTTGTTCAGATGGTTCTGGCCGAGTCTTCGTGGAACAGAAGTGGTCAAATCGGGTGTATTGAGGCAAGGAGAGGCCGTTTCTTTGATTGACGCGGGCCGTCCTCAGCGCGAAGCATCGCAAACAACCATGCAGAGTTTTGGCCATATCTATTTCGCAGACAGTAACGATGCTTTTCGAATTGTCGGATTGACGTCAGTCGGAAAACCTGCGCTTTCAATTCGTTTTCTCGGCGCGGATAAGCCCGCGGTAATCAGGCCTAATTGGATTGATAGGGTTACCTCCAGCCCAATGCTCGCAGCGTTGATCACAATTTTTGCGATCCTCATTTCAGTCACAAAATTTGTCACTGCGTGGTTGTTCCCGCGCGCGATGCATGTGGACGACAAGTAAGGAGTCTCGTTTACTTTGTGACCTGCGTTATCTGTCGCTGCTGTTGTGTACGGCCACGCTCGAATTTTCCTCGAACCATGCTTTGTTTCATACACGCAAACGGTTGAGCAGTCTGGCGCGATATCGGGTCATGTTTGCGAAATAGTGTCCAAATCCTGTCCCCGCAACAAAATCTCACAACGATTACAATACCTTGCGCCCCGCCACACAGCGGGGCTTTCGCATGCCCGAAATCCGTAGAAGCACTGTGGAAGCAGCAGGGCTCTGTGGCACAAATCGGGTGAAAGGCGGACCTCCCCTTTTCCCAGACGGACTCATCCCATGGCTTCGGTGACGGGTATGCCAAGCGCGGTGAAGCAGTTCAGCACAGCAACCCGGATCTGGAACTCTGCGACCTGACGGTCAAAGTCCCTCGCGGCCAGTCGCTGGCCCAGCAGTTTGACACAATGCATCTTTGTTTCGACGCGGCTTCGGCGGTGATAGCCGCTCCATCGTCGCCAGATCGTCCGGCCAAAGCGTTTCGATGCACGCAGGGCCTCGTTGCGCGCAACGGCACCGGGACTGTCGGGCTTCCAGGGCCGTGCGTTCTTGCGGGGCGGTATGATCGCGGCAGCGCCACGGGCGGCGATGGCGTCATGGCACTTGCGGGTGTTGAAGGCGCCATCAGCAGTGACGCTGCCGATCTCCTGATCGGGTGGGATTTGGTCGAGAAGTTCGGGCAGCATAGGCGCGTCGCCGACATTGCTGGTTGTGAACTCCGCAGCCCGGATTTCGAGTGTTTTCTCGTCAATTCCAATGTGGATCTTGCGCCAGACACGGCGTTTGGTGCCACCGTGCTTGCGCCATCGTCGGGCAAACAGTCCCCCGGACTGTTTGCTGACCCTCCTCTGTCCATTCACCTTCGCCCTCGACCTTGATGCCCTTCGCCATTGTTCTTGAACCAATGGCGCACAATGGCTCAGTGTCGATCAGCAGGTGCAACGGGCCGCCTGATCCACGGTAGGGAATGTTAACATTCAAGGTCTTCTGGCGACGGCTCAGGTTGCTGAAGTTCGGCACCGCCCAGTCCAGGCCGATCAACCCCAGAAGGCTTTCTACAAACCCTGTCGTCTGCCTCAGCGCCATGCCCAACAGCACCTTCATCGTAAGGCAGGTCTGGATGGCAGCATCGCTGTAGTCGGGCTTGCGGCCACGTTTGCCGGTGGGCGTGGCCTCCCAGATCATGGCTGGATCGAACCAGATTGTCAGCGAGGTCGCGAAGCGACGCGCTTGAGCGCTTCGTTATAGGCCGGCCAGTTCTTCGTCTTGTAGGCGGGGGGATGGGTCTGCTCATGCAGTCCAGCTACCACACTGGATTCACGAGATGAATCCCCCACGGTATTTGTGCAACAGAGCCGTGGCCAAACCAGATCTGACGCTGGATGATCTGGTGCTGGAAATTGCCGAGACACACGAGATGACGGTTCATCGCGTATCAAAGGAGCGGCACAAATACGCGACAGGTCCACTTGCTGGGTTGAGCTTCTTGGTAGGTGGACGAGTAGTTTTGCCCCAGATGTGGGGGCGTAATTGGAAAGGCGGGATCATGTCGGGGCAGTCGATGAGGTCGGTGATGTATCCGTCAAACGGATTCAGCGCCCTGCTATATTGTCAAGGGGGAGGGCGTCCAGACGATCGAGCCGCTTGTTTTCCTTATTCGTGGCAGGCCCTCATTACAATACGCGCGCGGGGTGTCGATGCGTGGGATATCGGATTGTGGTCAGGTCTCAGTTACAATCAACACATGAAGTACAGCGACAGCCCTGTTACATTCCCCTCGGTCTTATTTTGAGGCGCGGGGCATCAGATGGATAACATCGCGTGCAATTTCGCGTTCTTCATCCGCAGCGACAACCCAGACCGCCACGCGCGACCCATCCGTGCTCAGCCGTGGGCCACCCGATTGGTTGCGCGCAGCGTTGAGCTCGACACCTAGCCAATCCATCTTCTTTAAGATTTCGGCGCGGATATTGGCTGCATTCTCGCCAATGCCGCCGGTAAAGACCACTGCATCACAGCCGCGCATGGCCATAATCATACTACCAGCATGGCGCGCCGCCCAATAGCAGAAATGCGCAATGGCAAATTGGCTGGCGTCTGTCCCGGCCTCGGACAGGGCGCGCATATCTGCGCTGTGGCCCGACAGACCCAACAGCCCGCTGCCGTGATTCAGCAAATGGCGCGCGGCTTCAAGCCCCTGTTCCTCGACCAGCCTGAACACGGCATTCGCGTCAATATTGCCGCAGCGTGTGCCCATGGTCAGCCCCTCCAGCGGGGAATAGCCCATTGTCGTTGCAACGGACTTGCCCGCGCGTATCGCACATAGCGAAGCGCCATTGCCCAAATGGCACGCCAGCACCCGCGCGGGCAGGGCAGCCCCCGTCACGTCAGGCAGGTTCCGCACGAGTGCGGAGTAACTCAGCCCATGAAAGCCGTAGCGACGAATGCCGCACGCTGCATTTTCAGGCGGCAATGCGTAATGCGTGGCTACAGCCGGGTTGCTGGCGTGAAATGCTGTGTCAAAACTGGCAAATTGCGGCAAGTCTGGCGCAAGCCGCGCAACCTCGTCTATCGCGGCAAGATTATGTGGATTGTGCAGTGGAGCCAGCGGAATGCAGGCTGCGATTTCCCCCCGTGTTTCAGGCGTGATACGCTGGGGTTCCGTCAGCGTCGCGCCACCATGTACGACGCGGTGGCCCACAGCAGAGAGCCGATCCAACGTGATGCCATGACGTGCCAAAGCGGCAAATATCTTGTGCAGTGCATCGGCGTGATCAGCCATTGCCAGCACACGTTTCTCTTGTCCGACACGCAGATGTGCCGCGCCCCCTATCGCATCCGCCGCCCCTGTCAGGCGTATATTCAGCGCGCGATCAAACACCGTCAGCTTGATCGAAGAAGACCCGGCATTCAGGATCAGGATGTCACTGTTCATCAGCCCCTCACCACAAGCCTCGGACCAGCCCCATGATCGACAGGACCACCAACAAGATAAGTGTGAATTTTCTGAAATCCTGCGGGCTGGCCGCGGTGAACCGCCGACCACCAACCCACAGGCCCAACGCCATCATCGGAGCCATCGCCACAAGAATGACAAAACTATGCGCGCCAAGAAGCCCGGTCCACCACAGCGATGGCAGGGCGATCAGACACACCAGCGTCAGATAGGCGATCAACGTGGCACGAAACACATTCGCGGCAACTGGTTGCCCAGCAAGATAGACCGCAATCGGCAGCCCCCCCGCCGCTGCCCCATTCGCAACGCCAGAGGCCATACCGGCAATTACATTGCCGGTCGTTCCGACCTCGCGGCCAAATTGCCAGCCGCGCGCCATCGCCAGACATATAAGCAGGACCATTGCTGAAATCGCCATGCGCGCCACATCCTCGCCCAGGCGTGCGATCAGGGAAAAGCTGAAGGGCATGATCACGGCAGCCCCCGCCAGCATACCGCCAAGGCGGCGCCAATCCACTTGCGCCACCACGCCGCGCGCTTGCCCGAAACTCAGGACAATTTCGCACATGACCAGCGTGGCCACGAATGGCACAGGATCTGTGACCAGTGCCGCCGCCGTGACCACAAGCGCAGAAAACCCGAACCCCGAATACCCCCGCACCCAAGCGGCCCCAAGCGTGCAAATGCCCAGATAGGCAATCTGCCACATCGCCAACTCAAGCGAGGGGATTTCAGGGACCATGCCTGTCTAGACGGCCTGCGGGCGCATATCGGCGCGGTTTATTCCCGCCACTTGCACAGGTTTCTTCATCGCGTCACGGCGGAACGGGTCGCCCAGTTCCTGATTTATCATCGCCTCGATCAGTGTTGTCTTGCCATGCTTCATCTGGTCTTCAATCGCCTTGTGCAACGCCTGTGTCAACTCTTCCATTGTGCGCGCCTGCACACCTTGCAAGCCACAAGCCTGTGCAATGCCCGCATAGCTGACCTGCTCATCCAGCTCCGTGCCCACGAAATTGTCGTCATACCACAGGGTCGAGTTGCGCTTTTCCGCGCCCCATTGGTAGTTGCGGAACACGATCATGGTGATGGCGGGCCATTCGGGGCGGCCAATGGCAGTCAGTTCGGTCACGGCAATTCCGAACGCTCCGTCACCTGCAAAACCCACAACCGGCACATTCGGGCAGCCGATCTTGGCGCCCACAATGGCAGGCAGGCCATAGCCGCAAGGGCCAAACAGACCGGGTGCCAGATATTTGCGCCCCTCGTCAAAACTGGGATAAGCATTGCCGATGGCACAGTTATTCCCGATATCGGACGAAATGATCGCCTCTTTCGGCAGGGCGGACTGGATTGCGCGCCATGCCATACGGGGCGACATCCATTCAGGTTTGGCCGCGCGCGCACGCTCATTCCATGTGGTGCCGGGGTCATCCTCTTCATGGTCCATTGAGGAAAGCTGCTGCGCCCAGGCCGATTTGCGCTGCGCGATCTCGTTTCGGCGCGCCTCGCGGTCCGTATCGCCTGCGGTTGCGCTGAGCCGTGCCATTATCCCCTCAGCCGTCTTTTTGGCATCGCCCACAATGCCGACGGTCACTTTCTTGGTCAGACCAATGCGGTCGGGGTTGATATCAACCTGAATGACCTTTGCATCCTTGGGCCAGTATTCCATGCCATAACCGGGAAGCGTGCTGAACGGATTCAGCCGCGTGCCAAGGCATAGCACAACATCGGCCTGCGCGATCAATTCCATCCCCGCCTTGGATCCATTGTAACCCAGCGGTCCGGCAAAGAGCGGATGCCCGCCGGGAAAGGCGTCATTATGCTGGTAGCCAACACAAACCGGTGCATCCAGACGCTCGGCCAAGGCTTTCGATGCCTCGATTGCGCCGCCGATCACGACGCCCGCGCCATTCAGGATGACAGGAAAGCGCGCCTCGGATAGTAGCTTTGCGGCTTTATCCATCGCCTCATCACCGCCACAGGGGCGCTCGAATGTCAGGATCTCGGGCAGGTCAATATCAATCACCTGCGTCCAGAAATCACGCGGCATATTGATCTGCGCGGGCGCAGAGTGACGCTTGGCTTGAAGGATAACCCGGTTCAGCACTTCGGCCACGCGGCTTGGGTCACGTACTTCTTCCTGATAGGCCACCATGTCTTCGAACAGTTTCATCTGCTCGACTTCCTGAAACCCGCCCTGCCCAATGGTCTTGTTCGCAGCCTGTGGGGTGACCAACAACAGCGGTGTGTGGTTCCAATAGGCAGTTTTTACAGCTGTGACGAAATTGGTAATACCGGGGCCGTTCTGGGCGATCATCATGCTCATCTTGCCTGTCGCGCGGGTATAGCCATCGGCCATCATCCCGCCCGACCCTTCATGCGCACAATCCCAAAATGTAATGCCCGCCTGATTGAACAGGTCCGAGATCGGCATCATCGCAGATCCGATGATACCAAAAGCATGTTCAATGCCGTGCAGTTGCAGTGTCTTGATAAAAGCTTCTTCGGTTGTCATGCGCATGGCGTTTCTCCTTGCTTGACAGTGGCTGACCCGGGCGCGGAATGCGCGGCGAGTTTGGGGTGAAAGAACACGAAACGCAGTCGGTTGATTAGGGCCAGTTGAGTGAAAGACATAAGACCAGTCCTATCCTCAGGGTTGCAGGGTTTTGAGTGTTCGGGCGATGCGTGTAATCCCTTCCGGAATCCGTTCGGATGGGATTGAGCTATAGGCGATGCGATAGAAGTTATCGGGCGCATCTGTCGCCCCGAAAAAGGGCAAACCGCGCTCGATCAGGACACCTTGCGGCTTTAACGCTTCTGTCAGTGCCGTGGCGCTGACCCCATCAGGCGCGCGCATCCAGATGCTGGAGCCGCCGTTTTCAACGGCATTGGCGATCATCAGCCCTTCTGCACTGATTGCGGCCAGCATCACCTCTCGTCGGGCAGCAAAACTGCGTGACAGCCGACGCAGCATGACATCATAATGCCCCAGCGACAGAAAGAGCGCGGCGGCGCGCTGCAACAGCCCCGGCGGATGGCGTAGCACAGTGGCGCGCAAGGCGCGCGCCTCGGCGATAAAGGGCGCGGGGCCAACCATGAAGCCCAAGCGCAACCCTGGAAACAGTGATTTCGAGAAACTGCCCACATGAATGACCCGGCCCGAAGGATCGAGAGATTTCAGCGCAGGCAGAGGCGCGCGCCCTTGCGCGATTTCAAATTCGTAATCATCCTCGACGATCAGAAACTCCTGTTCCTGCGCGGCGCGCAGCAAGTCATGCCGCGCTTCCAGCGGCATGGTGGCGCCAGTAGGGCAATGGTGGCTGGGGGTGCAGAACACAACATCAGGGTGTGGTGGCAGATCGGCGGCCTGCAAGCCACGCGGGCCGATGGCAACCGGCACCATCCGGCAGCGCGTCTGGGTCAGGATATCGCGCAGGCCGGGATAGCCCGGCTCCTCAATCACGGCGCTGCGGCGCTGGTTCAACAGAAGCTGCGCCGCCAGCCACAGGGCATTCTGCGCCCCCAATGTGACCAGTATTTCATCCGGTCGGGCCAGTATCCCACGGCGCGGCAAGGAATGGCGCGCGATATATTCCAGCAGCCCCGGATCATCCTGCTCGAATTGGTCATCGGACATGCGATCAAAGTCTTTCAAACCCAAAGACTGCATCATGCATAACCGCCAGTTAGCATGGTCGAACAGGCTGGGGTCCGCTTGCCCGTAGATGAAGGGGTAGCTGAACTCGCGCCAGTTTCTAGGCTTGCCACGGTTCAGATCACCTGACGGTGGACGGTGGCCAAGCATCCGCGCCCAGTCAACAGTCGAGGGCTTGGTATTCGGGCGTGGCTGCGTCTTGCCGGGTTGCGGCGCAGTCCGGGACACGAAATAGCCAGAGCGCCCTTCGGCATGAAGGTAATCATCCGCCACCAACTCTGCATAGGCCAGCGTCACGGTCAACCTGCTGACGCCCAGATGAAGTGCCAGTTTACGGCTGGATGGCATGCGCTCTCCCGCGCGCAGGCGACCTGAGAGAATACCCTCTGCCACCATTTGCCGGATCCGGTGTTGCAAGGTGCCTTCCTGCAACGGATCAAGAAGAAAGGATTCAACCGCTATCATCATTTGCCCCGAATTGCCCGCTGCCGCAGCAGCCTCTGTGCAAATCTGGTACTATCAGATTGGCTTTCTGGATATATCTAAAATCCGCCACAAGCCCGATAGCTGAACCCCATATCCCCCAAACCCTGCGGAGATGGCGATGAATGATCTTTCCTTTCTCAATGACCTGGGTGCTGTTGTTGCGGCAGACCGTGCCCATGTCTGGCACCACCTGAGCCAGCACAAACCATACGAGACCACCAATCCGCGCGTTATAGTCGAAGGGCGCGGCCTGCGCGTCTGGGATGCAACGGGTCGCGAGTTTCTGGACGCTGTCTCTGGCGGGGTCTGGACTGTGAATGTCGGCTATGGGCGCGAGAGCATTGCCAATGCAGTGCGTGACCAGTTGGTGAAGCTGAATTTCTTTGCGGGTGCGATGGGTACAGTCCCCGGCGCGGTCTTTGCCCAGATGCTGATCGACAAGATGCCGGGAATGGGCAGGGTCTACTATTCCAATTCCGGGTCCGAGGCGAATGAGAAAGCCTATAAGATGGTGCGCCAGATTTCGCACCGGCGACATGGCGGCAAGAAATGGAAAATCCTGTATCGCGAAAGGGATTATCACGGCACAACCATTGCCACGCTCGCCTCTGGTGGCCAGCCGGAGCGTGCGGCGCAATATGGCCCTTTCCCCGACGGGTTCGTTACCGTGCCGCATTGCCTGGAATACCGCGCCCAATGGAGTGACGCAGATTATGGCCGCCGCGCCGCCGATGCGATCGAAGAGGTGATCTTGCGCGAAGGGCCGGACACTGTCGGCGCAATCGTGCTGGAACCGATAACGGCGGGTGGTGGCGTGATCGTCCCCCCCGAAGGTTACTGGCCACGCGTGCAGGAGATTTGCCGCAAATACGATATCCTGCTGCATATTGACGAAGTTGTTTGCGGCCTCGGGCGCACCGGCACTTGGTTTGGCTATCAGCATTACGACATTCAGCCTGATATCGTGACCATGGCAAAGGGCGTCGCGTCGGGCTATGCGGCGATTTCCTGCACCGTCACAACCGAAGCGGTGTTTGACATGTTCAAGGACGATGCCAGCGACCCGCTGGGCTATTTCCGCGATATCTCGACCTTCGGGGGCTGCACGGCGGGGCCGGCGGCTGCAATCGAGAACATGCGCATCATCGAAGAAGAGGGTTTGTTGGAGAATGTCCGTTTGATGGGCGCGCGGCTGGGTGACAATCTGGCGGCGCTGAAGGAAAAGCACGCGATGGTGGGCGATGTGCGCGGCAAGGGGCTGTTCTGGGGCGTTGAACTGGTACAAGACCGCGCCAGCCGCGACCCTGTGCCCGAAGGTGTTGCGCGGGCCGTCGTGGCGGCAGCGCTGGACCGCGGGGTTATGATCGGCGTGACCAACCGTTCCTTGCCGGGGTTCAACAACACGCTGTGCCTTAGCCCTGCGCTGATTGCGACGGCTGACGATATTGATACGATCACTGATGCGATTGACGGCGCCCTGACCGAAGTCGGCGCGCAGGCCAATGGCTGACACATCTGCCGCGCGTGCCCTGTTCATGCCGGGGCACGCGCGCGCAAATCTTCCAGCACCATATCGCTGGCTTTCTCGCCGATCATGATGGCAGGGGCGTTGGTGTTGCCTGAAACAATCTCTGGCATGATCGAGCAATCTGCAACGCTTAGACCTTCGACACCGCGCACATGCAAGCGCGCATCGAGTACGGCCATACTGTCGCCATCGCTGCCCATCTTGCAGGTGCCAGTCGGGTGATAGATCGTTGTGGCGCTGTTGCGCACCCAGTCCAGAAGTGCGGCATCATCCGTGTCGCGGACCGCCTTGCCGGGGCGGTATTCTTCCGAAATCGCCTCGCGCAGGGGCGCATGGGCAGCAATACGCCGCGCGATGCGCACACCTTCGACAATCGTATGGCAATCCGTTGTCGTCGCCAGATAATTCGGGTGAATAATCGGGGGTTGCGCGGGGTCCGGGCCGCGCAATTCCAGATGCCCACGACTTTCGGGGCGCAACTGACAGACAGAAGCCGTGAAGGCAGAAAACGGGTGCACCCCCTCACTGGGGCTATCTGCGGACCAGGGCTGGATATGAAACTGGATGTCGGGTGTTTCCAGATCGGGTGACGTGCGCAAAAACCCTGTAGCAAGCGACGCCGCCATCGCCATTGGCCCCTTGCGCGACAGGATATAGCGCAAGCCAATACGCAGCTTGTCCATGGGGTTGCGCACTTCGTCATTCAAGGTTGGTTGCCTGGTGCGAAACACCAGCCGCGCCTGAAGATGATCCTGCAAGTTCCGGCCGACCCCCGGTGCATCGACCAATGGTGCGATGCCCATCTGCCGCAAATGCTCTGCCGGGCCGATGCCAGAAAGCATAAGGATTTGTGGTGTGCCAATCGCCCCTGCCGACAGCACGACGCGCGCCCGCGCTTGCGCGCACCACTCGCCCCCATCCGTTCCACGCCACGCCACGCCAATTGCCCGCCGTCCTTCAAAAAGAATGCGCGTTGTCATTGCGCGGGTGATGATTCGCAGATTGGGACGTTTGCGCACTGAATTCAGGTAGGCCACGGCAGCGCTGCACCGCCGCCCGTTGCGCGCGGTCAGTTGGAAATATCCGACCCCTTCTTGGGTCGCCCCATTATAGTCGGGGTTAAACGGATAACCTGCGCTTTGTGCGGCCGCGACCCATGCATCGCAGATAGGGCGTGACAATCGCGCATTGCTGACCGAAAGCGGGCCGCCCACCCCGTGGAATTCATCTTCACCGCGTTCCTGATCCTCGGCGCGGCGAAAATAGGGCAAGACCTGATCCCACCCCCAACCTTGATTGCCCATCTGCTGCCAGCGGTCATAGTCCTGTGGCTGTCCCCGGACATAAAGCAAACCGTTTAGCGATGATGACCCCCCAAGCACTTTGCCGCGCGGCCAGGGCAAGCGGCGTCCGTTCAGGCCCGGGTCGGGTTCGGTCATGTAGCACCAGTCGAGCGCGGGATCGCCCATCGTGCGGAAATACCCGACAGGCACATGTATCCATGGGTTCAGGTCGCGCCCGCCCGCCTCAATCAGTAAAACGCGCAGGCTTGGATTGGCACTTAACCGGTTGGCCAGAACACAGCCCGCTGACCCTGCCCCGACAATGACGACATCCGCCTCGTGGTCGAACATTTGACCCCTCCCAAGAATCGGCCCGCGCGTCAAAACGCTTGACTCAGAAACATATGGGTGCTTTTTTGAAACCTCAAGTCTCAAAAATGGAGTAAGCTAACTTTCATCGATTAGTCAGATCAGGGAGGAGACCATGACTAAACGTGACCTATCCGGCATTTCACGCCGCGATTTTCTACGCATCACGCAACGCTTCGGTATGAGTTCGACCATGCTTGCTCTGGGGGGGCTGACCGGCGTGGTGACGCTGCCGCAATTGGCCAAGGCAGCAGAATCAACCTACGACAAGCGCTTTGCCAACGAAGCGCGTTTTACACTTCGCCACGGTGCAGCCGGGTTCAATGTGCGCAACCTTATGATTGAGCGGACCGGAATTCTGGAGTTTATCCGCGACATTGAGGAGCGCACGGATGGTGAGTTGCGGATTGAATTTATCGGTGACAACCAGATATGCGGCCAGCTTGATTGTGTTTCCAAGACGCAAGAAGGCATCGTTGATCTTTTTTCTGCCTCAACCCAGAATTCGGCGGGAGGTGCACCCTATCTGAATGTGCTGGATTACGCCTACATGTTTCCCAGCCGTGCTGCGCAATATCATTTCTTCTACAGCCCTGAAAGCAATCGCCTTTTGCGAGAACCGTTGGAGCGGATGCACGGTCTGAAATTCCTGTTCACACATTGTGAATTGCGGGGAATCCAGCTTGGAAATTCGTTCCGCGACAAACCGACAGTCACCAGCATCACCGAGCTGGCGGGCACACGAAACCGCGTGACCGGCACCCAGCTTGGGCGCATCGCGATGGAGTTGATGAACCTCAACCCGACTCCGATCGCGTGGGAAGAAACACTGGATGGTTTGCGTCAGGGGTTGATTGACGGCGCCGAAACTTGGGCATCGGCGGTGGCTTATGCCAATATGTCGCCCGTCGTGTCGCAAAGCGTTGACCTGCGTTTCTTCTGCGGGACCGAGCATACAGCAATGTCTGCTGACAGTTTCGACAAGCTGGATGGCCATTTGCAGGATGCTGTGATGGAGTCTTCCTATCTGGCACAGATTGCAGCGCAATATGCCAATGAGGCTGCATTGATAAATACTGTCGGTTTCTCGGACCCGCAAATGCCCGGAACAATCTTTGCCGAGCATGGCGTACGCAATGCCTTCCTGACCGCCGATGCCCGGCGCGAGGCCGAAGAAATGTGTTCGCCTGAATTTGTGCCCGGACCTTGGGAACAGTGGCGCGAGCGGATCAATAACTGGGCAGGTGGCATTGACACCTATACCGAAATACACCGCATCGCGCGTGAAATCCCCGCCGATATGCTGGCCGAGAATGTCGAGCCACGCCGCTGGTGGCGCGGTTGATCTGACCCTTCAGGCTGCGCCCGGGCAGATATGCCCGGGCGCGAGGCTTTGTCTTGCTGCCTTTTCAGACCATCAACACGCGGGGCTTGCTTGGACAGCGCCTTGCCTGATGGCTGATCCTTCTCTCGCCAGTACGGGACCGTCCAAATATGCAGGAATTATTGACAGGGTTCATGGCAATCTGGGAGGCGGTCCTATCGGGCCAGTCCTGGGCCATATCGCGCGCAATTCGAAACCCGGCACTTTACTGGATCGTTGCCATGGCGCTGCTGCCTGCGGCGTTTCTGGTCATGATGGCCTTGCGCAAGATTAAGATCCTTGACCGTTATCTTGAACCAACCGCGATGTTCTGCATTTATCTGACCATCGCCGCGATCATCTTTGTCGAAGTGATCCGCCGGTTTGTCTTTAATGTACAGGCCCCGTGGTCAACGACGCTGCCGCCCTATTTGTTTTTGCTGCTTACATGGATCGGCTGCGCCTATAACGTCAAGCTGCGCACGCATCTGTCCTTTGGCGAATTCCGCGCGATGATGCCCCCCAAGGGGCGACTTGCGCTATCCTGTCTTGATGCAGTGCTGTGGTATGTCATGGCCGTGATCGTCATGGTCGCCACCCTGCGCCTTACCGCGAATTCGGCTGCGAATTTCCAGATGCTTCTGGGCACCGACAATGTGATGCGGTGGTGGTTCTACATATGTGTCCCGGCGGCCTGGTTGCTGTTGTATGCGCGTGTATTGGAAAACTTGCTTCAGGATATCCGCAATTACCGTGCGGGCCGCGAATTCGGCCTGACCAACGAACTTGCCCGCGAATAGGACGTCATCCATGACAGACGGAACGCTTACACTGATATTTTCACTGATCGCATCGGGCTTTTTCATGCTTGGGGTGCCAATTTTTCTTGTGATCGGCCTGTGGGTCGTCGCCATGAGCTTTGTTGTCGATCTGACACTCGACAATATCGGCTACGCCTTCTCGGCGGTATTCACGACATCTTTTGCACTTCTGGCGATGCCGCTCTTTATTCTGACAGGCGATCTGATCAACCGCTCTGGCATCGCGCACCGGCTGTCGTCTTTTGCCTATGCCTGCCTTGGCTGGCTACGCGGCGGGCTTGGTATGGCCAGTATTGGGGCATGCGGGTTGTTCGCGGCAATCTCGGGGTCCAATTCCGCGACAACGGCAACAATTGGTGCAATGATGCATCCGCGCATGGTCAAAAACGGTTTTGATGAACGCTTCGCAGCGGCGACCGCAGCGGCGGGGGGCACTGTGGGCATTATCATCCCGCCCTCGATCATCTTCATTGTCTATGGGTTCCTTATGAATCTGTCGATTTCAGAGTTGTTTTTGGCCGGTATCATCCCCGGTGCGCTGATGGTGGTGGGGATGCAGGTCACCTGCTGGATCGTGTGCCGTGTAAATGGCTGGGGGCATCTGATCCGCTTTCAGTTCGACCGTATGCTGAAAACTGCCTTCGGTGCATGGCTTGGCTTTTTCGCTATTGGTCTGGTGCTATGGGGCATCTATACCGGCAAGTTCTCCCCGACCGAGGCGGCAGGTGTGACGGTCGGATTTTGCATCATCGTGGCGCTGATCTCGAGGCCGTTATACCGGCTGCTCAATCGCGGCCAGTCAGAGGATGAGGACCTGACCCGTGTGCCGGGCTGGGTAGAGATGGTGCTTGTCGAGGGGTTCCGCCTGCGCGACCTACCCGCTGTCGTGCTGAATTCCGCGCGGATTGCTGGCATGTTGGCCCCGTTGATCGGCATTTCTGTCGTTATGCAACAAATCCTGTCGTTGCTAGGTGCAAAAGATGCAATCGAGAGTTTCATGACCGGCATCGGTGGATATTATGCTGTCCTGCTGATGGCAATGGCCTTTGTTTTCATTGCGGGAATGGTGCTGGAAAGCTTGCCCAACACCATTATCATGGCCCCGATCCTTGCGCCAATCGCCGTGAGTGTGGGCGTCGATCCGGTGCATTTCGCGGTTATTTTCCTTATCGGCGGCTCTATCGGGTTCATTACACCGCCCTACGGGCTGAACCTTTATGTCGCAAGTGGTGTAACTGGGGTGCCATATATGCGCTTGCTGAAGTATATCGTCCCCTATCTGATTGCTCTCATCGCAGTTTGGGTGCTGGTCGCCTTCGTTCCGTGGCTGTCACTGGCGCTGACCTGAGGCAGGGGCAGGGACACTTATGGGCATGAACGACGATGCAAAAGACAGACAGCCAAGGCGGCAAACATACAGGCCGCATTCCGACAACCTTGCGTATGCTGACGATCATGGAAGAAATCGTGCGCATTGGCGGGCCTGTTACCCCAGCGGATCTTGGCCCCGTAACGGACTTGCCCAAGGCCACCGTGCACCGGCTGTTCCAGACCCTTGAAGAAGAGGGCTATCTGCAACGCGAACCAGATGGACGATCTTATTCAGTTGGCCCCCGCACGCGGCAATTTGCTGTTGCCACGCTGTCGACCATGCGGGTGCGCACCTCCCGGCTAGCGGTTCTTCGCGCATTGGCGAAAGACACCGGCGAGACATGCAATGTTGCCATCCCGGACCGCGAGGCGATGGTCTATCTGGACCGGGTGGAGACGGAATGGCCGCTGCGGGTGCAATTCTCGGTCGGCACCCATGTACCCCTTTATTGCACCGCTTCGGGCAAATTATACCTGTCCACCCTCAGTGAATTGCGGCTGGAAAGCTATTTGCGCAATGTCGAACTGGAGGCCAAGGCCCAATATACAATCACTGACCGCGATGCCTTGCGCGCCGAGATTGCCAAGGTGCGTGCGCAAGGTTTTGCTGTCGATAACGAGGAGTTTCTTGACGGGGCTATCGCCTTTGCCATGCCCATCCATGACAAATACGGGCGGATGCCAGCCACAATCGCCTTTCAAGGCCCGACACAGCGCATTTCACTGGAAAAGGGCTATGCGTTGTTGCCACGCTTGAAGCAGGCGGCGAAAGAACTGTCAGAGCTTTTGTAATAACCCGTGGGGGGCATTCAGGCGCAACAGCCCATTATCCGGGCTGACGGTATTGGCAAGTCGTTGTCGACTGGATGCAAGGGTCTGCGGCGTATTGCGCCTGATCAATAGAACTTCAAGCTTGTGCTATTCCCCCTGAACCGTTCAACCACATTATTGCCAGATAAGGGGGCAGGCGCTTTGCGGCAGGGTGACCGGCAAGATGTATGTGCATTATGCCCAACGCGCAGAAGCGGCACGCCAACCGGACCCATTTGAAACTCTCCAAAGCCTATTTTTTACGCAGCCGGTTTTACTTCATGGGCGCAAGCCGCCGAAGCACTGAAGGCGTAAGTCCAGTTCGTGCAAATTAATAATACCAGATCAACGCGAAGATTGACTCCAAAGGCCGCGGCGACTTGTCTGGATTCATCGGGTTCGCAGCAAACTTTGGTGCTGCAAAGGTTCCTGTGTCACGCGCTGCCACACCTGAGGGTGAGCTTCAAATGTCTTGATCTTAGAGAGGGACAGGGACACCGGCATCGTTATTCAGAAAATGCGCATAGATCAATATCGCGCACATCAACAGGGGATTGAACATGACCATGAAGCGATTTCAACGCACGACAGCCAGCGTCGTTTCGGTTTTCGCGCTAAGCGCCGCTCTTGGGGCAGCCTCTCCAGCTGCTGCAGAGGAACGAAGCTATATCCTGACGACAGCGGGAACCGGTGGCACTTTCTATCCAGTCGGGGTCGCGCTGGCCACGCTTGCGAAAATGCAACTTCAGGCGGCGCATGGCATCGATATTTCTGCAATCAGTTCAGCCGGTTCGGGCGAGAATGTTGGGCTGATGCGCGACGATCAGGCTCAGTTCGGCATTTATCTGGCCATTTTCGGTCAATGGGCCCGCGAAGGTTCAGGAATTCTTGAATCTGAGGGACCACAAGAAAATCTGCGTTCAATCGCGCTGCTCTGGCCCAGTGTGAAGCATATACTTGTTACATCTGACCGGGCCGAAACCGGCACGGTTGACGATCTGCGCGAATTCGACGGGCGTTTTTCCATTGGGGCACGCAATTCAGGCACTGAACATTCTGCCAGGTTCTACCTTGGCAATTTCGGCATCAATGTCGATGAGGACATGGATACTGTCTATCAGGGATTTGCCCCTTCGGTTGAATCCATGATCAACGGAAATATACATGGAATGATCGTTAATTCGGGCTTTGGCGTGGGCAGTGTGACACAAGCGAAGGCCCAGATGGGTGACGGCGTAACACTTCTGTCCTTCACGGAAGATCAGGCAGCGGCCTTTGATGGCGGGCTGAACATGTATTTCCCGATCACCATTCCGGCCGAAACCTACCCCAACCAGCCGGAACCTGTGGACACGATCGCCCAGCCCAACTTCCTGTCGGTCAATGCCGATGTCCCGGAAGAGGATGTGTACCTGTTCACCAAGGCGATTTACGAGAATCTGGGTTTCTTGTGTAATGTGCATATTGCCACCTGCGACATGTCCCTGGACAACGCGCTGGCTGGCTTACCCTTGCCATTGCATGCAGGCGCAGCGCGCTATTTCGAGGAAGCCGGGCTGGAAATCCCCGAAAATCTGCAACCGGTAGATTGAGACTGCGGGCCGAAACAGAAACTCACGTTTGATGTTTCGGCCCCCACGGCCCGGCGCTAGGTCGGGCCAGATCGCCAATACGGTTGCCCTGACAGGGGTGCCGGACCAAACCATTATTTGCCGCGAATTTCGGAGAGTATTATGCCCAGCGACCAGCCGCAGCGGCCCGCCGACGCCCCCACTGACGTTGTGGCACCCGGCATGGCCGGATTGCGCAGCCCCGACAGCCTTTATGGACGCGCTGCCTTCTGGATCGGTGTCGGTCTGGCGCTGCTGCATATCTGGTTCAACACCTTCGCGACCTGGCCAGAGTTGATGACCTCGGTGATCCATTTTGCTGGGTTCGGAGTGCTGTGTGCGCTGCTTTATCCTGCATGGCAGGCGCGCAGCCGGGCTGCTCAGCGAGTGGTTCTTGGGATTGATCTGGCACTTGCCGCCTTGTCCATCTCGCTCGTGGCCTATCTTCTGCTGGCAGAACAGGCATTCTACGACCGTGGCATGCGCATGGTATGGCATGACTGGGTGTTCACAATGATTGCTCTGGCGCTGGCCGTCGAGTTTACGCGGCGGACCACGGGATGGGTAATCCCGATCCTGATATTGGCGAGCTTCACTTATATAACCTACTGGGGCGCTTATGTGCCGGGCATGCTGACCTTTAGCGGTTTGCGCACCGATACTATGCTGTTTCGTATTTTCTACACCGATGACGGGATGTTCGGCTCGGTTGCGCGCATATCGGCCAGTTTTGTATTCATGTTTATCCTGTTCGGCGCGTTCCTGTTGCGCTCCGGCGCGGGTGAATTCATCGTGGATTTCGCAAAGGTGATCGCAAGGCGCATGATCGGGGGGCCGGGCTTTGTTGCTATCATCGGGTCCGGGCTGATGGGCACTATATCCGGCTCGGCTGTGGCGAATACCGTTTCGACCGGATCGATCACAATTCCATTGATGAAACGCTCGGGCCTGCCTGCTCGCACAGCCGCAGCAACGGAGGCGGCAAGCTCTACAGGCGGGCAGATCATGCCACCCATTATGGGTGCTGGTGCCTTTGTCATGGCAAGCTTCACTGGCGTGTCCTATTTAACAATCGCAGCGGTATCGGTATTGCCCGCGCTGATTTATTTTTTGTCCATCGCGTTCTATGTACGAATTACTGCGAAACGGCTTGAGCTTGCGCCGGACCCGGGCCCCGAGAAGTCGCTTGGGCAGGTCTTGCGTGAGAACGGAATCGCCTTTTTCGGCCCGCTCGGCGTGCTTGTGGGCCTTATGATCTGGGGTTTCACCCCGTCCTATGCGGCTGGCTTCGCGATTTTATCCGTAGTCGCCTTCTCATGGATCACACCTCGCCCCATGGGTCCCATGGCAGTACTGGAAAGTCTGGCGCTGGGCACACGTAACATGGTGCTGACCGCCGTTTTGCTTGTTGCCATCGGCGTGGTTATCGCCGCTGTAACCATCAGCGGTGTTGGTAATACCTTTTCACTGATGATCAGCGCGTGGGCGAATAATTCCGTCCTGATCGCTATTGCCTTGATCGCGCTGGCCTCACTTGTGCTGGGAATGGGTCTGCCTGTGACGGCGGCATATATCGTCGTCGCCACACTATCTGCGCCTGCGCTTGCAGATATGATTACCCGGATCGAGGTTATCAATGCCATCGCTGCTGGGGCTGTCCCCGAAAATATGCAGGCCATCCTCGCAATGGGTGCGCCGCAATATGCCGCTGACATCGGTCTGCCCATGGCCCGCAGTCAGGCCGAGATAGTTTTTGAAGCAGCACCGCTGGAGATGCGGCGGACCATTGTCGAAAGCATACTCAGCCGCGATCTGGTCATCGCGGCACTTCTGACTGCGCATATGATCATCTACTGGCTCAGTCAGGACAGTTCTGTCACGCCGCCGGTCTGCCTGACGGCTTTTGCTGCCGCCGCGATCGCAGGAAGCCGCCCTATGGCGACCGGCGTCACGGCATGGAAAATGGCCAAGGCCCTGTATATCGTACCGCTGATGTTTGCCTTCACGCCACTTCTGACTGGGTCGCTATTCGAAAAACTACAAGTCACAGTCCTTACATTGGCAGCACTTTACTGTATTGCGGCAGCCTTCGAGGGGCACATGGAAAACGCGGTTGGGGTGATGCAGCGCATCCTGCTGGCCGGATTGTGTGGGGCGCTGATCTGGCCCGAGCTTGATCCGATGTTCCAGTGGACAGCCTTCGCGGTCTTTTTGGGGCTTTTGGTGTTTAACATCCGTAACGCCAGCAAACCAGTACGCGCTTCACTTCAGGTGGATCGGTCGTAAAACCACGCCGCTGTGGCAGCTTTCGGTGCGCGTCGCTTCGGGGAAGCTGTATCGCGCGGGTGCGAATTGAGGACTGCATACGGGCATCCGGCGCCTCGGCCTGCGGGTGCAGATGTTACCATTAAGCAAGTGCGGTATCCATGTAGCCGCCCAGAAGTTTGGTCTGGATCGTAACGCGAATGAGCGTGAGGCAGGATAGTACCTTGAATCAAATGCCCTGTGCGTGTGACGAAAAGTAAAAAATTCAACACTTTAAAAATTTAAAGCGCAGCAAACTAACTCAGATCAATCCCTCTCTTCACCGCGCCGTGATAGCGTAAACGTGAATGACAAAGAGAAGGTTTAGCCCCATGCCACGCCTACTGACAGCCGCCGCGGTCGCAGCCCTGATGCTGCCTGCCGTCGGGCCAGCTGCTGCATCCGATGTCGAGGAGCTTCGCGAAACCGCGCGTGCGCTGTTCGGGACTGTTCGTGCCACCGAACCTGAAGAGATCGAAGACCCGCAAGCCCAGCTTGGCCAGGCGCTGTTCTGGGACATGCGTTTGTCGATCAGCGGTGACGTGGCCTGCGCAAGCTGCCATTTCGCAGAAAACTGGGGGTCGGATTCGCGTGTAGCCTCGATCAACGCGCGTGGCGGGCGCACCTTACAATCACAGACTGTGTTCCATTCAATGGAAACGCCGGGCCTGCGCTGGCTTGCAGATCGCGAGTCTGGACAAGCTCAGGCGATGGGCTCGATCACCGGTTCTATGGGCTTCGCGACACGTGAAGACATCCTGCCTGTGCTCGATGAGCATGGCTATGCTGAATGGTTCGCATCCGCCTTCCCCGATGACGAAGAGCCAATGAGCGTTGAAAATTACGGCAAGGCGATTGAGGTCTATGAGTTCACATTGCGGACCCCTGCGCCCTATGACGCATGGCTCGCCGGTGATGATGACGCGATGACCCCGCAGCAACTTGCCGGGCTGCAATCTTATATCGATGTCGGCTGCGCAGGCTGTCATGCTGGGCCGCTCTTTGGCGGAGAGATGCTGCAGCCCTTCGGCGTTACCGAAAATTATTGGGATCATACCGGGTCGGTCGATATTAACTCTGGTCTGATGCGTGCAACAGGTGATGAGGCCGACCGCTTCTTCTTCCGCGTGCCGCTGCTGCGCAATATCGCGAAGACTTATCCGTATTTCCACGATGGGTCCGTGGCGGAACTGCGTCGCGCCAATGACATCATGGCCCGGATTCAGCTTGGACAGCGGCTGGATGACGAGACGCTGGACGACATCACCGCCTTCCTTGACGCGCTGACCGGCGAGATTCCGGTGAATTTCGAGCCACCAGAAGGCATTCCGTTCGAACTGCCCGAGGGCGTTGTTCCCGGTTAAGTGAACGGCAAAAAACATGAAACCCCGGCACAGTTTGCCGGGGTTTTCTTTTGGTTCGGGAATGCGTGGGCGGCGTTGTATTTGCCAGCTTGCGCTATGACAGCCCCACAAGTTCGGCTGTCGGAAACACTGCCATCATCCTGTCAACCTCAGTCCGCGACAAAAGGCAAGCGGCGGTGGACAGCGCATCGGCCAGCCCCGCGCGCGGGTCTGTTACGCTGATCAGCTTCCATTTCGTGGCGCTGGGGTGGCCTGTGCGCGGGTCCAGAATATGCCCCGCACGGCCCGCCTCATCAAAGACAGTGCCCAGCGGGCCGGAACTGGCCAGCGCGCGGTTGCGCAAAGGTACGGGCGTCTTGCCTGTATCATCCAGCCGGATCGGCCAGGAGCCGCCATTGGGATGACCGCCAAGGGCGCGGAATTCGCCCGCGTTCACCAGAATATCGCTCAAGCCCTCGCGCGCCAGCAGATCAGCCACACGATCTGCAATCACGCCCTGCGCGACACCGTTCAGCGTCAAGGCCATGCCGGGGCGGGTAAAGTTGATTTCCGCGGCGCTGATCTGCACAGCGTCCCATCCGACCAGCGGCAAGGTCGCCATGATCTCGGCCTCGCGCGGCGCGTGGCCCTTCGCATAGCTGCGCGCATGAAGTGCCCAGAGGGGCTGCACCGTCGCGTCAAATGCACCACCGCTGGCAGTATGCACAGCGGCGCAAATCCCAAGACAGTCCAGCAATTCGAACGGTGGGGCCGCCAGATGGCCCGCCGCGTTCAGCTTTACAAGGGCTGAATCGGGGCGGTGCAGGCTGAATACCTGTTCCAGCCGCGCGATCTCGGCCAGGGCCTTGGCGATGATCCGGTCAGCCTCCGGGTGCGCAAGGTGGATCGAGGCATTGGCCCCAAGCGCCACCCCCTGCCAGCGGGTGACAGATGCGGCGCGGGCAGGTAGACCGGCGACTGAGGCGGCGGCGGCAATGGTCAGGAAACGACGACGGCTGTGCAGCATCAAACCTCTCCTTTCGCATCAGATTTACCACTTGCCGACACCACCGCGCGGCGCTTGATCTGCCGGA
This sequence comes from Roseinatronobacter bogoriensis DSM 18756, assembly GCF_004366635.1. Taxonomy (GTDB): domain Bacteria; phylum Pseudomonadota; class Alphaproteobacteria; order Rhodobacterales; family Rhodobacteraceae; genus Roseinatronobacter; species Roseinatronobacter bogoriensis. Next base: position 39,160 of record NZ_SORN01000011.1, on the reverse strand, counting down.
TCACCACAGGGCATTTGCTTTGCGACTGGTAGAGTACCTGACAATTCAGGCAGTTCAGGCATTCATTCGGGTTGATCTCACCTGTCGGGTGAATGGCCTGCACAAAGCAGTCGTTGCGGCAGGTCTGGCACGGGCTGCCGCACTCTTTATAGCGCTTTAGCCAATCAAACATGCGGATGCGCGCGGGAATCGCGAGTGCAGCCCCAAGTGGACAGAGATAGCGACAGTAAAAGCGCTCGATAAACAGCCCGATGCCCAATAGCACCAGCGCGAAGGTCACAAAGGGCCAGGCGCGGTCGAATTTCAGCACGATGGCGGTTTTGAACGGCTCAACCTCTGCCAGGGTTTCGCCCCAGCTGAGCGAGGCCAGAGAAGCCCCGAAAAGTGCCAGAAAGATCATGTATTTGACCGGCCAGAGGCGTTCATGCAGCCCCCAAGGCAAGGTCAGTTGCGGCACGCGCAACCGCCGCGCAATCTGGTTGGTCAATTCCTGAAGTGCGCCAAAGGGGCACAGCCAGCCACAATAGGCCCCGCGCCCCCAGAATATCAGCGCCGCCGCGACCGAGAACCACAGGATGAAGGTCAAGGGGTCAAGCAGGAAGGCCTGCCATGAAAACCCGCTCATCAGCGATTGCGTCAGCGCCAGTATATTGACGACAGAAAGCTGCGCATTGGCATACCAGCCAAGGAAAAACAGCGTCAGCGACAAAAAACCGATGCGGAACCAGTAGGTTGCCCGCGCCGAGCGCGTCAACAGCCCCTGAAAGAAGAACACCCCTGTCAGCACGAGTAGCATGGCGGCAAGGCCTGCAATCTCCACCTGTCGATCTTGCCAGATCCGTTCGATCAGGGCCATCTGCGCGGCGCGCTCTGCCTCGGCATCAGACAGGCTGCCTTGCGGGGCAGGGCGGGGCAATTCGCGCAGGAAATGCGGGGCAAGCTGATAGGGCAGCTCGAAAAAGGTGAAGGCGCGATCCACACCCGACACATTGCGCTGCGCCACCAGTTGCAGCCGCCACGGCGCTGTGGGGGCAAAACCTGCATCGGCCGGAATGCGAAACAGGTCAATCTCCTTCAGATGTGGTGCGCCGGGCAGATCAAGGGCATCAAGCGGCAGATGATCTTCTTCGCGGAAGCGGATCGAGTTTTCCCCCTGCACCAGCACGATACGGTCAAACACACCGCCGCGCCGGTAATTTGTGCCCTTGAACGACTGCATCCCGCGCGCACCCAGCCAGAGCGGATGCGCGCCCTCGGTCAGCCACTCCTGAAGCTGCGCTTGCGCCTCCGGGGGCAGAAGCCGCGCGCCAAGGCTGTCATGGCTGATCTGTGCTGCGAACAGGTCAATGAACAATGTGTCTGGTGGGTCGGTCAGAGGGCGCTCAGCGGCGCGCGGGTCGGGATGGGCGCCAAAGGCCGCATTGACTTGCCCGACATCCAGTGTCAGCCGCTGGACTGTTCCATCCGCTGACAGCGTGGGCCAATCCTCTGCTGCGCGGGCATCGGGGTTCAGGGCGAAGCGCGGGCCAGTCTGCGCGCCCTCGACCGACAGCCCGCCCAGACCCAACCTGCGCGCCACGTGCAGGGCAGATCGCTGGATGGAATCGTCAATCACCATCACGGTGACGGTGACGCCCGAGACGATCTCCAATTGCGGTGCACGACGCTCTTGCTGCGACAGTTCCGCAACATCCAGCCCGACGATCCCCTGCATGACCGCGTGTATCCGCGATTCCGGGATGCCGATTATGACAATCGGCTCGGAATGCTCGACCAACCTCGCCCCGATGATGCGCGCCGCGTCATCGAGTGCGACCATCACATGGATCGGCTTACCACCATAGCCCGTTGTGCCGACGAAATCCGAGGTGATGAACACCCAACCCATAGGCCCATCCGGCCCAAGGATGGGGGCCACCGGCAGATCATCGCGGATTGCACCGTAATCCGTCGCAGTCTCGACAATCGAATGGGGGGCTATTTCTGACATAAACTGCTGCAAATGCGGAGTTTGCGCGCTGGTAATTGCGGGTACAAGCCACAGCACCAGCATAAGCGCGCTGGCGAAGAGAGATTGCAGGCCGTTGAGAGAACGCATCATCTCGCCTCATTGGCAGGCCAAGAACTCCGCAGCCTTGATCAAAGTCAAACGCGCCTTGGAAACAGGGGACTTATTCCGGCACGTTGACAGGGCAGCTTTCATCCGCTGCCCAATCCGCGAAGCTGAGATAATAGACCCGCACATCACGTTTGCCCGCCATCACTGCCGCAAGGGCTGCCAGCGCCGCGCGCCCACCTCCGTTACAATGGGTCACGATGGGCTTGCCGTCGGTGATCCCGGCCTGGTCCATCAGGGCTACGAGTTGCGGCACAGGCTTTAGGCCCGCTTCCCCAAGCAGGTCACTATGTGACAGAAGCGATGCCCCTGGCAGGTGCCCACCGCGCGCATTGCCTTTCAGGTCAAACCCGCTGAACTCCGCTGCCGTGCGCGCATCAAAAACCTGAATCTCAGGCAGGGCCCCTTTCAGGCCGTCACGGTCCATCAGCGCAACAGCGCCAGAACCGGGCGTCAGGGTGATAGGGCCAGCATAGAGCGCGGCCTGTTGGGGCAATTCGTTCAGGGCGGGCAGCCCACCATTAAGTACCACCACTGGCAGACCGAAATACTGCAAGATGAACCAGACGCGCGCGGCCTCCAGCATGCTACCGTTATCTGCAATGACTGTCAGCGCATCCGGCCCGATCCCCAAGCGCGTGATCTGGTCATGCCAGAAAGCCAGATCATCCAGCCCTGAGGGGGTTTGCTTGGCATGCGCGATCCAGTCTGCAACGGGCACACGGGTCAGCCCATGCGGGGCTTCATCTCCGTCAGCCACATACAGCATTCTGACAGCGCCAAGCTGGTCCAGATCTGTAACGGAAATGACAGGGGAGTGTGGCGGATGAATGTGCATATGTCTGACCAATGAGAGCGGCAAGGTTGACGCCCTGCGTAAAGCATGATTTATCGAATGTCGATATCGGAAAGCATAGGTGTAACATGGTCGAGCGCATGGAGCATCATGATCTGTTGTCGGGGTTGGTCCGCTTGCATATCCTGCACCATGCCGCAGAACACCCGATCTATGGCCAGTGGATGATTGATGAACTGGCGCGGCACGGCTACCGGCTGTCGCCCGGCACGCTCTATCCGATGTTGGCAAATATGGAACGGGACGGATACCTGACCAGCCAGACCGAACGCGCGGGGCGCACGTCGCGGAAATTTTACACGATTACGCAAAAAGGGCGTGACGGGTTGGCTGTGGCTCGGGTGCGATTGCGCGAACTCAAGGGCGAGGCGGGGACAGAATGACAAACAAAATAGATGCGGGCAAAACCGAAGCCGCGCAAGGCACAGCGGGCGAGGTCTTTGCGACCTTCTTCAAGCTGGGCCTGACCAGTTTCGGGGGGCCAATCGCGCATCTGGGTTACTTCCGCGACGAACTGGTTATACGGCGGCGCTGGCTGGATGACCGCGCCTATGCTGATCTGGTCGCATTGTGCCAGTTTCTGCCCGGTCCGGCCTCGTCTCAGGTCGGGTTTGCGCTGGGGATGATGCGCGCGGGCTGGCTGGGGGCGCTTGCGGCTTTTGTCGCCTTTACGCTGCCATCGGCCCTGATCCTTCTGGTCTTTGCACTCAGCGCGGCCAGCATTGCCGGGCCAGTGGGAACCGGGGCGTTGAATGGGCTGAAGATCGTGGCCGTGGCGATCATTGCCCAAGCCGTCTGGGGCATGGCGAAAAACCTGTGCCCTGACCGCGAACGCGCGGCCATTGCCGTAGGGGCTGTGGCGGCGCTGGCCTTTGTGCCCGGTGCCTTCGGAATGGTGGGGGCGATCGTGCTGGGCGGGCTGGCTGGCCTTGCGCTCGGGCGCGGTGCTGGCACGCCTGTCAGCGGGCATGTCATGATGCCCGTATCGCGCGGGGTGGCAATAGGCGCGCTGGCCACTTTCTTTGCTGCGCTTCTGCTCCTGCCGCTGCTTGCGGGTCAGAGCCAGTCGCTGGCAGTGATCGACAGCTTCTACCGCGCAGGCGCGCTGGTTTTTGGGGGCGGGCATGTGGTGCTGCCACTGCTGGAGGCCGAGGTTGTACAGACCGGCTGGGTAACACCGGACCAGTTTTTGGCGGGGTATGGCGCGGCGCAGGCAGTGCCGGGGCCGCTGTTTACCTTCGCGGCCTATCTGGGGGGCGTACTGGGGCCAGCGCCGAATGGCATTGCGGGCGCCACATTGGCGCTGGGGGCGATCTTCCTGCCGGGTTTCTTGTTGCTGGTCGGCGTGATGCCCTTCTGGGACAGGTTCCGCGCCATGGCGCGGGCGCAATCGCTGATGCAGGGCGCGAATGCGGCTGTTGTGGGGATACTCGGCGCGGCGCTATACTCGCCCGTCTTCACCAGCGCCATCGGCGACATGCGCGATTTTACCCTTGCGCTGGTCTGCTTCGTGGCGCTGATGGCATGGAAGGCGCCGCCTTGGGTCGTCGTTGTCGTGGCGGCCGCCGGGGGGGCTGCTCTCGCCCTGTCCGCCTGAGCAACGGCAGGTCGCCCACTAGACAAATAGTGTCCCGGCGCACCCCCAAACGCCATCCCGATTTGTAACAATGCGGCGCGCGGCAACGGCAATGGCGACACCGACCTTGCGCCGTCGTCACAGCTATTGCGCCTGCGCCACATGATCCTGTGCCGATAGGGCAACTGGTCAGAGCAGCGCTTTCGTCAATGTGATCCGTTTCATCGGCGAAACCCTTGGTCTGGGTCTTTCCGCCGTAGCGCATGCGACAGGTCGGCGTCATTTGAGAGTGATCATGTCAATCTTGCTTGAACCCCTTTTCTCCGGTGCCCGGTTGCAGCGTTTGGAGAAAGGTCAGGGCCTGTTTCACACCGGCAGGGGCGTGCGAGAGGTGTGTCTTGTGCGCTCCAGCCAGGTGCAGCTTTTGCGCTATATACTGCGCGGGATATGCCTGGTGATGCAAAGCGCCACGTCCGGAATGTGTCTGGCCGCGGCATCTGCCTGTTCCAGCGCCTATGCGCGTAATCTGGGCGCTGCGCATCTGGTGCTTCATCGCCGCGCCGAACACCTGTCCAGCAGCGCCACCAGTACCGATGCGCTTGTTGGCCATGCCCACGACCTGATTCCCGCGGGGCATATCCTGTGGACTCACGTCACCTCACCCTTTGTCACTGCAGAAACTTATGCCAACGTCATCGCCTGCTATCGACAGGCCCTGACACAGGGTCATGATTCACTCATGACCACGACATTACTTCACGCTTTCCTGTGGAATGAAAAAGGCCCGCTGAACCATGACCGCCAGGTCGAGAAATGGTCCCGGACCCAGACATTGACACCGGCGCATGAAATTAACAGCGCCGTGTTCTTTGCCCCCATCGAAATCTATTCCCGATTGAATGATCGCATAGGCGATAACCCTTACCTCTTCCCGCTGGACAAACTGACTGCACAGGACATCACTTGGAAAGCAGATTTCGTTGTCGCCGAACAGCTATTCTTGCGCGGGCTGGCACTGACATGATCCCCAGGCCCATAGACTATGCCACCCTTGTCTTCGACTGCGACGGGGGGGGCTCGACTCGAACCGGATCAAGACTGAGGCGATTCGCAGTGCCGCCCTGCCTTGGGGGGAGGCGGCGGCGCAGGCGTTGGTCGATCATCACATTGGCCATGGCGGGGTTTCGCGCGTTGCGAAGTTTGGCCATTTCATGCGACTGCATCCTGCCCGACCACGTCCCCGGGCGCGGTGCCGGGCCGCGACGATCCGATCTGGAAGCACTGCTTGAAGCTTATGCTGCGGCGGTGCGGGCCGGTCAGATCAGTTGCCAAATCGGTCATATCGTGTCAGCGACGGAATTGCTGCTCCCTCGATCACGCCAGCAATTCCTGATGCCGTTTGATCGCGTCTTCGACATCCTCAAAGACTTCGATCTGCCCGTCATTCAGGACCAGTCCAGCATCGCAAAAGGCGCGGATGTCGCCCATCGAATGGCTGACCATGACAGCGCTGGCCTCAGCCATGCGCGCGCGGAACACTTCTTTGCTTTTGTGCCGGAAACGGGCATCCCCAGTCGCCGTGGCTTCGTCAATCAGATAGGTGTCAAATCTGATCCCCATCGACACACCAAAGGCGAGGCGCGATTTCATGCCTGAGGAATAGGTGCGCACAGGCATATGGAAATGCGAACCAATTTCTGCGAAGTCTTCCACGAAATCACATAACTCATCCGTATCCACACCGTAAACCCGCGCCAGAAAGCGGGTGTTCTGCGCGCCGGTCATATCGCCATGAAAACTCCCAGCATAACCGACTGTGAAGGAGATACTGCCATCGCTGATAATGTCGCCCGTGTCGGGGCGCATCGTGCCTGAGACCATGTTCAGGAGCGTTGACTTTCCTGCACCATTGCGCCCCAGCAGGGCCAACGAACGGCCAGTTGGAAGGGTCAGGTTCAGCGCGCGGATCACAGGGCGATATTCGCCGCGCACCCAGAACCCTTTGGTGATGTCACGAAATTCTATCACGCGCCCTCCGCGGTGCTGGTCACCCGCGATCGCGCAGGCTGTAATAGACCAGTGCCATCACGGACCACGCCATCAATGAAAAGAAGAAACTCAGCCCGATCAGAAGTGTTGTCTGCGGATATTGCGCGCGCTCTGCGCGGGTGGGTTGAATGAAATTGGCCAGAAACAGGTTCTGGCGCGAGGCATTGGAGCGCGCAGAATCCATCGCGGTCAGCGCGGCTTGATAGGTCGCCTCGGCAAAAGCCTGATCGACTTGCAAGCTCTCAAACTGGGCGATCAATCGCGGATAATCCGTGTCGTCTATGGTCACATCAAGCTGGGTGAAATTCTGCCGCTCGTCGCGGATGCGGTTACGGATGGCATCTATACGTCGCGCGAGTTGACGCACGCGGGGGTCATTTGCATCTGCCGTTTGAGACAGCAGGTCATACTCAACCAGGGTTTCGGCAAGCTGCTGCTGAAAGTTGCTCATCACGCCCATGCGGGCCTGAATATCGGCTTGCGGATCAACAATCTGAGTGCGCGCCCGGAATTCGGCCAAGGCTTCGCGCGCTGCACGCAACCGCGCCAATGCAGCCTCAAGATCGGCTTCCGCGTTGCGCATCGCATCAATGCGTGCGGTGGCATTCAGCCGGTTGATCATTTCCTCACTCTTGCGCACGATAAGCTGGGCCAGCATCTGCGCTGTCTCAGGATCATGGGCACGTACCTGAACCAGCATCATCCCTGAAGACCTGTCAAATGTCACCCGAACCATCCGCCCCCAGAACCAGACGACATCTTCAATCGTGGCTGTGGGCCACAGCGAGAAAATCGGATCCAACGGCCAGTTTGCGCTGTAATTGGCGACAAGGTCAAATTCGTCCATGATCTGTTCAACAATTTCCTGGCTCTGGACAAACTCGAACAGCAAATCGGCATGGCCCTGTGCGCTTGCCCCAAGGATCGAGCTAAGCCCACCCATCAATTCGCTGGCGGTGCTGGTTTCTTCCTGTCGGATCGTAAAACCCACTTTTGACGCATACTGATCCTTGGCAAACACTACCAGATAAGCCGTTGTCATCATCACCGGCAGGCCAACAACCAAGAGCAGACTCAGGATCAGCCCTCTATGTCGTGACTTAAGCCATGCACGACGAGCTGTCGGGCGGACCGAAACGGGCGCGCCAGTGCGGCCATCTCCCGGAGGCGATGTCTTCGGTTTCTCGGGGGCAGGCTTTGCAATGTCAGCCATGAACTATCATACCTTTGGTGATTACGCTAAGCGGCTGTGGAACTGGCCTGCAAATTCGCATACCAAAAGAGCAGGGGAAACCCAAGCAGCGATTCATCGGATCTGCTTTAGTGGACGGTGGTCTTGATGCCAGAAAATGCGCTTGCTGCGGGCAGGGCGCCCTCGGCTGTGCAAGCCAGCCTTCGCGCTGTTGCGGCGCTGGTGCTGCGTGAAATGTCCACGCGTTATGGGCGCACGCCGGGCGGCTACCTCTGGGCGATCCCAGAGCCGCTGGGCTTGATTGTCATTCTTAGCCTGGCTTTTTCTCTTCTGGCTAGGCCGCCCGCTTTGGGAACCAGTTTTCTGCTTTTCAAGGCCACAGGGCTCATGATCTTGCACGCTTTCATGGTTTTGTGCGGGCAGGTCGGAAATGCCCTGACATTTTCCAGACCCTTGCTCCGCTATCCGCGTGTCGCATGGATAGACGCTGTCATGGCGCGCGAATGACCGCATCCACCCAGCTGCTCGCCATTGGCCGCTGGTTTTAAGGAACAGAAAAATGCACCTGACATTGACCCCACAACAGGACCTGCCCGGGATCACCATCCAAGTTGCAGGCGACATTTTCTCGATCGACGGGACGCCCTAAAACCTGAGTGCAGTCCAAGCGGGCGGCGAAGAATGGCGAGAGAGCGGAACCCCTTTCATCGCGCCGATTACATCTCAGGCCGTTGTGCTGCATGTCAGCGTCATTGCCCGGCTTGGCGATACGGCAGCATCGGTTCAGGACGGACCATGGGTACTTGAGGGGGCATCTGGTGATGTGGTTATTCCAGCCGCGCGCCTTCTGAAGGAGGTCACCGATCAAGAAGTGGTGTAAATCCGCTAGGGGTTTGAAAGCCGAGCACACGGCCCGAAAGCCTATCGCTAAGCGCGACAGGGTGCGCGAATGGCAAGAATGACACGCTATTCTAAAGACGGCGCAGGCATTTTGCAAAAGCAAACGCCAAGGTTTCTGCTCGGTGTTGACGATGCGTCGAAAAGTTTCCCAAAGCCGCGCTCGCTATTTTCGCCGATCTTTGCCTCGAACCATCCACAAGGTGGCGGGCTTGTGGCGATAAGGGCGCATCCGCGGCCGCAAGCGCCGCAAGGTTGCCCATTATCCAGCTATTCAGCGTCCCATTCACCATGGCTATCGCGCGCCCGGCACGGGCGCGAAGGCCCGCCCGCCGTCCTATTGTGTTGTCGCGATGCTGTCGATACTGAAGCACAACCTCAGTATCGATCAACGCATGTCCATTGCAAGCCATCAGCAGCAGATAGATCCACCAATCATGATGCGCGACCGGCATCGGACCTGCGCGCCGCACCAGCGCCAGGGCCTCGGGGTTCAGCGTCAACGTATGCCCCGACATGATATTCTGGACCAGTGCGTTTTCCAATGAAGGCCCGCGCGCCCAGTGCGGAGACAAGCCCAAAGGGTTCAGATACTGATCCGTGAACATATAGCGCCCTGCCCATGCGCAAGGCGTGCCTGCCCAGGGGCGCAGTTGGGCCAGGGCATGTGCCAGCTTGTGCGGCATCCAGACATCATCCTGATCGCAGAGCGCGACATAGCCCTCTGGTATATCCGCATGGCACAAAAGCGAGAGGAAATTGGCCGCACCGCCCTTGCGTGGCCCGTCCAGCACGGCGGCCACCCGGCCCGGATAGCGCGCGGCGAAACGCGCCAGAATGGCGCGCGTATCATCGCTGGAGTTATCATCACTGACCCATAGCAGCCAGTCGCGATGTGTCTGGGCAACAAGGCTTTCCAACTGCGCCTCCAACCAAGCTGCACCATTGTAAGTACACAGAAGAATATGCACTTTCGGGCCACTATCTCGGCGCGCAACAATGCTGGGGGCAGGGTCAGACATGGGTCATGCTATGGCAGGCAGCAAAAATGCAGTCAATCACGAATGCTGGATATGTTGGCATAAGCCGGCCCTGCAGATTATCAGCCTGCGGTTTTTGGGCTTCGGCCATTGGTAACTCGATTGTCCTTACCCTTCAGTTGGCCCGGCTGCATCAACCGTAGCTGACGGCGCAAGGCAACTCGGCCATCGGCGTCAACGCCGTGCTGCCTGAAAACATACTCCGCCAGATCGATCCGGAGCATGGAGTTTTTTGCCATGGACGGCTTCATTTGTTGGTGGTGTTCTCAGCACCCAACATGGACATCGTCATGCCGGAAGCGGGCGCCATCCACTCCATCAATGCCTCATCCCATTTTTCACCTGCAGGGGCGTACCGCGTGATGATAGCTGAAACTAAGACTGGCAGGAAGCAAGATAACATGAGTATGTTAATTACCTTTTCCAACCGCCTGAGTGCTGCGCTTCTTGTGCTGGCGCTGATGGTTCTTGGCTTTGGTCATCAGCATGCTCCTGCTTACCTGCCAATCCGATGCTGGCGGCCTATGTTCAGATCGGCGGCGAACTGGATGATCCTTGCGTCACGCAAGACGGCCCGCAGGGCATGGCCGAGGATTGCCCTGTCTGCACCCTGGCAAAGATCATGGCTCTGGGAGCAGATGCCCCTGGCGCAGGCGTTGCCCTGCGCATCGCAATGCTGGACGTGCCCGCGGCAGGCCATTTGCTGGTGCACGCGCACAGCCCACGCACACCGCCTGCACGCGGCCCGCCGCTATTTCTTGTCTGATCGCTGAAACCCGGTGGCGCAAGCGCTGCCGGTGACACCCACATCATTCACGAAAGATAAAACATACGTTTCCTTGCACTGGCGGCTGTGACCGCACTCGCCACGCCGGCGCTGGCCGACCAACCCGTCACCATCAATTGCGCCGCCGAGATGGCCGGCACCCCCTTCACCTGCGCGCAGGCCTATGACGGCATCGGTGTGACCGCCTCGACCGTCGAGGTCGCCGGTTTCCGCGTCTTCGTCACCAATGCACGGCTGATCGGCACAGACGGGACCGAGGCCCCATCGCGCTGGATCAGGACGGGGTTTGGCAGGTCGCCGATGTGGCGCAGCTGGATTTCGAGGATGCAACTGGCACCTGCGTCAACGGCACGCCCGACATGAATAACAGCTTGCGCGGCACAGTCCCCGCGGGGGAGTATACTGGTCTGGACTTCGATATCGGCGTGCCGTTCGACTTGAACCACGGCGACCCGACGCTGGCCGCGTCGCCCCTGAACCTGACAGCGATGTTCTGGAACTGGCAGGGCGCCTACGCCTGACGCGGTACTGACCGATCGCGCCTTGAAATTCTACGCAGGCAATGCCGCGTCCGGCCTGTTCGCGGATGCGCCCGTCAATGCCGACGACTACCCCTGGATCGAGTATCTGGCCCCGCGCACCCACCGCGCCCCGCCGCGATGACCTGCGCGCGCGTGCAGTATGGCAGAATTTCATCGCCCTGACCCCCGCCCCATGCCCGCAACCCCGACAGCCCCACCGGACAGGTCGCAACCGGCGGCATGGCTTTCGGGGATGCGACGAACTAACTTCTGCGCGCAGCGTCTTCTCAATCAACTTCTGGCCATGCCTGTCCGCGTTAAGGCCGCCTGCGAGTCTGCCAGAACCTGCGCAGGGGCCGACATGCATCAGAATACAGGCTGGATCGGTTCCTGATCGCCGGATGTGAGGAACACCGGCCTTGTGTTCAGTTTGACAGCAGGATCAAGTTATCCTCGACCGCTTCGACTGCGAAAGGTAGCAGATCGGGATCGCCTGCTCCTGCGAGCGCGGCCTCGATGCCTTGCGCTTCACCGGGGGCCAATGTCAGCACCGCTTCCGCCGCAGCCAGCCACAGCCCGCGCGCCTGCATGACGGCGACCAGACGCTCCGCGTCGTCACTGGCTCCCTCTGCGTCTTGCAACGCCGCATGGAACAGGCGCAACGATCCTTCATGCAAAAGCCGGTCGACCACAGCCGCCTCGTCTTCGGCCCAGCGTTCTTCCAGCAGATGCGGTTGTCCCTCGGCCAGCGCCATGTAGAGCGCGGCATTCACCTGCGCGCCCTCAGGGATGGCCTCGAGTGCTGCATGGACCGAATGCTGCCCCTCTGGCCCCCAGTGGAAAGCAAATATCTCGTTCCAATTCTTGGGGCTGCCATTGGTGAGCGCCCAGTTCGGCTCTGCTGCCAATGCCTTGCGCTCTGACATCGCCAGTTCGAACCGCGTCCAGTTGATGATCGTGGCCAGTGTCGCGGTCTCGACAAAGGCGATGCGCGCCTCATCGGCAAGCTGGTAGAACGGGCCGGTCCCAGCCAGTGCCGAGTAGACCGGCCCCACCGCAAAGCTGGGATCATCCCAATGCGCGACCGAAAGCGGCACGACGGCAGGCATTGCGCCGTTGTAATTGTCGGCGAAGCGGCCCAGTGAATGGGTCATGTCGCGCCAAGGGAAATGCCGCCCCCAAGTATAGACGCTCAGCGCTTCGGCCCAGTCGGGGCTGTCGGCATTGAGTGCCGCCAGCATATCGCCGCGATCCTGCGGCAGGCCGTTATGCGGCCGCACGTCAGAGGCTGTGACAAAGCCGCCATACGACAATTGCCACGCCTCTAGACCGTCAGCGGCGGCGGGGGTGGACAGGCCCATCAGCGACAGGCCAAGCGTGGCGACGAGAAGAGTTGAGTTCCGCATATGTTTGCTCCGTGCGTTGCAAATGACTTGGCTGGCACGAAGCTGGCGGTTTGTGAGGCTGCTCTGAAAAGCCGTGTCGCCCCTTGTTCAAATGTAGGGTTTACATTTCCAAGTAATTTTGTCAGGTTTAAGTCACCCAGTCAAGCTGCGTTGCATTCAACCCAGACGGCCCGGCAACCACCCTTTGTCCCGGAGTTGCCGATGCGAGAGCCGTCCCATGCTTTTCTGATCAATCTTCTATCTGCACATGAGAGTGCTGCCGCCCATGGTTGTGGGTTGGAGCCGCAGCTTCTGGAAATGCTGCTGGATCGTCACTCGGTTCCGGTTGGTGCGGTTGGTCTTGACCAAAGGATACGGTCGGACGGGCCTGTGCAATCCGTTCCCAAAGATTGGCCGCGGATCGGCGCGCCCAAAGGCACAACCGAAGGCCGCGCAAATGTCCGGCGTTAACCCGCAGCGTCCGTCATTGCGACATAAGAATGCCAAGCGGCGCGGCGTGCAGGGCAGTGCAGCACCGCACTGGCCTGACGCGCGCGGGGTGCCGCACCATCACGGCGGCGCGACCCGCGAAGGCCAACCCGACGAGGTGCATCTGGACAGCCTGAATCTTGACCCGTTTGGCCGCCTGACGCTCGCGCTGATGCGGTTTCATTTCCAGACCTTCGCCGCGCCTGAGACACATGGCTGGTTGTTGGCGCTACGCTGCGCCACCGCCCATGTTGGGCCCCGCGCGGCTGGGCCGCTCTGCTACGACATTGTGACCTTGGTGCAGACCCTGCGCTCAAGTCGAAGCACGGCCTTCCGGTTCAATTCCGAGGGCTGCGCGTGCTGCCGGGTCTGGCTGACCCCGGAAGAGCGGCAGATGATGGAGCTTGTGCAAGCCTTGCGGCAGCGCCGCACAGGCCGGGCGCAAACAGTTGGGCAGATGCTATGCGAAGGCGCGCAGGGCGAGAAGCTGATCGCGTCCGTTGAGCACTATCTGCGCCAGCATGCCCCAGAATTCGCGAGTAAGCCGGTCTGAAACATCGGACCCGTCATGGCCGTGATCTGCAGGTGCTGCCGGTTGTCGGTAGTGTTGACATCAGCACGCATCAGCGGCGCAGTTCCGAACGGCAGACGGCCCAGATCAGAAAAACACTTTACCTTTGCAGGCGAAGTTGGGATACAAAGCTACCCAGCGAGCGCCTTGTGCACAGCCCGGCATCACTGGCGCAGATCTGCTGCAATGGCATGGCCTGCGCGGTGCTTTGTCCCACATAACAAGGAGACCATGCCGATGTTCATCGCCATGAACCGCTTTACCGTACCGCTGGAGAATGCCGAGGCTTTCGAAGCCCTATGGCTTGGCCGCGAGTCCCATCTGGACCAGATGCAGGGCTTTGTCGAATTTCACATGCTCAAAGGCCCTGAGGCGGAGGGGATGCGGCTCTATGCCTCGCATACGGTCTGGGCGTCTGAAGAGCACTTCCTTGCATGGACGCGCAGCGACGCGTTCCGCGCCGCCCATGCCCGTGCAGGCGGCACCCACAAGCTGCATGCAGGCGCGCCGCAATTCGAGGGCTTCACAGCCATCCAGCACCTTGGCGCAAAAGTCGCCGCATAAAGAAAGGTAGCGCGGGAAGCACTCCCGCGCTGCCATTTTCCTGCCTGCTGTCCTGCCTCCCTTGGAGGGAAGTTTACCAGTTGAACTGCCTGCCCACAGTCAACCGGACATCGCGCCCCCGACGGGGTTCGTTATTGGCAAGTCCGCCGTTCAGGATGTTGCGATATTGCTTGTCCAGAACGTTGTTGACGGCAAGCTGCACCTCCAGCCCCGCCATCGCGCCCTGATCCGGTCGCCAGGTCAGGAACAGGTCATTGACACCGTAACCGGGGAAATCATCGCCATTGGCGCGTGTGGCATTGCGCACGAATGTCCCGCGCCAGCCATAATCCAGCGTCTGATCGAATGCCCGTCCGCCAAGCTCCAGCACCAGTTCATCCGCCGGGGTCGAGTTCAGCCGGTCGCCGCTTGAGGTATCCGTCCCGAGGATGCGCGAATAGGCGATTTTGCCGAAGGCCTGCTCTGCATCATATCCGCCTTCCAGCTCGATCCCGCGAATATGTGCACGCGCGACATTGACATAAGACGGCACACCCGCGCCGAGCGAGCGCTCAATCTTGTCAGTGATCCGGTTAGAGAAGGCCGTGAGTTTCAGGTCCAGGCTGTCCCCTGAAGTGAACAGATCTCGATCACTATACGACACCCCGGCCTCGACCGTGCGGGCGCGTTCAGCGCGCAGATCTGGCGAGATCAGACCACCTTGGAAGCCTTGATTGAAAAGCTCGTCCAGCGATGGGGCACGTTCAGTCTGCGCGAGCGATCCGAACACGGCCCAGTTTTCATTCAGCCTGTAGTGCAGCGCCAGAGAGGCTGCTCGCACCGTATTGCTACGCGCGGCAGCACCTGTCAGCGCGGTTACTTCTGAAGAAGGGGTAAGCGACACACGGTCTGCGCGCAGACCCAGAACGGCTGTCAGGCGGTCATCCCAGATGAATTCGTTTTGCAGGAATGCGCCGATACGGCGATCCGTGCCTTCCGGATGGGTCAGGCGCGGGCCGCTCACTGCGGTCTGGTGGGTGCGTTCCTGTCGTGATCCCTCGATGCCCAGTGTCAGGTAGTTTTCCCAGCCATCGCCTTGAATCAGTGCGCGGTTTTGCGCGCGCAAGCCCAAGGTACGGTAACCATAGACAGAGTCCTGAAACAGCGAGTCCGGGATGGGCGCTGTTGCGTTTTTCTGCTCGACCCGCGTGCGCGAGAAGGTCAGTTGCACCTTTGCGTCCAGTAGCGGGTTAGCACCGGCCGGATTGGCCCAGGTGATCTGCGCCGTCTCATCGCGCACCTTGCGGTCGATCAGTCCAAAGACATCCGCACCGATGTCGGCAGAGTAATTGGCGTCATCCTCGTCGCTGTGCCAGCGCGTCAGCGAGAAACTGAGGGTCTGTTCGCGGCCCTCGCCAAAGCGGAATGTGCCTTTCACCAGACCCGAGGTCGAAGACATGCCCGACCCTGTGACCCGCGTGCCGTCCCCTGAACGGTAATCTCCTTCCTTACGGTGGCTTAGCGCGGCGAGGATTTCGAACCCCTCGCCAAAACGCTGCGCCAGAATGACCGATCCGAGCGCGCCCGCGCCATTGGTATTGCCACCCGCTTTCAGGCGCAGGGCCGTATTGCTGCCGTCGTGCAGGAAGTCGGCGGCGTCCTTGGTCTCGAACGCCACGACCCCGCCAAGTGCGCCCGATCCGTAAAGTGCCGACGATGCCGGGCCACGCAGCACCTCGACGCGGCGATAAAGTTCCGGCTCGCCGAAGAACTGGCCCATCCGGTATTGCTGCGAAAATTTCTGCACCCCATCGACCGAGACAATCACCCGGTTCTGATCCGACGCATCCGCCGAGCCGATCCCGCGAATGTTGAAGCTCTGTCCCGTCATGCGGTCGCCACCAAAGGCTGTAGCGCCGGGAACGGTGCGCAACAGATCGCCGGGCTTGGCGGCCTGTTCGCGGTCGATATCTTCCTGCTCCAGTGTGCTGACCGCCTGCGGCGTGTCAATCGCAACCCGTGCACGGCCAAAGCCTAGGACAATCCGGCCAAGAAAAGACGTGGCCTGCAGGTTTTCGGCTGGTTGCGCGAATGTGGGTAAGGGCGCCAGCAGGAGCGCAGTTGTAGACATAGCGGCAAGAAGGCGCGCGCGGCGCCTGTTCGGTCGTGTCATCGGTATCCCCTTTGAGTGGTCTCTGGCTGGCGATACCGCTGGCGTAATGGTGACTGCGCTACTAAAGCGTAGTAAAAGAGTCAAGTATACATCAGGCCATTTCTGCCGCCTGTGGCAGAATATAGGTCGCGCCTTGCGCGGGCGGGCTGGAGACGCGCAACCGGCAGCCATAGGCGCGCGACAGGTTCTGGTCGGTCAGCACCTCCTGCACCGTGCCCTGCGCCAACACGCGCCCGTCCAGCATCAGCACCACACGGTCGGCAAACATCGCTGTCAGGTTCAGATCATGCATGACGGCGATAACTCCGCCGCCGTCCTGCGCGAAACGCCGCGCCAGTTGCATGACCTGCAACTGATGACCGATATCGAGCGCCGCGACCGGCTCATCCAGAAACAGCCAGCGGGGCGTGCCGTCCTGCACCGGCTCCCAGACCTGCAACAACACGCGGGCAAGCTGCGCGCGGGCCTGTTCGCCGCCCGAAAGCTCCTGGAAGAACCGCCCGCCATAGCCCGCCAGCCCCACGCGCTCCAGCGCGCGGGTCGGCAGTTGTGCTGCATCGGGCCGCAGCGCGATGCGCCCGGTCAGGCCAAGCCGCACCACCTCAAGCACCGTGAAGGGAAAGGCGAGCACACTTGCTTGCGGCAGAACCGCGCGGCGTTCGGCCAGCGCATGGGGGGGCAGGGCGTGCATATCCTGCCTGTCCAGTGTCACCGACCCACGACAGGCCAGATCGCCGGTGATCGCGCGCAAAAGCGTGGTCTTGCCTGACCCGTTCGGCCCGACGATGACTGTCATCGCACCGGGTTCTGCCTTTAGCCCCGCCCCATGCAGCACCTGTTTGCGCCCCAAGGTGACGGAAATATCGCATGCCTCCAGCATCAATCCTCACATATCCACGATGCCGCGACGGCGCAGCAAAATCCACAGAAAGACCGGCCCGCCCAGCACAGCCGTCACGATCCCGATGGGCAATTCCGCAGGGGCGATGATCAGCCGCGAGATGATGTCGGCGAGCAGCAGAAGCCCCGCGCCCAGCAGCGCCGCCGCAGGCAGCAGAAAGCGATGATCCGGCCCCATGACCAGCCGCAACAGATGCGGCACGACAATGCCAATAAACCCGATCCCCCCCGACACAGCCACTGCCGCGCCGGTGGCGGCTGCGACCGTCAGAATAGCCAGATTCTTCATCCGCTGCACGGCAATGCCCAGATGCGCAGCAGCGCCTTCGCCCAGGGCCAGACCATTGAGCGCCCGCGCAAGCATCGGCGCGACTAGCAGCGCCAGCACCATGATGGGGGCCGCAGCGGCCAGTTTCGCCCAGCTTGCCCCGGCCAGAGAGCCCAACCCCCAGAAGGTCAGATCGCGCAATTGCTGATCGTCCGCGATATAGACCAGAATCCCCGTCAGCGCGCCCGACAACGCCCCCAGCGCAATGCCTGCAAGCAGCATCGTCGCCACCGATGTGCGCCCCGCACGGGTTGACACGCGATAGAGGATCAGCGTTGTCGCCCAGCCGCCGAAGAATGCAGCCAGAGGGACCAGATGCATCCCCGCGACCGCCAGAATCGCAGGCGGCAGGAACGCGCCCAGCACGATTGCAAGGACCGCGCCAAGGCCCGCACCCGCACCGACGCCGACGATGCCCGGATCGGCCAGCGGGTTGCGAAACAACCCCTGCATCACCGCGCCCGAGACTGCGAGCGACGCGCCGACCAGCATCCCGGTCAGCAAGCGCGGCAGGCGGATGTCAAAAAGCACAACGCGGTCGCGCACACTCAGCACCTCACCCGATAACCATTTCACCAGCACATCACCCAGCGACACGCCTGCAGCGCCCGTGCCAAGCGAGGCGATGGCCGCCAGCATCACGAAAACCACCAGCGCGAGAATAGTCAGGCGGGCGCGGCCTGAGCGGTCGCCTGTCACGCGGTCAGCCGTCGCGCCCCGTCCCGCGCTGCGCCCCCAGGGCAAGGCCACCATAACCTCAGCCCCCTTTGTGCTGATCAGGGTAAAGCGCGCGGTGCAAATCTTGCGCGGCTTGCGCTGTACGCGGGCCAAACCCCAGAAGGTAAATCCCATTCATGCGGATAACCGCCCCGGTTTCCGCCGCAGGGGTTAGCCCCAGCGCCGGATGCGCCAGAATTTCCGCGTCCGAGATTGCATGATCCCCGCCGCGATCCATCATCAGAATCACATCGGGCGCGGCAGCGGTGATCGCCTCGTCACTCAGCAGCCGATAGCCCGCGAAATCGTCAAAGGCATTGGCGCCGCCCGCCAGTTCGATCATGGTGCTAGCCCCTGTGTCGCGTCCGGCCGCATTGATCCGCCCGCCCTGCGCCGAGAGGACGAACATCACGCGTTTGGGGGCGCTTACTGCCTCGGCCTCGGTGCGAAGAGCTGCGAATTCGCCCTCCAGCTGCGCGACAAGCGCTTCGCCCTGTGCGCCTGCGTCAAGATGCCCTGCGATGGTCATCACCCGCTCCAGCACAGCCGCAGGGCTCGGATCATCCGTGATCTGCACGAAGGGCACGGACGCCGCCTGCATGATCTGCACGGTTTCCGCAGGCCCCGCCCCCTCTGATGCAAGGATCAGATCAGGGTCGAGCGCCAGAAGCCCCTCGGGCGAAAGCGCGCGCATATAGCCGACATCGGGCAACTCCTCGACTTCAGGCGGGAAACTGGCCGTCGTGTCGCGTCCGACAAGGCGGTGTTCCTGCCCCAGCGCATAGATGATTTCGGCCAGGCCCCCGCCCACAACGACAACGCGGTCCTGCGCAGCGAGCGGGGATGCGAGCAGCGCGAGCGCAAGTGTTGCACGCAGCATGGCTTACGCTCCTGCCTTGCGGGGAAGGCGCTCAATCAGGGCGCGGAAAGCCGATGTGTCGGGGTCACGTTTGCCGAAAATCTGCACGATCAGCGCGCCTTGCGCATCGAAGGCCTCGATCGAATGGGCCATGCCGTCGCGGATCGGTTTGACCACATGCCAGACTTCGGCAATATGGTCGGCGCGCAGATGCAGGTTGAAACGTGGGTCCAGCACATTGATCCATGGGCCCATCGGTGCAATGCGCGTGACAGGGCCGCCATGGATCTGGATGCAGCCCTGATTGCCTACAAAAATCATTAGCGGGATTTGCTGATCGGCGCTGGCATGCAGGAGTTTCGTGACGGTATCGGCCGGTAACTCGAACGCCCAGGGCGCGCCCGCCACACGGTATGCGCCCAGCCGGTTCATCTTCAGCTTCGAGACCATGCGCAGGAACTGATGCGTGTCGGTCATCTCGCCCCATTCGCGGCGCAGCGCCTCGGCATTGTCGGCGCGCAGTTTCGCGGCCTCGACAGGCGCGCGGGGCGTCAATGTGATCGTGTCGGATTGCTCAAGCAGGCGCAGATCGCGGACGAGGGTTTCAAACGCAGCACGATCCGAGGCATCGGTCAGAAACACCTTATGGACTGCATCGCCCGCCGCATCGAAGACCTGCACCGAGGGGCGCGGGCCGTCCACAAGCGCGAAACCATGCACCCAATGTTTGGGGAACATGCGCAGATCAATCTCCGCCCCCAGCACCATCGCGGCATGGTTGCCTGAGTGGTAGTCCTCGTATGTGCCTGTGCGCTCATGCACGCAGGATGCATTGCGTGTCAGCGCCATCACCTCGCCCAAGGTCTGTATCGCGGGGAACAGCCGGTCCAGCCCGGCATCAATGCGCAAAACCTGCGCGCCATCGACATGGGCGGCGATCAGCGCGGCCTCGGTCACGCCAAGGCTCTCGGCCAGATCACGGGCGCGGGTCTTGGGGTTTTCGGCGCGGGCATTGCGCAGATCAGCGGGGGACAGGGGGACGAGGGTATCCAGAGACATCAGTGGGCTCCTGAAACTGTTGAGGGTCAGGCGCGTATCTGGCTTTGGCTGGATGGCGCGTGAAGCGGGTCGCGCTTCATTCTTGACAGATTTACTAAGACAATGTTAACGCAACTGCAAGCAGAAATTCTGCCCTGCCAGCCAATGCGCCAGCCTTTCCCAAAAATATGAACCTGAAAGGCAGCTTCTTCATGCGCGTGTTTGCATTTTGTCTTGGATTGGGCCTGTCGCCTGCATTGTCCGAGACGCTTTCGATCCGGCTGGATCAGGCCAATCCGGGCGCGGATCAATGCCAGTTGGTCTTTGTGCTGGAAAACGGGTTTTCGACGGAATTCGAAAGCCTGCAGGCCGAAGTCGTGCTTCTGAGCCCCGAGTCGCGCGTGCTGCGCTTGAGCCTGCTGGATTTCCAGTCGCTCCCTGCAAATGGCATGCGCGTGCGCAGTTTCAATCTGGCGGGGCTGGACTGCGCCGATATCGGGCGTGTCTTGTTCAACGCGATGGGTCCATGCACGCCCCTTGAGGCCCGCGCCTGCACGGCCGCGCTGGAGGTGGGCAGCGCAACCGATATCGAGGTACTGAAATGACCGATCTTCTAGATGCCGTGCGGGATTTTCTTGCGCTGGGCGGCCCAGTCGTCGCTATCTTGCTGGCCATGTCCGTGCTCGCGCTGGCGCTGGTGCTGGTCAAACTCTGGCAATTCCAGCGCGCAGGCGTGGGCGATCATGGCGGGTTGATCGCAGCGCTCGATCAGGCCGATCGCGGCGCGACGCAAGCGGCGCTGCGCCAGGTCGGGCAGGCGCGCAGCCATCTGGCCCCGCTGGCCGTGCTGGCACTGAATGCCACCGGCGACACAGATGCCCTGCGCGCGCGGCTGACGGGGCTGGCGGAAGAGGCCATCGCGCGGCTGCAATCAGGCTTTCGCCTGCTCGATTCCATCGCGCAGGTGGCCCCGCTTCTGGGGCTGTTCGGCACGGTCCTGGGCATGATCACGGCCTTTCAGGCCCTGCAAGAGGCCGGCGCGAATGTTGACCCTTCGGCGCTGGCGGGCGGCATCTGGGTCGCACTTCTGACAACTGCGGTTGGACTGGGGGTCGCCATGCCTGCTGCACTGGTGCTGACATGGTTCGAATCCCGCGTCGCGCGAGAGGCCCGGCTGGCGATGCAGATCGTCGATGTGGCGCTCTGCCGGGGGCTGGCGCAGGATACCTGCCCGATGGAGGCGCGCACGGGCGCGACGCTGGCTCATGCCTGAGCGACTGGCGCTTTCCATCAGGCGCAGGCGGCTGTCGATGACCTCGCTCATCGATGTGATCTTCCTTCTTTTGCTGTTCTTCATGCTGTCCTCGACCTTCGCGCGGCAGGGCGAATTGCCGCTCGATCTGGCGATGGGCGGGGCCGCCAGCGCGCCGGAAACACCGCCCGCCTTCGTGCAACTGCGCGAGGACGGGTTGCGGCTGGATGCGGTGCCCACCACGGCGGATGAGCTGCGCGCGAGCCTTGCTGCACGGGGCGAAGGGCTGGTGTTGCTTGCACTGGGCGAAGATGTTAGCGCGCAGGCTTTCGCCGAAGTCCTGCATCTGCTGCAAGGCTTACGCGGCTGGCGGCTGGCCGTGCTGGGGCCTGCCCCATGATGCGCGCGCTGACCCAAGCCCCCCGCCCGCGCGGCGAGCCGACGATTGCGCTGATCAATATCGTCTTCCTGATGCTGATCTTCTTTCTGATCGCAGGCAGCCTCGCGCCGCGCCCGGAGACCGATGTGGCGCTGGTCTCGTTGGCCGGGATCACGACCGAACCGCCCTCGGACGCGCTGGTGATGCTGGCCGATGGCGGCCTGCGCCATGCGGGCGCCGGGCTTTCGCGCGAGGACGCGCTGGCGCGCTTCGGGGATGCCCCGCGCCTGCGCCTGTTGCCCGACCGCGACGCGCCTGCGGGCGAACTCGTCGCGCTGGCGCAAGCCCTGCGCGCGGCGGGTGTGGCGGAGCTGGTGATCGTGACCGAAAGGGGGCTGGAATGACCGCAACTGCGCTTTTGCGCGCCTGTCCGCAACGCAATGGCTGCCCGCTGGTCAGCCCGCGCGACCTGCGGCGGCTGGACCTTGCGCCGCGCGTGAAAACCCTTGCGCTGGCGGCGGGCGCGTCCGTGCTGTTGCATCTGGGCGCGATGGCGGCCCTCGCCCCGCGCGAGGCAGCGTTGATCGCAGGCGGCGGCGAAGATGCCCCCGCAGCGCTTGGCACCAGCTTCGCGGATTTCGCCGAAGGCGTGCTGTCCCCGTCAGAGGCAGAGCCGCTGGATATGGAGCAGGCCGCGACAACCCCTCCTGTCCCACCAGCACAAGCGCTGACACCCCACCCCCCGCAGCCGGAACAAGCGGCGCTGGTCGCGCCCATGGCCCCGGATCAAAGCGCGGCCCTTCTGCCTGCAATGCCAGAGTCGCCGGAGACCAGCAGCCCCCCGGAACGCGCCCCGAGAACAGCCTCGGAACCAACGGCCCGGACAGCGCCGCCCGAGATCATCGCGGCAGCTCCGTCACAGACCATCAGCCCGGACACAAGCCCGTCCGAGCTGGCCCCCGCCACCAGCCGTACCCCGCCCGCGCGACCGGATCGTGCAGCCCCGCCGCAACCGACGCGGCAAGCCCGCGCCCCGCAGGGCAATGCGGCACAGACTGCCGCGCGCGGCAGTCAGCAAGGCAGCGATGGACAGTCCACCAGTCAGGCCCCGGCACGCGCGCAAGCCAGCGCGCAGGGCAACGCGGCTGCATCCAACTATCCCGGCGAGGTCTTGCGCCGTATCCAGCGCACGCGTCAGGCCCGCAGCCCGGCGCGCGGGCAGGTGCTCGTCGTCTTCACCGTCGGGAATAATGGTAACCTTGCATCAGCCTCTGTCGCGCGCACTTCCGGGCATTCCGGGCTGGATCAAGCCGCACTTGACCACATCCGCCGCGCGGCACCATTCCCGCCGCCACCGACAGGCGCACAACGTCAATTCAGTTTCGAATTCGTCGGGCGGTGAGACGGATCGAGCATATCTTGATCCGTCCATTCTGTTGCGTAAAGACCCTATTGATCCGGATGGTCAGTTTGCACCTGACGGATCACTTGTGATGAGAAGCGGTCCTTTCCAAATCGCCCAGCCTGCCGCTTGCATGTCGTTTTCCAACTGCGACGCACGGGCGACCCGAGCATTTCGCCGCGCCCAGAACAGATGCTTAGAACAAAGCCCAGCATGCACTCTCATCGGCATCCCCCGAAAGGTGGCTATGGCATGTTGTCACATGCAACGAACAATCCCGCCGAATTACGGCGCCCCCACTCCGATCTGTCGCAGCAGGCGTTCTGAGAGCGTATATGACAAGGAGCATGTCTTGCGAATAAACCCTGAAGATTTGCCGTATTGCAGAATCTGTTTCATCTGGTTAGCAGGGTGGTGCTTTGGTCTGGATGCGTTTGCATCTGGTAATAGGGAACGAGGTGCGCCGCCTGTAAAAGGGCAGCAAATCCTTGACTGCCCCCGCAACTGTAGGCGGCGAGCGATGTCGGCATATGCCACTGTGACTTACGTCATGGGAAGGCCCGGCAGAGCAATGACCCGCAAGTCAGGAGACCTGCCAAGGCGTTCACCCTATCCCGGCGCGGGTGGCGTTGCGGGTAACGGTTCGTCCGTAGCGGTGACATCCCTCGCCGTCTGCGGTGCGTTTGCATCCGTCAGACAAGACTTCTGATCCCGGCCTGTAGATGGCCGCAAAAGGGTGTTGCAGATGCAAGACACAATTCTGAGGCTATGCGCCTCGACCGCGCTGGTGGGCGTATTGGCTCTTCCCGCCACAGCGCAGCAGATCATCAATCTGGAAGAGATCACGTTTTCGGCGAATCTGACGGAAACCGAAATTCGGCGCGCGGGCGCGTCCGTCACCGTGCTGGACCGAGACCAGATTGAACAAAGCGGCACAAGCCGTCTGAGCGATCTTCTCGCCACCTTGCCCGGTGTGAGCATTGTTACTGCCGGTGGGGTCGGCGCGCCTGCCAGTATTCGACTGCGTGGTGCGGGTGGCCAATATGTAGCGGTCTATGTCGACGGGATCAGGATAGATGATCCGACCGGCACATCTGTCAGCACTGACCTCGGGCAGATTTCGCTGCAAGATGTCGATCGGTTGGAATTGCTGCGCGGATCGCAATCCGCACTGTATGGCGGGTCCGCCGTTGCGGGGGTGATCAATATCTCTACGCGCCGCGCTCAGGAAGACGGGCTGCGGCAAAGCGCTTTCATTGAAGGGGGCAGCTTCAACACGCGCGCTGCGGGATATGGCTTGACCTATCGCGACGACCGGCTCGAAGCAGCCCTGTCGTTCTCGCATTTCAGAACGCGCGGGTTCACCGCATACGAGGGGATCAGAGGCACAGAGGCATTCTCACCAGACGCTGCGCCGGATGGGTATGAGGCCACGAGACTGTCCTTTTCTGGGAAATATCAGGTGAATGATGTGTTTACATTGGGGTGGTCGGGCTTTTTCCAGCATTCTCGAAGTGAATATGATCCCTTCGACCTGAATACATTTACTTTCCTTTCCGATGGCGATGCCGCGGCCCGCTGGCAGCAAGGCGGGCTACGCGTCACAGGGGCATTCGATCTTGGAGATGTTGAGCACACGCTTGGCGCGGGGGTGTTCGATATCCAACGTACGGTCACCCAACTTGGCGAAAGGGTCAACCGTTTTGACGGGCGCAGATACAGTCTGGACTATACCGGGCTCACGCAACTCAGCCCTGATCTGGCCTTGGGCTGGGGCACGGATTTCTCGCGCGAGACTGCGAAATCCGACTCCATCCCCGACGGGCGCGCCACGTCTACGCTGGGCGCTTATGGGCAGGTTTTGTGGTCGCCAACCGATGCGCTTGATATTTCAGCAAATGCAAGGATCGACCGGCATTCAAGTTTCGGCAATTTCGTGACAGGGCGGCTGAGCATGGCCTATCAGGCTTCGGACGCGGTTACGCTGCGTGGCGCTGTGGCGCGTGGCTTTCGCGCGCCAGCGCTTGACGAACTCTTCGGCGATTATCCAGATTCTGAATTTATCGGCAATCCTGAGCTGACGCCCGAGCGCAGCAACAGTGCCGAGATTGGTGCCGATTATCGGGCGGCCTCGGGCCTTGCGCTCTCGGCGACCGTGTTCTGGCTGAACACCCAAAACCGTATCGGTTATGATGGTTGTGAGCTTACTGATCCAGAAAATGGAGACTTCAGTTGTTTTGGAGACACCCTTAACACGCTAAACAATTTCTCTGGCACATCGCGGCGGCGCGGTGTGGAGCTGTCGGCTGATGTGCCTGTGACGGAGCTGCTTTCCCTGTCAGCGAATTACACCTATACCAATGCGCGCAATCCTGATGAGAGCCGGATATCCGGGGTCGCGCGCCATACCGCCAATCTGGCCGTCAACGGTCAGATCCAAGATGATTGGCGCTATACGCTTTCCCTGCAGCATGTTGCGGGCAGACCTACGGAAAGAGAGACGGTTTGGGAAGATTACACAGTGGCCAATGCAGCAGTCAGATATCGTGTGACAGATGCCACTGACCTCTATCTGCGCGTCGACAACCTGTTCGACCGCAATTACCAAGTAAATCCGGGTTACAAGACCTCCGGCCGGGCCTTTTACATTGGCGTTGCGTCGCGCTTCTAATGCCCTGGCCACAGCCCTTGTCCTCTGGGCAGGGGCCGTGGCTGCGGGACCACCTGAAAGGGTGGTCTCGATCAATCTGTGCACCGATCAACTGGCAATGATGCTGGCAGCCCCCGGCCAGCTCATCTCGATCTCGCGGATTTCGCATGATCCGAATGTGTCGGTCATGCTGGAACAAGCGCTGGAGTATCCGATCAATCACGGGCAGGGTGAGGAAGTCTTTCGGCTCGCTCCTGATCTTGTGCTGGCCGGCGCGTTCACCTCGCCCTATACAGTCGGGTTGCTGCGCCGCCTGGGGGTTGAGGTCGCGCAACTGCCCATCGTCAACACGCTGGACGCCATCCCCGAGAACCTTCGCGAAGTAGGTCGCCTGCTGGGTCGTGAGGCGGCCGCAGAAGCTGTGATCGCGCAATTCGAAGCGGATCTGGCGGCGCTGCGTGTCTTGCGCGACCATGTTCCGCGTGCAGCGCTGCATTACGCGAATAATTACACCTCGGGCGAAAATTCGCTGGCGCATGAAATCCTGACCGCCGCGGGCTTCACCAATATCGCCGCAGAGGCCGGTCTGTCAGGTGGCGGCACGCTGGCGATGGAGCGGCTGATTATGCTGATGCCTGATCTTGTAATTTCGGGCCAGTCCTATCCGGGGGCCTCGCGCTCGGAGGAGGTGCTGCGCCATCCGGCAATGGAAGCGCTGCGCACCCGGCACGCAAGCCATGCGCTGGCCGATGCCGAATGGGTCTGCGGCACACCTGCGGTACTGCGCGCCATTGCGCGGCTCGCGGCCTTGCATGAGGGGGGCTAGAAAAATGTCGCGCGCGCTTTGGGTCGGCTTGGGGGCATTGGTCGCGGTTCTTTTCGCCGCATCCTTACTAATCGGCCCGGCGGGGCTGGCGCCGGTGCAGGCGCTTTCAGCGCTGGTCTGGGGTGATGCTTTGGCCGAGACATTGGTGATGCGCGAAATCCGCTTGCCGCGCGCGATCCTTGCGATGCTGGTCGGCGCGGCGCTGGGGTTGGCAGGGGCGGCGATGCAGGGCTATCTGCGCAATCCGCTGGCCGAACCGGGCCTGATCGGGGTATCGGGTTCAGCGGCCCTGGGCGCGGTGCTGGCGCTCCAGACAGGGCTTGCCGCAGCGCATGTTCTGGCGCTGCCGTTTGCGGCCTTGGGCGGGGCCGTGATTGCAGTGCTTGTGATTCTGGCGCTGGCAGGACCGCGCGGCGGGTCGATCACACTGATCCTTGCGGGTATCGCTGTCTCGGCGCTGGCGGGGGCGCTGACCTCGCTGGTGCTGAACCTGTCGCCCAACCCTTTTGCGGCGTCCGAAATCGTGTTCTGGATGATGGGATCGCTGCAAGACCGTTCGATGACGCATGTCTGGCTGTCTGCCCCTTTCATTGCGCTTGGGGCCGTGGTGTTGCTGGCGCAGGGTCGCAAGTTCGATGCGCTGACATTGGGCGAGGATACGGCTGCCAGCATGGGCGTTCATCTGGGGCGTTTGCGTTTGGCACTTGTGATGGGCGTGGCTTCCATGGTTGGTGCCGCAACCGCCGTGGCCGGGGCGATCGGTTTTGTCGGGCTGGTGGTGCCGCATCTCTTGCGCCCGCTTGTGGGCGCGCGCCCCTCGGCGCTGTTGCCTGCCTCGGCGCTGGGCGGGGCCGTGCTGGTGCTGATGGCAGATATTGCAGTGCGGGTCATCCTGCCCACGCGTGATCTGAAACTGGGTGTGCTGACCGCCATTGTCGGCGCGCCTTTGTTCCTGCATCTGATCTACAAGACACGCAGACAGGGACAGTTATGAGCGGGTTGGTGTTGACAGATTTCAGCGTGGCGCACGGCCCCTGTGATGTGCTGCGCGACATTTCGTTGTCGGTGGGGCCGGGGGAATGTGTGGGGTTGCTTGGCCCGAATGGTGCAGGCAAGACGACCTTGATGCGCGCCGCACTTGGCCTGATGGCGCATCGCGGGCAGTCCTCGATATCTGCCATGCCGCTGTCATTACGCGCAAAAACTGTCGCATGGCTGCCGCAAACACGAGAGATTGC
Organism: Roseinatronobacter bogoriensis DSM 18756; assembly: GCF_004366635.1. Lineage (GTDB taxonomy): Bacteria > Pseudomonadota > Alphaproteobacteria > Rhodobacterales > Rhodobacteraceae > Roseinatronobacter > Roseinatronobacter bogoriensis. The sequence continues at coordinate 11,376 of NZ_SORN01000011.1, read as the reverse complement.
CTGGCCCGTCACTGTCGAAAACCTGATCGCGCTGGGGCGCCTGCCACATCTGGCACCGGGCGGGACACCGGGGGACGCGGACAAAGCGGCGATTGACAGCGCCATTGCCCGCATGGGGCTGGAGGGGTTCCGCACCCGCATTGCCACCCAACTTTCTGGCGGGGAACAGGCGCGGGTGTTGATTGCGCGCGCATTGGCACAGGCGACACCTGTTCTGATGGTCGATGAACCTGCGGCAGGGCTGGATCCGGCGCATCAGATCACCTTGATGCAGACACTCGCGCGTGAGGCGGACCGGGGGCGTGCGATCATCGCCTCGATACATGATCTTGGGCTTGCGGCGCGATTCTGCACGCGGCTTGTGGTGCTCTGGCGTGGTGGCATTGTCGCAGATGGTCCGCCCCTGTCCGTCCTGACACCTGACCTGCTGGCCGAAGTCTTTCATATCCGCGCGCATATCGCGCAGACCGAGGATGGCGTGATCGTGCAGCCTTTGGGGCTGGTGTCATGAGGGTCAGTTTGCAGCAACCCTGGCTGGAGTTTGATCTTGGGCAGGTCATGCAGGTTTTGAGCTGGGCCCCCCATGGCGCAGGATATACCCGCGCGCGCCATATTCTGTGGCGGCAGGTGCGCAATTCCGACTTGCCGCCTGATCTGGATGTCACCGAATGGTTGACGAAAGAACTACGCGCGCGCCACGCGCTCGATACCGTGTGTATGCTGACCTCGCGCGATGTGACCCACCACCACATTGCGCAAGCACAGGTCGAAGGGGTTCACGTGCAGGCAGTCGCCACTGTCGGCTTGTCAAATGCTGAACGCGTCGGACACCGTGTTGACCGATCTGACCGTGACTGGAACAGGGATCTGGCCGAAGCGTTGCGCGCACCGGGCTATGGGACGATCAACATCGCGTTGTGCATAGATATGCCCCTGTCGCAAATTGGGCTTCTGGAGGCGCTGAGCATAGCGACAGAGGCCCGCACCACCGCCATTCTGGAGGCGGAGCATTGGCTGCCGGATAGCTCAGGGCACGCGACAGGGACAGGAACGGATTGCATTGCCGTCGCCGCACCCGAGGGTGAGGTTGCCTATGCCGGGCTGCATACGGCGCTTGGGCATGCAGTAGGCGAGGCGGTCCTGCAATCTGTTAGTGATGGCGCACGCGACTGGCAGGCCAGTATCGGACGGCTGAGCGGAGGGTAGAGATATGGATATGACAGCCATTCTGGATTTTCTAACGCGCGGCGGGCCAGCGCTTTGGGTCATTGCCGCCCTGTCGGTGCTGACCACTGCCTTGATCCTGTGGAAGTTCTGGGATCTGGTGCGGCTGGGGGCATGGTCGCGCGGTCCCTCTGAACATGCTGTCGCGGATTGGATCGCGGGGCAACCCGCAGCCGCACAAGCGCGGCTGGCCGCACGCAACGGGCTGCGCGCCCGCGTCACGCGCCGCGCCATGGAAACCCGGCATGACGCCGCGATGCCGGACACTGCCGCCCGCGAGGAAACCCAGCGCGTGGGCAAGATGGCGCTGATGCAGGCCCGGCGCGGCTTGCGCGCGCTGGAACTGATTGCCACGATTGCCCCGCTGATCGGGCTGCTTGGCACGGTTCTGGGCATGATCGAGGCGTTTCAGGCACTTCAGGCTGCAGGCAACCGCGCTGATCCTGCGGCACTGGCAGGCGGTATATGGCAGGCCCTTCTGACGACCGCAGCGGGTATGGCTGTAGCCATTCCAGCGGCCATGGCGCTTAGTTGGTTCGAAAGCATCTGCGATCGGGTGCAGGCTGATATGGAAGACCTTGCAACGCGCATCTTTATAACGCCGAGGGGGGGATGATGTTTCATTTCGCTGCCCCACGGCCTGCGCGCCGCCCAAGCCTGACCCCGATGATTGATGTGGTCTTTCTACTGCTCGTCTTCTTCATGCTGGCCGCGCGGTTCGGACAGGATATAGGCTTGGCCCTCGCGCCTGCTATGGGTGGGACTGCCCCCTATGAAGGCCCGCCGCGGCTGGTCGAATTCGACGCCCGCAGCGTCTGGTTGAACGGGGTGGAGACTGGGCTGGAAGCTGTCCCGGATGCACTTCGTCCACTTATGCCAGAAGCGGATGCCATCGTCATCCTGCGCCCGCGCGAAGGGGCCAGCGTGCAGGATCTGACACGTATCAGTGAAACCTTGCAGGACGCAGGGATCGCGCAGCTTGTAGTGATGGAGCCGTAAGGTGATGAATTTTGCGCCCCTTCCTCCCCGCAAGCCGATCCGCGAAAGTGTGGTTCCCATGATCAATGTGGTCTTTCTACTGCTGATCTTTTTCCTGATGAGCGCACAGATCGCCCCACCTGATCCGGTTACGATCACCCCACCGATGGCGCAACATGCCGACCAGCCGCTTGCCGCTGGCGAAAGGGTGGCATGGCTGGATGCGCAAGGCGTGCTTTATGCCCAAGGCGTAACAGGGGCCGAGGCGCTGTCCCTCCTGTCTGCCGATCCCGGCCCGCTGATCCTGCGCGCCGATGCGGCCATGCCTGCTGCCCTCTTTGCCCGCGTGTTGCAGGATCTGGGCGCTGCGGGGCTGGAAGATGTGACACTTGTTGCCGTTGCAGGCGCGCCATGAAGCCCGCGCTGGAATTTCTGGGTTTCTCCTCGGTCGCGCTGATGGCTCATCTGGCCGTATTCGCAGCAACAGCGCCTGATGGGGTCGCGTCAGGCGGGGATGGGGGCAGCAATGAGGTCAGCATACCCGCCCCCCTTGGGGCCGCAAATGCGGAACTGACGGCGATGGTGCGCGCATGGGAGCGGCCTGTGACCCTGTCCGAGCCCACGCCGCCGATGACTGCGCCACAACTGGGCGATCCGCCACCTGAATTGCCAGCCGCCACGCCGTCAGAGCAGCAATTACCGCACCTGTCCTCGCCACGCGAAAGCCCCTCTGCGCCCCCGACTATTCCAGAGGTCGCGCGTGATGTTCCCCCGCTTTTTGCCAGGCCTGAAGGCAGCCCCACCACGCGCCCCCGCCAAAGGCCCGACCGCGCACATGCTGCCCAGACGCGGCAAGCACCTCAGGCAGCGGCCCCGCGCGGACAGCAAGCAGCCGGACAAGGCAATCAGGGACAACGCGGTGCAGGTCAGGCGCAGGCGCAGAGCGGCAGTACAAACAGCGCCAGCCTGCTTGCTGAATGGGGCGGCCAAATCCGCTCGGCCATCCAGCGCCAGCAACGCAGCCCCGGAAGCCGGGCGACCGGAACGGTGCTTCTGCATCTGCAACTGCGCGCTGATGGGCAGCTTTTGAGTGTCAGCCTCGCACAGGGTTCCGGCAATGCCGCGCTGGATCGCGTGGCCCTTCAGGCTGTGCAACGCGCGCGGTTCCCGCGCGCCCCAGAGGGTGTGAATGGCACTCATCATTTCAACCTGCCGCTCAGCTATCGATAGAGGTGCCCGAAGCAATTGTATCGCGCGTTTCAGATTTGTTCTGACCCAATGTTCCGAAACGTTGCAAACACACGCCAACGCTTGGCATTGCCTGTCGCCACACGCGCGCGCTCAAGCCTGCATCTGCCAGCCGCACGAAAACAGCATCACGTCCTGCGCGATGGCTGTAGCCCACATCATTGGCTGGCCGCGCTGGGGAAGAAGAGCTGTTCACCACCCACAGTGAAGCTGGAAATCGCGGCCTGCCCGTCGTCCGAGATGATCCAGTCGATGAAAGCCTGCCCTTGTTCGGCCTTCACATGGCTGTGGCGTTCGGGGTTCACAAGAATGATGCCATAGGTGTTGAACAGCACTTCATCACCCTCAAAGACAATCTCCAGATCGCCACGGTTCTCGAAGCTCAGCCATGTGCCGCGATCGGTCAGCGCATATGCGGGCACTTGTGCGGCGGTGTTCAGCGTTGCCCCCATGCCCGAACCGGTGGACAGATACCAGGTGCCCGAAGGTTCCACCCCGGCGGCGGTCCAGAGGTTCATTTCGGCCACATGCGTGCCGCTGTCATCGCCACGCGAGGCGAAAGAGGCTTCTGCACCGGCAATGGCGGCCATGGCGCTCGCGGCGTCCGAAGCATCCCGCAACCCTGCCGGATCATCATTCGGGCCGACGATGACGAAATCATTATACATCACGTTGAAGCGCTGCACGCCGTAGCCATCGGACACGAAGGCCTCTTCCTGCGCGCGGGCATGGACGCAGACTACATCGGCATCGCCGCGCCGACCTGTCTCCAGCGCCTGGCCCGTGCCCTGCGAGACGACGCGCACTTCAATGCCGGTTTCTTCCTGAAACATTGGCAGGATATGCCCGAACAGGCCCGAATTTTCGGTCGAGGTGGTCGAGGCCACCGTGATAAACTCCTGCGCACTCGCGGGTAAAGCTGCAATCAGCGCAAGCCCGGATGCGGCGGAGGGGATAATACGGCGCGTGTGGATCATGGTTTGGTCACTCCCTGTTGTCATTACCAGATCAGATCGCCCGCGAGGAATGCGCGGGCTTCGGGGGTTTGGGGCCCCGCGAAGAACTCGGCGGCGGGTCGGTGTTCGATCAGCCTGCCGCGATGGAGGAAGGCCACTTGTTCGCCCAGACGCCGGGCTTGCCCCAGATTATGGGTGGTCATCACGATGGTGATGCCTTCGCTGGAGAATTGCGCGACCATCTCTTCGATGATTTTCGTGGCCGATGGGTCGAGCGCGGAGGATGGCTCGTCGAGAAACAGCACTTGCGGGCGCATCGCCCAGGCGCGGGCCAGCGCAAGGCGCTGTTGCTCGCCGCCCGACAGCAGGCGTGCAGGGCGTTCGGCCAGGGCGTTCAGCCCGAAACGGTCGAGCGTGCGGGCGACAGTCTCGCGGCGCACGGCGCGGGGCAGACCTTCCAGCGCCAGCGGATAGTCGAGATTGGCCGCGACCGAGCGGCGCAGCAGGACCGGGCGCTGGAACACCATTGCCTGCGCTTCGGCCCGGCCTTCGCCACTGGCCCAGAGGCGGCGGCCCGTTGTAGGGTCGATCAGCCCGTGGCATAGGCGCAGGAACAGGCTTTTGCCTGCGCCATTCGCCCCCATCACGATCAGCCGCCGCCCGGTTTCTATCCGCAGGGTGATATCCGACAGCAGCGGCTTGCCCGCGACTGCATAGCCCATGCCATCGAGCGCGAGCGGCAGGATCGAGGCCGGGGAATCGCGCACGGGTTTCATCCCAGCCGCCCCCGCGCCCATTGTCCCGCGCCCCATGCAGCGGCGTTCAGCGTCAGGGTCAGCGTCAGCAGGATGATCCCCAGCGCCACAGCCAGACCCAACTGGCCGCGCGCGGTTTCCAGCGTGATCGCGGTGGTCATGGTGCGGGTGTGGCCTGCGATATTGCCGCCCACGATCAGGACAGCGCCCACCTCGGCACTGGCACGGCCAAAACCTGCCAGCACACCGGTCAGCAGCGAGACGCGCCCGTCCCAGAGAAGCGTCGGCACCGCGCGCAGGCGGCCCGCACCGAGCGACAAAAGCTGTTCACGATACTCGGCCCAAAGATCCTCAACCACGGACCGGGTCAGCGAGATGACGATGGGCAGGATCAGCAGCGTCTGCGCGATGATCATGGCCGTGGGTGTGAACAAGAGCGCGAGCGATCCGAATGGCCCCGAACGCGACAGCATCAGGTAGACGATCAGCCCTGCGACCACGGGCGGCAAGCCCATCAATGCGTTGAACACTACGATCACCGCCCCGCGCCCCGCAAACCGCGCGAGCGCCAGTGCCGCGCCCAGGGGCAGGCCAACCGCACAGGCGATCAGAACGGCGGTGAGCGTGACGCGCAATGACAGCCCGATGATCTGCATCAGGGCGGGATCGCCGCTGGCGATCAGGCGGAAGGCGATTACGAATGGTCCGTCCATCGAGAATCCTTACATAAAGCTATAGAAAAAAATCAGAAAACAAAGTAGAATTCAAACATGTAAATCTCGCATAGGAATGCATAAAAATGCAGCAATCTCAGACGGAATTGACTTCTGATGCCGCTGAATCGGCTGTCAACTCGCCCCTGATGACCACGGGAGAGGTCGCCGATTACCTGCGCGTCAAGGAGCGCACGATCTATGAGATGGTTGCGCGCCAGACGATCCCGTTCAGCCGCGCCACGGGCAAACTGTTGTTCCCGCGCAGACTGGTCGATGCCTGGCTGGAAGCGCAGACCGAACTGCCCGAGGCAGGCATCGCGCCCGCCCCGCCGATCTATGCAGGCTCGAATGATCCGCTTCTGGAATGGGCGCTGCGCCAGTCGGGCAGCGGGCTGGCCGTGCTGGCGCGCGGGTCGGTGCAGGGGCTGGAGGATCTGGCCGCCGGGCGCGCGGTGCTGGCCGGGTGCCACTTGCTTGACCCCAAGACGGGCGACTGGAACCGCACCGCAGTGCGCTCGCATCTGCCCGGCACCAGCCATGTCCTGATCCACTGGGCGCGCCGGACGCAGGGGCTGATCACGGCGGCAGGCAATCCGCAGGGCATTGCCGATCTGAAGGACGCAGCGCAGCGCGGCCTGCGCTTTGCCACGCGCGCGGGAGGCGCCGGCTCGACCCGGCTGTTCGAGGCGCTGCTCGCGCGCGAGGGGCTGAGCCTTGTCGATCTGACCACAGTCGACCGTCCGGCAGAAACCCATGCCGACCTCGCCACATTGATCGAGACCGGTGAGGCGGATTGCGGCCTTGGCCTGCAAGCTGTCGCGGGTCATCTCGGCTTCATCCCGCTTGTGACTGATGAAAGCTTCGATCTGGCCATGACCCGGCGCGACTATTTTGAACAGCCCGTCCAGACCTTGCTGACCTTCGCCCGCTCTGACAGCTTCACCCGCCGCGCCGCGCATCTGGGGGGGTATGATCTCACCGACCTCGGCTGCGTTCTCTGGAACGGCTGAGGCATAGCAGAAGACCGCGTATGATCCGATTGCCCTTGCTTCACTTGCCGCCCTTTGCCTTTGCCTGCCTGCACAAGCCCAGACCCGCCCTGTGGCAGGCGGTGACAATCGGGCCGGTGCCTTCCGGGACAGTTCCGAGACGGAGAAAAAGAAGCGAAAGATGGCAACAGAATTGATGCCCACATGATACGCGAAACAATATAACCGGGTGGATTAGATCTCGGTAATAATGCCGGGGTCAATTCTGCGTGGCAAAGCTGAGTGTCTGCTCACAGTCTGTCATGCGGCGCGTCACGCGCTTCGATACTGTCATAACCCCCATGATCCCGGCCACCCAAAGAGCCAATGTGCCACGATGCGCTTGCCAGAACGGGCACAACCGGAAAAGGGCACGTTGCCTTATTGCGGGATTGCGGGCTTCGTGCGGTCTGGCGCAGTCATTGAACGCGACCCGCGCCTTTGGGGTCAGCAGATCGGCGCAATCGCGCAGACCGCCAGATTGGTGCTTAACCAGGACCGTTGCCCCCCCCCCTTTGCCTCCCGCGAGAGCCGTCGCATCTGGGCGCGCAGCGTGTCATTGGCGCCGATCAGGTTGCGGTCATGCTGGCGATACAGCATATGCGCATCGGGCAGCTTCAACACTCTGTCCCCGGCGCCTGTGATAAACTGATCGGCGCACCAGTCATGGGCAACGAGAATGCGCCCTGTGACCTGCAACCGGCGGGGAGCAGCAATCAGCATCTGTTGTAGCAGGTGGCGATCAGCCCCCCGGACTGTTTTCTGATCCGCTTCACTCAGTCAGCAAGAAAAGATTGCTCATTGATCGGTGTCCTTACAGAGCGTGGATCACGCCGCAAGATTGAAATCAATGGGTCCTGAGCCTAGAAAAACAGGTGTCTTCCGCTCTTGATCAGAGTTTCCGGTATAAGCAGGGTTGTTCTGGCGCAACACTTGGCTGGTGCATGATAGCTCTTTCTGCCTCAGTCGTCAGGCATTGTCCGATCTCGGCTGCGCCAGCTTTGTCATTTCTAACAACACAGCACAGACCGCCCCGCGCACCGCTGTCATGGGGTTTTATAAAGGGCCGCGAGACTGTGCCCATAAGCGTTCTTGCCGAACTGTTTAGCGCGGGCTGTTAACTGTGCCGCTGTGATCCAACCTGTTTTGAACGCGATCTCGTCCGGGGAACCAATCAGCAAGCCCTGTCGCAACTCAAGCGTGCGTACGAAGTTGCCAGCGTCTAGCAAGCTTTCATGCGTACCTGTATCTAGCCAGGCATAACCGCGGCCCATTGTTTCCACTGAAAGCGTGCCCTCGGCCAGATACATCTCTAACAGGCTGACGATCTCCAACTCTCCCCGCGCAGAGGGGCTGATCTCGCGCGCTTTCTGGGGGGCTGTGGCGTCCAGGCAATACAGTCCCGTGACAGCGTAATGCGATGGTGCAACGACAGGCTTTTCGATGATCGCGCGCACATTGCCTTGATTGTCAAAATCCACCACACCGTAGCGTTCCGGATCTGCCACGCGGTAGCCAAAGACTGTGCCTCCATTGGGTTTCGCATCGGCGCGTGCGAGCATCTGGGGCAGGCCATGGCCGAAGAAGATATTATCGCCCAGAACCATCAATGACGGGCTGCCCGCAAGGAAATCTTCCGCCAGTACATAAGCCTGTGCCAGCCCCTCGGGCTTTGGCTGGATGATCCAGGTAAAGCTCAGGCCCCATTGGCTGCCATCGCCCATAAGACGCTGGAACTGCACTTGATCTTCGGGCGTGGTGATGATTGCAATCTCACGTATACCTGCCAGCATCAGCGCAGAAAGTGGATAATAGATCATCGGCTTGTCATAGACTGGCAAAAGCTGCTTGCTGACCCCCATCGTGATCGGCCAAAGCCGCGTGCCTGACCCGCCTGCCAGAATAATGCCTTTGCGCTGTGTCATGCTTTGCCTTTCAATTCCGCAATGACGTCTCTCAAATCGGCATGCCAGTCTGGCTGCGCCAGTCCGAACCGCGCCAATGTCGCGCAATCCATTCGTGAATTCAGCGGTCGTTGCGCAGGTGTTGGAAACTCAGTGCTTGGAATATCTTCAATCTGGCAATCAAGCCCCGCTATGGCCATGATCGCGCGGGCGAACCCTGCCCAGCTGGTCGCAGGTGCCCCCGAAAAATGATAGATCCCTGAAAGGTCAGGATGTTCCTGCAATTTTTCGGCTATCGTCAGGCAGGCGTGCGCAATCGCCCGGGCCGAGGTTGGCCCGCCAATCTGGTCGGCCACCACGCGCAAGGTATCGCGGTCGGTCCCAAGCCGCAGCATGGTTTTGACAAAATTATTGCCATGTGCGGAAAACACCCAGGATGTACGCAAGATCGCATGCGCACCGCCCGCGGCCCGCACTCCCATTTCCCCCGCCAGCTTCGAGCGACCATAGGCCCCAAGCGGAGCAGTCGGCTGGTCAGGGGTAAAGGGCTGTTCGCCAGACCCGTCAAATACATAATCGGTCGAGATATGAACCAAAGGAACGCCCAGTTCCGTGCAGGCTTGCGCCATACTCGCAGGGGCTGTGCCGTTGATCGTGGTGGCAAGTGCTTCTTCGTCTTCGGCCTTGTCTACCGCTGTATAAGCGGCCGCATTGATCACCGCGCGGGGTGCATGGGCGCGGATCGCGTCCATACAGGCATCAGGGTCTGACAAGTCGGCCTGATCGCGGCCAAGGAACATTGCATCGGGGCTAAGCCGTGCCAATTCCTGCGCGACCTGACCGCTTTGGCCGAACACCAAAATCACGCGCGCACCCCCAATCTTTCACCAACGCCGTCACGCGATTGCAACGCGCGCCACCAGCCCTCATTGGCCAGATACCATTCGACTGTGCGCCGCAAGCCTTCTTCAACAGTGACCGACGGACGCCAGCCCAACTCGTCACGGATGCGGGTCGGGTCGATCGCATAGCGTGCATCATGGCCCGGTCGGTCGGTCACGAACGTGATCTGATCGGCATAGCTGCCCTGATCCTTGGGGCGCAGATCATCCAGAATGGCGCAAAGCGTGCGCACCAGATCCAGATTGCTGCGCTCATTCTCGCCGCCGATATTGTAGCTGCGCCCAAGCGTGCCTTTTTCCAGCACCAAAAGCAGCGCATCCGCGTGATCTTCGACATAAAGCCAGTCGCGCACATTGGACCCATCGCCATAGATTGGCAGCGGTTTTCCGGCCAGCGCGTTCAGGATCACTACCGGGATCAGCTTTTCAGGAAAGTGGTATGGCCCGTAATTGTTGGAACAATTCGTCATCACCACTGGCAGGCCATAAGTGTGGTGCCAGGCTTGAACCAGATGGTCACTGGCTGCCTTGCTGGCCGAATAGGGTGAGCGCGGATCATAAGGCGTTTCTTCCGTGAACTGCCCTGTTGCGCCCAGCGAACCGAATACCTCATCGGTGCTGATATGATGAAAGCGGAAACTCTCTGGGCGGCCCTTGGCCTGCCAATAGGCGCGTGCGGCTTCGAGCAGCTCATAGGTGCCGGCCACATTGGTCGAGATGAAATCCCCAGGCCCGTCGATGGAGCGATCAACATGGCTTTCGGCGGCCAGATGCATCACCGCGTCAGGTTGATGCCTGTCAAAGATGCGCGTCAGGGCTGCGCGATCACGGATATCGGCCTGCTCGAAGGCGTATAGCGGGTGATCGGCCACAGAGGCCACATTCTCCAGACAGGCCGCATAGGTCAGCGCATCCAGATTGACCACGCTATGCCCGCGCGCCACAGCCAGCCGCACCACTGCCGAGCCGATAAACCCGGCCCCGCCTGTCACCAGAAGTTTCATGCACTATCCTTCAAACTGAAACGGTGTCTCGAAATCTGCAAATGAAGGGGCTTGTGCATCCTTGTCAGACAAGACGGGGGCATCCGTGCCCCAATCAATGCCGCATGAATTCCATGCCAGCCCGCCATCGCAATCAGGTGCATAGATATCAGTGCATTTATACTGTACTTCGCAATCCTCGGTCAGGGTCAGGAAAGCATGCAGGAACCCTTTGGGCACATAAAGCTGCGCGCCTGTCTCGGCCGATAACTCCACAGCGACGTGCTGGCCATATGTCGGCGAGCCTTTGCGCGCATCTACCGCTACATCCAGAATTACGCCGCGCGAACAGCGCACCAACTTGTCCTGCGCGTGCGGCGGGCGTTGGTAGTGCAAACCCCGCAATGTGTGACGTGGGGCTGAGAAGCTGTGATTGTCCTGAACGAAATCGGGCCAGTTCAGCCCCGCGCTCGCAAGGGCCTGCTTATTCCAAGTTTCGCTGAACCAACCGCGTGTATCTCCAAAGCGACGAGGGTTGACCAAGACAGGCCCGGATATTTCAAAAGTTTGAATACGCATTCTTGATTTAGGAAAACTTTCATAAAAATGGTTCCGTAGCGGAAACCGTATAACCTAAGGAAAGCGATGACAAGAACCCTTTCAAGTTGCCTGACCCGACCTT
>NZ_SORN01000010.1 GCF_004366635.1 Roseinatronobacter bogoriensis DSM 18756 | reverse complement strand
CCGGAATGGCCGATCGTCCTGATCTTGTCCGGCATCCCGACACTTCTGGATTACCTCAATCAGTCGGATGAATTGATCGCACTGCTTGAGCCGATCTCCTACAGCGATATCGCGTATAATCAGCAAAACCTCGAAGAGGCCGACGCGATCATGTGCGCCTATGGTACGGCTGCGAAACTTGACGTTTCGGGGCTCCGGGATGAGGACACCTATAATCGGATGATCCATGGGGCCGCCCGCCGCTGGGGGCGTTTCATCGAGATGGTGGTTCATTCGATGGCCCATGCCAAAGCTTCCGGAAGAACCGAGCTTACCCGGTCCGACCTTGCCGAGACGTTTCGCCGTTGGACCGGCGCCTCTGACAGTGCAAACGTCATGTTGGTCGACAACCCTTATCGGATCGAAGCGCATAAGCTCTTCCCGACATAGACTTTACCGAATTTCGGTTTTAGCCTGCATGAACCCGCGATGATCTCATCGCGGGTTCTTTCTTGTCCGTCGAAAACAGGCCTATTTTGAAATTCCGGAGGACGATTTTGAAATTGCAAAATTAAGCCATTGATATTGCTAGATTAACACCAAAAACGCCGGATTTTTCGTACAAAATTTTGAATTCTGACAGTTGTGTCACCCCGGGCCGCGTTTCTGTCTTGAACGACAAAGTCATCGCCGCTGCACGCGATAGGGCCGACGTGGCATGTCAGCGCGTTTCACGCGCTAAAGGCCATATTCGATCCAGATACTCAAATCGTCAGAGATGTTTTTGAAAAATGGAGGCGAGTAGGAGAATCGAACTCCTGTACACGGATTTGCAATAGAGCAACAAAAAGTATAACCATTAAAAATCAACATGTTAATGTTAAAAAAAGTCACTGCGTACATATTTGTGTACAACATATGCACAAGCGTGAATACTTTCCAATAATTCGACAATGACAGTGGCGCGAATACTTTGCAAGCAGAAGCTTTCACCATAATTCAATGCTGTGGCGTCTAGCAGTGCACAGCGGCGGGGCTACAGCGCAAGCTTTCAGTTTTTGCGCAGCCAGGTGGCAGCATAGCAGGTCGAGTACTGTAGCGCGTTGTTTAGATGGCTTTTTGTGCTGTGCTGCTACTTGTTCTGACTAGTCATGCGTTTGCGTGTGGGCTAGGTTTTGATGGGTTGAGCAGGCAAACGGCTGGCAAATGCAGGTTTGTGGCGAACCGATGATTAGAAACGAGCCAGCATAGACGAGGTGAGTGATGATAGAAGCATACGAAAACAGAAGCAGTGAATTTAGAAGCTTGCTTGATGTGGTGCATGACAGATTTAGGCTGCGCTGGCGCAAGCATTGGAATGCTGATTTGTGGGAAACACTGCGTGCTTTGGCAGCGGAAGGCAAAGAGCAACAAGGTTTCGCGCTTTTGCCAAATTGTGCGCCAAACCTAAAGCTCGTTGCTTATCAAGCTTTCAATCCCTTGCTGCATTCAAACAGTGAAGGTGAGCCGGCGCAGGTTAAGGTGAACAAGCAGGCTTTAAGTTTGCGATATGCATGGGACTTAGGCGGAAATATTGTGCATTTTATGGTAGTTACGGGAAGTGAAGTGGTCGATGCTGTGCTTGTGGTGGAAGAAGATGTACTTGAAACAGTTTTGTTGCATGACGATGGGCTAAAGGCGCAGCTGGAAGCAAGCATGAAGATTTTGCTTCCGTAAGCAAGCTGTGCGGCCGTGCGTTACTTCACAGTTTGAAGTAACGGCGACTAGCAGCGTCAAACAGCTTCATACAGGGTGTGGTGCGATTTTTTTTGGCTTTGTTGCTATAGCTGTGGCTTTGGTCGCGCTTGTCGGGCGCCTTACAGCGTGGCTGCGGCTATGCTTACATCGCTTTCCGATGTAAGGCGCAGGGCGTTAAGTGTTGTTTAAAATTTATGGACAGATTCCGGAAAAACAGATAGTGCGGTTGATGAGTCAGGGTATAGCTGCGATTTGATTAAGTGATAAGTGAATATATACCTATTTATATTAAAAAATGAATAAGCGTCATGGCGCTGTATAGTTAGCTGCTAAATTACCTATTTTCGGCGTCATACCAATAAATTAAGAATAATTTTTCTCACTACTTCAAGATTAAGAATTTACAATTTACAACAGCGAAAACCATCTTTTCCTTTGTTTTTTGAAAATTATTTTCGTAACGATTTCTCATTATGTGATTGAATGGCTGATCTTTTACTTGCGCATTGTCAAAATCAATCAAAGAAATTATACCTTCGTTAGAAACAGTTAGGTTTTTGCCATTTGGGTGACAATCTAAGTGCGCCACTTGCGCCTTGCTGAGAGTTGAAAGAATTAGGGAAAGTTGACAGTTGAAGTCTGGAACTGCGATCACTTCTCGAATATCCTTCAAAGATATTCCGTTGTGCGAGGTTGTGATAGTAAACTGCTCCGTGTCATAATCGATAAGGATGGGAAAATGTTGCTGTGCTTCAATGTCACAGCACTCCGCAATTCTCGATAAGCAATCAAGCTCTAAGAAGAAAGCTTGCTTCTTAGTTAATCCAGACGATACTCCAAAGCGATTTCTAAATCGCTTAGTGTGAAGTTTTCCAGAAATCTCTGTTTGTTTTACTCTCTCAGCTCGCTCAAAAATTTCTTCAAGGATATAGTCAGAAAAACTCAAATCAAATAAGTAGTCGCTTGTGGCGCTACAAATTTCAAGCTTTTTTTCGAGCGCCGACAATTCTTTTATCCGCGTAAGCCCTAGCTGAGCTAAAAAGCGATCTCTAAATTTTTTCAAGCTTTGTTTAAGGTGTGCCAAGGATCTAGCGATAACATTATTGATGTTCATTTTGTGGTCTTGATAGATTGTGGCACATTTACGTTACTGAAGGAAATTCTTAATGTAAAGCAAATTAGCGCTGACTTTCTTAAGTATGCGCTCAGATTCGTTGCGCTTGAATACAATATTACACGCATCAATAGCTGCTTTGTGATAAACATATAGATTATGATTGGTCAGCAAATGCTGTGCTAGCGAGTCCAGAAACTTGGTTTCCATTGGTCCAGCTTTGGCATGAAAGTCGTTGATACTGACGAGTTTGGTCACAGGCGAGACAATATTTTCCAAGTAGCGAATATCTGTCTTGCTTGTGTATTTCGGATGCTGTGGGTATTGAACGCTCTTAATACGCCAAGTTTTTATGTCGCTTGTAAGTTCAGGTAGCACTGCGATCTGTTGGCTGATACCTGACGTTTGAAAAGGGCTGCTACTGTCGTAGCTTACCGTAATGTTGTTGCCCAATATCTCACGCAGTCGCTTTTGAAGGGCAGTGAGCAGCACGCTATTTATGGGCGGTGACATCATCAACACATGAAGCCACTCAGTTTTGTTGTTAATTTTTCCATCGTCTAGCAAGCGCCGAACCCACTTTAGCAAGGGCGCAATGCCATTCTTTGTATCACCGCCAAATGCCCACCCTTCAAAATCAAAGTCTTTTACGCGTTTATACCATATCTCCCCAGTATCGCCTCCCCCATCCTGCAGTATGTTTAAAAATTTCGCCTTAGAACCTGTCGCTTTACCCCTGTTATTTGCAAAATACTTCAAGTTTTCATAGCTTAAATCGATCAATTGATTGGCGGAGAGGTTTTTGAAGGGCGAAGCAGTTGCTTTTGGATTGTTCAATACCCAAAGTGGCATATCCAGTGTCATTGCGTAGTCGCAATATCTGTCGAGCCAACGTAATGTTCTGTCGCGTATAGTTACGTCTAAAAGCCAGTTATGTGCGATCTTGTCAGGCTCATTTGCAAATTTATGCCAACCTTGCACAGCTTTCATTTTGCCAGTGCCAATTTGATAACCGCCGCTATCCCCAACAACCACTGTGCCAGCCTTGCGCTCTGTAACCATATCGCGCGTGCGTATCTGCGCTCTGCTAAACTGGCCTGCACTGTAAAGCACATACTTGCAGTGCCATAGATTGCTTTCTGGGTTCAGAAAATCCAAGTCTTGCAGTTGAAAATTTTTTGGTAAAGCGCCGTTGCGTACAGACTTGGCGTCTTTAAATGGGAAAGCTGCATAACCTTGCTGTAAGCTGGGCAAGTAAACGGCTTTGTTGTCATACTGCGCAGTAAAGTTTTCACCTGCCATATTACGCACCATACAATTCAAATGCAGTCGCATCACGCAGGCCTGCTGTGTCAGCAGCTGGGATGTAAGTTTCATAGTCAGCAAGCTCGGTGCTGTACTTGACCCGCATTACGTTGCTGTTGCCAGATAGCAGCACGTTTTGGCTGGTGATGGGGAGGGTGGGTAATACTGCAAACACAAGCGCGAGGTCTTTAGCATTTGCCGTAAACAGTTGGGTACTAGTCTTCTTGCCCAAGCGTTTGGCGTTGCTGTTGTAGGGCAGGCTGTAGTTGTAAGCATACACGTCATTTTCGTACCAGTACCGCAACTCTAACTCGGTTTTGCCTAGCTGCAGTTGAATGCTGGCAAATTTGGAGCGATTGAAAAAACCACGTATTGTGTTTACGTATGGAGTCGCGCATTGCGCGTCAAACTCTGCCAACCACTGCACAGTTGTTTCAAGCTCCCAATTCCAATTAAGCGCAGCTTGATTTTTGATGCTTGGCTGCTGGTTTGACTCAACAGGCACAGTGGATTTCTCATAAAAATAGATATTGCGTGTATGCTCTGAGGCCGCATCATCCAAACGCAACGTGTGCGTTGCCTTTACAGTGCCCTGCGTCGCCGCAAGCCCATTGTTTGGCTCTGCCTTATAAAGTGTTAGCTTTTGCTTATTCAGCAGCTCGCTTTCTATCCAGCTTCTATCTGCGCCACGCAATATGACCTCATCAGCGCAGACAAACGCAGCATTTGGTCGTGCATATGTGACTAGGCTTGCAGGGGTTGCAGTTTTGCTGACAAGAAAATCTGTAGCTGTTGGGCGGTAACGCAAGCGCGTTGCTTGCTTGATTTTTTGAACCTCAGTTTTTGGATTTCCATCTTTGTCCAAATCGCGCAGCGTAACAGTGCGTTCTACTTCGCTGTCGTCAAAAAACTTTTTCCTGTAGCTCTCCAACTTAGCTGGTAGCGCGTGTGGCTCAAGTGCTTCTGCAATTAGACGCAAGCTAAGCGTCACATTGCTACGATCCAGCGCTGTGCAGGCGTCAAGTGCCGTTTGCACAAGCTGATCGCTGTAATTGCTGCCCACAATTTCAATCTGTCCAGCAGCATTCTTGCGCCCCAGCATTACCACCAAGTTGTCAGCGTTTGTAACGGCAGTAGGAAAGCTGGGAATGGTGGCTTTGGGCGCGATTGCTTTGACAGCTTCAAGCTTTGACGCGGCAACATTGGCGGGGGCTGGGGCAGTGAGTTTAGGTCTACCGCGCTGCATCAGTTGTACGCCAGCAGCTTCTTCTGCCGCAAGCTCTGCGGCTGTCATCCCTTTTTCGCCACGCAGCCGCGCAAGCCCGCCTTCGTCTTTGATGTAATTAATCAGGTCAGCGCGTGCATTTTGTGCGTATAGCTCTGTTTTTCCTGTATATTCGTCATGCAGTGCAAGCAGAGATTTTGCCCAGTTGCTGATGGTGCTGGCCTGCTTAGTTGGGTCAATGTTCCACACCAGTCGTACAAGGGGATAGAAATTTGGGCTATTGGCCTTGCGCTTGCGTGTGGTAATGCCTGCGGCCGCATACTTGGCATCCAAGTAACCAGCTTGTTTGTCTGCCTCGCGCCACCACAAATAGGTGTCCACAAAAGCTTGATGCAGCTGATCTCTGCTCATGTAGTACGCGGCAGTTTGAGTGTCAGCCAATGCTTTAAGTGAGGCCAGTTGTGTGTCTAGCTGCGTGCTCATAGCTGTCCCTTACTTCACAGTTTGAAGTAAGCTGGCTCAGCTGTGCGGCTTCGTCAATATAGTAAATACATTTGGAAGGGGTGTTTTGGACAAAAAGTTGTGGCGCGCAAAATCAAGCGTACAAGTACTTGCCAAATCTCCCCACCAGTTTGCAAACACCAGGAGCAAAGATGACTATAGAAGAAATCGTTACACAAAAGCGCAGCGCGGCTAAGCCAACCCATAAAACTGCTTGGGAGAAAAACATGACCAAACTGCGGAGCAAGAAGCGTAACCTGCGCCCACAAAGCCCTGTGCCGCCCATCAAGCACAGACCGTAACTGCGCAACTGTTGCTATTTGGGGTGAATTGATTGCTCAATTTTGCAGGAAATGCAGGGTTTTGGCGGTTTTGAAGTATTCAAGACGCTGACTGGCAGCATGACTGACAGGCATAGCTGTGTTGCTTAGAAATTGATCAGCTCAACTGCAGCGCGCAACTTGTTCTCGTTCAAGTCAATGTAGCGCATGGTGGTGTTGAGGTTTTTGTGGCGCGCAAGTGCTTGCACGACACGCGCATTTATTCCCCTGTCTGCCAGCTCCGTTACAAACTGACGACGACCTGAATGCGAACTGGCACCTTCAATGCCTGCCAGCTTGTACAAGCGCTGAAACAGGTTGACCACTGTTTGCGCAGTAAAGCTGCCGCCCTTGCCGCTGAAAATCAGTGCTGCATTGGGTTTGGCGACTTGCTTGGGGTAGCGTAGGGCGTACTGTTTGAGTTGTGCGCGCAATTTCTTGTTCATCAGCACCGTGCAGCTGTCACTGCCTTTGGTCTGTGCTGCTGACAGGTAAATCGTATCACGCACAGCGCCCGATGCGTCAAACACATCGCCAATGCGCAGCGCAGCAATCTCACAGGCACGCAGGCCAGCGTAAAAGCTCAGTGCTATTGCTGTGTGATTGCGTGTGCTGTGGCGCAAGCTATCCACCACAGCACTCAGTCGCTTGCGTTCCGCGTCAGTTAGCAGCTTTGCCTGTTTCATCTGTTCAGCTCCCAAATGTGTGGTTCTCTTGTTAAACAATATAATTCCACACATTATGCAGGACGACCTGAAAACACAGATCACGCAAGCCTATGTATTTGTTTGGAATATGGGCAAGATGTTATGGATTGTGCATTGTTTAACATTTACGCAGTGGTAATTTCCGCCACCGCGTGCTGTTGCTGCAAGTGCTGTGTCAACAAGTGCTCTGCCGCTATCAGTGCAACACGCTGCTGTTCGCTGTACAAAGCCGCGTTAGCTTGCGTGCTGCGTATGGAGCGTAAACACTGGATAGCTGCAGCTGCGCTTATTTCTCGTCGCTCATGCATCTGTACAGCATACCAGCTCTTGCTCTTATTCAAATACTCTGTGCTAAAATGCTCAGCATTCGCTGTAAGCTCGTTGTGTCTCAAGTGCCTGTAAAGTGTTTCAAGTAACGTCATGCTGTTCTCCTTAAGTATTTACTCTCTGTGTTTGGTTTTTCTGTAAGTATCAAATTGTTTGATTTGAATATACTGAAGATTAGCAGCGCCTCAAAGCGCTGCCTTAGTGTCTGTAAATTTTCCATGCCTGTGTTTACTGAGCGCCTGACGCTACAGCTTTGGTTTGCCTGATCTTCATGTTGCGCTCTGCATTTGCTGCCTGTTGTATGACTGAATCCATTGCCTCTATGATTTTTGGGAAAGAAAAACGATTTTGGATGCGTTTTGCCTGTTGTATGTTCTGATAATTTTCTACGTCAATATTTGTGTTGTTGCGGTGTGATGCCTTAAAGCCTATTTCGTCAAAGTAAAAATGTTTTGTGCCTTTTGTAACGTAACGTGCGGATTTTACAGCGTCTATCGTTGGTGTGATTTCGTTGTACTTTGCCGATGCTGTCAGGTTGTCTAAGTTGCTCCACAACAAATTTGCTATAGCGCAAAAGAAAACTGGTTCGATCGGTGACTTGGCTTTGAAGTGAAAATGCAAGTTGTCGCCTAGCTCGCCATACTCCGCAAACACCCAGCGCTCTACACCTATCCGCTTCTTTGCGTCCGCGCCAAAAAACAGCTTATCCATTCTATGCCAATACGCAGTCAGTAGCTTGCTTGCTGTGCTCTTGCCTACGCGCCTCCCGTTGTTAAATTTCAGTGTGCCGGTTACGTCATAGTGCGCATGTGCTAACTCATTGCTCCATGCGTTATGTGTCAGTTGTTTCCAATTTAAGTTATTGTAAGTTCTCATTTATATCCTTTCTACTTTAGTGTTTTATTTATCCTTAATGCGTTAAGGCGGGTGCATTTTTGATGCGCGCTTACTTCACAGTTTGAAGTAACATTCCGGTCGTTCTTGTTGTGTTCTGAATTTATAAAGTGATTAGCAAACACAGGAGGTTTGAAATGAGTGTACTTGCTAAGCTAAATGTAAAGTCAGTTCAGCGTACTGCGTACAAGTCTGCATCCGAGCAAAGGCGTGCTAAGCTGCTAAGCGCGATTGAGGAGCAGATGCGCGTTTGGGCAGATGCTGTTGTGGGCAAGGACTATGTGCTTGCTGTGCGTAAATGGAAAACGAATGCAGAAGGTGAGCGTGTACGCGTTGATGCAGAAAAGCGCGTGCGTGCTTGGTTTTTTGAGCAGGACGGTGGCTATTACGTCCAGTGCAAATATGGCGCGCGCGCGCTGCCAATTGCTGACAAGGGTAACGCTGTTTTTGTAAAAGAGCTCGCAGAAGTTAACGCTGTGCTAGAGGCGTTTTACAAGGCAGCTGCAGCTGGTGAGTTTGATACAGCCGTTGAGAGTGTGGCAAAGCGCAAAAGCGCATAAATTTTTTGAGCTTTGAGATTGCGCAGCGCAGAAATGTGTTGCGCGCTCTCTTATCCATTCAGTATCAGAAGTAGTGTTTCTTCTGCTATTTTATTATCGTTTTTGGCCTGTAGCGCAGCCAGCATTATCTCCTGCGTTACTGTATAGCCATCTTTTTCAACGCCAAGCGTTGCCAGTAGCGCTGTTTCGCTAAGCTTGCCGTCATTAAGCATCTGAAAAGCCAACTGCACAGTAGAATTTGAGGCTTGTGCACTTGAAAAATCTGTTTTTTGATCTGTTTTTTTTCGTCTACCGCTGTGCAGCTCAGCATTGATGGCTGGGCTATACTTACTGTAATGCTTGTCCACCATCGCTGTGCTATTGCCAAGTTGCTTGCTTAGCGTGTGAGCGCTCATACCACGTGCTAGATCTTCTGTAGCGTAGAAATGACGCCAGCTGTAAAGCGTACGCTCTCTGTCATCGGCGCCAGTTTTCAAATTTAGTTCGTCAAGCAGTGCATTAAATGCCCTGTTTAAGTTATGTACAGTAGCTGGTTTGCCTAAGCGCGTTGTAAATACAAACTCATCGCTTTTTGCATCAATCAGCGCATCCAAGCTATCAAATTGCAGGCGCGGGTTGAGTTTGCTTTGACGAAATAAATAACGGCTCGTTCTATCGCGTGCAATTGTCTGTCGGTTCTTTGTTTTCCCGTCAACATTGACAGCAAGATATTTTTCACCGCCTTTGTAGTACCATTCAATATTTCGCCACCTTAATCCAATTGCTTCTGTGCCATGTCGTATGCCTGTGTTTGCAAGAAACAGGACATAGTTGCGCAGCGTTTCGCGTGTTGCTGCAGCTTTTGGATGGGCAGTTGATTTGTGGTAGTTGCGTAAGGCTGCATAGATGGTGCGATATTCTTGTACTGTGAAGCTACCTCTGCTTTGGGTCTTTAAACCTTTGTTGAGCAAGGTGGGACGGAGCGCTTTTGTGATCCAGCCGTTCAGCTCTGCTTCGTCTAATATCCTGTTCAATGCAGCGTTGTGATTGTTGATGGTGCTTTGTGCAGGAGTCTTATTCATTTTCTCTGCGCGCCAAGCGTCAAAATTTTTGAGTGCAAGCAGGTCAATTTTGCTGATGTCTGTGCTGCCAAAAAAAGGAATAAGCCAGCGTCTGGTTGCTTGGATGTAATCTTTATACGCTTGCCTGCCTACGCCTTGCGCCAGCTCATCATTCATACGCCGTAATGCGTGCTCAGCCACATCTTTGAATTTTCGTGTAGTAGCTGGAAGCTTATTTTTTATGCGCGCTTCCGTCTCATAGTACAGCCTCAGCGCAACCTCTTTTGCTTCTTCCACATCAGCTGTTTTTGTAGACTTCACCAACCGTTTTTTGTTGGGCAAGGTTAAACGCGCGTACCAATTGTTACTACCTGCGCGCTTATCGATTCGCAGCTTGCTGTGTAGTTCTATTGAACTGACGCCATAACTCATTTTGTGGGTTTGGTGCTAAGTGGTTGATTTACTTAGCTTAGCACAATAGAGCGCAAGCGCCTATCATTTTCTGTGTACAAGTTGTGTACAGCACTGCTGCGACTACATGTTGTAACTGACTGTACGCAAGCAAAGAAAAAGCACAATATATATGGAGGCGAGTAGGAGAATCGAACTCCTGTACACGGATTTGCAATCCGCTGCGTAACCACTCCGCCAACTCGCCGTCCTGTGGCGCTTGATTATGCACTCGCGCCTATCGCGTCAAGGGCGCATCATCACCATCGGCCCGATATTGCGCCCGCCAAGAATATGCACATGCAGATGTGGCACTTCCTGCACCCCGTCTGACCCTGAATTCGCGATCATCCGGTAACCCGCGCCGCCATCACCCGGTGCCACGCCGAGTCGGACACACACCTCACCGATCGCACGCGTATAATCGACGATTTCCGCATCAGAGGCGCTGCGTGCGAAATGGTCGTAGCAAACATAAGGCCCTTTCGGGATGACCAGCACATGATGGGGGGCTTTGGGCGAAATATCCGCAAAGGCAAGGCTATGGTCGGTCTCATACACCTTGCTGCACGGGATTTCCCCGCGCAGGATTTTTGCAAAGATGTTCTGATCATCATAGTCATATGTCATCACGCATTCACTCCGCGTCATTGGCCCAGCCGGATACGGCTTTGACTTCCAGAAAATCCTCGATACCCCAGACGCCACCTTCGCGCCCGTTGCCTGATTGCTTCATGCCGCCGAACGGGGCCCCCGCGCCACGAGATTTACCATTCATTTCCACCATGCCCGCGCGCAGCAGGCGCGCCATGCGGTTACGTTTTGCGCCATCTTCGCTTTGCACATAATTGGTCAGGCCATAAACAGTGTCATTGGCGATGCGCACAGCATCATCTTCAGACTCGAACGGGATGATGGACAGGACAGGGCCGAAGATTTCTTCGCGCGCGATGGTCATCTGGTTATTCACATCGGCAAAAACGGTCGGGCGCACGAAATAGCCACGATTCATCCCTTCTGGTCTGCCCAGACCGCCCGCAACCAGTTTTGCCCCCTCGGATATGCCAGTCTGAATCAGGTCCTGAATCTTGTCGAACTGCGCCTGACTGACAACTGGCCCGATATGGCGCCCGGATTCGGAAGCGGGGCCAACGGCTGTTTTTTCTGCCAGTTCGCGTGCGGTTTCCACGGCCTGATCATAGATTTCGCGCTGCACCAGCATCCGTGTGGGCGCGTTGCAGGACTGGCCGGTATTGTTAAAGCAGTGAGCCGCCCCGCGCTTCACGGCCTTTTCATCGGCATCGGCGAAGATGACATTCGCGCCCTTGCCGCCCAGTTCCAGATGCACGCGCTTCAGGGTTTCGGCGGCGTTCTTGGAAATGGCTATGCCGGCACGGGTTGAGCCGGTGAAGCTGACCATGTCCACGTCCTTGTGGCCTGATAGCTGTGTGCCGACCCCCGGCCCATCGCCATTGACCATGTTGAAAACGCCCTTCGGTGTGCCTGCGGCGTCCATGATCTCTGCCCAGACGATCGAGGAGAGCGGCGCAATCTCGGACGGTTTCAGCACCATCGTGCAGCCTGCCAGAAGGGCGGGGATGACCTTGAGTGTGACCTGATTCATTGGCCAGTTCCAGGGCGTGATCAGGGCGCAGACACCCACCGCTTCACGGATGATGCGATCCTCTGGCGCATGATCGCCAAGCGGTTCAATGAAGTGAACCTTCTCGAAGGCCTTGATGAAATTGCTGATATGCCATGTCCCGGCACCCACCTGAGAGCTGCGCGACATGTCAATGGGTGCACCCATTTCGGTGCTGATGGCCTGCGCCATATCTTCGGCGCGCGCCTTGTATTCTTCAAGTATACGCTCGACAAGCGCCAGCCGTTCCGCCGGGTCGGAATACATCCAGCCGGGCAGGGCCGCCTTCGCTGCGGCCACGGCCTTGTCGGTATCTGCTGCGCCCCCAAGTGAAATGACCGCGCAGGCTTCTTCGGTCGAGGGGTTGATGACATCAAGATCCTCGCCCGCCACCGGGTCGCACCATTGGCCGTTTATGTAGAATTGGCGTTTGTCCAGCATTGCATCTCTCCCTGTTCACTGCCGCAATATCTGGCATTGCAGAGGCGCAGGTGCAAGGGCGGTTGCGTGTGGCAGAGTAAAAGCAGGGGAATGCTATTGCTTGATGCGGTCGTTCGATCATGATGGCAAGGCCTCAGAGAGAGGGGCGCGGCGTCGCCTTGGTGCTTTTCAGATGCCAGCTTTGCGGGCGCTGCGTGGGGTGGATGGTTGGGTCTGCTTGCGCAGCCTACTGGACCGATTTGCCAGAATGCGCCATTCTAGTGTTTGCCGCCACAGACAAGATTCTCTATGACTGCTTTGAGGGCATTGCGGTTATTCGGGCGCAGTGCTGCGCTAAGTATTCGCTGACCGATAGTGTAGTGCTTCGGGCGCTGGATCAGCGCGAAACGACCTGTTCAGGCTGACAAGATCAATTTCACAGCAATTGCCCACATCACCAGAGCAATCCCGCCCTCCAGAAGCCGCCAAGCCCTGGGTTGTGCGAAAAGAGGCCTCAATCTACCCGCACCATAGCCGAGCGCGAAAAAAAACAGGAAGGATCCGCTCACCGCACCGGCGGCAAAGGCAAACTGCTGGCCCGCATACTGTGTCGAGATCGTACCCAGCAATACCACAGTATCAAGATAGACATGCGGGTTCAGCCATGTCAGCGCCAGCGCTGTCAGCAGCACAGGGCGCAGCGGCTCTCGCGGGGCTGCACCGTCGATCCATAGTGCTTGCGACGAAGTAAAGGCCGCGCGCATGTTGCGCGCCCCATACCAGAGCAGAAACGCAGCGCCGCCATAGCGCATGACCGGATCGACCATCGGCAACCATGCGGCGATTTTGGCGAAACTGGTCACCCCGACGACGATCAGAATCGCATCTGACAGCGCACAGGTCAGCACCACCGGGAAGACATGCGACCCGCGCAGACCCTGACGCAGAACAAAGGCATTCTGCGCACCAATGGCGATGATCAGGCTCAGGCCGATGCCAAGGCCGGTCAGGTAAATCGTCAGGTCGCTCATATCAGCCTCTGTCAGGTTTGGCTTGCGATATACCGGGCCATGTGATTAGGCAAATTAAACGACGTAACACTGGTTAAGGGAAGCTAATGCTTGATTATCCCGCCGCGCGTGCGGTCGCGATGGTGGTGCAGACCGGCAGTTTCGAGGGCGCGGCGCGGGCCTTGGGGGTGACGCCCTCGGCCATTTCGCAGCGGGTCCGCGCGCTGGAGGAACGTCTTGGCACTGTCCTGATCGAGCGCGCCAGCCCGTGCCGCGCCACGGCGGCCGGGGATGCCCTGTGTCGTCATATAGAGCTTGTGGGTCTGGCAGAGCGCGACCTAATGGCCCAGCTGCCTGCAAGCGCCTATCAGACAGACCGCGTGACCCTGTCTGTTGCCGTCAATTCCGACAGCCTGGCCACATGGGTTCTGCCCGCCCTGGCAGGTTTTGCCCGTGATGCGGATATCTTGCTGGATATCGCGGTCGATGATGAGGATCACACGACCGACTGGCTGAAATCGGGGCGGGTGGTGGCTGCGCTGACCGCTGTGGCCAAGCCCGTGCAGGGTTGCAAATCCATCGCTTTGGGCAGCCTGCGCTATCATGCAACGGCCAGCCCCGGTTTCGTGCAACGGTTTTTCTCTGACGGGGTCACCCTTTCAGCATTGGCCCGCGCCCCTGCGCTGACCTTCAACCAGAAGGATCAGTTGCAAAATGCATGGATGCAAGCCGTCTTCGGACAACGGCTGGCGCCGCCAACCCATTGGCTGCCCTCGACGCAAGGCTTTGTGACAGCGGCGGTGCAGGGGGTGGGTTGGGGCATGAACCCCGCGTCTTTGGTGCAGGATCATCTGCGCTCTGGGCGATTGGTGGAGCTGATTGCGGACACACCCTTTGACCGGCCCCTATTCTGGCAAATCAACCGACGTGCGGCAGAACCGCTTCGGGCGCTAAGCGATGCCCTGCGCCGTCACGCCCGCGAAGCGCTGGTGTGAAGCGCCGTCTGTTGTGCTGCGCGTGCTAAGTCTCGCCATTCGCCATCGGGCCCGAACGTCCGCAAGGTTCCGTATAGCCTTCCCTGACGAAAGCACCGGATCGGGCGCGGGACCCTTTCGTCGGGTGGCGAACACTAGCGCAGGGAAATCACCTTGCTGTCAATTGCCAGCATATAGCCCTGCCGCGCGATATTCTTGACCAGCACTTCGCTTATCAACTGGTTGCCCAAAGTATCGCGCAATCGTTTAATGCGTGTGGCCCCTGCGGCCTCATCGCAATCCACCTCCATCCGGCCAGAGATGACAGCCTCGATGGCTGCCCCGGTCAGCACCTCATCATCAATGCGCGCCTCTGCCAGCACCGCCAATGTCTCGACTGCGGCGGGGGTCAGTTTGAATTCCATATCATTGATCGCAACCGAATTGGTGGCCCGGTCGATCACCAGTTGAGAGACTTGCAAGCCCTGCTTCTCGACCATTGCCATGCGCCGGTTCAGCGTGATCAACAGCACGATCATGACCAGAGAGGTCACCAGAAGCCCGGTCGCAAAAACCAGTAACACAAAAATCACAACCCGATAGGACACCAGCGTTTCCGAAAACGCCGTGCCTGATTGTGCCAGAATCTCCAGTAGCTTGATTTCGGCTTGACTGGTCAGGTCAGCATTCTCGACAAAGACCCGCTCGACCCGGGCATTAAACGCGCCCGCATCTGGCAGGTTCAGAAACAGCAGCACCGCCGTCAGAACCAGAACACCAACAATCGCCGCGACACCCCAGACAACCGCCCGGTTCCCGATGCGCGCCAGATCACTGGCGGAGATGGATGGCCCCGGCATTGGCGCTCCTGCTATGAAATTCGGATTGGTCGAAGATGGACTCGATCTGTAATAGCGTCCAGCCACTTCGTGAAATGACAGGTTCGGCATAGTTACGGGCAGCCTGCACCGATGCGCAGGCTGATTGCGGTAATTCAATGATGCCATATTGCAGGCGCAACGGGTTGTCCTGCTTGGCCTTGTAATCTGCGTAACACTGGGCCGAGGCTTGCCCCGCAAGCGTCAGTGCCAGAAACACCGCAGAAAGGATCGTGGTTTTCATGGCGGAACCATTGCACCAGCGGCACGGTTATTCAATATCAGCCCTGTTGCCTGTGCGTTGTTATCTGATAGCAGGCAGGCGTTATTGCACGGCAATGCCGTATCACAGCACGCTTCGGGTACAAGTTTTTCAAACGAAGGAACCCGAGGCATGACCACAACATTGTTCAGCACATTGCGACAGCGTGCCACCGGTGCGATTCTGGCCGCCGGTGTCGCGCTGGGTGCAATCAGCCTGCCCGCGACCCCTGCACAGGCGTCTGATGATGCGCTCATCAAGCTACTTCTGGGCGCGGCGGCCGTGGCCATCGTTGTTCAGGCGGCCCGCTCTGACAGGGGCACCAGTCAGAACCGGCCGCAATATGCCAGCCGCGAATTGCCCGATTACTGCCGAGAGGTCTTGCGCGTCCGTAATCGGGATATCACGGTGTATAACGCGCAATGCTTGCGCAATGCCGGGCTGCGCAACCTGCCGCGCCAATGTCAGGAAACAGTGCGCACCAATCGCGGGCAGCGCAGTGTCTATCGCGCCACCTGCCTGCGCAACGCAGGCTATTTCCCGGAACGCAGCGCGCCCAATCGCGGCCGCGACCGTCACCAACCCACTCCGCCGCGCGGGGGTGGCTGGCAAGGCGGATCGGTGCTGCCGCAGCAATGTCTGATCTCTTACCGCTATGGCGGCCAGACTTTGGCGGGGTATCGTGGCGCCTGTCTGGAACAGCGCGGCGTGCGCGATCTGCCGCGCACCTGTCAGGTTCGAAGCACCAGTGGAACGATCTATTCCGCCCAGTGCCTGACCGAGCGCGGTTATCGCACACAGCGCCGTTGAGGGTTGCACAGATGCGCGTCAATGGGGCATGACAGGCCATGCCCCCTGCGCCCGCCCCTGATTATGAGTTCGAGCGCCTTGCAGCCCTGCAAGGCGCGCGCCGTATTGTCGGCGTGGATGAAGTGGGCCGTGGCCCCCTCTGCGGTCCGGTGACGGCTGCGGCCGTGTGGCTGGACCCTGCTGCTATCCCACAGGGGCTTGCGGATTCCAAACGCCTGGGCGCTGCGGCGCGCACCCAGCTATTCGATGCGATTATGGCCAGTGCGGATGTAGGCATCGGCCATGCCACCCCGGCCGAGATTGATGCGATGAACATCTTGCAGGCCACTTATCTGGCAATGCATCGCGCGATTGCCGCACTGCAAACGCCCCCCGACCACTTGTTGATTGATGGCAACCGCCTGCCAGCCGATCTACCCTGCCGCGCCGAGGCTGTGATCAAGGGCGATGGGCGCGTGCTCTCCATCGCGGCGGCCTCAATCATTGCCAAGGTCACACGCGACCGGATCATGGCGGAACTGGACCAGCGCTATCCCGGCTATGGCTGGGCCGAGAACGCAGGTTATCCGACCAAGCGTCACAAAAATGCCATAGCAGATTTGGGGCCAACCCCCGAGCATAGGCGCTCCTTCGCGCCGATACGCAAAATCTTGTGTCCATAGGTTACATGAAGAAAGTTTTTCAAATCTCTGATTCAAAAAGAAATTGACGCCGAATCAGCTTTGACTCATGATGCAACTCAACAAGCGCAAACAATGCGCAAGATCGAGGCAGACATGGCAGTAACCACAGTGGCGCAGGGGGCAAAAATGCTTCCCACGAACGAAATTCTTTCAGGCGATTGTATCGAGGTGATGAATTCCCTGCCCGAGGGCAGCATCGACCTGATCTTTGCAGACCCGCCCTACAACCTCCAACTCAAGGGCGAATTGCATCGCCCGGATAACAGCCGCGTCGATGCTGTAGATGACGCCTGGGACCAGTTCGACAGTTTCAAGATCTATGACCAGTTCACCCGTGCCTGGCTCAAGGCCGCGCGCCGGTTGCTCAAGCCCAATGGCGCGATCTGGGTGATTGGCTCCTATCACAATATCTTCCGCGTTGGCACCGCGTTGCAGGATGCGGGCTTTTGGATCCTCAATGACGTGGTCTGGCGCAAGTCCAACCCGATGCCGAATTTTCGTGGTAAACGGCTGACCAATGCGCATGAAACGATGATCTGGGCCTCCAAATCCGAAGGCGCCAAATACACCTTCAATTATGAAGCGCTGAAGGAACTCAATGAGGGCGTGCAAATGCGCTCGGACTGGGTTTTGCCCATCTGCTCTGGCCATGAGCGGCTGAAAGATGACAATGGCGACAAGGCCCACCCCACGCAGAAGCCGGAATCCCTGCTCCACCGTGTTCTTGTCGGTTCTACCAATCCCGGCGATATCGTACTGGACCCGTTCTTTGGCACGGGGACCACAGGGGCTGTCGCCAAATTGCTGGGGCGCAACTATATCGGCATCGAGCGCGAAGAGGCGTATCGCAAGGTCGCAGCAAAACGTCTGGGCCAAGTGCGCCCGCTGGACTCGGCGGCCTTGCAGACCACCGTTTCAAAGCGCGCGCAACCGCGCGTGGCTTTCGGGCAATTGGTCGAACGCGGCCTGCTGCGCCCCGGTGAAATGCTGGTCAATCCCCGGGGGCAAGCTGCCAAAGTGCGCGTTGACGGCTCTCTGGTCAGTGCAGAACATCGCGGCTCGATCCATCAGGTCGGTGCCGCGCTGGAAAATGCGCCCTCATGCAATGGCTGGACCTATTGGCAGTTCAAGCGTGATGGCCAGTTGATCCCGATTGATATCCTGCGTCAGCAAATCCGTTCCGAAATGCATGACTGACGCTTAACCCTTTACCGCCGGTGTCCTGTGTTACCCGCCGGGACACCAACTTACCCCGCCTTTTTGGCGGGGTTTTTTTATCTTGTTTAGAAATGCCGCATTTTCTTGCTAAAAATACTCAAACCCGGAACCCCCGGCCCGGAACGGGCAGGGGGTGACATATGAACTTGCGGCGCAGCCGCACAATCGGATTACACTGCCTGAAGCTGGTCCCAGCAATCAAGCGCCTTGCCTGCATACATCACTGCCGGGCCACCGCCCATCTGGATCGCCATGGCCAGCACATCGCCCAATTCCTCGCGCGTGGCACCAGCCTTGATCAGTGCTTCGACATGGAATGCGATGCAAGGCTCGCAGCGCACACCGATGGCAATGCCAAGTGCCACAAATTCCTTTTCCTTGTAGCCAAGCACGCCGCCTTCCTTGACCGCGCGCGACAGCCCGCCAAACCCTTTCATGGCGTCCGGAATGGCTTTTGCCAGATTGCGGCTCTGGTCGCGGGTTGCCGCGATGAAAGCAGGGTAGTCCATGTTCATTCCTCACATATTATTTTATGAATGCGAGGTCGCATGGACCGACACGGGCTGCCTTGATCTGTATCAAATACCCAGAAACGGCTGGGCCAGACGCGGCAGCAGGCCGCGGAATTTCAACGGCGCATCCGTTACGGCAAGGCAGATGCAATCTGCGCCGACTTGCGCGATCGGCTGGTGTTCGGTCCCTTCATCCGCAATCTCTATATCGCCGCGGCTGAAGCAATCCTCTTCATCGGCAAAGGCGCCTTGCAGCACCAGTGTCAATTCCATGCCATGATGGCCATGATCGGGCACAGCCTTGCCCGCCGGAATATACAAAAGACGCGCTGTCGCATTTTCGGATGTCGGTATAACAGCCTGACGCACGCCGCCGCCGACATTGCGCCATTTCACATCCTGTACATCCCCGCCGACATAGCTGCGCAATGGCTCTGGCAGGGTCCAGCCTTCCTGCGTTGCCCTGCCGCTCTGGGCAGCTTGTTCACGGGGGCCTTGATCCTTGATGCGCGACAATGTCGCCAGCAGGGTTTCATGCGACATGGGCGCGGCTGTATCTTCGGCACGCTCCAGAACTGCGCCGCCAATTGCGTCAAAGCTTGCCAACCTTGCGCGGCATTCGTCGCACATGGCGATATGGGTCGCGACAGCAAGGTTGAATGCTTCGGGCAGCGTGCCGGAAGAGTAGGCCATCAACAACTTGTCGCTCAGGTGGTGGGTAATCATGGTCGTCGTCTTTCTCAACTCAGGGAATGGCGCAAACGTTCAAGCGCCAGCCGTATTCGGGATTTGATCGTGCCAAGGGGCAGTCCGGTTTCTTCGGCGATTTCGCTATGGGTCAAATCGCCAAAATAGGCGCGCTCGATCATCACGCGCTGTTTTTCAGGCAGGCTTGCGATGGCTGAGATCAGCTGCTCGCTTTCCTGCTGCATGGTCATGACGTCCAGTTGGTCTGGCTCTGCTTCCGGTCCCCAGGTTAATTCTTCAGGCTCTGGCCTGCGATCACGGCGCAGCATGTCGATGCGCCGATTGCGGGCGATGGTAAATATCCATGTTGCGACGCTTGCGCGCGCCGGGTCAAACTGTGCGGCCTTGTTCCAGACCGTCACCATCACATCTTGGGCGCATTCTTCCGCCATGGCATGGTCAGCCCCTGATTTTATCAAAAAGCCTTTGACCCGTGGCGCAAAATGCTCGAACACCTCTGTGAAAGCGTCTGTATCCTGTTCGGTCGCCACTTTCTCAAGAAGGACAACCCACTTCGCTGCGTTTTGTACATCCACTTCCGATTGCCTTTTCCCGCGGCGCGATATCCCGTGTTGAGCGCACAGCATATCCACAGCCGCGGCGGCTTGTCGAGAAGGCAGAGTTTGTGGCGTGATGTCAAACATGTCAGATTTACGTTACATGCTCGAAACTGGATCACATCTCAGCTCAAAAAATTCACATGAAAATCACATCTTTTTCCAAATGATCCGCCGCTGGGCGCACCGCGTAATCCTGACAACATAAAGATGATAGGGAGTGGCTGAATGCCATTTGAACTGATTGATACCCCGGCCAGAAGAATTGCAGTTATAGGCGGGGGCATCTCCGGGCTGTCAAGTGCCTGGCTCATGTCTCAGAGGCACCGTGTCACGTTATTTGAGGCGGAGCCCCGTTTCGGGGGACATGCACGCACCATCGCGGCTGGAAAGAACGGGACCCAGCCTGTTGATACGGGCTTTATCGTTTTCAACTACACCAATTACCCATACCTGACCGCGCTTTTTGAAAAGCTGGATGTGCCGGTCGTGAAGTCGAACATGTCTTTCGGCGCATCGTTTGATGGGGGTGGGTTTGAGTATTCACTCTCCGGGATTGACGAGATTTTTGCCACCCGCAAGAATTTGGTCAACCCGCGTTACTGGCGCATGATCCGCGATATCATGCATTTCAACAAGAATGCCCTGTCCGTCAGCCAGGCCAACCCAAGCCTGAGTATTGGTGCGCTGTTGGACAAGCTCGGAACCGGCGACTGGTTCCGAGAGCGGTATCTTCTGCCCTTCTCGGGCGCGATCTGGTCCACGCCGACGCAGAAAATCCTCGATTTTCCGGCCCATGCGATGATGGATTTCTTTCGCAACCACGCGCTGCTTGGCTATGAGGGACAGCACCAATGGTACACGGTTCAGGGCGGATCGGTCGAATATGTTCGGCGGCTGGAGGCGTATCTGGACCGCGCTGGCGTCAATCTGCGCGCTGGGACGCCTGTTCAGTCGGTACGGCGCGGGCCAATGGGCGTCTGGGTCAAGGTTGAAGGGACTGAGGAAGAGCAATTCGATGAAGTGATCCTTGCCACCCATTCCGATGTCAGCCTGCGTTTGCTGGCAGACCCAACCGGGGCAGAAGCACAGGCCCTGGGCGCGGTGAAATACCAACCCAATGACGCGATTCTGCATTGCGATACCAGTTTCATGCCCAAGCGGCGCAAGTGCTGGTCAAGCTGGGTCTATACCGAACGCGGGCCACAGGACCGCGACCGCATTTCACTAAGCTATTGGATGAATTCGCTTCAACCCATCCCCCATGATGACCCCATGTTCATCACGCTGAATGCCAATCATCCGGTGCGCGAGGAATGTATCTACGACACTTACACATTCTCGCACCCTGTCTATGACGCGGCGGCACTGGCGGCACAAAAGGCAATCCAGAACTTCAACGGCACCAATCGCACGTGGTTCTGCGGGGCCTGGATGCGCAATGGCTTTCATGAGGACGGCTTTGCCAGCGCGGTCGATGTCGCGCGCGCGATGGAAGCGCGTGTCAAGAGCCTGGCGGTCGCATGAGTGGTGTAGAACATATCGCAGGCCAGACCTTTCACGGGCGGCGCGGGCCGATCAGCAACAAGTTCACCTATGCGGTGGATTACGTGCTGTTCAATGCCGAGGAAGACCTGCACCTGCCGCGCCTGATGTCGCGCAATGCGCGCAACATTGCCAGCCTGAGTGACCGCGACCACGGCGGCGCGCCTGGTCAGGGGCGAGGGGCCGCTTGGGCCCGCGAGGTGCTTGCGTCCCATCAGTTGGAGGGGGTAACCGATGGCGTGGTCTATCTGCTGACGCAACCGCGCGTGCTGGGCCATCTGTTTAACCCGGTCAGTTTCTGGCTGTGCCATGACGCGCAAGGCGGCTTGCGCGCGGTGATTGCCGAAGTGAACAATACCTATGGTGACCGCCATTCCTATCTCTGCGTCAAGCCCGACCGTTCGGTCATTCAGGGTAGTGATACGCTGGCAGCGCAGAAGATATTCTATGTCTCGCCGTTTCAGCCGGTCGAAGGGGATTATGCGTTCAATTTCAACATCCATCCTGACAAGCTGTCCATCCGTATCGGCTATACGCAGGATCACGAGGCACCGGGGGCGGGGCTGGTCGCCACTCTGACCGGGCAGCGCCGTCCGTTGGGAAATCGTGCCATTCTGGGCGCAATGGTGCGCCGTTTCGGTTCGCGCCGGGTGCTGGCGCTGATCCATTGGCAAGCACTCAAGCTGTGGTGGCGGGGGGCAAAGTTCAACGGACGGCCAAAGCCACCCTCACAAGAGGTCAGCCAATGACCACTGCGGTTGCCGCCAGCCCGCGCCCACGCCTGTGGGGCTATTCGCTGTTTGGCGGGTTGCTGGCGATGGCCGGTTTGCCGATCTATATTCATGCCCCGTATTTCTACGTTGATGAATATGCCGTATCTCTGGCCGCGCTGGGCACGGTGTTGTTCGTGTTGCGCGGGCTTGATTTCTTGCAAGACCCAGCGCTGGGCTGGCTGGCGGCAAGGCTGACTCATATGCGCGGGCTGGCGGTCGCGCTTACCGCTGCCGTGATGGCCGCTGCAATGCTGATGCTGTTTGCTGTCCCGCCGCTGTTCGCGCCGCTTGCATGGTTTGCCATTGCCCTGACGCTGCTGTTTTCGTGCTATTCCTTCCTCACCATCTGTTTTTACGCCACGGGTGCCGCGCGCGGCGATGCGCTGGGGCAGGGCGGGCATGTCTATCTGGCCGGATGGCGTGAAACTGGTGCCTTGCTGGGCGTATGTCTGGCCGCTGCCGCGCCCGTGGCGCTTGAAGCGGTGCTACCTGCGCCATTCATGGGGTTTGCCATCGGCTTTGTTGTCATCACAGTGCTGGCGATTGCTGCGATGCGTGCCGAA
This sequence comes from Roseinatronobacter bogoriensis DSM 18756, assembly GCF_004366635.1. Classification (GTDB taxonomy): domain Bacteria; phylum Pseudomonadota; class Alphaproteobacteria; order Rhodobacterales; family Rhodobacteraceae; genus Roseinatronobacter; species Roseinatronobacter bogoriensis. Next base: position 104,113 of record NZ_SORN01000010.1, on the reverse strand, counting down.
TGGCCGCGCGCGCGCAATGTGCAAGTGGCAGAAGCGGGGCTTAGCCTGCGCGATGTCTTCGCAGATGCCACCGCGCGGCGCTTGCTTATCGTCGCGCTGGTCAATGCAACGCCAGTCGCCATTACCTCGACCTTGTTTCTGTTCTATGCCGAAAGCGTCTTGCAGGCCGAAGGCATGGAAGGTGTGCTGCTGATCCTGCTGTTTTTGTCGGCGGCGGCCTCTGCGCCGCTTTGGGCGCGGCTGGCGCGGCGCACCGGGGCCAAGACGGCGCTGCTTTCAGGTATGGGGCTGGCGGCGCTGAGTTTCGCCTTTGTCACCACGCTTGGCCCCGGCGATCTGGCGCTGTTTGCGCTGATCTGCGTGATCTCGGGGGCGGGCATCGGGGCTGACCTGACGCTGTTGCCCGCCATTTTCTCGCGGCGTATGGCCGAATTGTCGCCTGAAGCGGCCAAGGGCTTTGGCCTTTGGGCCTTTGTCACCAAAGCCACTCTGGCGCTGGCCGCGCTGATGGTATTCCCCGCCTTGCAGGTTGCAGGCTTTGAGGCCGGGGCTGAGAACAGCCCGACCGCGCTGAACACCCTTGTCCTGCTATATGCTGCCCTGCCTTCGGTGTTGAAGGTCGTGGCAATCGCGTTGCTGGCGCTGACCCCTTTGAAGGAGAGCTGACCATGAGTATGTTTTTGACCTTTCTTGCCGGTAGTGTCCTGGTCCTGGCGCTCTTCGCTATCGGGCAGAGGGTAATCGGGTTTCAGGCACAGAAGCCGGAAGATTATGCCAAGCTGACCCCGCACATGGACATACAGCAGCATCTCTCGGGGCCGATCCGTTGCGAGGGTGTGATTTATGGGCCGATGGGGCGCGTCACATCCCGTTTCACCGCCGATATGGAGGGGCGCTGGGATGGCAATCGCGGCGTTCTGGCAGAACATTTCAGCTATGACAGCGGCACAAAGCAAGACCGCGAATGGCGGTTGACGCTGGGCAATGGCGGGCGCGTCACCGCCGAAGCGGATGATCTGGTCGGCAAGGGTTCTGGGCAGCAGGAAGGGGGCGCGCTGTGCCTCAGCTACACGATCCGACTGCCGGAAAGTGCGGGGGGGCATGCGTTGCAGGTCACGGACTGGATGTATTTGATCGACGACAAGACAATTGTGAACCGCAGCCAGTTTCGCAAGTTTGGTATCAAGGTGGCCGAACTGGTCGCAACGATGCGCAAGGTGGATGCATGAGAAAGCTGTCGGGGAAAACGTATTGGATCATTGGTGCGTCGGAGGGCTTGGGCCGGGCGCTGGCGAAAAAGCTGTCAAAGGCGGGCTGCGCGCTGGTCCTGAGTGCGCGCAGCGCCGACAGTTTGCAGGCATTGGCCGACAGTTTGCCGGGAGAGGCCCGGATCGTGCCCTGCGATGTGTCTGATCGCGAGTCGGTGGTTCGCGCGGCACAAGACGCGGGCGAGGTTGACGGGATGGTGTTTCTTGCCGGGGTCTACTGGCCCTTCCCGGCGACCGAATGGCAGCCAGAGCAGACCGAGGCCATGTTTGATGTCAACCTGACCGGGGCTGCGCGGGTCTTGGGGCAGGTTGTGCCGGCAATGGTCGCGCGCGGGGCCGGGCATATCGTGATAACAGGTTCACTTTCTGGCTACCGGGGTTTGCCGGGGTCCATTGGCTATAGTTCCAGCAAAGCCGGGCTTATGCATCTGGCAGAGTCGATGTATGCCGACCTGCGCGGCACTGGCGTAGATGTGCAATTGGCCAATCCCGGTTTCATCCGTACCCGCCTGACTGACAAGAATAATTTTAACATGCCATTCCTGATGGAGCCCGACCAGGCGGCAGAGGAGATGATGCAACTTATGCGTTCGGAAAAATTCCAGCGTGCGTTTCCACGCTTGTTCTCACTGGTGTTTCGCGGGGCCAATTTCTTGCCGGACGGGTTGTATTTCCGGGTCTTCGGAGGGCGCTAATCGGCGGGTTCACCCTTGCAACACCGTGCGGTTTCAGCGACAGTTGCATCCAAGGATACAGGAGGCAACCATGCTTGCTATCAGCCCGCGCAAAATTGTTCATATCATTTACCTTGCCCGCGAGGGTACAGTGGGTGACCCTGAGGCACATGCCTTCATTGAAGGCCTGAATGATGACGAACAAGCCAGCCTGACGGCCGTTGCCTGGGTCGGTCGCGGTGCGTTTGAGGCCGAAGAATATGACGAAGCGGTTGCGACCGCTGTATCAGAAGCAACGACCCCGACAGCCGATTACCTGCTGGGTATGCCGCATCTGGCGGAAAACCTTGAAAGCGGCCTGGAAGCGTTGGGCATCGATGTGACCGGCGAGGAAGAGGATTTTCTGCGCCAAGGGTCGTGAGCCGCGCCACATCTGTGGCGCAGCGCTTACCCTTTCAGCCCCGCCCATTCGGCCAATGCGGGGTTTGCTCCCGTATCTGACGGCACCTCTGAGCGCGCGCGCCTTTCTGTTGGCGGCGGTGCAGGTACTTTCGTGACGCGCAGATGGTGCGCCTCTCGTGCGCCGAAGTAAAATGCCACAACAGCCCCAAGCAACCACCACAGCGGCTCTGGCACAGCGGCGAGTGCGTGCATGCGGATGGCAAAGCCGTCCGGGTCCGCCATCGCAAAGACGAACAATCCCAATGTGCCAAGCGCCAGCAAGGGGCGGGGCAGGCGGTTCAGCCCGTTGACCGCCGAATCAAACCACCCGCCGCGCCCATACTGGAATTCGGCAGCATGGCTGGCATGGGCGGCCTTGTAGGCGTCATGGCCCAGTTCCAGTGCGCGCGTGGCATTTGGACGAAACACCTCGGCGACAGACGTGACCGTCTGGCCCAGTGCGCGCGCTTCTCGCGCGCCGCCAAAGACCCATCCGAAAAGCGACCGGATCATGCCCAGCCCCGCGTGCGTGCGCGGTGCTGTTCCGCGCTAAGGTGAAAGCGGGGATTGATGAATTCCTCCGCCCGTGTGATCCAACCGCCCTTGCCTCCATCACGCCTGCGCGCGAATTTGCGGCTGGCGGGGCGACGGTCGGCAATAGCGTAATAATAATCGCGCCGCGCTATCCCGTACGCATCGACCAGATGTGCGGGTGCCATGTCATAAGCGCGATGGGTGGCGGCAATGGTTTGCGGACCGATAATGCCATCAACGGCGACATGTATCCCCATCTGAACAAGCAGGCGTTGCAGAATGCGCACGGCATTGGCCCCTGCATTTACATACATGTCGAAAACGCTGGGCCATAGCGGCTCTGGCAATTCGGCGATGCGTGGACGCGTGAAGTAATGCTCGATGTAGATTTCAATCGCCTGCGCGCGCGTCAGGTCGCGCACATCCTGCACGGTGACACGCTGGTTGGGGCGCAATCGGCGCAGGGTGTGGATGGTCACGCCGAAATTCGTAGCCCCACCCGGATCATCGGGGTCATTGACGAAGCCGCCCTCACGGGCGACAATCTGCGTGGCAAGCTGGCGGACAGACTTCATGATGTGGCACCTTTGGCAGTGTCGGATTAGCCGGAATTTGCCGGATTTGCCTCAATTCCCGGCTAACTGACCGTGCGTTGCACATGTGATGTGCCCGTTTGCCCCCTTTTCCCGCGCCTTCCTTTGGGCTATCTGCCACCCCAGAGCAAAGGATCAGTCTGCCATGAATTACGAACAGCCCGGTGATGTCGAGCAAAGCTGGAAGGATGCGATTTCCTCGACTGAGGAGATCATCGAAGAGGCCCGTAATGGCCGCATCTTCATTCTGGTGGATCATGAAGACCGCGAGAATGAAGGCGATCTTGTCATTCCGGCGCAGATGGCGACACCCGAAGCGATCAATTTCATGGCGACACATGGCAAGGGGCTGATCTGTCTGACCTTGCCGGGCGAGCGGATCGACCAGCTTGGCCTGCCCTTGATGGCATCAAGCAATTCCTCGCGCCACGAAACCGCGTTCACAGTCTCGATTGAAGCGCGCGAGGGTGTATCAACCGGCATTTCTGCGCATGACCGCGCGCGCACGGTTGCCGTAGCGATTGATGCGGGCAAAGGGGCTGCCGATATTGCTACGCCGGGCCACGTGTTCCCTTTGCGCGCCCGCGATGGCGGTGTGCTGGTGCGCGCAGGCCATACCGAAGCGGCGGTCGATATTTCGCGACTTGCTGGTCTGAACCCCTCGGGTGTGATCTGCGAGATCATGAAGGAAGACGGAACCATGGCGCGCCTGCCGGATCTGGTGGCGTTCGCGCAGAAACACGGGCTGAAGATTGGCACAATCTCGGATCTGATCGCCTATCGGCGGCGGCACGACAACCTTGTGCGCGTGATAAGTGAACAAAAGATCAATTCGGCATTTGGCGGTGACTGGATGATGCGGGTCTATTCCGACACGACCCAAGGTGCTGAACATGTCGTGTTGATCAAGGGCGATATTTCCACGCCAGAGCCTGTTTTGGTGCGTATGCATGCCTTTGACCCGCTGCTGGATATGGTCGGCACTGGTGGCGGTGCGCGTGCGGCTGAATTCAGCGATGCCATGCGCCTGATCGGTGAAGAGGGGCGCGGGGTCGTGGTGCTGCTGCGCGACACAGAAATGAAGATGGCCCCGGCAGAGGGCAGCACCCCGCAAGTGTTGCGCCAATACGGGCTGGGCGCGCAGATCTTGTCGTCATTGGGTCTGCATGACCTGATTCTGCTGACCAATTCGGCCACGCCGAAAGTTGTGGGGCTGGATGGCTATGGTTTGTCCATTACCGGCACGCGCAAAATTCCATCTGCGAAAGGCGCCTGACATGGCCGGACATGAAACACATTACACGCTGCCCCTGCCTGAATTCGACAAGGCGCCCAAGCTGCTGATCGTCGTAGCCCCTTATTACAAGGATATCGCTGACCAACTCGTTGCCGGGGCCAGCGCCGAGATTGAAAAGGTCGGCGGCAGTTTTGAAGTGATCGAGGTGCCCGGCGCGCTGGAAGTGCCCACAGCAATCGGGCAGGCGCACCGTATGTCGAATTTTGACGGCTTCGTGGCCCTTGGCTGCGTGATACGAGGTGAGACAACGCATTACGACACGGTCTGCAACGACAGCTCGCGCGCGATCACGCTTCTGGGCTTGCAGGGCGCGTGCATTGGAAATGGTATTCTGACAGTGGAAAACCGCACGCAGGCCGAAGTGCGGGCCGAAGTTGCAGGTCAGAACAAGGGCGGCGGGGCGGCGGCGGCTGCCTTGCATCTGATCGCACTGGGGCGGCGCTGGGGCAGCGCCCGGCGCTCTGTCGGGTTTTTGCCAGAGCGTGAGGAATTCCAGATCGCAGGCGATACCAAGGGGCCGGTGGCATGAGCGACACCAGCCCAAAGCGTCGCCTGACGCAGGAAGAACGGCGCGCCCGCAAGGCGGCCGCGCGTTTCTATGTGGTTCAGGCCCTGTTTCAGATGGAAGCATCTGATGTGGCGATTGGCGAGATTACGCGCCAGTTTGAAGCGCATCGGATCGGGGCCGAAACGGAAACCGAGACTTGGGCCGAAGCTGATCTGCCCCTGTTCCGCCGCCTGATTGAGGTGGCCGTGGACCGTCAGGCGGCGATTGACCAGATGACTGACCGTGCCTTGGTGGCAAAATGGCCGATCAGTCGGATCGACCCGACGCTGCGCGCCCTGTTCCGTGCCGCAGGGGCCGAATTGTTGGGCGAGCAGACCCCGCCGCGCGTTGTCATTTCGCAATATGTCGATCTTGCCAAAGCCTTTTCAGCCGAAGGGCGGGAAACCAATTTTGTAAACGCGGTGTTGGATCATATGGCCCGAGAGGTCAAAGCCGACGAATTGTGATTCCCGGAGCGCGCGCCATGCGTTTGGAGCTGACCCCTGAGATGCTGTTGCAAGCCTATCGGATGGGGGTGTTCCCAATGGCCGAAAGCCGCGATGATCCGCGGCTGCATTGGTTCGACCCGGTCGCGCGTGGGGTTCTGCCGCTGGACGGGTTTCGATTGTCGCGCAGTCTGCGCCGCAAAATCCGGGCCGTGCCTTTCAGGTTAACGCTGGATCAGGCGTTTGAAGATGTCCTGCGCGGCTGTGCCGACCGCGAGACGACATGGATCAATGCCGAAATTGCGCAGCTTTTCACAGCCCTGCACCAACAAGGTCATGCCCATTCTATCGAGGTTTGGGATGGCCCGGAACTGGTTGGCGGTGTTTACGGGCTGGCTCTGGCCGGGGCATTTTGCGGAGAGAGCATGTTTTCACGCCGCAAGGATGCGTCAAAAATCGCGCTGGCCTATCTGGTCGCGCATCTTCGCCACTGTGGTTTCACGCTTTTCGATACGCAATATCTGACAGAACATCTGGCCAGTCTGGGCGGGGTCGAGATTTCGCGTGTGGCCTATCGCGCCCGGCTGGCACATGCTTTGCGCGCAGATGCCGATTTCCACCGCTTTCCACTGCCGGATAGTCACGAAGTGGTGCAGCTTAACACCCAGATATCATAACGCCGGTGGTCAAGCGCATTCAGGGCAGGGCTGGATGCAATCATCCAGCCAGAGAAAATGATGTCATCCGCACGGCTGTCAAAGACATCAATCCAGGCATAGGCCTCTCCCGCCGGGTTTTCGACGGGGTAGCGGCATTCTTCCAGCATGACCACAAGATGGCCGATGCTTGCACTGCCGCCAGCGTCCAGCGTGATATCTAGGCTGGTCCCAGCCACCCTGTCCAGCCCGCGTAAAACGGCACCATCGCCGGTGGCAATTCTGTCCGAGGGGGTTGGCGGTTCAAGGTCTTGCGCGACAACGCCACCCCCAAGACCAAGACCCAACCCAAATGCCAAAAGGACCGCGCGCATGGCTATCTGCGCCTGCCGCGTCGCTGGTTGCGCTGCACCATGCGGATCAACCGCAACAGCAGCCCTATTGCCTGCCCAAAATTCATTCTGGCGTCCAGGCCTCGTAATCCTTGCGCGGTGCAGGTTCTGCACGCCGGATCGAACCTTGCGGCGCATAAGCCATCGCAGAGCCGGTCAGGTTTTCCTGATGCGGCTTCTCCCATGCCTTATGGGTCAACGGGCGGTCGGTTGGCGGTTCGTCCCATGTATGGTGAAGCCAGCCATGCCAGTCCGGTGAAACCCGGCTTGCCTCGGATTCGCCATTGTAGATGACCCAACGTTTCGCACCGTCCTTTGAGCGGTAGAAGATATTGCCCTGAGTATCCTCTCCCACCTTGATGCCATGACGCCAGGTGAAGAAAGCTGTGTTCAAAGTGGAAAAGTTCCACCATGTCAGCAGGCGCAGCAGAAATTTCATGGGCATCCTCTTGTTGTACGGGTGCGGCGAGTTTTGGCCCTTATGCACCAGCCCCGCCCGGAAATCCAGAGCGAAGCCATCGGGGTTGCCTTCACCTTTACGCTGGCTACATCCCAAATCAGCACCCAACACCACGAGGCCCCCATGTCGCGCTACGAACGCCGCCCCGAGATTATCGAATCACTGACCCCGGAACAGCATTACGTCACGCAGGAAAATGGCACGGAACGCCCCTGGTCGGGAGAGTACAATACCAACAAACGCGCCGGTATCTACGTCGATATCGTATCGGGCGAGCCGCTTTTTGCCTCGTCCGACAAATACGAATCCGGTTGTGGCTGGCCCAGCTTTACCAAACCGCTGGTCACGAACCATGTCGTGGAATTGCCCGATCACAGCCTTGGCATGACGCGCACAGAGGTCCGCTCTGCGTATGGGGACAGCCATCTGGGCCATGTGTTCCCGGATGGGCCTGCTGACAGGGGAGGATTGCGCTATTGCATCAATTCCGCAGCATTGCGGTTTATTCCGTTGGAAGAGATGGAGGCTGAAGGCTATGGCGACCTTCTGCCTCAGGTTGACGGATAGGCTGGCAAGCCGCGCAAATCATGTTATCACTCCCACGCTGGGAAGTGCCGGAGTGCAAAATGTCCCTCTCGATCAGTTTTGAAAACAGCTATGCTCAGGAATTGACTGGGCTCTATGTGTCGTGGCAGGGGACGCAATGGCCTGATCCGCAAGTGATAGTGCTGAATGATACGCTTGCGCAGGCGCTTGGGCTTGATCCCGCGACACTGCGCAGCGCTGAGGGTGTGGGTATGTTGTCAGGCCATGCCCTTCCCGATTCTGCGCACCCGCTGGCGCAGGCTTATGCAGGCCATCAGTTCGGCGGGTTTACCCCACAGCTTGGTGACGGGCGCGCAATCCTGCTGGGCGAGGTGCTCGACCCGCAAGGCGCACGCTGGGATATTCATCTGAAAGGGTCTGGCCGCACGCCCTTTGCGCGCGGGGGCGACGGGCGCGCGGTGCTTGGCCCGGTTCTGCGCGAATACCTTGTGTCCGAGGCAATGGCCGCACTTGGTGTCCCGACGACACGCAGCCTTGCAGCCTGCACAACGGGTGATCGGGTGTTGCGCCAGTTCGGGATGGAGCCGGGCGCGGTCCTTGCGCGCGTTGCCTCCAGCCATATACGGGTGGGGACCTTTCAGTTCTTCGCGGCACGCGGCGAGATTGAGAAACTCTCGCTGTTGCTGGAATATGCGATAGCCCGGCACGAGCCAGACCTTACCGGGGTCGAGGATGCCGCCCTGAAATTTCTGGAGCGTGTGTGCAAACGTCAGGCACGTCTGGTCGCGCAATGGATGGGGCTTGGCTTTATTCATGGTGTCATGAATACGGATAACACGACCATTTCGGGCGAAACCATAGATTATGGCCCCTGCGCCTTCATGGACAGGTATGACCCCGCCACTGTGTTCAGTTCGATCGACCAGATGGGGCGTTATGCCTATAGCAATCAACCCGCAATCATGGTGTGGAACCTTGCGCGACTGGCAGAAGCGTTGCTGCCGCTGATCGACCCGCGTGAAGAACGCGCCATCGCGCGCGCCACCGAGGTTATCGAGCAGGCACAAGCCGACTATCGGCAGGATTGGTTGAATGTCTTTGCCCATAAGCTGGGACTGAACCAGCCCGATGCAGCGTTGATCGAAGACCTGCATGCCCTGTGGCAGAGGCAAGAGGTTGACTTCACAAGCTTTTTCCGGGCGCTTCCTGATGCGCTGCGCGGAAACCCCGACCCGCTCGCCGCATTGTTCCGGTCTGCCGACGGGCTGGAGGGATGGCTTGCGCGCTACAGGGCCGCACTGGACGATCCGCAAGCAATGGCGGACCTGCTGGAGACGCGCAATCCGCTGTATATTCCGCGCAATCACCTTGTCGAAGCCGCGCTGGAAGCCGCCAGCGCCCACGGTGATATGGCGCCGTTCCATACCCTGCTGGAACGCGTGCAAAACCCCTATGAGGCGGTGGCGGGCATGGAAGACTACGCCCAGCCAGCCCCCAAGGATGCGGATGCCATCGTCACCTATTGCGGGACATAAAGCCCGATTAGCCCCGGCCCGGTTCCAGCCTGTAGCCCCCTGCGGCGCGCTGCACACGGTTGAACGCGGGTTGCAGGAAATGGCCCCCCGTAAACAGCGTCCCGTCACTGGCCAGCTGGTCCAGCAAGCGTTTGCGCGTGTCGCGCGCCTGATCCATGTCGATGTCAAAGCTGATCGCAATCTCCGGATTTGCGACTTGCAATGCAGGCGCATGAACAATGTCGCCCACATGCAAAAGGCTTTCCCCGCCGCTGTCCAGCCGCCAGCCAAAATGCCCCGGCGTATGGCCCGGCAAGGCCATGCCGGACAGGCCAGCCACAGCTTCGTGGCCATCGTTCAGGGTTTCCAGCCGGTCGCCATAGGCGGCCAGAACTGATTGCGCCAGTTTCGCCCAATCGGCCACCCCGGACAGCGCGCCGTTGAAATTGGTGTCATCCGACCAGAACGCGCGGTCGGCATCGGTGACATACAAAGTGGCATTGGAAAAAACCGCAGCGCCATCGGGGGTGATCATGCCCGCGACATGGTCGGGGTGCAGATGGGTTGCCACCAGCGTATCCACCTGATCGGGCGCCACGCTCAGTTCGGCCAGCCCCTCGGCCAGAAAGCCGCAGCTTGGCCCGAACAGATCACGCGGCCCCGCATCGGCCAGAATGACGCGACCCGAATGGCGAATAAGCACAGCGTTGAAATTCGTCTCGATCTCGGCCGCGCCTGCGTCACTGAGCAATTCCGCGATGGTTTCGGGCTGCGTTCCCGGAAACAGATCGGGTGTGAATGTCACGGCCCCGTCGGTGATGATGCTGACCTCTGCCTCTCCGATGGTGCGGGTGATGGTGCGGCGCATGGTAACTCCTCCCTGAAAGCGTTGGGCGAGGGTAGCTTGGCAGCGCAGCGCTGGCAATCACCTGTTGCGCCTTTGTCCGAGCGCAGGATTTGAGTATTTAGAGCAAGAAAATGACAGGCGGACGGTGTTACTGTGCTGGCAATGTGATCTGGTGGCGCAACTCCCCGGTGGCGCGGTCGAAAAGCAGGACTGTCTGATCTTGGGTCAGGACAAGAACCCAGTCAGGTGCAAGGGTGATGGCCTGCGCGCGGCTGTCCGTGGGCAGGGTGATGCTGTCCGGCAGCGCAAGCGGTGCGGGCGCCATGCCAAGGCGGGTGACAAGCAGCCCGATGATGATTATGACGCCGAGGATCATAACGCTTGTCAGCACCACAACCAGCCATTTTATAAGCCGCACATCGGGCGGGGGCTGGTCCGGGGGCGGGGGCATATCAGGGGGCAGGGTCATGGCCGAAGAGCCTTTCACAGAGATCGAGGTCAGGATTGGGCCGCAGCCCCCTGCACGGCTTGATAAAGCCTTGGCGCGCGATGTGCCAGAGGGGCAGGGCCTGTCACGTTCACGCGTGGTCAAGCTGATCGAGGAGGGGGCGGTCACGCGCGGGGCCGAGGTGCTGGACAATGTGCGCCTGAAAGTTGCCGAGGGTGATGTTCTGACATTGCGCTTCAGCCAGCCTGTCGAGGTCGAGACGCGCGCGCAGAAGATTGCGCTGGATATTGTCTGGGAAGATGACGAGCTGATCGTGTTGAACAAGCCTGCGGGTATGGTCGTGCATCCTGCGCCCGGAAGCCCGGATCAGACCCTTGTGAATGCGCTGCTGCATCATTGCGGTGACAGCCTGTCGGGGATTGGTGGCGAGAAGCGGCCCGGAATTGTGCACCGGATCGACAAGGAAACATCGGGCTTGCTGGTGGTTGCGAAAACGGACCGGGCGCATCAGGGGCTGGCCGCGCAATTCGAACGTCACAGCGTCATCCGGCGCTATCTTGCCTTGGTGCATGGGGTACCCGATGCGGCCGACCCGCGCCTGAGGGGCTTGCGCGGGGTGAGTTTCGAGGCAGGCAATATTCTGAAAGTGACCAGCCAGTTGGCCCGCAGCAAGAATGACCGTCAGAAACAGGCCGTCGTCTGGTCAAATGGTCGCCATGCCGTGACGCGCGCGCGGGTGCTGGAGAGTTTCGGCAGCCCGCCCGCGCTTGCATTGATGGAATGCTGGCTGGAGACGGGGCGCACGCATCAGATCCGCGTGCACCTGTCCTATGCAGGTCACGGGCTGGTTGGCGATCCGGTCTATGGGGGGCGGCGCAAATTGTCAGATCGGGCGCTTGGGTCGGCGGGTGTGGCGGCCTGTGCCGGCTTTTCCCGACAGGCGCTGCATGCTGCGACATTGGGCTTCGTGCACCCTGTCAGTGGCGAGAATCTTGACTTTTCGGCACCGCTGCCCGCCGATATGGAGGCGCTTCTCTCCGCGCTGCGCCCCTCACAGGAGAACACATCGGAGTGATGCCTGCGTCGGAAACCTGTGTGAATGCGTATACTCTATATAAACTTTGTTGTGTTAAGCGGATATGATACGTCTTTTCGGGTCCGGCTGGCACAGTTTTGAAGGATGGCTTGATGAGCAGTTATACCAATCTTCCCGCCCCAAGCCCGGAACAGGGGCTGAACCGCTATATGCAGGAGATCCGTCGTTTCCCCATGTTGGAGCCGGAGGAGGAGTTCATGTTGGCCAAGCGCTGGGTCGACCACCAGGACACAGACGCCGCGCATAAGCTGGTGACCAGCCATTTGCGCTTGGCCGCCAAGATCGCGATGGGCTATCGCGGTTACGGCCTGCCGCAGGCAGAAGTGATTTCCGAAGCAAATGTCGGGCTGATGCAAGCGGTCAAGCGCTTCGATCCGGACAAGGGCTTTCGACTGGCAACCTATGCGATGTGGTGGATCAGAGCATCCATTCAGGAATATGTGTTGCGGTCCTGGTCGTTGGTCAAGCTGGGTACGACCAGTGCTCAGAAGAAGCTGTTCTTTAATCTTCGCAAGGCCAAATCCAAGCTTGGTGCGCTGGAAGAGGGCGATCTGCGTCCTGAAAATGTGGCCCAGATCGCGCGTGATCTGAATGTGACCGAGGATGAGGTTGTCGCGATGAACCGCCGCCTGTCGGGGGGCGATTCGTCACTGAACGCAACCATCGGCAGCGAGGATGGTGCCTCAAGCTGGCAGGACTGGCTTGAAGATGAGGATGCAGATCAGGCCACACAATATGCTGAACGCGACGAATTGGAGTTGCGCCGCGAATTGCTGATGGAGGCGATGGACGTGCTGAACGAGCGTGAACGCGATGTCCTGACGCAGCGCAGGTTGAGCGAAGACCCCGTGACGCTGGAGGATTTGTCACAACGCTATGATGTCAGCCGCGAGCGCATTCGCCAGATTGAAGTACGTGCCTTCGAGAAGTTGCAAGGGCGTATGCGGACGCTGGCGCGCGAGAAAGGTATTGTCGTGCCTCTGGCTGACTAGTGTTCGCCGCCTGACAGAAGATAGCTATGACTGCTTGGAGGGTGTTGCAGCCTTTGACCGGCGCGGAATCAAGGCCGAAGGCCGCCGCGACTCAAAGGGCCGCCCCCTCGGCACGGCGATTTGGCCGCCACCAGCGCAACGATCTGATCTTGCGCGGATTTGGCCAGCATAAAGCGCTACAGAGTAAACCTTGGATCGCCGCACCGCGGCCCAGCGCTGCGAGGCTTTGCACCCGGTCTTGCTATGTCCGATTCGTCCCGAAAGCCGCCTCTCGGAAAGGCATCGCATGTGGTGCCGGAACCTTTCGTCAGGTGGCGAACGCCGGGTGGCGAGGGCGCTAACCTCGCTCTGGATGGCGGCCGCAGAATGTATCGGGGTAAGGCTGTAAAGCGAAAATTGCCTTGATCAACGCTGAAGGAATATGGGAGTCTTGGGGCGTGCGCCACCCCAACCCAACTGTCGTGGTCAGAAGATGCGGTTTGGTGCAGTCCTGCCGGTCGATCACAGGGGGGCCATGTCGGCATAATCCCAAAACTTCTGGCGCGCAGTGATCAGAAATCTATCGCGATGCCTTTCTTCTCCCAGTCGCCATAGCGCACAGGTTCCGGCCCCTTGCGCCCGCCCAACTCGGTCGGGCGCTGCTCGGATTGCTGGGCGTCGCGGCGCGCGTCGGCTTCTTCCAGTGCGCGGCGGGCTGCCGGGGGCAGGGTGGCCCGACGCTCCGCTTCGGAAGGGGACGGACGGTCATCTGGTGTTGCGGTGTCGTCAGTCATGGGTGTTTTCCTTGCAACAGGCCTTTGCCCTGATATACCGCGCAGGGTTCAAAGGACAAGAAACACTGCACATGGCTGATACACTTTCACTTGGGCCGCGCGCCGCTGCAATGGACCTGATTGCAGGTGTTCTGGATGGGCGCCGTAGCCTGAGCGAGGTCATCATCCGCCCGCCAGATAGCTTTGCAGATTTACCACCAGAAGGGCGCGCGCGCGCCCAAAGGCTTGCGACCGAGACTTTTCGTCATATGGGCCGCGCCGACCATCATCTGCGCCGCGCCCTGCGCAAGGCCCCGCCAGAGCCTGTCGCTTGGGTGCTGCGCATGGCTGTGATCGAAATGCATGTCCTGGCTGCGCCTGCGCATGGCGTGATCAATGATGCGGTTGAATTGACGCGCCGCGCTGGTCAGCCACGGCTGGACGGGTTGGTGAATGCCGTGTTGCGAAAGTTGAGTGACGGGTTTGACTGGGCTTCTGCCCCGGTGCCGCGCTTGCCGGGCTGGTTACGTGGCGCTTTGCAAAATGCATATGGTGCCAAGGGGACCGCCGCAATCGAGGCCGCGCATCTGACGCCCGCGCCCGTGGACCTGACCTTGCGCGATGCATGTCCCGAAGGGTTGGAAGGCGATATGTTGCCCACAGGCAGCTTGCGCCTGCGAGGCCCCGGCCAGATTTCGAAATTGCCCGGATATGACGCAGGTCAATGGTGGGTGCAGGACGCCGCTGCGGCCCTGCCTGCGCGGCTGCTCGGCGATGTGACGGGCATGCGTGTTCTGGACCTGTGCGCCGCACCGGGTGGCAAGACCATGCAACTGGCAGCACAGGGGGCAGAGGTTACAGCGCTGGATATTTCGGCGGCGCGCATGGTGCGGCTGCGTGAAAACCTGACGCGGACAGGTTTGCAGGCCGAAACCATTGTCGCAGATGCGTTGGAGTGGCGACCAGAGGCACCGTTTGATGCCATCTTGCTGGATGCGCCCTGTTCGGCAACTGGCACGTTGCGGCGGCACCCGGAATTGCCGCTGATCCGCACCAAGGATGATGTGAAGGCGCTGCAAAATTTGCAGGCGGCCTTGCTGGACAGGGTTCTTGACCCGGCACAAGGGCTGCTGCGCCCCGGTGGTCGGGTGGTGTTTTGCACCTGTTCGCTGTTGCCCTCTGAAGGTTCTGACCAGATCAAGGCCGCGCTGGCGCGTCACACCTTCAGTATTGTGCCACCCGTTCTGCCGGGCGTGCCGGATGACTGGCTTTTGCCCGATGGAAGCTTGCGCACAAGGCCGGATTATTGGGCCGATCTGGGTGGGCTGGATGGATTTTTCATCGCAGTGTTGCAGCATGAACCGTAACGCAACTACCTGTTGAAAAGATCGCGCGTCAGGCTTGCCGGAAGGGGTAGATATTTGTACAGCAAAAGCGGGATCACCAACGATATTCTGTGACCAGAGCCGTTTGGAAAAGGCGTTGAGATTGTGACTGACCAAAGCGCGACGGGCACATCCCAGATCCGGCTGCTTGATCGCCTGTTGCTGCGCTGGCTGGCAGGGCGTGTGCAGATGTCAGTGCTGGTTTCTCAGCCCGAACCGCGCATGGTGGGGCAATATGCGCGCGGCAAGCAGATGCTTGCGGGAAATTTTCTGGTCGCGGGCGAATTGATCGAGGCGCAGGGCGCTGTCCCCTTTGCTGGCCGAACCGCCGCCGCGACCGAGGCCATGCATGGTTTTGGCTGGCTTGATCATCTGGCCGCTGTTGGTGACAGAGAGGCCCGCGCGCTTGCGCAGGCGGGGCTGCGGGACTGGATCGCACGGTTCGGGAAAGGCAAGGGGCCGGGCTGGGCCCCCGGTCTGGTCGGGCGCCGGATCATTCGCTGGATCGCCCATGCAATTTTCCTGATGCAGGGCATGGAGGAGCATGATCAGCGCCAGTTTCTGCATGCGCTTGCGCTTCATGCGGCTTATCTTGAACGCCGCGCGGGCAAGGCTGCATCAGGGTTACCGCGCATAGAGGCTCAGGTCGGCCTGCTTTACGCCACGCTTTCGCTGGAAGGGATGTCAGACCGGATCGCTGCGTCACATGACGCGGTTCTTGCTGCGGCGCGGGCGCAGATCACCGAGGATGGCGGCATCGCGACCCGCAACCCTGAAGAGTTGCTACAGGCCTTTGAACTGCTGGCATGGGCGATTCAGGCCATGGCAGATCACGGCCATCAGATTAGCGCGCAAGCTGTGGAGTTGCTGGACCGCATGGCCGGGGCCTTGCGGGTGGTTCGCCATGCCGATGGCGCACTTGCGCGGTTTCATGGGGGCGGGCGCGGTCGGGACGGCGCGCTGACCGCAGCCTTGGTGTTGCGAGATGCGATCAATCCCGCGCAAACCATGTCTAACGCAGATATGGCGATGGGCTTTGTGCGGTTATCGGGGGGGCGCAGCAGTGTCATTGTGGACGCGGCTGCCCCACCTTTAAAAGCGGCGCCCGCGCGCGCGCATGCCTCGACCCTTGCATTCGAGTTGACCTCGAATCGGCGGCCGCTGATCGTGTCCTTTGGGGATGGTTCCGAATTTGGTGCCGAATGGCACCGGGCCAGCCGCGCAACGGCGTCACATTCGACCCTTGCATTTGAGGGGTATTCCTCGTCGCGCTTTGCCACGCAGCATCAGGCCCGGCTGGAACTGGCCGATGGGCCGCGCCATGTGGGCGTAGAGTTTCGACATGCCCCCTATTCGCGCGCGGTACGACTGAGCCATGATGGCTATCTGCCCAGCCACGGGTTGGAACATCTGCGCTATCTGGACCTGTCCAGCGATGGCTGTGTCTTGATCGGCGAAGACAGTCTGATAGCGACATCAAAGCGCAGCATGGCGCGCTTTGATGAGGTGATGGCCCGCACAGGTGGGGCAGGCGTGCCGTTTGCGCTGCGATTCCATTTGCACCCCGAGGCGGAGCCCTCGCTTGATATGAATGCAACGGCTGTGTCGGTGCTTCTGAGATCTGGCGAGATATGGGTTTTTCGGGCTGATGGGCTTCATCTGGCGCTTGCCCCGTCGGTCTATCTGGAGAAAGGCCGCCTGAAACCGCGTCCCAGCCAGCAGATCGTGTTGTCCTTGCGCGCCACAGGCTATACCAGCCAGATCAACTGGAGCCTGTCCAAGGCGCAAGACACCCCGCTTGCCATACGCGACACGGTTCAGGCGGACCCTTTCGCGGTGCCCGAGCTATAAAGACTTTGAACCAAGGATGAGATATGACTGACACGGCCCCTGTAAACCTTGCCCCGGTAAAGCGCGCGCTGATTTCGGTGTCAGATAAGACCGGATTGATTGACCTTGCCAAAGCACTGGCCGCGCGCAAGGTCGAGTTGATTTCGACCGGCGGGACAGCCCGTGCGCTGCGCGAGGCGGGCCTTGCGGTGCAGGATGTGTCAGATGTGACCGGCTTTCCCGAAATGATGGATGGCCGGGTCAAGACATTGCACCCTGCTGTGCATGGTGGCTTGCTGGCGTTGCGCAATGACGAGGCACATATGGGCGCGATGACCGCGCATGGCATCCGCCCGATTGATTTGCTGGTGGTCAATCTTTACCCGTTCGAACAGACTGTTGCGCGCGGTGCGGATTATGCCGAAGCGGTTGAGAATATCGACATTGGCGGGCCTGCCATGTTGCGCGCCGCTGCCAAGAATCACGCCTTTGTCACGGTTGTGACCGATCCCGACGACTATATTCCGCTACTGTCGGAACTGGACGCGGAAAATGGAAAGACGCGTTTGTCCTTCCGCCAGACAATGGCGCAGCGCGCCTATGCCCATACGGCTGCCTATGATACCGCAGTCAGCACCTGGATGGCGCAGGCTATTGGTCAGGCTGTGCCGCGCCGCCGCGCCTTTGCGGGCAGCCTCGCGCAAACCCTGCGCTATGGCGAGAACCCGCATCAGGCCGCGGCTTTCTACCGGGATGGGTCAACCCGCCCTGGCGTGGCGACAGCGGTGCAGCATCAGGGTAAGGAGTTGAGCTATAACAACATAAACGACACCGATGCTGCATTTGAACTGGTGTCCGAATTCTTGCCTGCCGACGGCCCGGCTTGTGCGATTATCAAACATGCCAACCCGTGCGGGGTTGCGCGCGGTTCATCACTGGCCGAGGCCTATGCCCGCGCCTATGATTGCGACCGCACTTCTGCCTTTGGCGGCATCATCGCGCTGAACATGAAGCTGGATCTGGAAACCGCCAAGGCGATTACCGGCATATTTACCGAAGTTGTCATTGCCCCTGCCGCAGATCAGGACGCCATCGCGCATTTCGCCACAAAGAAGAACCTGCGCCTTCTGACAACCAAGGGGCTGGCCAATCCCGGTTTGGGCGGGCTTGCGTTCAAACAGGTGTCCGGCGGGTTTCTTGTGCAGGACCGTGACAATGGCATGATCCGTGCCGAAGATCTGAAAGTGGTGACAAAACGCGCCCCGACCGAGGCTGAACTGGCCGATATGCTGTTTGCATGGAAAGTGGCGAAGCATGTCAAATCCAACGCCATTATCTATGTCAAGGATCTGGCCACGGTCGGTGTTGGCGCAGGCCAGATGAGCAGGGTCGATTCGACCCGCATCGCCGCGCGCAAGGCACAGGACATGGCCGAGGTGCTGGGTCTGGACGCGCCGCTGACCCAAGGGTCGGTCGTGGCGTCGGATGCGTTCTTTCCGTTCGCCGATGGTTTGCTTGCCGCCGCCGAGGCAGGCGCGCGTGCAATCATCCAACCCGGTGGATCTGTCCGCGATGACGAGGTGATCGCGGCGGCCGATGCGGCGGGGCTGGCGATGGTCTTTACCGGCCAGCGCCATTTCCGCCACTGATCAGGGAGTGCTGCGCGATGCGCATTGCAATCGGCGTTCTTGGACTGACAGTTATCGCCGATCAGGCGGTCAAATGGTGGGTGATTGACCGACTGGCACTGGACCAGCGGCTGTTCATTCCTGTCATCGACCCCTATCTGAACTTTGCGATGGCATGGAATACAGGCATAAATTTCGGGCTGTTCGGGTCTGACAGCGTTGTGATGCGCTATGTTCTGGTGGCGATTGCGCTGGCAATCAGCGCGTTTGTCTGGGTCTGGGTCAAGCGCGAAGGGCCAACGGCGGCGTTGCAAACCGGGGCCGGGTTGCTGATCGGGGGCGCGCTGGGCAATGTGATCGACCGGTTGCGCTGGGGGGCTGTGGCCGATTTCATCAACATGTCTTGTTGCGGACTAAGAAATCCGTATTCTTTCAACATTGCGGACGCGGCGATTTTTGCCGGAGCGGTGGCGTTGATCATCTTCTCTGGGCGGGGTGGCCCGAAGCAGCCGCAGAAGTGAAACCGCGATTTGTTCATCGAGGGCGTGACGCAAAGAATAGAATGCGCTAAGAGCAAAGCGTTGAGATAGTAGGAATGGGGGTCTTGATGGCGGTCAGGCAGGTCATCTTCGCAGCGTTGGGCACGGCAGTGCTGTCAATCAGCGCGTGCTCGGACAATGAAAACCCCATTCTGATGCACGCGGCCACGCAAGAACGCGGGCCGGATGAATTCGGCATCGTACCCACACGCCCGCTGGAAATGCCGACCAGCCTGACTGAATTGCCGCCGCCGAATCCCAATGGTGTAAACCGGGTGGACCCGCAGCCGCGCGCCGATATTGCGCGCGCACTGGGCGGCAACCCGGCGGCTGCTGTTGCGCGGGGGACAGCGGATGGCGGGATCGTGAATCATGCCAGCCGCTTTGGCCGGTCCGAAGGGATCAGGGAACAACTCGCTGCCGAAGACCTCGAATTCCGCCGCCGCAATCAGGGGCGTCTGCTGGAGCGGTGGTTCTCTGTCAATGTCTATCATAATGCCTATGAGTTTATGTGGCTGGACAAATACGCGGAACTGGAACGCTGGCGGCGTGCTGGTGCGCAAACCCCGTCAGCCCCACCACGGCCCGAATAAGGGTATGCAGGCAGAGCGCGAATATTTGACTCTCTGATTGGCGGCATTTGGGTTACCCTTTCTTTCCGGCATTTTGCCGTAAAGGGAGGAAGCTTGATGAATAAATCGGTTCTTTACGCTTGTGGCATTGTTTTCGCGGCAACCGCTGGTTTTGCAAACAGCGATGATCATGGCCATGCCCATATTGAACGCACGCCTGCGCCCGAAGGGGCGTCGGTCTATTTCATTAGCCCGACGGATGGAGAAACCGTCTCTAACCCGGTGACATTCCGTTTTGGCGCGCGTGGCATCGGTATTGCACCGGCGGGTGTCGACTGGCCTGATACTGGGCATCACCATATGCTGATAAATGTGTCACCCGATGAGATTGATTTCAACGCGGATGTGCCCTTCTCGGACACCCATCTGCATTTCGGTGGCGGGCAGACCGAGACCACGCTGGAATTGCCTTCAGGCACGCACACATTTGTGTTGGTGATGGGGGATCAGTTTCATGTCCCGCACGATCCGCCCATTATTTCCGAGATGATTACTGTCACGGTCGAGTGATCTTGTGCTGTGCCGGGTCGTGCCCGGCACAGATTGCAACGTCACGCTTGCGTGCATGGGCTTGAAACCCGCCCCAAAGACAGTAGCTTGCGCCCTGTCTGGGTTCTGGAGGATATTCATGTTTGCGCGCCAACTTGCTTTCGCCGCCCTTCTTGCGCTTGGTCTGCTGCAACCGGCCTATGCCGATAGCGTTACACATGCCCAGTTGGATAACGGGCTGGAAATTGTCGTCATCGAAGACCGGCGCGCCCCTGTTGTCGTGCATATGGTCTGGTATCGCGCAGGCGCAGCCGATGAGCCGCCGGGCAAATCCGGCATAGCCCATTTTCTGGAACACCTGATGTTCAAGGGAACAGAGACCCGCGACCCCGGAGAGTTCTCGGCGATTGTCGAAGCGAATGGCGGGCGCGACAATGCGTTTGTGTCTTGGGATTACACCGGGTTTTTCCAGCGTGTGGCGTCTGACCGTCTGGACCTGATGATGGAAATGGAAGCCGACAGGATGCAAAACCTATCCTTCACCGAGGCCGAATGGCTGCCCGAACGCGGCGTGATTCTGGAAGAACGCGGGCAGGTTCTGGAAAGCCGCGTCGGCGCGCAATTCAATGAGGCGATGTTGGCCACGCTTTACAAGGCGCATCCTTACGGCACCCCGATCCTTGGCTGGCGGCACGAGATGGAGGGGCTGACCGGCGAGGATGCGATGGAATTCTACAACCTGCATTATGGCCCGAATAACGCTGTTCTGGTGATTGCGGGCGATGTCGATACGGCTGAAGCGTTGGACTTGGCGGAACAGCATTACGGTTCCATTCCCGCCAACCCGAATGTTGCCGCAACCACGCGCCTGTCGGAACCACCGCATCTGGCAGAGCGCCGCATCGTGTTTGAAGATTCGCGCGTGGGCACGCCTTATGTCAGTCGCATGTATCTGGCCCCGGTGCGGCGCAGTGGCGACCAGTCCGAAGCCGCCGCGCTGCAAATGCTTGCGGCGCTACTGGGCGGCAGTTCAACCACATCCGTGCTTGAACGGCGGCTGAATTTCGAGGAAGGCGTCGCGCTGTCAGCATGGGCCAGTTACAATGGAATGGCGCGCGACTATGGCGTATTCTCGCTTGGGATTGCGCCGGTCGATGGCGTTTCCCTAGAAGAAGCCGAAGCGGCCCTTGACCGTGTCGTGGCCGAGTTTCTGGAAGAAGGCGTTGATACCGCACAGTTTGAACGGGTGCGGCGGCAATTGCGGGCCTCTGAAATCTACGGGCTGGATGATGCGCAATCGCGTGCCCGTCAGTTTGGCGTGGGGCTGAGCATCGGGCTGAATGTTGATGATATCGAGGGCTGGATCGACGCGCTGGAAGCCGTCACCCCGGAAGACGTGATTGACGCAGGTCAGATGCTGCTGGACCGCCGCGCCGCTGTGACCGGATACCTGACATTGCCCCAAGAGCCGGAGTTGAGCCAATGAAACGTCTGATCGCCCTGTTCATTCTGGCCGCCTTTCCGCTGCGCGCCGAGGTTGATATCACGCATGTGACCTCTCCCTCCGGGCTGGAGGCATGGTTGGTTGAGGAACGCTCTATCCCCTTTGTGTCGCTGGAGCTGATCTTTCCTGGCGGGGCCGCGCTGGAAAGCGATGCGCAGGCGGGTGTTGTCAATCTGATGACATCGTTGCTGAGCGAGGGCGCAGGCGACATGGATGCGCAGGCTTTTGCGGCCCGCAGCGAAGAACTGGCAACGCGCATCCGCTTCGATTCGGGGCGCGATTCAGTTTCCGTTTCAGTGCGGTTCCTGACCGAGGATGCGGACGAGGTGATCGACCACCTTCGCCTTGCACTGACCGAACCGCGCTTTGATGAAGATGCCATCGCGCGCACGCGTGGCCAGCTTCTGGCGCAACTGCGCCGCGATGTGCTGGACCCCAACACAATCGCGTCGCGCGCTTTTGCGCGTGCGGCCTTTCAGGACCACCCCTATGGACGCGAGAGTAACGGAACACCCGAGACAGTAGGCGCGCTGGACCGCGATGCGCTGGTCGCCGCGCATCAGGGCGCGATTACGCGCGACCGGGTGTATATTGGTGCCGCCGGTGACATTTCGGCTGATGCGCTGGGGGAATTGCTGGACCGTTTGTTCGAAGGTGTGCCCGAAACTGGCTGGGATATGCCAGATCGCGCCGAATTTCTGGCCGAGCCGGGCATGGAGGTGATCGATTTCAATGGGCCGCAATCGGTGATTGCTTTTGGACACGCGGGAATCGCGCGCGATGATCCAGAGTTTTTGACGGCCTTTGTCGTGAATGAAGTCTTCGGTGGAGGCCGGTTCGGTACAAGGCTGATGCGGTCCTTGCGCGAAGAGCGCGGCCTGACCTATGGCATTGGCGCGTTTCTGTCATCTGGCGCGCTGGGCGAAAGCTATCAGGGCCGCTTGTCCACAGATAATGCGAATGTTGAGATCGTGATAGACCTGTTGCGCGAAGAATGGGCGCAAATCGCCAGCGAGGGGGTGACCGAGGAAGAGTTGGCCCGCATACAGACGTATCTGACAGGCGCGTATCCGTTGCGCTTCGATGGCAATTCGTCAATCGCTTCGATCATGGCGTCCATGCAATATCAGGGGTTTGATATTGATTATGTCAACCGCCGCAATGACATGATCAGCGCGCTGACACTGGACGAGGTGAATGATCTTGCATCCCGGCTTTATAACCCCGAGGCATTGTTTTTTGTTGTCGTCGGGCAGCCTGTCGGGTTGAACTGAGGCTTGGCAGGCGCGGGGCGGTCATGCTATATCCTGTGGGATGAACGCACCTGACCGCAATATACGCCCAGAGATACGCCAGCTTGATGAAGCGGCGGTAAACCGCATTGCCGCTGGCGAAGTGGTCGAGCGTCCCGCCTCTGCGGTCAAGGAACTGGTGGAAAACGCGCTGGATGCAGCCGCAACGCGTGTTGATATTGCTTATGCCGATGGCGGCAAGACACTGATCCGCGTGCGCGATGACGGGCATGGGATGAGTGCGCAAGACCTGCCACTTGCATTGTCGCGTCATGCAACCTCGAAGATTGATGGAACGGATCTGCTGAATATCCGCTCTTTTGGGTTCCGGGGGGAAGCGCTGCCCTCGCTGGGGGCTGTGGGCCGTCTGACACTGACTACGCGCACGACAGGTGAGGAAGGGGCAACCCTTTCGGTGGATGGCGGGCGCATTGGCGCTGTGCGGCCAGAGGCGGCGCAATATGGCACGACGGTAACCCTGCGCGACCTGTTCCACGCCACACCAGCGCGGCTGAAATTCATGCGCTCTGACCGGGCTGAGGCGCAGGCGATTGCAGATGTGGTCAAACGCCTTGCCATGGCCGAACCCTATGTCAGCTTTACCCTCAGCGATGTGTCCAACAATGAAGCCCGCCAGATTTTCCGCGCAGATGCGGCCCAAGGCGCGCTATTCGATGCGCTGGAAGAGCGGATGGCCACGATTCTGGGGCGCGAATTCACTGACAACGCGCTGCGCATAGATGCCGAACGCGAAGGGTTGCACCTGACCGGGCTGGCGGCGCTGCCCACCTATTCGCGCGGGGCAGCCGTGGCGCAATATCTGTTCGTCAATGGTCGCCCTGTGCGCGACAAGATGCTGTTGGGCGCCTTGCGCGCGGCCTATGCCGATGTCTTGTCACGCGACCGTCACCCTGTGGTGGCATTGTTCCTGAACTGTGACCCGGAACTGGTGGATGTGAATGTCCACCCGGCCAAATCCGAAGTGCGCTTTCGTGATCCCGGACTTGCGCGAGGACTGGTCGTCAGCGCCTTGCGCCATGCGCTGGCCGGGGCCGGGCACAGGGCCTCCAGCACCGTGGGTGGGGCTATGCTGGGCGCGATGCAGCCCCAAGGCACGCCACAGCGCTACCAGATGGACCGCCCTTCCGGCGCAGCGATACGCAGCGCCTATCAGATGCAAGCCCCGCAAGGCTTGGCCGAGGCACCAGCGCTTTGGTCTGAGCCGCAGGGCGTGTCGGCGCGCCATGATGCGCCCGTTGATGGCCCCCAAGAGGCGCCCTTGGGGGCAGCACGCGCGCAGGTGCACGAGAATTACATCATCGCACAAACCACACGCGGGATGGTGATTGTCGATCAGCACGCCGCGCATGAACGGCTGGTTTATGAACGGCTGAAGCGCCAGCGCGCGGAAAACGGGGTTGCGTCACAGGCGTTGCTGATCCCCGAGATTGTCGAGTTGTCAGCGCATGAAACGGCGCATCTGCTGGAACTTGCGCCTGATCTGGCCGCCCTTGGGCTGGTGATCGAGGCATTTGGCGGCGCCAGCATCATCGTGCGCGAGACACCGGCCATTCTGGGGCAGATGAATGCCGCAGGCCTGCTGCGCGACATTCTGGATGAACTGGCCGATCTGGGACAAAGCCAGAGCCTTGAGGCGCGCATAGATGCGGTTCTGTCGCGGATGGCCTGTCACGGCTCTGTCCGGTCGGGCCGCGTGATGCGGGTGGAAGAGATGAACGCGCTTCTGCGCGAGATGGAGGCAACGCCCCTGTCAGGCCAATGCAATCACGGGCGGCCCACCTATGTCGAACTGGGCCTAGATGATATCGAAAAGCTGTTTGGCCGCAGATGACCCTGTCTTGGGATGATCCTATACTCATCGCGCTTGGGTTGGGGGCGGTGGCGCTTGGGGTGCTATGGCGGCTGGCGCGGGTGCTGGGGCCGCTTTCGGGGCGGCTGGCGGTGCTGGATGCGCGGCTGACCAGCCTTGGCGAAAGCCAACAGCAGCTTGCAGGCGGGCTGGGGCAGGTGGCACAAAGCCAGACACAGGTGATCGGGCTGGTTGAGGCGCGCCTTGCAGATATGGGCCGCTATATGGGCGATACATTGGCGGGCAACGCGCAGGCCACGGCCAGCAGTATGGGCGCCTTGCGCGAACGGTTGCAGGTGATAGATGCCGCACAGGCCAAGATCGAGGCGCTCTCGGGCAATGTCCTGAGTTTGCAGGACATATTGTCCAACAAACAGGCGCGCGGGGCCTTTGGCGAGGTGCAGCTAGAGGCGCTTTTGGCCGATGCCCTGCCGCCTGACGCCTATAGCCTGCAAGCGACCCTTTCAAACGGGCGGCGGGTGGATGCGCTGATCCATCTGGAACAACCCCTTGCGCTGGATGCCAAATTCCCGTTGGAAGCCTGGCAGGCGCTGACCCGCGCCACAGATGACGCGCAGCGCGCCGAAGCGCGGCGCGCGCTGTCGCGCGCCCTGCGTGGGCATATCCGCGCCATTGCGGATCGCTACATCCTGCCGGGCGAGACGGCAGAGGGCGCGCTGATGTTCCTGCCCTCGGAAGCGGTCTATGCGGAACTGCACGCCAATATGGCCGATGTGCTGCGCGAAAGTTTTGCTGCACGGGTTTGGGTCGTGTCGCCGTCGACATGTATGGCCACGCTGGTCACCTTGCGCGCCGTTTTGAAAGACACCCGCCTGCGCAACGAGGCCCGCGCCGTGCGCCGCGAGGTGCAGTTGTTGGTCGAAGATGCAAACCGTCTGGGTGCACGCGTGGCCAAGCTGGAAGGGCATTTTGCGCAGGTGCAGGGGGATTTGTCGGACATACGCATATCAGCAGACAAGATCACACGGCGCGGCGCGCGGCTGGATGATTTCGATTTCGCCAAGACACCCGAATAACGCGCATCAGATTGAAGGCCGCGCGGTGCAGGCTATTTCGCCCGAGAGCAGCAAGTCAGAGGCGGGAATATGCGATATCAGGCAGCAACACGGGCCGAGGGCGAGGCACGCATGGCCGCTTTCGTACCGCGCATGGGGCGGCGCTATGCGGCGGGCCGGAATTATGATTATGGGCCGGATCAGCACCGCGATGTGTCGGGCCTGTCGCCTTATCTGCGCCGCCGGCTGGTGCTGGAAGAAGATGTCGTTGCGGCTGCCCTTGCTGCCCACGGGCCGGAAGGGGCCGAGAAATTCATTCAGGAAGTGGTCTGGCGGGGCTATTTCAAGGGCTGGCTGGAGCGGCGTCCGGTGGTCTGGGCGCGTTACCGAGAGGGTGTATTGCGCGATCTGGACGCCTTGCGCCACGACCGCGCGCAGCACCGTGCTGTGGCCGATGCAGAAGCCGGGCAGACGGGTCTGGCATATTTCGACGCCTGGGCACAGGAACTGGTCGAGACGGGGTATTTGCACAATCACGCGCGGATGTGGTTTGCCTCGATCTGGGTATTCAGCTTGGGCCTGCCGTGGCGGCTGGGGGCGGATTTCTTCTATCGGCACTTGTTGGATGGTGACCCGGCCTCGAACACGCTTGGCTGGCGCTGGGTGGCGGGGCTGCACACGCGGGGCAAGCCCTATGCCGCGCAGGGCTGGAATATTGCCAAATTCACAGGCCAACGCTTTACCCCGCGCGAGAGCGATCTGACTGAGGTTGTGCAGGGGCTTGAAGGGTCAGAGCCTGACGGGCTGCCCCCGGTTGCAGCCCTGCGCCAGCCCTATGCCCCGGACCCGAAGCGCCCCGCCGCGTTGCTGATCACCGAAGAGGATTGCCGTGTAGAGGATTTTGATCTGTCTGCATATGACATTTGCGCTGCTGCCACGCTGGCCGCGTCGCATTTGCGTTCCCCTTTGCCTGTCTCGGCGGATGTTGTGGCGTTCGAGGCCGAGGCCCTGGCAGACGCGGCGCGCCGCACTGGGCTTCAGGCCGACAGATTGCGCGCAGGCGTGCCGGGTGATCTGGCGCGCTGGGCAAAGCGGGCGGGCGCAGACCAGATACTAACGCCCTATGTGCCAGAGGGGCCGCTACGCGACTGGTTGCGAGAGGCGGCACCCGCGCTGGACGCGGCTGGCATCACGCTATGCGAGTGGCAACGCCCTTGGGACAGTGCCATCTGGCCCCATGCGACAGCCGGGTTTTTCAAGGTGAAGAGGAAAATCCCCGAGATCATCCACCAACGCTAGTTGCTATAGATGAAATGCTTGGGGGGCGCGCGCGGCTCCTCCCCACCGCGCGCGCGCCCCATGTCAGACTGATGATCGGGGCTGCGTTACAGCAGACGCCGCGTGATCACCTGCGCCTGAATTTCGCCAGCGCCCTCAAAGATATTCAGAATGCGCGCATCGCACAGGATGCGGCTGATCTGGTATTCCAGCGCAAAGCCATTGCCGCCATGTATCTGCAAGCCGTTATCGGCTGCCGCCCATGCCACACGCGCGCCCAACAGCTTGGCCATGCCTGCTTCCAGATCACAGCGGCGCTCGGCATCTTTTTCGCGGGCGCTGAAATAGGTCAACTGACGCGCAATCATAATCTCAACAGCCATCATGGCCAGCTTGGCGGCAACGCGCGGAAACTCGATCAGGGACTTGCCGAATTGCTTGCGGTCCTCGGCATATTGCATCGACACTTCCAGTGCATTCTGTGCCACACCGATGGCGCGCGCCGCCGTCTGGATGCGCGCGGATTCAAAGGTCTGCATCAACTGCTTGAAGCCCTGACCTTCGACACCGCCCAACAGGTTCTCGCCCTTGACCTTGAAGCCATCAAAGCCAAGCTCGTATTCCTTCATGCCGCGATAGCCCAGCACCTCAATCTCGCCGCCCGTCATGCCGGGGGTGGGGAATGGGTGTTCATCCGTGCCGGGTTCCTTTTCGGCCAGGAACATGGACAGGCCACGGTAATCGGTGGTGTCGGGGATGGTGCGCGCCAGAACCGTCATGACATGGGTGCGCGCGGCATGGGTGATCCATGTCTTGTTGCCGGTAATTTCCCAGTCATCCCCCGACTTGACCGCGCGGGTGCGCAATGCGCCAAGGTCTGACCCGGTATTGGGCTCGGTAAACACCGCTGTCGGCAGAATTTCACCCGAGGCCAGCTTGGGCAACCACTGTTCTTTCTGCGCATCCGTGCCACCGCAGAGGATCAGTTCCGCAGCAATCTCGGTGCGGGTGCCCAGGCTGCCTACGCCAATATAACCGCGCGACAATTCTTCCGAGACCACAACCATAGCGGATTTCGGCATCCCCAGCCCGCCGAATTCTTCCGGAATGGTCAGACCAAACACACCCATTTCGGAAAGCTGCTCGATCACCTCCATCGGGATCAGTTCGTCCTTCAGGTGCCACTCATGGGCATGTGGGGCGATCTGCTCATCACTATAGCGGCGGAACTGGTCACGAATCATCTCCAGCTCTTCATCCAGCCCGGTTGCACCGAATGTGGCGCGTCCGTGGTTGGAACGCATGCAAGCCACCAGCGCCATGCGCGCGGCATTTGTGTTGCCTTCGCGGCGCAACTGTCCGGCGGCACCATCATTCAGATCGACGGCAACACCAAGATCAGCCAGTCTTGCAACTTCGCCCTGGTTCATCGCAATCCCGCCAGCGATCTGGTTGAGGTATTCGCCAAACCCGATTTGCAAGATCAGCTGTTCCATCTCGCCAAAGCGGTTTTCGTCTTGCAGGCGTTCTGCCCAGCCCTGCATCTGACGCAGACTTTCGACATAGGTCGCCAGCCATGCCAGCCCATGTGCGGCATACTGGTCCGATTCAAGCAAGGTTGCATCGACCTTGCCGCCGGGTGCAATACGGTCACGCATCACCGTCAGCGCGTCTGTCAGCGCAGCTTCCACAGGGGGTAATGCAGCGCGCGTCACGTCAAGCAGGTTTGCGATAAGCGGTGTGTGCAAGGCTTGTCCATCATGCGGCATGGGAGACTCCAATCTGATCGATATATCTATTTTGCGCTTGCAGCATTACATAGGGGCTTGTGTGACATAGAGCAACAAAAATACTGAATGCTTGTGCATTCTTTGCATTTATGTCGCAGGCTAGCGTGGTGTGCGGTCCGGTCAAGGTGCCTGAACGCCTCTGGCCCATTTTGTTGGCCTCGATCGCAATGGGCCACGTGATCTGTCATACTGAACGCAACACGCCAGCCAGATGCGCGCGCATCATGACTGGCGGTTGCAGAGCGTGGGCAGCTATCAGCTTTCCGACATTTCCGTATCGGCTTCTCTGTCGAAGCGTGGTTCGCGCGGTGGGCGACCGATCACATCGCGCAACTCGTCCAGCTCAATGAAATTGTCGGCCTGACGCCGCAGGTCATCGGCGATCATGGGTGGTTGGCTGCGAATGGTCGAGACGACAGACACGCGCACCCCCTGACGTTGCAGGCTTTCGACCAGAGGCCGGAAATCGCCATCGCCAGAGAAAAGCACAGCATGATCAAGCCTTGGGGCCAGTTCCATGGCATCCACGGCCAGTTCTATATCCATATTGCCTTTGACTTTGCGGCGGCCCAGAGAGTCCGTGTACTCCTTGGCTGTCTTTGTCACCATATTGTAGCCATTATAGTGTAGCCAATCGACCAGTGGGCGGATCGGAGAATATTCTTCGTTTTCGAGAAGAGCCGTGTAGTAGAACGCGCGAAGAAGTTTGCCACGGCGCATGAATTCTTGGCGCAGCAACTTATAGTCAATGTCGAAGCCCAGGGCTTTGCCGGCGGCGTAGAGGTTGGCGCCGTCGATGAAAAGCGCAAGACGTTCGTCTTTGTAGAACATCTAATTTACCTTACAATTGTACGTGTTTCGGGTAATGACGCATGAGGTTCTGCTCAAATAGTGAAAAAGAACATTTGGGATTCACAATGCGCCACGTCTTGACATGAGAAATAATGATAACATCGAGAATTGCAATCCGGTGATGATTGCCATTGGGGGTAACTTACACGGGCAAAAGGATAGTACGTTAGAACAGGTCGGGTCCGCGATATGCGAAATTTCACATAAAATAGATGAGGTTGTGGGCAAAAGCAAGGTGTATCGCACCCCATGCTTTCCGCCGGGTGCCGGTCCCGATTTTGTGAACGCCGCAGTCATTTGTGAAAGC
Source organism: Roseinatronobacter bogoriensis DSM 18756 (assembly GCF_004366635.1). GTDB lineage: Bacteria > Pseudomonadota > Alphaproteobacteria > Rhodobacterales > Rhodobacteraceae > Roseinatronobacter > Roseinatronobacter bogoriensis. Next base: position 74,198 of record NZ_SORN01000010.1, on the reverse strand, counting down.
GATAAACCCGCCGAAGCGATTCTGAACATCCTGCACGAGATCGAATTGCAGGCCGGGCGCAAGCGTGAGCAGCGCTGGGGGCCGCGCGTGCTGGATCTGGACCTATTGGCGGTCGGCGATCAAATCTGCCCTGATCTGGCCGGCTATCAGCATTGGGCGGGGCTGCATCTGGAGGATCAGATGCGCCTTGCCCCGAAAGAATTGATCTTGCCGCATCCGCGTATGCATGAACGCGCCTTCGTTCTGGTTCCGTTAATGGATATCGCGCCCGATTGGCGCCATCCTGTGGTCGGAAAGACCGTGGCGCAGATGCATGCGGCGCTGGATCCGGCCGATTTGGCGGAAATCAGGCCAATTTCACAGTAATTTCACACCGAAATGCCGCTGCAAGCGCTTGTCTTATCCTGTCAGGCGCAGTATGCAGCCCTCTTGATCCGACATATCCGGCAGACTGGAGAGACATCATGGCCCGCGTAACAGTGGAAGATTGCGTCGACAAGGTTCCCAACCGTTTCGAGTTGGTGGCTCTGGCTTCGCATCGCGCCCGTGAAATCGCAGCAGGGGCACCCATCACGGTGGACCGTGACAATGACAAGAACCCCGTCGTTGCCCTGCGTGAAATCGCAGAGGAAACACAATCTGCCGACCACCTGCGCGAGCGCATGATCGAAAGCCTGCAAACGCAGATCGAAGTCGACATGCCCGAGGATGACGATATGGCCCTGCTGATGGGCGGTGCCGAACGTGACGCCCCCGAGCAGGACGGCATGAGCGAAGAACAGATGCTGCGCGCGCTGATGGAAGCGCAAGGGCAGGCAGGCTGAGTCACTCTGGCCCCCAGCGCCGTCACGGTGTAGGGGCTGGATTGGCAGGCAGGGAAGGGCCGCAGGCGTGATCACGCAAGACGATCTGATCGCACTTGTGCGCAATTACAATCCGCGAAGTGACGAGAAACTGATCCGCGAAGCATGGGCTTATGGCGAGGCCATGCATGAAGGTCAGTTTCGCCATTCGGGCGAGCCGTATTTCACGCATCCTGTTGCTGTTGCCGCCCTGCTGACAGAGATGCGTCTGGATGATGCGACGATCATCACCGCGCTGCTGCATGACACGATAGAAGACACGAAATCGACCTATTCGGAAGTCGCGCGCCTGTTTGGCGACGAGATTGCCGAACTGGTTGATGGGGTCACCAAGCTGACCAATCTTCAGTTATCATCGTCCGAGGCGAAGCAGGCCGAGAATATACGCAAGCTGCTGATCGCCATGTCGCGCGATTTGCGGGTGATTCTGGTCAAGCTGGCAGACCGCCTTCACAATATGCGCACGATCCGGTCCATGCGACCCGACAAGCAGGCGCAAAAGGCCCGCGAAACCATGGATATCTATGCCCCTCTTGCGGGCCGAATGGGTATGCAATGGATGCGCGAGGAACTGGAAGACCTTGCCTTTCGCGTACTGAATCCCGAGGCACGAAACTCCATCCTGCGCCGTTTCATTACCTTGCAGCGCGAGGCGGGCGATGTTGTGCACCGCATCAGCGCCGATATCCGCGCAGAACTGGAGCGCGCGAAAGTCACAGCCGATGTTTATGGGCGTGCGAAGAAGCCATATTCCGTCTGGCGCAAGATGCAGGAAAAAGATCTGGCCTTTTCGCGCTTGTCTGACATTTACGGCTTTCGTATCATCACCGCTGAATTCGAGGATTGCTACCGCGTGCTGGGGGCGGTGCACCGTCGGTGGACTGCCGTGCCGGGGCGTTTCAAGGACTATATCAGCCAGCCCAAATCCAACGGCTATCGTTCCATCCACACCACAGTGTCCGGGCGCGATGGCAAGCGCGTTGAAATTCAGATCCGTACGCGGGAAATGCACGAAGTGGCCGAAGCAGGGGTTGCCGCGCATTGGGCTTACCGCGATGGCCAGCGCAGCGAGAACCCGTTTGCCGTGGATCCGGCAAAATGGATCAGCACCCTGACCGAAGGGTTCGAGAATGAAGAGGATCATGACGCCTTTCTCGAACATGTGAAGTTGGAAATGTATTCCGATCAGGTGTTCTGCTTCAGCCCCAAGGGCGATGTGATCCAGCTTCCGCGTGGGGCGACCCCACTGGACTTTGCTTACGCGATCCATACGCGCATCGGGGATGGCTGTGTCTCGGCCAAGGTGGACGGGTTGCGCGTGCCGCTCTGGACCCGGCTGCGCAATGGCCAGTCGGTCGAGATCATCACCGCCGAGGGGCAGCGCCCGCAATCCAGCTGGATTGATATTGTGGTGACTGGTCGCGCGAAATCGGCAATTCGCCGGTCGCTGCGCAATGAGGACCGCGAACGGTTCATGCGTCTGGGCAATGAATTGTTGCGTCTGGCCTTTGACGGGGCCGGGCGTGAACTTAGCGCCAAGGCTCTGACAACAGCCGCAAAACTGCTGAGCGTGCCGAATGCCGCGGAATTGCGCGCCCGCGTCGGTTCGGCCGAACTCAGTGCGCGCCAAGTGGTCAATGCGCTCTATCCCGAAACCACCTTGCACGAACCCGAAGTCGATGCGGCGCGCCCGGTTGTCGGGTTGCAGGCGGACCAGTCCTTTCGCCGCGCACCCTGTTGCCAGCCCCTGCCGGGTGAACGCATTATCGGGATCACCTATCGAGGCAAGGGCGTGGTTGCCCATTCGATGGATTGCGAGGCGCTGGCCGAATATGAAGACCAACCTGAACGCTGGATCGACCTGCATTGGCTGGATGGAACGCATCCGGCAGTCTATGGCGTGTCGCTTGATCTGACGATTTCCAATGACGCAGGCGTACTTGGGCGCGTCTGTAGCTTGATCGGAGAGCATAAGGCCAATATCTCTGATCTGAGGTTCGTGGATCGTAAGCCTGATTTCTATCGCCTGCTGGTAGAATTGGAGCTGCGCGGCATCTCGCATCTGCATCAGGTGTTGACGGCCCTCGAAGCTGAAACGGCGGTCGCGCAAATTGTACGTTCGCGTGATCCGTCACTGCGCCCCTGACCGTGACGGCGGGGGCATGGTTTAGGAAGGGCAATTGGTTTGGTGTTCAAACGGCGTAGCCCAAGGAATTTTCGCCAGTCCCTGGTGAACCTGTTTATTCCTGGTGGTGGCTGGGGGCGGTCAGCCAACTATGTCATGCACCGGCTACGGCGCCTGCCCGACAGCCCCGAACGGATCGCCAAGGGGATTGCAGCGGGGGTTGGGGTCAGTTGTTTGCCGCTGTTCGGGCTGCATTTCGTGGCCGCTGCGTCGATTGCATGGGCGCTGCGGGGCAATATCCTTGCCTCTTTGCTCGCAACATTTTTTGGCAATCCCTTCACCTTCCCGCTGATCGTGGTCAGCTCGATGGAATTGGGCAGCTTTCTGCTGGGCCGCGAGCGGTCGATCAAAGCTTCTGAGGCGATGAATGCTTTTGGCGCGATCTGGGGTGAATTCGGGCGCAACTTTCTGGCAATCTTTTCCTCAGACCCGATCGTGTGGGAGAAGCTTGGTAAGTTCGGCGATGATGTTTTCGTGCCCTATATGCTGGGCGGCAGCTTCATTGGCCTTGTCTGTGGGGTGATCGCCTATTTCCTGTCGCTGCCCCTTATCCGGGCCTACCGCAATCGCAGGTTGAAAAAGCTGCAAGAGCGGTTTGAACAGGCGCGCAAAAGTGACGCGAAGAAATGACGCAGCGGCAAGCGTATGTTATTGAGTTCTGGTGCAACTGGCGTATGTGTTGACACAAGAATGCGAGGAACCACATGCCCCTGACCAACCCTGATACCCCGCTGCGACTGGGTGTGAATATCGACCATGTTGCGACTTTGCGCAACGCGCGCGGCGGGCATGACCCGGACCCCGTACGCGCCGCCAGACTGGCGCAACAAGCGGGTGCGGACGGGATTACCTTGCATCTGCGCGAGGATCGTCGCCACATCGTCGATGCGGATCTTCCTGCCGTTATGTCGGCAGTGACATTGCCCATCAACTTGGAGCTTGCCGCGACCGCCGAGATGCAGCGTATCGCGCTTGCACATAAGCCACATGCCGTCTGCATTGTGCCCGAACGGCGCGAAGAGCGTACGACCGAAGGCGGGCTGGAAGTGGCCGGTGACGATAACCGCTTGCGCGACTTCATCGCACCGCTGCGCGAGGCAGGCTCGCGCGTGTCGCTGTTCATTGCTCCCGATGAGGCGCAGGTCGAAGCGGCCGCGCGTGTGGGCGCACAAGTGGTAGAACTGCATGTCGGGGCCTATTGCGAGTATTGCGCCGATGGAAATGACGCCGCGCGCACTGCCGAGTTGCGCAGGCTGATCGTTGCGGCAGCGCTGGCGCATGATCTTGGGTTGGAAGTCCATGCTGGTCACGGTCTGAACTTCGACAATGTTGGCCCGATCGCGGCGATACCTGAACTGGTAGAATTGAATATCGGCCATTTTCTGATCGGTGAAGCGGTCTTTGTCGGGCTGGAGGCGGCCATTCGGGAAATGCGCCGACAGATGAATCTGGCGCGGATGTAGCTGCGATGATTCTGGGGGTCGGAACCGATCTGGCCAATATAGACCGCATTGGCCGGACCTTGGCGCGCTTCGGCGACCGGTTCCGCAACCGGGTATTCACCGATGAAGAACGCGCGCGCGCCTTGCGGCGGGGCGATGATGTGGCGACCTATGCCAAGCGCTGGGCCGCGAAAGAGGCGTGTTCCAAAGCGCTGGGCACCGGGCTGGCGATGGGTATTTCATGGCGCGACATGTGGGTAACCAACCTGAAGGGTGGGCAGCCGGTGATGCATGTGTCTGGATGGGCGGCCGAACGTCTGGCCGCGATGACCCCGGACGGCCATGAGGCCGTCATTCATGTCAGCCTGACTGATGATGCGCCCTGGGCACAGGCATTTGTCGTGATCGAGGCGCGCGCCCTGCCGGGTGATGGCGGGGGCTAAAGCGCGCCCGCGTCGAACATGGGGAAGGTCACCCCCAACGACCAGGCCAGCACCAGCCCAAGCCCGATGCCGCCTGCGGCTGGCAAGCCGGTTCTGCGCCCGACCCAGCCCGACATTGTGCCAAACAATAGGAAGAACAGGACGATGACAGGCAGGATGATCAGCAAAAAGAACAGCGCCTCGAAATTCAGCGCAACCGCCAGTCCGAGCGAGGCCAGAAAGGCGGAGCGCACCATGACCACACGCCAAAGTTGTGCCTTGCCGCCTTGGGTTAGGATGCCATCTGCCAGCAAAAACGGCACTGCCCCCAGTGCCAGACCTACGATAATGACCACCCGGCCCGCATGGGGCAGAAAGGACGCCACATAGCGGTCGAGCACGCCGCCCAGGACCGCGATTCCGAACAGGGCGACAGCGCAGCCGATCCACCAGATGCGCGCGGGAAACTGGCCTTGCAACTGGCCCCAATGCCATAACAGCGCAAGCGTCATGGCCCCGTACAAGCCCAGATGCAGGGCCAGATAATCCGCCACGAGCACCGGCAAAACGCGAATCTCGAAAGGTGCAAGCAGCAGGGGCACCAGCAGGGCAGGGGCCAGCGCTGCGATCAGAAAGCGCCTTGTCGAAAGGGGCGGCGGCATTGCGCCAGCCCCGGCAGGCAACCAGCGCGCCAGTGGCCATGCAAGGGCGACAGTCGCCACCAGCAGCACCACGATCCAGCCCCCGCGTTGCGCCACCGGCCCTTCGCTGTCGCGCCCGAAGCTTGCATCCAGCCAGTCGCGCGCTGCGGTCAGCGCTGTCGCGGAATAGAGCACGCCGACATGCTCGACCTTGGGCGCGATCACGGCGCGCCGTCCTGTGCCTTGCGCCGGGTCGCCCACCACATCACCTGCATTTGCCTGCGGGTCCGCAAGGCGCATTGCCTTCACAGCCTCCTCTGCCAGCATGGTTTCCCATTCGCCCGCGATGACCAGCAGATTGCGCGGCTCATCGGCGGTTACTGCCTCGCTGAACATGGAAATGGCCACCACGGCATTGGCAGCAGGTTCCTCAAGCGCCTGCCGTACAACAATGTCAGAGGCCATCGAATGACCCAGATAAACGAGCCGCCCATCGGCGCGGGGGTGGGCCAGCGCGGCCCGCGCCACGCGCCCAGTCTCCTCCATCAGCAGTCTTGTGGTGCCATCAATCGTGCTGACATCGCCAGACATGGGGCGCGGGTTGCGGCCATGCCCTTCAAAGTCAAAACTGGCGACAACATAGCCGGCCTGTGCCAGCGTCAGGGCAAAGGGTTCCATCAACTGGCGCGACCCGGCGAATCCGTGTGCGATGACAACGACAGGGGCCGCGCCGCCGCTATTGTTTAGAAACAGGGTGGCGGGGGTGCCGCCTTCAACCCCAAGCGGGGAAATGGTTAGCCCTGTGCGATCTGCTTCCAACTGCCAGACTGACAGCGCGATCAGAACAAGGGACAAAAGGGCAATAAAACGGCGCATGAAACCTCTTGAAATGGTCTTGATCCAGATTGAGCGCGTTTTGCGCGCAGGGAAAGTGCAAAACGTATCTTCTGCTTGCGCAGAATGCAGCGAATGAGGGTTGATCCTTTGCAGACAGCATCCTAGTAAGGCGCAGATTCAATCAGGCCGCCCTTGTGCGGCCTGTCATACATGCGAGGATGCTCATGCAAGTCACCGAAACTCTGAACGAGGGCCTGAAGCGCGGCTATACCATCACGGTCACCGCCGATGAACTGGCGGCGAAAGTCGACGAGAAACTGGTCGAGGCGCAGCCCGAAATCGAGATGAAGGGCTTTCGCAAAGGCAAGGTGCCAATGGCGCTGCTGAAAAAGCAATTTGGTCAGCGCCTGTTGGGCGAGGCGATGCAAGACGCCGTTGATGGCGCGATGAACAAGCATTTTGAAGACAGCGGCGACCGTCCCGCAGCACAGCCTGACGTCAAGATGACGAATGAAGACTGGAAAGAAGGCGATGACGTTGTCGTTTCACTGAATTACGAAGCGCTGCCAAAGATCGACGCGCCTGATTACAGCAGCATCGCGCTGGAAAAACTGGTCGTCAAAGCTGATGATGCAGCCGTTCAGGAAGCGCTGGAGAATCTGGCCAAGAATGCGCAGAACTTCGACGACAAGGACGGCGCGGCGGAAGATGGCGATCAGATCACGATGGATTTCGTGGGCAAGATCGACGGTGAAGCATTTGAGGGCGGCACTGCCGAAGATTTCCCGCTGGTTCTGGGGTCCGGTCAGTTCATCCCCGGCTTTGAAGAGCAGCTTGTCGGTGTAAAAGCTGGTGAAGAAAAAGCCGTGACTGTCAGTTTCCCTGCCGATTATGGCGCAGAGCATCTGGCTGGCAAGGAAGCGGTGTTCGATTGCACCATCAAGGCAGTAAAAGCCCCGGCAGAAGCCGTGATTGATGATGAACTGGCAAAGCAATTCGGCGCAGAAAGCCTTGAGGCGCTGAAAACCCAGATCACCGAGCGGCTGGAAGCAGAATATGCACAGGCATCGCGCGCGGTACTGAAGCGCGGTCTTCTGGATGCGCTGGACACGGCTGTGAATTTTGACCTGCCGCCGTCGCTGGTGGAAGCAGAAAGCAAGCAGATTGCGCATCAGTTGTGGCACGACTCGCAAGAGGATGTGGACCAGAACGACCACAGCCACGGCGAAATCGAAACGACCGAGGAAAGCGACAAGCTTGCAGTACGCCGCGTGAAGCTGGGCCTGTTGCTGGCTGAAATTGGCCAGAAGGCTGAAGTCGAAGTGACTGATCAGGAAATGACGCAGGCCGTTATTGCGCAGGCGCGCCAGTACCCCGGGCAGGAACGCGCGTTCTTCGAGTTCATTCAGAAGAACCCGCAGATGCAGCAGCAGTTGCGCGCGCCGATTTTTGAAGACAAGGTGGTGGACCATATCATCGAACAGATCACCGTGACCGAGAAAGAAGTCGGCAAGGATGATCTGCAAAAGGCGATCGAAGATCTAGAGAACGAAGCCTGATCACCGGTTGACCCGGTTTGACCAAATTGCGAAGGGCGGCCCGATGGGCCGCCCTTCAAGTTTTTCTGACGATGCTGGCGCGGGCGCTTACGCGCCGCGCGCCAGAGCGGCGACACCTGTGCGGGCCACCTCGATCAGCCCGAGCGGGCGCATGAGTTCTGCGAAAGCATCGACCTTCTCTGGTGTGCCCGTCATCTCGAACACAAAGCTTTCCAGTGTCGAATCGACCACATTGGCGCGGAAGATTTCCGCCAGCCGCAACGCCTCGATCCGCGCATCACCACGTCCCTTGACCTTGAACAGCGCCAGTTCGCGCTGCACCGATGGCCCCTCAACGGTCAGGTCATGGACTTCGTGCACGATGACCATGCGTTCCAGCTGCGCCTTGATCTGTGTAATCACCTGAGGCGTGCCAGAGGTGACGACTGTTATGCGCGAGCGGTGGCCCAGATGGTCCACCTCGGCCACGGTCAGGCTGTCGATGTTGTAGCCGCGTGCGGAAAACAGCCCGATGACACGGGCCAGAACACCGGATTCGTTGTCCACGATTACTGCAAGCGTGTGTGTTTCGATCAGTTCGGCATTCGGGTCGCGCAGGTCATAGGCAGAATGCTTGGACGAGCCTTTTTTGATTTGGAGCGGGGACATTCTGTTTCCTTATACCAAGACTGCGCCAGATGCGCCGATAACGCCCTGCGTTTTCGCGTCGCCCAGGATCATGTCGTTATGCGCATTGCCCGAGGGGATCATGGGGAAGCAATTTTCGTGCTTTTCGACCAGACAATCGAAGATCACCGGCCCGTCATAGGCCAGCATGTCGCGGATGGCGTCATCGAGATCGGCCTCATTGTCACAGCGAATGCCCTTGCAGCCAAAGGCTTCGGCCAGTTTGACGAAATCGGGCAGGGCTTCCGACCATGAACTGGAATAGCGCTCGCCATGCAGAAGTTCCTGCCACTGGCGCACCATGCCAAGGCGTTCATTGTTCAGGATGAACTGCTTGACAGGCGCGCGGTATTGCATGGCGGTGCCCATTTCCTGCATGTTCATCAGCCATGACGCCTCGCCCGCGACATTGATGACCAGCGCGTCTGGATGTGCGATCTGCACGCCGACAGATGCAGGCAGGCCATAGCCCATTGTGCCCAGACCGCCCGAAGTCATCCAGCGGTTGGGGTCTTCAAAGCCCAGATATTGCGCGGCCCACATCTGGTGCTGGCCCACTTCGGTGGTGATGTAGCGGTCCATGCCTTTGGTCAGCGCTTCCAGCCGTGCCAGCGCGTGTTGGGGGCGAATGACCCCGCTGGAGGGCTTGTAGGCCAGACAATCCACGGCCTTCCATTCCTCGATCTGTTTCCACCAGCGCGCCAGCGCCTCTCTGTTCACCTTGCGCCCGCGCGACTTCCAGATCTTCAGCGCATCTTCCAGAACATGGCCGACATCACCGATGATCGGCACATCCGTGTGAATGACCTTGTTGATCGAGGACGGGTCGATGTCGATATGCGCCTTTTTCGAGCCGGGGCTGAAGGCGTTGATGCGCCCTGTGATCCGGTCATCAAAACGCGCGCCGATATTGATCATCAGGTCGCAATCATGCATCGCCCAGTTGGCCTGATAGGTGCCATGCATGCCCAACATGCCCAGCCATGACTTGCCGCTGGCCGGATAGGCGCCCAGCCCCATCAGGGTCGAGGTGACGGGGAAACCAGTCGCCTCTGCAAATTCGCGTAGCAGATGGCTGGCACCGGGGCCGGAATTGATGACGCCACCACCCGTATAGAAGACCGGCCGCTCGGCGGTTTCCATCAATTCGACCAGCTTGGTGATCATCTCGGGGTCGCCCTTGACGCGCGGGGCGTAATGGTCGGTTTTTGCCTTGGGTTTCTCGCAATATGTGCCGGTTGCGAATTGCACATCCTTGGGGATGTCCACCAGCACCGGGCCGGGGCGGCCTGTGGTTGCAACGTGAAAGGCCTGATGAATTGTTTCGGCCAGCTTGTCGGTTTCCTTGACCAGCCAGTTCATCTTGGTGCACGGGCGGGTGATACCAACTGTGTCGCCTTCCTGAAAGGCGTCAGAGCCGATCATGAAAGTGGGCACCTGACCCGACAGAACGACAATCGGGATCGAATCCATCAGCGCGTCAACAATCCCGGTGACGACATTCGTTGCGCCCGGGCCAGATGTCACCAGAACGACGCCGGGTTTTCCGGTCGAGCGGGCGTAACCTTCGGCGGCGTGGATCGCACCCTGTTCATGGCGCACCAGAATGTGGCGAATATCGTTTTGCTGAAACACTTCATCATAGATGGGTAGCACAGCACCGCCGGGATAGCCGAATACCACTTCCACACCCTGATCCTTCAGGGCCTGAACCACCATCTTCGCTCCGGTCATCTGACGTGTCATCACTTGCTCCATCCAACGTCGAATTCATAAGCGCTTTAGCGCGATGGCAGGCAATAAAAAAGCCCCCGTGAGTTTCGGGGGCGCATGGGTTCCTGTGTGGGAGTCCGTTACCGGCCCATGCGCGACATCTCCACAATCACCACGAGGTCATTTTTCATTGCCATCCACCATTCTCTAGCAACCCGTAACTAAGCGCGAGAAATCGGCGCGTCAATGCTGAAAACTGACGAGATTGCGCGAATTGGGCGGATTTCTTTTCATTTGTTGCGCGGTGCTGCTGGAAAGCTTTGAATGAGATGTTTACATAACCAGAAAAGTAGTTATCTTATCGGTATGAATGACCAAACTGATTCCGCAGCCATAGCTCTCGCAGCCCTAGGCCACCCGGCCCGGTTGAGCGTGTTTCGCCTGTTGGTGCGGGCGGGGCCGGATGGGTTGCTGGTGGGTGAAATTGCCGCACATCTGGATATGCCGCTTTCGACACTTGCGCATCATCTGCGCAGCCTCAAACTGGCGGGCCTGATTGTGCAGACCCGCAATGGACGAGAGGTCGAGACGCGCGCGGATACAGCGGCCATGCGCGATGTGCTGGATTTCCTGATGAGCGAGTGTTGCAAGGGCGTGCCCGCTCTCGCGAAAGAAACCTGAAACCTTCTGTGCAATATAACTACAAAGCTGGGAATATAGACATGACGGATCAGACCCATCCTCAACCCGGCCCCTTCGTGGCAGCGTGGCAGCATTTGTGGCGCAAAGAACGACCCTGGCTGGCATTTGCGGTGATCTTGCTGGTGGTCAGTGTGATTGATCCGGCGCAATTCGGGCCTTCCGTGGCGAAGGTGGTCAATGCGCTTGTGTCGATCGCGCCATTCCTCGCGGTCTCCATTCTGATCGCTGCTTGGGCCGGGGCGACTGGCGCGGATAACCTGATTGCGCGTGCTTTCACGGGTGCGCCTGCGATGATGATCCTGATGGGGGCCTTGGCCGGTGGGTTATCGCCTTTTTGTTCCTGTGGCGTTATCCCGCTGATTGCGGCCCTGTTGGCCATAGGTGTGCCACTGGCCCCGGTTATGGCGTTCTGGCTGGCCTCTCCGCTGATGGACCCGTCGATGTTTGTGCTGACAGCGGGGGTGCTGGGACTGGAATTCGCCGTCGCAAAAACGCTGATCGCAATCGGCATGGGGGTTGCAGGTGGGGGAATTGTGCATCTTGTTATTCGCGCGGGCGGGTTGGCCAATCCCTTGCGCGAGGGGATTGGCAATGGCGGCTGTGGCGGCGCCAAGGTGCGCGCGCCAAAGCCGCCGGTCTGGGCGTTCTGGCATGACCCCGCACGCGTAACGAAATTCCGCCAAGAGGGCATCAAGACCTTCCTTTTCCTGTTAAAGTGGCTGTCGCTGGCGTTCCTGTTGGAAAGCCTGATGCTGGCCTATCTGCCAGCGCAACTGGTGACCCAGACATTGGGCGGCACGGGCCTTGCGCCGATTGCGATTGCGACACTGGTGGGCGTGCCCGCCTATTTCAACGGCTACGCCGCGCTGCCCTTGATTGGCACATTGATGGAACAAGGGATGCAGGCGGGCGCTGGCATGGCCTTTCTGATAGCGGGCGGTGTAACCTCTCTACCGGCTGCGATTGCCGTCTGGGCCTTGGTCAGGTTCCGGGTCTTTGCGCTATATATCGCGATCTCGCTGGGCGGGGCATTTGCAAGCGGTCTGTTGTTCCATTTCTGGACGCTGCTGTAATTACTGATTGCCCCAAGGTCTAAACCTTGCGGTTTTTGCGCTGCAATGGTCTATTGATGGTGCAGTTACCCAAAATAGAATCGAGCAGTCCATGTCCGACCTGTTGTCGCAGTCCGAAAGTTACGATGCGTCTTCCATCGAAGTGCTGGAGGGGCTGGAGCCTGTGCGCAAGCGCCCCGGCATGTATATCGGGGGGACTGATGAACGCGCCTTGCATCATCTGGTTGCCGAAGTGCTGGACAACTCGATGGACGAAGCCGTGGCAGGACATGCCACGCGCATCGAGGTGGAATTGCACGCCGATTACTCCATCACAATCCGTGACAATGGCCGGGGCATCCCGATTGACCCGCACCCAAAATTCCCAGGCAAATCCGCGCTGGAGGTGATCTTGTGCACGCTGCATGCGGGCGGCAAGTTCAGCGGCAAGGCCTATGAGACATCGGGCGGGTTGCACGGGGTGGGGGCCAGTGTGGTCAATGCGCTGTCAGACCACCTGAGGGTTGAGGTTGCGCGCAACCGTGAACTGTTCGTTCAGGAATTCTCGCGCGGGATTCCGCAAGGGCCTGTCACCAAGGTTGGCCCCGCGCCCAACCGGCGTGGCACAACCTTTACCTTTCACCCCGATGCAGAGATTTTTGGCACGCTGAAACTCCGCCCTGCGCGGTTGCTGAAAATGGCCCGCTCCAAAGCCTATCTGTTCTCGGGCGTCGAAATCCGCTGGAAATCCGCCATCGAGGATGGCGACACTCCGATGGAGGCCGTGTTCCACTTTCCCGGTGGTCTGGCCGATTACTTGAACGAGCAACTCAAGGGCAATGTCACCTATGCCGACAAGCCCTTTGCCGGAAAGGTCAGCTTTCAGGAGAAATTCAGCCAACCCGGATCGGTGGAATGGGCGATCAACTGGACGCCGGCGCGTGACGGGTTTGTGCAATCCTATTGTAACACTGTCCCCACGCCCGAAGGCGGCACGCATGAGGCGGGCTTCTGGGCGGCGGTTCTCAAAGGCATCCGCGCTTACGGCGAATTGGCCAATAACAAGAAGGCTGCGCAGATCACCCGCGAAGACATGATCACCGGCGGCTGCGCGCTGGTGTCGTGCTTTATCCGCGAACCGGAATTCGTGGGCCAGACCAAGGACCGGCTGGCCACCACCGAGGCCGCGCGTCTGGTCGAAGGCGCGGTACGTGACCATTTCGACAACTGGCTGGCCGCAGATCCCAAGGCGGCAGGCGCGATTCTTGATTTTCTGGTGCTGCGCGCCGAAGAACGGCTGAAGCGGCGGCAGGAGAAGGAAACCAGCCGCAAGACGGCCACCAAGAAATTGCGTTTGCCGGGTAAACTGGTGGATTGTTCCGCCACCAACCGCGTGGGCACTGAATTGTTCATTGTCGAGGGCGATTCTGCGGGCGGTTCTGCAAAGATGGCGCGCGACCGCAAGACGCAGGCGTTGCTGCCTTTGCGCGGCAAGATCCTGAACGTGCTGGGCGCGGCCTCTGCAAAAATGGGGACCAATGCCGAAATCAGCGATTTGTGTCAGGCCATGGGTGTGGGGCTGGGGTCGAAATTCCGGCTGGATGATCTGCGTTATGACAAGATCATCATCATGACCGACGCCGATGTGGACGGCGCGCATATTGCGGCGCTCTTGATGACATTTTTCTTCACCCAGATGCGCCCGATGATTGATGCAGGCCACCTGTATCTTGCCTGCCCGCCACTGTTTCGCCTGACGCAAGGGGCCAAGCGCGTCTATGCGCTGGATGAGGCCGAGAAAGAGCGCCTGATGGCCGAAGGGTTCGGCGGCAAGGGCAAGGTCGATGTGTCGCGCTTCAAGGGTTTGGGCGAGATGGACGCAAAAGACCTGAAAGAAACCACAATGGACCCGGCATCGCGCCGCCTGATCCGGGTATCGGTCGATGATGACCTGCCGGGTGAGACATCTGATCTGGTCGAGCGATTGATGGGCAAGAAGCCGGAATTGCGGTTTCAATATATCAGCGAGAATGCGCGCTTTGTGGAAGAGCTGGATGTTTGAGAAGCTCAAAAGAAAAATTGAGGGTAGTCCCTGATTTTCAGCCCCTTGTTCGCCCTGTCTTGCAGCTTTTCTCTGAGGGAAAGACAAGCATCAAAGAATGTATTGAACCCTTGAAAGAGCGCCTTTCAATATCGAAAGAAAACGCTCAGGAGGCGCTGCAAAGTGGACAGACTGTTTTATATGATCGCCCGCATTGGGCTAGAACCTACCTAGTGTTCGCCGCCTGACGAAAGGTTCCCGGGCCCGATCCGATGCTTTGACGAGAGGCGGCTATGCGGGACAAATCTGCCGTTCAGGTGCTCTTAACTGCGCGGAGCAAAGGCCGAAGGGCGCCGCGACTCAAAGGGCCGCACCCACGGCACGGCGATTTGGCTGCCACCTGCGCAACGATCTGATCTTTCGCGGATTTGGCCAGCATAAAACGCTACAGATTGAATCTTGCATCGCCGCACCGCGGCCCGACGTTGCGCGGCTTCGCGCAGACATAGACCGTCCGCAACGCCCTCCAAGCAGTCATAGGGTATCTTGCGTCAGGCTTCAAACACCAGTCCGCCAAGCAGGCTTGAGGCTGAACGCAGCCGCCGGAACGATACGCCTCGCACACGGCATCTCTTGCGCAGGATTTCCTGTTCCGAGTTAACGTGCGCCTGCCCTTCCGGCGGCCATGCTCTACAGGCCACCGCAAAAATGAGAGTCCGCCCTGTGGACGCTGGAAAATCAGGCGTCGCCCGCAAATACACATTAAATTTGCATACTTTCTTTAAACTTCTCTGAAACTGACCTAGTTTCAGGGCGCTGTAACAAGAATTAGAGGGTTCATCATGGTTTTGCGCGCGGTTTTGGTTTGGCTTGCCTGTTCGATTTCCGCTTTCGCGCAGACCCCCGGTTCAGAACTCGCTGCCCCCTCAGACCGTGATGTGGCAGCGCAATTAGCCGATATCCTGCGCGACGATGCTGCACGCAACGCGCTGATCCGCCAGCTTGAAGCGGCGGCAGAGGGAAGCGGGCTTGCATCGCAGCAAACCGCCCCCGCCGATGCGCCCCCGCAAATGTCCTTCGCCCGCCAGATTGCGGAACAGACGCGCGATATTGCCGAGAATACCACCAATATCGCCTTCGGCCTGCTGGGCAATATCAATGACCTTCTGGGCGTATTCACAGGCGAAAGCCGCGTGAACTGGGCCGAGTTGGGCGATGCCGTCATGGCGCTGGCCTTGGTTATGGCAGTAACCATCGGTTTGTTTTTTGCGTTGCGCGGTGTGGGGCAATGGATTTTCCGCGCCATGTCGCAACGCACGGGGGGTGGGTGGTTCATTTCTGCGCTATGGCTACTGGGTTCCAGCCTGATAGATGCGCTGATCATCCTTTTGGCATGGGGTGGGGGCTATGGCTTTGCGTTGTTCATGGGCGATGCTGGCAGCATGGATTTCCGCCAAAGCCTGTTCCTGAATGCCTTTTTGTTGGTTGAGATGGCCAAGGTAGTGTTGCGGGGCATTCTGTCACCGCGCTATGCGCAACTGCGCTTTGCCCCCATGACGGACGAGACGGCCGCTTATTGGTATTTCTGGGCGTCGCGCTTGATCAGCCTGTTGGGATATGGCGCGCTGCTGGTGGTGCCGATCATCAATGCGACCGTGTCTTTCGCGGTCGGTCGCAGTGTGCTGATCTTGCTGGTCCTGACGGCGCTGGTGATTGCCTTGCTGATTGTTTTGCAAAGCCGCGACACTGTCGCGGCAGCATTGCGCGCGCGCTACCAGCGTGACCCGTCCGATATGGTCGGCCGGATCGAGGCGATGGTGGCAGGTGTCTGGCACTGGCTGGCCATGATCTATCTTCTGGCGCTGTTTGTCATCTGGGTGACCCGCCCGACAGATGCGCTGCAATTCATGCTTATGGCGACGTTGAATTCGGTCATTGCGGTCGTCGTCGGGGTGGTGGTCATGGCCTTCATCTCGCGCGCGATCACGGGCGGTATGCGCGTGCCAGCAGACCTGCGCGAGAAACTGCCCCTGCTGGAAGTTCGGCTGAATGCCTTTGTTCCCAGTATTCTGCGCTTCGTGCGCATACTTGTGGCGATTGCCGTGCTGATCTCTATCGCGCAAAGCTGGCAATTCATGGATTTTCTGGGTTGGGCCGCATCCGAGGTGGGCCGCGATGTGGTCGGGCGTCTGGCCTCTGCGGCCTTTGTGGTGCTGGTCGCGATGGGCGCTTGGTTGGGGTTGTCATCCTTTGTCGAATATCGCCTGAACCCGGCGGTCGGCACGGTTCCCACGGCACGAGAGCGCACGCTTCTTGCCTTGCTGCGCAACGCGCTGACAATCGCCCTGATCGTGATCGCGTCCATGCTGACACTTGCCGAACTGGGGGTGAACATTGCACCCTTGCTGGCAGGTGCGGGTGTGTTGGGTCTGGCCATCGGCTTTGGGGCACAAAAGCTGGTGCAAGACATTATCACCGGCGCTTTCATCCAGTTTGAAAACGCCATGAATGAGGGGGATGTGGTCACGGCAGGCGGCACAACTGGCGTTGTCGAGAAGCTGACGGTTCGGTCTGTCGGTCTGCGTGACGTCAGCGGGACATATCATCTGATCCCGTTCAGTTCAGTTGATATGGTGTCGAATTTCATGAAGGGGTTTGCCTATCACGTGGCCGAGATCGGGGTGGCCTATCGTGAAGATATCTCTGAAGTGAAAACACTCATGCATCGCGCATTTGAAATTCTGGCACAGGGAGAACATGCTGATGCGATTTTGGAGCCGCTGGATATTCAGGGCGTGGTATCGCTGGGGGATTCTGCGGTTGTCGTCCGGGGCCGGATCAAGACACAGCCCGGCATGCAATGGGCCGTGGGACGGGCCTATACAGAGATTGTCAAGAACGTGCTGGATGAAGCCGGTATTGAAATCCCCTTCCCACATATGACCCTGTATATGGGGCAGGACAAGGATGGCAGCGCACCGCCCCTCAACCTGCACCATAGCCGCGCGCGCCCGCTGTTGAGCGCGGGCGAAAATGCCAGTGCAGCGCCACCGAAGACAGTGCCTGAGAGCCAAGCGCATAGCCAAGACACCATTGCCAAGGACACGGAGCACGACCAGAAACAAAAACAGGTCGAACGCCACCAGCCCGGCACGGATGAGGCGGAACAGAACTGATCCGTGACAGGTGTTCGGGTGGCTCGCGTTCTGGCACGCGCTACCTGACACTGGGTGCGCAGTGACAGATTAAAGGCTGTTGTCGAAAGTTTGTCGTCGCGCAGCGTCGGGCCGCGGTGCGGCGGGCGCGCGTACGATCGGCAAGCTGGTCCCGCAAGGCGATTTGGCCTATGTGATCACAGGCCCTCCAGATCAATGACAAGTGCTGCGTGATCGCTGGCATGTGGGCGGTGCGCGCCGACATCTGGCAGGCGCGCCACATCTGTACGGTCCGCGTCCCGGTCCAGTCCTGCGCGCAAGGCTTGCGGTGTCGCATCCGGCCAGCGCTGTGCCAGTGCAGGAGAGGCCAGAAGCGCATCAGGGCGCGCATAATGTCCGTCCTGCGCATTGTAGAATGTCCACCGCTCGTGCTCTGGCATCCGTTCCAGCAGATCGACCGAGAAGGGCGGTAACAGTGGCGCGATTGCGGGTTCATCTTCAACAGGCTTCACCGGCTCGTTCAGATCGCCCAGTATCATCCATAGCGCGCCACCATTATCTTTCTGGCGGCCCTCGACCAGTTTGCGCACCGCCAGCGCTTCCATCCGCCGGATCGGCCATGCGCGGGCGGTATCTGGCCAGGGCGCTTTGAAATGGCAGTTGAACAGCGTCACGTCACCAACGCTGAAGGCAAGGCAGTCGCGGCGAAAGATGGGACTATCGGACCGCATGCCCTCTGGCGGGGGCAGGCCCAGATCGTCAGGGGTCAGGGCGGCATGGCTGCGTATCCCCTCTATCGGGCGACGGCTGAGCACGGCAAGATCACGGCCACCCCCATCGTTGCCGGGCAGGCAGACGCGATGCGGATAGGCGGCGCCGGCGTGGCGTATCAGATGCTCGTGGAAGAAATCCAGCGTTTCCAGATTGAACACTTCTTGCAGGCAGATCACATCGGCATCGGACTGCGCAATGATTGCACTGGTCAGCCGGCGATCGGCAAGATCAAGGGCGGTCGCTTCGGCGGTGCTGTCTTCAGGCACATCATAATCGCGCGCACCATCAAACCTTGCCCGACCAGCCGGATGGCGCAGGCGCAAGTTTTGCACGTTGAATGTTGTAATGCGCATACTGTGTGATGCCTTTGCCCCGGGGTGGCCGTCAAGACGAAAGCGCTCTGTCCACTCTTGCGGTGTGCCGCAGGTCAGCGCTGCGCGCCACCCGCCCCGCGCAGCATGTCTTCCGCCGACATGGCGCGCTTGCCCTCGCGCTGCACGTCCAGCACTTCGACTGCGCCAGTGCCGCAGGCAATTGTCAGCCCATTCAGCAGCGTTCCGGGGGTGCCTTGCCCTTCTACCGGGCGGGCGTTCAGCAGTTTCAACCGTCCGTACGGGCTGTCGAACCAGACCCCGGGAAAGGGTGACAGGCCCCGGATATGGCGCGCAACATCTTCGGCAGGGCGTGTCCAGTCGATGCGGGCTTCGGCCTTGTCGATTTTTGCAGCATATGTGACCCCCTCTTCCGGCTGGGGCATGGGGGTCAGGGCCGGAAGCCCGGCCAATGCGCGGGTAATCAGCGCCGCGCCCATCATCGACAGCCTGTCATGCAGGGTTTGGGCCGCATCCAGCGGCGCAATCGGTGTTGCTTCGCGCAGCAGGACAGGGCCGGTGTCAAGGCCCGCTTCCATCTGCATGATACAGATGCCTGTTTCCGCATCGCCCGCCATGATCGCGCGCTGGATCGGTGCTGCGCCGCGCCAGCGTGGCAGCAGGCTGGCGTGAATGTTCAGGCAGCCAAATCGCGGCGCGTCCAGTACTGATTGCGGCAAGATCAGCCCATAAGCAACCACGACTGCGATATCGGCCTGAAGGGCTGCAAACTCTGCTTGCGCGGCGGCATCTTTCAGGCTGACGGGGTGGCGCACATCCAGCCCCAGCGCCTCGGCGCGCGCGTGCACGGGGGTCGGTCGGGGTTTCTTGCCCCGGCCCGCCGGGCGCGGCGGCTGTGTATAGACGCAGATGATCTCATGCTCGGCATGCACGGCCTCCAGCGCCGGGACCGAGAAATCGGGGGTGCCCATGAAGATAACGCGCATCCGGTCGTCCTTTCCTGCCGGGGCCTAGCCTGCCTTGCGGGCGCGGCGCAGCAGCATGTCACGCTTGAGCTTGCTCAGATGGTCGAAATACATCCGGCCATTCAGATGGTCGATCTGATGTTGCACACTGGTCGCCCAGAGATGCACGAAATCGCGCTGCTCAACCTCGCCTGCGTCATTCAGGAATTGCACAGTCACGGCACGGGGCCGCTCGACGCGCGCCCATACACCCGGTAGGTTTGGGCTGGCTTCGTCATGGGCGCGCAGCTTGGCGCTGGCATGCAGGATTTCGGGGTTGGCCATGCGAATGACCTGTCCGCGCTCTTCTGAGGCATCGACCACGGCTAGGCGCAGCATGACGCCAATCTGCGGGGCCGCAAGGCCGACGCCCGGCATGGCCTCCATCGTGTCGATCATATCGGCCCAGATGGCGCGGATCTCGTCTGTAATCTGGTCAACCGGGGCGGCGGGGCTGCGCAACCGCTTGTCGGGCCAGGGGATGCAGGGCCGGACGCTCACCCCCGCGCCTTGTCGCGCTTGAGTTTCTGCATCTTGCGCGTGATCATGCTGCGCTTGATCGTGCCAAGATAGTCGATGAACAGCTTGCCATTCAGATGGTCAAGCTCATGCTGTGCGCAGGTAGCCCAAAGCCCGTCGAATTCTTCTTCATGGGTTTTGCCGTCCAGCCCCATCCAGCGCAGGGTCGCGCGCTTGGGGCGGGTGACTTCGGCATATTGTTCGGGGATGGACAGGCAGCCTTCCTCATAAGTGTTGACCTCTTCCGAGGTGGCGATGATCTCGGGGTTGATCAGCACCATAGGGCGGGGGGTGGCCCCTTCTTCCTTGACGCAATCCATCACGAAGACACGTTTGAGCACGCCGACTTGCGGCGCGGCAAGCCCGACGCCCGGCGCGTCATACATCGTCTCCAGCATGTCCTCGGCCAGCTTGCCGATTTCAGCGGTGACACCTTCGACAGGGGCGCACAGCTTCTTCAGGCGCGGGTCGGGATGGATAAGGATTGGTCGAATGCTCATGATCGGCGATGTAAGCCAAGCCAGAGCGCCGTTCAATGGCTTTTGTGCTTGCACCTTGCGCAAGGGCGGGCCAGCTTCGGCCCAAACGGAGGACAGACATGAATTTCGACAAGATCATCGACCGGCGCGGCACCCATTCGACCAAATGGGACATGATGGACAAGCTTTATGGCGTTTCCCCCGATTCCGGTATTGCGATGTGGGTGGCCGATATGGACTTTCACCCGCCGCAAGCGGTGCAGGATGCGCTGCAAAAGGCACTGGACCACGGCATATATGGCTATTTCGGCGATGACTCTGCGTATCGTGCTGCGATCTGCTGGTGGATGGAAAACCGCCATGACTGGCAGGTGGACCCCGCGCATATCTTTTCCACGCATGGCTTGGTCAATGCCGTGGGCCTGTGCCTACAGACATGGACGCAACCGGGCGATGGGGTTGTGCTGTTCACGCCCGTCTATCATGCATTTGCGCGCACCATTCATGCGGCGGGTCGGCGCGTGGTCGAATGTCCGCTGGCATTGATGGATGGCCGCTACGAGATGGATTTTGCCGCCGCCGATGCGCAGATGACCGGGGCAGAGCGCATGTTGATCCTGTGCTCGCCGCATAATCCCGGCGGGCGTGTCTGGACGGCGGAGGAGTTGCGCGGCGTTGCCGATTTCTGCGCGCGCCATGATCTGTTGTTGGTGTCTGATGAAATTCACCATGATCTGGTGATGCCCGGGTATCGTCACACGCCCATGCCGTTGGCCGCCCCCGAAATACAGGAACGGCTGGTCATGCTGACGGCTGCGTCCAAGACCTTCAACCTTGCGGGAACACATTGCGGCAATGTCATCATCCCGGACGAAAATTTGCGCCGCCAGTTTGCAACGACCCTTGCGGCGCTGGGCATATCGCCCAATTCCTTTGGCCTGCATGCGGTAACGGCGGCTTATTCGCCACAGGGTGCAGAATGGGTCGATGCGCTATGCGCCTATCTGGACACGAACCGCAAGCTGTTTGACGACGGGATAAACGCAATTCCCGGTCTGCGGTCCATGCCGCTGGAGGCCACATATCTTGCATGGGTCGATTTTGCCGACACAGGCATGGATGTGGCAGAGTTTACCGCACGGGTGGAACGCGAGGCGCAGATTGCCGCCAATCACGGGCCAACTTTTGGCACGGGCGGCACCAGCTTTCTGCGCTTCAATCTTGGCGCGCCGCGATCCGTGATCGAAGACGCCGTAGTGCGGTTGCAGCGGGCGTTTTCTGATCTGCAATAACCCTGCGCACAGCCCCTGCGCATGTGCGCAGCTTGTTATTCCGACGCTTTATGCGCAGATCGTACCGGTAGCAAAAGGAGTTCAAAAATGGGCCAACTGGTCAATGGAGAATGGTCAAGCGAATGGTATGACACCAGCAAGACGGGCGGTGCGTTCAAGCGTGACACGTCACGGTTTCGCAATTGGGTAACGGCGGATGGCAGCGCTGGCCCATCGGGCGAGGGCGGGTTCAAGGCCGAGGCAGGGCGCTATCATCTGTATGTGTCCTATGCCTGCCCCTGGGCGCATCGCACGCTGATCTTTCGCGCGTTGAAAGGGCTGGAGGGGCTGATTGATGTGTCGGCCGTGCATCCGGATATGCTGGATGATGGCTGGACCTTCGACACCGATTTCGAAGGCGCGACAGGTGACAAGCTGCACGGTTCCAAATTCATGCGCGAGGTTTACACCCGCGCGGACCCGCAGATATCAGGCCGCGTAACCGTGCCGGTGCTGTGGGACAAGGCACAGGGCAAGATTGTATCGAATGAATCGGCGGAGATTATCCGCATGTTCAATTCAGCCTTTGACGGTCTGACAGGCAATACTGACGACTACTACCCAGAGGCGCTGCGCGAGCAGATTGAAGAGGTTAACGCGCGCATCTATGACGAAGTGAATAACGGCGTCTACAAATCCGGCTTTGCGACCACGCAGGAGGCCTATGAAAAAGCTGTCCATCCGCTATTCAAGGCGCTGGATTGGCTTGAAGAGCGGCTGACCACGCGCCGCTATCTGATGGGCGACACGCTGACCGAGGCTGATTGGCGTCTTTTCACCACTTTGGTGCGATTTGACAGCGTGTATCACCTGCATTTCAAATGCAATCGTCGCCGGATTGTCGATTATCCCGCGCTCTGGGCCTATACGCGCGATCTGTATCAGCATCCCGGTGTGGCGCAGACAGTGCGGATGGACCATATCGTGCGGCACTATCACTACAGCCATGATACGATCAATCCCAACCGGATTATCCCGATCAATCCCGTGCTGGATTTCGAAGCGCCGCATGACCGCGCATCTCTTTGAATCGATCACATAAAAACGACTCCCCCTGAAGGGTTTGATGCGCTAGCGTGGCGGAAATTCTTCAGGGGGTATTATGCGTATTCTTCCAGTAATGGCGGCTGTTCTGTCCGTGGGCCTGTCAACAGCGGCACACGCCCAAAGCTGTGGTGGCAATTTTGGCGCGTTTGTTGAGGGGCTGAAATCCGAAGCGGCCAGCCAAGGCTATGACCGCGCCCGGATCGACAGTTTCTTTCGCAATGTCCGGCAAGATCAGGCCGTTATCAACGCAGATCGCCGTCAAGGCATTTTTCAGCGCCCCTTTCTGGATTTCTCGCGCGCGTTGATCTCGCAAAGTAGATTGACCAATGGCCAGCGCAACTTTGAGCGTCAGCGCAGTGTGTTCGACCGCGCACAGCAGCAATACGGTGTGCAACCGGGCATATTGCTGGCCTTCTGGGCGTTCGAGACGGATTTTGGAGCAGTGCAGGGCGACTTCAACACAGTGAACGCGCTGGTCACTCTGGCACATGACTGTCGCAGGCCGGAATTGTTCCGCCCGCAGGTGTTTGCAGCACTGGAAATGTATCGCCGCGGCATGCTGGACCCGGTGCAGACCCGCGGCGCGTGGGCGGGCGAGATCGGGATGGTCCAGAAACTGCCTTCTGACATCATCAATTATGCAGTTGATGGCGACGGTGATGGGCGGATTGATCTGCAACGCTCTGCGCCAGATGCACTCTTGTCGGCAGCGGCGATGCTGCGCGCCAAGGGGTGGCGCCCGAACGAGCCGTGGATGCATGAGGTTGCGCTGCCGCAAGGGTTGGACCTGACACAAACCGGCATTCGAAACGAGTTGACGGTCAGCCAGTGGGAACAACTGGGCGTGCGCCCCACGCATGGGCGTTTGCCCTCTGGCAATTTGCGCGCCTCGGTCATCGTGCCACAGGGCCATCGCGGCCCGGCCTTCATGGTGTTTCACAATTTCCGGGTGCTGTTCGAGTGGAACCAGAGTTTCATCTATGTGACCACCGCCGCCTATTTTGCCACCCGCCTGTCTGGGGCACCAGTGTATCAGGCCGGAAACCCCGAAACCGGCCTTAACCAGGATCAGATGCGCCAATTGCAACAAAGGCTTGTGCAACGCGGCTTCGATGTTGGGGCGGTTGACGGTATTCTTGGCGCCAATACCCGCGCTGCGGTGCAGGATGTGCAGGCGCAGCTTGGTTTGCCGGCTGATGGCTGGCCAACCCCGCAATTGCTTGGGATGCTCTGACCTGTCCATTCGCGCGCCGCGGATAGATTCTTCTTGGTGAAAATCTGTTTTTCTTCCACTCTGACCGCGATCTACGCGGTCGGATCGGAATTTGAATGCATTTGAAATTTAGGGGAATATGTACATGGGACGCAGGGATGACTTGATTGAACGCTACGCCGATGATTTGCGCAACAAATGCGGGGTCGAACCTGACATGGAGTTGTTGCGCAAGGTGACAATTGCATGTGGGCCGTCAATTTATGATGCCGATGCAAGCACGGTTGCGGCCACACAGCAGCATGAACTGGACACCGTGCGCCGGAACTTTCTGGTTAAGAAACTTGGCCTCAGCGATAGTCAGGAACTGCACGATGCGATTGACGCCGTGATCGAACAATATGGCCGCTCAGAGCGCAACAAGTACCGCCCGGTGGTCTATTATCTGCTTGCACGTCATTTCGGCAAGGAAAGCGTGTTCGGCTGATCAATACAAGTTGGCTAAAATCCAAACTTGTTTCGTCTTGCCCGAATGGCGGTCGCTTGCAATATTACGGCATCTGGTCAGGAAGACCGGGGTCTGATTCTGCGTGTGACGTGAAGGCACATGGGTGAGTGGGGTTCCGGTATGTCGGAACCCCAATTCTAACTCGCCGTAGTCAAATGACGTGGCTTATGCCGTGCATCGCGACTGCGCTGGACTGTGACGAAACATATATTTTGTTTCCATATTCGTTTCGCTGACATGCTGCTGCCCCGAAACCGACCAATTCTTCTTGTGTAACAGAACAATGTTCGGCACGAAGGGGGCATGGGTTGAAACACGCACTTGCCACGCCCAAATTGTGTTTCAACAGCGCGCCGCAGGCGCGACAGAGTTAAGGATAGACAGATGGATCAATCAAGCCGCTTTCCCGTATTGCCCTTGCGCGATATGGTGGTGTTCCCGCATATGATCGTCCCGCTTTTTGTGGGGCGCGAAAAATCTGTTCGCGCGCTTGAAGCCGTCATGGCCGAGGATCGACAGATCCTGCTGGTGGCACAGAAAGACCACACACAGGAAAACCCGCAGGAATCTGACATTTTTACTGTCGGTGTGCTGGCAAATGTGTTGCAGTTGCTGAAACTGCCGGATGGAACCGTCAAGGTTCTGGTCGAAGGCCGCACGCGTGTGCAAATTGATGATTTCGTAGAAAATGATGACTACTTCGAGGCTGTCGCACGCGATTTCCCCGAGGAAGAGGGGGATGCGCAATCCATCAAGGCGCTGATGCGTGCGGTGCAGACGGAATTCGAACGTTATGCCAAGATGCGCAAGAATGTCCCTGACGAAGCGCTTGCCGCGATAGCCGAGGCCGAGGATGCGAAGGTGCTTGCAGACCTTGCAGCCGGGCATCTGGGCACGAATGTTGCTGAAAAGCAGAAATTGCTTGAAGCTGGTAATACCTCTGACCGGCTGGAAAAGATTTACGCGCTGATGCAGGGCGAGTTGTCGGTCCTTCAGGTGGAACGCAAGATCAAGACCCGCGTGAAAAGCCAGATGGAGCGCACACAGCGCGAATATTACCTGAATGAGCAGATGAAAGCCATTCAGAAAGAATTGGGGGATGGCGAAGACGGTCAGAACGAATTGACCGAACTCGAGAACCGCATCAACGCCACCAAGTTCAGCAAAGAAGCGCGTGCCAAGGCCGAGGCGGAGCTGAAAAAGCTCAAGAACATGTCGCCCATGTCCGCCGAGGCAACTGTCGTGCGCAACTACCTTGACTGGATGTTGTCGATCCCCTGGGGTGTGAAAAGCCGCGTCAAGAAAGATCTTGGCCGCGCGCAAGAGGTGCTGGATGCCGATCACTACAGCCTCGACAAGGTCAAGGAACGCATTGTCGAATACCTGGCAGTGCAGGCGCGCAGCCAGAAACTGAAAGGCCCGATTATGTGCCTTGTCGGCCCCCCGGGTGTGGGCAAGACCTCGCTGGGGCGGTCGGTCGCCAAGGCGACGGGGCGCGAATTCATCCGCATTTCGCTGGGGGGCGTGCGCGACGAATCTGAAATCCGGGGCCACCGCCGGACCTATATCGGGTCCATGCCGGGCAAGATCATTCAGGCGCTGAAGAAAGCCAAGACGACAAACCCGCTGATCCTGCTCGATGAGATTGACAAGATGGGGCAGGATTTCCGGGGCGACCCGGCCTCGGCCATGCTTGAAGTGTTGGACCCGGAGCAGAACGCAACTTTTGTCGACCATTATCTGGAAGTGGAATATGACCTGTCGAACGTCATGTTCCTGACAACCGCAAACTCGTACAACATGCCCGGACCGCTGCTGGACCGGATGGAGATCATTCCGCTGTCCGGCTATACCGAGGATGAAAAGCTGGAAATCGCCAGACGTCATTTGTTGAGCAAGTCGATCAAGAACCACGGGTTGCGCAAGGGTGAACTGACGATATCAGACGCCGCGATCACCGAGATCCTGCGCCGCTATACGCGCGAGGCAGGTGTCCGAAATCTGGAGCGCGAGCTGAACAAGATTGCCCGCAAGGCGGTCACCAAGATTGTCAGGAAAGAAACGGACAAGGTGATCGTCGCACGTGATAATCTGGCTGATTTCCTGGGGGTACCGCGCCATCGCTACGGCCTTGCAGAGAAGGAAGACCAGATTGGCGTGGTCACCGGCCTTGCCTGGACACAGGTGGGCGGCGATCTGTTGCAGATCGAAGCCCTGCGTCTGCCCGGCAAGGGGCGGATGAAAACAACCGGCAAACTGGGCGATGTGATGAAGGAATCCATCGACGCGGCCAGTTCCTTTGTGCGTTCGATTGCGCCTGAAATCGGGGTGAAGCCGCCGCGCTTTGACCGTCTGGATATCCACGTCCACGTGCCAGAAGGTGCCACCCCGAAAGATGGGCCAAGCGCGGGGATTGCGATGGTGACATCCATCGTGTCGGTGCTGACACAGATCCCGGTCCGCAAGGACATTGCCATGACCGGGGAGGTGACCTTGCGGGGCAATGTTCTGGGCATAGGTGGGCTGAAGGAGAAGCTTCTGGCGGCACTACGCGGCGGGATCAAGACGGTTTTGATCCCGGAAGAGAATGCCAAGGATCTGCCGGAAATCCCGGATAATGTGAAAGATGGCCTGACCATCATTCCGGTAAGTGATGTACGCGATGTTTTGCGGCATGCTTTGATTCGTCAGCCAACCGCTATCGAATGGGATGAAGAAGCCGAAGATGCCGCACGGCAGGCGCTTCTGAGCAATAACGGCGACGCTGATAGTTTGCGTGCACCGCACTAAACTGAAATCCCGTTAAATCATACTGCCGCCGTGTCATAACGGCGGCAGTTTTTGTAGGGCGCGACCCTCTACGAAGGGCTTGCGCCTGTTATGACCGCAGAGTATAGCGCGACGAAACGGGGGCGATTAGCTCAGTGGTAGAGCGCTTCGTTCACATCGAAGATGTCAGCGGTTCAAATCCGTTATCGCCCACCATTTCATTCCATTTTAGCGGTTGTTTTCTGTATTTCATGTTGCACAGCCGGGCTGGCCGGGTCCGCGCTTTCGCTGTGACGGGGATGTGAACGCAGATCCCGGTCGTATCAACCGCCTCGACAAACCCAGTAAAATAGGCCGCTTTCAGCGCTTTGGCGGTTCTATCGCCATATCTATGTCGCGGGGCCACAGTTGAACGGCGCGGGGCGCGCATTATCTTTCACAAAGCATAGCAGAGGCATGAAAGGACGCCGCAAGCCATGTGGACACAAACGTCGCAACTGCAGGGTTTCCTCCGGCGCTTTGGTTGGGTTGCGGCGTTGTGCCTTGGAATATTGGGCTTGGGCCTGGGCGCTCAGGAGGCGGGCCGCGCAGGCCAGGCGGTTGTGCTGGAACTGGATGGGGCGGTCAGCCCCGCAACGGCTGATTACCTGATCCGCGGGATCGAGGCCGCGAATGCCGATGGCGCTGGCCTGATCATCCTGCAAATGGACACGCCCGGCGGGCTGGTTACATCAACCCGCGATATTAACCGCGCCATCCTGAATTCAGGCGTGCCTGTTGCCACCTTTGTTGCGCCATCAGGCGCGCGCGCGGCCAGTGCAGGTACATTCATCCTTTACGCCAGCCATCTGGCAGTGATGGCGCCGGGCACATCCGTTGGGGCCGCAACACCTGTGAGTCTGGGCGGGGGGGGCGGGTTGCCGTTCATGGATGATCCTGCCGGGGATGACGACGAGGATGAGGCCCGCGAGGGAACCGAAAGCCGCCGCAGCGCACCGCAAGATGCCGGCATGGCCAAGGCAATGAATGACGCAATTTCACAAATTCGCAGCCTTGCCGAAATCCACGGCCGCAATGCGGATTGGGCAGAAACTGCTGTGCGCGATGCTGCAACCCTGACGGCCAGTGCGGCGGTCGCCGAAAATGTGGCAGATTTCACCGCCCGGAATTTGACTGAGCTGCTGGACAGGGCGCATGGCCGCGTTGTGCAGCTTGACGGCGAAGAGTTCACGCTGGACACCGAAAACCTGAGCCTTGTCTCGCTCGCGCCCGACTGGCGTACTCAACTGCTTTCGATCATCGCAAACCCGAATGTCGCACTGTTTCTGATGATCATCGGGTTTTATGGTATCGTCTTCGAGTTGTTGAACCCCGGCGCGCTGGTCCCCGGCACAATCGGGGGGATCAGCCTGATCCTTGGCATGTTCGCCCTGTCCATCCTGCCCTTCAATCTTGCGGGGCTTGCATTGATCGGTCTGGGCTTGCTGCTTGTGATCGCCGAGGCGTTCAGCCCATCTTTCGGCATATTGGGAATTGGAGGAACTGTCGCCATCGTGGCGGGTGGCTTGTTCCTGTTCGATTCCGAGGTGCCGGGGCTGGAACCTTCTATCCCAGCGTTGGCTGCGCTGGCTGTTGCATCGCTTGCCTTTTCCGCGCTTGTCGCGCGTCTGGGCTATGTCTCGCACAGGCGGCGGGTCACGACCGGGGCGACAGAGATGATTGGCGCGCGCGCCAAAGTGCAGGACTGGAACGCGAACACCGGGCATGTCTACGTTCATGGAGAGCGTTGGAATGCAGCCTCGGAGCAGGCCTTTGCCAAAGGTGATGAGGTTGTCGTGATCAGCAAGGATGGGCTGACCTTGCATGTCGGTCCGCCACCGAACGCCCCCAAGACATGACGCGCAACGCGTGAGCGCGCGTTGTCCGGTCATGTTGTGAAAGGAGAAATCGAATGGATATTCTGGCAATTTTCGGAGATCTGAGCTTTGCGATCGTGCTGATCGTTCTGGTTCTGGCTTTCCTTGCCTCTGCCATCAAGGTTTTGCGCGAATATGAGCGCGCTGTGGTGTTCACCCTTGGTCGGTTCAGCGGAATAAAGGGGCCGGGTCTGATCCTGGTCATTCCCGTCATTCAACAGGTCGTGCGGGTCGATCTGCGCGTGCGGGTGCTGGATGTGCCAAGTCAGGATGTGATCAGTCAGGACAATGTCTCGGTGCGAGTGAATGCCGTGATCTATTTCCGTGTCGTGGACCCTGAAAAGGCCACGATACAGGTCGAAAACTTCATGCAGGCAACATCGGAACTGTCACAGACAACGCTGCGGTCTGTTCTGGGGAAACACGATCTGGATGATATGTTGGCAGAGCGTGAAAAGCTGAATAACGACATTCAGGAGATTCTGGACAGCCAGACCGATGTCTGGGGGATCAAGGTTGCGAATGTCGAGATCAAGCATGTCGACATCAACGAATCCATGATCCGGGCCATTGCGCGTCAGGCCGAAGCAGAGCGCGAGCGCCGCGCCAAGGTCATCAATGCCGAAGGCGAACAACAGGCCGCAAACAAGCTGCTTGAAGCGGCCCAGATCCTGAGTGCAGACCCCGGCGCGATGCAGTTGCGTTACCTTGCAACGCTGACAACCATAGGGTCCGAGAAAAACTCGACCATTGTATTTCCATTCCCGACCGAGTTGTCATCAATCCTGAACACCCTTCAGAAAGACCGATAGCGCGCAGGGCCTGTGGCCGCAGGTGGCGACCATGCTAGTGTTCGCCACCTGACGAAAGACTCCCGCGCCCCATGCGATGCCCTCGCGCGAGGCAGTTTTGCCGGAGTTTGCGGACATTGAGAAGCAGGTGACAAAGCCGCGTAGCGTCGGGCCGCGGTGCGGCGATCCTCGATTGAAGCTGTCGCGCTTTATGCTGGCCAAATCCGCGTGAGATCAGATCGTTGCGCAGGTGGCAGCCAAATCGCCGTGCCGTGGGGGCGGCCCTTTGAGTCGCGGCGGCCTTCGGCCTTGATTCCGCGCTGCTCAAAGACTGCAACGCCCTCCAAGCAGTCATCGGATATCTTTTCTCAAGCGGTAAACACTAGATATTCCTTGGCGGACTCGATCTGCATGGATTTGCACCAAACTGCGGTTTTCCCTTGTTTGTTTCGGCGCAATCCTTGCAACCGTAGGCAAAAAGCGCGACGGTGCAAGGGCAGGGGAGTGTCAGCTTTGCTGTGCCCTATGGTCCAACAAGGTCCGGGAAGCGAAGTCGAATATGTTCCGAACATCTTATAGCAGCGGTTTGCGCCAAATCGCACATGTTGTGGCGATCATGGGCGGTGCGATCCTGTTCGGGTTTCTTGCCATGCGGTTGAACTTCCCATTGCCCTGGATGCTGGGGGCACTGGTGTTTGCGGGCACAGTGCGGCTGTTGGATTTTCCGGTACGCATTCCAGTGCAGACCCGCCAACTTGGCCAGATACTGGTTGCCAGCGCGGTCGGTCTGTCCTTTACCCCAGAGGCGCTGCAAATGATGGGTGATCTGGCCTTGCCCATGGTGCTGGCAGCGATTTTGACAATTGCGCTAAGTTTCGGCGTTTCCGTGGTGCTGATGAAACTCACGGGTGTCGGGGCCAGCACGGCAATTCTTGCCACGCTTCCTATGGGGCCTGTCGAAAGCGCGGTTCTGGCCCGCAAACATGGCGCAACCCCCGGCCCGATTGTCTTCGCCCAGACCATGCGCATTGTGCTGCTTGTCATCCTGATCCCGCCGCTGATTGTCTTGCTGGATGGCAGTGTCTCGGATCCGGTTGCCGTCTTGCGTGGCATGGAGTGGACAGGAACAGGTGCCGCCTTGCTGTTTGCTTTCGGGCTGGCAGGCGCGCTTTTGCTAAAGCGCATCCGCATGTCCAATCCTTTCTTTCTGGGCGGATTGGCCGGGGCGGCCTTGGCGTCGGTCGTGGGGCTGCCAGTGTCCTCCTACCCCTATATCGTGCTGGCGGGTGCACAGATATTTCTGGGCATCTGGCTGGGTGCGGTGATTGACCGTGATCTGTTTCGCAATGCGCGGGGTTTTTTGCCCGGCTCGATCCTGACCTCTGTCCTGATGATCGTGCTTTGCGCGATCATGGGGATGGGCCTGACATGGATGACGGGCCAGCCGTGGCAGGTGATGGTTCTGGCAACCGCGCCCGGCAGCGTTACGGAAATGGCGCTGACAGCCAAGATATTGCAGGAAGGACTGGCTGTCGTAACGGCATTTCACATCGTGCGGATTTTTATCATTCTGCCGTTTTCGGGTGTCATTGTCGGGCAGGCGTTGCGCCTTGCAAGATTACTTCGAGGGTCGAATCCTACCATTCAATGAGAGGACGACCGAACCCTTTGGCTGATAAGATGCCGGGAAGGTATCTGCACTGGCAACAGGGGATCTGCGTCCGTATGCTCAGCTTGCCCGGCAGCGGTTGCGCCTATTTCTTGCAGGTCAGCCTCGCGTGGGGCAGGGGTGGACAGGCAAGGGAAATCCGGCTTGCCGTGCGGGATGGCTGACGGCCAAGACAAGATGAGGCATGGGTGATGGCAATTTATGTTGATGCGGATGCATGTCCGGTGAAATCCGAGGTCGAGCGCGTTGGCACGCGCCACAAGCTGAAGATTTTCATTGTGTCAAATGGCGGGATCAGGCCTTCGGTCAACCCGCTGGTTGAAACAGTGATTGTGGCCGCAGGTGCGGATGAGGCGGATAAATGGATCGCAGAGCGCGCGGGGCAGGGCGATATTGTGGTGACCGGCGATATCCCTCTGGCCGCGAAATGCGTCGAGGCAGGCGCGCAGGTGTTGAAACATAATGGCGAGCCCCTGAGCGCCGAGAATATCGGCAATGTCCTTGCCACGCGCGATCTGATGGCTGATTTGCGGGCCGCTGATCCATTTCGACAAGGCGGCGGGCGCAGCTTTTCCAAGGCGGACCGGTCGCGGTTTCTGGATGCTCTGGAGCGTGCGGTGCGGCGGGCGGCGCGCTAAAGTCAACCAAGCGTCGCTACAGGGCCGGTAGTTTGCGTGCAATCAGCCAGCTTGCCACTGCCATAAGCCCCGCTGTCGCCAGACACAGGGGCAAGCCGCCAATCTGGTAACTGACCCCCGACAAAAGCGTGCCAAGCAACCGGCCCGCAGCATTGGCCATGTAATAAAATCCGACATCGCGGGTGATCCGGTCTGCCGCGCCATAGGCAAGGATAAGATAGGAATGCACGGCGGAATTCAGCGCAAAGACAAAGCCAAACACCAGCAGCCCGCCCACAAGCAGCCATGTCAGCCAGGGCGCAGGGCCGCCAGCAAAGGCTGATGCCATTGCAAGCAATAGCGGGATCGGCACAAGGACACCCGCCCAGAGGATTGCCTTGCGCGTGATCGCCCCTTCAGACTGGCCCTTGCGCCCCAGCAGCTTGGGCGCAAGGGCCTGAACGGCCCCATAGCCGATGATCCAAAGCGCCATGAAGCCACCGACCAGAAAAAAGGCCTCGCGCCGCCCCTCAGCGGTGCCATCGGACAGGACGGCCTGAAAATAGATCGGAATCCCGACGACAAACCACACATCGCGCGCACCAAACAGGAAAAGACGCGCAAGGCTGAGGCGGTTCACGCGCGGATCTTTCGAGCGCCAACCCGCCCAAGTGTCAGCCCCTTTCATGCGCCTCGGCAATCCTTCGGGCAAGAACAGAACGACCGCCACCAGAATGACAGCCAACACGCCCGCCATTCCCCAGACCGCCGCCTGAAACCCCGCTGTCGCAAGCAGCGCCGCACCCAGAAAAAAGCCAAGGCCCTTCACGGCATTCTTGGACCCTGTCAACACCGCCACCCAACGAAACAAGGCACCTTCTTGGGCTGGCGCCAGCAGTTTGACCGCCGATTTCGACGACATTTTCGACAGGTCCTTGGCCACCCCCGACACGCCTTGCACCGCCATGACGAAAACAACCGAGGCGGCGAGGGTCCAATCAGGATTCAATTGCGCGAGCGCCGCGAGTGCAGCGATCTGCAAGACAAGCCCCGCATACAGCGTGGCCGCCAGCCCGAACCGCGCGGCCAGCCATCCCGCTGCCAGATTGGTCACAATGCCCGCTACTTCATAGAGAACAAACAGCCAGGCCAGTTGGACCGGTGAGAAACCCAAGCCGTTGAAATGCAGCAGGACTAGCATGCGCAAGGCCCCGTCGGAGAGCATAAAGGCCCAATAGGCGGCAGTAACTGCGATATAGGCGCGCATCGGGTTTGCTGATGTCATCACTTTGCAGGGCTTCATGCTTGGGGTGGGCGAGGGGGGCTGTCTGCCCCCCTCTTGGGCCTTCGGCCCAATTCACCCCCCGAGAGTATTTTGAGCAAGAAAATGCATCAGAGGCTTTGTGCGACCATACGGGTGATATCGCCCAGACGGCAGGCATAGCCCCATTCGTTGTCATACCATGCGTAGACTTTCAGTTGTGTACCGTTGATCACCATCGTGGAAGGCCCATCGATAATGCTGGAGCGCGGATCGTTGAGGTAGTCGCAGGACACAAGCGGGCGCGACTCGAAGCCCAGAATTCCGTTGAGTGGCCCTTCGGCGGCAGATTTGAACAGGGCGTTGACCTCCTCTGTCGTGGTGGTGCGATCCAACTCGAACACGCAATCTGTGAGTGAGGCGTTGAGCAGCGGCACGCGAACCGCATGACCGTTCAGGCGCCCTTTGAGCTCCGGGTAGATCAGCGTGATCGCGGTTGCGCTGCCTGTTGTGGTGGGGATCAGATTGGTCAGGGCAGATCGCGCGCGGCGCATATCCTTGGCAGGGCGATCTGCAATCGTCTGGGTATTGGTGACGTCATGGATCGTTGTGATCGAGCCGTGCCGGATGCCGATTGATTCATGAATGACCTTGACAATCGGAGCAAGGCAATTGGTGGTGCAGCTGGCTGCGGTGACAATGGTCTGGCTGCCGTCATAAAGGTGATGGTTTATGCCATAGACGAGGTTGAGCGCGCCGCCGTTCTTGACCGGCGCGGAGACCACGAGTTTGCGGACACCTGCGGTAAAATATGGGGCCAGTTTTTCGGCAGTCTTGAATGTCCCGGTGCAGTCGATGACCAGATCAATGCCCATCTCTGCCAGTGGCAGTTCTTCTATCCGTGCATGGTGGGTCAGGCAGATGTGTTGGCCGCCAAGGTTCAGTGAGTCTGTGTCATGGGTTACGGGGGTCCGCCAGCGGCCATGTATGCTGTCGAATTCCATCAGCACTGCGTGCTGTTCTGCATCACCCAGAGGGTCGTTCAACAGGGCGATATGGCCCCCAGAACCAGTGTCGATCAGGTCGCGCAGGACAAGCTTGCCAATGCGGCCAAGGCCATTAAGCGCGATGCGCGGCGGAACGTGGGGCGTCATGTGTCAGGCGCTTTCCTTGATAAGGGCGGAGATCTCGATTCTGTCGAGGCGGGTTTGTAGATTGCATCGGTCAAGCGGGGAAAGTGAGGAGGAGGTCAGTTCCTCAAGCCGGTGGCGCAGGGCAACATATGTTTCCCTGAACGCATATGCAGGATCTCGGGTGGGGTCTTGTGGCGCGCCTGCCGGGTCAGGCATGCCCCAATGCGCTGTGATAGGGTAGCCGTTCAAGGGGGGGCAGTCGCGCGCGGCAGCCCGGTCACAAACCGTGATCACAACGTCCATCTGCTGTGCAGCCTCGCCCTGAAATTCGGTGGTGTTCTTTGAGCGTAAATCAGCGACAGTGTGGCCGTGTTCCTGCAATATTTGCAGGGCTTTGGGGTGGGGGGCCGCGCATGGCTGAATACCCGCCGAGAAGGCGAGAAACCTGCCTTTGCCCAGGTCGCGCAACAGTGCTTCTGCCATGATCGACCTAGCAGAGTTTCCAGAGCACAGGAAAAGCACCCTGAATGGCGCGTTAATGTCGCGAAGAATATCCGGTTGCGTGAAAGGTGCGAGCAGTTCCGGCCGCGCCCGCCCGACATCAAGCGCGAGATATCCGATCAGCCCTTCGGCCATGGTCAAGTTGACGCTGTAGTACAATGACCTCCCTTGCCGCGTTACCTGAAGCAATCCTGTCGCGGCCAGATCGGCGAGGTGGTGGGATAGTGTATTCTGCTTGAGGCCCAGAATCTGGGCAATCTCGGTCGGCCGCTGGCCGCGCGGGGCAAAGCGCATAAGAAGCCGCAAAACGGCCAGGCGGTCCGGATGGCCGAGAGCGGCAAATGCTGATGCAGCGCTTTTTAATTCCATATTTCTCGAATAATGGAAATTAATGGCTTTTACAACCAGCCCAGATCTGTTTTTGGGCGCATCATCTGTTTTGCGCAGATGCAGGTTTGAGCTTGTTCTTTGCTGCACAAAGATACAATTCAACGCGGCACAATGTTTCAGATTTAGGCCCAATTATCGCCATATTGAGAGGCTATCGTTAACCTATTGGCGCGAGAATAGCGCAAAAAGCCCAGAATTAAGCCAAGTTGCTTGTGTTGAAGTGGTGTTGAAATGAATTTCGGTTCGTTGTGCGGGGTGTATGCCCGGGGCAAAGCTTGTTTGAAGGCCTTTCGGCAGCAAGAAGATGGTGCGATTCTTCTCCTGTCGCTGCTCTTCTTTGTGTTGATCCTCATGATCTCCGGTATCGCGGTTGACATGATGCGGTATGAAGCCGAGCGCGCCAGAATGCAGGGAACTGCCGATCGTGCGGTGCTGGCAGCAACTGCCATGCGCCAGAATTCCGGCGGTCTGACCCCAGAGGAAATTGTTCAAGCCTATTTCGATGCAGAAGGCTTGGGCGATTATGTGCGTGGCCGCATTGAAGTGACGGAGGCCGGCGGCTCGCGCACTGTTCGCGTCACACCTGAGGCGCGGATGCCGACGATCTTCATGCGTCTGGCCGGCGTGCAGGAACTGGATATGAGATTGGTATCCGCTGCCTCAGAAGGTCTGGCAGAGGTTCAGGTCGAGATCGTGCTGGTTCTGGACGTGTCCGGGTCGATGCTGCTCGACGAGTTCGGGAATATTATGCCAAACCCGCGCATCGATGATCTGCACGCAGCGGCGACCGAATTCGTCGAAGCGATGCTGGAAGACAACGACAATGGCCGCGTTTCTATCACTTTCGTGCCCTATAGCACCGAAGTCATCATGCCGCCGGGAACATTGACGTATTTTTCCAATCTATCTGACCCTGCCTCAGGGGATTTGACCAATGGATTCTGCATAGATTTTGACACATGGGACAGTGTGACCAACAGCCTTCATACCCCCATGACGCGCAGAAATTGTGACCTGAGGTCAAATACCAGCACATTGATCACCGATATGCCGATTACCCCTTATGTGTACGAGGTGAGCGAGGCTAAGGATTTCATCGACACGCTGTGGGCAAACTGGGGCACGTCGATTGATCTGGGCCTGCGCACAGGTGCCATGTTCTTTGACCCCACATTGCGCCCTGTGATCGACCATCTGATTGATAATGGTCAGGTGTCGGGCAAGTTCCGCGACCGTCCTCTGGACTGGAAGGCACCGAACAGTTACCGCGCCCTTGTGTTGATGACAGATGGTGCGAATTGCTGTTTCCATGTGGGTGATGCGGCAACACGCAAGCCTGACCGTCAAACGCAGGATGCCGACACTGTATCTGTTTGCGAAGCGCTTAAGGAACAAGAAGTCGTCATCTATGGGGTTGCTTTCGAAGCCCCTCAGCCTGGTGTTGACCTGATGGAGGCTTGCGCATCATCGCCCGGGCATTTCTTCAACTCTTCCGGGGCGCAGTTGGTCGCAGCATTTCGGAATATCGCGACACATATCCAGACCGGCGCACTCAGGTTGACACAATGACCCGCATTGACCAATGGCGCAAAGCTGCAGCACGGCTGTGGCGCGAAGATGGTGCCGTCACCGTCGAATTCGTCGTGATCTTTCCGTTGTTCATGGCGGTCTTTCTACTGGCCGTCGATACCGGCATTTCCAAGATGCGTCAGGTGTTTCTGGATCGCGCCATAGACCTTTCCGTCAGGGAGGTGCGTCTTGGCCAAGTGTCTGAACAAAGCAGCCTTGCGTCAATGATCTGCGAGCGCACGCGCATGTTGCCCGATTGCGAGAATAACATCACGGTTGAGATGCAGCCCATTTCGACCGCTGATTTCAGTGGTTTGAATGACCCGATCAAATGTGTGGATCGTGAACAGCAGATCACGCCTGCGGTGACCTTTAATCCCGGAGCTGGCGGTCAGGCACAAGAGTTGATGCTCATTCGCGTCTGCGTCGTGGTGGACCCGTTCATCAAGCTGACGAAACCGCTTGCCGGTATCTCGCTGAATGAGAAGGGTGAACTTGTCCTGATCGGAAGAAGTGTTTTTGTAAACGAACCGAGGGTTTGAGTTATGAAGATCTGCGACATGCTCTTGTCCCCCTTTCGGAAATACCGTGACGACACGCGCGGAACGATAAGCATCGAATTCCTGCTGGCGTTTCCGATGCTGATATGGGCTTTCGTTGCAACACTTATCTTTACAGACGCCTATCGTGCACGCTCACAGGCGCAGATTGCAGCCTTGCATGTTGCCGACCTCGTCTCTCGAAACACCCAAGTCGTGACCAATGACTATCTGGAGGGGATGAACGATGTTTTTGATTTCCTGAATTCGCAGCCCCATGACACGCGGTTGAGAATATCGTCTATCATGTGGGATCCCGATGCCGAAATGCCGGTGGTTATCTGGTCTTATGGGACGCGTAATCTGGCATCGCTGCTTGAACTGGGCATTCATGCACCG
Source organism: Roseinatronobacter bogoriensis DSM 18756 (assembly GCF_004366635.1). Lineage (GTDB taxonomy): Bacteria > Pseudomonadota > Alphaproteobacteria > Rhodobacterales > Rhodobacteraceae > Roseinatronobacter > Roseinatronobacter bogoriensis. The sequence continues at coordinate 36,159 of NZ_SORN01000010.1, read as the reverse complement.
GCAAACTTCGGCAGTGAGGATGGGAACGATCCCGACAAGGAAGCAGAGGAACCGGCTTTCGGTTTTGACAACCCGATATTACAGCTTCCCGTGGCGAACCTGGCAGACCGTATCCCACCGGCATTCCCGGGCGAAGCGTTGATTCTGGTCGAAGCCTTTACCCTGTGGCGCAGTCCGATCATCAGCTGGATGGGGTTTGACTATCTGGACAACATACGCCTGACGCCAATTGCCGTCACGCGCCCGCGCTTTTCGCCCTTCATAAGGTACGAACATGATAACGATGTGTTCCCGGAAGACGGGCCCGAATACCTGCCGCCCGCAGGCGAGGTTGATCCGCCTGTCCAAGAACCCGAAGAACCCGAAGAGCCAGAGACAACAACGGTAACGATCGTTGATACTGACTTCACCGATGGTGACACGGCCAACTGGTCGACGGACAGCGTGTCGGTCACCCACACAGACATAAGCAGTTTTCTGGGGCCTTTCGGGCGCGAGACATGGGAAAACCCGGTCACGTATCAGGTAAACCTCGGCGAAACATCCCAAAGCGCGCTGATCGAATTCGACCTGTTCATCATTGACAGTTGGGACGGGTACAACCCCGATTGGTCTTATCCAGAGGGAGAGTTTCTTACAATCCGGGTGAACGGCACATCAATCGCGCTTGAGGCTTTTGATGTTGATCTGCCGCCTTTGATGGCGAATGACCGTCGGACCGTTTCATCACGCGCCGAGGGGCGGTTTACGACCACGATGGAACTTATTTCCAGCGGTCGCAATCTGTACGGGGCGGGCTGGGCTGATCAGGTCTGGCGGGTTCGTATTGAGGTGGAAAACCCCGCAACCCAGTTCACCCTTGGGTTTGCCGCACGCCTGGATGAGGATATCTGGAATGAAGCCTTTGGCCTTCGGAGCTTTCGCATAACGGCGGAACGCGGCGCGCAGGGGGCGGCCCATTTCGTTCCGAATGCCAGCGCCTTGTTGGGGTCCAACTTTTTCACGCGTTTCTCGGATTACTCAGGTTGTCCGGATACGCGCATTCCCTCTGCGACCCTGACATTGCGTAATAGCGATATTGGCGCAGGCGGACCGACCCGCATGCTCCGTGTTGCTGGTGGTGTTTCATGGGCGCGCAATTGCGGAATAAACGTCGCAGATCGCTATACCAGGGCGACGCCGACAAAGATTGTGCGCTACACGAATGACACCAGCAATGTGAGCGGCAACCGCCTGCGGATCCGGACACAAGATGGTAACCGGGGCAATAGTTGCGATGCATCCCTTCTGATCCGCGACCCATATGGTGATTGGTATTACGATGATGCCATCTCGACTGGTTTGCTCTTGCGGTCCACGCTGACGAGCAACCTGAACGCATCGATCAATCTGGGGCATGCGAGGACGGGCGAGTATCATATTTTCATGGGCAATTACTCAAGCGGGTATTGCGGAACGGATCTTGTCTTCGAGCGCTATTGATCCTGACGTGCTGGCAAGCGCGCGCTGTTTCCCAGGCGACCGGGCTGGGTTTTGCTGGAACCGCGTGTGGAGGCAGGGGGCTTTGCCCCCTCTTGGCCTAGGGCCAATTCACCCCCAGAGTATTTGAAGCAAGAAAATGTCAGGCATTGCGGGCCTTCCTCCCCAAGCTTTCTAACCCCAGATTTCACTGGCATAGGGCGGGTTGCAGCCTGTCTTTGTACAGGTGATCGCGGCGGCTTTGCTGGCATCCTTGATGATCTGTCCAAGGGCAGTGGCATCTAGTGCAGCGATCTGGTCCACGCCAAGGCAGTCTTTGCGTGCCAATCCAGCCAGCAACGTGGCCATCAATGTGTCGCCCGCGCCGACCGCGTCAACCATGTTTTCGACAGGTGTCAAAGGCACTTCAATCCTGCCGCCGGGCCAGTGGCAGATGACTGGTGACGCCCCTTGCGTCAGGACAAGCAGCGCATGGGGCGCCATTCTGGCCAGATCCGCAAGGGCGTCTTCGGCGGGCATGTCCGGTCGCCACCAGTTCAGGTCCTCGTCGCTAAGCCGCAGGAGGTTTGCCACGGCGGCCATCTGGTCCAGCCGCCGTCGATAGGCAGATGCATTCTGTTCGGCCAGAAGCGGCCGGATATTGGGGTCAAACGAGGTGAAGATCCCGCGCGCGGCGCAGCTCATGAACAAATCCGCCCAGGCTTGCGCATCTCGTCCTTCGCATAAAGCGAGCGAGCCGATATGGAAGGCTTCGGCACCATCCGTCAGGCAGTTGCGCAGCGTGTCCTGAGTGACCATGCGTTCTGCCGTGCCGTTGCGGTAGAAACGGTAATCTGGCTGCCCATCCTCTACCGTGACCATCGCCAGCGATGTGGGTGCGTCCGGGCGTTGGCCCAGATGCCGGACATTGTCGGCTGTCAGTCCGGCGAGAAGATCATCGCCAAACCTGTCGCTGGAAATGGGGGTCAGGTAGCCCACATCCATTCCCAGCCTGCCGAGCGCGCGCGTGCAATTATACGGTGACCCCCCCGGCACGGCACGGAATACCCGCGTGCCATCGACGGTTTGCATTTCGATGACATCCACGAGGTTTTCACCGCCACACAGTATCATGTTTCCCCCGAGATTTTGAATGCGTCGCAGTCGCCCGCTGTGTCTTTGGCGTTGTTATGCCAAGCTTTACAAAGCGGCGCAAACACTTGCTTGGAAGGCAGTTTGCACACTCAGTTTTCTAGTTAGGCGCAAGCGCCGCGGAAATGCCTTATTCCGGGCCTGAAAATGTCAGGTGGCGGTGCGATCCGGTGCAGTATGCGTGCATGTCGAACGCCAGGCGTAACGAGTAGAGTGAGGAAGCTGTCATGAGCCTTTGCGCCAGTATCGGGACGTGGCCCTTGCTGTCATTTCCGTATGCGATCCGCTATGTACAAGTCACCAAGCGCAAACCAACCCGTCACACAAGTGCTTCATCGGTTGGAAAGGGTTGGCCATGAGCCGTGACTTGTCACCAGATGCAGGCCCGCAGCGCGACATTTACAGAGGGGCCGAGGCATCGTTTATCCCCGGGTTCGATTGGGATCGGGATTATGAAGATCTGGTCGTGAGGGGCGACAATTCCTCAACGCGGTTTGCCGCCACAACTGCGCGAGACTCCGTCAAACAGGCCCGCACGCGTTTTCTTGGGTCCAGTGTCGCCTGGCCGATTGCGCTATGTGGCTTGCTTCTTTCGACGATTGCAGTCGTCAAGCTTGGCCCGACGATACCGCCAACGCTGACACGCGCCGAGTTCATGGCAGGCTTGCAAATGCCCGTGCCGCTGCAAACCAGCGAGGGCGCGTTGCCAGTGCAATTACAGGTTTATGAGTATGCGCAATACCAGCGGTTTACCCAAGGGTTGCGCCAGATGTCGGCGAAAGACCTTCTGGATTATGAAACGCGTCTGCGGCGCGATCTAGCAAACGCACCGGGATTCATGGTGCCTTATCATCTAGATGCGCTGTTTGTCCTTGAGGCCGAGCTTGCCCGGCGTGATTTATCGCCGACAGGCTGATGGGCGCCCCCTGACAGGGGCGCTCTAATGATGGCTTCGCGACTGTGCGGATGGTGGATGATTGAGACAAGCTGCGCAGCGCCGTGCCGTGGGGGCGGCCTTCGGCATTGGTTCCGCGCAGAGAGTATTATAACGGCGGAATAGCCCCCCGCAAACCTGAGAGTTGCAACTTGTGGCGGCCCCCCGCGTCTGGCGCGAAACGCTAGCGGGCCATGAAAACAGGCAAGCTGGTCTCCTCCAGCAGGTTGCGTGTGGTCCCGCCCAAGATAGCCTGACGCAACCGCGAATGGCTATATGCCCCGATCACCAGAAGGTCGGCGTCCTGATCTGTGGCATGCCGGCGCAGGATATCGCTGATCCGCGGCAAGGTGCGCGCAATCACAGAAACCTCGACACGCACGCCGTGGCGCGCAAGCATCTGGGTCAAAAGTCCGCCGGGGTCCGAGCGTTCGATACCATGCGTTGGCGGATCGATGATGACAACATTGACCAGGTCCGCATTCTTCAGCAATGGCAGCGCCGCGCGGGCAGCGTGCAGGGCCTCGTCGCTTTGGTTCCAGGCCAGCACGATCTTCTTGAATTCGGGCAGCGCGGCACCTGGTTCCGGTATGATCAGGGCGGGTGAATCCCCATCAAAAAGCGCCGCTTCAGTCGTGACCTCATCCTGTGGGCCGCGGTTCTCGCCATAGGGTCGTGGCAGGATCACGAGATCGGAAAACCGGGCTTTCAAACCGACAAAGGAATTGATCCCGCCAAGTGTCAGCACAGCGGTATCAACACCCCAGCGAATACTCGCGCCATGCAGGTGTTTTCTGGTGGTCTGGGCAAGTGCCTCTGCATGGGCCTGCGCGCTATCAAGGGCATCCTGGTAAATGATCGCGGGGGCCCCTGCATAGAAGCCTACGCTTTGTGTCGAATCAATGCCGAGGCAGCACACTTCCAGATGGGCATCAAAACGGGCCGCAAGGCTAGCGGCCGAATCAAGCTGGGCCACTACATCTGCGTCAGACGTGAGGAAGGTACATAAAGATTTGTAGGCCATGCGTCATTCTCCTGTTTTCGTCTTGTCGCTAATGTATGCCATAGGATATTTTTGCATAGCGATGATCTCGCGCAAGCTTTGGGGCCTGAATAATTGATATGAATCAAAGTCTGTTTTTCAGGCCCGTGACAAAAGGCATCATGCAAAACTGTGTCTGCCACCGATATACTCTGTGTCAGCGCGATAATTAAGGGACGCAGATTATGTGGGATTACATTAAGCTTGCGGTGTTGGGGTTGATTGTGGTGGTTGCCGCAGTCGCTGCCAGCATGGCACGCGATTTGCCATATTTGGTCCACATGTTGGTGATTATGCTGGCTGCTGCCATCACCTTCGTGTGGGTAATTCGTCGGGTGGGAGAACCTGCTCCGGTGGCCAATCCAAATGAGTATATGGACGGTCCGGTTCGCTACGGTGTTATAGCGACGGCGTTTTGGGGTGTTGTCGGGTTTCTGGTGGGCGTGGTTATCGCCTTTCAGCTGGCCTGGCCGGAACTGAATTTTGTGTGGGCCGAAGGGTACCTGAATTTCGGTCGTCTGCGTCCATTGCATACATCGGCAGTGATTTTTGCCTTTGGGGGTAACGCGCTTATCGCCTCGGCTTTCTATGTGGTCCAGCGCACCTCTGCGGCGCGGCTATGGGGGGGCGGGCTGTCGTGGTTCGTGTTCTGGGGTTATCAGATCTTCATCGTCATGGCGGCAACCGGCTACGTGCTGGGGTCAACCCAAGGCAATGAATATGCTGAACCTGAATGGCTGACCGATCTTTGGCTGACCATTGTCTGGGTGGCGTTCCTGCTGGTCTTCATGGGCACGATCATCAAGCGCCGCGAACCCCATATCTATGTGGCCAACTGGTTCTACATGGCGTTTATCGTGACAGTCGCGATGCTTCATATCGTCAACAATCTGGCAATTCCGGTGTCTGCATTCGGGTCGCGTTCCGTGCCGGTCTGGTCGGGTGTGCAATCTGCCATGATCCAGTGGTGGTACGGGCATAATGCGGTGGGCTTTTTCCTGACCGCCGGCTTCTTGGGCATGATGTATTATTTCATCCCGAAACAGGCTGAACGCCCGGTCTACAGCTACAAGCTGTCGATCATGCATTTCTGGGCGCTGATCTTCCTGTATATCTGGGCTGGTCCGCACCATCTGCATTATACAGCGCTGCCTGACTGGGCGCAGACCTTGGGCATGACATTCTCGATCATGCTGTGGATGCCGTCCTGGGGGGGTATGATCAATGGTCTGATGACGCTTTCGGGCGCTTGGGACAAGCTGCGCACCGATCCGATTATCCGGATGATGGTGGTGGCTGTCGGCTTTTACGGCATGGCCACCTTTGAAGGGCCGATGATGTCGATCAAGGCCGTGAACTCGCTAAGTCACTACACCGACTGGACCATTGGCCACGTTCATTCCGGCGCGCTGGGCTGGAACGGCATGATCACTTTCGGGATGCTGTATTATCTGGTGCCCAAGCTGTGGCAGCGTGAAGGGCTGTACAGTCTGCGGCTGGTCAGTTGGCACTTCTGGCTGGCGACAATCGGGATCGTGCTTTACGCGGCCTCGATGTGGGTGACCGGTATCATGGAAGGGTTGATGTGGCGCGAAGTCGATGCGCAGGGCTTCCTCGTGAACTCCTTTGCGGACACAGTGGCTGCGAAATTCCCGATGTATGTGGTGCGTGGCCTGGGCGGAACGCTGTTCCTGCTGGGGGCGATCATCATGTGCTACAACCTGTGGAAAACTGTGACCAGCACGGCAGAGCGTTCGCCTGCCCGTGCCGGGTCCACAGTGCCCGCTGAATAACGGAGGGCGTGATGGGAATTCTTGATCATCACAAGAAAATCGAAACACATGCCACGCTGTTGCTGGTGCTGTCGTTTCTTGTCGTGACCATCGGGGGGATCGTGCAGATCGTGCCGCTGTTCTATCTGGACAATACGATCGAGAAAGTAGAGGGCATGCGCCCCTACTCTCCGCTCGAACTGGCCGGGCGCGAAATCTATGTGCGCGAAGGCTGCTATGTCTGCCACAGCCAGATGATCCGCCCGATGCGCGACGAAGTGGAACGCTATGGGCATTACAGCCTTGCTGCGGAATCGATGTATGACCATCCGTTCCAGTGGGGGTCCAAGCGCACTGGTCCCGATCTGGCCCGTCTTGGCGGTCGCTATTCGGATGACTGGCATGTTCAGCACATGATTGATCCGCGCGCCGTGGTGCCGGAATCCATCATGCCGTCTTACGGGTTTATGATGAACCGCGAACTGACACGGACAGACGCCGAGCATATCCGCGATCTGATGTCGGTTTACCGTGTTCTGGGCCATCCCTACACAGATGAGATGATGGATCTGGCTGTGTCCGATTTCTTCGCGCAGGTCGATGAATTCGGCGACGACGTGACAGAGCGGTATCCGGGCGCGCAGCAGCGCAACTTCGATGGTCAACCCCAGTTGACCGAGATGGACGCCATCATCGCCTATATGCAGATGCTGGGCACATTGGTCGATTTCGACACATTTGTGCCTGATGCCAGCCGCTAAAGGGGGACAGCTATGGAAACCTACACTTGGCTAAGAGCGTTTGCCGATAGTTGGCACCTGCTGTTCATGTTTTGCTTCTTCATCGGGGTGTTCATTTACATCCTGCGGCCGGGCGCATCGAAGGTTCATGACGAGACTGCGAACATGATTTTCCGCAATGATGACAAACCAGAGAGTGAGAATTACGTCACTTCCGCAGGGCGTCATTCAGAACCGAAAGAGGCCCGCTGATGGTCGATTCAAATGATAAAACGCCTGAAAACAAGGTCACTCCGGCATCGCGGCAATATCCTGATCCGGCAGCCAAGCTAAAGCAGGATCCGCCGACCACTGGCCACAGCTGGGATGGGATTGAAGAATATGACAACCCAATGCCGCGGTGGTGGGTCTGGATTTTCATCATAACGATCATCTGGTCGGTGGGGTATTGGATCGCCATGCCCGCCTGGCCGGGCATCCAGTCCGCCACCCAAGGGGTGCTGGGGTATTCCTCGCGGGCAAATGTCGCCGCAGAGATCACCGAATTCGAGAGCCGCAACGAACAGTTCTTCGTGCAGCTTCTTGAAACCGATCTTGACGATATTCGCGAGAATGACGAACTGCACCGCTTCGCCATCAATGCGGGCGGGTCGGTGTTCCGGGCCCAGTGCTCGCAATGTCATGGCACCGGGGGCGCAGGCGTTCAGGCAGGCGGCTTCCCCAACCTGCTGGACGATGACTGGCTTTGGGGTGGGACGATGGAAGACATTGTCACCACTGTGACCTGGGGCATTCGCAACGAAGACTATCCCGATGCACGGTGGTCGGAAATGCCGGCCTTCGGCGCGGATGGATTGCTGGATGATGAAGAGATTGATCAGGTCGTGAACTTCGTGCTGTCGCTGTCCGGGTCTGATCACGACGCGCAGCTTGCTGCGGCCGGGGCAGAGCATTACGAGATCAATTGTGCATCCTGTCACATGGATGACGGAAGCGGCGATTACTTCATTGGCGCACCCGCTCTCAACAATCAGATCTGGCTTTATGGTGGGTCACCCGAGGCCATTCGCGAAACGATCTATTATTCGCGTTTTGGCGTGATGCCGGGCTTTGAGACTCGGCTGCGTGAGGCTGAAATTCGTGCTGTTGCCGCTTATGTTCACCAGCTTGGTGGTGGTCAGTAGCCTTGGCTATTTCTGCTTCGCATACTGCACAGGCCCCCGCGCGGGGGCCTGTCCTGTTTGGAATGGCATCAAGGTTGCGACATAGTGTCATCTGTTAACCGATCCTCTGAAGGACTTGATCTGTATCAATGAAACCGCGCGCTGCTCAGGTCACATCCTATCCACGTCCTGCATGTCAGGGCGCCACCGGTCCCTGTATCCTGTTCGCGCGTGTTGTCAGGGGCCGGTGGTTCTATTTGGCAAGATTGCTGGCCGGCGTTTCGCCAAAAGATGTATTTACAAAGTCTGTTTTGACGCAGGTCAAGGTCACGGTCCTGGCAGTATGTGATCAAACGACAGGCTATATCGTAGGAGTCGCCAGGTGAGCGCTGAAGACCAAACCCCGCCCCCGCTTTATGCGAAGCGCGAACCCATCTTCCCGCGCCGCGTAAAGGGCGGCTTCCGCACCATGAAATGGTGGCTGCTGGCGGTGATGCTGGGTATCTATTACCTTGTGCCTTGGATCCGCTGGGACCGCGGCCCGGAAATGCCCAATCAGGCTGTCTTGCTGGACCTTGGCAACAGGCGCTTTTTCTTTTTCATGATCGAGATTTGGCCACATGAATTCTACTTCGTGGCAGGTTTGCTTATCATGGCGGGGATCGGCCTTTTTCTGTTCACCTCGGCGCTTGGCAGGGTGTGGTGTGGTTATGCCTGCCCGCAAACGGTCTGGACAGATCTGTTTATTCAGGTCGAACGCTGGATCGAGGGGGACCGGAACGCGCGACTGCGCCTGCACCGTCAGAACTGGAATGCCGAGAAAATTCGCAAATACGGGTTGAAATGGGCTGTCTGGTTCCTGATCGGCATGGCGACCGGCGGCGCATGGGTGTTCTATTTTGCGGATGCGCCCACGCTCTTTGTCGATCTGTTCACAGGGCAAGCGCACCCGATCGCCTATATGACAGTGCTGATCCTGACACTGACAACTTTCCTGTTTGGTGGGTTCTTTCGGGAACAGGTCTGCATCTATGCCTGCCCATGGCCCCGTATTCAGGCTGCGATGATGGATGAGGACACGATCACCATCGACTACCGCGACTGGCGAGGAGAGCCGCGCGGAAAACTGAAAAAGGGCCAGTTGGACCCAAATCAGGGCGATTGCATCGACTGCATGGCCTGCGTCAATGTTTGCCCGATGGGGATAGACATTCGTGACGGTCAGCAGATGGAATGCATTACCTGTGGTCTGTGCATCGACGCATGTGACGAGGTGATGGACCGTATCGGCAAGCCGCGTGGTCTGGTGGCTTACATGGCCCTGTCGGATGAGATTGCAGAGCGCGAAGGCAAGCCACCCAAGTCGATCTGGAAGCATGTTTTCCGCCCGCGCACTATTCTTTACACGACAATCTGGAGTGTGATCGGTATTGGCCTGATCGTGCTTTTGTTCATCCGCAGTGATCTGGACATGAGCGTAGCCCCAGTCCGCAACCCGACCCATATCGTGCTGGCCGATGGAACCGTGCGCAACGTTTATGACATTCGCTTGCGTAACATGTATCATGAGCCGCGTGATTTTGCGTTGTCGATTACCGAAAACCCCGACCTTGCCCTTTCGATCGAGGGGGAACCCGCTAATCTGGTAACGGTCGGCCCAGATGAACAGGCGCTCTTGCGGGTCTATCTGACCGCGCCACCCAATACACCATCGAACCGCGCAGACAGCAGTCCGGTGAGAATATGGGCCACGATTTCAGGCAGCAATGAACGGGTCTATTCTGATACTATCTTCAACGGGAGAAACCAATGACACAAGATTCAGGCCGTAAATTCCAGATGACGGGGCGCAAGGTTTTGATCATCGCGGTGTCATCCTTTGGCGTCATTCTGGCCGCGAACCTGACACTGGCATATAACGCTGTCAGCACATTCCCAGGGTTGGAAGTTGATAACTCCTTCGTGGCCAGCCAGAACTTCAATCAGGAACTGGCAGAGCAGCTTGCCTTGGGATGGGAAGTCAAGGCAAGCCATGAAGATGGTATATTGAAGCTTTCGATCACCGATGAAAACGGTCCAGTTCAGGTCGCGCATTTGGATGCAGTGCTGGGGGCCGCGACGCATGTGCGCGCCGATCAGGCGCCGGATTTCCGCTTTGTCGATGGGGCGTATCGCGCGCCTGTTGAAATCGGCGAGGGCAACTGGAATATCCGCCTGCATGCTGTCGCCAATGATGGCACAGAGTTTCGCCAGCGCGTGGTTCTTCATATCCGCTAAGGGGCAGTGATGCACAGCGCCAGCCTTCGTCCTTCGGCCTGTCCGGCTTGTGATGCGGCGCCCGCCGCCGAAGCGCTGGCCGGTAAAGCGCCGCTGCCAGATGCGCGGCTGCTGCTGTCGGTGCCCGATGCGCATTGCGCGGCCTGTATCGGCACGATCGAACGCGGCATGGCGCAGTTGGAAGGGGTGCGGTCCGTCCGGCTGAACCTGACGCTGAAGCGGCTGAGCGTTGACGCAATGGCCGGGGTCGAAGCCGCCGATGTCATCGCGCATCTGGACCGGCTGGGCTATGAAGCCCATGAGCTGGACCCCGGCACCCTGTCCATGACCGAGACAGAGAAGCAGGGGCGCGAATTGCTGATGCGCCTTGGCGTTTCCGGCTTTGCGATGATGAATATCATGTTGCTGTCGGTCGCCGTCTGGGCTGGCGCCGAAGGGGCCACGCGCGACATGTTCCACCTGATTTCGGCCTTGATCGCGGTGCCCACAGTGGCATTTGCGGGTCAGCCATTCTTTCGCAACGCATGGAAGGCGTTGCGCGCAGGCAGGATGGACATGGACGCGCCGATCTCGGTCGCGCTGATCCTGACCCTGTTCATTTCAATTTACGAAACCCTGCAATCAGGCCAGCACGCTTATTTCGAGGCAGTCGTCATGCTGATCTTCTTCTTGCTGGCAGGGCGCTATCTGGATTTCCGGGCGCGCGCTGTGGCCCGTTCGGCCGCGCAAGAGTTGTCAGCGCTGGAAGTGCCGCGCGCCATCAGGCTGGTTGACGGGGTGGAAAAACCTGTGCCTGTGGCCGAATTGGCCGTGGGGGATGTGGTGGTCGTGCGCCCCGGTGGCCGTATGCCGGTCGATGGCGAAGTCGTCGGGGGAAATTCCGAAATTGACCGATCGCTTCTGACGGGCGAGACTTTGCCGGTTTTCGCCGCACAAGGCACGATTGTCAGCGCGGGAGAGGTCAATCTGACCGGCCCTTTGCAGATACGCGTCACTGCGGCGGGCAAGGACAGTTCGCTGCACCGTATGGCCGATCTGGTGGCCAATGCGGAATCCGCGCGCACGCGCTACACCACCGCCGCTGAACGTGCAGCCAGCGCTTACGCACCGACCATTCCGATCTTGTCTTTTGGGGCGTTTCTGGTCTGGATGTATCTGTCCGGCGGTGACCTGCGCCTGTCGATGAATATTGCTGTGGCCAGCCTGATCATTACCTGCCCCTGTGCGCTGGGGCTAGCGGTGCCTGCGGTGGTCACCTCTGCGAGCGGCAAGCTGTTTCGCAAGGGCCTGTTGATCAAGGACGGGACAGCACTGGAACGGCTGGCCGAGGTAGACACGGTCGTTTTTGACAAGACCGGCACATTGACGATGGGCACGCCCGTGCCAACCAATCTGGACCAGCATAGCCCAGAAATCTGCGCAGTTGCGCTGGCGCTTGCCGATGCGTCCAGCCACCCGCTTGCACAAGCGCTTGCCCGCGCCTTGCGCGAACGGGATGTGCAGCCCGCGCAACTGGACAAGCTGAGCGAACAGCCGGGTTATGGGATGGAAGCGCAATGGCGCGGGCAGCCTGTCCGTCTGGGCCGTGCCGACTGGGTCGGAGCTGAGGCGCGCGGGACAACTGCGGCCTATCTTGCGCTGGATGGTGTGACCCATGCCTTTACCTTTTCGGATCAGTTGCGCCCCGGCGCTGCCGATGTGGTGTCTGCGCTTCAGGCACAGGGCAAGGCGGTGTGGCTGATCTCTGGCGATGTGCCGGGCGCGGTGCAGGATATGGCGCAACGTCTGAATATCGCCGATTGGCATGCCGGTGCTTTGCCACAGGACAAGGCCGACAAGATCAACGACTTGCAGGCGGCGGGCCACAAGGTTCTGATGGTGGGCGACGGGTTGAATGACACTGTGGCACTGTCTGCGGCACATGTCTCGATCTCGCCCGCTTCGGCGCTGGATGCGGCGCGCGCAGCCTCTGATATGGTGTTGTTGGGGCGCGACATCTCGCCAGTGGCGGATGCCGTGCGCATGTCGAAAACCGCGATGCAGCGCATCCGCGAGAATTTCTGGCAATCAGGCATCTACAATATCATTTTCGTGCCGATTGCGTTATTTGGCTATGCAACGCCGCTTTGGGCAGCGGCCATCATGTCGGTGTCGTCCATCTCGGTTACACTGAACGCATTGCGACTGAAATAAAGGGCATCATGGAAGTTCTGGCGATTCTGATTCCGGTATCACTGTTTTTGGGCCTTCTGGGTCTGGTCGCCTTTGTCTGGACATTGCGCAAAGGCATGTATGACGACCCCGATGGCGACAGTCAGCGCATTCTGGACACGCGTTATGACGACAAGCCTAAACCCGTCTCAAAGGACGAGTGATTTCGCTTTCTTCGATTGCTTGTTCTTTCGCCAGCGCTTGTGGGACCACATCCATTGATCCATGTGATCGCGGACCAGCGTTTCGACAGAGGCATTAAGGGCGCGCGTCATCGTTGTGGCGTCTGTATGTGGTATTGGTGGCTCTATGCGAATGCAAAAACTGGTCCCGTCGGGCTGCCTGATCCCGTAGACCGGAACCAGCAGAGCGCCGTGTTTCAGGGCAATCTCAGCGGATGACAGCGCCGTGCGGGCAGGCTGCCCCATGAAATCCATCAACTCGCCATGATCCATGTAGTGGTCGGCGACCAGCCCGATCATGCCGCCACCGCGCAGAAATTTCAGCAAGCCCGCCAAGCCTGTACGGTCGCGCGGAAAAACCGGGCTGCCGATCCGCGACATTGCCGCCACATAGCGCGCGTTGAACGCTGTGTTGCGCATTGGCATGTAAATTCCGGCAATCTTGCACCCACGTTCCTGTAACACCACGCGCGCTGCCTCGTAATTGCCCAGATGCGCTGTGACCAGAACCACCGGCTGGCCCGCATCGCGCGCCTGTTCCAGCGCGCCAAGCCCGCCCCCTTCGATGGGGCTGTTCTTGACATGGTCGATGAAATCCTGCCCGGCGAAAGTCTCGGCCAGTGCGCGTATCATATTGCCGGGCACCCTGCGGCATATATGCCGGACATCGCTTTCAGGCAGGTCCGGCGCGATCAACGCCAGATTGGCGCGGATACGCGGTCGCACCCCGGCAATAGGCCCGATCACATATGCGCCGATCCATCCCAGCACCGCTATTCGCTGCCGATAGGGCAGAATGCGTGTCACGCTCAGAAGCGCGGCGGTCAGCCGGTCTTCGAACACGTGTTTCCAGCGCAGCGGTGCTGTGCCTGCTTCGTCCTTTGGTTTGCGGGCGCTTTGCGACATAGGTTGTGATTGCACCCTGCTTGACAGCTCGTCAAGCAGGGCTGCACCTGGCCTTAATAGCTGTAATCTGCATAGATGCGGGACAGATCGCCTTGCCAGTCGCCGTGATAGCGCTGCAACAACTCATCTGCGGGAACCTGACCTGTTTCGACACTCTCTTTCAGAGCATTCAGAAAATGTGTCTCGTCCGGCAGCATTCCACCTGCGCCGGGGCAGGCGCGGGCTTTCAGGCCCGCTTCGGCAATATCCACGACTTCGCGCGCCAGATCATGCAGCTTGAACTTGCCTGCCGATCCTTGCAGCCCTTCGACCGACGCGGCGATGCGCAGCGCATCGCGGGTTTCCGCGTCCAGTTTTTGGGCCAGGTCCCATGCGGCATCCAGCGCGGACTGATCATAGGTCAGACCGACCCAAAGCGCAGGCAAGGCGCATAGCCTGCGCCAAGGGCCACCATCCGCCCCGCGCATTTCGATGAATTTCTTGACGCGCGCTTCGGGGAAAATCGTGGTCAGATGATCCGCCCAATCCGACAGAGTCGGAACTTCACCCGGCAAGGCGGGCAGCTTCCCTTGCAGGAAGTCGCGGAAGCTTTGGCCGAGGGCATTGATATACTTGCCGTCCCGATAGACAAAATACATCGGCACATCGAGGGCGTAATCCACCCACGCCTCGAAGCCGAAACCGTCCTCGAACACGAAAGGCAACATGCCGGTGCGGGCCGCGTCCAGATCGCGCCAGACGCGGGCGCGCCAGCTTTTGTGACCGTTGGGTTTGCCATCAAGGAAAGGGGAATTGGCAAATAACGCGGTTGCAACAGGTTGCAGCGCCAGCGCCACGCGCAGTTTCTGCACCATATCGGCCTCGGACGCGAAATCGAGGTTCACCTGCACTGTGCAGGTGCGATACATCATCGTCTTGCCCATCGTGCCGACGCGGTCCATGTATTCGGTCATCAGCGCATAGCGGCCCTTGGGCATGACCGGCATTTGTTCATGCGACCAGATTGGCGCCGCGCCCAGACCGATAAAGCCCACGCCGATTTCGTCCGCCACGCTGCGCACTTCGCGCAGATGCTGGTTCACCTCGTCACAGGTCTGGTGAATCGTTTCCAGCGGTGCACCCGACAGTTCCAGCTGCCCACCCGGTTCCAGCGACACATTCGCGCCGTCCTTTTCCAGCCCGATGATCTTGTCCCCTTCCAGCACCGGCGACCAGCCAAACCGATCGCGCAGCCCTTCCAGCACGGCCCTGATCGACCGCGGGCCGTCATATGGCAAGGGGTTCAGCGTATCGTGGCAATAGCCGAACTTTTCGTGTTCGGTGCCGATGCGCCAGTCTTGTTTGGGTTTGCACCCTTGGGCGAGGTATTCGGCCAGTTGGGAAATGTCTTCAATCGGCCCGCCGCCGGTCTGGGGAATGGACATGAGCGCTCCGATTTGCTGGTCCGTGTGTAGGGGGCAGACTTGGAGTTTGCGCCGCCCCAAGTCAAGTCTCAGTGCAGCCTCAAATGACGGTTGCGCCGCGCAGGGTGCAGCCAGATGGCGCGCGCGGGCGGTGGGGCAGGGTCATTGAGCGCGTCCAGCAAGGGTTGCATACGCAATTCGGGCAATGTGGCAAAGGCATCAAATAAAGCTTCGCTGCCAGCGGCGGAAACCGGCACTTCCAGCCGCGTGTCGTCCTGCGCGACCATCAACCATGTCTGCGCCGCGTCTATCAGGTGCAATTCCACCAGATCTCTTACCGCGATAAAACCGCCTTCATCAGGGCCGAAATAGGAAATCTGGCCTTCGACAACCTGAACGACCCCCGGCCCCGCGCCAGCACGCTGAAAGCGCAATCTGCGCCAACCGATAAACGCAATGCCAAGCCCTGCAAGAACGACAAGCAGGGCGAGAAACTGAAAAAAACTGCCGCGCGCCTGCAAGGCCCAAAGGCCAAACAGCGCCACGCCCAGCCCGGTCAGAACCTCGGACCAGCGCGACAGCACGGCGCGCAATTCAGGGCGGATCAGGTTCATGCGGTCGCTCCGAGGGTGCAGGCTTCATTCAGCATGGCCACGCGATAGTCACCAACGCGTCTGAAGCCTATTCGGGTGTAAGCTTTTGCTGCGGCGTCCGAGGCGGCGAATAAAACGGCAGTCTGTGTGCCACTGTCACGCAATTCCGCCAATTGCGCGGCAACCATCCGGCCCGCGTGACCTTGGCCGCGACAGTCAGGCCGGACAAAGACCCCGCCGATCTGCACGCAGTCACCCGCGCGCGCGTTCACGGATGTCATGCCAATCGGCGCTCGATCCTCGCCGCAGTATATACGCGTACCAGTTCCCGCGATCGCCTCTCTGGTCCGCAAGGTTGCGAGGTGGCGCGTATTCTCACCGCTTGCAATTCCAGTCTCGATCAGAAGCTGCTCGAACCAGCCCTCTAGCATCATGCTGTCGTTTTGCTTGGGCAGGCTCAACCGGGAAACGGGCGCTTGCAGCGTTGCGAGGTCCAGCGTGAAGAGTGGCTCTACCCTGTTCAGTAGCCATGTGTCACGCAGGCTGGGCAGGGCGTCGATAAATTGGCTGACCTGATCCGAATCTCCGGTCATCCCCTGCACCGTTGTCCCCTCGATACGCGCAAGATAGCCCCGCGCGGTTGCAAGGCAAAGGCGGGGATGCTGGCACATGAGATAGCCATTTTGGGTTACCCCGAAAACACCATGAATCTTTGTGCCCGCCTCATACAGGAAATACCGTGTTGCATGCGGATGGTCCGAAGTGCCGATTCCGTGCTGTTCGAGGTTGGACAAAAGAAACATAGACGTTTCGATATGCGGTTGCAGAAACGCAGTGATCTGTTCCGCGTCAGTCGCGGTGGCTTCGCGGATCAAGGCCAGTCCCCCTGCTGTGCCTGCCACAGAGTCAGGGCCGCGACTGCGGCAGTGTCGGCCCTCAGAATCCGGGGGCCAAGCGACATGGAATGCACGCCGGACGTGGCGCGCAGTTTCGCGCGCTCGGTTGGGGAAAAACCGCCCTCTGGCCCGATCAGGATCGCGGCCGGGGCAGGGGGCAGGGCCGGGGGCTTACCTGCATCTGCGAGCGATTCATCTGCCCAGATCAGGGCGCGTCCCTCGGGCCAGTCCTGCAAGACGCGCGTGAGGGGTTTCAGCGCGGCCACTTCGGGGACATAGGTGCCACCGCACTGCTCGGCAGCTTCGATAGCATGGGCTTGCAGCCTGTCTTGCCGGATGCGTTCGGAATTTGTGAACTCTGTCTGAACAGGCAGGATGCGCGCAGCGCCCAGCTCGGTGGCCTTTTCGACAATGAAATCAGTACGCGCTTTCTTTATGGGCGCAAAAACAAGCCACAGGTCCGGGGGCATACGCTGGGGGGCCGCCTGGCCCAGACAGATTGCCAAGGCCCCGCGCCGTCCGATTTCGGTAATCTCGGCCAGCCATTCGCCATCGCGACTGTTGAACAGGGCAACTTGCGTGCCTGTTCCCTTGCGCAAGACATTGGCCAGATAATGCGCATGTGCCTGCGACAGGGCTATCCCTTGCCCCTGACCCAAAGGCTGCTCTACAAAGAGGCGAATTTTCGCACGGATGATACTGCTGTCCATGAGGCCAAGACTATGACGGGAAACGACCAAAGGCCAGAGGGTGCGGCCCAAGATGACAGCGTGGCGGATGCCTATAGCGCAAATTGGGTGGACCTATACGCGCCGCCGAATGCAAAACCTTATTTGCGCCTGTCGCGCGCGGACCGGCCCATTGGAACCTGGCTGTTGTTGCTGCCGTGCTGGTGGGGGGTGTTTCTGGGCGCAGCCGCGTTTCCCGAGACTGCTGGCTGGCTGACAATCTGGATATTCGCTGGCTGTGCGCTGGGTGCCTTTCTGATGCGCGGCGCGGGGTGCACATGGAATGACATTACCGACCGCGATATTGACGACAAAGTTGCCCGCACCCGTTCGCGACCCATCCCCTCCGGGCAGGTCACGCTGCGGCAGGCGGGAATCTGGATGGCGGTGCAGGCGGGCATTGCCGCGCTGATTCTGTTTACGTTCAACTGGGCGGCGATTGGCCTTGGGGTGTTGTCGCTGGGGTTGGTGGCGATCTACCCTTTTGCCAAACGGTTTACATGGTGGCCTCAGGTTTTTCTGGGGCTGGCCTTTAACTGGGGCGCGCTTCTGGCCTGGACCGCACAGACCGGCTCCATCGGTTTGCCTGCGTTGTTTCTGTATCTGGCGGGGATAAGCTGGACGCTGTTCTATGACACGATCTACGCGCATATGGACCGTGAAGATGATGAATTGATCGGCGTGAAATCCACCGCGCGCCTGTTTGCCGAGAATACAGAGACATGGTTGCGCGGATTTCTGGTCGTGACAGTTGTGTTGATGTCGCTGTCGGTAATCTACGCACTTGCCCCATTGGCAAACCCGTTGAAAATGTCGTTGGGGCTTGCAGGGGCATGGGCGATGGGCTGGCACATGAACTGGCAGCTTGGCAAACTGGATATCAACAACACGCAAATGTGCTTGCGTCTGTTCCGCTCAAACCGTGACGCGGGCTTGTTGGCTGCGCTGTTTCTTGCCATCACCATTTTCGTGTGATTGCGCCCGCTGCACCAAGGCGCTAGGGGATCGGCATGAAAGACAGACTGTTACATGTCGCGCAGAAAATGCGCGCATTCCAGCCCGCTGATATGGGGCCCCTGAAGGGCTATATCATGATGGTCGCGATCTTTGCGCTGGCGATTCTGATGTCCTTTGGGGCGGCAAATCTTGCCGTGCGCGGGATCGAGCATGTGGTGGAACGCGACGCGCGCGACGCGCTTGCCGAAAACGGGTTGCACTGGGCTGATGTGCAGACAGACGGGCTGTTGCTTAGCCTGCGCGGCGAGGCCGAGAATGAGGCGGCCCGCTTTCGCGCCCTGAGCATCGTGTCGACTGTGGTCGCTGCGGAACGTGTGATCGACGATGTGCAAGTTGCCCCGTCCATGCAAATCGCCGCGCCGCGATTCCTGATGGAAATTCTGCGCAATGGTCTGGATGTCTCGGTGATCGGGCTGATCCCGACAGGGTTTGACACCGCCTCCATCGTGTCCCGCATCGAACGCATAGACCCTGAGATTTCGGTCGTTAATATGCTTGAATCGGCCAATCACCCCGTTCCGCATGGCTGGGAACAGGCGGTGTCTTTTGGGTTGGAAGCGCTTGCCCTTATCCCCGCCAGCAAGATTTCTATCGCCGCGGACCAGATCGAAGTGACCGGGCTGGCCGATAGCGAGCGTCAGCGCGATGAGATGCGCGAGAAACTCATGCGCGACCGGCCTCGTGGCTTGATTGCCAGCATCAACATCTCTGCGCCGCGCCCGGTTATTACGCCCTTCACCCTTCGCTTCGTGATCGAGGAGGATGGCGCACGCTTTGACGCATGTTCCGCCGACACGACCGAAGCACGCATGGCTATCTTGCGCAGCGGCCGTGCCGCCGGTGCGCAAGGTGTGATAGATTGCACCATCGGTCTGGGCAGCCCGTCGCCGCGTTGGCAGGTGGCTGCGACAGAAGCGATAAAAGCGCTTAGCGAATTGGGGCGGGGCAGCGTGACCATCGCAGATACAGATGTATCGCTGCTGGTTGCGCATTCTGTTGCGCCTGAAGATCTGGATCGTGTGGCGGCAGACCTGGAACGCGTCTTGCCCGAAGTCTTCTCGCTTGATGCCGCGCGCCTTCCCCCCGAAGTGGGGGAGGACACAGGGCGCGAGGACGCGGTTACCGAATTTGTTGCCAGCAGGGGTGAAGATGGGGTCGTCCTGCTGCGCGGACAGCTGACCGACGAGCGTCTGCGCGATGCGGTGCATACGGTCGCGCGCAGTGAATTCGGCCTGAACGCAGTGCGTATCAATGCACGAATTGACCCGGACTTGCCCGAAGGGTGGCCCGTGCGTGCGTTGCTGGCCGTAGATACGCTTGCGCAGTTGGAATATGGGCAGGTCCGCGTTCGCGCTGACCGGTTCGACATCACCGGCGTCTCGGGGGATGCATCGGCATCTGACAAGATATCGCGATCTGTGGCGGAAAAGCTTGGGCGCGGGGCTGTGTTCAATCTTAACATCCGGTATGATGAGAGGTTTGACCCCGTCGCGATGCAGCCTTCACCGGCGCGCTGTGAAGCATGGATAAAAGAGGTGCTGGCAGAGCAGCAGATCACCTTTGACCCCGGTTCTGCTTCCATCGTGTCGGATGCGGGGCGGGTCGTTGATGAAATCGCCGAGATTTTGCGCGACTGCGGGCGGTTGGAGTTGGAGGTTGCTGGGCATACAGACAGCCAGGGCCGGCTTGAAACAAACATGCGGCTCAGCCAGCAACGCGCCGAGGCCGTTGTTGCCGCGCTTTCTGCGCGCGGGATTCTGGTGTCGGATTTCGTCGCCAAAGGTTATGGGCCGGAGTTTCCGGTTGCCGATAATTCGACGGCCGCCGGGCGCGAGGCAAACCGGCGGATCGAATTCCGCTTGACCGGAAGTTCGGCAGAGGAGGCTGCCGCCGAACGCTCAGGCGGTGTCGAGGCCGTAGAAGAGGAAGACACTGAACTGCCTGACGAGGCAGATCTGGAAATCGTCGTGAACACCGGCGCGGGAGAGACACCGCGCCCGCCGGAACGGCCAGAAAGATGACCGTTGCGTGACATGTTTTCGATGCGCGATGGACACAAGCAGGGTATAACCTGCACTGAGGGAAACAGATGAACCGGACTGAATTTGTCATTGTTACCGCGATTATCCTGTTTGTCGCCTTTGCGTTGGGCTGGGCGGCAAACTGGCTGCTGCATCGTTTCACGCGGGTGCGCCAGTCGGATCTGGGAGAGCTGGATCGCATGGCGCAGGCATTGAACGAAGCCGAGTCAATCCGCGATCAGGCCATCGAATATGTTGAAACACGCGAACGTGACCTGACGACAAGATTGACGCAATGCGAGGCTGAATTGTCCGCCGCGATGGATGGATTGCGCGAAGCGCGCGCTGAGGCTGAATATTATCGCAGCCAGTTGCAGGGCACGCGCCAGTAAGGCAGGCGTATTCACGGGGCTGTTTTTCATGTTGATGTGACAATGTGCATTTTTGCCCTTGGCATTGTGGCCTTCAGCGGCTAAGCACCCGTCCGTCTGGGGGACGAGTGCGAATTCGTCACCACAGATGATTCGTCCGAGACGGTGGGTGATGGTCACATCATAAATCCTGCCTGAGACGGGAGTGGAACAAGTCGATTTCCGGGGTTTCCTCGGGCGATATTGGGAAGGCCCGTTCGGACCTAATGTCAGGCGCAAGTCTGGCGAAACGAGCCGGAGGGGAAACCCTTCGATAATTGGAGAGACCCTGTGGATAGAGCCCAAAAAGAGAAAGTGGTCGAGGAACTCGGCCAGATCTTCGAAAGCTCTGGCGTGGTTGTGGTAGCACAATACGTTGGCCTCACGGTTGCTGAGATGCAGGCCCTGCGTGCGCAAATGCGCGAAGCGGGTGGGGCTGTACGCGTCGCCAAGAACAAGCTCGCCAAAATCGCCCTTGAAGGAAAGCCCTGTGCAAGTATCAGCGGCCTTCTGACGGGTATGACCGTTCTCGCTTATTCCGAAGACCCTGTTGCTGCGGCAAAAGTGGTCGAGGATTACGCCAAAGCGAACCCCAAGTTGGTGGTTCTCGGCGGTGCAATGGGCGAGTCGGCACTTGACCCGGCTGGTGTGAAAGCTGTGGCAGCTATGCCCTCACGCGAAGAGCTTATTGCTTCGATCGTGGGTTGCATCGGTGCCCCTGCCTCGAACATTGCCGGTGCGATTGGCGCCCCAGCTTCGAATATTGCAAGCATCCTCACAACGCTCGAAGAGCGGGAAGCTGCATAAGCAACCTTTGGCCCGTGTGGCGTGAACGCGCCCGCGTCGGACACTCAAACCTGAACAGAATGGAACGATACAATGGCTGATCTTAAAGCACTTGCAGAGCAAATCGTGAACCTCACGCTGCTCGAAGCTCAGGAACTGAAAACAATCCTGAAAGACGAATACGGCATCGAACCCGCTGCTGGCGGCGCTGTCATGATGGCTGGCCCTGCTGGTGATGCAGGCCCTGCTGCCGAAGAAAAAACCGAATTCGACGTTGTTCTGGTCGAAGCCGGTGCAAACAAAATCGCGGTCATCAAAGAAGTTCGCGGCATCACCGGTCTGGGCCTGAAAGAAGCCAAGGACCTGGTCGAAGCTGGTGGCAAGGCCGTGAAAGAAGGCGCCCCGAAAGAGGAAGCCGAAGAGATCAAGAAGAAGCTTGAAGAAGCTGGCGCGAAGGTCGAGCTTAAGTAATCGGGAGAGATGCACAGCATCTCAACCCACTGAAAACTGGACTGGGGCCGGATTTATCCGGTCCCAGTTTCGCACTGTTTCTGGACAGGGCTTTGTGAAAGCGCGCTTTCAAAGCCTTGTCCAGGGAAAGTGTTCGGCTCGGGAGCAGACCTGTGGGAGGGTTTGCAGGAATAGAGCCACACCCCATTTCGCAAGCGGCCGGCGGCTGAGGCCCAACAGCCAGCCCGCCCGCGAAGACCAGGAAAGGTGATGACGCGCATGGCTCAGTCCTATGTAGGCCAGAAACGTATCCGCAAGATGTTCGGCAAGATCCGTGAAGTTCTGGAAATGCCGAATCTGATCGAGATTCAAAGATCTTCTTACGATTTGTTCCTTCGCTCTGGTGATGCAGACGCACCGCTGGATGGCGAAGGCATCAAGGGTGTGTTCCAGTCGGTATTTCCGATCAAGGATTTCAACGAGACAGCAACGCTGGAATTCGTGAAATACGATCTGGAAAAGCCGAAATATGACATTGACGAGTGCATGCAGCGCGACATGACCTATGCCGCACCCCTGAAGGTGACGCTGCGTCTGATCGTGTTTGATGTCGATGAAGATACCGGCGCAAAATCGGTCAAGGATATCAAGGAACAAGACGTGTTCATGGGCGACATGCCCCTGATGACCCCGAATGGCACATTTGTTGTCAACGGGACAGAGCGTGTTGTCGTCAGCCAGATGCACCGCAGCCCCGGCGTGTTTTTTGACCATGATCAGGGCAAGACCCATTCTTCTGGCAAGCTGTTGTTCCAGTGCCGGATTATCCCTTATCGCGGTTCATGGCTGGATTTCGAATTTGACGCCAAGGACAATGTCTTTGCGCGCATTGACCGTCGGCGCAAGCTGCCCGTGACAACATTGCTCTATGCCCTGGGCATGGATCAGAACCAGATCATGGCGGCCTATTACGATACGGTCAGCTATTCGTTGCGGAAGAATAAAGGCTGGGTCACCAAGTTCTTCCCCGAGCGCGTGCGCGGCACCCGCCCGACAATGGATCTGGTCGATGCCGCCACCGGCGAGGTGATCTGCAAGGCAGGCGACAAGATGACGCCGCGCGCGGTCAAGCAACTGATCGATGAAGGTAAGGTCACTGACCTGCTTGTGCCGTTCGAGGGCATTCTTGGCCGTTATGTCGCGCGTGACATCATCAATGAAGAAACCGGCGAGATTTATGTCGAAGCCGGTGACGAATTGACATGGGAACTGGACAAGGACGGCGAAGTCAAGGGCGGCACATTGAAAGTGCTGCTGGACAACGACATCACCGACATTGAGGTGCTTGACATTGATGGTGTCAATGTTGGCCCCTATATCCGCAACACAATGGCAGCCGACAAGAACTGGAGCCGCGACAACGCGTTGATGGACATCTATCGCGTGATGCGCCCGGGTGAGCCGCCCACGGTCGAGACGGCTTCGGCGCTGTTTGACCAGATGTTCTTCGATTCCGAGCGCTACGACCTGTCGGCCGTGGGGCGCGTGAAGATGAACATGCGTCTACAACTGGATGCGCCCGACACCCTGCGCACCCTGCGTCCCGAAGATATCGTTGCCTGTATTCGCGGGTTGACGGAATTGCGCGATGGCAAGGGCGAGGTTGATGATATCGACCACCTTGGCAACCGCCGCGTCCGTTCGGTTGGCGAATTGATGGAAAACCAGTATCGCGTCGGCCTGCTGCGCATGGAACGCGCGATCCGCGAGCGCATGTCCTCGGTCGAGATCGACACGGTCATGCCGCAGGATCTGATCAACGCCAAGCCCGCTGCGGCGGCAGTGCGTGAATTCTTCGGCTCTTCGCAACTGTCGCAGTTCATGGACCAGACCAACCCGCTGTCAGAGGTGACGCACAAGCGCCGCCTCTCCGCGCTTGGGCCGGGTGGTCTGACACGTGAACGTGCCGGGTTTGAAGTGCGCGACGTGCATCCGACCCATTATGGCCGCATGTGCCCGATTGAAACGCCGGAAGGTCAGAACATTGGTCTGATCAACAGCCTAGCGACATTCGCGCGGGTGAATAAATACGGCTTCATCGAAACGCCCTATCGCAAGGTCGATAACGGTCAGGTCACCGATGAGGTGGTGTATCTTTCGGCAACGGAAGAGCAGCGCCACACTGTTGCGCAGGCCAATGCCCAGCTTGATGAAAACATGCGGTTCGTCAATGATCTGGTCAGCACGCGCAAAGGCGGTGACTTCATGCTGAACCCGTCAGACTCGGTCGATCTGATCGACGTGTCGCCCAAGCAGCTTGTATCGGTTGCGGCATCGCTTATTCCATTCCTGGAAAATGATGACGCGAACCGCGCGCTGATGGGCTCGAACATGATGCGTCAGGCCGTGCCTCTGTTGCAGGCAGATTCGCCGCTGGTCGGCACAGGCATCGAGGGCGTTGTTGCGCGCGATTCCGGTGCGGCCTTCATGGCGCGCCGTGCAGGTGTTATCGACCAGGTCGATGCGCAGCGTATCGTTGTGCGCGCGACCGAGATGCTGGAACCAGGTGAACCGGGTGTGGACATCTACCGCATGCGCAAGTTCAAGCGCTCCAACCAGTCAAGCTGCATCAACCAGCGTCCGCTCGTGAAAGTGGGCGATCACGTGACCCGTGGCGAGGTGATTGCCGACGGTCCATGTACGGATATGGGCGAACTGGCCGTGGGCCGTAACGTGGTCGTCGCGTTCATGCCGTGGAATGGCTACAACTACGAAGACTCGATCCTGATCTCTGAACGCATCCTCAAGGATGATGTGTTCACCTCGATCCATATCGACGAATACGAAGTTGCGGCGCGTGACACCAAGCTTGGGCCAGAAGAGATTACGCGTGACATCCCGAATGTGGGCGAAGAAGCCCTGCGCAATCTGGATGAAGCGGGGATCGTCTATGTCGGCGCTGAAGTGCAGGCAGGCGACATTCTGGTGGGCAAGGTCACGCCCAAGGGCGAAAGCCCGATGACACCGGAAGAAAAGCTTCTGCGTGCGATCTTTGGCGAAAAGGCGTCCGATGTGCGCGATACATCGCTGCGCCTGCCGCCGGGGGCCTATGGCACCATCGTGGAAGTGCGCGTCTTCAACCGTCATGGTGTCGAAAAAGACGAACGTGCCCTTCAGATCGAGCGTGAGGAAATTGAACGCCTGTCGCGCGACCGCGATGACGAGCTGGAAATTCTGGAGCGCAACATCTATGGGCGTCTGCGTCAGTTGATGCTTGGCAAGGTTGCTGTGAAAGGCCCCAAAGGCGTTAAGGCAAACTCCGAGATCAACGCGGAACTGCTTGAAAGCCTGAGCCGTGGTCAATGGTGGCAACTTGCGCTGGCGGATGAAGCCGAAGCGCAGGAAGTCGAGGCGCTGAATGCGCTTTATGACCAGCAGAAGCGCCAGTTGCAGGCCCGTTTCGACGACAAGGTCGAAAAGGTTCGTCGCGGCGACGATCTGCCGCCGGGCGTGATGAAGATGGTCAAGGTCTTTGTCGCTGTGAAGCGCAAGCTTCAGGCCGGTGACAAGATGGCGGGGCGTCACGGCAACAAGGGTGTTATCTCAAAGGTTGTGCCTGAAGAGGACATGCCTTTCCTTGCAGACGGCACCACGGTCGATCTGGTTCTGAACCCGCTTGGTGTGCCCTCGCGCATGAATGTGGGGCAGATTCTGGAAACCCATATGGGCTGGGCGCTGCGTGGCCTTGGTGTCAAGATCGACGAGGCATTGAAGGAATATCGCCGCTCTGGTGATATGACTCCTGTGCGCGAAGCGATGCGGATCGGATATGGTGACGATTTCTATGCCGAAGTGTTTGATGGCATGGATGAGGAGCACCTCATTGAATCCGCCTCTACGGTCACGCGCGGCGTTCCGATTGGTACACCCGTTTTCGACGGCGCAAAGGAAATCGACGTCAATGATGCTCTGACGCGGGCCGGGTTTGACACTTCGGGCCAGTCGGCGGTGTTCGATGGCCGCACCGGCGAGCAATTCGCCCGCAACGTGACTGTGGGTGTGAAATACATGCTCAAGCTGCACCACCTTGTCGATGACAAGCTGCACGCGCGTTCAACAGGGCCTTACAGCCTTGTCACGCAGCAGCCTTTGGGTGGTAAAGCACAGTTCGGTGGTCAGCGTCTGGGTGAGATGGAGGTCTGGGCCTTGGAAGCTTATGGTGCCGCCTATACCTTGCAGGAAATGCTGACAGTGAAATCCGATGACGTGGCGGGCCGGACCAAGGTCTATGAATCGATCGTCAAGGGCGAGGACAATTATGAAGCGGGCGTTCCTGAATCCTTCAATGTGTTGGTGAAGGAAGTCCGCGGCCTCGGCCTGAATATGGAACTCCTGGATTCGGAGGAGGAAGGCTAACGCTGCGCGTGCCAACGCACCCTGCCCATTGCCGGTAGGGTGCGTGTTCTCACGCCGCCCATGCCACCCCATTCCGAGCCTTTCAAGGAAAAGATCATGAACCAGGAACTGACCACAAACCCGTTCAACCCCTTGGCCCAGACCAAGAACTTTGACCAGATCCGTGTCTCGCTGGCGTCGCCCGAGCGGATTTTGTCTTGGTCTTATGGCGAGATCAAGAAGCCCGAAACGATCAACTACCGCACGTTCAAGCCTGAACGTGACGGGTTGTTCTGCGCGCGCATTTTTGGCCCGATCAAGGACTACGAATGCCTTTGCGGCAAATATAAGCGCATGAAGTATCGCGGCGTTGTCTGCGAGAAATGCGGTGTCGAAGTGACGCTGCAAAAAGTCCGCCGCGAACGGATGGGCCATATCGAACTGGCCGCACCTGTCGCGCATATCTGGTTTCTGAAATCGCTGCCGTCACGCATCGGCCTGATGCTGGACATGACGCTGCGCGATCTGGAACGCATTTTGTATTTCGAAAACTACGTTGTGATCGAACCGGGCCTGACCGACCTGACCTATGGCCAGTTGCTGAACGAGGAAGAATTCCTCGATGCGCAAGACCAGTACGGCTCTGATGCGTTTACGGCCAATATCGGTGCCGAAGCCATCCGCGAGATGCTGTCCAATATTGATCTGGAAGATGAAGCTGGTCGCCTGCGCGAAGAGCTGAAAGAAGCCAAGGGCGAATTGAAGCCCAAGAAGATCATCAAGCGGCTGAAAGTGGTCGAGCATTTCATTGAATCCGGCAACCGCCCGGAATGGATGGTGCTGACCGTGTTGCCCGTCATCCCGCCGGAACTGCGCCCGCTGGTGCCTCTGGATGGTGGCCGTTTTGCGACGTCGGATCTGAATGACCTGTATCGCCGCGTGATCAACCGCAACAACCGCCTCAAGCGCCTGATCGAACTGCGCGCGCCCGATATCATCGTGCGCAATGAAAAGCGCATGTTGCAGGAATCGGTCGATGCGCTATTTGACAACGGCCGTCGTGGCCGCGTGATCACCGGCAACAACAAGCGCCCGCTGAAATCATTGTCCGATATGCTGAAGGGCAAGCAGGGTCGCTTCCGTCAGAACCTTCTGGGTAAGCGGGTCGATTTCTCGGGCCGTTCGGTCATCGTGACCGGCCCCGAATTGAAGCTGCATCAATGTGGCCTGCCCAAGAAGATGGCGTTGGAGCTGTTCAAGCCCTTCATCTATTCGCGGCTGGAAGCCAAAGGTCTGTCCTCGACTGTCAAACAGGCCAAGAAACTGGTCGAGAAAGAGCGCCCCGAAGTCTGGGATATTCTGGACGAGGTTATCCGCGAGCACCCGGTTCTACTGAACCGCGCGCCGACGCTGCACCGTCTGGGCATTCAGGCGTTTGAACCGATCCTGATCGAAGGCAAGGCGATCCAGCTTCACCCGCTGGTCTGTTCGGCCTTCAACGCTGACTTTGACGGCGACCAGATGGCTGTTCACGTTCCGCTGTCGCTTGAAGCCCAGCTTGAAGCGCGCGTTCTGATGATGTCCACGAATAACGTGCTGTCGCCTGCAAACGGGGCGCCGATCATCGTGCCGTCGCAGGATATGGTTCTAGGGCTGTATTATGTCTCGATGATGCGCGAAGGCATGAAGGGCGAGGGCATGATCTTCGCGTCGATCGAAGAGGTCGAGCATGCTTTGGCCGCTGGCGAAGTGCATCTGCACGCCAAGATCCAGTGCCGCGTCAAACAGATTGACGAAGATGGCAACGAGGTTCTGCGCCGCTATGAAACGACACCGGGCCGCCTGCGCCTTGGTGCGCTTCTGCCGATGAACGCGAAAGCGCCGTTTGAACTGGTCAACCGTCTGTTGCGCAAGAAAGACGTGCAGAATGTCATCGACACGGTCTACCGCTATTGCGGTCAGAAAGAGTCGGTCATTTTCTGCGACCAGATCATGAGCCTTGGCTTCCGCGAAGCGTTCCGCGCCGGGATTTCCTTTGGCAAGGACGACATGCTGATCCCTGATCAGAAATGGGGCCTTGTGAATGAAACCCGCGATCAGGTGAAGGAATTCGAGCAACAGTATCTCGACGGTCTGATCACACAGGGCGAGAAATACAACAAGGTTGTCGATGCCTGGTCGAAATGTTCGGACGCTGTGGCGAATGCCATGATGGGCGAAATTTCGGCTGTGCGCCGCGATGACGAAGGCCGCGAACTGGAGCCGAACTCTGTCTACATGATGTCGCATTCCGGTGCGCGTGGTTCGCCTGCCCAGATGAAGCAGTTGGGCGGGATGCGCGGTCTGATGGCCAAACCGAATGGCGAGATCATCGAGACGCCGATCATCTCGAACTTCAAGGAAGGTCTGACCGTTCTTGAATACTTCAACTCGACCCACGGTGCGCGGAAAGGTCTGGCCGATACCGCGCTGAAGACCGCGAACTCTGGTTACCTGACGCGGCGTCTGGTGGACGTGGCGCAGGATTGCATCGTACGCACGGATGATTGTGGCACTGACCTTTATATCACAGCACAAGCTGCGGTGAATGACGGTGAAGTGGTCGCGTCCTTGTCCGAGCGTGTTCTGGGCCGTGTTGCAGCAGAAGATGTGACCGACCCCGCGACCGGCGAAGTGCTGGTGCCGCGCAACACATTGATCGAGGAACGCGAAGCCGACATGCTGGAGATGTCGGGGATCGCAACGGTCAAGATCCGCTCGCCCCTGACCTGTGAAGCGGAAGAGGGCGTTTGCACCAAGTGTTACGGGCGCGACCTTGCACGCGGGACATTGGTCAACAAGGGCGAGGCTGTCGGCATCATTGCGGCGCAGTCAATCGGCGAGCCGGGCACACAGCTGACCATGCGGACCTTCCACATCGGCGGGATCGCGCAGGGCGGCAGCCAGTCCTTCCAGGAAGCAAACGCTGCGGGCCGGATCGACTTGCGCAATAGCCAGACCATCGAGAATGCCGCGGGCGAGTTGATCGTCACAGGCCGTTCGATGCAGATTGTCATCATTGACGAAAACAATGTCGAGCGGGCCACTTTCAAGCCCGGCTATGGCTCCAAACTGTTCGTCAAGGATGGTGCACAGGTCGAGCGTGGGGCGAAGCTGTTTGAATGGGACCCTTACACCCTGCCAATCATTGCGGAAACCACGGGCCGCGTGCGCTTTGTCGATCTGATCGCTGGTCTGTCGGTCCGCGACGAAACCGACGAAGCCACAGGCATGACCCAGAAGATCGTGACCGACTGGCGGTCCGTGCCCAAGGGCGGTGACCTCAAGCCAGAGGTCATTCTGATGGATGCGGAAACTGGCGAACCTGTGCGCAACGAACAGGGCAACCCGATCACCTATCAGATGTCGGTTGATGCTGTTCTGTCGGTAGAAGACGGGCAGGATGTGCAGGCGGGTGACGTTGTCGCGCGTATTCCGCGCGAAGGCGCCAAGACCAAGGACATCACCGGTGGTCTGCCGCGTGTGGCTGAACTGTTTGAGGCACGTCGTCCCAAGGACCACGCGATCATCTGTGAAATCGATGGCTATGTCCGGTTCGAGAAGGACTACAAGAACAAGCGCCGCATCAAGATTCAGCCTGTCGATGACTCGCTGGAGCCTGCGGAATATCTGGTCCCCAAGGGCAAGCACATTCCGGTTCAGGAAGGTGACTTCGTCCAGCGCGGCGATTACATCATGGATGGCAACCCTGCCCCCCATGACATCCTGCGTATTCTGGGTATCGAGGCGCTGGCCAACTACCTGATCGACGAAGTGCAGGACGTCTATCGCCTGCAGGGCGTGAAGATCAACGACAAGCATATCGAGGTGATCGTGCGGCAGATGCTGCAGAAATGGGAGATCCTCGACAGTGGCGAAACCACGCTGCTGAAAGGTGAGCATGTCGACAAGGCCGAGTTCGACGAGATGAACGAGAAAGCAGCAGCGCACGGGCTGGCACCTGCCAAGGGCGAGCCGATCCTTCTGGGGATCACCAAGGCGTCGTTGCAGACCCGTAGCTTCATCTCTGCGGCATCGTTCCAGGAAACAACGCGCGTGCTGACCGAAGCATCGGTTCAGGGCAAGCGGGATCATCTGGTTGGCCTGAAAGAGAACGTCATCGTGGGTCGTCTTATCCCGGCTGGTACGGGCGGCGTTGTCACCAAGGTCCGTCAGGTCGCGGCAGAACGGGACCGCAAGGTTCTGGATGCGCGCCGCGCCGAGGCCGAAGCCGCAGCGGCACTTGCCGCGCCGGAACCCGCCGAGATGTCAGAGGCGGACAAGGTCTTTGGCAAGCGCGATAGCTAAGCGCCGCCTTAAGGCACCCTTTTGAAATGTTTGGCCCCCGCAGCGAATTCGCTGTGGGGGCTTTTCATTTGCAGGCCGGTCGGGCAATGCTGGGACAGTTTCAGTTAAATGTCAGGTGCCACGCTTCATGCGCGCTCAGGTTATTGTCGTTATTCGGTTTTCCTATGTCGCCGAGGCTGGTTTCAAGATCAGCACACAAGGGGTCGGTGCGATCCGCAAGATGCTGTATGCGCCCGAGCGGCTGGAAAGGCGGTTTCACCTGTTCGAGGCATTGACCCTGCCTTCATTGCTGGCCCAGACAGACCCGGATTTCACCGTTGCAGTATTGATCGGCGATGATTTCCCCCAAGAGGCGCGGGCGCGTCTGGTGCGGCTAATGGCACCTTTGCGCGATGCCCATCTTGTCGCCCTGCCGCCGCATAACAATTACAAGGCCACCAAACTCGCGATTGAGGCATGTCAGCGGAAGATCGCCACGCATGTGATTTCGGTGCGGCTGGATGATGATGACGCCCTGGGCCGCGATTGCATTGCTGCGCAGAAACATATCGCACCAAATGTCTCTGCGCTTGACCCAAGCGACGCCCCTGCCGTGATCTGTTTCAACAACGGGCTTTTTCTGGAATTGTCCGAACACGGCAATCGCCTGTATGGCGTAATCGAGAAACTGCCGCTTGGCATTGGCATGGGCATGATTGCACCCGTGGGCGCGCGCCCTACTATCTTTTCCACGGATCATCGCCGTGTTCATACGCGCTGGAACTGCTATACCGAAGCGCGCACACCGCGCTTCATTCGGACAGTCCACCGCGACAATGATTCGGATGCGCTGGCATCGGGCGAAAAGCCCAAGTATTCGGATGCAGAGCTTGACCAGATTCTGGCACAGAACTTTCCTTTCACCCGCGCAGAATTGTTGGCGCTGAGCCTGTAAGATGCACGCATGAAAGACGACAATATCCGCGCCGCCCTGTTCATGATGCTGGGCACTGGTGCCTATACAATCAACGATGTGTTCCTGAAACTGCTGGGCAGTGAGTTGCCCATGTTCCAGATATTGTTCCTGCGCGGTCTGGTGGTCACGCTGTTTTTTGGTGTGTTGCTGTGGCAGGTGCGTGACCAAATGACAGGCTTGGCGCGCAAAGATATGGGCTTGGTCGTGTTGCGGTCACTCGCCGAAGCGGCGGCTGCGTATTTCTTCCTTCATGCCTTGTTCAATATGCCGCTTGCGAATCTGACAGCGATCTTGCAGGTGATTCCGCTAACAGTCGCGCTGGCGGCCTTTGTCGTGCTGAAGGAACCCCTGGGCTGGCGCAGAATGTCGGCCATCATGATCGGCTTTTGCGGGGTGCTTCTCATCGTCCGGCCGGGGGCAGAGGGTTTCACAGTCTATTCCTTGTCTGCGCTGATGTCGGTTGCCATGATCACGATCAGAGATCTGGCGACACGAATGCTGGGACGGTCGATGCCATCAGTCATGGTCGCCTTCACCGCGTCTTGCGGGGTCATGCTGTTTGGCGGGCTTGGCAGCCTGACCGAGATATGGGCCATCCCCAGTGCCTTGGGCTGGATCTGGCTGCTCGGGGCGACGGGCTTCATCATTGCCGGATACTATTTCGTCATCCTCGCCATGCGGGTGGGGGAGTTGACCTTTGCGGCGCCATTCCGCTACGCCGCGCTGCTGTTCGCGTTGGTCGCAGGCTGGCTTGTGTTCGATGAATGGCCGGATGCTTTGACCTTTATTGGCAGCGGGATTATCGTGGCGACCGGGATCTACACTCTCTACCGCGAGGGGAAGATGCGGCGCATTGCGCGGTTGAACGCACAAGCGGGCTAGCACCTGTTGACAACCCCTGCGACTCCCCCTATACGCCAGCCTACCTAGCCCGCCGGCCTTGTGCTGTGTGGGTCAGAAATCAGAATTGTAGTGGTCATGATCCGGGCCCATTGCCCCGATCCTCTGAAATTCCACCGCGGCGACCCTAGCTTGGGACGCAAGCGGTTTTATGCGTTCTGCCCTTGTGGCTTGGACGTGCGATAGAGAGGCGCGCAAGCGCCGTGTAACACGGGTTGAAACGGGAAGAACCGGAATGCCAACGATCCAACAGCTGATCCGCAAGCCGCGGCAGCCGAAAGTCAAGCGCTCCAAGTCGCAGCATCTGGAGCAGTGCCCCCAGAAACGCGGCGTATGCACGCGCGTCTATACAACAACACCGAAGAAGCCGAACTCGGCCATGCGGAAAGTCGCCAAGGTGCGCCTGACCAATGGTTATGAGGTGATCAGCTATATCCCCGGTGAAAAGCATAACCTGCAAGAGCACTCGGTCGTGCTGATCCGCGGCGGTCGTGTGAAAGACCTTCCAGGTGTGCGCTATCACATCCTGCGTGGTGTTCTGGATACACAGGGCGTCAAGGATCGTAAGCAGCGCCGTTCGAAATACGGCGCGAAGCGGCCGAAGTAAGGAGAGCATCAGATGTCTCGTCGTCACGCTGCTGAAAAGCGCGAAATCCTGCCTGACGCCAAGTTTGGTGACATGGTTTTGTCGAAATTCATGAACAACCTGATGATCGACGGTAAGAAGTCGGTCGCGGAATCGATCGTGTACAACGCGATGGACCGCGTCGAGCAAAAGCTCAAGCGCGCCCCGATCGAAGTGTTCCATGAAGCGCTTGATAACATCAAGCCATCGGTCGAGGTTCGTTCTCGCCGTGTTGGTGGTGCCACCTATCAGGTTCCTGTTGAGGTGCGCCCTTCTCGTCGTGAGGCGCTGGCCATCCGCTGGTTGATCAAAGCCGCACGCACCCGCAATGAGAACACCATGGAAGAGCGTCTGGCCAGTGAGCTGGTCGATGCCGTGAATTCGCGCGGTTCCGCCGTCAAGAAGCGTGAAGATACGCACAAGATGGCCGATGCCAACAAGGCATTCAGCCACTACCGCTGGTAACTTCCCGCCCACCTGCAAGCCTGAGGATAATTATCATGGCACGCGAATACCCCCTTGATCGCTACCGTAATTTCGGGATCATGGCGCATATCGACGCTGGTAAAACCACGACGACAGAGCGCATTCTGTTCTACACCGGCAAGTCGCACAAGATTGGCGAAGTTCATGATGGCGCCGCCACCATGGACTGGATGGAGCAAGAGCAAGAGCGTGGCATTACGATCACCTCGGCTGCGACCACCACGTTCTGGGAAAAGACTGTCGACGGTTCAACGCCGATTGGCGAGAAGCACCGCTTCAACATCATCGACACGCCCGGCCACGTTGACTTCACCATCGAAGTTGAGCGTTCGCTGGCTGTTCTGGACGGCGCGATCTGTCTGCTCGACGGCAATGCCGGTGTCGAGCCGCAGACCGAAACTGTCTGGCGTCAGGCCGACCGCTACAAGGTTCCGCGGATCGTGTTTGTCAACAAGATGGACAAGATCGGCGCAGATTTCTTCAACTGCGTCAAGATGATCAAGGATCGCACCGGCGCGACTCCGCTTGCTGTTCAGTTGCCTATCGGTTCTGAAGACAAGCTTGAGGGCATCATCGACCTGATCGAGATGGAAGAATGGACATGGAAGGGCGAGGATCTGGGCGCAAGCTGGACCCGTCAGCCGATCCGTGACGAGCTGAAGGACATGGCCGAAGAGTGGCGTTCGACAATGATCGAGATCGTTGTCGATCAGGACGATGACGTCATGGAGGCCTATCTTGAAGGCAACGAGCCCGACCAGGAAACATTGCGTCGCCTGATCCGCAAGGGCACCCTGGCGTTGGATTTCGTTCCGGTCTGTACAGGTTCGGCGTTCAAGAACAAAGGTGTTCAGCCGCTTCTGAACGCGGTAATCGATTTTCTGCCCAGCCCGCTGGACGTGCCCGCCTATATGGGCTTCGACCCCAGCGACGAGACAGAGACACGCAATATCGCGCGCTCGGCAAAAGATGATGACCCGTTTGCAGCGCTTGCATTCAAGATCATGAACGACCCATTCGTGGGCACGCTTACCTTTACCCGCGTTTATTCTGGCATCATCTCCAAGGGTGACCAGATCCTGAACTCGACCAAAGGCAAGAAAGAGCGTGTTGGTCGTATGATGATGATGCACTCGAACTCTCGTGAAGAGATCGATTGGGCTGCGGCTGGCGACATCATCGCGCTTGCAGGGCTGAAGGAAACGACAACTGGCGACACGCTGTGTAACGCACAATCGCCCGTCGTTCTGGAAACCATGACCTTCCCTGATCCGGTGATCGAGATCGCGGTTGAGCCGAAGACCAAGAATGACCAGGAAAAGATGAGCCAGGGTCTGGCGCGTCTTGCAGCAGAAGACCCCTCCTTCCGTGTGGAAACCGACCTCGAATCCGGTCAGACCATCATGAAGGGTATGGGCGAATTGCACCTCGACATTCTGGTTGATCGTCTGAAGCGCGAATTCAAGGTTGAAGCGAATATCGGTGCGCCACAGGTGGCATACCGTGAAACCATCAGCCACAAGATCGAGCACACCTATACCCACAAGAAACAGTCGGGCGGGTCCGGTCAGTTCGCAGAGGTCAAGCTGGAAATCAGCCCGACCGAACCGGGCGAAGGCTACACCTTCGAGAGCCGCATCGTCGGTGGTACAGTTCCCAAGGAATATGTCCCCGGTGTTGAAAAAGGCATCAAGTCGGTTATGGACAGCGGCCCTCTTGCCGGTTTCCCTGTGATCGACTTCAAGGTTGCGCTGCTGGACGGCAAATACCACGATGTTGACTCATCGGTTCTGGCCTTTGAAATCGCCGCACGCATGGCAATGCGCGAAGGTCTGAAAAAGGCTGGTGCGAAACTGCTTGAGCCGATGATGAAAGTCGAAGTTGTATCGCCCGAAGAATACACGGGTTCCGTGATCGGCGATCTTACCTCGCGTCGGGGTCAGGTCACCGGGCAAGAGCAGCGCGGCAACGCGATTGCAATTGCGGCTTTCGTGCCTCTGGCCAACATGTTCGGCTACATCAACACACTGCGTTCGATGTCATCGGGTCGTGCGAACTTCACCATGCAGTTCGACCATTACGAACCGGTACCACAGAACGTCTCTGAAGAGATCCAGAAGAAATTCGCCTGATCGGTGCGGCGGGGACAGCCCCGCCCTACCACAAACCGTAGGGTGGCCCATGCCACCGCACCCAACAAGACTGAGGAGTAGCCACCATGGCAAAGCAAAAGTTTGAACGTAATAAACCGCATGTGAACATCGGGACGATTGGTCACGTTGACCACGGCAAGACGACACTGACGGCTGC
>NZ_SORN01000009.1 GCF_004366635.1 Roseinatronobacter bogoriensis DSM 18756 | reverse complement strand
CCAGCAACCTCTCAGCCGCCGGTGAGCGCTATCTAGGTAATACAAAACAAACACGCAAGAGAGAAATTCACAACAACCACAAAAAAAATACGGCAGATCAAAAAAACCGAAACTGGCACGCCCTAGGCTAGCGGCAATATGGCCCGTTGCGATGGCGCGCGGTGTCGTAGTGGAAATGATCTTCGTGCATGCCATCAGAGCCGGGCCCCAATGTGGTTCCGAATGTCCCGCAGGCCGCGCGGTGCATTTGTTGTAACGCCCGTGCATGTGGCGAATCCTGCCAGTCACGCAGAACAGACATCTCGCTGCCATCCGCAAGCTGGATGGCACTGATATCGATAGCCCGACCACGCCCATGTTCAGACACTCTGGCACCCGCCCGATGGTTTCTGGGACGGCACACATAATGCGCGGCCACCCGAAGGCCTGTCACCCCCCCACCAGAGCGCCCCACGGCAGGTTTGACGCCCCGGCGGACCCAGCGGTGCAGGGCTGCGGCAGTTTCGCAATCCATGATTGCACCTTGTGACAGCGTGACACCATCAACTTCTCTTACCCGCACAGGTGCTGCGACACCGCAGCCAGCGACAGAAGATGTGATGGGGGGAATCACTTCGCCTTTCAGCCCGCGAATCCCGCATAGCCGGTCCGACGGGCGCGGACTGGTCACGGCCCGCGACGGATTGCTGCGAAAAGACGCGTTCTGGAACGGATTGAGCCGTGACAGCAGACCGCCACGATCTTGTTGCGGGGCAGGGCTATACGCAACTGCACGCGATGACCGGTCGGCGCTGCGATTCGAGGAGCACCCCGCAAGGACCAGAACCACAATCCCAAGACTTGCAATCAAAACTCGGCTCATGAGTCTGCCCCGTGCTTTCGGACGCGGCCAAAATCGGGCGCATCCGTATCCTGACCCGCGTCAATGATTCCCCGGCGAATCGCCCTTGTCCGGGTAAAGTAATCATGCAGCAAAGCGCCATCGCCCTGACGGATTGCGCGTTGCAGCGCGAAAAGTTCTTCGGTGAAGCGCCCGAGGATTTCAAGCGTCGCATCCTTGTTGGTCAGGAACACATCGCGCCACATGACCGGGTCTGACGCGGCGATTCGGGTAAAGTCGCGAAACCCTGCGGCCGAGTATTTGATGACCTCGCTATCGGTCACACGGCGCAGATCGTCGGCGACACCAACCATTGTATAGGCGATCAGGTGGGGGGTGTGGCTGGTTACGGCCAGCACAAGGTCATGATGCGGGGCATCCATCAGGTCGACATTGGCGCCCATACCGCGCCAGAATTGCGTCAAATGCGCCAGAGCCGCAGGATCGCAGCCCTCTGGCGGGGTCAGGATGCACCAGCGGTTGTCGAACAGTTCCGCAAAACCCGAACGCGGGCCGGAATGCTCTGTCCCCGCAAGGGGATGGCCGGGTATGAAATGGCTACCGGCGGGCAGATGTGGCGCGACCGAATCAATCACCGCCTGCTTGACCGACCCGACATCGGTGACCGTAGCGCCCGGCGCGAGATGCGGCGCGATTTCCCGCGCCACGGCCTCCATCGCGCCAACGGGAACACAGAGCACCACAAGATCAGCGTCCACGACCGCTTCGGCGGCCGTATCAAAAACCTGATCGACCAGCCCGATCTCTTGTGCAGTGGCGCGTGTCTCGGCAGAGCGGGCAGTTCCTGTCATATGCGCGGCAAGGTCGGCGCGGCGTATGGCATGGGCCATGGAAGACGCGATCAGCCCAAGGCCGATGAAGGCCGCGCGCTGATACAGAACACTCACTGCTGCGACTCCATGAATGCCCCGATGACATGCGCGACCCGGCGGCAAGCGGATTCATCGCCAATCGTAATGCGCAACCCTTCTGGCAATCCGTAGCTGCCAACCTGCCGCACGATCAACCCCTCAGAAAGGAGTGCGGCATTGCAGGCTTCGGCCTGGGCTGCATCGCGGAACCGCGCCAGCACGAAATTTGCGAAGGATCTGTCGGTCACGACACCGATTGCATTCAGTTTCTCTGCCAGCCAGTCACGCAGGCGGGCATTCTCGCTCAGGCTTCGTGCGATATGCGCCGTATCGCCAAGCGCGGCTTCGGCAATATCAAGCTGCATATTGGACAGGTTGAAGGGTCCGCGCAGCCGGTTCAGCACATCGATCACATGTTGTGGACCATAGCCCCAACCCACCCGCAAACCGCCCAGTCCGAACAGTTTGGAGAATGTGCGCGTCATCACGACATTGTCGCGCTGATCTACAAGTGCCGCACCACCATCGTAGTTTTCGGCATATTCGGCATATGCACCATCAAGGACAAGAAGCGCCTGTTTCGGCAGGCCTTCGGCCAGACGCGTGATCTCCTCCAACGGGATCATAGTGCCCGTGGGATTGTTGGGATTGGCGATAAAGACCAGCTTGGTGCGCTTGTTCGCAGCCGCCAACAGGGCATCGACATCTGCGGTGCGGTCCCGCTCGGGGGCGACAACAGGGGTTGCGCCCGCTGCAAGTGCGCTGATGCGGTACATCAGAAACCCATGCTGCGAATACAGTACCTCGTCGCCCGGCCCGGCATAGGCCTGACACAGAAAACTGATGATCTCGTCCGAGCCCGCACCACAAATGATGCGCGATGCATCAATACCGAAATGCGCGCCAAGTGCTGCGCGCAAACCGGCGTGGTCCGTGGGCGGGTAGCGGTGCAGGTCGTGACCCGCGCGGGCATAGGCCAGACGCGCCAGATCGCCCGGCCCGAAGGGGTTTTCGTTTGAGGACAGCTTCACAACGTCATCACGCCCGGCGATCTTTGACGTACCACCCTGATAAAGCGCGATGTCCATTATGCCCGGTTGCGGACGAATATGCGCATGCATGTCTTGCCTCATGACCACCTCTTGGGCTTTTCTTTAGCGCCAGAACAAGGGTGAGGCCAGCGCAATGGCCCTGTTTTTTTCATCATGTGTCAACACGTTGCCATTGTGCCGCGCCTAGGGTTCGCCACCCGACACAAGACACCCTATGACTGCTAGGAGGGGGTTGCGGACATTCAGTTACGCGGAATCAAGGCGCAAAGCGCCGCCGCGCATCGCCGGGCCGCCCCCACGGCACGGCGATTTGGCTACCACCGGCGCATAGATTTAAACTTTCGCGGATTTGGCCAGTATAAAACGCTACAGATTTGAACGTGGATCGCCGCACCGCGGCCCGACGTTGCGCGGCTTTGCACCCAGCTTTGCTATGTCTCCTTTGTCCCACATAGCAGCTACGCGCAACCGTATTGCGGTGCCGGAACCTTTCATCAGGTGGCGAATACTAGGGTTTGTCCTGCTCCTCGCCCTCATCCAGCTTGCCAAGCTGGCTGGCGCGCGGGTAGGTGCCGGTATCGGTGCGGGTACGGGTGGCCAGAACCGGGCGATTGTCGGAAACATTGGCCTTGTCCTCGCGCATGACAATGTAAATGCCGCTGAGGATAATCACCGCCGCGCCTGCAATGGTCAGCACATCCACACCTTCGCCAAAGAACAAAGCCCCAAAGATAACCGCCCAGATGATTTGCGAGTATTGCATCGGTGCGATCTGGAACGCTGGCGCACGCTTATAGGCAGCAATCACACACAGACTGGCGACCAGCGCCATGCTTGCCATCAGCGCCAGCGCGCCGAAATCGGCCAAAGGCATGGGCCGATAGACAAAGGGCAGGGCAGCGCCCATCAGCAACAGGTTTGCCATCATCGGGTAGAGCAGCAGAACAACATTGCGTTCCTCATTGCCGATCTTGCGGATGATAATCGAGGCAAATGCGCTGGCACAAGCCCCCAGCAATGCGGCCAGATGGCCCGCACTGATTCCCTCGCCCTGTCCGGGGCGCAGTACGATCAGCACGCCGATCAACCCGACCACCACAGCGGCGCCGCGATGCAATCCGACCCGCTCGCCCAGAATGGGAACCGAGAGGATTGTGATCAGCAAGGGTGTCGCAAAGAGTATCGCATAGGTCTGCGCCAATGGCAGAACCGTAAAGGCATAGAAAACGCTGACCCCGGTGACCACCGCCGCCCCGGTGCGCAGCGCTGTCCATCCCGGCCGACGGGGCAACAAGTTGCCGTCAGTTGGGTCACGCATCAGCATGACCATTGCCAGAGGAAGGCCTAGCAAGACGCTGAAAAACACGATTTGCACAGGACTGTATGTGCCGCCCAGTGTCTTGACGATAACATCATGTGCCGAAAACAAGGCAAAAGCCGTCAATGCCAGCACAGGGCCAGCGAAGGCGGATTGACTAAGGCGGTTGCGTGAAGACATGTCATTCCCGGACTTGACTCCGGTATCGCTAACACGCGCCCGCGCGAAAAATCAAGCTGGTTGGGAAGAGCCTTGCCAGAACACGCGCGCATTGGCTGCTTCCATAGCATCACCTGCACGATCAAAGCGCAGAAACGCGATCGCCTTGCCGCCCGACTGGGTGAACAATTGCCCAGCCAGCTTGCCGTCCACCGTAATATCTGTGCCAACCGGTGCCGCGCCCTCGACCACTGCAGTGACAAAGCCTTTGCGCAGCGCCGTCTTGTGCTGCATTCGCGCGGTCACTTCCTGTCCGACATAGCAGCCTTTGCGAAAATCCACACCATTCAGCCGGTCAAAACCAGCCTCAAGGATAAAGGTCTCATTCGGGACAAGCTCGATGCCTGACTCAGGCACACAATAGGCCACACGCAACGCATCCCAATCCGTGCCATCATCTGGCAAGTCCTGACCATAGACGCGCCACCCCAATGCCGGGTGGCGCGGGTCTGAAACCGCACCCTCCGGCGCGGGACCGGTGCCCCGGCTGACCGGCATCTCTACCTTCTCAAGCGTAATGGGGGCGCGCAGCTTGTATAAGCTCAGTCGCTTCAGCAGATCGTCTGCCAGAGGCGTTGCCACATCAATCAGGATATCGTCATGATGTGGCACAAGAAAGAAATCTGCCAGATACTTTCCCTGCGGTGACAGGATTGCCGCATAGACAATGCCGTCGCGCGCCATCTTGCCCAGATCATTGCTGACCAGCCCTTGCAGGAATTTTGCGGGATCGTCCCCCGAGACACGAATGATCGTGCGTTGCATGATAGCCCCTTGCTCGCCCATATGCCTAACATATGTCGTGCGACCCCTGACGAACAGGGGCCGCGTGATCTTGTTTAGTGCGCTGCGCGGATGAAGGTGCCATTGCGCAATTCGCGGATGGCCTGCTGGATCTCCTGTTGTGTGTTCATGACAATCGGACCGTGCCAGGCAACAGGCTCTTGCAGGGGCGCGCCGGAAATCAGCAAGAATCTTATGCCTTCCTCACCTGCCTGCACTGTCACTTCGTCACCGGTGCCAAAGCGGATCAATGTCCTATCACCGGACATATCGCGGATATTGACCTCTTGGCCCATGACCTCTTTTTCCAGCAACACGCCTGCGGGCTTCGACGCATCCGCGAACACACCGGCACCGGCAAACACGTAAGCAAAGGCGCGGCGATAGGTGTCCACCTTGAAGGTCTTGCGCACACCTGGCGGGACGGAAATATCCAGATACTGCGGGTCGGCAGCAATCCCGTCTACCGGACCGCGCTTGCCCCAGAACTCGCCTACAACAACACGCACCTTGGTGCCATCGTCATCTATGATCTCCGGGATCTCTTTCGCCTGCACGTCCTGATAACGGGGCGCGGTCATCTTCAGGCTGCCCGGCAGGTTAGCCCAAAGCTGGAAGCCGTGCATCTGCCCCTTTGCATTTCCGCGTGGCATTTCCTGATGCAGAATACCCGAACCGGCGGTCATCCATTGCACATCGCCCGCACCCAGCGTGCCGGTATTGCCAAGGCTGTCGCCGTGATCGACCTCGCCTGCCAGAACGTAAGTTATGGTTTCAATCCCGCGATGCGGATGCCATGGAAAACCACGCA
This sequence comes from Roseinatronobacter bogoriensis DSM 18756, assembly GCF_004366635.1. GTDB lineage: Bacteria > Pseudomonadota > Alphaproteobacteria > Rhodobacterales > Rhodobacteraceae > Roseinatronobacter > Roseinatronobacter bogoriensis. The sequence goes on along the minus strand of NZ_SORN01000009.1, from coordinate 121,638 downwards.
GGAAATGTTCGGGGATGTCATTGCGAAAATCATCGAACAGCAGGAACGGATCCAGTTCGGACGGATCGTGAAAACCAAAAGCGCGGTGCAGGTGAACGCCTGCACCTTCCAGCGTAGGCTGTGCCTTGCGGGTTTCCAGTGTGGGGCGGATAGACATGACGGCACTCTCCGATCAGACAAGGTTTTGTCTGATACAGATCGGTCCTAACACTGCGCAAGGCAACCCGCTGTCTGCGAACTATGGTTGTTCATGAATGCACAGCGACTATTGCAGCGCGGGTGTGTGATGGTTTCCCCAGCAAATGATTGCGTTATTTCAAGCGCTGCCAGAAAGACGTCACACCCTGCGCTGCCGATGCCATTCCGTGCAAAAAGCTATGCGGCACAGAGGGTTTGTCTTCACGCGACTCTTCGGTCGCGGCTTTTACGCCAACTATACCTGTACTTCTCAGCCGCTGAACATGCCCCGAATGCTGTGCTTTATCGCCTAGAGCGGCGCGCAAGTCGTTTTTGAAGTTCTGAAGCAAATTGCCATTCAGAACCTCATCTTGCCAGAGATCTGCGCCTTGCGACAGTTTTGCCCCCCGCCTCAGGCGGCGGCTGGATTGCAATCGCGGCCAGCGAAGCCACACGTCCTTGGGCGGTGCCACTGGCAATGTCACATCGACGGTATTCGCAATGATCCCGACCCGCGCCTGCCGTTGAAGAAGCCTGCGCATACTGGCCGCATCATCCCTGCTGGCATGTTCACAAATTTTCACTTGCATCGCCGTATTCATCCCTGACTCTCTCCAGACCACTATTCACGCAACAGCTTAACAAAGCCTTAGCGCCGCCGCTGACGTCGTGCACCCGGCACCTTGGATGAGAAGTCAGGCGGACGCCGCGCGATCCATTCAATAAACCGCGCCAGCCTTGGATGCGCACGAAGCGCAGTGATCGTGTTATAGCTCCGTGCAAGCTCGGACTCGCTCAAACTGGCATGTATTTCCTTGTGACAGATATGATGCAGCAGCACGACTGGCCCGCCCTTCCCTCCGCGCAGTTTGGGCACAAGGTGATGCAGACTTTGTGGCACGCCCGGCGGGATGGGCCGCTTGCATAATGCGCAGACCGGGTGCGCTGGACCTTCATCGTCAAACCTGCCCATACTCTTCCTGCACTAGTGCCCGATACCGTAATCGCTTATGAATACACCAACAGGCGCTTCATCAGCCTGTCTGGATGCCGAAAACAGGGAATTGGAAATGCCTTATAGCGCAATAGATGAAATAGCCGATTTGTTTAATGATTGGAATTCCGCTCTTCAAACTCTGGACCCCGCAAAAGTGGCCGCGCTTTATGCCGAAGATGCAGTGCTGCTGCCGACAGTGTCCAATGAAATCCGCAAGACCCCAGCAGCCATTCGGGCATATTTTAAACGCTTCTTGAAAAAACAGCCCCGCGGGCGGATTATTGAACAGAATATACGCCTGTTCGATACGCTGGCGATCAATTCAGGGCTATATACATTCGATCTGACAATAGAAGGCACAACAGTTCAATTGTTGTGCCGCTATACATTCGTCTATCGCAAGGATCCGCAAGGCTGGATGATCATCGAGCATCATTCCTCTGTCATGCCAGAGTAACAATCACGCTGGAATACCGCTTATTCTGCCCCCGATCAGAACCAGATCTCATCCCCATCACTCAGGTCAGCCTTGATCAGTGCAACCCGGAAGCCCAATGACTCAGGACAATACACTCTCGCACATGGATCTCACCACGGAAATCAGCACCGCGACAGACCTTCATCTGGTCAACGCCGAAGATCTGGAAAGCTGGACCGACATGCAGCCTCGGCGGGTGCGCGCGTGGCTGGAAACACTTGGCTTCAGCGCAAAACCGGGAGAGGTGGTCTTGGTCCCCGATACTGATGGCGGACTTGCCCTTGCTGCCATCGGGCGCGGGACGGCGCGTGACCGTGTCCGCCAGCGGTTTTGCGCTGCAGGTGCGCGCGCAAAACTGCCCGCGCGCACCTATCGTTTGCACCATGCGCTTGCGCCGCTTGAACTGGAAGAAGAAGCGCTTGGCTGGTGTCTGGCAGGCTATAGGTTTCGCCGCTTCCGTCAGTCAGAGCGCCCCGCGCTGGCCAGCCTGATCGGACCAGAGGCCCTTGATACCGACCGCATAAAGGCCATTGCAGCAGGCGAAGCCCTGACCCGCGACCTGATCAACACACCCGCCTCGCATATGGGTCCGCAGGAACTGGAAGCCGCCTTTCTGGACCTTGCAGCACAGCACAAGGCGAAAACAAACGTAATTCTAGGCGACGACCTTCTGAACCAGAATCTGCCGCTGATCCATGCGGTCGGGCGCGCTTCAACCCGCAGCCCCCGCTTACTGGATATGCGCTGGGGCGAAAAGGGGCCGCGCGTGACGCTTGTGGGCAAGGGTGTGTGTTTCGACACCGGGGGGCTGAACCTCAAGCCCGGTGCCTCGATGGGTCTGATGAAGAAAGACATGGGCGGGGCAGCCGCTGTCATGGGACTAGCGCATATGATCATGGCGCAAGGCTGGCAGGTGCAATTGCGCGTGCTGGTCCCGGCTGTGGAAAACGCCGTCTCGGGAAATGCCATGCGCCCCGGCGACATCCTCATCTCGCGCAAGGGACTTAGCGTTGAGGTCAATAATACTGATGCCGAAGGCCGTCTTGTTCTGGCCGATGCGCTAGCCCTTGCCGATGAGGAAACCCCCGATATCCTGATCTGCATGGCGACGCTTACCGGCGCCGCGCGGGTGGCGTTGGGCCCTGATGTCGCGCCGTTTTTCAGCACAGACCCCGTACTGGCACAGACCCTGATGCAGGCAAGCGAACAGGTGCGTGATCCGATTTGGCAACTGCCCCTGCATCCGGCCTATGAGGCCATGATCGAGCCCGGCATCGCCGATCTGGACAACGCCCCGTCAGGGGGCATGGCCGGCGCGATCACCGCAGCGCTGTTTCTCAACCGCTTTGTAGAGGCAAGCCCCCGTTTTGCTCATTTCGACATCTATGGCCACCAGCCCAGCGCGGCCCCGGCAAGGCCCAAGGGCGGCGCAGGTCAGGGCGCACGTGCACTGTTCGCGGCCCTTCCTTCCGTCCTCGGGCTATGAGGGACCCGCGCATAACGCCGTTCAGCGGGCGCATGGCCCATATCCGGCTACAAGGCCAGATTGACGCGCCCACATTCACCGAAGGGCAGATGCAGCGCCTTGCTGCACCGCTCAGCGATCTGCTGCGCAGCCCCGATGGCCCTCGCGATCGCCAGTTGCTGCGGGGCGCGCGGGTCTGTGTCATCGACAGGCAAGGCGCCTTCGCCTATGTACAAGCCGAGGCTGATGGCTATTGCGGCTGGCTGCACAGCACCGCTCTCGGGGCCGATCACACCCCGACCCATCGGGTCCATGCCCCCGCAACGCATCTCTACTCTGCCCCCGATCTCAAAAGCCCCGAACGCGCCGCACTTTCGCTCAACGCTCAGGTCGAGGTGATTGGCACTTCCGGGCAATTTCTGCAAACCCATGACGGGCTATGGGTGCCGCAACAGCATGTCACCCCGATCACCAGCCGAGGGGCCGACCCCATCAGCGTTGCCGAAACCCTGATCGGCACACCCTATCTCTGGGGCGGAAACTCCCGTGCAGGGCTGGACTGCTCGGCGCTGGTGCAACTGGCACTTCAAGTTTGCGGCAGGCCCTGCCCCGGCGATAGCGATCTGCAAGAAGCCGCGCTTGGTCCTGCACTTCCCGCAGGCCGCCCCAGACAACGCGGCGATCTTCTGTTCTGGCGCGGTCATGTCGCCTGGGTCAGCGCACCCGACATGATCCTGCACGCCAATGCCCATACCATGTCAGTCGCGTATGAGCCGCTTGAACAAGCCGTCACCCGCATCGCACCAGAAAGCCCGGTCACAGCCCATATCCGCCTGCGATAGCCCGCTGATCATTTTCTTGCCAAAAATACTCAATACCCGGCCACCCCGCGCGCACCGCGTCATGTCTTGCGCGGTTTTGCGCGCAAGGTGGGGGCTGCCTCCAACGGGTTCTCGGGCCAGGGGTGACGCGGGTATTGGCCGCGCATATCCTTGCGCACATCAGCATAGCTTTCGGCCCAGAAGCCCGGCAGGTCCATTGTCACCTGCAGCGGCCTGCGCGCGGGTGATAGCAGGGTGATCCTCAGGGGCTGGCGGGCAGGTCCGATGACGGGATGGCTGGACAGGCCAAACATCTCTTGCAGCCGGACCGAAATTTCTGGCGCTTCGCCCGAATAATCAATCGGTATCCTGTTGCCCAAGGGGGTGACAAACTGCGCCGGGGCCATTTCGTCCAGCATTTGTATCTGCCCCCAATCCAGCATCGCACGCAATGCTGGCAACAAATCAACCGCGCGCAACTGGTCAGCCGTGCGGCATCCAGCCAGATAGGGGCCAAGCCAGCTTTCCAATCCGGTCAAAAGGGCGTCTTCGCGCATATCCGGCATCTCGGCCCCTTGCGTGCGCAGTAATTCCACCCGCGCGATAAAGCGCCGCGCCGCATCTGACACCGGCAGGCCCAGATCACGCAACCCGTCGCATGCGGCCTGCATGACCGCTTGCGGGTCCGGGTCGCGCCAGATGCGATCCTCCAGCACCAATGCGCCGAAACATTGCTGCGCACGCGCCTCTATCCGCCGGTGACGTTTCGACCATGTGCAACGGTTTTGCCAGACGATCTGATCGCCATAAAGCACGCGCAATTCTGCATCTGACAGCGCAATCGCCTGTCTGATCCGCGCCTCTTGCGGGTTTCCATCTGTATCCGTCACCACGATCAGTCGCATCTGCCCCAACCCATCGCCATCAGGCAGGACAGCCCCCTTGCCCCCCGACAGAACATAGCGCGGGGCATCGCCCTTGCGGCGCAGCCCGATTCGGTCGGGATAGGCCAGCGCTGCCATCTCGGCGGGGCTGAGTGTGGTCTGTGTTTTCGGGGCAAGCCGTGCAAGGCGGCGCATATCTTCACGCACCCGTTCCACAGTGGCGCGATGCAGCGCATAGGGTGTGCGTTCGGCAAAATTGCGCGGGTCGCGCAACGCCATCAGTCTTAGCCCCAGATCGACCGGGGCGCCTTGCACGATGTCACGCTCGGACAGCAGTGCTGCAAGGCCCGCCCCCTCCTTGCCTGCGCTCAGCAGCATATGGGCAAGCCGCGGGTGCAGCGGAAGTGCCGCCATCGCACGGCCATGCGCCGTGATGCGCCCGGCATCACCCAGCGCCCCCAGACTGCACAACAAGGCGCGCGCCTCGGACATCGCCCCCTGCGGGGGTGGCGTCAGAAAGCGCAAATCCTCGGCCCCGCCCAACAGCGCAAGTTCAAGCGCCAGACCCGACAGATCCGCACGCTCGATTTCTGGCGGGGCAAAGGCTGCAAGCGCGCCTTCCTCGCTGCGTGCCCACATCCGGTAGCAGACCCCTTCTGCCACGCGCCCTGCGCGCCCGCGCCGCTGTTCTGCCTCGGCGCGGGTCACACGTTCGGTGACCAGCCGCGACATACCGCTGCCCGGATCAAACCGCGCCCGCCGCGCCAGCCCACAATCCACAACAATCCGAATATCCTCAATCGTCAGCGAAGTTTCGGCAATCGCTGTGGCCAGCACGATCTTGCGCCCGCCCGCCATAGGCGCAATCGCCGCGCGTTGTTGCGCAAACGGCAGCGCACCGTATAGCGGGTATATCCCGGCCTCACCCACGCGCCCTTGCAGCGCTGTCGCAACACGCCGGATTTCACCCTCGCCGGGCAGGAAAACCAGAACCGAACCCTCGGCCTCGGTCACGGCCTGCACGATTAGATTGACGGCCGCCACCTCAAACCGCTCGGCCTTTGGGCGCGGGCGGGGTAGCCAGCGGGTATCTACAGCAAAGGCGCGGCCTTGCGCGGTCAGGATGGGGGCGTCATCCAACAGCCGCGCGACGGGCTCTGCATCCAGCGTGGCCGACATCGCCACGACTGCGAGATCAGGGCGCAGCGCCTCGCGTACCTCCCATGTCAGGGCAAGGCCCAGATCGGCATTGAGCGAGCGTTCATGGAATTCATCAAAGATCACCGCCCCCACGCCGCGCAATTCGGGGTCACTTTGCAACATCCGCGTCAGAATGCCCTCGGTCACGACCTCGATGCGTGTGGCGGGCGAGGTCACAGCTTCGCCGCGAATACGGTAACCCACCGTTTTGCCCACATCTTCGCCCAGAAGCCGCGCCATCTGTTCAGCAGCGGCCCGCGCGGCCAGTCTGCGCGGTTCCAGCATCACAATCCTGCCCGCGACCTGCTCCAGCAAGGCCAGCGGCACGCGCGTTGTCTTACCTGCACCGGGTGGCGCCTGAAGAACTGCGCGCCCCGCGCTGCGCAATGCTGCGGTCAGGTCTGGCAGAATGTCATCTATGGGCAAACGCATGGTTGCGCTTATGCGCTCAAGACAGGGCATTTCGCAAGAACCGCGCGCATCTGCCAATGCCTCAGGCCAAACCGGCCATTTCGGGGTGCAGCGCGCGGACCTCTTGCAGCATCGCTTCCAGTTGCGCCAACCGCTCCGCGCCCAGCGCGGCTGCAAGTTGCGCCTGATATGCCAACCCCCGCGCACCCAGTTTGCGGAACACCTCTTGTCCCGAGGGTGTCAGCGACAGGTTTTCGCGGCGCTTGTCATCCTTGGCACGGCTACGCATCAGATAGCCTATTTCCTGCAACTGGCCCACAGCGCGCGACACTTTGGTTTTTTCGATATGGCTGATCTGGCAGATTTCCGAAGCCGTCATACCCCCGAATTTTCCCAGATTGGCCATAACCCGCCACTGGGTGCGCGTCATGCCGAATTCTTCCCGATACACAGTCGCAAAGGACCGGCTGCTTGCCTCTGCCGCCTGATTCAGCAGATAGGGCAGGAAACACTCCAGATCGAACACCTGTTGTGGCGCATTGCGCATTGCATCATCCCTCTTGTGGTTTCTGGCAAGATGCCATGATCGCTTTGCGGCATTCAAGGCAATGCGTTGTGTTTCATCAGGTCGCGATCCAGACAAAAGCCGCCAATACCAGCGCCAGACCCATCAGGGTTGATCCGGCAAAGGGCCAATGCAATAGCGCCCTTTCCGCATCTTTGACCTTCAGCAACAATCGCAGGGCCGGGCGTTTTGTGCGGCGCGCGCCATGATTACCCACGGGCAGTTGAAAAGCTGGTCGTAGTTTGTGCTTGCCGAACAGGCGCAGCAAATCACCCGGCGGGTATGCGGGTAGCTTCAATCGCTGGACAAGCGCAACTGCCCCAAGCCCGGCCAGCACGGGCCACAGCCCCTCCAGCATATTCGAGGGGTGCCAGACATAGTCGCGCGGCACATCCACCGCGCCGGGCCACAGCACCCAGGGCAATATGAGGGCCAGAACCCCAAGCACCATGACCACGCTAAAAAGCCCGCCCCAATGCGGGGTCTGCTGTGGCTTTGCTGACACCCGTCCAAGACAGATCAGAAACCAGCCAAGGACCAGCGTGGTCGTCACACTGCTCAGCGTGATGGCAAGTGACAGCATCTCGCCAATCCCCAACTTGCCTGCCAGCTTGGCCAAGGCACCACCCGTCAGGGGCAGCCCTGCAACTGACAGGGCGACCAGACCCGCCAAGCCGACCACCGCACGGCGCTGGGCAGCGCTTGTCGCAAGCATCATCATGCCAACGCATAGAAACAGCGCCGCTTTCGCAAGTCCATGATGCAGCGCGGCATAGGCAACACCTTGCGACCCGGCACCGACGAGGACCAGCAACAACCCCATCTGGCTGACAGTTGAATAGGCCAGCACGGCCTTCGGGTTTTGCTGGCTCAACCCCCAGATTGCCGCGCCAAACGCGCCCAACAGGCCAAGCACAATCAACATGCTGCGCCAGCCGGTTTCCTCTGGCACCAGCAGCACCATGCCGATCAGGCCTGCCTTGACGATTGCGCCCGATAAAACCGCCGAGCCTGCCACCGGGGCAGCGGGATGCGCCAGCGGCAACCAGATGTGCAACGGCACCATGCCTGCCTTTATCCCGAAGCCTGCTATCAACAACCCGACACCCACTGTGCCGAATGGGGCATCCGCAAAGGCCGCGCGCACAGTGGAAATCTGTAAATCCGCAGCCGCCGCTGCGCCGATCATCAATCCACTCAGCAAGGCCGCCTCTCCAACCACGGCAAGCGTGATATAGACACGTCCGGCAGCCAGCGCGGCCCTGGTGCGGTCATGAATAACCATGGGCCATGCTGCCAAAGATACTGCGGCAAAAGCGATATAGAATGTGACGATATCCGCTGCCAGAAACACGCCCAGATTGCCTGCAAGCGTCAGACACCAGAAGCTAGCGAAAAGACCCGCCGCCTGCCCCCTTTCCATGACTTGGGCAGCATACCACCCTGCGACAGTCCATACCAAGGCCGTCATTCCCAGCAGCAAGGCCGTGTCCGGGCGGGTGCCCAACTGAACACCCAGCAATAGGTCCGGTATCTCGACAGAGCCCGGCGCACCCGCGATTGCAAAGCCAAGGGCAGGCAAAGGCGCGAAAGGCAGCAACCGCAAGGCGTTTGCGCGCCAGCGCGGGACAATTGGCACAAGGCCAAGCAATAACGGCCACATCAAAACGGCAAAAGGTGCAAGCGATCCAGAATACATCATGCTCATGGCCCATACCCCTGCGTGACAATCAGCGTAGCCCAGCCCAAGGGGCTGATCGGGCTGGCAGCCAGCAGCCCGACGCCCAGCGTCGCCGCAGCCGTGACCACAGCGGGCAACACCAGCCCGGATGCCCGTTCATCGCCCCTCGCATCTTCGGCACGGGGCAGGAACCACAGACGGTATAGCAACGGCAGGAAATAGGCCGCATTCAGCAAGGTCGAGGCCAGCAGCACAGCCAGAACCCACGGCGCGCCGGCCTCCATCGCGCCAAGCCCAAGGTAAAACTTGCTGATAAACCCCGCCAGCGGGGGCAATCCGATCATGCCCATTGCACCAATGCTGAAACAGGCCGAGGTCCAGGGCATCTGTTTGCCCATGCCGTTCAAGCCCTCGATACGCTTTATGCCCGCACGCTCGTCATAAATGCCTGCGCAGAAGAAAAGCGTGATTTTCATAAGCCCCTGATGGACCAGATGCACAAGCCCGCCAATCATCGCCAAAGGGCTGGCGAGGGCCGCACCCAGCACAATATAGCTGACCTGCGACACGGTTGAAAAAGCAAGGCGTTTCTTGATCTCATCTTGCTGCAAGGCCCGGAAAGACCCCCACACAATTGTCACTGACGCCACAATCGCCAACGGCACACCGACCCCCAGCGCAGTCATGTTTTCTGCGCCGAAAACATCATAGACAATGCGCACAACCCCAAACGCGCCCGCCTTGACCACAGCAACCGCATGCAGCAGCGCAGAAACCGGCGCAGGTGCGGCCATTGCCGCTGGCAGCCAGCCATGCAGCGGCACCAGCGCGGCCTTTACCCCGACACCGATGATGAACAGCGCAAAAATGGCGCGCAGCGCGGCGGGGTCCAGCCCGCTCAGATCAGGGGGTTCCGTGAACAGTACAGGGCCTGTGGCGCTTTCCAGCCAGATGATCGCCCATAGCAACGCCGCCGATCCGGGCAGCGCATAGGTGAAATATACCTTTGCCGCCGCCAGCGAGGGTTTGTTTTGCTTATGCGCAACCAAAGGCCATGTGCTGAGTGTCAGCAATTCGAAGAAGATGAAGAACGATATCAGCGATCCGGACAGGGCCAGACCCGTTGTTGCCGCCACGCAAAGGCTGAAGAACCCGAAAAAGCGTGACAATTCCGCCTTGGTGCCGAAATAAGCGATTGCATAGATCGTCGTCAGCAGCCAGAGCGCGCCTGATAGCGAAATGAACAACAGCGCCAGCGCGTCGATCCGCAACAGGATCACAAGCCCAGGCGCCAGGGGAAACTCTGCCTCATAAGTGGCACCTGTCGCCACTGCGAACAACATCCAGACAATCAGGCCCAGTTTTATAACAGCGCCGCCAAGTTGCAATGTGTTGCGCAGGATATGGCTGTCCTGCGCGAGGAAGAACGTCACCGCTGCGGGCAGAAGCGAAGTCATCAGAAGCAATAGGGGCAGGGTTGTGGTCATAACCCCTCCGCCGCCTGTTCAGGGCGTCCGATCTGCAAGAATTCGAACGGGATCGACGATAGCAGACCCAAAGCCACCGAGAGCGCAGCCAGAACAAGTGGGACTGTCTGCCAGGCCCAAGGGATAGGGCGCGGCGTTAATGCTGTGTCGCGCGCGAAAATCGCGCTCAGGGGGCGGTACAGATATGCCGCCGCCAACAAACCGCCGCCAGCCGGCACAAGCGCCCAGGCCCATTGACCGGATGCAAAGGCTGCCGTCATCATCAAGTATTTTGCCGTGAACCCGGCAGAGGGCGGCAAGCCAAGCAATGTGATTGATGCAAGCGCAAAGGCGAACCCCGTCATCGGCAAGGCACGCGCCAGCCCGCGCATATCGCCCAGCCTGTCACTGCCGATAGCCGCGATATAAATGCCTGCGGCCAGAAACATGGCGGCCTTGGCCAGCCCGTGGGCGAGCATCTGGAAGATTGCACCCGTCCATGCGCCTGCCGCCCAAGGCTGTGCCGCGCCATCCCCACCAGCCAATGGAAACACCAGAAAGATATAGCCCAGTTGCGCAACTGTCGAATAGGCAACGATCAGTTTCAGCCGCGACTGAAGCAGCGCCAGAACACCGCCCCAGATGACCGCCAGCGCCCCCAGACTTGCCAAGGCGCTCTGGGTCATGGGGGTGGCAAGCTCTGGCATTGCCTCGAACCAAATCCGCAACAGGATCAGCAGCGATGCCTTGGGCACCAGCGCGGATAGCAGGGCCGAAGCAGGCGCAGGGGCCGCAGAATGGGCAGGGGGCAGCCAGACATGGAAGGGAAACAGCGCTGTCTTGACCAATAGCCCCGCTGTCATCAGCCCCAGCGCAAGCGCATCACCCGGCGCAACTGTCCGCGCGGCCAGCAGCGAAATGTCAAGCGTACCATGCGCGGCATAGGTCAGCACCACACCGGCCAGATACAGCAACGACCCTGCAAGCGCGAACAGCAGATAGCGCAATGCGGCTGCGATTGCCGCAGCCTTGCCGGATATGGCCACCAGCGCCACGGCTGTCAGGGTGATCAACTCCAACCCGACATAGAGGTTGAAAAGATCGCGCGCGACATAGACCGCATTCAACGCAGCCCAAAGCAGCAGCATCAGCGGCCAGAACCCGAAACCTATGCGTGGTCCGGCAACCTTCGCGGCCAGTTCATGCCGCGCAGCCAGCGCCACGGCGACCATCACCAGCGCGGTCATGACCCCAAGTGCCGCACCCAGCCCATCCGCGCGCAAGGCAATACCGATGGGCGGGCGCCAACCGCCAAGCGATACTGTTACAGCGCCCGTATTCCAGACTTCGATTGTCAGCCAGATGGATGCCACCACTGTCAGCCCGACACCCAGCAGTGCAGCGGGCAACCGTGCACGCGAAGGCAGTGCAATCGCCGCCAATGCTGCAAATAGCGGCAACACAAGCCAGGAAATCAGTGCAGTCACGTGTCACCCGCTTCATCTGGCAGGCAGGCTGTGCCGGAACTGCGCGCAAGCGCCACAACAAGGCCAACGGCCAGTGCACTGGCAGAAAGGGCAACAACAATGCCAGTGATAATCAGCGCCTGCGGGATGGGGTCCAGCCCAACGCCACGCGCCCCGGCCGCGCCAAAGAACAGGAACAGGCCGGAACCGATCAGGTTAAATGCCATGATCCGGCGCAGCATATGCACGCGCGCGATCAGACCATAGACCCCAAGACCAACCAAGGCGGCCCCCGTCAGCGCAAAGACCGTCAGATTCATGCGTCCTGCCCCCCTTCATCCGGCGGGCCGATGACCAGCAGGACCAGCGTGACTGCGATGGACAGGGTCAAGGCCGCTTCAATCGTAACGATGGCGGGCTTTGCCAATTCAGGCGGCAGGGCCAGAAACCCCTGCGCGAAAACGGCACCCGCAACCCCCGACAGCAAAAACACGCCCGGCCCGAACACAAGCGCTAGGCGCCATGCAGGTTGCGCAATTCGCGGCGCAGGCAAGACATCCGCCATGATAGACACAAGGCACACGGCTGCCAGCACGGTCCCCCCCTGAAACGCACCGCCCGTCATCTCGGCCCCGGCCCAGACAAGGTAGATACCGAAAATCAGGCCAATCGGGGGAAGAACACGCCCGAAACTGGCCATCACACCACCCGCGCGCGCGTGATACCGCAACCCAAGAGGGTTATCCCATGCACGATCCCGCGCCAGCATCCACAACCCGATCAGCGCAGCCAGTAGGATTATCGCTTCCAGCAACGTGTCCCATGCCCGGAAATTCAGCAACACAGCCGTGACAGGGTTGCCGACACCAGATTGCGGCAGCGCGGCGGTCAGGTCCGGCGCTGTGGGGTCTGGCAGCGCAAACCACGCCCAACCCAAAGCAAGCGCTATTCCGGTTGCGACGAGCGCGGCAGGCAGGTTGGGTCGCAAGGGGGCCTCTTCAGCCGCGCGCAGCCGGCGCAACCGCCCATGCGCCGCCAGCAGCAGCACACCCGTCAGCCCTGCGCTGATCGCCGCTTCGGCAAGGGCCACGTCATAGGCACCAAGACGCGCCCATCCAATCGCCAGAAGCAGCCCATAGGTGATAAAGAAAATAACTGCGCGGAAAACGCCATGACCGGCGACAGTTGCCAGCCCGACACCGAGGATCAGGGCGCAAAGCGCCATATCCAGCACAAGACTCATGGTTTTTGTGATTCTGACACTGCCGCGCGGGCAACAAGCTGTGACACTGTCCCGGCGGCCAGCAGCGCCAATCCCCAGATTAGCAGCAGCATGGCAACTTGTGCCCATGTCTCTGTCTGGAATGCGACACCCAGCGCGATAAAGCCAAGACCCAGATTATCGCCCTTGGTCAGCGCATGCAGGCGGCTGAACTGGTCAGGAAAACGGATCAGCCCCACTGTGCCTGCGATAAAGAACACAAGCCCCAGTCCGGTCAAAACATAGGTTGCAATATCAGCCATTCTGCGCCCTGTCTTGACCTGTCCCGCGCATCTTTTTGACGGGCGGCGCTTCTTCCGGGTCGCCCGCGCCGTCTGGGCTTTCTGACTTGACGAAACCCACCGCCGCGAGGGCCGCAAGCGTTGCCAGCGCAAAGGCCACCACCAGAAGCGCCCAGTCCTGCAAGGCGGCCAGAACCATCAGAACGGCCACCCCACCTGTTCCGATCAATTGCGCCGCCATCATCCGGTCTGCCTGCGACGGACCGCGCCAGACGCGCCACAGCGCGCCCCCAAGACTGACAAGCAGTGCAATGGCAAGGGTATGCAACCACAGTGTCATGGACGCGCCTTTGGCTTATGCCCAATGATCGTGGCAATATCCTCGGCTTCGCGCGGAATGGCATTATCAAAGCCTGCATCTGTGTCCAAAACATGCACCAGCAGCTTTCCGTCTTCACTGCCCGCAGCCAAGGTACCGGGCATCAGCGACAATTCTCCACCCAACACGACACGCGCGCCATCCGGCAAATCGGTTTGCACCTCCAGCCAGCCGGGGCGCAGGCGCATATTCGGGGAAAACGCGCGCCGCGCCACATCGACACCACCATCGACCGAACCGGCAATGAAGCGTGGAATATGCCGCACAGCGCGCCACAACACCAGCGGATGCGTCGCGGGCAACAAGCGCAAGCTAAGCCACACAGCGAGGGCTGTCACCAACCCCCCCAGCGCAAGGGCCTCTGCGCCGGTCAAGCTTGTCCAGACGCCACCCAGAAGGAGCGACCGGTGAAAGAGTGCTGTCCAAAATATCTGCATCCTGAACATAAGTTAAGACGCGCGGGGGCTTTGCGCAACCGGACGGCTATGTGTTGGCAGTGAAATGGGCAGCGCGCATAGGCGCGATCATGGTGCCAGCCATTGTCCTGCCCAATTATCCCCACGAACAAACCGCGCGCGGCGATGGTCGCGGCCAAGATGCAGCACATCCATTGCCTGCACATGCAGCCGCAGAACCGCAAAGCATGCGGGGTCAGGGTGTTTGACATAGGCAAGCCCATCTGTGACCGGCTGCCCCGGCGCGGGGTTGCTTCCATATGCGATGCGAGATGTCTCTGGCACCAGCGCCCAGATTTCGGCCACATCCATTCCTGTGAGGATTGTCGCACGGACCTCAAGGCGCAATTGCAGATGCGCCGTCCCATCCCAGACATGCAGAGCAGCCAAGGGATTTGCGCGCAACTCCGTCACTTTGGTCGAGTTGATATCCGTGTGAATGTCCACAGTGGCCGACATACTGTCGGCCGCGCGCAATACCACTGTCCTTGCTTGCGGCATGCCTGCTGGCGAAACAGTTGCAAGCGTGGGGTGCCGCGCCGCTGCGCGACGGACGCGGACCCCGCGCGCCAGTCGCGTCCAGACTTGTGCATGAAGCTCGGCCAGATCCGATGCCCAAGGGTGAGGGTCAGGATTCACTTGTAAACCTCGCGCCGGGTGCCGAAGGCGCGCACCCGTTTGCGCCAGGCGCGGTAGCTTCCCGGTTTCAGACTTTGACGCATGAGGATTTTGACCTGATCCGGCCCAAGCCCGTGCTGCGCACGAATTTGCTCAAAACTGACATGATCGCTCAGCGCCATCTCAATGATCTCGCTGGTTGTGGCAGGGTCCGGGGAATGTCTGGTCATACTCTGCAATCCTGTGTTTCAGGCGATGGACCTGTTTTCTTCGCAGCAAAAGTCAAACACCTGCGCCAGAGTGGTTTTTCATGCCTTAGCCCCGATACGGCGTCGTCACCTCAGCAGGGATCAGCCCGCGCAAGGCATTTCCCATGAACACCTGTGTTGCACGGTGCAGATCATCCAAGCTCAGGCAGGCCTCGGACCACCCATCTGCAAGCAGCGCCGCGCGCAACACACCGGGCAACACGCCACATTCCTGCGCCGGTGTCAGCTTGCGCCCGTCGGGCATGACCAGAAACAGATTGGTGATTGTCCCCTCTGCCAGTTCATCACGCTCATTCAGGAACAGCCATTCATCGACATCCTCGGGCAAGCTGGCGCGCATCTGGTCATAGAATTCCCGCTGGGTTGATTTGACCGCCAGCCACGGATCGTCAGAGCGTAGTCGTTCTGACGCGACCCGAACGCGCCAGAACAAAGGCGCTATGGGAAGTGGTGCTGTCGTGACATCCAATCTGCCTTGGGCGTCCAGCGTCATACGGCAGCGCAGGGGGCTGGCGCTATCTTGGTGCATTTTCGCCCGCGCCTGTGCAACATCGAATGGAAAGCCCAGCGCATTCGCACCGCTGCCCATGCGCGCGAGGTGCAATTCGGCGTGACGCAATCCGGGATACCAGCCGAATGTCTCGATCAGGCAGGTTCCGTGTGGAACGCTTTTGCGTAGCGTGCTTTCCACAATGCTTCCTCATATTCGGCAGATGCGGTGGAATCCCAGACGACACCCCCGCCAACATTCAGCACAGCGCGCCCGTCTTGAACCATAAGCGTGCGGATCGCCACATTGAAATCGGCGCTGCCATCTGGGGCAAACCAACCAATGGCACCGCAATACGCTTCTCTCGGCGCGGGTTCCAACGCGCGAATAATCTCCATCGCGCGCAGTTTTGGTGCCCCGGTAATTGACCCGCATGGAAACAGGGCCTGAAAGACATCGCCCACTTTCTGGGTTGGCATCAAGTGTCCCGTCACCAGCGATGTCATCTGGTGAACCGTGGCATATGTCTCGACCGCGAATAACTCTGGCACCTTGACGCTGCCGATGGTGCACAGGCGGCTGATATCATTACGCAGCAAATCCACGATCATCAGGTTTTCGGCCTGAATCTTGGGGTCGCTGGCAAGTCGCGCGCGCAAGTCTGCATCTTCCTGCGCGGTCGCGCCGCGCGGCATGGTGCCTTTCATCGGGCGCGTGGCAATCTGGCCGTTTTGCGTGATGCGGAAGAACAATTCGGGGGAACGTGATAGAAGATCAGGCAGATTTTCTTGTAAAACCAACGCCCCGTGGCCGACTTTCTGCCGGTCCGATAGCGCTGAATAAAGCGCGGTCGAACTTCCCTGGACCCGCGCATCCATCGGAAAGGTCAGATTGGCCTGATAGATATCGCCAGCGCCAATCCAGTCATGCAAACGCGCAAAAGCGCGCGCATAACTCGCCCCATCCCAACGCGGTGTCAGGTCATGCAGCGCGGCAGGACCAACTGAGAGGGGCGCGGCAGCAGTTGGTCGGTCATAGACCCCGAAACACAATAGCGGCAGAATACGGTCCTGCGGCATGAGCGCTTGAAGCCGCGGTTCCAGCGCGTAGCCCAGTTCATAGGCGGCGTATCCCGCCAGCCATTTTCCGGCTTCGAGCGCCTTTTGCATTTGCAAAAAGGCTGCTTCAACGTCTGATGCGACGTGGGCCGCAATCAGATCATCCGCACCTTCAAACCATGCGGCGCGCCCATCAGGACCGTGGTCAAACCGAATCTGCACTTGCAAGCAATCCTTTTATCATCAGCGCAGAGATAGGATAGAACCCGCACAGGCAACAAGGGGGCCACCGGGTCGCAGACGAGTTTATTGCGCGTTGCATCCTTGCTCAGATCGCCGTGCTGCCCGCCGCGCGTGCAAGTTCGCTTTCCAGATGCCGCTGGCCTTCGGCGCGCGGGCTGCTGTAACGCGCCAGAAGCAGATAGGCCACTGGTGTCAGGAACAGCGTCGCCAAGGTTGCCAGCCCAAGCCCGCCAACGACAACCCAGCCCAGCGCCTCGCGCGCCTCGGCCCCCGGTCCGGTGGACATGACAAGGGGCAACCCCCCCAGAACAGTGGAGGTCATCGTCATCATTACCGGGCGCAAACGTATGGTTGAGGCATTCAGGATCGCATCGCGCAGCTCTGCCCCTTCATCGCGCAACTGGTTGGCAAATTCCACGATCAGAATGCCGTTCTTGGCCATGATCCCCACCAGCAACACCAGCCCGATTTGCGAATACACATTCAGGCTGACCCCGGTAAACAACATGGCAAAGGCCGCACAGGCCAGCCCCAGCGGCACGGTCACCATGACCACAATCGCGGAAATGAAACTTTCGAACTGTGCCGCCAGAACAAGGAACACAATCAGCACCGCAAAGCCAAACACCAGAAAAATGCCACCCGAGGTTTCATCAAGTGTGGCGGCCTCGGACAAGGGAAGCAGGCGCTCATTGGCTGGCAGAATCTCAGCCGCAAGGCGCTCTGCCTCGGCCAGTGCTGTGCCCAGCGGGAAGCCCGGATCAAGGCTTGCCGTGACCTGCACAGCGCGCTGCTGCGATTCGCGCGTCAATTGCGGCGCGGTCGCGCGTTCTTCAAGGCTGATGAAGCTGGAAATTGGCAGGATCTGCCCTGCATCCGTGCGGACGAAACTCTGCTCTAGATCGCTTGGGTCGCGCACCGGCGTTCTGGTCGAGAGCATCTGGATGTCAAAACTGCGGTCGTCGATGAACACACTGCCCACGCTGCTGCCATCCAACATCGCTTGCAGCGCTTCACCCAGCCCATCAAGGTTCACACCCAGATCCGATGCGCGGTCGCGGTCAACCTCAATGGAAAGCTGCGGCTGGGTTGTCTCGAAATCCAGCCGGACCTGCCCGAAACGCGGGTCTTCGTTCATCCGGTCGACCAGCACCTGCGCATTGTCGGCAAGGTCGTCGTAATTGCTGCCCAGAATTGCAAAGCGCAGACCCTGCCCCGCACCGCGTATGCGCAAGGAATTCGGCTGTATGGCAAAGGCCCGAACACCGATGACATTGCGCAAACCTGCATTGATCTGGCCGACGATTTCCTGCTGGCTGCGGTCGCGCTGATCCCAATCGGCCAAGGTCATGACCATGAAAGCGCGGTTATCGCCACCGCCAATACCAACGATCGAGAAGAGGTTTGTCACCTCTCCCGAAGCGCGAAGGGGGGCAATGATCTGTTCAATCTCGCGGACCTTGCCATCTGTATATTCAATAGACACGCCTTGCGGCGCAGTTACACTTAGCAGCGCCACGCCCCGATCTTCGGGCGGGGTCAGTTCCTGTGGAATGGTCTGCGCTGCAAACCAGCCCGATGCGGCAAATAGCAACGCGGCCACAATCACCGCCACGGGCTGCATTAACGCACGGTCGAGGGCCTTGGCGTAAACCCCTGCCATCCATGTGCCAAATCGGGCAACCGGCCCGGTGCCTGCCTTGGTGTCGCTTTCGCGCAGCAAACGGCTGGCCAATACGGGGCAAAGCGTCAGTGCGACAACTGACGACAACAACACCGCCATCGCAAGTGTAAAGCCGAATTCCCGAAACAACCCGCCTGCCTGACCGGGCAGAAATGACAAGGGCACAAACACCGCCGCCAATGTGGCTGTCGTGGTGACAACGGCAAAAAACACCTGCCGCGTACCCAGCACCGCCGCAGCGCGTGTACCCAACCCTTGCCCCCGCCGCCGCACGATGTTTTCCAGCACCACGATAGCGTCGTCCACAACCATGCCCGTGGCTAGAACCAGTGCAAGAAGCGTCAGGATATTGACCGAGAAGCCGACGATATAAATCGCAGCCACGGTCCCGATGAGGGCAATTGGCAGCGTTACGGCGGGCACGAAAGTGGCCCGCGCATCGCGCAAAAACAGATAAATCGTGGCAATCACAATCAGCAGCGCGATGCTAAGCGTTTTCATGACTTCAACAATCGCACCGCCGACAAAAGTGGCTTCATCCGAGGTTACGAAAATGCGCACATCTTCTGGCAGAATACCTTGCAATTCATCCACGATGGCGCGGACATTGCTTGAAATATCCAGCGTGTTGCTTTGCGCTTGCCGGATAATACCCAGCCCGATGCCCGTCTCGCCATTGGCGCGCAAAATCGTCTCGCCGGGGGCCGGGCCAAGGGTGACCACCGCCACATCGCCAAGGCGGACATCCCCACGCAGAACAAGCGATTCAAACGCCTGCGGGGTCTGCACATTGGCGGTTGTGCGCACCTGAATACTCTGGCGGTCATTGGACAGTGAACCTGCCGGCACGTCGAAAGAGACATTGCGCAAAGCAGCGCGAATATCCGCAATACTCAGGCCCCGCGCAGCAAGTTCCAGCATGTCGATATCGACACGGAAAATCGCTTCTCTGGCGCCGAACACCTGTAAATCAGCAACGCCGGGTGCGGAAATCAGGCGATCTTCGACCAATTCTTCTACAAGTTGCGTCAGATCCTGCACCGAACGGGCGTTCGATGTGACACTGATGCGCATGACAGCGTCAGAATCGGAGTCTGCCTTGATGATGCGCGGTTCCTGCACATTATCGGGCAAGGCATTGCGGATACGGCCAATCGCATCACGAATATCGGTCGCCGCAACATCTATATCCGTGGAATCGCTGAATTCGGCCACAACGCGCGACCGCCCGAAACGCGATTCTGAGGAAATGCTTTGAACGCCTGCAACCCGCCCGACAGCCCCTTCGATCCGGCTGGTCACTTCGCGATCAATGCTTTCAGGACCAGCACCGCTGAACTGTGTGGTCACCGTAATCACGGGGCGGTCCACATTAGGCAACTCGCGCACTTCTACCGCAAAAAGACCGGCCAACCCGGCAATCACGATCAACGCGCTGAAAACAAATGCCAGAATCGGACGGCGCACGAATAGCGCAATGCCAGAACGGGCAACTTCGCGCATTTCGGTATCAGTCTGGGAACTGTTGTCGGCAGGCGCTGTCATGTCGATACTCGCATCAGATATCTGGGGATGTTTCGGATTGTTCGGCGCTTCCGCTGGCTTGAATGGTTGCGTCTTCGACAATTTCGCCCTGTGGAGCAGGAACAATCTCTCGGGGGGATACTTCTGCGCCGGGGCGCAGGTTCTGAACGCCCTCGATCACAACAATCCGTCCCGCTTGCAGATCGGCGCGCACCAGCACGGCATCATCGCGGCGCTGCACGATTTCCACGCGGACGCGTTGCGCCTTGCTTTCATCATCCAGCGCCCAGACAAAGGCCCCGTCACGATCCCATTGAATGGCAAGCGGATCTACCAGCGGCAAGGGTTCGCCGGGTAATTCAACACTCACGCGAAACGCCATTCCGGGGCGCAGGCGGTCGTCCTCGTTCTCGATCTCGCCCTGAATGCGCAGGGATCTGTTGCCCTGATCTACCCGCGCATCAGTTGCGCGCACCTGGCCTTGCAACATTTCTCCCGGGCGCGACAGCGGGTTGGCTTGCAGCGCATCGCCCACCCCGACTAACCCGACAAACCGTTCCGGTACGTCGAAATCAATCAGCAATTTGCTGCGGTCATCCAGTCTGGCAAGTTCTGTGCTTGTCGTGACCTGATTGCCAGGTTCCAACGCGATCAGGCCGATCCAGCCTGAAATCGGCGCTGTGATTTGGCGGCGGCGCAATTCGAATTCGGCATCGCGCAGATCCAGCGTCGCGCGGTTCAGGGCCAGCTCTGCTTCATCAATCTGCACCTGCGTGGCTGACCCGCTGTCGCGCAGTTGCGCAACACGGTCGACACGCGCCTGCGCATCGCGCAGCGCCAGTTCCGCACGGGCAAGGGCGAGTTGCTGTGCCTCGACTGTCAATTCGGCGATCAGGCTGCCCGCCTCGACCCAGTCCCCGGAAGAAACGGCAACATTCTCCAACGTTCCAGCCACTTCGGAGGTCAAGGTCACACCACGCAAGGGGCGCGCTGTCCCAATGGCCACTAGACGGCTATCAGCGTCGGCATTCGCAACCTCTTGTGCAACCACCTGTATCTCACCCCCCCTGCCAAATGGGGGGCCACCGCCGCCCGCGCCGTTGCTGGCCTCTGGGATGGGCAATCCAACGGCGCGCATGGGCGCAAGCAAGCCTGCCCTTTCCAGCATGGGATGCGATGCAGGCAGGAAAACCGCCCAACCAATCAGGCTGACAATCAGCAATCCAAAGCATATTGCGCCAAGTCTAATCCAATAGGTCATTCTTTTTCCCGGCCAGGCCACATTATTTGCGAAAGCTTAGCCCATATTCCTGTCGCGCACAGGCTGCAATTTTCTTAACACGTACATTTTATCACATGTGGCGTTGATTTAAGCGTGTTGCAATTTGTGATAGTGATACTTGCGCGGGCGGGTTTCAGATCACTTTGCCTCTATTTGCTTGTGATTATCAGCCCGAAAGCGCCATGCGACATTTCGCCGATGCGCTGGCCGTTCCGGCGGTATAGCGCCCGTTTTCAGGCAAAGGGATATTCCCGTCTAAAAATAACGCTTGCCCCATCAACGGTCTTTCTGCGATATGTTTCGTAGAACATATCAGTGAGAGGCGCGATGCCGCTTTCCTTCTCTCTCAGACCAGCGGCCACTGCGCTTTCGGTTCTGTGCATCACTGCACCGGCCTATGGTCTGGCCGATCATCTGACAGTGTTTGCGACATCCAGCCTGACCGATGCCGGCACCGCGCTGGCGGATGCGTGGGAAACCGAAACAGGCCATAACGCGACCTTTTCCTTTGCGGGCTCATCAGCCCTGTCACGCCAGATTCAACTGGGCGCGCCCGCAGATATTTTCATCTCGGCCAGCACAGACTGGATGGATGCGCTGGACGCTTCCGGTGATTTGCGCGCAGGCACGCGGCGCGACATTCTTGGCAATACACTTGTTCTGGTCGCGAATGGCAACGAAGCCGCGGCCCTCACGATAGACGAGACACTTGATCTTGCTGGTATGCTGGGCAACGAACGGCTTGCCATGGCGCTGGTCGATGCGGTTCCGGCGGGCATTTATGGCAAGGCGGCGCTGACCTCGCTCGGGCTCTGGGAAAGCGTGGAACCGCTGGTCGCACAATCCGACAATGTCCGCTCGGCCTTTGCCTTTGTTGCGCAGAACGAAGCGCCCTTGGGCATTGTCTATGCGACCGACGCAATGGCCTCTGACACGGTCAGCATCATCGGTGTTTTCCCTGAAGGCAGCCATGATCCGATCGTTTATCCGGCCGCGATCACGGCGCAGTCAACCAGCCCCGTTGCAGCAGAATTTCTGGAATTCCTGACATCTGAAACCGCCCGCGACATATGGGAAAGATATGGGTTCAGCGTGCTGGAATGATGGGGGCTGACTGGGCAAACTGGCTTGGCCCTGCCGAATGGCAAGCGGTGCGACTGTCAATCCGGGTGTCCTTCTGGGCCACTCTGGTCAGCCTGCCGCTGGGCATATTCGTGGCCTATGTGCTGGCCCGGTGGGATTTCTGGGGCAAGCAGGTGCTGAACGGGCTTGTGCATCTGCCACTGATTCTGCCGCCAGTTGTCACCGGGTATCTGTTACTTGTCACCTTCGGGCGGCGGGGCAGCGCAGGGCAGGTGCTTGAAGCATGGTTCGGGATAATCCTGTCTTTTCGTTGGACAGGGGCCGCCGTGGCCGCAGCCGTCATGGCCTTTCCGCTGATGGTGCGCGCCATCCGGCTGGCAATCGAAGCTGTTGACCCCAAACTGGAAGCCGCCGCCAGCACTCTTGGTGCATCGCGGCTTTGGGTCTTCGTCACGGTCACACTGCCGCTGATCCTGCCGGGCGTTATTGCAGGCGCGATCCTTGCCTTTGCCAAGGCGATGGGCGAATTCGGCGCGACGATTACATTCGTGTCAAATATTCCCGGGCAGACGCAGACCATCCCCTCGGCGATCTACGCGTTTTTGCAGGTTCCCGGCGGCGAAGAAGCAGCCGGTCGTCTGGTCATCGTAGCGATTGTCATCGCCATGTCAGCCTTGCTGGTATCGGAATTTGTGGCGCGGCGCGTGGCCAGACTGGTGGGCGGGTCATGACCTTGCAGGTTGCACTCAGCCACCACTTCAAGGGTTTCACGCTGGATGTGGCCTTTGACGCACCAAAGGGTGTCACGGTTCTGTTTGGTCCATCCGGTTCGGGCAAGACCACGCTGGTCAATGCCGTTGCAGGGCTTTTGCGCCCGGACAAGGGCAGAATTGTCGCGGATGACTGGGTATTGCTGGACACGCAATCACGCAGGAACCTTGCCCCACATAAGCGCCGCCTTGGTTATATCTTTCAGGAAGGGCGGCTGTTCCCGCATCTGAGCGTGCGCCAGAACCTGCTTTACGGACGGTGGTTCGCGCCGCGCGGTTCACAAGACGAAAGCTTTGACCATGTGGTAGAGTTGCTGGGCATCGGACCACTGCTAACCCGACGCCCCGGCGCATTGTCAGGCGGAGAGAAGCAACGCGTTGCCATCGGTCGTGCGCTTTTGTCTGCGCCAAAGCTGATCCTTGCGGATGAACCGCTTGCCGCGCTGGATGAGGCCAGAAAGGCCGAGATATTGCCCTATTTCGAACGGCTGCGCGATGAAGTGTCGGTGCCGATCCTCTATGTCAGCCATTCATCGGCGGAAGTTGCGCGTCTGGCCACGACGGTTGTCGCCCTAAAGGACGGGCGCGTCGCCGCCTGTGGCACTCCGGCAGATGTTCTGGGCGATGTGGCCGCAGTTGGCGTGCGCGGTGCCGCCTCGGTTCTGGAAGCGCGGGTTGTGGCACACCATGCCGATGGCCTGACCGAGCTGTCGACCGCCACAGGCGCGCTGTGGTTGCCACGCATCGCTGACCTACACGGCACGACAATCCGGGTGCGCATTGCCGCGCAAGAGGTGATGCTGTCGCGCGATGCACCAAAGGGGCTATCTGCCCTAAATATCCTGCACGGGACGATAGCCGATATCCGGCTGGGCGATGGTCCCGGCGCTATGGTCACGCTAGCGCTTGGGCAAGAACGGCTGAGTGCCCGCATCACCCGCCGATCAGCACAGGCTATGGGTCTGGCCATCGGCCAGCCCTGCCACGCGATCATAAAATCTGTCGCGGTAGCCCCGGAAGATATCGGCACAGGAAGCATGAAAGAGCGAACACAATGACGCGCCCCGCCCGTCCGACCCTGTCCTTCGGGATTGGCGCGGCAGTTGGGTACGCAGGTGGTCTGATCGGTCTGGGCGGTGCGGAATTCCGCCTGCCCGCTTTGGTGGGTGTGTTGCGCTTTTCAGCCCGAGATGCGGTTGCAGTGAACCTTGTTGCCAGCCTTGTTGTGCTTGCCGCTGCCTTTCCCTTCCGTGCGGCAACAGTGCCCCTGCCCGATATTGCGCCGCATATTCCTGCGATCCTTGGCATGTTGGCAGGGTCGATGTCCGCCGCATGGGTCGGCGCGGGTTGGCTGCGCCAGGTATCCGACAGGGTGCTTGGCCGTCTGATCCTGATCTTGCTTGTGGTTTTAGGCTTTGTGCTAATCATCGAAGGGGTATTCGTAGCAGCCCCTTCAAGGCTGATAAGCGACGACCCACTGGTCACATTTGTTGTCGCTGCGGCGTGCGGTGTGGGGGTCGGGCTGGTGTCATCGCTCTTGGGCGTGGCAGGGGGTGAATTGATCATTCCCATATTCATCCTGATTTTCGGCGCTGATGTGAAGCTTGCAGGCTCCATGTCCGTGCTGGTCAGCATCCCGACCATTCTGGTGGGCCTGTCACGCCATTTCGGGCCGGATTCCGTGCTGCGCACTGCCCATGTCTGGCGCACGACTTTGGTGCCACTATGCGCAGGATCGGTCCTTGGTGCCATCCTTGGCGCGTTGGCGCTTGGGGTCTTTCCCTCGCAAACCCTCAAGATCGGCTTGGGTATTATCCTGATCGTCTCTGCATGGGGTGTGTTCCGTCATCTGCCACAATCGTCGCCTGCAAAATAGCGATCATGCCGCAACAACGGAGTGGTCGACCTTTCCCAAATGCGTTGATAGGTGTTTCCAACTCGTGAAGGGAGGATGCAATGCGGATCTTGTTTACTGGCGGGTCAGGAAAAGCCGGGCGGCACGCTGTCGCTCATCTGCTGCAAAAAGGGCACCGTGTCCTGAATGTGGACCTTCAGCCTTTGACATTGGAAGGTGTCGATAACCGGATCGCTGACATCACGGATGCAGGCCAGATGTTCGATGTCATGTCCAGCTATGCGGGGTTTGACGAACTGGAACCCGGCACAGGTGTGCCTCGGTTTGATGCGGTGGTTCATTTTGCTGCCGTGCCACGTATCTTGTTGAAAAGCGACAATGAGTGCTTCCGCATCAACACGATCGGAACCTATAACGTGATAGATGCGGCCCTGAAATTCGGGGTGCGCAAGATCATCTTCGCGTCATCCGAGACGACATATGGCGTGTGTTTCGCAGATGGTTTGCGCAAGCCCGACTATCTGCCACTGGACGAAAAGCACCCAACCGTGCCCGAAGACAGCTATGCCATGTCCAAGGTGGTGAATGAAGCAACCGCGCAGTGTTTCCAACGCCGGAGCGGCGCGGATATCTATGGCCTGCGGATCAACAATGTCATGGAGCCAGACGATTACGCCAGACTTTTCCCCGGCTTTATGAAAGACCCGTCAGTGCGGCGGCGCAATTTCTTTGCCTATATCGACGCGCGCGATCTGGGGCATCTGGTGGACCGTTGCCTGCATGTGAACGGTTTGGGATTTGAAATCTTCAACGCCGCCAACGACACGCATTCCGTTGACCGCACCACAGCGCAGCTTGTGGACGAATATTATTCCGATGTCCCGATGACGCGGGAAATGGACAGATACGAGACATTCTATACCAACATAAAAGCAAAGGCGTTGCTGGGCTTTGATCCGCAACATGACTGGCGCACCATTCTTGGCAAGAATCTGTAGCTCAAGCTTGCGTCATATTCGGCCTGAAGGGGAACTGTCGCGGCGTTCAGGCATTGGGTAGGTCAGATGTTCATGCCAAAGGAGCTTGTTATGGAGACGCTTCCCCTGATCGCATTACTGTCACTTTTCACATTGGGTGCCGTGGCTGTCTTTGCGTTTGTAAGTAAACGCAAGACAGAAGAGCGCCGCGCGAATGCTGCGATTCCCAAATCCTCACTCGCGACAGACAGTCGCGGAAAAGGAGCGGTCGAGGCGCTAGATGATAAGTGACGCGCTGGCGTGTGGTCGCACCGGACAAAGGCCCGTTTGAACCTGCCAAGATGGTGGCTTCCGATTAGACCTAGGCGGTTGGCACGATCACCGTCACGGTGCAAGATACACCACTTTTTCCTTGATCCGCGGGTTCTTTGCCGGGCAAAGGTCTATTTATCGGGGCGTGAGACACTGCATTACAGCCTGTTTCAGCCTTGCCAGTTGCAGGCACAGGCAACACGACGACACGCGCGCTCACGTCACAGGGACAAGCGTGGCGTTTCTCTGTATCGACATCTTGGCGCAGCTCCAGTTTCGCGTACAGACTGACAAAAGACACCTGAAACAAACTTGCGGGGCAGCAGATGCACATATGTAGCCGAGCGTCTTTGCCCGCAATCAACAGGGCTGGGTTTGGTCCGGGCGAAGTCGCGCTTCATGCAACGCAGCCCCAAGGACAAGGCATGCCACAGGACAAGAATCGCCGCTTCTGGGACAGGATCGCCCAGCGCTATGCCGCACGCCCGCTCAAGGATGTCGCAGCCTATGAGGCGATGTTGGCTGCGACTGCGTCGCACCTGCGCCCGAGTGACCGCGTTCTGGAAATCGGGTGCGGTACAGGCGGCACTGCAATTGCTCTTGCGCCAAAAGTCGCACATTTTCTAGCCACCGACTTCTCTGCCGAAATGGTGCGGATCGCACAAGCAAAGCCCGGTGCGGATGCGGTGGATTTCAGGGTAGAAGCTGCTCAAGAAGCGCTGGATCATGGCCCGTTTGACGCAATTTGCGCCTTCAATGTGCTGCATCTGGTCGAGGATATGCCAGCATTGCTGCGGCGCATTCATGATACCCTGTCACCGGATGGGGCGCTGATTTGCAAGACATGGTGCTTTTCTGACGTAAAGCTGTGGGTGCGCGCGCTCTTTCCCGTGCTTCGGATGATCGGATTGTTCCCCGTGGCCACACAGCTTGGCGTCGCACAATTGCAGCAAACCCTGCAGGATGCGGGTTTTGAGATTGTGGAGCAGCGCATTTTCGGCGCATACCCTCAAAACCCCTTTATCGTAGCTCGCAAGGCTGGCCATCGCGCCTGAAAGCACCATCTGCAACGCAACCTCATAGCGACAGGCGGAGCGAGAACAAATGCACGAAGACGACCTGACACTGGCATTACGCCTTGCACACGAAGCAGGCGAAATCTTGTGCAAGCACTGGTCAAAGCGTGGGCAGCTTGACGTTACAACAAAACGCGCGGGTGATTTTGTGTCACAGGCCGACCGCGCCGCCGAAGAGCATTTGCGCCAGGGCTTTGCGCTTGCGCGCCCGAACGATAGCTGGCTGGGCGAGGAAACTGGCACTGCGGGTTCCGGCGCGCGCCGGTGGGTTGTGGACCCTTTGGACGGCACCACCAATTTTCTGCGCGGAATAGGGCATTGGGCCGTGTCGGTCGCCTTGGAAGACGCGGGCGAACTCACGCTGGGCGTGGTGCATGACCCGGTTCGGCAAGAAACATTCGCGGCACAGCGCGGTGCAGGGTCCACCCTGAACGGCCAGCCCATCAGCGTGGCCAATACCGACAGCCTGCCACCTGCGTTGTTTGGAACAGGCATTCCGTTCGGGGGTATGGACCATATCGACGACCACGCAGCCGATATCGCGCGATTGATGCCGCACTGCGCTGGTGTGCGGCGGATGGGCGCGGCATCGCTGGATTTGGCGTATGTCGCCGCCGGGCGGCTTGACGGGTTCTGGGAGCGACGCTTGCAGCACTGGGATATCGCCGCGGGCCTTGTATTGTTGCGCGAAGCAGGCGCGCAGGTCGAAGGCTGGACCAGCACCGAGCGCCCAGAGCAGACCGGCACGGTGATCGCCGCCACCCCAGCACTATTTCCTGCATTCGCCACCTGCCTGCGCGGTCAGTAGGCCAGTTCAGTCCTGAACAACGCGCGCAAATATATCGCCGGAAACAGCATCGGCAGGCAGTCCGGCCAGCCATTCACGCATGGCGGCACCATTGCGCCATTCGGGCCAGAGGAACTTTGCATCCTCACCAACCACAGGGTTGAACTTGTAGCGGCCCAATTCCTCTATCCGGTCCAGCACCGCAAAGCTCAGGTCAGGAAATCCCGGCAAGAACTCCACCGATAGCATCGGCACCGGACGCGACAGGCCGGACAACACTTCCAGCTCAAACCCCTCAACATCTATCTTGATATAGCTTGGCAGGCCATAGCGCTGGATCAGCCCATCCAGCGTGACCATCTGGACACGCTGCACGCTGTCCCATTGCACATGATCAAACCCCGGCGCAGTGGCAGCACCAGCAACAAATTTCGACTGCATCGACGACACAGTGGGATGGCGCGAAGAGACAGCCATCTCTGCAACAGCATCAGACCCGCCGACAGCAGATTCAAGCAAGGTGATATCCTTTGGTAAGGTCAGGCGCAGATAGCTTGCGAATAGCGATTGCGGCTCCAGCGCGATGACCTTGGCCCCGGCCTTTCGCATGGCGCGCGCGCGTGTGCCCACATGTGCGCCAACATCGAATACCACATCCCCCTCACACAGGATTTGCCCGTAAAACCTGCGCCACCCGCGTATGGTCGCAGGATTGTGATAAATAATCAATGATCTGGCAAGGCCCAGCCAACGGTCCATCTGGTCAACCTTTCTTGCGGTTTTGTTGACAGATAGCGCGGGCGCATCCCCAGCCAATGCCACGGATGCACCGCAGTGCCGCGCGACTGACTTGCCTTGGACTATACCGGGCTACATCCAATCACGCTTGGCAAATTCGGGAGCATTATGCTGCAATCGCCATATGTTTCGGACGGATCCAGGGCGGTAACAGCCCGGCGAAGGGCGCTGCAAGCGTCTGCTTCCATGCGCACGGCTTGCGCAGTGTCGAACACCTTCCCCAATCCGATGACCTATCCCGGAGACGATCTGGAATGACTGATCTTGCTCTCTGGTGTCTTGGCCCCGGACAGGCCGATTTGCGCCCCTGCGCCGAGGGCGAAGGCACGCTGGTCGAGATGCTGTATTCCGGTATCAGCCGGGGCACCGAACGGCTGGTGTTCGAAGGGCGCGTGCCAGCCTCCGAGCAGACCCGGATGCGCGCGCCTGCGCAGGAAGGAGATTTCCCGTTCCCGGTGAAATACGGCTATTGCGCTGTGGGCCGCGTGCTGGAAGGATCGCTTGCAGGACAAACCGTTTTTGCGCTGCATCCGCACCAGTCGCGCTTCCGGCTTCCTGATTCTGCGCTGAACCTGTTGCCCGACACTTTGCCGCCCCATCGCGCCGTGCTTGCAGCCAACATGGAGACGGCGCTGAATATCCTTTGGGATAGTGGTGCAAGCGCTGGCGACAGAGTCGCGGTCATCGGTGCTGGTGTCGTGGGTCTGCTGGTCGGGTATCTGGCCGCACGCCTGCCGGGCGCGGATGTGACGCTTGTAGACCTGAACCCGGAGCGCCGCGCCATTGCGCAAGCGTTTGGCTGTCAGTTTGCGCAGCCCACCCATGCACCGCGCGAATGTGATGTGGTCATCCACCTCTCTGCTAGCGCAGAGGGTCTTGCGCTTGCGATCGACTGCGCCGGACGGGAGGCGCGTGTGGTCGAGGGCAGTTGGTATGGGGCAGGTATAACACCAGTCCCGCTTGGTGGCGCATTCCACAGCCGTCGATTGAGGGTCATCAGCTCTCAAGTTGGCGCGCTTCCATCCCACCGCGCGGTCAGGTGGAGCTATGCACGCCGCATGGCAAAAGCGCTGGAATTGCTGTGTGATCCCGCGCTGGACGCGCTGATTACCGGCGAAACAAAGTTTACCGACCTGCCCGCGCATTATGGCGCGATCCTGTCTGATCCCGCCACATTGTGCCACCGCATCCGCTACGCCCCATAATCAAGGAGAACCAGATGTTCGCTGTCGAAGTTCGCGACCATATCATGATTGCCCATTCCCTGCCCTCGCCCGTGTTTGGCCCTGCTCAGGGAATGCACGGCGCGACATTTACTGTCGATGCTGCCTTCATGACCGAAAGCATCGACCAGCACGGCCTTGTTGTGGATATCGGTCTTGCGACCGATGCGCTGGCACAGGTTCTGGCACCCTTGCGCTACAAGAACCTTGATGAGGTGCCCGAATTCGAGGGCAAGTTCACCACCACCGAGTTTTTGTGCCACCATATATTCGAGCAGATGGCAACCCGCGTGCGCGCAGGCCAGTTGTCGGATGCAGGCCGTGTGCTGCGGTTGCGCATAACCCTGCATGAAAGCCACACCGCCCGCGCATGGTATGAAGGGGACATCTGAGGGATGGGGTTTTCCGCCGACTGGCTTGCGCTGCGCGAACCCGCTGATCTGGCGGCGCGAGATGCGGCGCTCTTGCGCCACGCGGCCAAGCTCGCCGGGCCAGAGCCGCTGATTGTCGATCTTGGCTGTGGCACCGGTGCGACCCGGCGCGCAATGGCGCAGCATTTGCCCAAGGGCGCGCGTTGGCGTTTCGTGGATAATGACCCGGACCTGCTGGCGCATGTGGCTGCCGGGTCGGACCAGTATACAGAAGTGGTCAAGGCAGATCTTGCCGCAATCGACAGCTTGCCACTGGATGGCGCGACACTGGTCACCGCTTCGGCCCTGCTGGACCTTGTTTCAGAAGGATGGATACACGCGCTTGCCGCCCGACTGCGTACCCCATTCTATGCAGCGCTTAGCTATGACGGCGTGATGCGCTGGGCTCCGGACGACCCGGATGACCGCGCGATTACAGACGCGTTCAACCACCACCAGCAATCCGACAAAGGCCTTGGGCCAGCCCTTGGGCCAAAGGCGGCAGCGCGCGCGACACAGGTGTTCAGCGCAGCGGGTTTTATCGTGCAACAGGCCCAAAGCCCCTGGCAGCTTGGCCCCAAAATGACCGATCTGCAACAAGCGCTGACAAGCGGCATCGCGCAGGCGGCGGCATCGGCCGGCAGTTCTTGCGCCGAGGATTGGGGCCAGAAGCGGCATGACGCTGCAAGCAACACGCAGTGTGTTATCGGCCATTTGGATATTCTGGCCATCCCCAAAAGAACGCATAACGAGGTCGTCCATGCTATTCGTTGACGTGACACCGCGGGTCTGGGCACGGATTCTGGACATCAGGCAGGGGCGCGCCTGCGCCTGTTGCGGGAGCTGGGACAAAGGCGAACGCGCCGCGCTGGACCTCTATGGCCCGCTTGCACGGCGCGATCTGGGGCCAGTCACAGTTGGCCAAATTGGCCAATCGCTTGACGGTCGCATTGCCACAGTCACGGGCGATGCCCGCGATGTATCGGGTCCAGACGGGCTGGCCCATTTGCACCGGATGCGTGCGCTTGTTGACGGTGTGGTGATCGGGGTGCGCACGGCATTGCACGACTCCTCCCGCCTGACGGTCCGGCTATGTGACGGCCAAAACCCCGCCCGGATCATCATCGACCCGCAAGGCCGCTTGCCCGATGATGCACCTGTCCTGCGCGACGATGGCACGCGACGTTTTGTTATTCAGGCGACAGAACGGCCCCGCGCGCGCGGTGTGCAGGTCATCCGCCTTGCCCCCAAAAAGGGGCAACTGGACCCTGCCGAGATTTCTGCAAGGTTGCGTGACGAGGGTCTGCACTCGCTGTTGATCGAGGGCGGCGGCATCACCATCGCCCGGTTTCTGGAGGCGCAGTTGCTGACCCGCTTGCAAGTTGCAATAGCGCCGCTGCTGATCGGCGGCGGGCCGCAAGGTCTGACCATGCCTTCGCCCAGCGAATATCTGTCAAACGCACTTCGCCCACAGATGCGCGCCTTCTCTCTGGGGTCAGACGTGGTGTTTGATTGCGGCTTTACCCCAGCCGCTGCTCAGGCACAAAAACCCGTCCATGCCACGCTCACACCGCGCCAGCCATCATACCATTGACGCAAGAGCCTTGCGCCAAATACACATCAGGTCACCGGTAGTCTTCCCCACCTGACGCATGGTTCCTGCGCCCTATGCGATGCTTTCACGAGAGGCGGATATGCGGGACTATCCCGCCGCTCGATTGTTCTCTGCACGGAACAAAGGCCGAAGGCCGCCGTGCATCGCCGGGCCGCCCCCTCGGCACGGCGATTTGGCTGCCACCAGCGCAACGATCTGGTCTTGCGCGGATTTGGCCAGAATAAAGTGCTACAGATTCAACCGTGGAGCGCCGCACCGCGGCCCGACGCTGCACGGCTTGTCGAAACCAACCACCCTCCGCAACGCCCTCGAAGCAGTCATCGGGTATCTTATGTCAGGCGGCGAACAGTAGAATGAACACCCGATGGTCTGCATTGCTCCGAGATCCAGGGTGCGCAGAGATACCCCCCTACCGGGTCAGGACCACATCTTCACGAATGTTCAGCCCTTTTTCGACCGCATCAATCAGATATACAGCGACATCTGCGCGCGAAATAAGACCGTTCCGCCAAGTTGCAGGATCGCTCAGGACCCGCGTCGCGCCCGAGGCAGGGCGATTTGTCAGAATGACAGGGCGTGCGATTGTCCAGTCCAGATCACTTTGCGTGATCAGTTCTTCCTGCCGGGACTTGTCAGCGTAAACCCGGCCAAGAATAGCACCGTGGCCCAGCTTTTCGATGCTGCTCATCGCAGCGCGGCTGCGGCCTGCGCCAAATCCGGTCACTGCGACCAGCCGGTGCACCCCCGCGTGCTTCATCTGCTCCAGAAGCAGCGCAGTCGATCGCGAAAACAAGGTTTCTTCTTCCCACAACATGGACAGACGCTCTGTAATGCCCAGCGCATAAATCACGCAACCGACCCCTTGCAATGCAGCGCCAATGTCATCGGTATTCAGCGCATCGCCCCGCCACCGTTCCAGATGGGTGGCCTGATCCAGCTTATCCGCGCCGCGTGCAAAGGCGCGCACGCTGTGTCCCCGGCGCAGGGCTTCGTGCATCGCAAGCTTGCCAATCCCAGAAGTCGCACCAAGAACAAGAAAAGGTTGGGTCATTTCAGCCATTCCGATTTGCTTCCAACAGACAGAACCGGGCAGATGCCCGGCCACGGCCCTTTGCGCTCAGGCATCCAACGGAGCCACATTCAACGCCCGCGCATCAGGTTTCAGGCGACGGGTCAACGTGGCAATATGTTCAGGGCCAATTTCACAACATCCACCTACAATCGCGGCACCTGCTTTCACCCAGTCTTCGGCAAAATCCGCATACCGATCAGGGCCGATATCCTCTCGGGTTGTCAGAAGATCGGTTGTTGCGCCGATGGTATTAAATCGCGGGTCGATCTGCGTGAACCCATTTGCATAGGCCCCAAAAGGTATGCCAAGCTGCGCAATAATAGGCAGGCCCTGCGATACGGCCTCGGGGCGCGCGCAGTTCAGAAGAACACGCTCTGGCAGGAATTCTGCGACAAGAGGCGCAATGTCTGACAGGTTTTCACCCGAACGAAGGCGCGTTCCATCTGCGTCGCTGACACTCAGTGCCAGCCAAACCGGCTTACCGGCTGTTTTCGCACCCATCAGCCCGCCGCGTGCCTGATCAATCGAAGACATTGTTTCCAGCAACAACACATCCACGATACGCGATTGCAGTGCAGCTATATGCGCGTAAATCTCTGCCGCCTGCTCGGGCGGTGGGGCAAGGTCCGGCCTGTAGGAAAACCCAAGCGGCCCAAGCGAACCGGCCACCAGCCCGTGCCCAGCTTCATCGCGCGTTTCAGCGGCAATGCGGCAGGCGGTTTCGGTCAGTTCCTCAAGCCGGTCCTGCAAACCGAAAGCAACGAGTCTGTCGGGCAATAGGGCATAAGTATCTGCTGTCGCGACTTCGGCACCCGCCGCGAAGAAATCCTGATGGACCGCGCGCACAAGATCGGGGGCATCCAACAAGGCTTGCGTTGACCACAGTGGCGTTGCGCGCCCTGCGCGACGCACCAGCTCCTGCCCCATACCCCCGTCCAGGATTGTGAGTGTCATCTGCTTACTCCATCCGCGCATATGAAGATCTAGCCAGCATGGGCATAGCGTCAAGCTGTAGGCCGGCTGGCAAACGAACTATGCAGGTTCGGGACCCAACAGTTGTAACATGCGTTCGGGGTAGTCGGTAATCACGCCATCGACACCCATTTCCGTCATTGCAATCATGTCTGCTACCTCATTCACGGTCCAGACATTCACCGCAAGACCAAGATCATGCGCTTGCGCCAGACGTTCGGGGGTCAGATCGCGGAAATACGGGCACCAGCACTGCGCACCCTGTGCCGCAATAAGGCGCGGCAGGCTGCCTGAATGATCCGACAGGCGCAAGCCATCCATCCAGGGGGAGCCATCGAAGATCGTGCACTCTTCGCCCGGTTGCTCATAACTTAGATACCCGCGCGCGACCTCGGGCGCAAACGCGCGCACTGCGCCAAGCACCCGCCAGTCAAAAGACGAAATCACGCAAGGCTGCTGGATCCGCTGATGCGCAAGTGCGTCAAGAACAGTCTTTGCCAAGATCCGTGGCGGATCACCCAGATCATCACGATGGGCGAAGGATTTGATTTCGATATTGATGTATAACGCAGGGTCTTTGACGGCCCATTCCAGAAACTCTGACAAAAGGGGCACGCGGGCCCCGTCGCGCGCACGCTGGTCGGGGTAGCGTGTGCCATAGGCATGGTCCGGGCGCAGCCGCCCGACATCATAGCGGCGCAACTCCTCGGCGCTCATTTCAATGATCTTCGGCCCCGGAGCATCGAGCCAGTTTCCAGCCTCATCCCGGGCCAGTTGCATCGGAATAAGGGGGTCATGGATGACAACGGGCACACCATCAGCGGTATTCTGAACATCAATCTCAACCCCGGCGACACCGATCGCGCGTAGGTAGCTGAAACCTTCCTGCGTGTTTTCCGGCAACACACCGCGCGCGCCGCGATGACCGTAGACAAGAGGCCGCCCTTCAGGCCGCCGGAACGTATTTGACATAACTGCCCTTTCGGTCGCCTGACTGACCACCAGCGCCGTCAGCCTGTCGCAGATGCCCCTGCGTCAGCTAAAATGTCAAGCAGGCACAGCTTGTCTTCATCGCGCAATCAAACTGCACGGCGCTTAATTTCCTTGCATGGTGGCTTTTTTTGCAACATGCCGACGAAAGCCGTCATCTTGCATCTTGAGAGCGTTGTAAAACCAGACTATTTTGGCTATCTGTGGTTGTATGCTCAAGACATGTTCGAATTCTGCAGAAATTTTGTTCGAGTCCTTTTTGAAATCACCCTGTACCCGCATTATTGAAAGCGGTCTTTTATGGTAACTGGCGTCATTGAGAAACTTGTTTCCCGAATATCATTTTTATTTCGGGATCAACGCACGGCGAAGTCCTTTCTGGATACGAGAAGGTTGACCCGCGCAGGCAAGCGCAACGTGCAACTGATCTGCGATACAGGATTGATCATCGCGTCATTCCTGCTTGCAGTC
The DNA here is from genome assembly GCF_004366635.1 of Roseinatronobacter bogoriensis DSM 18756. Taxonomy (GTDB): domain Bacteria; phylum Pseudomonadota; class Alphaproteobacteria; order Rhodobacterales; family Rhodobacteraceae; genus Roseinatronobacter; species Roseinatronobacter bogoriensis. The sequence continues at coordinate 86,111 of NZ_SORN01000009.1, read as the reverse complement.
ATTCTTCGTGACGAAGGCTTGTCTCTTTTGTCAAACCCCTGGGTATGGGGCGCATTTCTGCCCACAATCCCGGTCATTCTTGGCATCTTCAACATCTTGGGCCTGTATCGGGCAGTGTTGCGCTACATCACCGGCGCTGTAATGCCCATCATCATCCTTGGCGTAGCCGCAGGGGCGATGACCATGATCGGCTTGAGTATTGCACTTGGCGTGCAAATTCCTGTCGGCTTGGTGCTGATCCATGCCATGCTTGTCCTGCTATCCGTCAGCGGAATGCGTTTCTGGATCAGAGCGCATATTCGCAAGCCATCATTGCAAGACCGCAAACCCGTGGTCGTATACGGTGCAGGCCATGCAGGCCAACAATTGGTTGCCGCGCTGAACCTTGGCATGGAATACCGGGCCGTTGCCTTTGTGGACGATGATCTGCGCCTGCACGGTTCCACAATCAATGGCGTTCCGGTGCACCCTGCGTCTGATCTGCGCACGATCACCGCGCGCTGGGGTATTCGAGAGATTCTTTTGGCGATCCCAAGCCTGAACAGACGGCGTCGCAGCAGGGTTGTTTCGCGCCTGGAAACACTTGGGGTCGAAGTCAAGACCATTCCGGCCATGGGGGATCTTGTCTCCGGTCAAGCGCGCTTTACAGATCTGCGCCCGATCATGCCGGAAGATCTGCTTGGACGTGATCCTGTTCCCCCTAAGCCCGAACTTATGAAGCAGAATATCACCGGCAAGGTTGTTCTGGTGACTGGTGCGGGGGGCACGATCGGATCAGAGCTTTGTCGCCTGATTGTCGCCCATAAACCAGCAGCACTGATCTTGCTGGATGTATCTGAATATGCCTTATATTCGATCACGACCGAACTGCGCGACAGCTTGGACACAAAATCAACGCATATTGTGCCGGTGATGGGGTCCATCCAGAATCCGGGCCGCATGCGCGAAATCATGCACCAGTTCAAGATACAGACGATTTTTCACGCCGCCGCATATAAACATGTGTTGCTGGTGGAAGAGAACCTGATCGAGGGGGTCCACAACAATATATTCGGAACCAAAGTTGTCGCCGAAGCCGCCGCAGAATGCGGTGTTGAAAACTTCACTCTGGTTTCAACCGACAAGACCGTGCGTCCGACAAATATCATGGGTGCAACTAAACGCATTGCCGAACTGATCTGTCAGGCGCTGGCGCAGACGCAGGATACATGCACGTTCTCGATAGTGCGCTTCGGGAATGTTCTTGGCTCTTCGGGTTCGGTTATTCCGCGGTTTCGCGCCCAGATCGAACATGGTGGCCCGGTGACGGTCACACACCCTGATGTCACGCGCTATTTCATGACTATTTCAGAAGCTGCGCAGCTTGTCATTCAGGCAGGCGCGATGGCGCGCGGCGGCGACGTTTTTGTTCTGGATATGGGACAACCTGTACGCATATTGGATTTGGCGAAATCCATGATCAGATTGCATGGCATGGTTCCTTACCTTCAGAGCGAGGCGTCCCAGACAGATGCGGAAACCGGCGATATTGCTATCCAGATTATTGGGCTGGGTCATGGAGAGAAACTTCATGAAGAATTGCTTATCGCAGGCAACCCACAACCTACTGCGCACCCGCGCATTCTGACGGCTTCTGAATTCTCTATGTCGCCAGCCAAACTTGAGGCTCTGCTCAATGAAATCTGGGCGGCTTGCAAAGCTTTCGATGCCGGGGCCGTTCAGGAAATCTTGCTGCATGCACCTGTGCTATATCATCCGAAGACACGCGAAATTCATGATATAATGTGGCAATCAAAGGCCAAGCAATCCTCCAAGGCACATCTGCAATTGGTTGCCTCAAATCAGTGATAATTCACATTCCAAATTGCAAAACGTCCTGCGCTGACAGGTTTGCTTTGGTATGTGTTTCTCTCAGCGTGGGCAGGCCCGCACCATTTAGGCCCGGCGACGGTCATTTCGGAAGCATTTGACCGGCCGTCAAAACGACTTTCCAGTACAAAAATATGTTCAACGCGACAGAAATCTATCGCAAGGCCAAGGACTGAAGGTCTGGAAATACCGCTGACACAAGCTAAAATCTAGTTCTCGACTAGTTGCGCGCATTGAAGCGTCAGAATGCCGGTAGCAATTTACATGACTGGGCACTGCAAAAGGAGAAACCACCTGTAAAGGGTCGCGGCCGACAAAACGTTTGGGATACGAGCGTATCATGAACTGCGCCAGCAACCTGTTTATCGAACCGACTCTTTCCAAAAACATGGGAGTAAACACACATGACCCAATTTGATCTTTCGCGTCGGCATTTGCTGGCAATGGGGCTTGGTGGCGTCGGGGCCTATGCCTTGGGTTCACGCGGGCTTATGGCGCAACAAAATCAGGTTGCCTTGCAACTCTCCTGGCTTCATTCGGTACAATTCGCGGGCAGCTATATTGCGGATGAGCGCGGCTTTTGGGAAAGCCGTGGTTTGTCTGTGCGGCTGGATGCTGGTGGACCGAACGCCCCGGTAGAACCACCTGTTGTGACAGGGACCGCATTGGTGGGTATCTCTGCTGCTGATTATACTGCGGCGGCAGTGCAGCAAGGCGCGCCGTTCCGCATTATAGGCGTGGCCATGCAGAACAATCCATTCGCAATCGCATCGCTTCCCGATAACCCGGTCAACACACCCCAAGACCTTGAAGGCAAGCGCATCGGGATGCCCCTTGCAAATATGCCAGTGCTAAGAACGCTTGCAACATTGAACAATGTCGATATCGACGCGATCGAGGTCATCCCGACACAATATGATGCAGCGCCCCTCGTCGCAGGAGAGGTGGATTGCCTGTTGTGCTGGTCAACTGATCTGCCGGTTGCCATGTTCGTGCGCGGCATAGACAGCGTGACCATGTTGATGGCGGATTTCGGCTATACGCTGCATTCACAGACATATATCGCAACTGAAGACAGTATTGCCAACCGCCGTGCAGAACTGGTTGCCCTGATGGCAGGCGAGGTTGCAGGGTGGAATGCCTACCGCGAAGACCTGGACGCCGCCACCGACCTGACCTTGGCGCGTTTTCCTGATGCAGGGCTGGACCGCCCTACGCAAATCGAACAAGCGCGGCGTCAAGTGCCGCTCATGTTCTCGGACCTGACCGATGCGCAAGGCTTTGGCTGGTTCACCGAAGAAACAGTCGCCCGCAATATCGAGACATTGGCTTTGCTCGATATGCCGGTAGAGCCAGAGTTGTGGGACAGATCAATCCTAGAAGAGGTTCATGGCTAGCCCTGCCATGACCCGGACCGGCCCAGAAATCCGCTGCACCGATCTTGCCAAGAATTTTGGCAAGGGAGCGACGTTGCTGGAAGCTGTCGCGCCACTCTCGCTGTCATTCGCCGCCGGCCAAATGACTGCACTGGTTGGCCCATCGGGCTGTGGCAAATCTACAGTGCTGCGTATGATAGCAGGGTTGGAGCAGCCCAGCGCGGGCCAGATTTTACTTGGTGGCCAGACCCCGCAAGACATGCAGCGCCAAGGCGCGCTTGCAATGGCGTTTCAGGATGCCTCGCTTCTGCCGTGGCGGTCGGTGCGTGGCAATGTCGCCCTTGCGCGCAAATTGGCGCGACTGCCCGGCGATACGGCTGCGGTCGAAGACATAATCGCGCGTGTGGGTCTGTCAGGGTTTGAAGATGCGCGCCCCGCCGAATTGTCGGGCGGCATGCGCCAACGGGTCGCTATTGCGCGCTGTCTGATCACGCAGCCGCGCGTGTTGTTGCTGGACGAACCATTCGGCGCTGTGGACGAATTGACCCGCGCAAGGTTGAACCTTGAACTGCCCCCCCTGTGGCAGGCCAGCGGCACCACAGCGTTGATGGTCACGCATTCGGTACGCGAAGCCGTTGCACTGGCAGACCGCGTGCTGGTCTTTTCCAGCCGCCCCGCGCGGGTTGTCGGGGACATTGCCATCCCTGCCGAAGCGCGCAGCGACACGGCGCTGCAAGGCGCACTGGTAGAACAGGTCAATGCCGCTCTGGCGCAAGGCTGGTCGGACCACGCCGCACACGCGCAGCCTTGGGCCGCGCAATGACCCCTGCTCTTCGCCTGCCCTTCGTCCCTGAACCAGTATTTCGACAGATGGCGGCCATGCTGGTCACACTGGCCCTGTGGCAGCTGGCCGCGATGGGACTGGCAGGCCGCTACATGCTGGCCGGGCCTGTAGAAGTAGTGCAGCACATCTTGCAGAATTATGGCCTGCTAAGCCGTGCGCTTTGGGTCACGTTTCAAAATGCGGCCTGGGGGTTCGTCGCGGGCAATCTGGCGGCAATCGGGTTGGCGCTGATTGTGGCGCTGGTTCCACAAACCCGGATGCTGGTTGCAGCGCTGGCCCTTGTCGTGTTCTGCCTGCCGCTTGTGGCGACAGGGCCGATTTTGCGCGTCCTCTATGGGCCAGGGCCGGGGCCACAGATCACGCTGGCCGCATTGGCGGTGTATTACACCACATTCATTCCACTACTGGTCGGGCTGCGCGCGGCCCCTGCAAGCTGGTTTGACCTGATCCGCCTGTATGGGCGTGGGGCCTGGACCGTGTTTGTGCAAGTGCGGGTCATGGCATCGCTGCCCTATCTTCTGGCGGGTTTGCAGATCGCGGCGCCAGCGGCTTTCCTTGGCGCGATGGTGGGCGAGTTCACAGGTGCAGATCGCGGCATAGGCGTTCTCGCGCTACGCGCCATGCGCGGACTGGACGTAGAGGCCACATGGGCCATTGCCCTGATCGCAGCGGCTGTGTCGATGCTGGCCTATGGTGCGATAGGTCGTATCACAAGGACGAAGGCCGATACGCAGCCCGAGATGCTGATGGCCGTGAAACCAGAACCCTCAGCGCAATTGGTGTCGGCGCGCGTATTTCGCATTGTCATGCTCGTTGCGTTGACAGCCGCGCTGGTCATCGCGCTGTGGTGGGCCTTGATGGAGATATTCGCGCTCAATCGCTTTTTCGCAAAACGCCCGGATGATGTCTGGCGCTATCTGGTCACCGCGCCAACAGCGCAGGCAAACCGCGCCGTGCTCTGGGCCGCGACCTCTGCCAGTCTGGAATACCTGATTCCGGGCTACCTGGCTGGCCTCGCACTGGGGGTTGCCGGCGCGCTGGCTCTGACCCTCGCACCCGCGCTTGGCAGCGGGGTTTTGCCTGTGGCGATCGCGCTACGCTCGGTTCCGATTGTCACCACCGCACCACTTATTGTTCTCGCGTTGGGGCGCGGTGCGGCAGGAACGATCACGATTGTCGCTGTGATGACCTTTTTCCCGGCGCTTGTGGCTTGCCTGCAAGGGTTGCGGCAGACTCCGGGACAGGTTCTGGATGTCATGCGCCTTTATGCCACCAATCCTGTCACGCGCTTGTGGTATGCGCAAATACCAGCAATGCTGCCTGCTTTTTTCGCGGCTGCGCGCCTGTCGGTACCTGCGGCAATTCTGGCAATAACAGTTGCTGAATGGCTGGCAACAGGGCGCGGGCTGGGGGCGCTCATGGCGCTGACCGCTTCAACCTCGGATTACAATCTTCTGTGGTCTGCCATTGTTGTGGTCACACTGGGCGCGTGCATCGGTTATGGGCTGGTCAGCATGGTTGAACGTGCCGTGCTGGTCCGCGTGGCCCCGGAACAATTACGAAACTGAAGGAACCAACCCATGCGACCAGAGGCCGCTTTTGCCATTCCCGGCAATATCCAGACCCGCACGGGCGGATATATCTATGAACGCCGGATGCTGGAAAGCCTGAACGCGCTGGGCCAGCCCACCCGTCATATCGAACTGATGACCTCTTGGCCCCACCCAACACCCGAGGCAGAGAACGATCTGGTCGAGAAACTTGCCGCATTGCCAAAGGGCATGCCGCTTATTCTGGACGGGCTGGTTTTCGGGGCAATGGACACGGCCGTTCTGGCTGCGCAAAACCGCCCCATCATCGCAATGCTACATCACCCGCTTGGGTTGGAAGCGGGCCTTACCCCCGAACGGGCTGCTGAACTTCTCGAACGCGAGGCGGCCAATCTACGCCATGCCGCGCATGTGGTTGTCCCCTCACCCCACACCCGCGATATTCTGGTTCGGGATTTCGGCGTCCCCGCAGCCAGCATCTCGATTGCGCTGCCGGGGTTCGACCGCCCCACCTTGCGCGCCACACCCAAAGCCTGCCCGCCGCTTATCCTGTCCGTCGGAATAATCTGCCAACGCAAAGGGCACGACATTCTGCTGGATGCCTTGGCACAGGTGGCGCATCTGGACTGGCAGGCCGTAATTGTCGGCATGGTCCACGAGGCTGACGTTCAGGACAGGCTTTTACACCAATGCGCGCGGCTGGGGCTGGAGGGACGCGTTCGCTTCACCGGCGTTATTCCCCCCGAAGACCTGGACCAGCTTTACCAGCAAGCCAGCATTTTTGCACTGGCAACCCGGTATGAAGGGTACGGCATGGTCCTAAGCGAGGCGCAGCTTTACGGACTGCCTGTCCTGTCTTGCGCTGTGGGCGCGGTCCCGCAAACCGTGCCACCGAGCAGCGGCATATTGGTGCCCCCCGACAACGCAGATGCATTTGCCAAATCACTGGCAACCCTGTTGCAAGATGAGGCGCTGCGCCAGTCATATGGCGCGCAAAGCGCAGTGATTGGGGCGCGGCTGCCGCAGTGGGAAGATGCGGCGCGCATCATGCAGGGGGCATTGCAAAATGCACAATCAACAACCGTGCCAAAATAGTCTTTTGCGGCAAACGCTTTCCCTTGTCCCCATGCACCGGGCCGCTATCCTGTGGCACGGATTGGCAATGAAAGGGACAAGGCTTTGCAAGCATTCGGCAAGTCGCAAGGCGGCACCCGCCGCGAGGATATCCGCTTTCTGACAGGCAAGGGCCAGTATCTGGCCGATATCCTGCCAGCGGATTCGCTGCATGGCGTGTTTCTGCGTGCCCCTGCTGCCCACGCCCGGATCACCACCCTCGATGTCAGCGCCGCGCGGGACATGCCCGGGGTATGCGCGATATGGACGGCCCGCGATCTGGATGCTGCTGGAATAACCGGGTCTGTTCTGGGTGTATCATTGCCGGACCGGCGCGGTGGCAAGGGTGCGGCCCCGAAACGCCCGATCCTTGCAGATGGCATTATGCGCCATATAGGCGAGCCTGTCGCGCTTGTTGTCGCCCAAACACAAGCACAGGCAATGGACGCAATAGAAGCCATAGAGTTGGATTTCGAAGAACTGCCCGTCACACTTGCCCTCGAACCCGGCGGGCCAACCCTGCACCCGGAAGCGCCCGACAATGTCGCGCTGGACTGGGACTTAGGCGATGAGGCCGCGACACAGGCCGCTTTTGAGAATGCCGCGCATATCACCCGCCTGACCGTGCGACAAAACCGCGTTACCGCCGCCAGTCTGGAACCCCGCGCCGCGCTGGCCGAATGGGATGGCACGCGGCTTCATTTTGCCTTCAACGGCCAAGGCGTTTGGACCATGAAGCGCGAATTGGCCAAAACGCTGAACCTGGACCCTGAACAGGTGCATGTCACCACGCCCGATGTGGGTGGCGGATTCGGGATGAAGGTCATGGTCTATCCCGAACATCTGGCGCTAGCAGGCGTTGCGCGGGCTTTGGGTTGTGCGGTCAGCTGGGTCGCCGAACGGGGTGAATCTATCGCGTCAGATAACGGCGCGCGCGATCTGACCAGCACTGCCGAAATGGCCTTTGACGCCGACCACCGCATCATCGGCTACCGCGTGGAGTCACGGTTCAATCTGGGGGCCTATAATTCGCAATTCGGCCAGAACATTCAGACCGCGCTGTTTTCCAAGGTGTTCACCGGGGTCTATGACATTCCAACCGCGCATCTGCATGTGCAGGGCATCTACACAAACACAACGCCGGTCGATGCATATCGCGGCGCAGGTCGGCCAGAAGCGATTACCCTGATCGAGCGCACCATTGATATGGCCGCGCGTGAATTGGGGCTGTCCCCGTTCGACCTGCGCGCGCGCAACTTCATTCGGGCAGACAGCTTTCCCTATCAGACCCCGGCAGGCGAAACCTATGATGTGGGCGATTTCACCCGCCTGTTGAACCGCGCAAAAGAGCTTGGCGATGTGGCTGGCTTTCCGGCGCGCAAGGCCGAAAGCGCTGCGCGTGGCAAGTTGCGCGGTCTTGGCCTGAGTTATTATATCGAGGCTATACTGGGCGATGACACCGAAGGCGCCACAGTAGAGTTCACGCCCGAAGGTCGAGTAAAGCTCTATGTCGGAACGCAATCGAACGGTCAGGGGCACGAAACGGTCTATGCGCGCTATCTGGCTGGGCTGACAGGGCTGGATGAAGGCTTGATAGACATCGCGCAGGGCGACAGCGACCTGATTGCCAAGGGCGGCGGCACAGGCGGGTCGCGCTCTGTCACTGTGCAAACCACAGCCACACATGGCACTGTCGAACAGATGGTCGAGGCGTTCAGCCAGTTTCTGGAAGAAGAAATTGGCGCAGGGCCGGTCAATTTCGACGATGGCATTTTTTCCACGCCCGGATCGAACCAGCGCCTGACTCTGATCGAGGCGGCAGATCTGGCCCGCAAGCGCGGTGCGACAGAGTTGCTGCGGCATGAACGGCGGGTCAAGCTGGCGGGGCGGTCCTATCCCAATGGCGCGCATCTGTGCGAGGTCGAGATAGACCCCGAGACAGGCGCGCTTCGTCTTGATCGGTTTCTTGCGGTCGATGATTTCGGCAATCTGATGAACCCAGCGCTGGCGCAAGGTCAGGTGCATGGCGGTGTGGCGCAAGGATATGGTCAGGCGGTTCTGGAAGAGGTGGTATTCGATGACCAGGGCCAATTGCAAAGCGGCAGTTTCATGGATTACGCCATGCCCCGCGCCAAAGATTTCCCCATGATCAGTTTTGAAAGCGTTCCCATTCCCTCAACCGGAAACCCGCTGGGGATAAAAGGATGCGGCGAGGCAGGAACTGTGGGGGCGCTGGCGGCATTGTCCAACGCGGCCCTTGATGCGCTTTGGGATAGCGGCGTACGCTCGGTTGAGATGCCTTTGACACCGCAGCGTGTATGGTCGTGGTTGCACCAGCAGGACAAGTGACTACCAGAGTTCAAATCAGGCGACCTGATCCAAGTTTCATAGCTAATTGATGGAGTTTCTAAAATAATCTTCAATTTTAGGGCGTAATATTACTTAATATTTCCCTTATAGGTTGCATTTTTTATGTTTTGGAAATGACACGAAACGCATATAAATTGGCCCACTCAGTAACACTAAACCGGCAAACACCTCAGAATTCGTCAAGTTCCAGTAACTTTACTGATCAAGATCATCAGTGTGAATTTTCTTTATAAATCAGATACGAATCCCCTGTGGATTAGAAGAAATTGACAGATTTCAGACGAAAAAGTGGCGTTTCCAATCATGCAACAAACTATTTCTCACAATCGACTCTCTAATTATTTGTGATATTTCATTGCCTTAGCTTTTATGCATGAAAAAAATTACATTTTCTCAAACTAAAGAGATTTTGCTAAACAAGGTTAACGGGAATGCGGCGCCATTTCGTCACAGCGCATAATGCGCTTGAGCAACATTGGATAGCAAACCATGAGATACGAGAAGATCGACATGCAAAGAGATTCCGTGAGTGTTTTCCACTCGGGTACTCGTGTGCATATGCCGGAAACTCCGCCATGCGGGGGGCATATCAAGCGGTTGTTCGATCTTGTATTTGCGTCTTGCGCGCTCATCATCCTGTCACCGCTCATGATTGGCGTGGCGCTGATGATCCGGCTGTCTGATGGTGGCCCTGCGTTTTTTGGACACACCCGCGTTGGTTATAATGGCAGGTCTTTCACCTGCCTGAAATTCCGCAGCATGAAGCCAGATTCTGACGCAGAGTTGCAGCGTCATCTGGCCAGAAATTCAGCCGCGATGCGCGAATGGCAGACTTTTCGCAAGGTTCGAGATGACCCCAGGGTCACCCCTTTGGGCCAGCTTCTGCGCAAAACCAGCATTGATGAGTTGCCGCAGCTTTTCAACATATTTGCAGGCGACATGAGCGTTGTCGGGCCGCGCCCGGTCCCATCTGTCGAATTGCAGAAATACGCGTCGTCACGGCGGCACTACCTGCGCAGCCGGCCCGGTCTGACGGGCTTGTGGCAAGTCAGCGGCCGAAGCGATCTGTCCTATGAAAGGCGTGTCGCGCTGGATCGTTATTACGTCACCCACCAGTCGTTGGGGCTGGATATCTGGCTGATCTTGAAAACCGTCGCCGTCGTGATGGGGCGCAAGGGGTCTTACTGACCTGACGCAATGCGCAGCCAAGGCACTCAGGCACGAAGCCAACGCTTCCGTGTCGCAGCCAGCGGATGCGTGATCTGAAATCATACGCCGGACTCTTGGCCGTGACATCGCGCCACAGATCAGTCTGAGCCCGGCAGGAGTGCAGAAAAATGACAGCGGCACCCCCGCAAACCCATCTACGCAAAGGCCAAACCGCAATATGAACCTGCAAGCCTCGACCTCAAGCGCCAATACCCGCGTATCCGACACGCGAGAGGTCTGCGCGTTGGCCTCCAGGGCACGGGGTCAGAAGGCAATCTTCGGGTTTGGCTGGTCGGCGCTGAATTCCGGGTCAGCCATGCTGATTGCTGCGATGGTGTTCGTCATCACATCGCGGCTGCTTGGGCCCGAGGTATTCGGAACCGTGGCGCTTGCCATCTCTGTTATTACCTTCATCGGCTGCGCCGCGCCCAGCGCCTTTGGCGAGGCCCTAATCCAGCGTGCACAGATCCGCGAAGAACATCTGGACACTGTATTCTGGCTTTGCATGGCGGCGGGCGTGGTTTTGTATGCCCTGATCGTGATGCTGTCCGGCGTGGTCGCAGAGCTTAGCAGCCAACCCATTCTTGCGTCACTGTTGCCCTTTATCGGGCTGAAACTGGTGTTCGACCTTGCCGCGGTCGTGCCTCAGGCCTTGGTCATCCGACAAATGCAGTTCAAATATATCGCCGCACGCACGGCCATCGGCAACAGTATTGGCGGGCTCGTCTGCGTTGCGATGGCGCTTAACGGTTATGGGCTGTGGGCACTGGCGATGGCGCCGGTCGTGACCTCTCTCGTGTCGCTTGTGATCCTGATCTGGGCTGCAAACTGGCGTCCGAAACTGCAATTGCGCAGGGACGCGCTGCGCGACTTGTGGCGGTTCGGCATTTTTTCATCGGGCAATCACAGCTTGCATGTCATCAATCTTGACCAGCTCATTCTGGGCCTTCTGGCTGGACCGGCGATGCTGGGCCTTTACTTTATGGGCAAACGGCTGACCGAACTTCTGTCCGGCCTTAGCGCACAAGCGCTGTATCCGGTCTGCACGGTTTTCTTCGCGTCTATCCAGACACGCCCGGACCAACACATCCCGGCATTTCAAAACGCGATGCGCGTCTCGACGCTGCTGGCCTTTGCGCTTTTTGGCGGACTGTTCCTGCTGGCCGAAAGTGTCATTCCGCTTGCGCTTGGCAGCCATTGGCAGCCCGCCATCCCCGCAGTCCAAGCATTTGCCGTCATCGGGTTCCTTGGTGGATTACGGGTTGCCGTATCATCGCTGGCAAACGGGTTGGGGCGTGCGGATATCTGGTTTGCGTTTGAACTGCTGCGCTACGCGCTTGTGGTAATCGCCATCGTCGCACTGGTCAGGCAGGGGCTGGAAGCGGTCATGCTGGGCATTGTCTTGGCCAATCTCGCCGTCATTCCCGGATGTTTCATCATTGCCCGCAAACTGACCGGTGTTTCGGCTGCGCAATATCTTGGCGTGCTTGCGACACCGCTTTTCGCCACGGCGGCAATGGCAGGCGCAATTCTGCTGATGCCGTTACTTCTGTCGGAACAAAACCCGGTACTTGTGTTGTTACTTCAGGTCTTGGCGGGCAGCGCAGCCTATCTTCTGACTGCGTTCAGCCTCTCTGGTCACGAAATAAACACTTTAAAACAGACTTTTAGGGAGGGTAAAGCACATGACTGACCCGAAAGTGACGAACGAGGTTGCAGGCGACACCATCGCGGACCACCAGCGGATTTCGGTCATCATGGCCAATTTCAATGGCGAGGCCCATATCACTCCCGCCATTCGATCCGTGCTTGAACAGACGCATCATAACCTTGAGCTGATCGTCAGTGACGATGGCTCTAGCGACGAAAGCTGCTCTATCGTCCGCGCCACTATGGCGCAGGATCGTCGGGTCCGGCTGATCGAATCTGAAACTGCCGCCTGTGGGCCTGCAACGGCGCGCAACCGCGCGCTGAACATGGCAACAGGCGACTGGGTTGCGATCGTCGATGCCGATGACATCATCCACCCCGAACGGCTGTCGCGCCTTTTGCATTGCGCCGTCACACTGGAAGCAGACCTTGTCGCAGATGATCTGATCCATTTCGGCGACGGTGCCAGCCAAAACCACAAAACCCTGTTGCAGGATCTACGCCTGAAACACCCCAAAGAAATTGACGCCGCTGCGCTTGTGTCGGGCAATCTGGATGGGTGCAAGAACATTCAGCTTGGTTATCTGAAACCGCTTATCCGCAAGGCCGCTTTGGGCGACTTGCGCTATGATGAAGGGCTGCGCATTGACGAGGATCACGATCTTTACCTGCGCCTTCTACTTGCAAATGCGCGCTTCACCCTGATCCCGGATGCGATGTATCTGTATCGCCGCCACGCTGGGTCCGTTTCATACCGCTTTGATGAAACAAGCCTGCGCAAGATGATTGCTGCGCAAAGTGCCTTGCTCAACACACTTCCGCGGACCCGCGAACCCCTGAGGAGGGCGGTTGAAAACCGCGTGAAGCACCATGAATTACAGCTGAAATACATTCGTTTGGTCGAAGCCCTGAAAGCGCGTGACACAGTTTCCGCGATGTCACAGATGATGCGTCATCCGCGCTGTGCGCCGCTGCTGATACAAAGTCTGATAGAGCGAGGACGCCGCAGCAGACGCAAACCCTCGACAACGCGTCAGTGCAAGAAGATCGTGCTGTGTGCCCGGGGTCATGTTCGGCAAGCCGACTATCCCGATTACACAATCATCCATGTTCCCGATGCACCGGGCACCGGCTACACGCCCTCAGCCGCGCGCATCTGGGCAGAGTTGGCGGCACTGTCAGACAATCATGATCTGGACATCCTCGCATATGGCCGCGCGGGCCAATTTGCTTTGGGTCTGGTGCCGGCTTTCAAGACTGCCCAGCTGTTCAGTGCGGGTGGCGAGAAGCTGACCCTGCATGCAACGGGCGGTCACGGCGCGACGACACAGTCTTTTGGCATCTGTGCCGAAGGGGCATGACATGAAGATCCTGTATCTTGTCTCGGACCTTGATGACGCAGCAACATGGCGGCGTGTCAATATGCTAGAGGCGGGCGGTGCCAGCGTCGATGTAGCCGGTATGCGCCGGGGGGCGCAGCCCCTGTCCAGACCTGCCACTGTGCTTGGCCGCACTTATCCCGGCAAGTTCATACACCGGGCCTTCAGCACATTGCGCCTGCTCTTGGGTGGCGCGAAGGAAGTGCATGGGGCGGTGCCCGACGTGATCTTGGCGCGAAACCTTGAAATGCTGCCGCTTGCCTTGCGGGTCCAAGCACGAATTTCCCCAGAAGAACGGCCAAAGGTGTTTTATGAAGTGCTCGATGTGCATCGTCTGATGCTGGGCAACGGGGTCTTTGCGAAATGCCTGCGGTTCATCGAGCGCAGCATGTGCCGCAGGGTGACGGGGGTGATCACGTCATCACCCCGCTTTGTTACAGAATATTTCAGCCGCTACGGTCAAATCGAGACTGCGCCGCTTGTGGTCGAGAACAAGGTCTGGGCACCAGATGAACCGCTGCCGCCCAAACATCCGGCACGCACTGGGAACACCCTCACCATCGGTTGGTTCGGCATCTTGCGTTGTGCCGCCTCGCTACGTTGCCTGGATGAGATGTGCAAACAAGCCGCGGGCCGTGTGCGGCTGGTGCTGCGCGGCAAACCTGCGCTGGATGCACTCCCGGATTTTCACCAGACTGTGCGCGACAATCCAAATATAGAGTTTCACGGGCCTTACAGCTACCCAGATGACCTGCCCCATATCTATGGCGAAACGGATATTGCGTGGCTGGTTGACAGGTTTGACGCGGGGGCGAATTCAGATTGGTTGCTGCCGAACCGCCTGTATGAAAGCTGCGCGCATGGTGCAATTCCACTGGCACTAAAGGGAACAGAAACGGCGCGTTATCTTCAGCGTCACAAACTGGGGCTAATCGTCCCAAGTCTGGAACCCCAAGCCATTACAGCCCTGCTGGACCAAACCGGCCCCGCGCAACTGGAAGCGCTTCGCGCGGAACTGACCTCTCGCGACATGGCAAACTGGAAGACAACCCACCAAGACTGCGTCTGGCTGGTCGATCAGCTACGCAAATCCGCCGCCTTGCACCAACAAATAGCCGAGGCGCACTCATGACCGCACCCGATACGAAAGATAATCGCACCACATTATCGTCGGACGATAAACCCAGCAGGGTTGTGATTATCGTTCCGACACTGAACGAAGCCGCCCATATCATCCCTGTTCTGCGCAGCCTTGAACCCGGTGCGCGGCGGCTTGGGGCGCAGATAGCCGTGGTCGATGGCGGCTCTGATGACGGAACGGTAGAGCTTGTGCGCCAACAAGCCGCACGCTTTCCGGCTATTGTGCTGCTGCATAACCCGAAGCGTCTGCAAGCTGCGGCGATCAACCTTGCCGCCAAGCATTTCCGCGACCAAGCAGACTGGTTCATCCGCGTCGACGCACATGCAGCCTACCCCGAGGATTATTGCGAAGTCTTGCTGGACGAGGCACGTCGAACGGGGGCCGAAAGTGTCACCGTCAAGATGACCGCGAAAGGGCAAGGGCTGATCCAGCGCAATATCGCCGCCGCGCAAAACGCGGTTTTTGGCAATGGCGGTTCCGTTCATCGCAATGGTGGAGAGGGGCGGTTCGTCGATCATGGCCACCACGCACTGATGCAGATGTCGGCCTTCTGTACTGTTGGCGGCTATGACGAAGGTTTCAGCCACAATGAGGATGCAGAACTTGACCAGAGGCTGCGCAAGGCAGGTTACCGTATCTGGCTGACCGCGGCGACCGGCATCGCCTATTTCCCCCGCGACACATTGGGCAAGCTGTCGCGCCAATATCTGAATTTTGGCGCGGGCCGGTTTGCGACTGCCCTCAAGCATCCGGGCAGCCTTGAAAGACGTCATTTTGTCTTGATGGGACTTGCGCCTGTCGCGGGCCTCTCTGTCTTTTCCGTCATCACACCGCAGGCTGCGATTCCGCTGGTCATGTGGTTTGCACTTTGTCTGGTGCTTGGTTTGGTGAAAGCGCTGCGCTGTCGTGCGCCAGATATCGCATTTTGCGGCATCGCGGCAGCCGTCATGCAGATGAGCTGGTCCTTCGGATTCTGGCGCGAGGTCTGGCGCAGCTCTTGGTGTGGTTTGCGCGCGGCTTTGGCCAATCGCTGGTTGCAGGAACAGAAATAGGGAAACGGTGAGCAATATGATTGTACATTTTAACGATAGTGACCCTGCAATGTTACCTGCCCCAAGTCAGGACAAAACTGGCCCGCAACTGGATTTCGCCGCAATCTTCGCAGCCATGCGCCGAAACAAGCGCATCATGTTCCTGTCGGTTCTGATTGCGGTTGGAATTGGCGCGGTCCATGTCCAGACAAGCCCAAGATCCTATCTTGCCGCGACCGAGGTCATGATCATTGAAGAGTTTGCCGGTAGCGCGCAGAATTTCAACCGACCGGCAACACTTGCCCAGAACGAGATTACACTCGACAGCGCCCGCAAAGTTCTGGAATCGCAGAAACTCGCGCTGGCGGTTGTTGACGCACTGGACCTGCATGCCCGCCCTGAAGTGTTGTCAAGCGAGTCGTCATTGGCGCGACAGGGCATCGAGACTATGCGCGGTCTGATCCTTGGTCTGCTACCGGCAGAGCAGGGCGCCCCGACCCAGATCGACCCTGACACGGCCGAGCAGCTTGCACGTATGTCAGCGGCAGATACCCTGCGCCAAGGGATCGAAGTCAGAAGAGAGGGGCGCAGTTCTGTATTCTCGATCCGCTACACATCCAACAATCCACAATTCGCAGCAGAGGTCGTGAATGCCTATGGCCAGGCATTTCTGGCCGATCAGCTTATCGGAAACGTAGAGGCCTCCAGCAGTGTGCTGGACTGGCTGCATGACAGGCTTATGGTGATTCAGGAAAATTCTGCACAGGCCGCGTTGAAAGCAGAAGAGTTTCGCGCGCGAAGCGGGCTGCTCACTGTAGCGGGAGAGTCGATCCGCGTGCAGACCATCTCTCAACTGAATTCTGATCTGGCTGCGGCAACCGTGGAACTGGCGCAAATCCGCGCGCTGAAAACCGTCTATGCCGAACTGAGCGAACTTGATCCGATAGAATTTGTCCGCTCCGGCGCGGCCGGAGTGCGTGTTCCGGCTGCGGAGTTTGCCGCTGGTCAACAAAGGCTTCTGGACCTGCAACAAAGCCTTGACGACGTTGAGCGGCGGCAGGGCCCCGGGCATTCGGCGGCCATTCGGTTGCGCGCCCAGATTGAACGCGAAGGCAGCACATTGCAGCGCGAGATCGCCAGCCTGTATGAAACGACGCGCAACGCCGCCCGCGTCAAGGAGGCAGAGGTCGAGATGCTGCGCGCCAGCATCGAGGATTTTTCAAATGAAAACCTGCAACTTGCGACTGCGCGGGTCGAATTGCAGTCGCTTGAACGGCAAGCCGGGATTCTGGACGCACTGAACGAAACCTATCTGATGCGCATGAAAGACCTGGAACAAACCCAGACATTCCCTGTCGCCAATGTGCGCGTACTTTCAGTTTCAGACGTGCCGGAAAAGCCGGTCGCACCGCGCAAGACCATTATCATGGGTTTCATGCTTCTCATGGGAACGATGGTGGGCGGCGGGCTGTCCGTGCTGCGCGACGGGCGCGAGAAGGTCATTCGCACCAGTGATGCGCTTTATGACGCAAGTGGCCGGCCCTTCCTTGGCTACCTTCCAATGCTGACACTGAACGAGGTCAAGGCCCTGCCAGAGCCACAGGAAGCCAAAGCACGCCCTGTTTTGCCAAGATACAATCGCTTGCGCAAATCTGGCACTTGCCAACAGCCCGACCCGTTCAGATACCCGTTTCCCGCACTGAAGCACCCAAGATCGCATTATACCGAAACGCTGCGCAACATCCGCAACGCGTGCGAGACATCGGCCCTTGGCAAATCCGGTTATGTTCTTGGCATCGTGTCCTTGCGACCGGGAGAGGGCAAGACAACGCTGGCCAAGAACCTTGCTGCCCTGACCGCAGTTTCTGGCAGTTCTGTATTGCTGGTGGATGGCGATGTGCGCACCTCAGGCATGAGTCAGCGCCTTGGACAATCCGAGGGGGTCGGTCTTCGGGATGTGTTGCAAGGCACGGCTGCCATGCACAACGCCATCCGCAAGGAAACCTCGACCGGTTTGCATTTCATGTCGTCAGGTTTCTCACCCGATGATGCCCATGCTGGTGACAGCCTGTATTCCTCAAGGTTCCGCGACATGCTGGATGAAGCGCGCAGCCGCTATGCCCTGACAATCGTAGATTTGGCACCGCTTGGCCCTGTGTCGGATGCAAGGGCCCTTCTGCCCGCGATAGACGGGCTTGTAATGGTCGTTGAATGGGGGCGCATGCCAATCGGCCTGCTACAGAAAACACTGTCGATGGACCCGGTCCTGTACAAGAAAATCCTCGGGATCACGCTGAGTAAAACCAACATGACCAGCCTGAGAGATTACACAAGGCTTGATGAAACAGGGAATTACTATGACGTCTATGCGTCGAAACATGCGTGAGCACTCTCTGCCTGAGGTGCCCATTGCATGGGCAGGGTCGGGTGATGGTAAACTGGTCTGTCCCGCCGAGACCGCCCGTTTTCTCAAAGGACAACCGAATAACTGGTCTGATCTCTTGCAAACCGAAAAACTGAACTCTGACATGGGGCATTTCGCGCCTCGACAACCATCCAGACAGACGGATAACCACCGGGCAGCCCGAAAGGCTTGCCTGAGTGCTGGTTCTGTCCTGTGTGCACTTGCGGAAGACTGACATGGATTACGCACAATGGCAGGCCACACGCAAAGCGCGCAGGACGCGGGTAATAAACCTGTGCCCGAACGCGCTGCTTGGTCTGGCAAGTCTGACCTCGCTGGTGTTCGTTTCCCATCTGGGGCGCAACGGTGTGCTGATTTTTCTGTTGACCGGCGTTCTACTATTGGCGCGGCGGTTGGACCTGACCTTGCGCGAGGTGCGCGAATACTGGTGGGTCTGGCTGTTCCCGCTGTGGTGTATCCTTAGCGTTCTGTGGTCAGAGCATCCGCATCTATCGCTTCGGCATGGCATACAGCTTCTTGTGACATTCATGGTCGCAGTCACCCTGGCGCAGCGCCTGTCGCCCATTGTGTTTCTTCGCATCCTCTTTATTGCACTGGCAACTGCTGGCATCGCCAGCCTGCTGATTGGCGACACACGGGCCGATGGCATCTGGATCGGCATTTTCGACAGCAAGAACTATTATGCCTTCACAATGGTCGCGCTGACCCTGTGTTCCTTTGCGCTGGTCATGGATGCCAGCCAGACCAAGGCATGGCGGCTGGCCGGGTTTGGCGGCGTGCTTATGGGCATCCCTCAGATCATCATGGCAGAATCTGCCGGGGCGGCCATTGCCTCGCTTTTCGTGCTGGCTGTTGCACTGGTCATCATACGTTCTCATAAACTACCACCTGCACGCAGAACGCAGCGCATAAAGTGGCTTTGGACCCTTGCGATTGCGGGCGTGCTGGTCGCACTCGCACTGAGTGACATGATCATGAACTTTGTGTTCGAGGTGACGGGCAAGGACCCGTCGCTTACAGGCAGAACTGATCTGTGGATGGTGGCAATAGACCAGATTGCGCGGTCGCCCTTTCTGGGCAGTGGCTACAGCGCTTTCTGGGTCGAAGGCAATGCAATCGCAGAATCCATCTGGGCAGAGTTTCACATCGGTTCCAAATCGGGGTTCAATTTTCACAATCTGTATCTGTCAAATGCAGTCGAAATCGGACTGATCGGGGTGCTGCTGCAACTCAGCCTGCTTGCGCCTGCCTTTGTGCTTTGCAGCCGTTGGCTTTTGCACGCAAGCGGGGCGCCCGCGATGTTCTGCTTCATGGCACTGTGTTTCGTGCTTGTCCTGTCATTGGTCGAAGTGCCGGTTTTCTTCGAGTTTCATGCCCTCTCTGTCATGACGCTTGCATCGCTGGTTTACGGCCTTCGGGCCGCGCGTGAATTGCCACAACTTCGCCCTGCCAGGCGCACCCCTCAGACCAAACGCACCGCTACCATCTAGCCCGAGAGATTTTCATGGAATTCAAAAGCTACGCCGATCTTGAAGCCGATGTTGTTCGCATGTTGCCGAACTTGCCACGTGATCTTGATCTGATTGTTGCAGTGCCGCGCAGCGGATTGGTGCCCGCCAGTATGATTGCGCTTCATCTGAACCTGCCTGTGACCGATCTCGAAGGGTTGTTTGACGGGCGGCTGATCGCTTCGGGCCATCGCAAGTTGCGGAAATCGGTTTCTGAAACCGATGAAACGCCGCTAAAGGTGTTGATCGTCGATGACAGCGTCGGGACTGGTGCGCAAATGCGCGAGATCCGCGCCGAACTGGAACGCCGGGCGCTGCCCCACAGGATTCAGATTGCCGTTATCTATGCCACACCCACCGGCGCGCCACTTGTTGATTTTTATGGAAAAACCGTTCCGGTCTTGCGGCATTTCTTTGCATGGAATGTCATGCATCACAGTGCGATCAATCAATGGTGCGTCGATATCGACGGTGTCTTGTGCAGGGACTGCACCCTAGAGGAGGATGACGAAGCAGAACGCTATGCGCGCTTTCTACACTCGGCAGAGCCACTTTACCTGCCAACATCGCGCATTGGCTGGCTTGTCACTGGCAGACTGGAAAAATACCGCGCCGTGACCGAAACATGGCTACACAAGCACGGCATTACCTATGACAAACTGATCATGCACCCAGCCGATAGCAACGCAGAACGCAAAGCAAATGGGGGGATCGGGCACTTCAAGGGAAATTTCTATAAGAGCATCGACTCCGGTTTATTCATTGAAAGCTGCGCATGGCAGGCCAAAGATATTGCAAACGCTTCTGGAAAGCCGGTGCTTTGTATGGAAACCCGATCTATGATCCAACCAAATACCACCGCCCGATTGCGAAAAATCGCACGAAAAGGGCCAGGTTCTTATTTTCGTTTTGTCCGCCGGTTGTTCGAGAATTATCGGGATCAAAACCGCAACGCCGGTTTTGTCCAAGGACTTCAAACTACGTCTGGAACTCAAATACAAAAGAATGAGAAATGCTGATCTGAGCGCGATCAAGCACCGCTGCGCGTTATCGCGTTTCGGCTATCTCGAACAGGTTGCGACTTTCGCTGCGATCTGTGCCATGTGAGATAAAAAATTAATGTCAGGTACAGGAACTGGAGAAACACCATTGTACCGACAACCATCGCAGCCGTCTGACCCCAAGACCCGCCCGACATGCGGATAAATACGCCCATAGCAAGCGCACTCGCCAGCATTATGATTAAGAAACGGATCACGTGCATTGCAAGCTCTTAACTTATTGGGGCAGGGGGTAATTGCGGGGGGTAAGTATAGCAACGTTCATTCACTACCAAGGCTTTCTTAATTATCATTGAAAGAACAAAAAGTCTACGCGCGTAAAATTCTTGAGCGATTTTTCACCGATGGGCGTCATATAGGAACCTGATCGTTGGATTTTAACTTAGTGTTTTCTGAAAACGGACAATTCATCGCTTGGTCAGTCCATGCCCTGAACGCGTGAAGTCCTGACTCTGACCCTGATCGACGAAGCAGATACATGATTTTTCCTTTCTTCCATCGCTTCAGAAAACGCGTGCCAATCTTCACACCGCGTCTGATACGCAGCGTAAAAATGCATTTTGGCGAAATGATGACTTTCGCGCGAAAGGCGACAAGAACCATAATTTCGCACACCGCAAGTCCTGCGCGCAGATCAAGACAAGCGGTGTTTTGCTTGCGCCGGTACCGGCAAGGAACCAGCGGTTCCGATCATCCGTTTCATCTGTGCAGCTGCAAACACCCTTAGAACATATCGAGGAGATGAAAGATGAAAAAGCATATCGCACTGGTCGCAAGCTTCTTTGCACTGACTGCTGTACCGGCCTTGGCTGACACGCATGACCATGACGCAGAGCATGACTTCCCCCTGAGCATGGAATCCTTCATGGATGCCCATCCAGAGGTCACACCAGAAGCCTTTTTCCTGATCGACACTGATGGCGACGGCGAGGTGTCTGAGGAAGAATATGACGCGGCACGCGAAGCTGGTCTGATCACCGATACCGAAGCTATGGACGCAGACTAACAGGTTTTCGCGACGACCTTCGACATAATGCAACGGCGGCAGATCCAAGCCGCCGTTGCACCTGTAATAGCGTTAGTGTCGCCAGAAAACCTCGCCCCCCTGCCAGATAGAGTGCACTGACAAATCGGGTTTCAGAACGGTGAAATCAGCCCGTGCGCCAACACTGATCCTGCCGCGATCGCTGGCATTGATAATATCCGCGGGAATGCGTGTGGCCATCGCAAAAGCACGCTCAATCGCAACACCAAGCCCAACCAGATGCGCCACAGATTGCGGCAAACTGACATCCGCGCCCGCAAGCGTTCCATCCTCAAGCGTAAGTCGGCCATTTGTACGTATGACCCGCCGCCCATCCAGATTGAACGCTTGCAAGTCAGTGCCCGCTACGGCCATCGCGTCGCTGACCAGAAACACCCCGTCAGGGGTTTTCATTGCCAATGCCACCAGCAAGGGTTCGGCCGCAACATGCACACCATCGCCAATGATCCCGGCCTGCAACCCTGTTGTCAGTGCCGCCCCGATGAGCCCCGGCGCGCGGGCCTGCATTCCACTCATGGCATTGTAAAGATGCGTGACACAGCGCGCGCCGGCATCATATGCGCGCTGCGCATCTGATGCACTGCACCCCGTATGCCCAAGGCTGACAATCACACCTGCGCGCGCAAGCTGACTGATCTGGTCCAGCGTCACGGCTTCGGGTGCAAGGGTGACCATCAAGGCAGGCAGGTCTTGGGCCGCGGACAGCAATTCTGACAGATCGCGGTCCTGCATCGGGCGGATCAGTTGCGCATCATGGGCACCCTTGCGGGCGGGGTCCAGATGTGGCCCCTCCAAGTGCAACCCCGCAAAACCCTTGACCCCCTCACGCGCAGCGGCGCGGCCAGCATCAATGACCTGACGCGTTACCTCTGGCGTGTTTGTGATCAATGTGGGCAATATGGCACTGGCCCCAAGTGCAGTATGCGCGGCACAAATACGACCAAGCTGCGCCACATCGGTCAGCGCGCCGACCATCTCGCCCGCGCCACCGTTCACCTGCACATCAACCATGCCCGGTGCCAGCACAACATTGCCCAAATCCTGCACATCGGCATCATCGGGGATATCTGCCGCATCGCTCAAAAGCGCGGCAACCCGCCCCCGGCTGTCCAGCACAACATGCGCATGCGCGTGCATTTGCGTGCCGTCAAAAACCTGCGCAGCTTTCAGCACAAGGGTCATGGCAACTTCCTCTGTTCACACCGACGCGCATACCATAAAGCGCCGTCGAGGGGTGTTCCCGCTGGCTCTGTGCAGTGCAAATCCGCACTGCCTTGCCCTATCATACGCGCCAGCAGGGCAGGCCCCAAGCCACCCAGCGCGGCCACCGGCAAATCGGGGTGACCTGCCTGCAATTGCCGGATTACACCGCGCAGATAGCGGGATGACGCATCCAGAATTGCCCCGGCAACCGGACAATGCGCTTGCGCCTGTTCCAGCACAAGCGGGGCAAGGGCTGCGAAATCGGCAGGGCGCGCTGTTGCGGCAAAGCCGATCATTTTCTGCACTGAGCCGTATCGCGCCCAGACAAGATCGGTCAAACTGCCAGACTCGGCCAGACCATCATGTGCCAACAGGCTATGTCGAAGCGCCTCTCGCCCGATCCATGCGCCGCTTCCGTTATCGCCAAGCACCAAACCATAACCGCCGAGGCGCTGTACAGTACCCGCCGCTTTCCGCGCCACGACAGACCCCGTGCCGACAGCCATCACGATCCCATCGGATCGTGGAAATGCCCCCATCAACGCAATCTCGATGTCACCGACGATCTCCAGATCTGGGTACGGCAAGCGCGCCTTGATCTGCGCGATTGCCCCGGACTCTGTCGCGCCTGCAAGGCCCAGCGCGATGATGGGCTGAAGCCGCGCGTGAGTGTCTGCCTGCGCAATGCACCGCCCCAGCAGGTCCGATACCGCGCGCAATGCGCCATCAAAGTCAGTGGCGACATTCGCCGGGCCACCGGTCAGAACCGCGCCCCTGCGCCCATCTGCCAACTCAACCTGCGCGCGGCAGCCAGACCCACCACCATCCAGCCCGATATAAATCCGCATCTTTCCCCCTTGGCCATCACACATGCCAAAAAAAACACGGATGAAAAGGTGTTTTTGCACATTGAGGGATAGCCCGGTTGCGTCGGGCCGATTTCCAAGCAGGGCGGGGCTTGATAAGGTCAGACAAGCGACACATACACAGCGCGTTCCATGAAGTACAAAGGCCATCCCGATGACAGAACTCGCTGACCCACGCTACCGCATGCTTGACAGTTGGGACAGCCAGACCGCGCTTGCCGCCATATGGGAAAGCCAGCTTGCGGCAGTCGAAAGCATTCGTCCTGCGCTGCCTGTACTAGCCGAGGCGGTCGAAGGGGCATTGCCCGGACTGAGGGCGGGCGGGCGTCTGGTCTATGTCGGGGCGGGCACATCTATCCGCATCGCGGTGCAGGATGGCACAGAACTTGGCCCCACATTCAACTGGCCCGACACGCGAACAGTTTACTTGATTGCAGGCGGGCCAAAGGCCCTTATGCAAAGCGTTGAGGGTGCCGAAGATGACACCGCGTCTGCGCGCGCGCAGGTAGCAGCGGCTGAATTGTCGCCAAATGATCTGGTGATCGGTCTTGCTGCCAGCGGGCGCACCCCTTTCACCGTCGCCGCACTGGAAGCCGCAGGTGCCGCAGGTGCCTTGACTCTCGGCATCGCCTGCAACCCGGACACCGCATTGCTAAGGGCCGCACGTTACGCAGTCTTAGTGGAAACAGGCGCCGAAGTCGTCGCAGGCTCTACCCGGATGAAGGCAGGCACTGCGCAAAAGGTTGTGCTGAATATGCTGTCTACGCAGATCATGGTGCGTTTAGGGCATGTGCATGACGGGCTGATGGTCGATATGCGCCCCCAGAACGCGAAACTGCGCGCCCGCGCCCGCGACATGGTTGCGCGAATTGCAGGGGTTTCGGACCATGTGGCGCAAGCCGCCCTTGAGCAAGCCGATTGGCGCATCAAGCCTGCCGTTCTTGTTGCCCTTGGGGAAAGCCCTGTGCAAGCGAACGCTGCACTTGACCAATCGGGGGGCGTGCTTCGACGGGCAATGGGTACCGTTGCAACCAATCCTCGAAACCGTGATACCTGACCAGCGTACAGCCAGTGCGTTTTCATCGGGGTTGACCGAAATCCCCACAAACAAACAGCGAAAATGGTGAGCAGATGACACAACTCGACTGGATAGCAGCGGATTGGGGCCAATCGCACCTGCGTGTCTGGGGGCTTGGCGGACAGACTGTTATTCATGCCGCGCAATCAGATCAGGGCATGGACCAGCTTTCGCGGTCAGATCTGGAACCCGCCTTGCTGGCACTGATTGAAACCTGGCTGCCCAAAGGACAGGTCACACCCATAATCGTCTGCGGAATGCTGGCGGGACCGAAGGACTGGTTCGGCGTAAAAAACCGTTCTGTACCCGCTACACCGTTGGGCAGCGCACTGGTGCAGGCCGAGATACGCGACTTGCGCGTGTCACTGCATATTGTGCCGGGTTTGCAGCAGAATACGCCACCAGATTTGATGCGCGGTGCGGAGACCAAGATCGCGGGCTTTCTGCAACAGAACCCCGGCTGGGACGGTGTGATCTGCCTGCCCGGCACCCATAGCACATGGGCGCATATCAGCGCGGGCGAAGTGGTCAGTTTCCAGACATTTCTTACCGGAGAGTTGTTTGAGCTTTTGTCCGACCATTCAATCCTGCGCCACTCGGTCGCGGGCTGGGACGCTGCCGGATTTACACAAGGTCTGGATGAGAGCATCGAACGACCAGAGCGGCTTATGGCGCGTCTGTTTTCGATCCGCGCGCACTCTGTGTTGCAACAGCAAGACCCGGCCTTCGCCCGCGCGCGCTTGTCCGGATTGCTGATCGGCGCAGAACTAGCGGCCTCAAAACCCTATTGGTTGGGCCAGCAGGTGGCGATCATTGGGACCGAGGGTCTGGCCAAGACCTATGCCGATGCTTGTGCACGGCTGTCAGTGCCCGTTTCCCTGCATGACGCGACCCAGATGACCTTGGCGGGCCTTGACGCCGCGCGTGCTTTTCTACCGCCAACGCAGCGCCCACAGACGCATTGATGCGTGTCACTTGACAGAAGCGACCCGATAACAGTTCGGGGGGTGTTGTGGACAGAAAAGAAACGCACCGCGACCCGACGCTGCGCGGCTTTGATCCCGGTTCAGATATGGCAAGGCAGCCCGACACGTGCGATGCCGCACTAATCCGCCGCGCCCTGCCCAATCTGGACCACTGGTCCGGTTGCCCCTGTCTGCGCCCGGTGCAGCAGGATCTGATCCAGCAAGACACAGGCCATCATCGCCTCTCCAACAGGGACAGCACGAATGCCAACACAGGGGTCATGGCGGCCCTTGGTCACCACTTCTGTGGGCTGACCGTCGCGCGTGATCGAGTCGCGCGGAGTGTGGATGGATGATGTAGGCTTGATCGCAAAACGAACAACAACCTCCTGCCCGGTTGAAATGCCACCCAGAATGCCGCCCGCCTTGTTGCTGCGGTAGCGCGGGCCGTCAGCGCCCATCTCGATTTCATCGGCATTTTCAACGCCCGTCAGGCTGGCAGCCGCCATACCTGCGCCAATCTCGACGCCCTTGACCGCATTGATCGACATCATCGCAGCCGCAAGCTCTGTATCCAGTTTCGAATAGATCGGCGCACCCAGACCCGCTGGCACGCCTGACGCCACCACCTCGATCATGGCACCGACCGAATTGCCATCCTTGCGGATCTGGTCCAGCGCATCGGCCCATTCCTTGGCCGCCAGCGCATCAGGCACCCAGAACGGGTTGCGCGCGATCTCCGCCAGATCAAAGCGGGCGCGGTCAATCTGGTGTGGCCCCATCTGCACCATATAGCCGGTGATCGTGACATTCGGCGCAAGGGTTTTCAGAACCTCACGCGCAATCCCACCTGCGGCAACGCGCGCGGCCGTCTCGCGCGCAGAGGATCGTCCACCGCCGCGCGGGTCACGCAGCCCGTATTTCTGGAAATAGGTGATATCGGCATGTCCGGGCCGAAAAGTCTCAAGAATATTGCCGTAATCCTTGGAGCGCTGGTCCACATTGCGGATCATCAGCTGAATCGGCGTGCCGGTCGTGCGCCCTTCATACACCCCGGACAGGATTTCCACAGTGTCAGGTTCGCGCCGCTGCGTCGTGTGGCGGCTTTGGCCGGGTTTGCGCCGGTCCAGCCAGTGCTGGATCATGCCCGCATCGAGCGTCACACCGGGTGGGCACCCATCGACCGTGGCCCCAAGGGCCGGCCCGTGGCTTTCGCCCCATGTGGTAACACGGAACAGATGACCAAATGTGTTGAAGCTCATGCGCAGGCACTCCTTTGGGGCAAACACTTAGCGGCAAGGTGCGCCATGCTCAAGCACTGCTCTTGTAGGGACGTGAGAAAGCGATTACCTGTCTGGTCACCTCGGGGTGCCTGAACAGGGCTGAGATGCGTATTTGCGAACCCGTTGAACCTGAACCGGTTCGGACCGGCGGAGGGAAGGTTCGGGCGATATGCCCGTGTCATTCTTCGCCTGTCGCAAGAGAGATGGAGAAATGAGATGACACGTCCCCTTTATGTGACCATCGCCGCAATGACCCTTGCGGGGGCTGCGCAGGCCGATACGCTGACCGTACTTGCCCCGGATTATTTCGGGTCCAGTTGGGGGCCAGGACCTGCGATCAAAGAGGGGTTCGAGGCACAGTGTGATTGCACAGTTGAATTTCGCACGGGCGATGTTCTGCCCCGCCTGATGCTGGACGGCGCGCGTCTGGAAGGCGATGTGATCATTGGGCTTGGCACAGATGAACTGCTGCGCGCGCGCGATACCGGCCTGTTCACGGACCATCAGCAGGATTTAACTTGCCTTAGCCTGCCAGTTGAATGGGCAGATGACATCTTCATTCCATTCAACTGGTCCCATGTTGCCTTTGTCTATGACACCACGCGGCTGGAAACACCACCCGGCAGCTTTGCCGAACTGGTCGAACGCGATGACATTTCGCTGATCTGGCAAGACCCGCGTTCTTCAGGGGCGGGGCTGGCGCTATTGCTTTGGGTTGACCAGCTTTATGGCGATGACGCGCAAGCCATCTGGGAAAACCTTGCGGCCAAGACGGTTACGGTCACAGCGGGTTGGTCAGAAGCCTATGGCATGTTCACCAATGGCGAGGCTGACATGGTGCTCAGCTATACCACATCGCCCGCCTATCACATCATGGCCGAAGATGATGACACCAAGGCTGCGGCAATCTTTGAGGAGGGTCATTATTTCATCGCCGAAGCGGCGGGTGTGCTGGCCGGGGCTGCACAGCCTGATCTGGCGCGTGATTTCATGGCCTATATTCTGTCGGACGAGTTTCAGCAGATGATCGCAACGGCAAACTGGTCCTACCCTTCGGCCCTTCCGCGCGACGAATGGCCCGAGGTGTTCCGCGACCTTCCCCTGCCCGAAACTGCAATCTTCCTGTCCGAGGATGAGGCCGATGCGCGCCGCTCTCCTGCATTGGCCCATTGGCTGGAGGGCATGACTCGGTGACACGCGACCCGGCCCTGACCGCGCGCCTTCTTGTCCTCTTGGCAGGCGGGGGCGTTGCGGCATGGCTGATCGTGCTGAATTTCGGTGCGCTGGGGGCCGTGGCATGGCGCGCCGAAGGGCTGACTGCCTTGCGCGGTGCAGATTGGGCGGCTGTGCGCTTTACCCTGATACAAGCGCTATGGTCTGCGGCTTTGTCGGTCTTGCTGGCCATCCCGATTGCACGTGCACTTGCGCGCCGACGCTTCATTGGGCGCGGTGCGCTGATCATGCTGATGGGCGCGCCCTTCATCCTGCCGACACTGGTGGCGGTGCTGGGCTTGCTGGCCGTATTCGGGCGCGCCGGGCTGGTCAATCAGGGGCTGGAGGGGCTGGGCTTCGGTCGACTGAACATCTTTGGCCTGCAAGGCGTGGTTCTGGCGCATGTCTTCTACAATCTGCCGCTGGCCACGCGCATTCTGTTGCAAGGCTGGGCCACGATTCCAGCCGAACGGTTCCGCCTTGGGGCAACGCTTGGCTTTGGTCCGCGCGAAAACTTCCGCCAGTTGGAATGGCCGATGCTGCGCGAATTGGTACCGGGGGCGTTTCTGGTCATTTTCCTGATCTGCCTGACCAGCTTTTCCGTTGCGCTGACAATGGGCGGCGGCCCGCGCGCGACGACCGTAGAACTGGCGATATATCAGGCATTCCGGTTTGATTTCGATATGGGCCGGGCCGCGATGCTGGCATTGGTTCAATTCGGGCTGTGCGCCTGCGCGGGGCTTTTGGCATGGCGGGTGTCCTTGCCATCCGGTCTTGGTAGCGGAATGGACCGGCCGGTACAGCGATTTGATACCGGCACCTTGAGCCTGCGTCTGTGGGATGGTGCACTGATTGTCGCGGGGGCATTGTTTCTGCTGGTGCCACTGGCACTTGTTGCCTTGCGCGGGTTGCCACATGTCGCAGGGCTACCACCAGAGGTCTGGCAGGCGGCGGGCAGGTCACTTCTGGTGGCGCTGGGCGCAACCGGTGTGACCTTGGCCATGACACTGGCATTGGCCCATGCCGTGATAGCGGTCGGGCCGGGGCGCGGTGCAATGCTGGAATGGCTGGGACTGGCCGCGCTTGCAGCCTCGCCGCTTGTAATCGGAACAGGGCTGTATCTGCTGATCCGTCCATTTGGCAACCCGCGCGATTTCGCGCTGGTCGTGACAATGCTTGTAAATGCCGGGATGGCGCTGCCTTTTGCCCTGCGGCTTATCCTGCCCGGCCTGCGCGAGGTGGTGGTGAGTCAAGGCAGGCTGGCAGACAGCCTTGGACTACATGGTTGGGTGCGACTGCGCATCGTGACCCTGCCACGCCTACGCCGTTCTTTGGGTTTCGCTGCCGGTCTGACAGCAGCCTTGTCGATGGGCGATCTGGGTGTGATCATGCTGTTTGCAGAACGCGAAGGCGCAACCCTGCCCATGCAGCTTTATCGCCTGATGACCGCCTACCGGCTGGACGATGCAGCCGGTACAGCGCTGGTTCTGCTAGGGTCCAGCCTTGCACTATTCTGGTTATTTGACGCATGGGGGCGCCGATTTGCTGACGCTTGACGCCGTGACAATCCGGCAGGACGACTTCCTGCTTTGCGCCGCGTTGCAGATCACGGCGGGCGCGCGTGTCGCTGTGATCGGGCCATCGGGGGCCGGAAAGTCCACGCTGCTTGGGGCCATTGCCGGTTTCGTACCCTTGGCCGAAGGGCGCATCATCTGGGCAAATGCCGATATCTCGGGGCAAAGCCCTGCTTTGCGCCCAATTTCCGTTCTGTTTCAGGACAACAACCTGTTTCCGCATCTGTCGGCGTTTGACAATGTGGCGCTTGGCTTGCGCCCTTCGCTGCGCCTGACCAAGACAGAGCGCGCTCAGGTCATGGCGGCGCTGGATCGGGTCGGGCTGAGCGGGTATGAAGCGCGCCGTCCCGCCCAATTATCTGGTGGGCAACAAAGCCGCGTTGCACTGGCGCGCGTGGTGTTGCAGCGCAAGCCCCTTGTCCTGCTGGATGAACCATTCTCGGCGCTTGGCCCGGCGCTAAAGGCTGAAATGCTGCAACTCGTGGCCGATATCTGTTCCGAGACGGGCGCGACATTGCTGATGGTGACACATGATATCAGCGATGCGCGTGCAATAGCGGATCAGACAATTCTGGTGGCCGATGGGGTTGCTGAAGGCCCGTTTGAAACCGCGCATCTTCTTGACAACCCACCCGCGTCACTACGCGCTTATATCGGTGCGTCTTTGTCTGGTCCGCCTGATAGAAGATGACTGATATGACCGGGTCACAGATCGTAGCCGGTTGCGGCCCTATTTCAGCTTGCGCCCCAGCAATTCCAGCCTGTGCCCTTCCAGCCGATAGCCCAGACGTCGCGCGATTTTTTCCTGTAGCGCTTCGATCTCGGGGTCGCAGAACTCGATGACTTCGCCCGTGTCCATGTCTATCAGATGATCGTGATGCGCGCGTTCGCTGTCTTCGAACCGCGCACGCCCGTCGCCAAATTCCAACCGGTCCAGAATGCCTGTCTCTTCCAACAATTTCACCGTGCGGTAGACGGTCGCCAGCGAAATGCGCGCATCCAGCGCATTGGCGCGGGCATGCAATTCTTCGACATCTGGGTGACCTTCGGCAGATTCTATAACGCGCGCGATCGTGCGGCGCTGGTCTGTCATACGAAGGCCCTGCGCTTCCAGACGGGCAAGAATGGATTTGTTCACGCTGCTTACTCCGACCACATCCAAGCGTTAGTTTAAACGCGCGATGCCAAGCTGAAAACCGCTAAATGCCAAGTCGCCATTGCAGCATTCACGCATGTGACCGCTGCAATGGCGCATGGTTCAGTCCGGCTTGCGGCCCTGAAGGTGCTTGCGAAGCTTGGATGGTGGTGCCTTCTTCCGGCCCTTGAAGGGGTTCTTTTCTGCTTGCGACCGCATGAACATTCGGATCGGGGTTCCGGGCATGTCAAAATGGTCCCGCAAGCCGTTCACCAGATAGCGCGTGTAACTGGCGGGCAATTCTTCGGGGTTGGAACACATGATCACAAAACCGGGGGGGCGCGTCTTGGCCTGCGTCGCATAGCGCAGCTTGATGCGCTTTCCGCCCGGCGCGGGGGGTGGGTGTGCCTCGACCATAGCGCCCAGCCATGTATTCAGTTTGGCGGTCGAGATGCGACGATTCCAGACTTCATGTGCGCGTAGGACCGCAGCGTGCAATCTGTCCAGCCCTTTGCCGGTCATGGCGGAAACGGTAACCAGAGGCGCACCGCGCAATTGCGGCAGCAGCTTTTCAAAGCCCGCGCGCAGCGCTTTCAGCTTTTCCTGCTTGTTCTCTTCGATATCCCATTTATTCACCGCGATGACCACGGCGCGCCCTTCAGTCTCGGCGAAATCGGCAATACGCAGATCCTGCTGTTCAAAGGGGATCGCCGCATCCAGCAGCACCACAACCACCTCGGCAAAGCGCACAGCGCGCAGGCCATCAGCAACCGAGAGTTTCTCGACCTTGTCAGTCACACGCGCCTTCTTGCGCATGCCTGCCGTGTCAAAAATCCGCGTGGGTGTGCCCATCCAGTTCAGCGAAACGGAAATCGAATCGCGTGTGATCCCGGCCTCTGGGCCAGTCAAAAGCCGGTCTTCGCCCAGAATGGTGTTGATCAGCGTGGATTTCCCCGCATTGGGACGACCAATAACAGCGACCTGCAACGGGCGTTTCGCGCTTGGGGTGAAATCCTCAGGCGCGTCTTCGCTGACATCAAGGTCAGTTTCGGGGGCGTCTACCGCAGCGCGTTCGGCAAATTCATCAGCGATGGGGCGCAGGATGTGATACAGTTCATCCATCCCCTCGCCATGTTCGGCAGAGAGGCGCAGCGGCTCACCCAGCCCAAGCGCATAGGCATCCAGCACGCCCGCCTCACCCGCGCGCCCCTCGGCCTTGTTGGCGCCAAGAATGACGTGATCTGCGCGTTTGCGCAAAATCTCGGCGAACATTTCGTCGGTGGGGGTAATGCCAGTGCGGGCATCTACCAGAAACAGACAGATATCTGCCATGTCGACCGCGCGTTCTGTCAGCCGCCGCATCCGGCCTTGCAGACTTTCGTCAGTGACTTCTTCCAGCCCGGCTGTGTCGATCACGGTAAAGCGCAGATCGCCCAACCGCGCATCACCTTCGCGCAGGTCGCGCGTGACGCCGGGCTGGTCATCCACCAGCGCCAGACGCTTGCCCACCAAACGGTTGAACAAGGTCGATTTACCGACATTCGGGCGGCCGACAATGGCCAGGGTGAAACTCATTTCTCTTCATGCTCCTGAACGCAAACATGGCCCCACTCAGGGGCCATGCAGTTCCAATACCTGATAATGGCCCTTAACGATAGGCCGTCAACCGACCATCGCGGGACACGACATACAGCGTTCCACCCACAACGATCGGCGCGATGGCTGCGCCGGAGCGCAGCTCTGTTTCTGAGACAAGCGCGCCAGATACGGGGTCAAAACTGCGCAACACCCCATCTCCGGACCCGACAACCAAGCGCCCGCCTGCCAAAACCGGGCCATAATGCGGGAATACCTCTGCGCGGCGGCGCTCGCGTGTCTGGGTGAACAACGGCAAAGCCTCGCCCCAAATGAATTCACCTGTGCTGGCATCCAGTCTGATCAACCGGTTGCGATCCGACATCAGGAACACTGACCCGCCAACCGGCCAGACAGGGCCGTAAGCGGCCTCATCCGCTGTCCAGATGATGCGCCCGTCACTGCGGTTCAATGCCATGATCCGGCCCGACTGATTGCCGACATATACGACATCGCCCTGCACAATCGGGTCGCCCGTCACATCGGTAACCGAGGCATAGGCCATCCCGATTCGCGTGCCCGCCACCGCACGGCGCCACATGATCTGCCCGGTATCACGGCGTGCCGCGATCAACTCGCCACCCGATGTGGGGAACAGGACCAAATCACCGGCAACTGCCGGGGCCGCGCCGCCCACCATCGCCGAGGGCGAAGGCGCGCCTGAAATCTGCCAGTCGGTCTGACCGGTCGACGCATCCAGCGCCCAACCTGTGCTGTTACTGGCAACAACATAAGCCACGCCGCCCACAATCGTTGGGGCGGCTGTAAGCGGTGCGTCAAAGCGTTTGGACCAGACTTCCGCCCCTGTTGCGAGGTCCAGCGCCCACAGCATCCCAAAGGCCGAAGTGACAAACAGCTTTCCATCAGCAATCGCCAAACCACCGCCAGAAGCCGAATCTGCGCTGCGCGTGAAACCGGGGGTCAGGTCACGGGTCCAGGCCACTTCGCCATTGGTCGTCACCGCTGTCACCTGCGCGCGGCTGTCGAGGGTATAGATCAGCCCACCACTTGAAACCGGTTCGGCTGTAATCCGGTGCCGCCGCCCGTCACCCTGGCCAATAGGGACTGACCAAACCTGCTGCAATGTGCCGCCAAGTGCCGGATGCGCAATGCGCGTCGATGGGGAACCAAGCCGATGCGTCCATTCTGCATTCGTCGCGCTGGCCGGCAATGATATGGGCAATGCGCGGTTTTCCGGGGCTTCACCCGCAGTCTCTGAAAAGGGCGCGCGCAAGGGAAAACGCTCGCCTTCCAGAATGAATTCGCGGTTGCAGGCAGATACGAATGTGGCAATCGCCAGAAGGCTTGCGCAGGTCCAGAGTTTCACCATTTGCTCCTATCGCTCCAGCCCGCAACATTCGGGATTTGTTAGACTATACATCATACTGGCGGGAAGCACCTCAGCGAGGCGCAACTTCGCCGCCCAACGCGACCACAAGCTGCGTCACCCGGCGACGCAACGTGTCAGATACATCTGATTGAGACAACAAGTCAGTCATGATTTCAATGGCTGTTTCAGGATTTCCCTGCTCAAGTTGCAAAAGCGCCGTTTGCTCCAGCGCCATCGGGCGCAGTGGCTGACCCGGCTGCGTCAGGCCCGCCAAAATCATTTCACGCTCTGCTATCGGAATGTCAGTGCCGCCTGCTATGACCCATTTGAGTGCTGCAAGCTGACGGTATGCGTCTGGAAGCGCCGTATCTTCCGAAGCCGCCGACAGCGCCGCAAGAGCGGCTGCGCGATCTGTCTCGATCAATTCACCGGCACTGAGCAACTGGATCATACCCGCCTGCGCGCCTGTTGTCTCAATCTGCGCAAGTGCGTTGACGCGCGCTGACGGGTCATTATTCTCAAGCGCTGCCAATACGGCATCGCCAAAGGCTTCGGCATTGGCCCGTTCTGTGGCCTTGCGCCACTCGTTCCAGCCTGTGCCGCCGACGATAAGCAGAACCGCAAGAATAGCTATCCAGCCATACTTGCGCAGATAGCCCATCATTCGGTCGCGGCGCAGTTCTTCTGTCACCTCGTTTAGAAAACTGTCGGGATTGCTCACGCGCCACCTCTGCCAAAAACTACGCCTCTCATACCGCGAAGCACCGCTTATTGCCAAGCCCTGCAAGCATAGAATCGCCTCAGCCTGTCAGGACCTTGTAAAAACCGTGGGGAAACGGCACATATGACCACGTATTTTTCTGCAACTGCGAAATTAATCTGAACTGGTCAGTTTAGCGTAGATAAGTTACTTTCACCCAAAAGCCCACCGGAGTCGCCAACATGCGCGTTTTTCCACTGGTTACAGCGCTTTTCGTAACCATCGTGCTGTATCTTTCCATCATGGAACGCGAAGCCCTTCTGGGATTCGCCGGTGTCCTTGGTGATGAGGTTCAGGAGCACACTGATACCGACGCGCAAGAAGCAACGCGTGTGCGTGTTCTTGCGCAGCGTTCTATCGCCCAGCCAGTCGCCAGCACCGTTGTCCTGCGGGGCAGGACCGAAGCGCAGCGTCAGGTCGAGATTCGCTCCGAAACCTCGGGTCTGGTCACATCAGACCCGTTGCGTCGTGGCGCAAGCGTAAAGGCAGGCGACAGACTGTGTGAAGTCGCACCCGGCGTGCGCAAGGCAGCACTGGATGAAGCGCAGGCGCGCTTGGCTGAGGCTGAAATCAATTTCCGCGCAGCATCCGGCCTGTCGGAAAGCGGGTTTTCAACCGACGTAAGGCTGGCCAATGCCCGCGCTGCCCTGCAAGCGGCACAAGCCGGCGTCGATCGCGCCGTGGAGGAAATGGCAAGGCTTGTCATGCACGCGCCCTTTGACGGGTTGTTGGAAACCGACACGGCAGAGCTGGGCAGCCTGCTGCAACCCGGCGCTTTATGCGCAACACTGATCCAGATGGACCCGATCAAGCTGGTCGGCTTTGCAACAGAAGCGCAGGTTGACCTGCTGGAAACGGGCGCACCAGCCGCCGCACGGCTGGCCTCTGGTCGCGAGGTTATGGGCACTGTCAGCTTTATTGCGCGCTCCGCCGATGCGCAAACGCGCACTTTCCGGGTGGATGTCACGATCCCCAACCCTGAGGGCAGCATACGTGACGGACAAAGCGCCGACATCATTATTCAGGCTCAGGAACAAACTGGTCACCTTTTGCCAAGTTCCGCCCTGACACTGAATGATGCAGGCGAATTGGGGTTGCGTCTGGTAGATGACGATGGGCTGGTCAGCTTCGCCCCCGCCCAGATTTTGCGGGACAGTAGCGATGGCATCTGGCTGGCTGGGCTGCCGGACGAAATTGGCGCAATCACCGTCGGTCAGGAATTCACCCGCGAAGGGGCACGGGTGCATGTGACATGGGATGATAACGCACAGGCGCCGCAATGATCGGAATCGTCACATGGGCCGCCAACCACGCGCGCATGGTGCTGGCGCTGCTGGTGATGGTGCTGGTGGCAGGAACGGCTGCCTATATCTCGCTTCCAAAAGAGGGTGAACCCGATATCGAGGTTCCCGCGGTCATCATCACTGTTCCCTTTCCCGGCATTTCGGCGGTCGATGGCGAAACGATGCTGGTCAAGCCGATGGAATCGGAATTGTCCGACCTTGACGGGCTGAAAACCCTCAGCGCTTTCTCGGCGGACGGGTTTGCCGCAGCCGTGCTGGAGTTTGAATTCGGCTGGGACAAAACCGCCACCATGGCCGATATCCGCGATGCGATGGGCCGAGCGGAAGGCAAATTTCCTGAAGGGGCGCAGAATTACACCATATCCGAGATCAACTTCTCGCAGTTCCCGATCATCATTGTGGCTGTTTCTGGCGATGTTTCAGAACGCACGCTTCTGCGCGCCACCCGCGATCTGCAATCGCGCATAGAGGGGCTGGATTCGGTTCTTGAGGCGGAAATCGCCGGGTCGCGCGACGAGATGGTCGAAGTGCTGATCGACCCGCTGCGTCTGGAAGCCTATAATGTGACGGCAGGTGAATTGATCCGCGTTGTAACGCAGAACAATCAACTGGTCGCCGCGGGCGAGGTTGAAACCGACCTTGGCGCTTTTTCTGTCACTGTCCCTTCCAGCTTCAACAGTCCTGAAGATATTTACCGCCTGCCGATCAAGGTGAATGGCGATTCCGTCGTGACCTTGGGCGATCTGGCAGAGATCAGACAGACATTTGCCGACCGCGAAGGGACTGCCCGCTTCAACGGAGAGACGAACCTTGCCATTCAGGTGGTCAAGCGCAAGGGCTTTAACGCCATCGATTCCACTGCTCAGGTGCGCGAAGCGATCGAGGCAGAGCGCGCATCCTGGCCGGAAGAATTGCAGGCCGCTATCCGTATCACCCCGGCGCTGGATACCTCGATCCAGACCGGTGAGATGGTGACCCAGCTCGAAGGCTCGGTCATGACCGCTATCGCGCTGGTGATGATCGTGGTGCTGGCCGCGCTTGGCGCGCGCTCTGCGCTGCTGGTCGGTTTGGCGATCCCGACATCCTTCCTGCTGTGTTTCATCTTGCTGGGACTGATGGATGTCGCGGTGTCGAATATCGTGATGTTCGGGCTTATTCTGGCGGTGGGTGTGCTGGTAGATGGCGCGGTCGTGGTCACGGAATATGCCGACAAGCGGCTGGCCGAAGGGGACGGCCCGATGGAAGCCTATGTCAAGGCCGCCAAGCGCATGTTCTGGCCCGTCATCGCTTCCACAGCAACGACGCTTTGTGCCTTTCTGCCTATGCTGTTCTGGCCTGGTGTCGCGGGCGAATTCATGGGGCTGCTGCCTGTCACGCTGATCTTCGTTCTGACGGCTTCGCTTGTTGTCGCACTGATCTTCCTGCCGGTGCTGGGCGGAATCACAGGGCGCATCGCGCGTAAACTGAGCTATGTCACAGAGGCCCTGCGCAAGCTGCCATTCGCTATCCGCCTGACACTGGCAGCGGCGTCTGTTGCTGGTCTGCTTCTGGGCGGGTTGATGCTGTTGAACCCCGGCCTGCTGACAGGGGGCACCCAAGCGGCACAATCACTTGGACAGATGTTGCCGGGGGCAGTGTTGATGGCGCTGTCTGCAATGTGCATTTCCACCAGTTTCGCAGCCATAACACCACAGAAAAAACCCAAGAAGATAAGGGCCGAACGCCACTATTCCCCGGCTGGCTATGTTGCCAAACTCTTTGTCGGGAACCCGATCATGCCGGTCGTTCTGATTGTGGCTGTCGCCGCCTTTGTCATGGGTGTGTTTCAGTACTACGGCGAAAACAACCGCGGGGTAGAATTCTTTGTCGAGACAGAGCCAGAGCAGGGCATTATCTTTGTGCGCGCGCGCGGCAATCTTTCGCTGACACAGAAAGACAATCTGGTGCGGCAGGTCGAAGAGATCGCCCTTGCAGAGGATGGAATCTCGTCTGTTTTTGCCTTTGCGGGCGATGGCGGCCTGAATACTAATACCGCAGGCCAAGGCCCGCCCCGCGATGCAATAGGCCAGATTCAGTTCGAGCT
The DNA here is from genome assembly GCF_004366635.1 of Roseinatronobacter bogoriensis DSM 18756. Lineage (GTDB taxonomy): Bacteria > Pseudomonadota > Alphaproteobacteria > Rhodobacterales > Rhodobacteraceae > Roseinatronobacter > Roseinatronobacter bogoriensis. Next base: position 48,112 of record NZ_SORN01000009.1, on the reverse strand, counting down.
GGCACATTGGCGCGACCGTCAGGGACAACCACATCTGACAGGACAGGCCATTCTTGACCGGCTTGAAAGCCAGTTTGCACAGCTTCCGGGGATATATACCGAATTCCTGATCGCGTCTGGCGGCCCGGCCGGGGCCAAGCCTGTGCATCTGCGCCTGACCGGCGACAACTTTGCCGAACTTGAAACGGCTGTCGAGATTGTGCGCGACCGCTTTGCCGAAACACCCGGTCTGTTTGATCTGGAAGATTCGCGCCCCGTGCCGGGCATTGATTGGCAGATCAATGTCGATACAGAAATGGCAGGCCGTTTCGGTGCAGATGTGGCAACCATTGGCGGCATGGTACAACTGGTAACGCGCGGCTTGTTGCTGGACACGATGCGGGTCGACACCTCGGAAGAGGAAATTGATATTCGTGTGCGCCTGCCTGAAGGGGACCGCCTTCTCTCAACGCTGGACACATTGCGTGTGCAGACCAATTTCGGGCTGGTTCCGCTGTCGAACTTCATCACCAGCGAGACTGTCGCCTCGCGCGGTCAGATCGATCGGGTAAACCAGCAACGTTATTACGACGTGCTGGCAGATGTCCGTTCCGGGCTTGTGCGGATCGCGGATCGTGACGGCCAGACAATACGCGTGCTGACACGCACAGAGATCGTCCCCCGCGAACATGAAACGGGCACTGCCGAATATCAGCGCGTGCGCGAGACCCTTGCCGAGATAGAGCGCAATGGCTGGCGGCAGGTGCCAATCACAGCCACAGAGCGGATTGAGACACTGACCACCTGGCTGGAAAGCGAAAACCCGCTTCCTGACTCGATCGGATGGGAATGGACGGGTGAACAACAGGATCAGGAAGAAAGCACGCAATTCCTGACAGTCGCCTTCAGCGCGGCCCTTGGGCTGATGTTCGTGATCCTGCTGACGCAGTTCAACAGCTTCTACAACTCGGTACTGGTCCTACTAGCCGTTGTATTGTCTTCTGCCGGGGTGCTGATCGGGATGCTGGTCATGGACCAGACATTCTCTGTCATCATGACCGGGACGGGCATCGTGGCGCTGGCCGGGATTGTGGTGAACAACAACATTGTCCTGATCGACACCTACCAGAATTATGCCAAGATCATGCCTAGGATCGAAGCGATCATCCGCACGGTCGAGGCGCGCATTCGCCCGGTTCTGATGACCACCACGACAACCATGGCGGGGCTGACGCCAATGATGCTGGGGCTGTCCATAGACTTTGCCAATGGTGGTTATTCCATCGACAACCCGACCGCGCTGTGGTGGAAGCAGCTGGCCACGGCCGTTGTCTTCGGCCTGGGTGTGGCGACAGTGCTGACGCTATTGCTGACGCCCGCGCTACTGGCACTCCGCGTCTGGGTCGAAAAAGGGGCGTATCGCGGGGCTTTCGGACTGGTGCGAATATTCTCTGCGCAAGATTCAATCGCGCGTCGGGACCACGCATTGGAACGCAAGCTGCGCACGATACGTGGGGCAGAGCTGATCTGGGATTCGCCCCCGGAACCCCAGGAGAAGCAGTTGCCCCTGCAACTGGGTGACCCGCTACCGCCTGAAACCCCGCTCAAGGCTGCTGAATAGCGGATCAGATCGCGCTGACACCGGGCAAACAAATGCCCGGTGTTCTCAGGCCCAACCCTCCAGCAAGGGGCGCAGCGCCACATTCGCCCGCAAACGCTGGGCAAGAAGAAACATGCCGCCAATCTTGCGATGCATGAACAACAGGTCTGCTGGCGGAACATGCCAGAACTCTCGCTCGGCACCCAGTTCGGCGCCGGCCAGCGCCAGATCCTCTATCAGGGTGCTGCGCGCGAAATCATAAGGTGTATCCTGCCGCAAGGGTGCGCTGGCCTGAATGGCCAGATCAACAATCAGCGCCTGCCGCGCTTCGGGTTGGTCGGGGGAAAAATAACCCAACGAGAGCATCTGCTGCCAGATGGCAGGCCGATCCTGCGCCAGAAAAGCCCGTAGTAGCGTTTGGTATTGCATGGCGACTTCCGGCGCGATCCGACGCGTTGCACCAAAATCAAGCAAAACTATGCGCCCATTCGGGGCCAGCCGGTAATTGGCAAAATTCGGGTCCGTCTGCATGAACCCAAAATCAAAGATCTCTCGCAGCACCAGAGTTATGAGCCGAGACACCGCAAGGTTACGGTCCTCCTCAGGCGCGGTGGCCAAAGCTTCTATCGGGGTGCTTTCCACAAAATCCATCGCCAGAATGCGCGAAGTGCTGTGACGCGCGTGGAAGCGCGGAACAATGAAGGCGTCATCGCCCTGCATAGATGCCCCGAAACCCTCCAGAGCGACGGCTTCGCGGGTGTAATCCGCCTCCTCATGCAACTGGGCGCGGGCTTGTTCCAGCAAGGATGCGATCTCCATCCCCTTTGGCAAGACACCGGGCAGGCGCATCAGTCTGCCCAAAGTGGCAATGTCGCTGTCTATGCTTTCGGCCACACCGGGAAACTGCACCTTGACCGCCAAATCACTGCCGTCGCGCAACTGCGCCCGATGCACCTGCCCGATCGAGGCTGCAGCAATCGGCTGCACATCAAAACGCGCAAACTGCTTGTGCCAGTCCGGGCCCCATTCGGAACTGAGGACGGATTTAAGCTGTTTTGGCGGCATAGCTGGCGCATTTGCCTGCAACTGGCCCAGAATTGCAGCCAGTTCGGGCGGCAGCGCAAAGCCATTCTCCATGGACATCATCTGCCCCAGCTTCATAGCAGCGCCCCGCAAATGCCCCAGCCCGCCCGCAAGGCGCAGCGCATTTGCCGGGGTCAGTGCCGCCTGCGCAAGATCAGGCCTGCGCCCGCGCAACAAATCAGCAGTCAAAACCCCAAGTGTTGACCCCAGGATGCCACCTGCAACGCCGCCCATCCGCAGATTGCGCGCAATGGCGCGTTGTGGGACAGCACGTGCAGAGATGATGGAGTCGTTTCGCATATCGGGAAATGTGGCGTTGCGCAGGCCAAAGTCCAGCCGATGACTGAAATGAGCTTCGCAAGATTTTTCTTCAGGGGGCTGCCGCCCCCACCCGGCCTGATGGCCGGGTTCCCCCGCGAGTATTTCAGGCAAGAAAATGTTGATAATCGCTGACCAGAAGGCGAAATGGTTTCACATCTTCTTCGATCCTTGCAAAGCGCGGTAGAACCGGGTTGAAGATGTTGTCGGTTTCGTCATCATTGACGGTACTGACCTCTCCCACAAGGCAGTCTTCATCTTCGGCCCAGAAAGCGTGCCAATCTCCGGGGCGCAGGGTGACACTCTCACCCGGGGATAGTTTAAGTTTGCCGCCCGCCGGAACCCTGCGCACGATCCCGTCACACACAACACTGACGGGTGCTTGCGGATCACGGCTGCCATCTGGTGTCGATGCGAAAAGCTGTAACACAAGCGTGCCGCCTGCGCGGTTGATAATGTCTTCGGTTTTCAGCACATGCCGATGCATTGGGCTGATCTGCGACAGGCGACTGATTAGCAGTTTCTCTGCATAGACCATGCCCCGGCCTGTTTGCAGGTCTTCCATCGTGCCATTGCGCAGTGTGAACAAGACCAGCCCAAGGCGGGCAAAATCAGCCATACCATAATCTGTTACATCCCAGCCCAAACGCCGTTGGGCAATCAGGCTGTGATCATATGCCTTCAAGGCATCTGGCGAGAGATGGGCAAAAGGAGGGAGAGACACGCCATGTTTGCGAAAGAAGGCATTTGCTTCAGCCAGGATTGAATTGATCTGAGATCGTTTCATGGCAGGTTCAATCTTTGTTGTTCGGCCCTTGCAAGGGTGTCACGACCAGAGGCTTCGCAAAAGGACAATCGCATGATGTCGTTGTCCTGAAAAACAAAACCCCCGTCATCAGACGGGGGTTTTTGTAGTGGCGCGGTTGACGGGGCTCGAACCCGCGACCCCCGGCGTGACAGGCCGGTACTCTAACCAACTGAGCTACAACCGCGCGATACGGGCCGTTTAGGCAATCCGTATTCCGGCGTCAAGCACAAAGCTGCAAAAATCAACGATGCTGACACAAAAATCAGGTCCTTTGCTTGCCGCGCTTTCGTTGCCACGCAAGCCAGCCCAGAACAGCAAGATAGGCGATATCGGCAACCACCAACGTGATCCATGTACGTAAAAACAGAAACCCGATGAATGCTGTCATACCGATCAGAATCCAGATCGCATTTTCCCGCGCAATCCGCACTGCCTTGAGTGATGGGGTCGGAAGGCGAGACACCATCAGCAAGCCGATTCCTGCCAGATACAAAGCGACCAAAACCGGCGCTTGGGACGGATCGAGCAAGTCGGACAAGCCCAGATAGACCGGCAAAAGCCCCAACATGGCCCCGGCAGGGGCCGGAACGCCGACAAAATGGCGCTGCGTCGTTCCGTCTGGCGCGGCGCGCGAAATATTGAACCGGGCAAGCCGGAGGCAGGCACAGACCGCAAAGACCAGAACGAAAATCCAACCTACACCGGCCATTGGCCCAGCAAGAGCATAGCCAAATACCAATATGCCCGGAGCGACCCCGAAGCTGACAAAATCTGCGAAGCTGTCCAGCTCTGCCCCGAAGGAGCTTGCCGCGTTGAGTTTGCGCGCAAGGATACCGTCAAACCCATCCATAACCGCCGCGAATATGATCAGTGCTGCGGCCAGTTCATATCTTTCGTCAAAAGTGAAGCGAATGGCACTCAGCCCGGCACACATTCCCAAAATGGTCACGAGATTGGGCACAAGCTGCAAAAGGGGCAAACGCTCTCGCGTCATGTCTAGCGGACCTCGGCCAAGCGGCGTGGCTCTGCGATGCTCAGGTCTGCAATGACCGTCTCTGCCGAGATCATTGTCTGGCCCAGGGCAACCATCGGCTCGACCCCTTCCGGCAGATAGACGTCGACCCGAGAGCCAAACCGGATCATGCCAAATCTTTCACCTGTCGCAAGCGCCTGCCCTTCCTTGACTTCACACAATATGCGCCGTGCAACCAGACCAGCGATCTGGACAACGGCAATCTTGCGGCCATCGGGCATCTCGATTGCAAGTGAATTGCGTTCATTATCAGCACTTGCCTTGTCCAGAGAAGCATTGAGGAACTTGCCGGGTCGGTAGGCGATCTTGGCAATCTTGCCCCCAATCGGTGCGCGATTCACATGGCAGTTGAACACGTTCATGAACACCGAAACACGGGTCAATGCCTGTTCCCCCATCTCAAGCTCAGCCGGGGGGACAGCAGGCTCGATCAATGAGATGACGCCATCGGCGGGGCTGACAAGCAAACCATCGCGTATGGGGGTCTGGCGATCCGGGTCACGAAAGAAATAGTAGCACCAGACCGTCAGCACGACGCCTATCCAACCTAATGGCTGCCATAACAGGAACAGCAAGACTGTCACCGCAGCAAAGATACCAATGAATTTGTAGCCTTCCTTGTGGATCGGCTTGATCACTGTCGAGAGCATGTCAGCGGCCATTTGGCTTCCTTCAATCTAGTTTGCGGGGTCAATGTCGCCCTGTTCGCGTTCCGCATGGAAACGGGCCACAAACTGTTCAAGCGTGCCAGCGGCGATCGCATCGCGCAACCCCTGCATAAGGCGCTGGTAATAGGTCAGGTTATGCCAGGTCAACAACATGGAGCCGATGATCTCATCGCTCTTGATCACATGATGAAGATAGGCGCGGCTGTAATTTCGGCAGGCCGGACAGGAACACCCCTCTTCCAGAGGGCGCGGATCGTCACGGTGACGGGCATTGCGCAAATTAACCGGGCCGTGCGCGGTCCAGCCCTGCCCTGTCCGCCCGGAACGTGACGGAAGCACACAGTCAAACATGTCAACACCACGCTGGACTGCACCCACAATATCATCCGGTTTGCCCACGCCCATCAGATAACGCGGCTTGTCATCTGGCAGCTGGCCCGGCGCATAATCCAGAACCTGAAACATCAGCTCCTGCCCCTCGCCCACAGCCAGACCACCGATTGCATAACCATCAAAACCAATCGCGCGCAGCTTTTCGGCACTTTCGGCCCTCTGATCAGGGTAGACAGAACCCTGTTGTATTCCGAACAAGGCATGACCGGGGCGGTCCCCAAAGGCATCGCGCGACCTTTTCGCCCAGCGCATCGACAATTCCATCGACGCACGCGCCGTTTTCTCATCGGCAGGCCAGGGGGTGCATTCATCAAAGGACATGACGATATCAGACCCGAGCAGGCGCTGTATTTCCATCGACCGCTCTGGCGTCAGCAAATGGCGCGACCCGTCTATATGGCTGGAAAAGCGGACCCCCTCTTCCGTCAGCTTGCGCAATGATGCAAGCGACATGACCTGAAAGCCGCCTGAGTCCGTCAGGATCGGGCGATCCCAGTTCATGAATTTGTGCAAACCGCCAAGCGCTGCAATCCGCTCGGATGTGGGGCGCAGCATCAGATGATAGGTGTTGCCCAGCAGAATATCGGCGCCTGTTTCGCGCACAGACTCCGGCATCATGGCCTTGACCGTAGCTGCCGTTCCCACTGGCATGAAAGCGGGGGTCCGTATGTCGCCGCGCGGTGTCGAAATCGCGCCTGTTCGCGCACGCCCGTCACGCGCAGAAATCTTGAAACTGAAACCCATGTACCCTGCCCTCTTCTTGTGTCCGTTTGGCGCAAAACTTGTGCTTTGCCAAGCCTTGTACATTTTCTTGCTGAAAATACTCAAACCCCGCCGCTGGACCAAAGCGGCTTTGTGCGCGGGGGCAAGCGGGTGGGCGGGTGGGCGACGCCCCCGCGCACAAAGCCGCTACGCGCGCGTTTTGCGCAGATACACATAATACGCGCCGCTGCCACCGTGACGGGCATGTGCCTCGCGTATCTCAAGCACACAGCCATTCAAAGGCGCCATGCGCAGCCATTGCGGCACATCATGCTTCAGCGCCCCCTGTCTGCGCGGAATGGGGCCATCGTCGCTTACGGTTTTCCCTTTTCCCGTAATCACCAGAACCAGCCGCAACCCCTGCGCCTGCGCACGCAAGATGAACCCATTCAACGCACCATGCGCTTGTGCAAGGGTCATGCCATGCAGGTCGATCCGCGCTTCCGGGTCTAGCTTTCCCCGGCTCAGGCGCTGGAATTTCCGTTTGTCCATGCGCACTGGCACTTTCGCCAGCGCCTCAGATAAGGGGTGCGCCAAATCGTGGCCAGGGGGCGGCCGGGACGGCGTAGGGCGAAAACTGCCGCGCGCCATCTCTGGCGTTGCGCGCAAGGCGGGCTTTTTTGGTGGTACCGGGTTGGGCGCAGGCTCTGGCTGCGGTGCCGGCTTGTAGTCAGATTTCAAAGGCCGCGCAGTTTGCACCACGCGGCCCCAGAGTTCCTGATCTTCCGGCGATAACCCTCGCCGACGGCGGTTCATTCGCCAGTTGCCACCAACTTCCAGTTGGGGCTGTCCGAGCTCATATCGCGGGCAAATGTCCACACGTCTTTCTGACGCTTGATCTCGTTCGGATCGCCCTCGATGACTTCGCCGCTATCGGCCTTACGCACCACCGATGTCAGTTCACCAATGAACTTGATCGTGATCTCGCCTTCCTTGGTGGCTTCATCGAACACGGCATCAACAATGCTCAACTCGCGCAAGCCAACGAATGTGGCGTCCACCCGCAAGCCTTCATTCTCGCGCAGCTGAACAACTTCGTCGAAGCTGTTGAACACATCGCGCGACAAGAATGGCAGGATCGGGTCAAGATCCGATGATTCAAACGCCATAAGGATCATTTCATATGCCCCACGCGCGCCTTGCAAGAATTCATCAACGCTGAAATCTGGGTCAACCGACTTCATCCTCGCCAGCGCCTTGGCCATATCAGACCCTTCTGGCACATGATCTGTGATATCGGTATCGGGGCCACCTTCGATCACTTCGAAGCGAGGTTTGCCAACGGCATCAGGTTCAGACCCCTGTCGCGGCAAAGGTTTTTGTTCAAAGCCATCCCGCGATCCCAAGACGGATCGCAAACGCAAAATCAAAAAGACAGCTATTCCGGCAAGAATAAGTAGCTGGATCACGGCAGGTTCCATTGTTTCCTCGGCCAAGGGTTGGTATGGCGGGTGCCATGCCTATGTAAGGTGGGTTGCGGGTCAAGTCCACCACATGCGACCATGTCACCTGCGAGAAGGACGAAGTAATGTGGATTTTACTGGTTTTTCTGGCCATTCCTATCCTTGAAATCGCCTTATTTGTGCAGATTGGCGCACAACTCGGTGTGATCGGGACACTGGCCGAGATTTTTGCAACCGCTGCGATAGGGCTGGTTCTGATCAGACTGGAACCGCACCGCAATGCGCATGACGTGCGCGCAGCATTGGACCGCGATGCCAGCCCCGCCAGCCCGATGGCCCATTCCGCCATTCGCATGATTGGTGCTGTGCTGTTTGTGTTGCCGGGGTTCTTCACTGATCTTGTCGGTTTCCTGCTGCTTTTGCCCCCGGTGCGGACGCTTGTCCTGACGCAGTTGTTCAAGAATCTGCGTGCCGCGCATCGCCGCGAGGAAACAGTGATTATCGAGGGTGAGTTTGAACACCGCCCCGACACGGACATCCCGACAAACCGGCGGCTGGACGATCAGGAAAAGCGGGATTGAGCCGAACCGGGCGCACTGCTACAAGCTGCGCCAGTCAAGACGCACAGATGAACATATGTAAGGAGCATTTTTTATGACTGAAACCGACCCAAAGGGTAATGGAACCCAGCCCGCGGCTGCAACACCCCCGAAAGTGAACATGCGCATCCTTGCACAGTTCATGCGTGATCTGTCCTTCGAGAATGTGGCGGCACAGAAGAAGCTGCAAGGCTCGAACGTCCAGCCCGACATTCAGGTGCAAGTCAGCCTCGACGCCAACAAGCGCGAAACCGAAAACCAGTACGAAATCGGCACGAAGTTCAAGATCACGTCAAAGAACAAATCAGACGGGCAGACCTTGTTCATCATCGAGCTTGATTATGTCGGCCTGTTCCAGATCGAAGGCGTGCCGCAAGAACAACTGCACCCATTCCTTCTTATCGAATGCCCGCGCATGATCTTCCCCTTCGCGCGCCGCATCATCTCGGACGTCACCCGCGATGGGGGCTTTCCGCCACTGAATCTGGATACTGTTGATTTCCTTGCACTTTACAAACAGGAATTGCAGCGCCAGGCAGCGCTTCAGGCACAAAAAGGCGATGCGCCGGTTGCCAACTGAGGCTGCTTATTCCGTTACCGATCAAGCCCCCTTTGCCGGGGGCTTTTTCATGTGCTGTGGTATTTCTTCCAGACAGCCTCTTCGCCAAGTGCTGCAACAAATGCCGCATGTGCCTGCGCTTCTGCTTCGGTCAGGCGCGATGGCAATTGGCGCGGCCTGCGCGGCAATGGGGCCGCGCGCTGTTGTGCGCTGACACTGCCCTGCGCGGGCTGCGATGACAGCCCGAAATCCGGCTGCTGTCCGCCAGCCAGTTCCAGATACACTTCAGCCAGAATTTCACTATCAAGCAGCGCGCCGTGTTTTGAGCGGGCCGAGTTATCAATGGAAAATCGACGGCATAGCGCATCCAGCGACGCCGGAGAGCCCGGAAACTTCTTGCGCGCAAGAGTCAGCGTGTCAAAGGCGCGATCAAATGGCAGCACCGGTCGACCTGACCATTCCAGTTCGGCATTCAGGAATTTCATATCAAAAGCCGCGTTATGAATAACCAGCCTGTCACCAGCGACAAACTCCAGAAATGCATCAACAATCTCTTCGAACAGGGGCTTGTCACGCAAAAAGTCATCACCAAGCCCATGCACCTCAAAGGCCTCGGTCGGCATTGGCCGTTTCGGGTTGATATATTGATGGTACGTCCTGCCTGTCGGCATAAGATTGACCAGTTCGACAATACCGATCTCGACAATGCGATGTCCCTCGCTGGGCTCAAACCCTGTGGTTTCAGTATCCAGCACCAGTTCACGCATGTTCTGCCTCCAGTCTTGCCACGAGCTTTGTAACTTCATCTCGTGCAGTGTCCATATCTGTGGTCTGTATCACAAAATCTGCACGGGCGCGTTTTTCGGCATCCGGCATCTGCCGCGCCAGGATCGAGTCAAATTGCTGCTCATCCATTCCCGGTCGTGACAGCACGCGGGCGCGCTGCACGGCTTCGGGCGCTGTCACGACAAGAACCCCGTCAACCTGTGCCCCCGTTTCGAACAACAGCGGAATGTCCAGCACCACCAACGGCCCTTTCACTTTTGCGACAAAGGCTTCCCGGTCTTGTGCTACAAGTGGGTGGACGACCGATTCAAGCTGCGGCAGCGCGGATTTGTCTGCCGCTATCCAGTCTTTCAGGACGGTGCGGTCTACCGCCCCATCAATTACGGCTTCCGGGCAAAGCGCCCCCACCGGGGCAACTGCCGCGCCACCTTTGGCATATAGACGATGAACAGCCGCATCGGCATCCCAGACAGGCGCGCCCATATCCCGGAAAAACCCGGCCGTGGTGCTTTTCCCCATCCCGATAGAGCCGGTCAGCCCAAGGCGGTAAGGGCGCTTCATTTGCCCAGAACCGCAGCACGCAAGGCTTCGGTTACTTCTGGCTTATGTCCAAACCAACGCTCAAACCCCGGCGCGGCCTGATGCAACAACATGCCCAACCCATCAACGGTGACGCAGCCGCTTTTCTGCGCCTGTCGCAAGAACTCGGTTTCCAGCGGTGTATAGACCAGATCTGTGACCACTGATCCGGAATTGAACAGGCCATCGGCAAGGTCCAGCGCGGGCTGGCCAGCCATACCCAGAGAGGTGGTGTTGATAATCAATGCCGCATCCTGCGCAGCTTGCGTCCAGTCTGCCCAATCAATGAGTGTAATAGGTGCAGAAATTTCAGCCTGTAGCGTTTCTGCACGGGTTCGAGTGCGATTGCTCAGCCAGATCTGGGGCACCCCTGCATCTGCCAAGGCCACAATTACAGCGCGCGCAGCACCTCCCGCACCGAGGACAAGCGCGGGGCCGTTGGTCGGCTGCCAATCCTGAGCACCCTCGCGCAAGTTTTGAAGAAACCCGTAACCGTCTGTATTATCAGCACGAATCTGACCTTCTTCAAAAGTCAGCGTATTGGCGGCACCAATAGCGCGTGCCATTGGAGATACTATATCAGCCAATGCCAATGCCGCTTCTTTGTGGGGGATGGTAACGTTGACCCCTACAAACCCCATTTGCGGAAGCGCGCGCAGAACTTGCGGCAAATCGTCTTTTTCAACATGCAGCGGCACATAATGCCCCTTCAGCCCATATTGACGCAACCAAGTACCATGCAAAACAGGCGAGCGGCTATGCGCGACAGGGCAGCCGATGACGCCGGCCAATGGAATCTTGCTCATCCTTCAATTTCTCCTCGCAAGGCCAGATAATTCAACAATTCCAGCAAGGGCAGCCCAAGAATAGTGAAATAATCGCCCTGAATCTGCGCAAACAGCCGCACACCCTCTTCCTCCAACTTGTACCCACCGACAGAAGTGCCAATGGCCGGCCAGTTGCGGGCCAGATACCCCTCCAGATAGGTATCGGAAAAATTCCGCATCGTCAGTCGCGCAACACCAACATGCCGCCAGACGGGTTCGTGGTCCACGTACAGCACCGCCGCCGACAAAAGCTGATGCGTGCCACCACGAAGCAAACGCAACTGATCACGCGCACTTTCAATGGTCAAAGGCTTCTCAAAGATCGCGCCCTTATGGGCGAGCACCTGATCACAGCCCAACACCAGCCGTCCCGGAATCTTGCCTGAAATCTTGCGTGCCTTGGCTTCGGCGAGAGTGTCGGCAATATCTCGTGGACTGGCTTTCTCTGCGATCAATGCCGCGATAATCGCTGTTTCATCCACGTGCGCGACACTTACCTCTGGCGAGAAGCCAGCCTGTTCCAGCATCATGCGTCTGATTTCCGAACCTGAAGCCAGGACAAGCGCCATGTGGATAACCTTGTGATCAAGCAGAGTGATAAACGGTTGCTATCTGATGGGATATCCCCACGCCAGAAGAGTGCTGGCATGTCGCGGTCAATATCGCAAGCCTTCCTGGCGAATTGTCCACACGGGATAAGTCAGCACCGCCCTGCTGTGCAAAAATGCTAAAGCCAAACAGAGATTGACATCTTTTCGCGATTCGTTCCAAACTAAGTCTATGATATAAAATGAGATATTTTTATCAAAGCTATTATTTCAACCGAGAGCATCTGTGGATAACTCTGTGAATGGAAAACTTATCCCCATATCCACAGCCCTTACTACTACATCATTCCCTTCTCTATCTTTTTTATTTAAGTAATAGCCGAACAGTGAAGAGGCTAAAATGCTGAGTGACTTCTACTTCTGGATCAAGGCACTGCACATCATGGCTGTGATCAGCTGGATGGCAGGGTTGTTCTATCTTCCCAGATTATTCGTCTACCATGTTGAACGGTCTGAAGGTGCGAAGATGGATGCTGTTTTCCAGACAATGGAAGAAAAGCTGCTTCGGGTCATCATGAACCCTGCCATGATCGTTGCATGGGTTACCGGGCTTATGATGGTGTCCATTCCTGGTGTGGTTGACTGGTCATCCGTCTGGCCCTGGAGTAAATTCATCGGCTTGATCGGCATGACATGGTTTCACATGTGGTGTGCGCGGCGCCGTCGGATCTTTGCAGAAGGGGCAAATTCACTTACCGGGCGCAATTACCGGATGATGAACGAAGTCCCGACTGTGATGATGGTGGTGATCGTTCTGTCAGTCGTGGTGAAATTCTGAAGTCGGATTGACTCTGGCACCTTATTTTTATAAACGAATGGGACACCTGCCGTCCGGCGGGATGTGTTTCATTCGAAGCAATGACCAGATCTCCTGCACTTGGTGCGGGCAAGTAGGGTGCAAAAATGTCTGATATGGTAATCGAAGACCGTCCAGAAAGCGAAGAAACGCTGAATCTGGCAGACCTGAAGGTCAAAAGCCCTGCCGAGCTTCTGGCTATGGCCGAAGAGCTGGATATCGAGAACGCGCCCTCCATGCGCAAGGGCGAGATGATGTTCTCAATCCTGAAAGAACGCGCAGAGGAAGGCTGGACCATTTCTGGCGAAGGTGTGCTGGAGGTGTTGCAGGACGGTTTTGGCTTTCTGCGTGCACCAGAAGCGAACTATCTGCCAGGTCCTGACGATATTTACGTCTCCCCCGATGTGATCCGCCAGTATTCGCTGCGCACGGGCGATACGATCGAAGGGGTCATTCAGGCCCCGGCCGAGAACGAGCGTTACTTCGCGATCACCAAGGTGACACGTATCAATTTTGATGACCCGGAACGCGCCCGCCACAAGGTTCACTTCGATAACCTGACACCGCTTTATCCTGACCAGCGTTTGTGGATGGAAACCGACGATCCGGCGACAAAGGATCGGTCTGCGCGGATTATCGACATTGTCTCTCCGCTGGGCAAAGGGCAGCGCGCCTTGATCGTGGCGCCGCCGCGCACGGGTAAGACCGTGTTATTGCAGAATATTGCGCATAGCATCGCAAAAAATCACCCGGAATGCTACCTGATCGTTCTGCTGATCGATGAACGGCCAGAGGAAGTCACTGACATGCAGCGTTCGGTCAAGGGCGAGGTTATCGCCTCGACCTTTGATGAACCGGCAACACGACATGTCGCAGTGGCTGAAATGGTGATCGAAAAGGCAAAACGCCTTGTCGAGCATAAGCGCGATGTCGTTATCTTGCTGGACTCGATTACACGTCTGGGCCGTGCCTTCAACACAGTGGTGCCAAGCTCTGGCAAGGTGTTGACCGGGGGGGTGGATGCAAATGCGTTGCAACGCCCGAAGCGCTTTTTCGGCGCCGCCCGGAATATTGAAGAAGGCGGTTCGCTAAGCATTATTGCGACGGCCCTTATCGACACCGGGTCGCGTATGGATGAAGTGATCTTTGAAGAATTCAAAGGCACCGGCAACAGCGAGATCGTGTTGGATCGTAAGGTCGCGGATAAGCGCGTGTTCCCGGCTATGGATATCCTAAAATCCGGCACTCGGAAGGAAGATTTGCTGATCGAGAAGAACGATCTGCAAAAGACCTTTGTCTTGCGCCGCATCCTGAACCCGATGGGCACTACAGATGCTATCGAATTCCTGATCTCGAAGCTGAAACAGACCAAGACAAACAGCGATTTCTTCGATTCGATGAATTCCTGATATGGACACGATTTTTGCACTGGCCTCGGCCCGTGGAAAATCGGGTGTTGCCGTTATCAGGCTATCGGGTCCGGATGCGCATGGCGTTCTTGAAAAACTGGCTGGAAGATTGCCTGAGATGCGCCGCATGTCGCTGCGGAAACTGCGGCGCGCCGATGGCGCGCTGCTAGATTCGGCGCTGGTTGTCGCTTTTGATCGCGGCGCAAGCTTCACTGGCGAGCATGTTGTAGAGATCATGACACACGGCAGTGTCGCGACGATTGCGGCGCTGGAAAACTGCTTGGCGCATGAACACGGGTTGCGCATGGCAGAGCCGGGGGAGTTCACGCGCCGCGCGTTAGATAACGGCGTGCTTGATCTGACCCAGGTAGAGGCGTTGAGTGACCTGCTGGAGGCCGAGACAGAAAGCCAGCGTCGGCAGGCTATGAAAGTGCTGGATGGTGCCTTGGGCAGGCTGGTTGAGGGGTGGCGTAGCCATTTGGTCAAGGCGGCGGCACTGGTTGAGACATCGATTGATTTTGTAGAAGAAGATGTAGGTAACTTTGATGATATGATTTTGGCCGAACTGCTTGCCGTTCATTCGCAGCTTGAAACAGAGATAGCGGGGCAGGCGGCACGGGAACGGGTTCAGAGCGGATTCGAGATTGCGCTGATTGGGTCTGTGAATGCGGGAAAATCCACATTGTTGAATGCTCTTGCTGGCAGAGAGGCGGCGATTACCTCTGACATTGCAGGAACAACGCGCGACGTGATTGAATTGCGCATGGATATCGGCGGATATGCTGTCACCCTTCTTGATACAGCGGGATTGAGAGAAACCGCAGAGGAAATAGAGAGCATTGGTATCGCGCGCGGACAGAAACGCGCTGCGACTACTGATTTTAACATTATATTGTGTGATGGGCCTGGAATACCACCACCAGTAGATGCCAACCCTTTGGATATAGTCACTTTCAGCAAGGCAGACAAATACGCGGTCGCGGGTGGGGTATCGGGAATTACAGGAGTCGGGTTGGATGACCTGCTAAACCAGATCACTCAGCGGCTCTCGAAGTTGACAGCGCGAGATGGCCTGAGTGTTCGTCATAGGCATCTGGTTGCGATGCAATCAGCCAAGGCAGCGCTTGACAGTGCGATTGAAAAACTGCGCGACCAGGGTTATATCGCTGAATTGGTGGCGGCAGATATTCGGCAAGCGATGACAGCGCTGGATAGCCTGATCGGTAAGGTAGATGTCGAGGATCTGCTGGGCGATATCTTTGCCTCGTTTTGTATCGGGAAGTAGGAGTGTTTCACGTGAAACATTACGACGTGATAATTGTTGGTGGTGGACATGCTGGTGTAGAGGCAGCGTTGGCTTCTGCGCGCATGGGGGCAGCAACGGCGCTCATTACTTTCAAGAAAGATGATCTTGGGGTTATGTCCTGCAACCCGGCTATAGGCGGTTTGGGGAAAGGGCATCTGGTCCGAGAGATTGATGCGCTCGATGGCATTATGGGCCGCGCGGGCGACTACGCAGCGATTCAATATAGGCTACTTAACAGGTCCAAAGGCCCAGCAGTTCAGGGGCCACGTGTGCAGGCCGACCGAAAGCGCTATCGCCAGATAATCGCGCGCGAGGTGCTGAAAGCGCCGGGGTTAGAGGTGATCGAGGCTGAAGTTACCGCTCTTTTGCAGCTTGGGACAAGCGTCACCGGGGTGCAGCTTAACGGTGACACAGAAGTAAACGCACGCGCGGTGGTGCTGACGACCGGCACGTTTCTGGGTGGCCGGGTTTTCATCGGTGATGAGAGTTTTCCTGCTGGAAGAATGGGCAATGCCGCGTCAAGCGTTCTGGCGCAACAGCTTAGGGGTTTGGGTCTGCCAATAGGTCGGCTCAAGACAGGAACGCCGCCTCGTCTGGACGGCAAGACGATCGACTGGGAGAAGCTGGAAAAACAACCTGGTGATGACACACCAGTGTTTCTATCTTTTCTCACAAACGAAGTTTCCGCGCAACAAGTCCCCTGCGCCATTACCCACACGAATGCGCGAACACATGAAATCGTGCGCGCGAATATTGCGCGCTCTGCCATGTATGGCGGTCATATCGAGGGGGTTGGCCCTCGCTACTGCCCGTCTATCGAAGACAAGATAACCCGCTTTGCCGATAAATCATCGCATCAGGTTTTTCTGGAACCAGAAGGCCTGAACGATGATACCGTGTATCCCAACGGGATATCCACATCCTTACCGGCAGAGGTTCAGGAGGAATATGTCCGGACGATTGACGGGCTGGAATCCGTCCGCATTCTTCAACCCGGATATGCGATTGAATATGACTATCTAGACCCGCGCGCATTAACCTTGTCCCTTCGGTTGAAGGATTTACAGGGGTTTTATCTTGCTGGGCAGATTAACGGCACGACTGGCTATGAAGAGGCCGCGGCCCAAGGCTTGGTGGCGGGTTTGAATGCCGCGCTTTATGCCCAGGAAAGAGATGCCGTAACTTTTAGCCGGGCGTCATCGTACATCGGGGTTATGATCGATGATCTGACTTTGAATGGCGTGACAGAGCCGTATCGTATGTTCACATCGCGCGCGGAATACAGGCTATCGTTGCGGGCCGACAATGCAGACCAGCGTCTGACCCCGCAGGGTGTTGCGATGGGCTGTATTACGTCAGCCCGACAGCGCATTTTCGATGAAAAGCTGGAAAAACTGGAAAGTGCGAAAGACCAGTTGCGCGCGTTCAGTTTTACCCCAAGTCAGCTAAACCGCTTTGGGCATAAAGTGTCAGAGGATGGAACCCGGCGCAACGCGCTGACATTGCTTGGCTTGCAGGGTTTTGATTTTGCAGCTTTGGAGCGGCTTGCACCCGAACTAACCAGCATCAATGACGCAACAAAGCGCCAGATCGAGAAAGAGATGGTGTATGACACATATCTTGATCGTCAGGATGCGCAGATCAAGGCGTTGCAAGCAGATGAGGAGCGGCGTTTTCCAGAAGGCTTTGATTTCACAAAGGTAAGTGGGTTGTCGCATGAGCTTTCAAGTAAGCTTTCGCGGGTACGACCAGAGACGCTTGCTCAGGCTTCACGCATAGATGGAATGACGCCCGCAGCCTTGGTGCTGTTGCTCTCGCGTATCCAGCAACGCAAGGACCGCGCGTCAGCATGACAGCGAACGAACTTTGCGGACTGCATGTTTCACGTGAAACAATGGATGGTCTTCAGGGCTATGCAGCCCTCCTTGAAAAGTGGAATGCCAAGATAAACCTTGTTGCAGCATCCACGCTTCCGGATTTCTGGGACAGGCATATTGTCGACTCAGCACAGCTTTTCATACATGCACCTGAGAACGCGGTAAGCTGGGTTGATCTGGGTTCTGGCGGGGGGCTGCCAGGGCTGGTCTGCGCAATCCTGTCGCAAGAGTTTTCACCTGAGCGGGTGTTCACTCTGATCGAGAGTGACGCCAGAAAAGCGGCTTTTCTGACGACAGCAATACGCGAGTTTGGTCTGAATGCACGAGTTCTGACATCGCGTGTCGAAGCGACAGAACCACAAGCGGCAGATGTGGTTTCAGCACGTGCCCTTGCATCTTTACCACAGTTGTTGCCTCTTGTTGCGCGACATCTCGCTAAAGGTGGCGTTGCCTTGCTTCCGAAAGGCAGAAATTACAACGAAGAGCTTGCGGCGGTTCGGTTAGAGTGGCAATTTGACATTGCCATAATCGACAGTCAGACCGACCCGCTGGCAAAACTGCTTATTTTAAAGGATCTAAAACGTGTCTGATATGACGACCACCCGCACAATCGCTATCGCGAATCAAAAAGGTGGCGTTGGCAAGACAACTTCAGCGATCAACCTTGCGGCAGCCTTGGCTGAGCGTGGTCAGAAGACCCTGTTGGTTGATCTTGACCCGCAGGGAAATGCCTCGACAGGGTTGGGGCTTGAGGTTTCCGCCCGGAAGTACACAACGTATGATTTCCTGTTTTCAGAGATCAACCCGTCCGAGATAATCATAACAACGCAGCACGAGAATTTGTCGGTCATCCCGGCAACAACGGATCTTTCTTCGGCAGATATAGAGTTGATGTCGCGCGCACGTCGTAGCTTTTTGCTGCACGATGCTTTGCGTCATCCGCACGTCAAGGATGCAAAATATGACTACATTCTGGTTGATTGCCCGCCATCGCTGAATCTTTTGACGATCAACGCAATGGTCGCGGCACAGTCGGTTCTGGTGCCTTTGCAGGCAGAATTCTTCGCGCTTGAAGGGTTGTCACAACTCATGCTGACGGTGCGAGAGTTGCGCGAAACTGCCAATGCAGGGCTGCGGATTGAGGGCATCTTGCTGACAATGTTCGACCGCCGCAACAATCTCGCGCAGCAGGTTGAAGCGGATGCACGGGCCAATCTTGGTGACCTGGTTCTGCGCACGATGATTCCCCGAAATGTTCGTCTGAGCGAAGCGCCATCTTATGCCCTCCCGGTATTGAGTTACGATTCGACATCGAAAGGTGCGATTGCATATCGCAACCTCGCAACAGAGCTGCTTGTAAAACATAGTAAACTTCAGCCCGAGGGAGCGGCACAATGACAGATCGCAAGACCGAACGCAGAGGTCTGGGGCGGGGCTTGTCGGCCTTGATGGCCGAGGTATCGGTTGAATCGACAGATAGCGCGGGCTACGAGCGCGGGCGAGAGCAGAACCTGCCGATCGAAAAGCTTGTCGCCAATCCTGACCAGCCGCGCCGTCATTTTGACGATACCGCGCTTGCGGAATTGTCTGTGTCTATCCGTGAAAAGGGCGTCATACAGCCTCTGATCGTGCGCCCTAAGGGTGATGTTTTCGAAATCGTTGCGGGCGAACGTCGCTGGCGCGCCGCGCAGCGTGCTCAGGTTCACGAAGTCCCTGTAATTGTTAGAGAATTCACTGACACCGAGGTTCTGGAAGTCGGTATCATCGAGAATATCCAGCGCGCTGATCTGAACCCTGTGGAAGAGGCGATGGGGTATCGTGCCCTTATTGAACGTTTTGGCCATACGCAGGAACAGCTTTCGCAGGCGATGGGCAAAAGCCGCTCGCATATTGCCAACCTCATGCGTTTGCTAAACTTGCCTGATGAGGTTCAGGCATTGCTGCGAGAAGGGAAGCTGACAGCAGGCCACGCTCGGGCATTGATTACCGCCGAAGATCCGGCAATGCTGGCGCGAAAGGTGGTGCTGGAGGGATTGTCTGTTCGCCAGACCGAAAGCCTGTCGAATTCAGCGCCAAGCACAAGCAAGAAGAAAAAGTCAAAGAGCTTGCCTAAAGATGCCGATACTCGGGCGTTGGAAAATGACCTTTCGGCAAATCTGGGGATGTCGGTAGACTTGGATTATGCTGGCGGCAAAGGCAAAGTAACCATCAGTTTCCAGAACATGGAGCAGCTGGACCGGCTTTGCGGGATTCTGGGTAATCCGGTCAGGTAATCAACTCTCGCAATACGGCGTTTAACACCGGCCGTCCTTGTTCTGTTGCCATGATCTTTCCGTCCTGGCGCAACAAAAAGCCCTGATCTACAAGGCTGGTGATGCGGGAAACTTCAAGTGGAGCCCCCGCAAGCGCTTGGTATCTTTGTAGATCACTGCCTTCTGTCAGGCGCAGACTCATCATGAGGTATTCCAGCGCCTGCTCAGGCGAGGGGATTACCTCTCGTGTTTGCTCTCCGTGACCAACGCGTTCTACCTGATCCAGCCAGATTTGTGGGGACAGCGGGGTATGTGTGGCGAAACGTTTGCCCTGCTGGGTTAACCGTCCATGGGCACCGGGCCCTATTCCGGCATAATCCCCGTAGCGCCAATAAATCAGGTTATGGCGCGACTGGGCCTCTGGCCTTGCATGGTTGGAAATCTCATAAGCGGACATTCCGTATTTCGCGCATATATCTTGTGTCACCAGATACATATCAGCCGAAATATCGTCATCGGGCAGGCCAGATAAACCACCCTTGGCATGGCGCGCGCCAAAAACCGTGCCTTGTTCTATCGTCAATTGATAGAGCGAGAGGTGATCGACTGCCATCGAGAGCGCTTCTTGCAGTTCAGATTGCCAGTCCTGCAAGGTCTGAAACTGCCGCGCATAGATCAGGTCAAAGCTGACGCGGCTGAACTGGTCTCGTGCGATGTCAAATGCCGCTCTGGCCTCTGTGGCGCTGTGCAGACGCCCCAGGCGGCGTAGATCAGCGTCATTCAACGCCTGAATGCCCATTGAAATCCGGTTCACCCCAGCTTCGGAAAAGCCCCGGAAGCGCCCCGCTTCGACAGAGCTGGGGTTGGCCTCCAATGTCACCTCGAAGTCATTGGCGCGGGTCCACGATGCGCCGATCCGGTCCAGCAATGTGGCGACAAGCTCGGGTTTCATCAATGAGGGTGTGCCACCACCGAAAAACACGGTATTCAGCAACCGCCCCTTGGTTTCTTCTGCCACGCGGTCAATTTCGGCTAAATACGCCCGCGCCCATGCATCCTGATCGATCGATGTCGCAACATGGCTGTTGAAGTCGCAATAAGGGCATTTGGACTGGCAGAATGGCCAATGGATATAGAGGCCAAACCCGCCATTCTGCCAGTCATCCATCACGCCCCCTTGAATGCTGTGACCTCGATCTCGATCAGCATTTCAGGTTTGATCAGTCCAGCGATGACAATGGTGGCGGCAGGACGAATTTCGCCCATGGCCTCGCCAAGGGCCGGGGTGACCGCTTCGAGCAAGCTGGCAACGGTCAATGTATATTGTACGCGCACGATATCTTGCATGGAAAAACCGCCCTCGGCGAGCGCATTGGCGATCGTCGCAAAGCAGTTCCGTGCCTGATCCGCGACGTTGTCGGGCATGGTCATTGTGGCGTAATCATAGCCGGTGACGCCGGATACAAAGCACCATTCGCCTTTGACGACAGCGCGGCTATAGCCAAGGGTTTTTTCAAACGGAGAGCCTGTAGAGATACGTTTCATGCTGGTTCCTTTTCAGCCAAAGCGCCGGGGGCTGCCGCCCCCGGACCCCCGCGAGTATTTAGAGCAAGAAAATGGGGTCATTCAAAGCAGCCCTTTAACAATGCTTTGATTGCTGCACCACGATGAGAGAGGGCGTTCTTTTCATCTGCACTCATTTCCGCGAATGTGCGCGTATCACCCGCTGGTTGGAACATGGGGTCATAGCCATGACCCACCAGGCCGCGGATGGGCCAGACAAGCTGCCCGTTGGCATAGCCTTCGAAGACTTCGTCATGTCCATCCGGCCAAGCCAGAACCAATGTGCAGCAAAACCGCGCATCCCAAGGCTGCGGGGCAGAACGCTCGGTCAGTTTGGCGTGGGTCTTTTCCATCGCCATTGCGAAGTCCCGGCCGGTCGGGGTTTCCGCCCAATCGGCTGTATAGACACCCGGAGCGCCGTTCAGGGCGGCGACTTCCAGCCCAGAATCATCTGCAAGTGCCGGCAGGCCTGTTGCTGTGGCTGCGGCATGCGCCTTGATGCGCGCGTTTCCGATAAAATTATCTTCGGTTTCCACCGGTTCTGGCAGGTCATGTTCGGCAGCAGAGGTGACCTTAATTCCCAAAGGCGCCATGATCTGGCGAAACTCTTCCAGTTTTCCCGCATTATGCGTCGCAACAAGAAGGGTTTTCCCGTCAAACCGCCTCATGCAACGGCAGCCTTCTGGGCGGCGACCAACTCGCTGACCCCTTTTTCAGCAAGGTTCAGAAGCTGGTCCATTTCCATGCGAGAGAAGGTGGCACCTTCGGCGCTCATCTGGACTTCGACCAGGCGACCCGTGCCAAGCAGGATGAAATTTCCGTCTACACCGGCGGTGCTGTCTTCGGCGTAATCCAGATCCAGAACAGGCTGGCCCGCGTAAATGCCGCAAGACACGGCCGCCAGATGATCGGTAATCGGGTCAGACACCACATCCCCTGCCTTCAGCAGTTTGTTCACAGCCAGACGCAAGGCCACCCAGCCCCCGGTAATTGCGGCGCAGCGCGTGCCGCCATCGGCCTGAATCACATCGCAGTCAATCGTGATCTGCCGTTCACCCAAGGCCGAGCGATCGACACAGGCGCGCAATGCACGCCCGATCAGGCGTTGAATTTCCACTGTTCGACCCTGCTGCTTACCCGATGCAGCCTCGCGCCGCATCCGCGTATTGGTGGAGCGTGGTAACATGCCGTATTCCGCCGTGACCCAGCCCAACCCGGTATTGCGCAGGAATGGCGGTGTGCGATCTTCGAGCGATGCGGTGCACAATACCTTGGTATCGCCCATCGAGATCATGCACGACCCTTCGGCGTGCTTGGTAACATCCGGTTCGATTGAAATCGTGCGAATACTGTCTAAATTTCTTCCTGACGGGCGCATGGGATATCCTTGTTTGGGTTCTGTGCCTCGATACAGGTCTGAACAGGGCGGATGCAAGCCTGATTGCCCTTGAAACTGGTGCCGTTTTCAAGTGCTCTGGGCGAAGGGGACAAGTCCACCCCGCTGGAGTATTGAATGCGGAACACACCCGATGCACAACAGTTGCTAGACGAAATGAATTCCCGCTCTCGCGAGGTGTTTCGCCGCGTGGTCGAAGGGTATCTGAATTCCGGTCAGCCTGTCGGGTCGCGTACATTGACCCGCGACATGAGCGAGAAGGTGTCTGCCGCGACTGTCCGAAATGTCATGCAGGATCTTGAATATCTTGGGCTTCTGGACAGTCCGCATATTTCTGCCGGGCGTGTTCCGACAAATCTGGGGTTGCGCCTGTTCGTGGATTCCTTGCTGGAAGTTTCGCCGCTTGACCAGCGTGACCGTGAGAAGCTTGACTCGACCCTTGGCAGCAATGAGCGCGATGTCTCTGGCTTGCTGGAACAGGTTGGCGGGGCGCTGAGTGGGATTACGCAAGGCGCGTCGCTGGTGCTGTCGCCAAAGCACGAAGCCGCGATCCGGCATATTGAATTTGTCTCTCTCAGCGCGGACCGGGCGCTTGTGGTTCTGGTTTTTGCTGATGGACACGTTGAAAACAGAATCTTCACCCCGCCGAGGGGCATGACGCCCTCTGCCATGCGCGAGGCGGCAAACTACCTGAATTCCTTGATTGATGGCGCAACTGTTTCGTCGCTACTGGAGCGGTTCCGGTCCGAGATTGCGCGCAACAGGCGTGAAATTGATGCTTTGGCCGCCACATTGGTGGAACAAGGTCTGGCCGTTTGGGAAAGCGAAGGCGAGTTGCAGGAGCGGCTGATTGTTCGGGGCCGTGCGAATCTGCTTGACGAAGGGGCGCCTGCTGAAGATATCGAGCGGATCCGAACCTTGTTTGATGATCTGGAAAGAAAGCGTGACATCACGGAATTTCTTGAATTGACAGAGCAGGGCGAGGGCGTTCGCATCTTTATCGGTGCAGAGAACCGACTTTTTTCGCTGACGGGTTCAACTTTGGTGGTTTCCCCTTATATGAACGCAGAACGCAAGATCATCGGTGCTGTCGGCGTTATTGGGCCGACGCGGTTGAATTACGGACGGATCGTACCGATTGTTGATTATACAGCGCAGCTTGTTGGCCGGATGTTGACGGACCGGCGCACAGAGTAACGAAGGAAAAGGGAAGATGATGGCCGACGCAAAGCCAAGCCCCGAAGAAGACCCACATATGCAAAACGATGCCAGCCTTGATGTGCAGGATGAAACAGAGGCACAGCAAGACCCGATCACTGCGCTGGAAGCTGAGATTGACACGCTTGTTGCACAGCGTGACGAAATGCGCGACCGGATGATCCGGGCGTTGGCGGATGCTGAAAACAGCCGCAAGCGCGCCGAAAAAGACCGCCGCGATGCACAGCTATATGGTGGTTCCAAGATCGCGCGCGACATGTTGCCGGTCTATGACAACCTGACCCGCGCATTGGGTGCGGTGACCGAAGAGACACGCGCCGCGGCCCCCGGCCTGGTTGAAGGGGTCGAGCTGACCTTGCGCGAATTGACCAATATTCTGGGCAAGCATGGGGTGCAGCGCATCAGCCCCGAAGTGGGCGAGATGTTTGACCCGCATTCACATCAGGCCATGTTCGAAGCGCCTGTACCCGATTTCAAGGCAGGCCAGATCATTCAGGTCATGGCCGAAGGGTTCATGCTGCATGATCAACTGCTGCGCCCTGCGCATGTTGGTGTGTCTTCCACGCCCGCAAATTAGGCGGTTGAAGGAGTGTTATGAGAGGGGGGCAGGTCTGCCCCCCTTTTTTGTGGCCGTTTACGAACCGAAATGCGCGCTGACGCGGCGCGGCGTTTCTGTGTATTGCAAGTGAAGATCAGCGCTTGGCCAAGGCCCGCAGTTCATAGATCAGATCCAGCGCCTCTCTCGGGCTGAGTTCATCCGGGTTGATCTGTGCCAGTTTTTCCAGTGCAGGTGGCGTCTGGGGTGTGGCCGGTGCAGGCGCACGCGCGGCAGAGAATAGCGGAAGATCATCAATCAGCGCCTTGGGCTTGGTGCCTGCCTCTCCCTGTTCCAGCGCGCTGAGGACTTCGCGTGCGCGGGCGATGACCGTATCAGGCAACCCTGCCAACCGCGCCACCTGAACCCCATAGCT
The DNA here is from genome assembly GCF_004366635.1 of Roseinatronobacter bogoriensis DSM 18756. Taxonomy (GTDB): domain Bacteria; phylum Pseudomonadota; class Alphaproteobacteria; order Rhodobacterales; family Rhodobacteraceae; genus Roseinatronobacter; species Roseinatronobacter bogoriensis. The sequence goes on along the minus strand of NZ_SORN01000009.1, from coordinate 23,319 downwards.
GCGATCTGCCGCCCCGCGCTTGACTTCGTGCAGAAAGATCACCTCGCCTTCCCATTCCTTGACGGTCACGGTTGCGTTTTCAACGCCTTCCAGACGCCCGGCCAGCGCGCTCATCTCATGGTAATGGGTTGCAAAAAGCGCGCGTGCGCGATTGACATCATGCAGGTGTTCCAGTGTGGCCCATGCGATGGACAGACCGTCATATGTCGCGGTTCCGCGACCGATTTCATCGAGGATCACCAGAGCGCGGTCATCCGCCTGATTGAGGATTGCGGCCGTCTCGACCATTTCCACCATGAAGGTGGACCGCCCGCGCGCCAGATCGTCACTGGCCCCCACGCGACTGAAAACCTGACTGACCAGCCCGATATGCGCAGCTTTCGCCGGAACCCATGCGCCCATCTGCGCCAGAATGGCAATCACGGCATTCTGGCGCAGAAAGGTCGATTTACCGGCCATATTTGGCCCGGTCAGCAGCCAGATCGCGGCAGTGTTTTCCGCACCAAGGTCGCAATCATTTGCAATGAACGGGTCGCCTGTTTTGGCAAGGGCGGCCTCCACAACAGGGTGACGGCCGCCGGTGATGCTGAAGCTGCGGGTCTGATCCAGCTTTGGCGCGCACCAGTCAGCCGCCTGCGCAATGTCGGCCAGCCCGGCAGCCAGATCGATTTCGGCCAGCGCGCGCGCGGTCTGTGCCAGTTCCGCTGCCCGTGCCAAAATTGCATCGCGCAATTCGACAAACAACCGCTTCTCGATCTCAAGCGCGCGTGCCCCGGCATTCAGGATGCGGGTTTCCATTTCGGACAGATCAACTGTGGTGAAGCGCACCTGATTGGCCGTTGTCTGGCGGTGAATGTAGCGGGTCGAGAGCGGCTCTGACAGCATCCGCTCTGCATGGGTGGCGGTCACCTCGATAAAATACCCCAGCACATTGTTGTGCTTGATCTTGAGCGATGTGATGCCGGTATCCTGTGCGTAATCAGCCTGCATCTGGGCAATTACGCTGCGTCCTTCGTCGCGCAGCTTGCGGGCCTCGTCCAAGTCCGGGTCATGGCTGGGTGCGATAAAACCCCCATCGCGCGCCAGAAGTGGGGGCGCGGCGATGAGCGCCGTGTCCAGCAGGTCAAGCAACGCGTCATGGCCTTGCAATGCCTGAGCCGCATTGTGCATCAGGGGTGGCCCCTCTTGCTGGTCCAGAAGGGCGGCGATGTCCAGCGCTTGCGCAATTGCGTTTCGGATCGCGCCCAGATCACGCGGCCCCGCCCTATCCAGTGACAGGCGCGACAATGCGCGGTCAAGATCGGGGACTTCTTTCAGCGCGGCGCGCAAATCGCCGCGCAGTCGGCTATTTCCATGCAGGAAAGTCACGGCGGCCTGACGTTCCATGATCGTGTCCAGCCTGCGCGAGGGCGAGGCAAGGCGGCGTTCCAGAAGTCGTGCGCCTGCCGCGGTCACCGTGCGGTCAATCGCGTGAAGCAGCGCGCCTTCGCGGGTGCCGGAGAGTGATTGTGTCAGTTCCAGATTGCGCCGCGTGGCTGCGTCGATCTGGACCAGTTCCTCGGCGGTATCGCGGGCGGGGGCCTGCAGCAATGGAAGCTTGCCGCGCTGGGTCAGGTCCAGATAATCGACCAGCGCCCCAAGGGCCGCGCGCTCGGCCCGCGTGAATTGCCCGAAACCGTCCAGAGACTGCACCTTGTATAGCTTGCAAAGCCGCGCCTCGGCGGCCTGACTGTCAAAGCTGGAGGGCGCCAGCCCTGTCAGAGCGGTGCCCATATCTTCGGCAACAGGGCGGATCGCTTCTGCGCGGGTATCGGTGACCAGCAATTCACGCGGGGCCAAGCGGGCAAGTTCCGGCCCAAGGCGTGTACGGGTGCAGGGCATGACGCGTATCTGACCAGTGGAGATATCGGCCCAGGCCAGCGCGCCTTCGTCGCGCAGCTCGGCGAAGGCAGCAAGAAAATTGTGGCGGCGCGCATCCAGAAGCGTGTCCTCGGTCAGTGTGCCGGGGGTGACAAGCCGCACCACATCGCGGTTTACAACCGATTTATGGCCGCGCTTTCTGGCCTGTTCGGGGGTTTCCATCTGCTCGGCAATGGCCACGCGGAACCCTTTGCGGATCAGCGTCAGAAGATAGCCTTCGGCGGCGTGATGGGGCACCCCGCACATGGGGATATCGTCATCAAGATGCTTGCCGCGTTTGGTCAGGGCAATGTCCAGCGCGGCGGCAGCGGCGACGGCATCGTCAAAGAACAATTCGTAGAAATCGCCCATGCGGTAGAACAGCAACGCGTCTGGATGCTGGGCTTTCACCTCGAGATATTGGGCCATCATTGGGGTGACAGTGCTCACCGCGAGTGTCCTTTGGCTAGGGTCGTGATTTCACCTGATTGGTAACGAAAGCAGAGAGCGGGGGGAAGGGGGCGCTCGCGCCCCCTCTTTCGGCTACGCCTCAATTCACCCCCTGAGAGTATTTCTCGCAAGAAAATGGGTAGGTTGTTGGCGGTAACAGGCGCGGCGCTTTGTTGTGGAGACGCGCAGCAACCGATATGACAGTGCAATTCAGGAGGAGGCGCGCGATGTCCCGCAACAAATTTACCACCGAAGAAGCACTTGCCTACCACCATTTGCCGATACCCGGGAAATACGCGATTTCAGCCTCCAAGCCGATGGCGACGCAGGCCGATCTGTCGCTGGCCTATAGCCCTGGTGTGGCGGTTCCGGTGCAGGCCATCGCGGATGACCCGCAGGCGGCGTATGATTACACGGCCAAGGGCAATATGGTCGCTGTGGTCTCGAACGGGACAGCCATTCTGGGTATGGGCAATCTTGGCGCGCTGGCATCCAAGCCAGTGATGGAAGGCAAGGCGGTGCTGTTCAAGCGCTTTGCCGATGTGAATGCGATCGACATATTGCTGGACACCGAAGACCCTGAAGAGATTATTCAAGCCGTGCGGCTGATGGGGCCGACCTTTGGCGGGATAAATCTGGAAGATATCAAGGCACCGGAATGTTTTATTATTGAAAGCCGGTTGAAGGAGATCATGGATATTCCGGTATTCCATGATGACCAGCACGGCACAGCGGTGATCTGTGCGGCGGGGCTGATCAATGCGCTGGAATTGTCGGGCAAGCGCATTGAGGAGTGTCGGATTGTTCTGAACGGGGCAGGGGCGGCGGGTATTGCCTGTCTGGAACTGATCAAGTCGATGGGTGCGAAACACGACAACTGCCTGATGTGCGACACCAAGGGTGTGATCTGGCAGGGCCGGACCGAGGGGATGAACCAGTGGAAATCCGCCCATGCCGCACGTACGGATGCGCGCACGCTGGAAGATGCGATGGTGGGGGCGGATGTGTTTCTGGGTGTTTCGGCCAAAGGTGCTGTCACATCTGCGATGGTGGCCAGCATGGCCGATAACCCGGTAATTTTCGCCATGGCGAACCCTGACCCCGAGATCACTCCGGAGGAGGCACAAGCGGTGCGTGCTGATGCGATTGTGGCGACAGGGCGCAGTGATTATCCCAATCAGGTGAACAATGTCCTTGGTTTTCCGTATTTGTTTCGCGGGGCGCTGGATATCAATGCGCGCGCGATCAATGACGAGATGAAGATCGCTTGCGCGCGCGCGTTGGCAGAGCTGGCGCGAGAAGATGTGCCTGATGAAGTGGCTATGGCCTATGGGCGCAAGCTGAGTTTCGGGCGTGACTACATTATCCCCACGCCGTTTGATCCGCGTCTGATCCATACCATTCCGCCAGCGGTGGCAAAGGCCGGCATGGATACTGGTGTGGCGCGCCGTCCCATTATCGACATGGACGGCTATATTCAGGCACTGAAAGCGCGGATGGACCCGACCGCAAGTATCTTGCAATCCATCCATGCGCGCGCCAAGCAGAAGCAGTCGCGCATGATCTTTGCCGAAGGCGATGACGAGCGCGTCTTGCGCGCAGCGGTCAATTACCAGCGCGGCGGATACGGGCAGGCGCTGGTTGTCGGGCGCGAAGATGATGTGCGCGCCAAGCTGGAGGCTGCGGGCCTTGGCGATGCCGTGCGCGAACTCTCGGTCGTCAATGCGGGCAACACGCGCCATCTGGAGGCATATAAAACCTTCCTCTATGAGCGCTTGCAACGTCAGGGGCATGACATGAAGGATGTCCACCGGCTGGCCGCGCGCAATCGTCATGTCTTTGCGGCATTGATGCTGGCGCATGGGCATGGGGATGCGCTGGTCACCGGGGCGACGCGCAAATCGGCGCATGTTCTTGGGCTAATCAACCATGTATTCGATGCGCGCGCCAAGGATGGCGTGGCCGGGGTGACAGCACTGTTGCATAACGGGCGGATCGTGCTGATTGCCGATACGCTGGTGCATGAATGGCCAAGCGACACGGATCTTGCAGATATTGCAACGCGCGCCGCCTCCGTCGCGCGGCATCTGGGGTTGGAGCCGCGTGTGGCCTTTGTCAGTTTTTCGACCTTTGGCTACCCGGTATCAGAGCGGTCCGAGAAGATGCATCTTGCGCCCGATATCCTCGACGCGCGGGGCGTGGATTTCGAGTATGAAGGGGAAATGACTGTGGATGTGGCGCTGAACCCGGCTGCAGCGGCACATTACCCGTTCTCGCGGCTGTCCGGGCCTGCCAATGTGCTGGTTGTTCCGGCGCGGCATTCGGCCTCTATTTCGGTGAAGCTGATGCAGGAAATGGCCGGTGCAACGGTGATTGGCCCGATCCTTGCAGGTGTCCCGAAGCCGATCCAGATCTGCTCGACAGGTTCGACAGTGAATGACATTGTCAACATGGCTGTCATGGCCGCTTGCGAGATTGTCTGAAAGGGGTTGCTGTGACTGTCTGGTGCTTTGGTTCTATCAATATTGACCATTTTTACAATCTTGGCCATTTACCCGCGCCAGGTGAGACACTGGCTGCATCCGGCTATCGGGTTGAACTGGGTGGCAAGGGGGCCAATCAATCCGTCGCGGCAGCGCGGGCGGGTGCATCTGTGCGCCATCTGGGGGCCATTGGGGCGGATGGCGACCGCGCCTTGGCCGCACTGTTGGCCGAAGGGGTGAATTGCGACTATATCCAACGGGTTGACGGGGCGACCGGACATGCGGTGATCATGCTGGACCAAAACGGTGAGAATTCGATCATCATAGAGGCGGGTGCCAACCGGAAAATGGCCTTGGAGCCGATCCTTGCAGCAATGGAGCAGGTGGATCTGGCCGATATACTGTTGTTGCAGAATGAGACGGCCTTTCAGGCAGAGATTGCCGAGGCAGCGATGGGGCGGGGAATGGAGGTTATCTATTCCGCAGCGCCATTCGAGATCGCGGCGGTGAGGGCCGTTCTTCCATATGTCAATACATTGGTAATGAACGCTGTCGAGGCCGCCCAGCTGCGCGCAGCACTTGATGTGCCATTCGAGGATCTGCCGGTTGAGGCGGTTGTCATTACGCGCGGGGCAGAGGGGGCAAGCTGGCATGCACGCGGCACGCCAGATATTTTTGTGCCCGCACTGCCCACCACTGTCGTGGACACGACCGGGGCGGGTGATTGTTTTACGGGTGCATTGGCGGCCAGCTTCTCGATGGGCGCTGCGCCGGATGAAGCGATGCAGTTTGCGGCGGCGGCGGCGGCTATTCAGGTTTCACGGCCCGGCACTTCTGCCGCAATGCCAAGGCGCGCCGAAATCGAGAGGCTTGTTCTGACGACCTGAGACGAGATAGCGGATGTTTGTGATAAGCCGCGCATCGCCGTGCCGTGGGGGCGGCCCTTTGAGTCGCGGCGGCCTTCGGCCTCGATTCCACGCACGTCTATGTCCCCTTTGTCCCGCATAACTAACCTGCTTATCCTCATCCTGCAGGCCATGTCGTCACATAAGAAATGCCAAGGTTGCGACACTTAATTCACGAACGCGGCGGATGAACCCCAAAGTTCGCGCACGCGCCGGTCACGCCCGCACCCCTCGCGGTAACCTTTATAGGCAACGCGGCGTTCGACCCATCCGAAACGGGTCAGGGTGCGCTCTGTGGAATTGGCATAATTCTGGTGAAACTCATCCGCTTCGTAAAATGGGGCTGCTTCGCGCACAGGTGTGACAATGCTTTGCCCAAGCTCTGCCTCTGCCGCGTTTATTGCGGCCTGTGCTTGTGCCATCTGGTCAGGCGTTGCAAAGATTGCTGTCGCGTAATGCGCGCCCCTGTCACAGAACTGCCCGCCATCATCCAGAACATCGACGGATCTGAGGAACAGATGCAGGATCTGGTCGTAATCTATCTGGCTTGTGTCATAGGTGATCAGGGCCACTTCCAGATGATCGGTGCGCCCGCGTGCCACATCATCATAGGTGGGGTCAGGTGTCGTGCCGCCAGCGAAACCAACGCGGACATCGGTCACCCCCTGCACCCGCCGGAAGTCGGATTCCACGCACCAGAAACACCCGCCGGCAACCAATGCTGTTTCGGTTTGCTGGGCTGTCGCGGGTAGCCCCGCCAATATCAACACCAATGCCGCAAGTGTTCTAATCATCCCGCATTCCTTTAACTCCTGTGTGTCTGTTTACGCAAAAGAAAGACTGATCGGTGATCTAGGGTAGTCACATTTGGGTGAAATACACTTTCTTGAATCTTTGTGGCGAGAGAGAATGACGAGATTTGGTGATGTGCATCAGGCCACAATACAGGTTAGCTGAATTCCGGCCTTTGCGTTTCTGGATCCGTATTTTCGTAACTGTCGCAATACTGTGCCTGCAATTGATGCCCTTGCGCGCCGAAGTCAGTATGCTGGATTGTGCGGCGTTTGCGCATGTTCTGTCGTTGGATGAACAGATATCGGACATGGACCTTGATGCGCGCGATGCCATGGCCCGCCGCATTGAACGACACGGCGAAACCCTTGGATTAAGTCCAACACAGATCCGGCTGAGCGCATTGGCGTTGCGCGACAATGACACAGATTTGGCAGATCTGATCTTCAGTGATAGCGACCCATTGCAACAAGCCTATGGCGCGTGTCTGGAAAGCGCAGGTATATCTGACGCAGATATCGGACTGACCGCAAAAACCGCTGGGCAAAGCGCGGCGCAACAGAACTCGGTTCGTTTTCCAACTATCAAGGTATGGGCGGTTCAGGCATCTGGTTCGTGGATGGTGTTTGCGGTCTTCGCCGGTGGGTTGTTTCTGCTTGGGGGAATTGTCTGGTGGGCGGGAAGGGCTGATCGGCGCAACCGCCGACGCTTGCGCCGATACAACTGTGATATTCCCGCAGTCTTGTGCCAAGACAGTGGGCCGGAATTGCCGGTTCGAATAACTGATATCAACGCCGAAGGGTGTCGCCTGTCGCTTGGAGCGACAGGTGTGAAGGTGGGCGCGCAATCTTTCCTTACATTGGGGCGCACGACCATTGAGGCAAAGGTTGTCTGGTGTAACAAACACTTTTGCGGCGTGCAGTTCGCATCAAAGCTGCCGGAGGGGGAGGTGATTTCATTCCTTCAGCAGGGTCAAGCGCTCATACCTGCCCCGGTCCCCGGCTGATCGCGGGTGATCAGGCTTCGACCTCGACCCGGCCTATCGGTTTGGAACAGCAGGCAAGAATATAGCCATCCTCGATATCTTCGTCCGAAATGCCGCCGTTATGCACCATATGCACCTCGCCCGAAATTTTGCGGATCTTGCAGGTGCCACACAGCCCGAAATTGCAGCCAGAAGCGACAGGCAAACCATTGGCGCGGGCCATCTGCATGACGGTGTCAGCTTCGGTGCATGGGACCGATAGCCCCGAACGGGCAAAGACAATCTCTGCATCGGCACCCTCATCAGGAACAGGGTCATCAAATTCCTTGATCTCGGCCACGCTTTCGGCTGGGGCGTGGAAGGATTCCTGATGATAGCGCTCCATATCATAGCCCAGAGAGATAAGGATCTCTCGGACAGAGGTCATGAACCCTTCCGGACCGCAGCAATAGACATCGCGTTCCAGATAGTCATTGCACATCAGCCCCAGCATCAATTGGTTGAACTGCCCGCGATAGCCCGTCCAGACTTCATAGGGTTCAGGCTTGCTGACCACGAAATGCAGCCCCAGCCCGGCCACGCGCGAGGCCATATATTCCAGCCTGCGCCGGAAAATCAGGTCACTGGGCCTGCGCGCGCATTGGATAAAACAGATATCGGGGTCTTCGCCGCGTTCAAACAGCGTTGTCGCCATCGACATCATGGGCGTAACGCCTGACCCGGCCGAGATGAACAGATATTTGCCGTCAGGTTGGGGGGGCAGGTGAAACAAGCCAGCAGGCCCGAAAGCGCGCAATCGCATTCCGGCTTGCAGATGTTCGTGCATCCAGCGCGTCCCGATCGAGTCGGGCTGCACCTTGGCTGTTATGCTGACATAAGCTGCCGTCACGGGTGAAGATGAAATCGTGAAAGTGCGCTGCACATTGCCGCTGGGCAGAGGCAGGTCCAGCGTCAGGAACTGCCCCGCGCGATAGACAAACATGGCCCCCGAGGGTGGACGAAAAACAAAGGTCTTTACACCCGGCGCTTCTGGCAGGACGGCCACGCATTCCAGGTCTTCGCTGTCGCGCCAGACCGGGCTATCCTTGGTGGGCATAGGAATCATTTCGATTTACTCCGCCGCGATCCGGGCCGGGCCCATTAGGGCCGTGTGCATCGTGCGGCAATACCAGTCGACAAACTGGTTCACGCCACCTTCCTGCGCCTTGCTGTAGGGGCCGGGCAGATAGGCGGGCGAATTGATCCCGCGCTGGTTTTCCTCGACGATCCGGCGGTCCTCGTCATTGGTGTTGATCCAGACTTCGGTGAGGCGCTTCAGGTCATAATCGCGCCCTTCTTCGGCATCCTTGTGGACCAGCCATGTGGTTGTGACCTGCGTTTGTTGTGGGCCGATGGGCAGTACGCGGAAGGTCAGTACATGGTCTGACAGAAAGTGATTCCATGTGTTGGGGTAGTGGAAGAACAGGCATGATCCGGCATTGTCGAAAGGCACGCTGCCAATACGCTTGCTGACTGCCGCCTTTCCATCCAGTGTATAGCTGACACCTTGCCCAAGAAACGGAATGCGCACGAAACGCCACCGTTCGGACGGGTCGATCACGTATTTCGAAGGCAAGCCGGCGGCTTCGCAGCGGTCCACATGGGCGCGGCCCATATTGCTGGTCGTGCTGTCATCGGCCCCCACAAGGTTCGGGTCATCCGGGAATGTGACGCATAGCGAAGGGTGCGAGCCAGAGCAGTGATAGCATTCGCGGTTGTTTTCCAGCACCAGCTTCCAGTTTGCCTGCTCAATGATGCTGGATTGATGCGCAACCTTCAGATTCGCCACGTCATGTGGCCCCAAATAGCGTGCGGCCTGTGTTTCCAGTGCGCTGGTATCAGGCGCATCTTCAGCCAGACAGATATAGACCATGCCCGAAATCTCGCGGCAGTGGACAAGGCCCAAGCCATGCGCGGACGGGTCGAAATCATCGCCCATTTCCCGCGCCCACAGCAGCTTGCCATCCAGATCATAAGTCCATTGATGATAGGGGCAGACCAGCTTTGGCGCTGTGCCCTTATGCGCTGCACATATCCGGCTGCCGCGATGGCGGCATGAATTGTGAAACGCGCGGATGATGCGGTCTGCACCGCGCACGATGATCACCGATGCTTCGCCAATTTCCAGCGTGATATAGCTGCCGGTTTTCGGCAATTCAGCGCTGGGCGCGGCGAAGATCCAGTCCCTTTGCCAGATGTTGCGCAGATCGGCCTGATAAACGTCAGGATCGTTATAGAAAGGTTGCGGCAACGAATGCCACGGTTTGCGGGACATGAGCAGATAAAGAAGGTCGGAATTGCTGATCATGGGTGTAGACCTTGCGAGGGGTGGGGTTCAGATATCTTTGAGCAGCCGCAACGCGTCATAGATTGCGGCATGTGTATTGCGGGCGGCGACAGCGTCGCCAATGCGGTAGAGGGAAAAGCGGCCCTCTGCATTCGGGCCATCGGGCTGGGGGCGACCCTCGACAAAAGCATCCTGATCCAGCGCACCAAGGTTGCGCGATTGCGGCTTTAACTCGAAATACAACTCATCCATTGGCAGGGTGCCGTGATTGACCACGACTTGATCGAAGTCGCGCCGTTCCAGATGGTTGGAATAATCCGTGCCAATCACCGCCGTCAGCATATTGCCGGATTTCTCTACATCGTGCAGCCGGTAGGTGACGGTGAACCGGGTATCCAGCGCTTGCAGGCTGCGCATATAGGGCACCAGATTCATCGCCATTACATCGGGGGCGAAGCTGCGGTCCGGGGTCATGATTTCGACATGCGCGCCTGACTTGGCGATAATCTCTGCGGCCTGCAGGCCAGCATGGTCGCCCGCATCATCATAGACCAGCACGCGCGTGCCCGGTTTCACATCGCCTGCGATTATATCCCATGAACTGACAACATACGCATTGCCGGTGGCGCATACTTCGGTATGGGGCAGGCCGCCAGTGGCGATGATAACGACATCGGGGTTCAGGGCGATGACATCCTCTGCCTCTGCATAGGTGTTGAAGTGAAACACCACATCGCGCGCGGCACATTGCGCCATACGCCAGTCGATGATTCCGATCATCTCTCGGCGGCGCGGGCTTTGCGCGGTCAGACGGATCTGTCCGCCAGGGTCTGGCTGGGCCTCGAACACGGTCACATCATGCCCGCGCTCGGCGGCCACGCGTGCGGCTTCCACCCCTGCCGGACCGGCGCCGACAATCACCACCTTCTTGCGGACAGATGCGGGCGTCACTTCGTGCGGCATGGTCAATTCGCGGCCCGTGGCGGGGTTGTGAAGGCAGAGTGCGTCACCGGCGGCATAAATCCGGTCAAGGCAGTAATTCGCGCCGACACAGGGGCGGATGTCGTGCTCGCGCCCTTCGATGATTTTTTGCACAATCATCGGGTCGGCCATATGCGCACGAGTCATCCCCACCATGTCCAGCAAGCCGGAACTAACGGCATGGCGCGCGGTTGCCACATCGGGAATGCGCGCGGCGTGAAAGGTGGGCATACCTGTTTCGCGCCGGATCGTGCCTGCGAAATCCAGATGCGGGGCAGAAGCCATGCCCTGCACCGGAATCACATCGGTCAGGCCTGCATCGGTATCGATATGGCCGCGAATGACATTCAGGAAATCGACCTTGCCGCTATCCGCCAGCCTGCGAGAGATTTCCAGCCCTTCAGCGACCGAGATGCCGCCTTCAAGCGTTTCATCGGCGGTATAGCGGATGCCTATGATGAATTCATCGCCCACGCGCGCGCGGATCGCGTCCAGCACATCCCATGTGAACCGCAGGCGGTTGTCCAGATCGCCCCCATAGGGGCCGTCCAGCGTGTTGGTCAGGGGCGACCAGAACTGGTCCATCAGATGGCCGTAGGCCTGCAACTCGATCCCGTCCATGCCGCCAGCCTTCATGCGTTCCGCAGCATCGGCATAATCGGTGATGATGCGCGCAATATCCCAGTCTTCCAACTGCTTGGGAAAGGCACGGTGCGCGGCTTCGCGCTGGTGGCTGGGGCTAACGGCGCTTAGCCAGTCACCTTTTGCCCAATGGGTGCGCCGGCCCAGATGGGTCAGCTGGATCATGACTGCGCAGCCATGTTCGTGGCAGGCATCCGTCAGGCGTCTGATCCAGGGAACAACCTCATCCTTATAGGCGAGGATGTTGTTAAACACGGGCGGTGAGTTGCGCGAAACGGCGGCTGATCCGGCTGTCATTGTCAGCGCCACCCCGGCCTTTGCGCGGATCTCGTGATAGGCGCGGTACCGGTCTTTGGGCATGCCGTCTTCGGGGTAGGCGGGCTCATGCGCGGTGGTCATGATCCGGTTGCGCAGGGTCAGGTGTTTCAGGCGGTAGGGCTGCATCAGCGGATCATTTGACATCAGGCGCGACCTTGGGGCTATGTTGAGTAAAGCCAACATGCCCAAGCTGGTGAAAGCGACACGCCGCACAGCGGCATATTGATGCCTGTCCGCGGCATTTTGTACCCCTGACCCCAGAATTCTGGCTGTTCATGCTCGCGCATGGGGAAAGGCGCGGACGACTTCACCAACGGCGCGTTTCACCAATGTCGATATGAATGAAGGTGGAATATCGCCCAAGCCCGCCACGACCAATTTTCGCGGCATGTTGATGCAATGCGCCTATGCTCAGGCTGTAATGCGCGATATCGAGGGCCTGCCCATGCAAATGGTGCGAATTCGCGGCACCACCCCGGACATTGCGCGAGGATGACCGAAAGCCATGAGTAAGGATCAATGGCGCGTCAGCCCCGGCATGTTGCTGGATTTCGGATGCCAGATCAAGAAGATGGGGGTTCATTTCGCCCACCTCATTGGTGCGCAGATCGCGGGCGAAATGCGCGAAGCGCTTCAGCGCATCCAGATCGTAGATATTGCCATCAAAATAGACCTCGTTGAACACTTCCTCTGATTGCTGATGGATCATCATCAGGCTGCGCGGCGCGCCAGCCGGTTCTGGACTGGATCTGCGCAGGAATGGCAAAGCCAGGCCGGGGCTTGCGGTCAGGCAGGTTGCGGCGGCTGAAGCACCAAACAGAAATGCGCGCCTGTCAATGGCGGGGCGCTGGTCGTCGAGAGGCATGTAGAACTCCGGGATCGTTTCATTCCTCCGGCGCTCTATTCCAGACGCGCGGACCATCCCAGAGGGGCAAGCCTTCACCTTTTTGTGTCGGCGGAATCTCTCCAATCGGATCGCATCACCGGGCTGATGATGTAGCAATCCAGCAAGGCCATGAATTTTTTGCTTAGGTAAACAATGCGCGCCTGACCAGAGTTGATCCCTGGAATATTCCTGCTTCACACCAGGCTAGTGTTCGCCACCTGACGAATGGTTCCTGCGCCACGGCGATTTGGCTGCCACCAGCGCATAGCTTTGATCTTTTGCGAATTTGGCCAGCATAAAGCGCTACAGATCGAATCTTGTATCGCCGCACCGCGGCCCGACGCTGCGCGGCTTCGCGCTAACATCCAATGTCCGCAACGCCCCCCCCCGCAGTCACACGGTATCTTGTGTGAGGCGGCGAACACGAGTTTGATTTCGTCAGGCAAATATCAACCTGACGCGTTCAGGATCATCTGGGTCTGGGTCACAACTGCGGCCAGTTTGCCGTCGCTGCGGATCAGCCGTGTTTGCCAGACATGGGTTCTGCGCCCGCGATGCAGCGGGGTTGTTTCGGTTGTCAGCGTCTCTCCAATTGCGACAGAGCGCAGAAAATTGGTCTTGCTTTCGATCGTCGTCGTGCCTTGCCCTTCGGCCAGATTCAGAAAGGTTGCTGTCCCGCCCAGATTATCTGCCAAGCCCATGATCGCACCGCCATGCAACACGCCGTTGCGGTTGCTAAGCGCCTCGGTCACAAGAAGTTCGGCACGCAGGCAATCGGGATGCGCTTGCAAAACCCGCAACCCGAAGATCTGCCCAAAGGGCGGAAGTTGCTGTGCAATTTCATCGTAGCGTTTCTGGTCAGACATCTGTGCAATTCCGGTTTCATTCCATTCTTTGGAACCGGGTCTGACCCGGGCCATGCTATACCGTAGCCCGCCGCACAGTGTTGCGAAAGGCGATATAGGGAATTGCATGGCTGGTCTGCGTTCTGGTTTCCAAGCTATTTGTGAAAAGGAAACGACCTGAATGCCGCCAGAAAGTTTGCATTTTTGCTTCTTGGCGGAGTATAGCGGTCTGCCGACGCGTTAAACAGTTAACAAACTGCGGCATCCAAGAATGATCTCCTGCGCCGGATCCTCCGTAAGCCCTGCGCGTTTGGGAAGAAGCATCAAGAAAGCTATCATGACCGCGCCCAACTTTGCTGAGATACTTGTCGAACGGCAGCTGGCCGCAACAGAGTGGGTAGAAACAACACCTGTGGCAGATCTGGATCTGACCGAGTTGCGCGCCTATCGCAAGAAACTCAAGGCGATACAGCAGCAGCGCACTTGGGACGATGTCATGAAACTGAAATCTCCTAAAGTGCGTTTCGGCGTATCCGGTTCAGGCTTCCCATGAGCGCTGATCGGTAATTCATTGATTGCATGGAAGATACGGGGATGCAGCATGGCGCGAGCCATTGAACAGAAGCGGCTTGAGGTTCGCAAGGTCCGCCATAGCAGGGTCATGCGTCGCTAGTCCTTCATGCGTAACATGCTGTCACGCATAGGGTTAATCGACGAGACTTCTCTGAAAACGAACATAACCAACACCACAGGCTGGTCTGCAAAGGGCGCATTGCTGATCGACGATAAGCCTTTCGGTCACTGGAGCACCCGGACCTTCATAACCGCCTTGGGCCTTGACAAGGTATGGTGGGTCTCATGGAATGTCTGCGACGACTTCACCGCGCAGGAGTGCTGTAATTTCTTCAAGGCCGCAGGGTATGAAACTGATTGAGCGCAACACGCTCTAGTGTTTGATCCCACGGTTTGATGGTGCGACCCTTTCGCAGGAATGATAACGACACATCATGGGATGTATCTGTCCATATGCCGGAAAACTGATGGCGTCTGCGATAGGGTATAGATCATCCAATGCGACCTGGCGTATGTAAGATCATGAACTTGCTTAACGCGACACATGGCTTGGACTGGCTCGATGCTTTTGCGGTCGCTGTCTTTTTTGCGACCTGGCTATGGCTTGGTTGGCGCATTGGTCATCCTTCTGCTGCGCGCCCGTCGGTGACCGTTTTGATGTCTGCCTACCGGTTGCAGTGGATGGAGGTCATGGTAACCCGCCAGCCGCGCATCTTCGATTCACAGATCATGATGAGTCTCAGGCAGAGCACATCGTTTTTTGCCTCCACATGCCTTTTGGCAATGGGCGGGCTGTTGGCAATGATCGGGAATGTGGACCTGTTGGGCGGGATCGCAATGCGCCTGACCAGTCTTGAGGCCAGCGCTGCGGTGCTTCAGACGAAACTGCTTCTGTCGCTGTTCATGCTGGGCAATGCATTCCTGAAATTTGTCTGGTCCAATCGCGTGTTCGGATACTGTTCGGTCGTGATGGGCGCTGTGCCGGATGATCCTGACAATCCGCAATCTATGCCACTCGCCCTGAAGGCCGGGAAACTGAACGGGCGCGCCGCCATGAATTTCAATGCAGGCTTGCGCTCGATGTATTTTGCGCTTTGCGCTTTGGCCTGGCTCGGTGGGGCTTTGGTCTTGCTGGTTGGCGTTGCGGTGACCGCATGGGTCGTCTGGAGCCGTGAATTCTCCTCTGCCTCGCGCGAGATTATCCTTGGCCGCGACGGCGACACAAAGTCGTAATTTCAAGACCTGCGCCAGCAGTGAAGGGTTCAGCCGTCCCCGTTTGGCTGGCGCCGGCTGCCCCCCCGTCACCTGACCTTCGTTTTTCTAACACTTCCGTCATCGCTCGACACCCAATCAGCCGCGCAGAAGTTCCACCCGACTGCGCTGAGCGGTCTCGTGCACCCTTTTGGGGAATATTCGTTTCTTGAATTGGTCGGAGTGAGAGGATTCGAACCTCCGGCCCCTGCCTCCCGAAGACCTTGCAGGAAGTGAAATTCGGCCTCTGTTCCCGAAAAACCCCTGAAAAGTTCGCAGTTTCGCGCCTGCTCGTGCGCCTGTTTCTGCACTACGGTGCATTATCGCCTCCTATCCATGGCCGCGATGGCCGATTTCTGATGATCTTCGTGGTGGTGCCCATAGACCCGCTCGAGCGTGTCCAGGCTGACGCCGAAAAATGATGCGGCGTCCCACTTGTTCGCGCCGCGCTGCATCGCCCAGGTGATAGCTGTATGGCGTAGAACATGCGGGGTGATCCCCTCGAGACCAGCTGCAGCACAGGCCGTTGCCCAAGCCGTGCGGATGCTGCCCACGCCCTGCCCGCCATCGGTCACGACAAAGCGCGCATCGTCTCGCACCCAGCGCTTCAGGTGCGCCTGAAGCCGCCTCGGCAATTTAGCAGGGGGTTGTCGTTTCTTCGTGCGCCGGGTCCCCTCTGCAGCCCGGTGCATGATCTCGTGTTCCAGATCTATCCAGCCCCCTGACACATGCGCCGACCAGCGCAAATTGAGGACTGCCGACTTTCGGGTGCCGGTGTAGATCGAGATCAGGATGAAGCGCGCCAGATGGTGCGCGCGAGGGTTGCGCCATGCTGCCCGAAGAAGGCGCGCGACCTCCTTGCGCGTCAGCCATCTCTCGCGCGGTCCCGGCTTGGGTGGAAGGGTGACTTTCGGTGCGCCAAGAAGATAGCCCTCGCGTGCGCAGTGGTTCAGCGCTGCCTGCAGGGTTGCCAGCTCACGCCGCACTGTGCCGACAGCCACCGGCACAGGGTCAGCACCGCCCGTCGATTTCTTGAACCTGCTGCGCGCATAGCGCCTGCAGGTCTCACCGGTGATCGTCGAAACTGGAAGGTCAGCCCAGAAAGCGAGAAGTGCGTCGATCGTGTGCCCGATGCGCGCAGGGTCCGCCACGTGCGGCGCATGCTCGGCCCCATAATAGTCCAGTACTGCCGCAACGGTCATTTCTGCTGCTGGAGCTGGACCAGCTGGCCTGCCGCGTTGCGCGATGTATTTCGCGAGAGCGATTTCAGCCGCTCGGCGGTCGCGTGTGCGGCATGCAATCTGGGTGCCGTCCGAGTCTCTGATGTAAAATCTTCCGTCCGTGCGCTGTGTGAGGCGCGCGCCTTTTTTTGGTCGCGGCATGCTGAAATAATTCCTTCGTAATCCGCGCGAGCGATCCGATGATTCCTGCCAAACTTGAGCAGGAAACCGTGATCAGCTGCAACGCGCCGCAACGCGCCTTCAGGCACGCCAAGCTCGGCTGCAGCTTCTTTGATATCAGCTGTGAGCGCTTTTGCGGAATTGTCCATTGTCCACCTCGGTCGTTTTCCCGGCTGGCCAGCCCAAAGCTGACCAGCCGACAATTCTCAGGCGCGGCCATCCGCGCCCAGCGTCACTTGAAAGAGGAAACAAGCCGCTGTTGCAGGTGTTTTAAGCCACCGCCTGCTGGGCCCTCCACGCCGCCGAATTGACGTGAAATCAGTCTGCAGTTGCGCCCGGATTCATGATCCAGCCGCGCCAATCCATGAAGCCTGTGGCAAAATCCATGCTGCCTTTGATTTCCATGCCATCGACCTCGAACCCCACGCGGGTGGTGATCTGTGGCCCGCGCTGCCCGCGCAGATAGCCATGGACCAGCGATTCCGGGCGACCTGGTGCCGCTGCCAGATACCAGCGCAGCGGATCCTCGAACCGGGGCTCGACCAGGACTTGCAGCCGCCGTGCGAAGACATTCACATCTTCGCTGCTTGCCGCGTACAGGTCCGCAACGGCCTGCAGGGCCTCGGTTTCCTTTTCAGGTGCCACGATCAGGAAAGTGGGTGTGATCGCCAACACCTCGCCGCCCAGGCCGCGCTGCCGCCGAAGTTTAACAAAGCCCTCTGACAGACTCGCCGTGTCGATCGCTGCCGCGGTGCCGATGTTGTCGCGGCTTTCATGAAAAACCGGGTTGTCATCCGACAGGACAGGCCCAGCGCCGCTGTTTTCAGCAAACATGCCCGCCAGAAGGTTCCCTTCTGTCTCGGCCGCGCCGGTCCCGATGATCTGGGGCAAGCGTTCAAAAGCGCCCGCACTGTCGTTGATCAGTGCTTGGCGGGTGACAGCAAGGATCTTGCCATAGGTGGCCAGCTTGATCTTTTCGCCGCCATCTTTCACCTGGCCATACTTGTATTCACCTGACTCGAGGACTTTGTCGAATTCGACTGAACCTGAGATGCGCGCGCCTGTGACTTCGCGAAAATCATCGAATGTGCGTTCCCTGCTGGCCTGCATAACCGCTGACCGCGCCACCTGATACTGGTCGAGGACAAGAAGGCCCATCGCACCGGACAGGATCGAGGGGAAATCGCTGGTGGAGTGGTAACCCACTGCACCGCGCGTCTGCATCGCTGCATCGATCGCGCCTGCGTTCCCGCCGCGATAGTTGATTCCCATCGATCGGCACCACTCGACAGCGAGCTCCGGTACGGTCATTTCTGCGAAGCGCTGCGCCTCTTGGGGAAGCGTTGTGTTTTGGCTGTGCCGATGGACCAGCGCCGCCTGCATCGCCTCTGCCATGCTCGCACCCCCGCGCTGCATACCAGACAGGTCAGGCTCGCTCACCGGCCCGAATTCGGCATCGCGGGTTGCCTGCAGCTCCTGCAGGTGCTCGCGCGCATCTTCTACGCTCATGCCGCGCTCGATCGCGGCCTGTGCCTCACTCTCGAAGCCGTTCCGGGTGAAGAGCGCCCGAATCTGCTTCTCATCGCCCGCGCTGGGCGTCTTCGTGCCGTCTGGCATTTTTCGTCCTTTCTCGATGATCACCGGCCCAACGCCGGTGTTTGCCTCTTCGCGCAACTGCGCGCCTGCATCGGCGCCGATTGCGACTGCCGAAATCTCCATGGGTTCCCACTCGATAGCCCGGTAAAGCGCCCGTTTGCCGCCATCCTTGCGATCGGCCTTCGCGGTTCGCTCGTATTTGTGGACCTTGTATCCGACAGATACATTTCGAATGATCCCGGCTTGCATGTCGCGCCAGATCGGCTCGACCTCTTCGCGATCAGAAAGCCGGATGGTCGCGTAACCTTTGCCGCCCTCGATCCGGACAGACCCTTCCACCACCACCCCCAGAATTGAATCAAGGCCATAACTGCGATGGGTGTCGAGGAATGGTGCGCCAGAATTCAGCCGCTCGAGGCGAAGTGCCGATGGCTCGACCACAAGCTCCTCGTCAAACTCTTCATCCCGCGCCCAGGAATAGCGCGCCACGCGTGCGCCAGTAGTCCAGACCACATCGACTGTGCGCTGCTTGTCATCACTTCTCGCGATGCTGGCCGCGCGCGTGACCATAGGTGATTTCATGGTTCGTTTTCCTTTCACATGATCCTCTGCCCGTAAGCCGCGCCGGACACCTCGCCGCTCTGCCAGTGCAACGGGTTCCCGCCTGCCGCCCAAGGCAGCCTTTCTGAAGACACGAGCCCCGTGAGCGATCTTGCGGCTAAGTGCCAATTGACCGGCATCAATCAAACCCCCGCTGCTCTCTCGCGCGCTTGAAGGCACCACCAATCATGCCCGGCGTCTCGACCCGCACGACAGCGCGCGCAGTGTTTTCAACGCGGGCGTCAAACTCTCCTGAAGGCAGAACGCGGACCACGACCTGCACAGGCTCACCCGCGCCTCTCTGCCCCTTAGTGTGGTCAATCACCGTTTCATTGGGATGCATGACCGCCAGAAACCCGCCGCGCCCATCCAGCCCGCCCGAGCGCGCGCCAAAGCCTGTGTGCCCACCACCATCGAAACTGGCGAGAGGCCCGCTGCCCATGGCATTCAGTGGCGCGCCCCCAAGCCCGCCCAGCGCGCCGCTCAGCGCATTGGCAATCGGGCCGAGAATGAACTGGCGTGCCGCGATCCGCGCCAGATCGGCAAGGATCGAGTTGGCAAGGCTGGTAAAATCTGCCTTTCCTGTCGTCACAAAGTCGGCAAAGGCGTTTTCAGCCGAAGTGAACGCGCCGGTCAGCGCATCCCCAATGCCCTTGCCCCAATCCGCCGAAGCCTTTGCATATTCGTCAAGCTGCGCTGTGACCGCAGCCCAACCCTCTAGCACCTTTTCTGCCGCGTTTGTGTTTGTATTCCCTGCGCCCGTCGCGGCCTCTCCGACTCGCCTCAATGCACCGGTCACACCAATTGCGCCATCGATGACCGGGCCGAACCCTTCGCCGAAGGTAACCACGCCATCGCGAGCGTTTGCGATCGCATCTTCAATGCGCCTGATCTGACTTTCAGCTTCGCGCAGTGCTTCTGTCTGCTCTGGCGACTGCAAGAGATCACCGCGCAGCTCTGCCAGTCGAGTGAGCTCTTTGTTCCAGAATTCGATATCTGCCCTATTGGCTTGCGGCGCGAAGATCCCGCCATCTCGGCCGGTGTTCTGCAGGGCACCGATTCTTGTCATCACACCGCTGATCTCGCGCGCGATCGCGCCATATTCGGCGGTGCTTTGGGCGAGAGCGCGCTGCTCTGCCATGATAGCGACAATGTTTTCGTGTCTGGCTTTTGTTTCGCGCAGCTTTGCGACCGCCTGATCCACCGACATTTGAGTTGCAAGGCCCATTGCTGGATTCAGCAGGTCGAGGGCGCGCAACTCATTGCCCAGCGATATGTTCAGATCATCGATCGCACGGCGCGCCTCGGCGGCCCGTCCAGTAAGCCCGGTGAGACGTGCGACCAGCTCCCCCACACCCACGATTACCGCAACCGGCAAGAAGCGCACCAAAGCCAGCCTGAAAGTTTCTAGCGCACCCGTCGCAGCAATCATGGCCACCCTCGCGGCAACGAATGACGCGACATATCGCCCCCCCATGAAGGCTGCCAGCGTTCCCGCGTATGTAACCAGGCGCGCCATCTGATCGCCTAGGAAGATCAGCGTGTCAGCGACAACCGCACTGGCGCGGGTAGTCTCATTGAATTGCCCCACCAGTTGCAAGGCCATGTTCCCCATCAGAACAAAGGCATCACCGATGGTCGCCGGCATCGATTCTGCTTCCTCGCGCAATAGCTCGAGATTGCCGACAAGCGCCCTGTTGATGACATTTCCCGTAATCAGCCCCTGCGCCCCAACTTCGCGCAGTTGGTTCACATTTACCCCCAACTCCGCAGCAAGCAACTCGGCAACCCGCCCGCCGTTCTGAATTACGGTGTTCAGCTGCTGCCCGCGCAGCGCGCCCAGCGCCATTGCTTGCGACAGCGCGTTACTGATCTGGGCTGCCCTTTCTTGCCGGGCCCCAGAAACAACGATTGCGTTATTCAGCGCTTCGGTAAAGTCCAGCTGCTGGCGAGTTGACATTCCCAACTCACCCAGCGCCGTTGCGTTTGCGAGAAAAGCCTCTGTGGTCTGCGCCAAGTCGGAATAGGTGCGGCGCGCCATTTCGGCCAGCCGGTCCATGACCGCCGCGCCAGCCTCTTGGCTGCCTGTGGCCAGATCCACGCGCGATCGCAGATCAGTCCAGGTATCGGCATAGCGCACCAGCTCGCGCACACTGACCGCAGTGGCCAGAATGCCCATGACGCGGGTCAGAACGCGACCAGTAGCGTCTGCCTGGTCCTCGATCCGCTTGAACTCTCGCGTGCCGGAATCACCCACACCCTTGAATTCGGCGCGAACCTGGCCCCCACCTTGGGCGGCAAAGCGAACTGAGACGCGCTTTTCACTCATTTATCGGAATTTCCATATCTTGGGCGCGCTCGATCACATACTCGGCAGCCGCTGTAAGGTTCACCAGCGCAAGAATCCGCACTGGGCTCGCGCGCCTGTAAGTTTCGTTCCATGGCTCAAGGCAATTGCCGCACCAGGTTTCGATCGAGTGAAGCGGCCCTGCAAACCATTCGAACCAAGTCTCGACCTCGCCGCATCTGGTTTCCCCTCGAAACTCCATGCCACCTATCCAGACAGATGGGTTTGTGATCACGGCCTCGATCCCTGCCCCATACTTCTCGCGGGCCTTGCCTAGCGCATTTGCGATCAGCCGTGCCGAGTCACTCGGGCCAAGGCCTGAAAAGTCGCGGTCGGCCCCCACCATCACCATCAAGCGCAAAGAAAGGGCCTCGGATACTGTGAACTGGCGGTGTTTGATCCCGCTGCCACTGGATGACACTGCGAAAGGTACCTGCTGCCGTGTCAGCAAAGTGGTGAGCCGTCCGCGCTCCATGCCGCTCAAGGCCAAGGCACCGCCAATTCTCATGATTCAACCCTCAAATATGATCAGTTGATCACATTAGGAGCTTGTCAAAATTATATGTCAAGTCTCTGGGAAGCCGTCTTTGCCAGTACAGGCCCGCCAGATCGCCAGAATGGGCCCGCAATCCACCGATTGCGCCAATTCCGGAAGTTCTTCCGGTTTCGGTTCACCCGGCGCGTTGAAACACCAGGCCAACGCTGCCAGACCCGCGAATCCCATCATCGAGACAGGCTTTTCTTGTAGCATGATGTCAGCGGCTGCATCCTCGCGGCCCTGAGCTTCAAGCTGCAACGGATGACTGAAGTCTTCACCGCCTTCGATATTGATCATATCGCGCCAGTCTTTGCGGGCCTGCAGCCAGTCGGCATAGGCGGCCGCGACAGGATCGATCGGCTGGTTTTTTTCAGTTCCGGACTCGAAATTCTTGATCTGGTGTTTCACTGGATTGTCCCCCGAGAGAGTCTGTCGAGAAGCGAGAAATCAGGCTCATCACCGGCGCGTGTCAGAATATTATCGACAAAGAAATGCCCTCCAGGGACACAGGGACTGCCAAGATGGGAATTAGCGACGCCATGTTCTTCGCGCTCGATGCGCTCACTCAAAAGTATCGACAGATCATAGAGCCAACATGCGGCACCTGCGAAGTTCCGAACCTCTTCCCGATTAAGTTTTGGCAACTCGTGCAGCGGCAACACTCGCCGCATAAGATCGATATATTCTTGCTCTGTGATGTTTTCTGACGCCATCACAACTCGTGAAAATTCTAGAAGGTTCATTGTTTGCGGCAATTCTTCACCGCCCCCCGTCTGGGGGTTATTCATTGGCTTTTTCATTTGGTAGACCTCTTTACGGTTTGGCGATCTCGGTTTTGTCGCGCTCCATTTCATCACGAAGGCGCGCGACGATTTCAGCCCCTTGGGACCGAACATTCTTCGTTGCTTGCTGCTCCAGCCACTTTTTCACATCGACTGGCAGCAGAAGCTTGAATTGAATCGGCTTATTCATACAATCCCCACGGACATTTTGTGTCCCTAACAATGGACATAAAATGTCCATAGCGTCAAGGACAAATTTTGTCCAAATTATAACCATGAAAGCAGATGCACTGGTTCAGTTTAAACTGATGTTGCCCGCTGGCCTGAAGACACGGGTTGAAGCGAGTGCGGATAGGAATCGCCGAAGCCTATCGCAAGAGATTGTGTGGGCGCTGGAAGAGAGGTACCCGGCGCCAATTGAGGAATCTCGGAAGGTGACACTTCAGCGCCTTTTTGACCATTTATGCGCCTACCCTGATTCAGAACAGGTTGTAGAAGTCAGCGGAAAAATCCTGCATGCACTGAAGGACGAAGGCCGGACCCTCACGGAGTCGGAATTAAACGCTCTTCTGGTTGAAGCCCTAGGCGCAGTGCAAGCGCACGAGCAGGCCAATAAGTCATCTAGAACCAAGTAAAAATCAGCCCTGCGAACCATGCGCGCACCTTGGTTTTCACACACCCAAACTGCGAACCTGAACCAGATAAAGTGCGAACCCAAAA
>NZ_SORN01000008.1 GCF_004366635.1 Roseinatronobacter bogoriensis DSM 18756 | reverse complement strand
TCAGGTGAATACGGCTTTGAGGTCTTCTTTCGATTCTGTTCCATAATGGGCAATTCTCCGAGAGTTTTGCCCTCCGGTAAACCCGGGGCGGTTCACATAGCCTGCGTCACACGATCCATGATGTCAGATTTCAGACGTGAAAGGCGTTCCAGAAGAATCCGGAATATTCCGGTTATGGGACGCTTGGTGCGCCCCTGGCCGATAAGCTTCGCCGGGTGTTGCGTCGGCAGCATGATCCTGGGCCGGGTCAAGATCCTTGCGAAATCCGGTGCAGGTTCGGCCCACTGACCCTTTGAATATCTCTGCGAATTCTGCGCGGCGCGCTTCGCCCAGGACGCCGCCACCCGGTCTTGCGAACTCTTCAGGTATTCCGCACGGTTCTCTATGGCCGTGAGGGAACATGAAGCGGCGCCGTCAACAAGGCTGCCGCGCAGACAGATCTTCTGTTTGTCAAAAGGCCCGGCGATGGTGATACTCTGCTTGGTGACCCCCGCGATATGCATGTCAAGCTTGGGTAGTTCACGCGCCAGAGCCGCCATCAAATCGGATCGATCGTCCATCTCATGTGACAGCGCGTTCAGGGTAAGCCACAAGTACATGACGGGATCTTCCTCTGGGGTCGGATACTCCCCGTTACGCAAGGTCTCTGCCGCCCGCTTCTCGATCCATCCGGCGGTTTTGAGCCGCCGCATCCGGTCCGGACCCCGGGGATCATTCCAGCCGAAGTGATGGTTGAGCATATCAGTCAGGTAATCAAAGTCGTTGACGCTTCCTCTCTGTGGAGGATGAGGGTTGAAGCTCAGAACGCGGCCATGCGCGTTGACGACCCCGCGCGCGAGGGCGAAGTTGATCTCCAGCCTGCCCGCGTGCGTGTGCGTGCCCATGACAAGCGGCAGCCTGTTCTGAGACGGCACCCCGGCAAACGATAACTCCGTGAAAGCCTCAATACATGACGCGACCGCCGCTCGGGAGGCGGCGTCCCCTGCATTGAAGCGGTCCGGACAGATATCGTCCCCGGTGAAAGTCATGGTCGCCACGCGATAGCGGTTTTGGATGCGCAGACGTTTCTGGGTCGACATGAACAGTTTCGGGTCGCCACATAACAATTCCGGAACGGGATCACGCTTCACGATTTGGGTCACGCCGTTGATCTGCTTCTCGATGTGCGGCGACATCAGGTAGCGGATCGGCTGTCCATGCCCGGTTCCGGTTTGATGCGGGGACCATCCAAGGATCATCCCGAGCGACTTTCGGAATTCAGCTTTTCCAAGACGATTTCCATATCGCGGAAGACACTCAGAAGCGTGGTCATATCCGACGCAGAAATCTGTTTATTTGCGAAAACCCGCGCGAGGTTCTGCAACGCGGTGGCGAGCCTATCAAGCGCGCCTAGATCCCGGAGTAGCAGGTCTCCGGACGGTCTGGAGCGATGACGCAACCCCGCATTTCGCAAAAATGCGGACAACGAAACACCCGCATTCGCGGCTTGTGCGGCGAAGTGCTCGTATTCTTCTGACGTGACGCGAACCTTGATGCAGCGATCCTTTAACATCGGTTCTCCTTTCAAATGTGGGCCCAGTCCGAGGGGCCTTGATGATTAGGAGAATCAATCAGGGACGTGAAAACTCAAAACAGAAAAATGACAATCACGAAAATTTTTTAGGAAACCTTTTTATTAGAGGAATCCCATGCCATTATAAATAGAAAAACTATTTCTCATATAAATCGTTTCATGACTTAAATAAAATGAAACACCGAATACATATTCCGGAAAAGCCAATTCCGGAGAGAGCGCCACTGGGCATTCCGGGCGATCGTCGTATCAGTTGGTCACCGGATGCAGGGGCGCTGTTTCTGCCAGTTGACGCGCCGTCCATTCCGGATCTGCCCGCGGCGACCAATCCTGTGCCTTCTGTCCATTCCGAGTAAACTGGGCAATTCCATCTGAGAAAGTTGTACTGCAGAATTCCGGAATACCCTATTTTGAAGATGCTACTCGTTGGTCATGACATCCACCAGATCATCCAACTGGCCCTTGATCCTTCGCCATTCCGGGATTTCCTGACCAAGCAAGTTAAAGAATTCCGGACTGTGGTCATGGTGCTTGAGGTGTGCCATTTCATGCACCAGCACGTAATCGACACAGGGACGCGGGGCTTTGATCAGGTGGGGGTTCAGGATGATCTCACCTTTCGGAGAACAGCTTCCCCATTGCCTGCTCATCTCCAACAATCGAAAAGGCGGCCGCTCTTTCACCCAGGGCAAGCTGGCACTCAACTCGCCGATCCTGCGGTCAAAGAAATCCCTTGCATGCACCCGATACCATGCCCGCACGGCTGCCCGGACAGCGTCGCGGGTGGTGTCCTTGTGAGTGACCTCCAACCGGTTGCCTTTCAGCCGAACACTGGGTGACCCTTGATCTGACTGGGTGACCTTCAACACATAACGGCGGCCCAGATACAAAACCTGCTCACCCGAGATATACTCCCGGGCGATCATGTGACGTTGCCGATCTTCGGCAGCGGCGACATGGGTCGCAATCCAGCGGGCCCGCTTAACCACGGCGGAGTGAATTGACGGCCTGTCCGCTTCGGGTGGGGCCTCGACAATCACGCGGCCATCAGGTTCCACATGAATGGCAACCCGTTTACTGCGATCAGGATCAACCTCAATCAGATAAGGGATGCGCCTGTCGCCATAGGTCAGAACACCCTGATTGCTCATGTGCCGGTCTTTGCCCGACCTGCCCGGACAATCCCGATGACAGTCGCCACAAGGGCCTGCGCCTGATCAAGGCCCCCGAGAAGGCGGTAAAACCGGGTCAGCAAGGTCTTGGATATCTCGGATTCGATATTGGCAGGGCTGAGGGAATGGGTGCGTATCGCAGCCTCGACCGCCGCATCGATTGCGAAAGCCTCGGCGACAAGGGCATCCTCGCTCAGATCAGGGCCATCTTCAGATTTGCTGATCTCCAGAACTGCCCCGAAAAACGCTTGCGCATGGCGATTGTCGCCAAAGCGATCCGGAACGCCCGGGGTCTTCCTTGCGGCGATCTGGTCTTCCAGATCCTTCAGCAGGGTGAACTGTTTATGCGGGTGGTCAAACAGCGCATCCGCTGCCGCGATGGCCTGTTTCAATAGATCCGAGAATACCTTTTGCGCATAGGGGTCATCTCCCAGATCCTGCTCGATTGTCTTGCGCATGCGGGTCTTGATCAGATCGGCCTCGGTCCGGGTTTTCTCATCGCTCCAGTTCTCAGGATCATCATCACGGGTGCCCAGATCATTCAACAAGATCACCCCTTCCGGGTCGACGATTTCCTGACCGTTGACCTGTCGGTCCACCAGTCGGCGGATCTGATCCTCGTATTTTGAGAAGTCGACCGTTTCCTGTGCATCCTGCCGAGCCTGTTGCCGGATCGCCGTGAAAAAAGTCAGGTCTTTCTTGTAGGTTCGGATCTGCTGTTCCGAGAATGCGCCATCCTCAAAAAACGCCCGCGACGACAGGGCCAGTTTCAAGCACATCCCGAATTCTGTCAGGGCCGCGTAAAAATCTTCCCGGCGTTTCTGGTTTTCGTCATGGCTCAGCCCTGCCTCATCCTCGGTCAGCTGAGGCATCAGGACGCGGCGGAACTGTTGTGTGTCGCTTCGGTTCTTCACGCCTTTGAAGATCGCCCAAAGCGCATCATGCAACCCCGGCAGGCGTTTGTATTCCATAGCGACATTGGTGACCGTGCCCACCAGATCACCCGCCTCGAACCCGCTTTCGGTCTCTGCGGCCAGATCCTGATAATCCTGGATCGACACGTCCAGCTCGGCCAGAATACCCCGGTAATCCACCAGATAGCCAAATTTCTTGGCATCATGCAGGCGGTTCACCCGGGCGATGGCTTGCAGCAGGTTATGGCTTTTCAGGTTCTTGTCGATGTAGAGAACCGCGTTGCTTGGCTCATCAAAGCCCGTCAACAACCTATCGACCACGATCAGGATTTCCGGCTCTCCGCGCGTGGCGAAATTGGCAAGGATACGTTTTTCATAACCCTCTGGGTCTGCCGCAACATTCGCGGTCCACCATTTCTGCAACTCGGGCACCCTTGTTTCGTCGGTGTCGTCATGCCCTTCGCGGGTATCGGGGGCTGAAATGACCACCGCACTGGTGACCTTCCCGGTGCGATCAAGGGCCGCCTTATACCGGATCGCGGACATCTTACTGTCGGTGGCCAGTTGCGCCTTCAGCTTGTCAGGGGCCACATTGCGAGAGAAGTGATCTGCAATATCCTCGGCGATCAGCTCGATCCGGCGTTCGGCCTTATACACCTCGCCCCGGGTGGCGTATTTACGTTTCAGGTCGGACTTCTGCGCCTCGGACAGATCGGCGGTGTGCTTCTCGAACCACGCATCCACGGCCACCTCGTCAATCGACAGCTTCGGGCGGCGTTCCTCATAGATCAGTGGCGTGACCGCCCCATCCTCGACCGCCCGGGCCATCGTATAGGCATGCAGGATCGGCCCGAATTTGTTGCGGGTCTTGTCCTCTTTCAACAGGGGGGTCCCGGTGAACGCAATGAAAGCCGCATTTGGCAGGGCCATCCGCATCCGTTCGTGGTTTTCTCCGCCTTGGCTGCGATGCCCCTCATCCACCAGAACGATCAGCTTGTCGGACGTGTTCTTGCATTCCGGCAGCTTGGTGGCCGAGGTGAATTTTTGCAGCAGGGTGAAGATGATCCGCTCTTCCCCTTGCCCGATCCGCAGGGCCAGATCGCGGCCCGATTGCGCCCGCGACCGCTCGCCATCCACCTTGGACGCAATCTCGGACCCAAACGCCCCGCCTGACAGGAATGTCCCCGACAATTGCCGTTCCAGATCAACCCTGTCGGTCACGACAATCACACGGCACCCGGCCAGATCGGGGTCGATCAGCAAGGCCCGTGACAAGATCACCATCAGGTTCGATTTGCCCGACCCCGTGGTGTGCCAGATCACGCCGCCCTCCCGCGATCCATCGGGGCGGCGGCTGCGCACCTGGTCCAGGATCGCCTTGACGCCCTGCACCTGTTGATAACGGGCGATGATCTTGCCCGCCTTGCCGTCGAAGAACACGAACCGCCGCGCCATATCCAGCAGACGGTCGGGGCGCAGCAGGCCGACCAAGGCCCTGTCCTGATCGGTGACCAAGACGGGGGCGGACATCATCCGTTCAAACCCGCGCCGCGTGGCATAGGGGCGATCCTGAAAAATCGCATCGGCGAAGCCTGCGGCCATGGGGGTGTTTTTCAGGGCAGACACCTCCGCCTCGCTCACCTCTTCCTCGCGCCAGATCGACCAGAATTTCGCGGGCGTTCCCGTGGTGGCATAGCGGGCATCATGACCCGAGATTGCCATGACCACCTGCGCAAAGGCGTAGAGTTCGGGGATGCCGTCACCCCGCTGGTTGCGGATGTTCTGGCTGATCCCCTCTTCAACCGTGGGGCGCAGGGTGGCGAGGCTGACGGGGCGTTTCGCCTCGATCACCGCAAGGGGCAGGCCATTCACGAAACAGACCAGATCGGGGCGATAGGTGCCTGTGCCGCCCGCACGGTCCACCACCATTTCCTCGGTCACGTGAAAGCGGTTGGCGCGCGCATTGACCCAGTCGATCAGCGGCACGGTGACGGAATGGCGCTGGCCGCCCGTGATCAGGTTCACCGTCACCCCATGCACCAGATGCCGCCAGATGGTTTTCGCGGCCGCCTGCAACCCCTCGGACAGGCCCGTCGCGGCAAGGGTCTGGATCACCTGCGCCACGCCCTCGGGCGGCAGGGGGTGGCGGGCACCCTTGAAGTCGAAGCGAAACGCCGCAAGGTAATCCCGCAACACAGGGGCCATGATCACCGCACGGGTTGATCCCCGCGCCGCAAGGCAGTCACGGGGCGACAGGTAATCCCACCCGAGAACCCCCAGCATATGCAGGGCCGGAACCACGGCGGCGGCATCTTCGCGGGGGTCGGGGGTGTGGGTCATGGGGTTACCTTGGCAAAAACGGGTGGGCTTTCAAAGGGGTTTGGGGTAATCTGGGGGCTGGATTGGGCTATTCCTGATCGGCAACTGGGTCTTGGGCTTTCCCTGAGGCCCTTTTGTTTTGTCACACCGCCAGCCGTTTCTGGCCCGTGAGAAGCTGTTGCATCAGGGCTTTCTTTTCGGCTTGTAGGCGGGTGATCTGGGTTTCGTGTGCAGCAACAAGTTCGTCCTGTTCATCAAGAAACTGGGCGACGTAACGCTGTTCCGAAATATCGGGCAGCTTGATTACGAGTTCCGAGAGCTTTGCCTTGTTCAAGGTCTTGCCTTTGACAGCTTGGTCAACATCCCCCAACAGGTCGGTCACTTGAAGCAAGTGAAATAGGAAACGCGGCTCAAAGCTGTCATCGCTGTTCGGCGTGATCGCGCAGATTGCCTCATTGGTGTAAAGCGGCACTGCCGCAATGCCAAGTTTTCCGATTGTCAGTTTGAAGCTCATCACGACAGTCCCAGCGGGCACGAGTTTCACGTTGCTTCGGCGGATACCTTCATCTGTGATGGTCTCTTTTGAACGGTTGAGCATTTTCGGCCCCAGATCGGCGATTGACAGCCATGTGTGGCCATCTTCACCCTGCGCCCAATAGGCTGGCTCTGCCCGCGATGGTGTGCCGCCAATCTTTATCTCGGCCACATCCCCCAACCGCACCTCTTTCCATGGCTGCCCTTCATACCCCGGGAAGCGGCGGGTGGGGGTTAGGAGGGTTTGCATGAGGGCGCGTTTTTGGGTGCGGGCGAGGTCAAGCTGTTTGCCCGCCACCTCGATCGCCCGATCCCAAACCCCCAAAACCTCGGCAATCCGCTTTTGCTCGGCAAGGGGGGGGAGGGGAACCTTCAAGACATTGAATGACCCGACATTAAAATGCTGTTGGGCAAGTCCGCCTTGATTATCCAGAACTTGTTGTTTGCCAAATTCTGAATTGATAAACATGCACAGAAATTCAGGCAGAACCTGTGTTCGATCAGCACGAGCAAAAATAATGTCAATGCAATTGCTGCCCGCATATTCCTCAGTGACCACGCAGGCCGTGCCCGGATAACCTGTCCTCACGACAAGCACATCACCGGCCTGAAGCTCGGACTTCTTGTTTTTGCGGTGGCCTTCGTCGGAAATGTAAACCCAGTTTCGATCCTCTATTGCCCCCTCTCGCACATTGGCAGAGCGAAAGGCACGGATGCCCTCGCCCTCGGGGACGTAATAGTCTTTTGGTTTTACGACGATGCCAACGCTGATACGCTCACAGATGGTGTTGGCCGCGACAACATCCCAACCCTCAGGCACCATAACCCAGCTCCCGCAGATATCCGGCCATGCGGGCCTCCAGTGCCTCCATCTCGTCCTTCAATTCCATCCGCTCGGCCCGCACGGCCATCAGGTCAATCTGATCTTCGGCCTCGAATGTATCCACATATCTTGGGATATTCAGGTTGAAATCATTGCCCTCAACATCCGCCAGCGTCGCCCGATATGCGTATTTGTCCACGCTTTCCCGCGCCCGGTAGGTGGCGGTGATCCGGTCCAGATTGGCGGGGGTCAGGGTGTTCTGGTTGGTGCCAGCCTCGAACTCTCGGCTGGCATCGATGAAGATGACGGAATCGTCGGCCTTGAATTTGCGAAACACCAGAATGGCGGCGGGAATGCCCGTGCCGAAAAACAGCTTTTCCGGCAGGCCGATCACGGCATCGAGCAGGTTTTCACGGATCAGCGCCTCGCGGATGCGCCCCTCGGCCCCGCCGCGGAACAAAACGCCATGCGGCACCACCACCGCCATGCGGCCCGTGCGGGGTTTGAGGGTTTCAACCATATGCAGGATAAAGGCATAATCGCCCTTGGTTTTGGGCGGCAGGCCCCGGCGGAACCGGCCAAAGCGGTCATTTTCCGCCGATTCCACGCCCCATTTTTCCAGGCTGAACGGCGGGTTGGCCACGACCACATCGAAATGGCGCAACAAGTCATCGCGGGTGCGCAGTTTGGGGTTGCGGATCGTGTCGCCCCATTCGACCTGGTGATTTTCCTCGGCATGCAGAAAGAGGTTCATCTTGGCCAGCGCCCAGGTGGAACCGATGGCCTCTTGCCCGAAGAGGGCATAGTGGCGGGAATTGTGCCTGTCGCGGATCAGGCGGGCGCATTTCATCAGAAGGGACGCCGAGCCGCAGGTGGGATCGCAGATGTCATCGCCCGGTTGCGGGTCGACCAGTTGGGCCATGAGGTCGGAGACTTCGGCCGGGGTGTAGAATTCGCCCGCCTTCTTGCCCGCCGTGGCGGCGAAACGCGAGATCAGGTATTCATAGGCCCCGCCGATGATGTCGAGCGTGCCCACCCGGCTGGGCCGCAGATCAAGGGCGGGTTTGGCGAAATCTTCGAGCAGAAAGCGCAGGATGTCGTTCTTCTGATCCTCGGCGCCGAGGCGGGTGGAGTTGAAGCTGATATCCTGGAAGACGTCCCGCAGTTTGGTGATGTTCGCCTCTTCAATGGCATGAAGCGCCTTGTCGATGCGTTCGCCAAGGCCGGGTTCGTGGCGGCGAGCGTAAAGGTCATCAAAGCTGGCGCCTTTGGGCAGGACAAAGGCCTCTTGCGCCATCAGAGCTGCGACCAGATCGGGGGCGTTGGGGTGATCAGTGGTGTAGCGGGTGTGGTGGTCTTTCCAGACGTCAGACAGGTATTTCAGGAAGAGCATCGTCAGGACATAATCCTTGTAGATGCTGGGATCGACCACGCCGCGAAAGGTGTCACAGGCCGACCATGCGGCTTTGTTGATATCGGCTTGGGTGATCGGGGTCATGCGGTCCTGTCCTGTCGGTTTTTCTATGGAATAGCAGAGGGATCGCCGGATCGCTACCGGGTTGAGCGGGGAAACCGGCGGGGCGGTCAGTACTGATGCGGCAAGGCCGTCAGTACTGAGCGGGTTTGGCAGGCAGTACTAGAACTGTAATTTGGCAAGTACTGTCATCCATTTTTCCCATTTTGTTTTTCACGCATGTGCAGGAATATCCGGATATACATCTGGAAGGTCTGACTATGGCAGGAAAATCAGGGAAAGCGTTGAAGGGCGATAGGCAGCGGCATTTGCGGAATGTGAAAGCATCCGATGCACGGAAGCAGGACAAAGGCCTGCTCCGCATCGCCATCTGGGTGCCATGTGATGAGGCGGATCAGTTCAAGAAGGCTGCAAAGCTGGCGGTTGACCGGCACCTGATGGGGTGGGCGAGGGTTTGTAAGGTGGAAATCCCGAAGCCTTGGCGCGACCCGAAACCGAAGGATGATCGGCGGCAGCTAGAACTGAGAATGTGACTTGATGGATCGATAGACGCGGCTCGGAGCCGATGGCCGGCCTCTATTCCAGTGCTCACTGAAGCGGCCATTCATATCCTGCGCAGCATATGTGCGCTGCAGCCTCATTACAGACGGCTATGCATGGTGCGGCATGCTTCGGGTGATCGACAGGCAGGGCGGAATTCGGACTGTGAGGTAGCAGCATTGCGCACGCAGCATATGGCTTAAGCTGCCAGTCAGCCGTCAGTGCTCGACGGGTCAATATCTAGACTTCCGATCGAAAGCCCGCGCTTCTCTGCACTCTCTTTGACCGCGACACGCATTGCCTCACTGCGTTGCAGAAGGCGGCGGAAACGGGCCTCGTCCAGCACAAGCAGGGTTGTATGGCTGATCGCTGTGATCTGGGTGCGGCGAATCTGGCGGCTCAGAAGGGCCAATTGTCCGAACATCTCTCCACGGCCCAGCTTGCTCTTCTGACCCGCGGTTTCAAGTTCGACAGCTCCCGAAGCGATGAAATATACCTCGCGGGGCACATCGCCCTTGCGCATCAGCACCTCGCCAGGCTGGACATAGCGCGCCTTGAGCGCCTTCGAGAGCCGGGTCCGGGCCGCATCGTCCATGTCGGCAAAAAGCGGGAACTGGCGCACGAGCTCGGTTTTCTGCACGGCAAGGTCCAGCGCAGGCCGATCTTCCGCAGATTTGCGTTTTCCGGCCAGTTCCTGCTTCAGTGTGGTCAGAAGCTCTCGTCCGATCAGCCCATCCTGGTAGAGGATATCATATTCACGTTCTTCCAGACGCAGCGATGTGCGCCGAATGAAGCGGCGTTCGATCTCTTCGGCATAGCCCGGATATTGCAGACGCAAACCGTCGAGCGCCGATTGGGTCTCATCTTCGCGCCGCTTGAGCAATTCGTGCAGCAGATCAGCCACGCGGCGGCCGTGGATGCGGCGGATCTTGCCGTCGATATAGCCATGCAGGTCGCGCAACGTCAGGCGCTGCTGCAACAGGATCTCGAAGCGATCTGCTGTCATGCGCGCGAGCAGGCCCGACCGACCCAGCCGGTTGTGCAGAAAGATCGCGAAACTATACCACCGCCCGCGCGCGAGGCTCAGCCGTCCGGCGGTGCGATACTCGTCGCGCCCACCCGCGCGCGTGCGCTCGATCAGGCGGTCAGCATCCGACAGCATGGCTTCAGCCAGCCGCGCCGAAATCTGCTGTTCGCGAAACGCCTCGATGATCATGTCCCGTTCGCGCCCGGCAAGCGCGACAAGGCCCAGCGTGATCCGGTCGCGGTCGTGGATTTCATCAACCCCCTCGGCCTTTTCCATCGCGCTGTCGAGCCGCTCTGCAAAGCGTTTGGCCTCGGAGCGGACAATGTCGCGGGTCAGTTCATGCCGCTTGGCTGTATTCGCGACCTCTTCACGCACATTTTCAAGCGCGACCGCGATCACCTGATTGGACAGGGCGCGGTCCAGTCGCGACAGCCGGTCAAGCCCGAGAAAGGAGATGATCCAGCGCAGGGTCGTCCCTTGCATAAGCAGCGTGAACAGGGTGAAGCCTGTGGCAAGAACCCCGATTTCACGCTGAATATCTGCGGTAACGCGCATGTTTTCGGTTACCGCCAGCGCAAGGGCCAGCGTCACGGCACCGCGCAAACCACCCCAGAGGATTGCCACACGGTAAGGACGATCCACACGCGGCGACAGTTTCATCGCGGTCAATAGCGGCAACACCCCATAAAGCATGAACAGGCGTGCGACGGTGGCCGCAACGATGACCACGCCGATCAGCGCAAGATCGCGCAACTGGACATCGCCCAGCAGGCGCGGCACCAGAAATGCCGCCAGCAGAAAGATCAGCGCGCCCGCCCAATGGGCAAGCACATCCCAGACCTCGCGCAGATAGGTCCAACTCGCGGGTGCCAGGCGACCCGGCCCAAGGTAATTGAGCGTCATCCCGGCCATGACCACAGCGATCACGCCCGAAACGCCGAGGATCTGGTCGGCCACCAGATAGGTGACATAAGGCAGCGCCACGCTGAGCGAGACCTGTGCCCGGGGGTAGCGGCTCATCAAAGCGAAGAGAGCGATGCAGACGCGCGCGAAGACCCAGCCGATGCCGATCCCGCCGAAGACAAGTATCGGAAATCCCACCAGCGCATCGCGCAAGGTGGGGTTCGGAACACCCAGCATGACAAAGGTCAGGAAGAAGCCGAACAGAGCGATGGCAGCGGCATCGTTCAGCAAACTCTCGCCCTCGACAATGCGCGTCAGGCGTTGTGGGGCTGCGATATTGCGAAATATGCTGACCACCGCCGAGGGATCGGTTGTTGCTACAATCGCGCCCAGCATCAGGCAGGCCATCAGCGGCAGCGTGGTGAAGGGCGTCAGGGCAAAGCCGATGGTCAGGGTTGCCACCACAACGGCCAGAACCGCCATGACCAGAATAGGCACCCAGTCATCGGCCATCCGGCGCAGGTTCAGCCCAAGCGAGACCTGAAACAGCAGCGTCGGCAGCAGGACCGCCAGAAACACACTGGAGCGAATGTTCAGTTCGAACATCTCGAGGGCCAGCGGAAAGCCAAGGAAGTCGCGACCGTGATCAACCAGAAATACTGCACCAAGGCCGATCAACGTGCCGATGATGGCCAGAACCACTGTGTAGGGCAGCCGTGTGCGGTCGGCCAGAGGCTCGCTCAGAGAAATGACGATGAACAGCGCAGCAACAATGCTGACGAGCGAGATGACATCCATGACGGACCCAGCGACTGCGATGGCAGCCTTGCAAAAGACAAGATCGGGAAACCCGCCCTCAAATGCTTTGTTTTACCCTTTGCGTCAATCGTCA
Source organism: Roseinatronobacter bogoriensis DSM 18756 (assembly GCF_004366635.1). Lineage (GTDB taxonomy): Bacteria > Pseudomonadota > Alphaproteobacteria > Rhodobacterales > Rhodobacteraceae > Roseinatronobacter > Roseinatronobacter bogoriensis. Next base: position 137,989 of record NZ_SORN01000008.1, on the reverse strand, counting down.
CGCGGGTGATTTCTGTCTTCCAATGCCTTGATCTGGCGCATCAATCCGACCGCTTCCTCGACATCGACCTGACAGGCGATTCCGGCACCGCGTTCGGTCTCGAAGCAACCCACACTGGAAATGCGCGCCAGAACATCCGCAGCGACGCTTTCCTCCACCAGCCAGAAGGCCAGATTGCGGTGTGATGCAACCTCAAGCCCAAGGAACTTTCGCTCTGGCTCAAGCCCTTCACCTCGCGCCGAAGTGATGACGGTGGAGCCTGTTGCCCCGGCGGCGCGTGCGGCCTTGAGCACCTCGTCAAGATGGGCGTCGGGCAGGAAGGCGAGGATCAGTTTGAACTTCATGAGTTCCCCCTTTCGGTATCGCGAGCGACGGACGCCCGGCGTCGGATGATTTCTGTCAGTATGGCAGCGGCCAACACCGAGATGCCCGAGCATATCATGGCCAGCACGATCATCCCGAACCCGTCGGCCAGCCCGCTGCGTCCGGGCAGCGTTTCGGCCACGGCCACGCCATAGGCTGCGATGATCGGAACCGTGACGACCGAGGTCGCGACCGCGCCGCTGTCGAGCGCCAGCGGCACGAGGGCCCGCGGCGCCAAGGCCGTCAGCAACACCAAAAGGGCGACCGCAGGAACCAGCACCATCGCCAGTGGCAGCCCCCAGACCAACCGCAGCCCAGCCAGCCCAAGCCCCAGCCCGAACCCAAGGGCCACTGCGATGCGCAGAACCATCGGCTGGACCGTGCCGCCGCTCAGGTCGCGCACCCGGTCTGCCGTGGCTGCCAGCGTCGGTTCGATCAGCGCGGCGGTCGCGCCGATGGCCACAGCAAAACCCGTGACCGCCAGCACCTGCGGCCAGTGCGGATCGATGACCAGCGCTGCCGCAAGGCCACGCGCCAGATCACCAGCCAGCGGCAGGAGCGCCCCGTCAAGCCCGATCCGGAACAGCGTCAACCCCACCGCCAGATGCAGCCCGCCAATCAGGACCCGGCGCATCAGCGCGAGGTCGCGCGCGAGAAACCGCGCCGAGAACAGGCCAAGGATCAGCACGATGGGGGCAAGGTCGAAGGCCGTCCGGGCCGCTTCGCGCAGGATCAGGTCCAGCATCTCAGCCCCCTGGAACCAGAAGGAAGGCGGCGGCAAGAAACAGCAGCATCGGTGTCAGACTGGCAATGACCACCATGCCAAAGCCATCGACCAGCGCATTGCGGCTGCGCAGGCTGGACGCCAGCCCGATCCCCAGCGCCAACATCAGCGGGATGTTGATGGCCGAGGTTGCGGCGGTCCCTAAGTCCAGTGCCACGGCGACGAAAGGGGCATTAGTGAGCGCTGCAATCAGGGCGATCACGCCGTAACCCGGCAGCACAAACCAGATCAGCGGCCAGCCCTTGAGGATGCGCCAGACCCCCAGCATCAGCGCAAGTCCCAGCCCGAAGGCCACACCATAGCGGATCTGCACGGTCAGCGCTGCCAGTTGTGCCTCGGTCGCCGGGAAATCGGGATCGGCGACCATGGCACTCGCCGCCTGCGCCGCAACGGCCGCTAATGCAGGCTCGGCCACTGTGCTGCCGAAGCCAAGGGCAAAGGCGAATCCCATCAGCCAGACAGGATGGCCGCGCCGCGCCATGGCATCGGCCAGCGCCTCGCCAATGGGAAAGAGGCTCATCTCCAGCCCACGCACCAGTAGCGTGAGGCCGATCAGGATCGCGATCAACCCGGCCAGCAGACCCAGTGGGTCATCCGGCCACACGCCCAGAACCAGCCCCTGAAACAGCGCAATCGTCACAAGGATCGGCGCCATGTCCCGCAGGGTCGCGAGCAGGGCCAGGGCAAGTGGGTGCAATGCATGCATGCGGTCCGGGCGCTTTCGGGTTTTCTCATTGGTGTTTCAATGCAATACTGCCCTGAAATCCGACATTTGACCAGAAGCCCAGATCCCATGCTGAAATCCATTCTCGTCTCATCTGACCTTTCAACCCGCTCGAAACCGGCTGTCCAGCGCGGAGTGCAGCTTGCGGAAGCCTCCGGTGCGGCGCTCTGTGTTCTGCATGTGGTCGAGGATGACTTGCTCGAAGACCGGATGCGCGATGAAATCCGGACTGCGGAGGATTATCTGACGAAGCAGGTCGAGGGCTTTGGCAAGCCAGCAACCTGCGATGTCGCAGTCGCTACGGGCCACGCCTTCCATGTCATTGCGGAAGAAGCCCGCGCCCGAGAGGCAGATCTGATCATCATGGGGGCGCATCGGCGGCAGTTCCTGCGCGATGTCTTCGTTGGCACGACAATCGAGCGTGTCACCCGCACGGCCGGTCGCCCGGTTCTGATGGCCAATTCGAAAACCGGCGAGCGCTGGCGCAAGGTGTTCATCGCAACGGATATGTCCGAAACCTCGGGCCATGCAGCCCGCAAGGCGCAGGCGCTTGGCCTTCTGGAAAATGCCAATGTCACCTTCATTCATGGCTTTGCACCGATCACGCGGCAGATGATGACCCATGCCGGTATCCCGGTTGAACGGGTGCATGAAGAGGCCGAGCGCGAATTCCAGTCCACGCGCCGCGAGCTTGGCCGGTTCGTGCAAGACCTCGATCTGGGCGATCTGAATTACAACGCCCGCATCATCGAGGGCGTCGGTGCCGATGCCATCGCCGGTCTGGTGGAGCAAGCGAAGCCCGACCTGCTGGTAATTGGCACACGCGGGCTTTCGGGGGTCAGGCGCCTGTTCCTCGGCAGCGTTGCGCAGGAGCTGATGGGCAGCGTCGAGATCGACGTGCTGGCGGTTCCGCCGCAGGCATGATCCGCAGCCGCACCGATACCCCGAACCCCACCGCGCGATTGCAAAGGGTGTAGCCGATGTCTCCTCTTGCGATGGTGCTGGCGCTACTGGGCGCGGCGGTGGTCTTGTTCGCGCTCAACCGCCCGCGCATGGATGTGGTGGCCGTCATCATGATGGTCGCGCTGCCGATGACCGGCGTGATCACCATGTCCGAGGCGCTTGTGGGCCTGTCGGACCCGAATATCGTCCTGATCGCGGCGCTGTTCGTGATCGGCGAAGCGTTGGTGCGCACGGGCGTCGCGCAGCGTTTGGGCGACTGGCTGACCGCACGAGCGGGCGCCAGCGAGGCGAAGCTGATCTTCCTGCTGATGGTGATCGTGGCGGGTGTGGGCTCGTTCATGTCCTCGACCGGGGTGGTGGCGATTTTCATCCCCATCGTGCTGCGCATCGCCCGCAATGCGCGCATTCCGGCGGGGCGGCTGATGATGCCGCTGTCCATGGCCGCGCTGATCAGCGGGATGATGACGCTGGTCGCCACTGCGCCCAATCTGGTGGTGCATTCCGAACTGATGCGGCAGGGGCATGAGGGGTTCAGCTTCTTCGCCTTTACCCCTTTCGGCGTGCCGATCCTTGTGCTGGCGATCCTCTACATGCTTGTCGCACGCCGCTTCCTTGCCCCCGGCCCCGCGCCCGAACTGCCCGAGCGTGCTGTGTTGACAGGTTGGGTTGCAGATTACGATCTGGCCGGTCGCGAACACCGGTTGCGGTTGCGGCCCGGCTCGACGCTTGCCGGCAAGCGGCTGGACACGCTGGATCTGCGCGCCAGTGCCGGGCTCAATATCGTCGCCATCGAACGCGGCAGCCGGTTTCGCCGCAAGCTGATCCATCCGCGCGCTGAAACTGTGCTGGAGCCGGGCGACATCCTGCTGATCGACCAGCGCAAGAATGGCGCGTCAGATTTCGATCCGGACAGTTTCGCACAGGCCCATGACCTGATCGTGCTGCCGGTTTCGGGCCAGTGGTTCACAGACACGGCGCAGGAAATCGGCATGGCGCAGATCATCGTGCCGCCGACCTCGCGCCTGATCGGCAGGACTGTTACGCAGGCAAGGTTCCGCAGCAGCTATGATCTGTCAGTGATCGGTATGAAACACGGCACGAAACCTGTGCCCGACAGCGTGCTCGACGAGCCACTGCGCGCGGGCGACACGCTGCTGACCGTCGGCCCCTGGCGCGCGATCCGCAAACTGGCAGATGAACGCCGCGATCTCATCCTGCTCGACCTGCCAGCCGAGGCTGACGAGGCCGTCCCCGCCCGCCACCGCGCGCCGCTGGCCATCGGCGTGCTGGCGCTGGTGGTGGTGCTGATGGTCTGGGGGATCGTGCCGAATGTGCAGGCAGCGCTGTTCGGCTGCCTGCTGCTGGGGCTGTTTCGCTGCATCGACATGGGCGGCGCGTATCGCTCGATCCACTGGCAAAGCCTGATCCTGATCGTCGGGATGTTGCCGTTTTCGCTGGCGCTGCAACGCACAGGCGGGGTCGAGATCGCAGCGCAGGCGCTGCTCGGCGCGCTGGACGGAGCCTCGCCGCAGTTGGTGCTGGCCGCGATCTTCGCGGCGACTGCGGCGCTCAGCCTGTTTATCTCGAACACGGCGACGGCTGTGCTGATGGCCCCGGTGGCACTGGCCGTCGCCAGCGCTCTGGACGCCTCGCCCTATCCCTTCGCGATGACGGTCGCGCTGGCGGCCTCGGCTGCCTTCATGACCCCCGTCTCGTCGCCGGTGAATACGCTGGTTGTGGGGCCGGGCAACTACCGCTTCGCAGATTTCCTGCGGATCGGCGTGCCTTTCGCCGTGATCTGCATGCTGGCGAGTATGGTGCTGGTCCCGCTGGTGCTGCCTTTCTGAACATCGCAGCGCACCCGTGCATCGCGCGCTTCAGGATCGCCGCTTACGCCATGGCTCACCACACGCGACGTCTCGCAACCCCGTTTACGGGCGGTGGCTTGAGTTCCTTTCGGCAATTTGCCGCGTGGTGCCTGAATGGCAGCTTCCGCGAATTCCACGTCGTAGGTCGAGGGGCCGCTTTGGGCCGGGCACGTCGCGCACTTCTGCCCTGACGCTCGACTTTGCAAACCCCGCTGTCTGCCAGCGGCAACCATTGAAGGCAGGTAAAGCGACTGGCTGGTTTAAGTCACTATCGCAAGTGGATGGATGCAAGATCACACTTTCAGGTTCATGGTGATCTTGCGCAAGAACGCGAGGCCATCCTCAAATTCTTTTCCGGAAATCCCCGCTGCACAGCGTTGCTCCACGGCATATACCGCATCGCGCGCTTTCGGCAGGATATCACGGGAATGATCAGTGATTGTGACCAGAACCCCGCGTGCGTCATTGGGGTCCGGCGATCTGAGGATGAATCCGTCGCGCTCGGCACGTTTCAATGTCGAGGCCATCGTGCTGGTCTCTATCTCGAGCCGTCTGGCCAGGCTTGAAGGGTATTGATGACCGCTTCTGTCGATAAGGTCGATCATTGAGAATTGTGCGAAGCTTAATCCGAATGGACGGAGTGCCTCCGTCAGTTCACGAGACACCGCTTTCGATACAGCGTTTACCGGTTCGATGATGCGCAGAACGGGCGCGCTCTCAGACATTGGGGGCCTCTCGGTTAGATTTGGATCCCTTAATCAGGGAACGGGATGATCAAGGCATACCTACACACCTCCTTAATGTCGGATCAACAGTTTTGTTGCCGCGCATGAATTTTGAGGGGGCGCGTTAACGCCATAGCGGCTGCACCGGCAGCGATTCGACAATAGCTAGCCGACTAGCTTTTTCTCGCGGAGGGCGCAAATGCCCCCTCCCGCGTCGCGAACGAGGGTTCTGCAATCGCAATACTGGCGCGCCGGTCTGAAGCCAGATGATCTTTTTTCATAGACGGCTATCTTTTTGCTTGATATCTAGCTTTTGTCACTTATATTGCATATAACTAGACGGCAAGTATTATCACCACAGCCGAACCTGTGCCGCCGCGCCGGACATATCTTGAAGCCGTGACCGGCCACTGCAATGAAGAGGATACCCATATGACGAAACCGTTCCCGAAGGCATTTTCTTTCAGTTTGATCGTAATCCGCTTCCCGCATTTTCTGTCGTCAGTTGCGGCCCTGGTGTCTGCCGAACGTGATTTGGGTGGGTATTGCGGGGGCGACCCCGCGGTTGATGTCTGGATCCGCGACGCAGAGGTCGAGTTGCAGTATGTGCTTGACGAGATTTGCGTGCTGAGTGAACTGCCGGTACGTCATGATGCGGATGCGTATCTGCTGCGGGTTGTGAAACTGTTCCGGATGATGCTGCTGTCCGACAATCCGGTGCAAGTGTCGTATTTGCGCAAGCTTGCGCGCGCATCCGGGCGGTTCCTGTTGCCGTGGGACAATCCACTGCATTTCCGTCTGAACCGGATGATTGTGACCGCTCTTGAGCAGTTCGAGGCATTGCTGCTGATTGATGATGGTGCGGAAAGCGGCGCGGATGCTGACGGGCTTGCCGCGCATGGTGGTGATGGTCCCTCTGTGAAGTCAGCCTGACACCTTCCTGAGTTTTGTTCTTCCCAATCAGGGGCGTGGGTCTTCTCATGCCCCGGGGCCTTTGCACAGATTTCAGGAGGCTCTCATGCAGAAGTCGTCAAACCTGCCGGATGCCCGGAATGGGCCATTCGTTGTCATTAGGGACAAATCCGCCCCACTTTATATCCCGCACCGATCCCGCAATGTCGCGCCTGACATGTGGTCCGATTACCCGCTCAGCATTCCGGATCACTGGCATGATCTGGCGCGTGCGAAGGGATTTCGCATTGACCGCCGTGTCCGCGACCGCGGCCATCTTGCACTGCAATGTCTGACATGTGGCGCACATACTGCTGTCAAGATCGCCGCATTGCGCACCAGCGCCGTGCGCTGCGGCGGATGTGCCGCGCAGTTACGGGATGCAAATGCGCAAGATGCCGATCTCGTATTTCTGCGCCGCGATGAGAATGACCACCATTACGGAGTCTTTCGCGCGGCGTGTGGCCACGAGGTCCGGCGGCAATTTGCGCTGATCGAGCGTGTCCGGGCTGGTGAAACCGGTATTCGCTGCGGGGCCTGCCTTGTCGCGCGCGAAGAGGCAGAGGCGCGGGCAAATGGCTGGGAACGGCTTGGTGCAGATCCAAAAGGCAATCCGAGCTACCGGCTCTACCGTCATAAATGTGGACATAAACAGCGCATCGCTCGCGCCAATATGCGCCACGGCCAGTGTGATTGTAGCCGCTGTGGCGAAAGCTGGTCCTCGAAGCCCTCGACAATCTATCTTGCCCGAATTGTCCTGCCCGAGGTCGGGTTGGAGGTGCTTAAATTCGGCTATAGTGCAAATCCGAAACTCCGGTTCAAGCATCAGCTCGGCCTGTCAAAATCTGCACGCGTTACAATGCTGCGGCTGCTGGATATGCCCACTGGCCATCTGGCTTGCAGTGAGGAGAAAGCCGCGAATGCGCGGCTGGCGCGAGACTATCCCGACAGCGTTGTCCCACATTCGCTTTATGCCGATCTGATCAATGTCTGCTCGGAGATCTACACCCTGGATCTGCTTCTCCGGATCGAGCAGGAGATGGACCATATTGCGGCGCGCATCCCGACCCGCTGATCTCCTGCCTCTTTTCAGCATCACCATGACCCACCGCGGCGGGTCACCCTTGCGTTTTTTTCAACAACGAGGAGCGCCACATGACACAGCATTTGACGTCATCAAGCCCTGACAACAGAAACCTCCCGTCTGATCCCGCCCCGTGGCAAGCCTTTGCCACGGATATTCTGCAGCATTTGTCTGGTAGCGCATATGCGGAATGGGCCTATACGGATTGGTTCGCGCACCAGAAGGCCCACGCTCAGCCCTCCGATCAGCCACAGGATTGCAAAGCCCAACTACCCAATGGCGTGGAGCTTTCGGAGCAAAAGGAAGATCCGACCCTTGACGAGATCCTCGACAGCATTGAACGCGAGGGAAGCCACCCCTTGATTGCGGAGCAGTCTTCGAATGACACACGGACGGTTCCGGATGTGCGACCACGCGCATCGGTCGTCATGTCCGTGCTGCGGCTGGCCCGGCAGTTCAGTTCTCTGCATGGCTTTCGGACACAGATGTGCAACCCCGATGCAATCACGCTGCTGTGCAGCGGTGCGGGGGAGATGAACAGCATCATCAAGAACATCCTGCGCGCGATCACGCAGCTTGAACCCGAAACTACAGGCCACGCGGCCCTGCATGTCACCACTGCCGCAGCGGTCACATTGCTCAAGGACCGCGACAATGGCGGGCCGTTTGGCAAGCTGACCCCGCAGTTTCTGACCTCGATCGAAGAGGGCCAGCCGATCGCATTGATTGCGCCTTCCCTCTCCAGCCTGTCAAAGGATCTGCGGGAGCTCGCCACCGACGTGATCGACTTGCCGCGCTTTGATCGCGACATGCTGCATGTCTTGCTGACATATATGTATCCGGATTGTGCGCCGCCAGAGGATACTGACTTTCCCGAAACCCTCAGCCCGGATGCTGTGGCCCGCCTGACAGCCGATGATCTGACCCTCGCCTGCCGCGCGCCGACACCGGCGGGCGCCTGTGCGCGGCTGCTGGAGCGTCTGTTTCCGCCGAAACCTGATGAGCCCGGTCTTGCGGAATTTCCGCTTGAAGATCACGTGCGTGCAGCCGTTGACCAGATGCTCGCGGATCTCCGGGACTGGAAAGCGGGCGTGATCCCCTGGTCAGATGTCTCGCGCGGGCTGCTCCTTGCCGGACCGCCCGGGTGTGGCAAGACCGAGATTCCGCGGCTTATGGCGCGCGAGGCGGGCATCAATGTGCGCGCGGGATCATTGAACCAGTGGCACTCCGCCGGCGGGCGGTCTGGCGAGCTGCTGCAAAAGATGCAGCAGTTCTTTGAAGAGGCGGCCGCGGCAAGCCCCTGCATTGCATTCATTGACGAGATCGACGCATTCGGAGACCGGAATCGCGCGCGCGATCACAACAGCGCATGGACGGACTATGTCGTGTCCGGATTGTTGCAATGTCTTGATGGTTTCGACGGGCGGGAGGGCGTTGTGGTCATCGCCGCGACCAATCATGTCGCGCATATTGATGCGGCTCTGCGCAGACCGGGGCGGTTTGACAGAACCGTCCGGATTGCCCAGCCCTCGCCGAAGTTGATGCCGCAGGCATTCCGCTGGCATCTTTCCAGGGATCTTGCCGATGTGGATCTGACCGGCCTTGCCGCCGCAGCCACAGGCATGACCGGGGCCGAAGTGGCCGCCACAGTGCGCGACGCAAAAGCGCGTGCGCGCCACGACCGCGTCCCGCTTGCGCACAAGCATGTGATGGCCGCTGTTCAGAACCGCCGCCCGCCGCTCGATCCCGACCTGCGCCATCTCGTGGCCATCCATGAGTGCGGTCACGCAATCGTTGCACAAGCCACCGGCTGCGCACGCACCGAGCGCCTGTTCCTGACCACGGATGGCGGTCGGGCGTCCATGACCAAACCGGCAATCAAGATGCAGCGCGATGATCTCGATCGCGAGATCGCGTGCCTGCTGGCGGGTCGCGCTGCAGAGAAACTCATCCTCGGACAGGCCAGCGGCGGCGCGGGCGGCGGTTCCGACAGTGATCTCGCACGCGCGACTGAGACTGCCGCAGCGATGGAATATGCGTGGGGCTTAGGGGACCGGGCAACACTCTGGCGCGCCCCGCCAGACGCAGCCATCGACCGCCTGTTTCTTGATCCGCACACAACCGCGCGCGTGCAGGCGCGTCTGGATGCGGCAGACGCAACCGCGACACAGATCCTGACGCGTAACCGTGCGTTGCTGGAAGAAATGGCCGATGTTCTGCTGGTGCGACAGCTCTTGTCCGGAGACGAGCTTGCAGCGCTACTCCGGCGCGTGACACGCGAGAGCGCGCGCACGGACAGCGACCAGAGTTATAGCCCGCCACAAGCGACTGGCACCCGCCAGCCACAAGACACCACCAGCCCGACGAAAGGACCCTAGCCTTCCCCACCACCCACAACTCCGCCACCTTCTCCCCCCTGACCTGTCTCATACACTTTAAATGAGATCGCGCCCGTAAGGGCGCGGGCGATCCCCCGCTGAAAGCCGGATGCGGATCGCCAGTACAAGGATCGTCCAGAGAAGAAACGGGGCAATCACGATGGACCTGCGATACATCAGTATGGACCCAGGACCATTTCGTCCCGATCCAAACTGGTCGCGTTTGTCAAGCCCCGCATGGTTGATTGTTGTGGAGAACTGCGCGGATCACGCAAATGCTTGTGGATAGCGCAAATCGCAACTCATTGATAAAATTGGAGGTTATCCACAAAGAACTGCAAATCACGGGTGTTCAGCCCGTACGCAGCGCGCAAACTCTGGTAAAGTGATGACATAACCCGCCAGGCTCAAGGCCCCCAGCCGCCGCCCGGCATCATGTCAGAAACACCGCCTGCCAGAGCCCTCTCCGGCAGGCCCGCCGAGAGGGCGGGATTGCCCATGAAAACGATACTCGATGCAAAGACAATTCCGACCGGATTACGCCGCAACGATGCGGCTTTGCACTGCGGGATCAGCCCAGGCTTTTTTGATAAGCTTGTTGCAGAAGGTGTGCTTCCACCCCCTCGCTGCCTTAGCACAAAAGTAAAGATCTGGATGCGACAGGAACTAGACCAAGCGCTCATGTCACTGCCGACCGAGCACCAAACCGAGCTTTGGGATAATCCATGCGATATATTACTGGAGTAGGATAACATGGCGAGACGACCAAATCCATTCCCAGGAGTCAGTCGGCAAGTAGATCGTCACGGTAAAGTTCGGTTTCGTTTCCGACGTTATGGCAAAGCGGATGTGTATTTACCCGGAGAGTATGGGTCAATCGAATTTCGTCAAGCTTACGAAACTTGCGTGCAGGGAGTCCAGAAAATTCCAAGTGTGGATGCAACGAAACCGGGTACCTTGAATTGGTTGATTGTTCGCTACCTGACAAGTACTCGCTATGCGGACCTCTCAGAGGTAAGAAAAAAAACACTGCGCCGCGAGCTTGAATGGCTGCGCCTACAGGCAGGTGATTTGCCCTTTGCAAGCTTTGAACCTCGGCATGTAGAGGCACTTATGGCACGGAAAGAGGGCCCTACTGCAGCCAACACTGTGAAGAAAAGCATGTCGATGCTGTTCAATTTTGCAATCAAGAAGTCCCTAATGGGACAAAGGTTCAATCCAGCGAGTTCCGCAGATCGGCGCAAAGAGAATCCGGATGGATATCACACATGGACCGAAGAAGAGATTGCACAGTATCTGGCGTTCCACCCATCTGGTAGCAAGCCACGGCTCGCAATGTTGATCTTCCTATACACTGGGGCATCACGACAAGATGCTGCGCGCATGGGACGGCAGAACATGTCTGGTGAACGAATCAAGTGTTCACGGGGAAAAACCAAGGTTGGAGCCGACCTGCCCATTTTACCGGAACTCGCGGACGAGATTGCGCGGCTCCCGGTTGATCAGTTGATGTTCCTCACACACACTGCGGGCAAACCTTACAAACCCGAAACGCTTGGAAACTGGTTCCGCGATCAATGTAATGCGGCTGGGTTACCACATTGTGCGGCACACGGTCTTCGAAAGGCAGGGGCAACACGGTTGGCAGAAGCTGGAGCAACAGAATGGGAGATTGCCAGCTACCTGGCTCACAAGGACACAAAAATGGCGGCTGTATATGTCCGCAAAGCAAATCGCGGAAAACTAGCGGATCGTGGAATGGGTCGGCTTTCGCAGAGCAAAAGGTGAACCTATTTGACTAACCTTCCTGGAAAGTTGGTCAAATGAACGCCTCAAGCTTCTGAATTTATTGTTCTTTTTCAAGAAAATGGCAGCCCGTAGGGGAATCGAACCCCTCTTTCCAGGTTGAAAACCTGGCGTCCTAACCGATAGACGAACGGGCCAGCTGCTTCTTGCGCGGTGTTTATTTAAAGCCACGAACCAGCGCAAGAGGGTATAAACGTTTTTTTATGCCGTACGAAGGTTTATTATCTTATCTGGCGGGATGAGCTGCATCATCCAGCCGCAACTGAACGTTGCTACGCCCCGACCAGTGGTTTATCTCGACTTTGCCAGCCAGATGCAGACGCTGGCCTTGTGCATTTGCAATCGCCGAACCCAGATCTGATTCGTATGCGCCAAAAGCCACGGCGTCCAGCACGTTGCCTTGACCATCACCAAAGCGCAACCGCAGATGGGTTTCCCCCATGCGACGTATCGACTGTATCCGCATATCCGGAAATGCAAAGCGCGGTGCAGGTGCAGAGGCACCGAAAGGGCCTGCCGCTTCTATCCGCTCGATCAGATCCACCGATACCGCGGCCGGCATCAGCACGCTGTCAATACGCAACTGTGACGCCGCGCCTGCGCCCACCGCGCCTTGTTGCGCCAACAGTTCCGCCAGCCGCGCCATCGCTTCCTCAATCCGGGCGCGCGCCACCGTCAGCCCGGCGGCCATGGGATGCCCGCCGCCTTTTAACAAAAACCCTTCGCGCACCAGCTTTTGAACTGCGGCACCTAGGTCTATTCCGGGCACCGAACGCCCCGAGCCTTTGCCTTCATTTCCATCCAGCGCAATCACCATGGCAGGCTGGGCCATTGCCTCTTTCAGGCGCGCCGCAGCTATACCGATCACACCGGGGTGCCAGCCCTCGCCTGCCGCCCAGGCCAAGGCACCATCACCCCCGCGCGCCTGCGCTTGCGCAATCGCCTCCGCGCGGACAGCGGCTTCGACTTCGCGACGCTCCGCATTCAGCATTTCCAACCGTTCGGCAAGGGCCTCTGCCTCGCTGGGGTCATTGCAGGCCAGCAATCTTGCCCCCAGATCTGCCGCACCAATACGGCCACCCGCATTCACTCTTGGTCCCAGCACAAAACCCAGATGGTAAGATGTCGGCGCTGCTTCCAACCTGGCTACATCTGCAAGTGCGCGAAGTCCGACACGGTTGCGCGCTGCCATGACGCGCAACCCCTGCCTTACGAAGGCACGGTTCACGCCAACCAGAGGTGCCACATCGGCAACTGTCGCCAGCGCCACCAGATCCAGTAGCGCCATCAGATCCGGCCCTGTATTGCCCCGCACGCGCAACTGGCGGTTGGCTTCGACCAGCATCAGAAACACCACGCCAGCGGCACAAAGGTACCCCAGGTCCCCGGTTTCATCCTGCCGGTTCGGGTTCACGACCGCCAATGCAGGTGGCAGGGTTTCCGCGCCCAGATGGTGGTCAATCACCACGACATCCGCGCCCTTAGCCGCCGCAATCGGGTCATGGCTGACTGTTCCACAATCGACACAGAGAATCAGATCATGCGCTTGCGCCAACATTTTCATTGCCGGAGCATTTGGCCCATATCCTTCGGCTATCCGGTCAGGAATGTAGAGCGTCGCCTCACGCCCCATCGACCGCAACCAGCAGATCAGCAACGCGGCTGACGCCCCGCCATCCACATCATAATCTGCAAAAATGGCAATCTTTTCGTTTCCGTCTACCGCAGACAGAAGGCGTGCAGCCGCGGCCTCCATGTCGCGCAGGCTGCGCGGATCTGGCAGCAAATCACGCAAGGATGGCGCAAGGTAACGTTCCGCTGCGTCAGGGGCCACTCCGGAACGGGCGAGGACGGCGCAAACAGCATGCGGCAATCGGGTCTGCTGCGCCATCGCATCTGTCAGCCGCTGTTGCGCAGGATCAGGCCCGCGCCAGCGCCGTCCGGTGATAGACCGCTCGACGCCCAGGAACCCGGCCTCATCGCTTGTCATTGACGCCCCCATATCTTCAGCGCCTCGCAACCGAACACAGCGCCTTGCTCATTTTCTTGCCTCAAATACTCAAATCGGCCCGACACAAGTCGCATGGCAAAAAGTGGTGCGCAGCGTTCGTTACAGCGGCGTGCGGTATGTCATGCGCCGAACCGATCCGGTTTTCGAACGCATCAGCAAAGTATCGGTTGTAACCCAGCCCGGTTCTGTCTTGATGCCGCGCACGATAGAGCCATCGGTGACACCCGTGGCCGCAAAGATCACGTCCCCGGTGATCATTTCATCGCGGGTATAAACCTTGTCGAGGTCTTCGATACCAGCCCGCCTTGCCCGCCCGATCTCATCTTCATTGCGAAACAGAAGCCGCCCATAGATCTGCCCGCCCATGCATTTCAGAGCTGCCGCAGCCAGCACCCCCTCAGGCGCCCCGCCAGAGCCCATATACATGTCGATGCCCGTCAACTCTGTCTCGGCGCAATGGATCACCCCGGCGACATCGCCATCCATGATCAGCCGGATCGCAGCCCCGGTAGACCGCAAATCCGCGATCATGTCCTCGTGGCGCGGGCGTTCCAGCACACAGACAGAGATATCTGACGGATCACAGCCCTTCGCCTTCGCCAGCGCGCGCACGCGCTCTGAGGGGGTCATATCCATTGTCACAGTGTCTTTTGCAAAACCCGGCCCGATGGCCAGCTTGTCCATATAGACATCAGGGGCGTGCAGCATGGTGCCACGCGGCGCCATCGCAATGACGGTCAGCGCGTTGGGGAAATCCTTGGCGGTCAGCGTGGTGCCTTCCAGCGGGTCCAGTGCGATATCAACCTCGGGGCCGTTTCCATTGCCGACCTCTTCGCCGATATACAGCATCGGGGCCTCGTCGCGCTCCCCCTCACCGATGACGACACGCCCCTTGATATCGAGCATGTTCAACTGGTTGCGCATGGCATCCACGGCGGCCTGATCGGCGGCTTTTTCATCACCACGCCCGACCAGTTTGGCCGAAGCCAGCGCAGCCGCCTCGGATACGCGGGCAAGGCCCAGTGAAAGCATGCGGTCGTGAAATTCAGGCTGTGTCGACATGGAACTCTTCCCTCGGGCAATGATTTGATACTGGTCTAGCGGGTTGCAGGCACCAGACACAAGTCATTCCCTGACCGACAGCGCTAACGGTCCAAAGACGCGGCAGATCGGACTCAGTCTTCCTCAATCGCAAGGGCAACCGGTTCGCCCACAACAACGCCCGTCTTCATGGACAGGGCAACCGCATGGTCAATTGCATCGCGGGTTGTCTTGTGGGTGATGATCAGCACAGGTGCGCGCGTGTCCTGATGGCCATACTGGCGCATCCGGTTGATCGACACGCCTGCATTGCCCAGCGCTTCGGCCACTTTGGCAAGCGCGCCCGGCTTGTCCATAAGCCCCATGCGCAGATACCACGGCTTCGACCCCATCGCCTTGGCAGATACAGCCGCTTCGAGTGTTGCGGCAGGCTGGCCAAAGACCGGCACCCGAAACCCGCGCGCAATGTCGATCACATCGCCAATCACCGCGCTGGCCGTGGGCCCCTCGCCCGCGCCGGGGCCGCGCAGGATCACCTGTTCGATGGCATCGCCTTCGATCACCACCATATTCGTGCCGCCCTTCAACTGCCCCAAGGGGCTGTCTGCGGGCACAAGGCAGGGGGTCATCGACTGTTCCAGCCCGCGTCCTGACATTTGTGCAACGCCCAGAAGCTTGATGCGCAAACCCAGATCGGCGGCGGCGCGAATATCCTCAATGGAAATGCGCTCGATCCCTTCGAGGCTGATCGCGTCGAAATCCGGGCGCGTGCCGAAGGCGATGGCGCTGAGCAGCGTAAGTTTATGCGCTGCATCTATCCCGCCCACATCCAATGTCGGGTCCGCTTCAAGATAGCCAAGCTGGTTGGCCTCTTCGAACACGGTTTCATAGGGCAGGCCCGCATCTTCCATCCGTGTCAGAATGTAATTGCAGGTGCCGTTCATCACGCCCTTTATACGGCTGATCCGGTTGCCGGCCAGCCCCTCGCTCAGGGCCTTGATGACGGGAATGCCCCCCGCGACAGCAGCCTCGAAGCGCAAAGCGACATTCTGCGCCTCGGCCGCTTCTGCCAAAGCCTGCCCGTGAATTGCCAAAAGCGCCTTGTTCGCGCTGACAACATGTTTTCCAGCGGCAATCGCGGCCTCTGTCAGGGCCTTGGCCGGGCCATTCTCGCCGCCCATCAATTCCACCACCACGTCGATATCGGCGCGGCGGGCAAGGGCAACGGGGTCATCTTCCCAATCATAACCCGAAATATCGACACCGCGGTTGCGGGTGCGCGAGCGCGCGCAGACCGCCACGACCTCTATCGGGCATCCGGCGCGCCGTGCCAGCAGGTCGCCATTGGTCTGTACGATTCTGATCAGCCCGGTCCCAACTGTGCCAAGCCCTGCAATTCCAAGGCGCAAAGGTTTGGTCATGGCCCGAACTCCGTCTGTCATCTGAATATTGCGCCCTGTTAGCCGCTTGAGACGGGGCTTGCAATGCAACCTGTCAGGCGCAAGCCTTACATCATTGCAGCGCGGTGATTTCGCGCAACAGGACCGCGCGCGAAATCTCGCCTACATGCACATGGGCCAGCATTCCATCCGCGCTTAGAAACAGGGTCACAGGCAGGCCAACAGTGCCATAATGGCGCGCCAATGCGCCAGACGGGTCCAGCGCCATATGGTCGGGGCTGATACCTGCATTCTCCAGATGCGCGGCAACGGTCGAATGCGCTTCGCCCTGACTGGCGAACAGAAAGGTCACATCCTGAACTTGCGCGGCGACATCAGCCAGCATTGGCAATTCGCGGCGGCAAGGCGGGCACCATGTTGCCCAAAGGTTTATCACCATTGGCTGATCCGGCGCATCTGAAAAGGAAAACTCTGTCCCTGACACCATTGCCAGTGTCAGGTCCGGCGCAGCGATTTCAGGGCGCGCGCCCATGTCCAGTGTCAGGACGAACCACAACACAACCCCAACCCATAACGCACCGAAGGCCGGAATGAAGCTCAGCCCGCGGCGCAAGGCAAAGGCCGTCACCACCCCGCCGCCCAGCGCAGCCCCAAGCGGTGAGAAACCGCCTTGCCAGATCGCCATAATCAACCACGGCTCTGCCAGAAAGATTTGCGGGAATTGCACAACATGGCCCAGCCGCGCCCCGACAAAGCCCCAAAGCACAACTTGCCCTGCCCAATTGCTCAGCAACGGATTGCGCGACAGACGCGCGATCACTTCGGCGACCAGCACAAAGGCCACAACACTGATGATAGCGGCGAAACGATCCCAGCCCAGAACGATCGGGCCAAGCTGAACGGCATCCATATGCACCCCCTAGAGTTGCGGCGCGCTTATCTCTTCAAGCGCGCCGCATGTCCAGAGGCGGACCGCCCACAAGATGCTCCGCTGGTGTCAGGGCGCTGTGCCCAGCTTGGCGGCATCGCGGGCCAATGCCTCGCGGGTTGCGTTGCGACGATACCAAAGGGTGATCACCGTAGAGGTCAGCACGATGAACAAAGAATACAGAATCGGGATCAGCAACACCTCCTGCTGCATGGCCGCACCGAAACTCAGGGTAATGACCAGAACCGCAAGCGGACCGTTCTGGATACCGGTTTCAAGACTGATTGTCCGTGATCTGCTGGTATCCTGCCCCAACCCGCGCGCGACCCAGTAGCCGAACAACATGCCAATCAATCCGATGCTTATGGTTGCGGCGTAGACATGGACAGGTGTTTCCAGCAACAGCATGTAATTTCGCGGCACCCATGTTGCGATCAGAAACACGATGACTGCCACCCCCATGAAGGACCCGATCAATTCCACCGTTGCCCCGACATTCGGGTTGAGTTTCCGCAGCACCATCCCCAGCGCCGTTGGCACCAGCAAGACCACCAGAATTTGCGCAACATTGCCAGCAGGAATGGCGTAGTCACCCGACACGCCCGCAAGCCCGCCATAAAAGGACAGCAACAGCGGCACCATCACCACCGCAGCAAGTGTCGAAACTGTTGTCATCATGATCGACAGGGCCAGAACACCCTTGCTGAAATAGGCAAATATGTTCGAGGTGGTTCCGCCCGGCATACAGGCAATCAGCAATAGCCCGACCACCAGCGCTGGCGGCAGCCCCAGCAACACAGCCAGAAGAAAGCCCAGAAACGGCATGACCGCAAACTGGCTGAGCAGGCCCACCAGAATACCCTTGGGTTTGCGAAAGGCGATCAGGAAGTCACGCGGGGTCATGCTGGCGCCCATGCCCAGCATGATGACCATCATCATCACGCCCAAAAGTGTGGTTTCAAGTTCTGTCAGCATGACTCAGGCCTTTCCAGCAAATTCGGCGCGCGCTTCGGCCTTGAGGTCCTTGCGCAGGATTTTTCCAATCGGGGATTTCGGCAATTCCTCGCGCAGGATGATGGATTTCGGCACCTTGTAGGCAGCCAGATATTTCCGACAATGCGCTATGACGGATTCCTTGCTAAGTTTGTCCGGCACATCGGGGTTCTGCACGACATAGGCGCGCACGGCCTCGCCGGATGCGCGGTCTGGTACGCCGATAACCGCCGCCTCCAGCACGGCGTCCAGTTTGGACAGGCAATCTTCCACCTCATTGGGGTAGACGTTGAAGCCGGAAACCAGCACAAGGTCCTTCTTGCGGTCAACGATCGTCAGAAACCCGTCTTCATCCATGACCGCCACATCCCCTGTGAACACCCAGCCATTCTGCAAAGTTTGTGCGGTGTCGTCAGGGCGGTTCCAGTAGCCACGCATGACCTGCGGCCCCTTGACCAGCAATTCGCCGGGTTTGCCCTGCTCCACCGGTTCGGCATTGTGATCGACCAGCGCAATATCTGTGCCCGGCACCGGAACCCCGATTGATCCGGGGCGCACAGGCTGATCAAGCGGGTTGAAGCTGACCAGCGGCGATGTCTCGGTCAGGCCGTAGCCCTCCGCCACACGCGTACCCGTGACCGTCTGCCATCGTTCTGCCACCGCCTGATGCAACGCAGTTCCACCAGCAATCGCGGCTTTGAGCGTTTTGGGCGGATAGGCTGCGAACCATTCTTCATTCATCAGCCCGTTAAACAGGGTGTTCACCCCCGTGATCCACGACACTGGGTAATTTTCCAGCGCGCGCTGGATGTTTGCGACAGGGCGCGGAGACGGCACCAGAATATTGCGCGCGCCAAGGTCGAAAAAGGTCATCAGATTGGCTGTGAAGGCGAAGATGTGATAAAGGGGCAAGGCCGTCAGCACGCAATCTTCGCCCGACATATGCCGCCCGCCCATGATCTTGACCTGTTCAAGATTGGCCAGAATATTGCCATGTGTCAGCATCGCACCTTTTGCCACGCCCGTTGTGCCACCGGTATATTGCAAAAGCGCCAGATCATCGCGGCGCAAGCTGTCCCAGTCCTGAACCCGGTCATGGTCACGCCCGATCTTCAGCGCCTCGCGCAGACGCAGCACAGGCACGGCAAGGCTGGGCACAGGCGGAAGCACACGCGACCAGAATTTCTGCACGCCACGCACAATTGCTTCTGGAACGCGCGGAAAAAATTCTGCAACCCCTGCCAGAACAACCTGCTTGATGGCTGTATGCGCGACCACCTCCTCCAGCTTGTCGGCAAACAGGTCGCTGATGATCAGCACTTCGGCTTCTGAATCCCTGAACTGATGGACCATTTCATTTGGCGTATAGAGCGGGTTGGTGTTCACCAACACGCAACCCGCCTTGAACACCCCGAATGCAACAACGGGATAGGCCAGTCCATTGGGCAATTGCACCGCCACCCGCGTTCCGGGGGCCAGCTTGCAATGATGGCGCAGGAATGACGCGAAGTCGTCCGACATCTGGCCCACCTGCTGATATGTCAGCGACCCGTTCATCCCGTTTGGGACAACGCAGGTGAACGCGCGGCGCTTGGCATGGGTTTCGCAGGTTCGAGAAATCAGGTGCGCCAGTGACGCGTGCTCGGATACCGGCAAGTCCGGCGCGATTTCTGCGCCATAGGCCGCCACCCACGGGCGGTTTGATACAGTCATGATCACGAACTCCCTAGCTGCCGCGTGCGATGCGGCCCTCCTGCCAATACCTTTCCCCACTGCACCCTTGCAGACAAGAGTTGACGTGGCGCGCCCGCCATTATTTCGCTACGTCACAACAAGGCGGATACTGCATTTCTGCATTTCGTACACATATTTTCCATGCGGGAAAGCTGCGCGAGAGTGCTGGCCCTTAGAAAAACAGCCGTGAGGCGGCAAAATTGCAGGGCAATTTCAAGAATCTGTTACTCGCCCCATTCTATCCCGACAAGGTGGGCGCGCGAAAATCCTTGGAACGCAACAGTTTTCCTTGCGTTTGGTTTGTGGATTTCATAAGCGGGCGCTTCATGTCATGGGGTCAGATATCGGGGGTACCACATGCCGGATCGGGTTTTCCAGAGTTACGGGGTGCATCGTTGGGGGGCGGGGATGTTCGCGCCCCTGCCGAATGGTGATATGGGGTTGGTCAACCCGGCGCGCCCGCAAGATACACCAGCGAGTCTGCCTGACCTGCTGCACAATCTGGATGCGCGGGGCATTCATACGCCGGTTCTGGTGCGCGTGGGCGCGTTCCTCAAGCGACAGCTTGAAATGCTCAACACATCCTTTGCCAAAGCGATCGAGGCGAATGGCTACAAGGCACCCTATCGCGGCGTGTTCCCGATAAAGGTCAACCAACAGGCCGAGGTGATCGACCGGATCGTGGATTATGGCCGTCCGTATCAGTTCGGACTGGAGGCAGGCTCCAAGCCAGAGTTGATCCTTGCTTTGTCACGCGACCTGCCCAAGGGTGCATTGCTGATCTGTAATGGAATCAAAGATGCAGAATTCATCCGCCTTGGCATTCTGGCGCGCAAGGCGGGAATCAACTGTGTGCTGGTCATCGAAAGCCCTGCCGAAGCGGATACAGTCATTGCCGAAGCCAAGCGCCTTGGCGAGAAGCCCGCCTTGGGCGTTCGGATCAAGCTGACGCGCCGTGTGACCGGCAACTGGGCCGACAGTTCCGGCGACCGGTCAACCTTTGGGCTGACGACAAAGGAAGTTGTCGATCTGGTCGACAAACTGCGCGCCGAGGACATGCTGGACTGTCTGGTGTTGCAGCATTCGCATCTTGGCTCTCAGGTGCCGCAGATGATGGATATTCGTCAGGCTGTCGATGAAGCCTGCCGCTTTTACACCGAGCTGCGCCGCCTTGGTGTTCCTTTGGAATATCTCGACCTTGGTGGTGGCCTTGGCATCGACTACACTGGCGAGGCGCGCGCCTCGGATAATTCGGTGAATTATACGGTCGAGGAGTATTGCGCCAATATCGTCGAGACGGTGAAATACCAGATGGACGAGGCAGAAGTGCCGCATCCGACACTGGTCACGGAATCGGGGCGCGCGATTGTCGCTTATTCCTCGATGCTGCTGTCCGATATTCTGGAAGCCAGCTATTTCGACCGCTCAGCCCCCATCACGCCTGAAGCTGACGACCATCACATGCTTTCGGACATGGCTGCGATTACCGGCTATATGACGCCAAAACGCGTTCAGGAATGCCTGAACGATGCCGAATACTACCGCGAGGAATTGCGCGCCCTGTTCCGCCGCGGTGTCATCGGGATTGAGGAAGTCGCGCGCGCGGAACAGATTTTCCTCTATATCGTGGGCCGCATCAAGGATCTGGTCGCCCAGACCCCGGATGTGCCACAGGAAGTGCTGGAAGAACTCTCTGCGCATCGCGACATTTATCGCGCGAATTTCAGCCTGTTCCAGTCGCTGCCAGATGTCTGGGCGATTGACCAGTTGGTGCCGATTGCGCCCCTGCAACGGCTGAATGAGCAACCTTTACGGCGGGCGGTTTTGTCAGACATCACCTGCGACAGCGATGGCAAGATTGACCAGTTTGTTCTGAACGATGGCGTGGGCAATGCCCTGCCAGTGCATGAGCTGCGCGCATCTGAGCGCTATTTCATCGGCATCTTTCTGATCGGGGCCTATCAGGAAACGCTGGGCGATCTACACAATCTGTTTGGTGACACCAATATCGTCACAGTCGATTTCAACGATGATGGCGTCCTCGAAATCCAGCACGAAGTTGAGGGCGATACCGTCGCCGAGGTCATGGCCTATGTGGAATATGAACCCAAGCAATGCCTTGATGCGTTCAAGCGCATTGTCGAGCGTGGCGTGCAGGACGGCACGCTGAACCCGTCGCAGCGGCGCATGTTGATGGAAACCTACCGCCATGCACTTGGCGGCTACACCTATTACGAGCATGAGGAGCATACGCATGGCTAACAAGGATGTTCTGGTTATTGGCGCAGGCGGCGTGGCCTCGGTCACGCTGCACAAGATGGCGATGAACCCCGAGCTTTTTCCGGGCCGCATTGCTGTGGCAAGTCGCACATTGTCGAAATGCGAAGCCATCGCAAAGGAAGTCAAAAGCCGCACCGGCATCGAGATCGAAACCTATCAGATCGACGCCGATGATGTGGAACAGACAGTCGCCCTGATCGAGGCGGTGCAACCCGCGCTGCTGGTCAATCTGGCCCTGCCCTATCAGGATCTGGCCCTGATGGAAGCCTGCCTGCGTACCGGCGTGCACTATCTCGACACCGCCAATTACGAGCCGCCGGAAGAAGCGAAATTCGAATATTCGCACCAGTGGAAGCTGCATGACCAGTTCAAACAGGCGGGCCTGATGGCCGCGCTTGGCGTGGGTTTTGACCCCGGCGTGACCAGCATTTTCGCGGCCTATGTGCGCAAGCATTACCTCTCGGGCATCCGCCTGATCGATATTCTGGATTGCAATGGCGGCGATCACGGCCATCCTTTCGCCACCAATTTCAACCCCGAAATCAACATTCGCGA
The DNA here is from genome assembly GCF_004366635.1 of Roseinatronobacter bogoriensis DSM 18756. Classification (GTDB taxonomy): domain Bacteria; phylum Pseudomonadota; class Alphaproteobacteria; order Rhodobacterales; family Rhodobacteraceae; genus Roseinatronobacter; species Roseinatronobacter bogoriensis. The sequence goes on along the minus strand of NZ_SORN01000008.1, from coordinate 115,401 downwards.
AGTCACCGCCGAGGTGAAGCACTGGGAAAACGGCGGCTGGGTGACCAGCCCGCCCATGTCCACCAAGGTCGAATTCAATTTCGATCAGGTTGGCCCCAAGAACATGTATCTGATGTATCATGAGGAACTGGAGTCGCTTGTCACCCACTTCCCCGAGATCGAGCGCGCGCGTTTCTGGATGACCTTTGGCGATGCCTATATCAACCATGTCACCGTCTTGCAGAATGTCGGCATGACCTCGATCGAGCCGGTCGAATATGAAGGTCACCAGATCATCCCGCTGCAATTCCTGAAAGCGGTGCTGCCCAATCCCGGCGATCTGGGCGAACGCACCAAGGGTAAGACGAATATCGGCGATATCATCACTGGCCCCGCGCAGGATGGGTCGGGCGAAAAGACCTATTACATCAACAATATCTGCGACCATGAAGAATGCTACCGCGAAGTGGGCAGCCAGGCGGTCAGCTATACGACCGGCGTGCCGGCCTTTATCGGGGCTGCGCTGATGCTGAACGGCACATGGTCCGGCGCAGGTGTGTTCAACACCGAACAGCTTGACCCCGATCCGTTCATGGAACTGCTGAATCAGCACGGCTTGCCCTGGACCCTGACCGAGCTTTCGGCCCCGGCTGATTTCTGATGGCGATGCAGACCCATGCGGGCGATCCGGGCGCGTTTCGGGATTTTGACCTGAACCGCGTCCCCTCGCCGTGCTTCGTCGTGGACGAAGCACGGCTGGAACAGAACCTGCGCGTGCTGGCTGATATTCAGGACCGGTCCGGCGCAACGGTTCTATGTGCGCTGAAAGCCTTTTCCATGTGGGACCTTGCCCCGCTGGTCAGCCGATACCTGTCGGGCGTCTGTGCTTCTGGCCTGTGGGAAGCGCGCCTTGGCCGCGAACATTATGGCGGCATCGTGGAGACGTTTTCGGCGGGCTACAAGGCAGATGAGATGGCCGACATCATCGCGCTGTCGGATCACATCGTGTTCAATACGCCCGCAGCGAAAGACCGTTTTTTGCCAATGATCCGCGAGAGCGGCCGCGCGGTGCATATCGGCCTGCGCTTCAACCCCGGCCTGCCGATGGGTGAAGACGCAAAATACGACCCCGCCGCGCCCGGATCGCGGCTTGGCACGCCGCTGGACCAGATTGACGCAGACGCGCTGAAAGGCGTGGACGGGCTGCATATGCATACGCTGTGCGAACAGGATCTGGAACCGTTGCTGGCAATCTGGGACCATATTGCCCCGCGCATCAAGGAACTGGCCCCGCACCTGAAGTGGATCAATTTTGGCGGTGGCCACCATATCACCCGCACCGACTATGACCGCGAAGGGCTGATTGCGTTCCTGATCCGCGTGCGCGCAGAAACCGGCCTGCATTGCTATCTTGAACCGGGCGAGGCTGTCGCGCTGGATGCGGGTATTCTGGTGGGCGAGGTGCTGGATGTGGTCGAAAATGACGGGCCGAATGCGATCCTCGACATTTCCGCCACATGCCATATGCCGGACGTGATTGAGGCCCCTTACCGCCCTGCGCTGATGGGTGAAGCCGGCGATATAAAGCTGCGCTTGGGCGGGCCAAGCTGTCTGGCCGGCGATGTGATCGGGCGCTACGCCTTCGAGCAGACACCAGAGATCGGCGCGCGCGTGGCGTTCCTCGATCAGGCGCATTACTCGATGGTCAAGACCACCACCTTCAACGGCGTGCGCCTGCCCGCGCTGGCCGTATGGAACAGCACCACCGATGCTTTGCGCATCCTGCGCGAATTCGATTATCAGGACTTCAAGGGCCGACTTTCATGATCTTTCTCGATTCCGAACTGACACAATCCGAACGCAGCCCCGATGCACGTTTCCAGATCGTGCCGATGCCGTTGGAAAAAACAGTCTCTTATGGTTCTGGCACGGCCGACGGGCCTGCAGCGCTGATCGAGGCATCTGACCAGTTGGAACGCCTGTGGCGCGGCTTCGAGCCCTGCGCGCAAGGGATTTACACAACCCCGGCCATAGATTGTTCGGTCCCGCTGGAATACGCGCTGGACAGTCTGGCCGCACGCACCGAGAGCATTGCCCGCGCAGGGCATATTCCGGTCACTCTGGGGGGCGAGCACAGCCTGACTTGGGCGGCGGTGATGGGCGTGAAACGGGCGCTGGACCGCCCTATCGGAATCATCCAGATCGACGCCCATGCCGATCTACGCCGCGCTTATCAGGGGTTTCGGCACTCTCATGCATCGGTCATGCAACTACTGGTCGAGGAAGAAGGCACCCCGCTTGCGCAATATGGTGTGCGCGCGCTGTGTCAGGAAGAAGCCGAAATCCGTGCCGCCAACAACGTAATTTTCATCGATGCCGAAGATCTGGTCACAGGCAATATCCATGATGTGACCCTGCCTGATGATTTCCCCGAAGATGTCTATGTCAGTTTCGATGTGGACGGACTTGATGCCCATATCATGCCCGCAACGGGCACGCCCGTTCCCGGCGGGCTGGGCTATTATCAGGCGCTCGCGCTGGTTCGTTCGGCACTGCAAGGGCGGCGCTGTGTCGGGCTGGATGTGGTCGAACTGGCCCCTATCACGGGCTGGGATGTCTGGAATTTCACTGCAGCGCAACTGACTTACGCGTTGATGGGCATAATTGTCGAAAACGAAGGCCAGGCAGCGTGACAGAAAAGGGGGGCTGTCTGCCCCCCTTCTTGCAGCAAAGCCGCGTCGCCATTGTTCTTGAACCAATGGCGCACAATGACGACATCCCCCCGAGGATATTTGACCAAGGATGAAAACCGCGACTTGGCATGACATGCCCTGCGCGTGCCGGGGAAAACCGCTAAATCTTGTGTCTGACGCGTGACAAACCCGCGACAACTGCCTATAAGGGCGGCAGTCTAACGAGGATTTTTTTGCATGTCTGCTGAAGCCGCCAAGCGCGACGAATACGGCGCTGATTCGATCAAGGTTCTCAAGGGGTTGGATGCTGTTCGCAAACGCCCTGGCATGTATATTGGTGACACTGACGATGGGTCTGGCCTGCACCACATGGTGTATGAGGTCGTCGATAATGGTATTGACGAGGCTTTGGCCGGGCACGCCGATTTTGTTACCGTCATCATCCATGCCGACAGTTCAGTATCGGTCATGGATAACGGGCGCGGAATTCCGACCGATATTCACACGGAAGAAGGCGTATCTGCGGCAGAGGTCATCATGACCCAGCTACACGCAGGCGGCAAGTTTGACCAGAACAGCTACAAGGTTTCTGGCGGGTTGCATGGCGTGGGTGTTTCGGTTGTCAACGCATTGTCGGACTGGCTGGAGCTGCGCATCTGGCGCGGGGGCAAGGAACATGTCGCGCGGTTTGAACGCGGCGATACGGTCAAGCATCTGACAGTGGTGGGGGATGCAGGCGACAAGACCGGCACGGAAGTGCGGTTCCTTGCCTCGACCGATACTTTTTCGAATCTTGATTACAATTTCAAGACGTTGGAAAACCGGCTGCGCGAGCTTGCCTTTCTGAATTCGGGCGTGCGGATCATTCTGGAAGACCACCGCCCCGCCGAAATGTTGCGATCCGAGCTGTTCTATGAAGGCGGGGTGCGTGAATTCGTGCGCCATCTGGACCGCTCGAAAACGCCGGTGATGGCAGAGCCGATTTACATTGTGGGCGAGCGCGACGAAATCGGTGTTGAGATCGCGATGTGGTGGAATGACAGCTATCATGAAACGGTACTGCCCTTTACCAACAATATCCCACAGCGCGATGGCGGGGCGCATCTGGCGGGGTTTCGTGGCGCGCTGACCCGCACGATCAACGCCTATGCGCAATCGTCAGGGATCGCGAAGAAGGAAAAGGTCAGTTTTACCGGCGATGACGCGCGCGAGGGGCTGACATGCGTCTTGTCGGTCAAGGTGCCGGACCCGAAATTTTCTAGCCAGACCAAGGACAAGCTTGTCTCGTCCGAGGTGCGCCCGGCAGTCGAATCTCTGGTGAATGAAAAGCTGGCCGAATGGTTCGAGGAAAACCCGATCCATGCCAAGGGGATTGTTGGCAAGATCATTGAGGCCGCGCTGGCCCGCGAAGCCGCGCGCAAGGCGCGCGAGTTGACACGGCGCAAGACCGCGCTGGATGTGGCGTCACTGCCCGGCAAACTGGCTGATTGTCAGGAACGCGACCCCGCCAAGTCGGAACTGTTTCTGGTCGAGGGCGACTCGGCTGGTGGTTCGGCCAAACAGGGCCGTTCGCGCCAGAATCAAGCCGTTCTGCCCTTGCGCGGCAAGATCCTGAATGTAGAGCGCGCGCGCTTTGACCGAATGCTTGGCAGTCAGGAAATCGGCACGCTGATCACCGCGCTGGGCACCGGGATCGGGCGCGACGAATTCGACCTGAGCAAGCTGCGTTACCACAAGATCGTCATCATGACCGACGCGGATGTGGATGGCGCGCATATTCGCACGCTTTTGCTGACCTTCTTCTTCCGCCAGATGCCCGAACTGATCGAGGGTGGGCATCTTTATATTGCCGAGCCACCTTTGTTCAAGGTCGCGCGCGGAAAATCCGAGGTCTATCTGAAAGACAAGCCTGCACTGGAAGATTACCTGATTGAACAGGGCGTCGAAGGTGCGGCCCTGCGTCTGGCCACAGGCGAAGAGATTGTGGGGCAGGATCTGGCGCGCGTGGTGACCGAAGCGCGTGCCGTGCGCCGCTCGCTGGTCGCCTTTCCCACGCATTACCCGCAGCATATTCTGGAACAGGCCAGCATCGCGGGCGCGCTTTTGCCAGAGGCTTTGTCAGCCAATCCGCAGCAACTGGCCGATAGTGTTGCCCAGCGTCTGGACCTTGTCGCGGCCGAATATGAACGCGGATGGGAAGGTCGCCCCACTCAGGACGGGGGGTTGCGGCTGTCGCGGGTTCTGCGGGGGGTAGAAGAAGTGCGCAGGCTGGATGGGCCTGTCCTGCGTTCGGGCGAGGCGCGGCGTCTGTCCAGCCATACCGAAAGCTTGCAGGAAATCTATTCCCAACCTGCCGAGCTTATCCGCCGCGACCGCAAGCAGAAGATTTACGGCCCGGTTGATCTGCTTGAAGCAATCCTGACAGAGGGCGAAAAGGGCCTGTCCCTACAACGCTACAAAGGCTTGGGGGAAATGAACCCTGACCAGCTTTGGGAAACGACACTGGACCCAGAGGCGCGCACCCTGTTGCAGGTCAAGATCGACGATCTGGCAGAAGCCGATGATATCTTTACCAAGCTTATGGGCGATGTGGTCGAGCCGCGGCGTGAATTCATTCAGCGCAATGCGTTGAGTGTCGAGAATCTGGACGCCTGATCACAGGGCTGGTCCCGGCGCAATGCCGGGGCCATGGCCAGAACACGGATACGTCGTTCAGAATGCCAAGGCTTTGCGGTCTGCACGCTGGTCTATCAGAAGATCTGTCAGGGTTGCACCGATCCACATGCACAAAAGAGCCAAAAGCGCTGTGGCCGCAAAAATCGATCCGCCTGTGACACCCGCACCGATCGCGCAACCCCCCGCCAGCATTCCACCAAAGCCCATCAGCGCGGCACCCAGTAACGACCGGCGCATCGCCTCGGCGCCATCATAGCCTTGCCACTTCAACTCTCTGCTGAACAAAGCGGCCAGAAACGCCCCCAATACAACGCCCGGCACCAGCCCGACATCAAAACGTAGCGAAGGGTTCGGGTTCAGAAAGAACATCAGCGTATTGGCAGACGGCCCAGTAAAGGTGGCCGAGGTCACATTGACCGGATCAAAACTGATCTGGGCCAGATTCCATGTCATCATCCAACCCAGTGCAACCGCAAAGCCAACGCCGGAGGCAAAGATCAGCGGGCGCACACCAAGCTGGTTGCGGAGCGCCAGCACGATCGCCAGCACCGCCAACGCAACCCCGAACCAAAGCGCGAGATTTTCGGGCAGGCCCACCATCTGCAACAGATGCAGATTGCGCCCCTCTGGCGTGATCCACATTGCAGCAAGGCTGTTGCGCAAGGGCGCAAGCCAGCCATAAAGGCTCATCTGGGCGACAATGGCGAAGACCATGCCAGCGATGACCGAACGCAGGTTTCCTGTGGCTGCCAGCACCAGTAGCCGCCCGGAACAGCCGCGTGCCAACACCATGCCAACCCCGAACATCAGCCCGCCAATCACCGCGCCGGACCACGACCCCGGCACCGCCATCATCCGCGCATCAGTCACACGGAAAAGCCCAAGCGCCTGCGCCCCTTGAACCCAGACGACAGCCGTCGAGAAGGTCAAAAGCCAGATTGCCAGCCTTGGGCCCATCTGACCGCGTGCGAATTCCACTGTTGCAGCACGCAGGCAAAAGCGCGAGCGTTGTGCCGCGATGCCGAACACAAGCCCGACCAGAAGCCCCATCAGGGCCTCGATATTGCCTTCGCCGAACTGGTCGATAATGTCATAAAGGTCCATAGCCGCACCTGTGCACCCAGCATCGCTGATGGAGGCTTATGACATGCACACAGGAAACACGGCCTTGATCTGGATCATCCCGGGCCGGGCGCCCGGAACAGGCGTTGGATCAGATGAATGGCTTCGCGCACACGCTCATCTGCCAGAGAGTAGAAGATCTGGTTGCCTTCGCGCCGTGTCGAAACCAATTTCTCGTGGCGCAGTCTTGCAAGCTGCTGGCTGACTGCGGCCTGACGCGACATGATAAGCCGTTCCAACTCTGCCACCGAGTGATCACGCTCGCATAAATAATACAGCATCAGAAGCCGACCATCATGGCCCATCGCCTTAAGGAATTCCGATGCCTCTCGGGCCTCGGCCTGCAATTCTTCTTGCGATAAATCCATCGTTGAACGCGCCTGTCGGCGCTTCACTGCCATCTCGTCCCCAATTGGCAGATCCTGGTCGCGGTTTTGTCCGTCCGGCATGCGTGAACTTTCAGTCGCACAAGTCTGCGCTCAGGCGTTGTACCTTTCATTCACCGTGCAGCATAGCACATGCGTTTCGCAAAAGGTAGCGGTCTGCGTCAGGTTACCGCGACAGGCCGGCCTGAGCCGTTGCGATCATATCGCTGATATAGGGCCAGAAAAAATCTTCTCCGGGAAAACCAGTCAAACGCTCGATCTCAGCGCCATCTGGTCCAATCAGGATGAATGTTGGGGTCACGAAGGGGCGCGAGTCAAGTGTGACGCCTTCGGGAAGCTCACCGCGGAGCTGTACATGTACCAGTGGCGCGGCAAGCCCTTCGGTAGATTTTTCGTAGATTGGCGCGATATCCCGGTTGAAGACGCGGCAGTAATAACACCCGGCCTGTTCGACCATAATCAAACGCAAGTCCTGCGCCTGCGCCGCTGCCCCACCAAAGAGGGACAGCACCATTGCAAGCACAAAGGCTTTCTGCGCAGCAGCGTAAAGAAGGGATTGACGCGTGATATTAAACATATGAACAAAGTAATATGTCGATCTCTGGATAGCAACCAGAAGATGCATTTGCGCGGAACGAGACAAGCAAGGTTTACAGCATATGTTTGATATCAGCTTTGGCGGCGCGGCTTTGGCGGGGCTTCTGTCCTTTCTGTCCCCCTGCATCCTGCCCATTGTTCCGTTCTACCTGTGTTACATGGCAGGTTTGTCCATGTCGGAACTGCGCGACGAACAGGGGCTTGCGCCGGGTGCACAAAAGCGGCTTGTGCTGGCGTCGATCGCTTTTGCACTTGGGGTGACGACCATCTTCATGTTGCTTGGCATGGGGGCCACGGCGCTTGGCCAGACATTCATTGCCTATCGCGACATTCTGAAATGGATCGCGGCAGCAATCCTGTTTGTCTTTGGGTTGCACTTTCTGGGTGTGTTCCGAATTTCGCTGTTGTATCGCGAAGCGCGCATAGAAACCTCTGCTGCGCCGAAATCCGTGATCGGTTCATATGTGATGGGGCTGGCATTCGGCTTTGGCTGGACACCCTGTGTTGGCCCGGCGCTGGCGGCCATCCTGATGATCGCATCAGGTATGGGAAATATCTGGGAAGGCGCGGCGCTTCTGGCTGTCTACGGGCTGGCCATGACATTGCCCTTCGTCATTGCGGCCCTGTTTGCGCGCCCTTTCCTGAACTGGGTCAGCCGTCACCGCGGCAAACTGGCGCATGTCGAAAAGATCATGGGCGCGATGCTGGTTTTGTTCGCCGTGCTGATCGCGACAGATTCGATCGCGTATATCGCCGAAGGCATGCTGGAGATTTTTCCGTGGTTCGCCAACATCGGCTGACCACATCAAAACGGGGAGGAGGATGTCATGGGAATACGGAAACTGATTGGCACGGCACTGGTTGGGCTTTTGCTTGCTGTCACGGCACAGGCAACACCAGTGGGCGAAGATGGGCTGCACAAACCCGACTGGCTGGTCGAGACATTCCGCGACATGCGCGATGATCTGGAAGATGCGCAGGCACAGGGCAAGCGGCTGTTGCTGATGTTCGAACAACGCGGGTGCATCTATTGCACGCGGATGCATGAAAACGTGTATCCCGACCCTGAGATCACGCGCATGCTGACCGAGGATTTCATGGTCGTGCAGATCAATCTGTTCGGAAATATTCCGGTGACCGATTTTGACGGCACGACCATGGACGAGCGTGACATGGCGCGGCGCTGGGGTGTTGTGTTCACACCGACGCTGGTTTTTGCGCCCGAAACCGCCCCCGAATCGGGTTCAATGCGCGATGCGGCAGTGATGACAATGCCCGGCGCCTTCGAGCGCGGCACCACACGGTTGATGCTGCAATGGGTGCTGGAAAAGGGCTATGAAGGCGAAGAACACTTTCAGCATTACGTCGCCCGAATGCTGCAAGAACGCTCTGACTGATTGCTTATATCTTCCTTAAAAACAAAGCCATGCCAGAGAAACCGGGCATGGCTTTTTCACAAAAATGAATATTCACAAAAAACAATATGCAAAAAAGCGAATTTTCATTTGCAGCATTAGTATACTGTGGTCTATTGTCGCAGCACGGTGAGCTTGGGAGAGCGCATCACCGTGTAACCGTCTGGGAGGGCATTCATGACAAGACGATCACTTTCCGCAGCATTTGCCGCCACGGCAGTGATTTGGGGCGGGGCAAGCTATGCAGATATCTCACCGGCGGATATTGTCTGGGAAGATGAAATTGCCATTCCGGCTTCTTTGACCGGGACCCCAGGCGACCCCGCCGCCGGAGCAGAGGCGTTCTCAAGCCGCTCAATCGGGAACTGCTTGTCCTGTCACGTGAATTCGGACATGCCAGAGCACGATTTTCAGGGAGATATCGGCCCTCCCGTTGACGGGGCCGGGGCGCGCTGGTCCGAAGCGGAACTGCGGGGCATTGTTTCCGACGCCAAGCGGATGTTCCCGGACAGCATGATGCCCACGTTCTATAACGACAACCCAGACGACTATATTCGCCCGGGCGAGGCATACACCGCCCGCGCCTACAATCCTGAAACCTTTTCCACGCTTCTGACGGCCCAGCAGGTCGAAGATGTGGTGGCCTATCTGATGACGTTGACCGACTGGTAACAACGCAGCAAAAATACGGGACAGTCCCCCGAAACACCAACCACGAGAGGATTTATCAATGCTGACAAGACGCGATACCATGGCAATGGGCCTAGGCGTAGCCGCTGTCGCAATGGTTCCGGGCGCGGCAATCGCCTCGGCTGTTGATGACGCTATTTCCGCATTCACTGGCGGCGCATCCGTTACAGATGGCGGTGTCACAATCGACGCACCCGAAATCGCCGAGAACGGCAACACTGTACCGATTGCAATTGAAGCACCCGGCGCAACCGAAATCCTGTTGCTTGCAGCCGGCAACCCCACGCCCGGTGTGGCCAAATTCGGCTTTGGCGAAGGCGCGGCAACGTCACGCGCAGCCACGCGCATCCGTCTGGGTGGCACGCAAGACGTGGTCGCAATCGCCAAGATGGCGGATGGCAGCTTTGCCCGCGGCGCAGTTGAAGTGAAGGTCACAATCGGCGGTTGCGGCGGCTAACGCCTGGCCACGCCCGTCCTTCCCCCTCTTTACAAGGAGAATATCATATGTCTGACGTCAGACCCCGCATCCGCCTTCCACGCTCTGCCAATGCTGGCGACGTGATCGAAGTGAAAACCCTGATCAGCCATAACATGGAAACCGGCTTGCGCCGCGATGGATCGGGCAATGAAATCCCCCGCCAGATCATCAACCGGTTCACCTGCGAATATGCAGGCAAGCTAGTGCTTGATGTGACGATGGAACCCGCCATTTCGGCAAACCCCTACATGGAATTCGATGTCAAGGTCGACGAGTCGGCAGATTTTGTCTTCACTTGGTATGACGATGACGGCTCGGTCTATTCCGAGACGCAGAGTTTCGAAGTCAGCTGATACCACAGGTCACAGCCAGTCTGGGAGGAGACACGCATGAAGACCATGACCAAGCTTTGGGCCACTGCGGCCATTTGCGGGGCTGTGCTAAGCAGCACAGCCTTTGCAGACCCGCATCCCGATGCTGAATTGATTATCGAGGGTGAGTTGCATATCGCAACCCGCGCAGAGCCACCTGAGCATCTGGGCGGCGTCTTTCCCGAGATATATTCCGGCTGGCTGTTCCGCACGGATGAAACCCGCGCGTTGCAGATGGACGATTTCGACAATCCCGGCTTGCTTTTCGCCGAGCGCGGCGAAGACCGCTGGGAGTTGGCCGAAGGCACGGCCAATCAGTCCTGTGCCGATTGCCACGGTGATGTAGAATCGATGGCAGGCGTGCGCGCTGTGATGCCGAAGGTAAATGAAAACGGTGAATTGTGGTCCTTGCAGAACTACATCAACAATTGCCGGACCGAACGCATGGGCGCAGATGCCTGGGGTTGGAACAGCGAGCCGATGAAAGATGTCACCTCGCTGATCTCGCTACAATCGCGCGGTATGCCTGTCGCTGTGAAGATTGATGGCGAAGCGGCAGAGTTCTGGGAAAAAGGGCGTGAAATGTACTACACGCGCTTTGGCCAGTTGGAACTGTCTTGTGCAAACTGCCACGAAGACAATTGGGGCCGGATGATCCGCGCGGACCACCTGTCGCAGGGTATGTCGAATGGCTTTCCGACCTATCGGTTGAAGAATGCCACCATCGTGCCTTTGCACCAGCGTTTCCGGGGCTGCATCCGCGATACACGCGGCGAGTCTTTCGCTGAAGGCGCGCAAGAGTTCCGCGAGTTGGAACTGTATGTGTCCTCGCGCGGTCTTGGACTGCCCATTGAGGGCATCTCGGTTCGTCAATAACTGACACAGGGCGCAAGCTCAGGCTTGCGCCCTGCCCGGCCTGAGGACTGACTCGGCCCAAGAATATTCATACTTTCGCAGATTGGCATGTGGCGACCTCCTCCCCGCCATATGCCAGACCATTCCAAGGAGCACTCCACATGATATCCCGGCGCGAATTTCTGCAAGCGTCCATCGCAGCCTCGGCGCTATACGGCATCTCGGGGTTCGGCAACTGGTCGAAACTCTCGGCCCAGCAGGCCCTTACGCAAGATGATCTGCTGCGTTTTGACACTTTCGGAAATGTGTCGCTGATCCACATTACCGACATTCACGCCCATCTCAAACCCATCTGGTTCCGTGAACCTGAATGGAACATCGGGGTGGGCGGCGTGGCTGGCAAGCCGCCGCATGTGGTTGGCAAAGACTTCATCGAGATGTTCAACCTTACGCCCGGATCACCTGAAGCCTACGCGCTGACCTATGTGGATTTCGAGGCCCTTGGCCGCACCTATGGCCGCATGGGCGGCATGGACCGCGTGGCAACTGTTGTGAATGCCATTCGTGCAGACCGCCCCGAGGCGCTGCTGCTGGACGGTGGCGATACATGGCACGGGTCCATGACCAGCTTCCTGACCAAGGGGCAGGATGTGGTCAATGTGATGAACAAGCTTGGGGTCGAAGCCATGACCTCGCATTGGGAATGGACCTTTGGTCAAGACCGCGTACGCGATATCGTGGCCGATCTGCCCTTCCCCTTCCTTGGCCAGAACATCTTTGACAATGAATGGAACGAGCCTTCGGATGAATTCGAACCCTATACATGGTTCGAGCGCGGTGGCGTGAAGATCGCGGTCATCGGACAGGCGTTTCCCTATATGCCCATCGCCAACCCCGGCTGGAAATTCCCTGATTTCAGCTTTGGCATTCGTGAAAGCCGTATGCAGGAAATGGTCGATGAAGTGCGCGCGCAGGGCGCAGAACTGGTCGTGGTGCTGTCACATAATGGCTTTGACGTGGACCGCCAGATGGCAGGGCGCGTCACCGGCATTGACGTTGTGTTGACCGGCCATACGCATGACGCGCTGCCAGAGCCGGTAATCGTGGGCGAAACGCTGCTGATCGCCTCTGGCAGCCACGGCAAGTTTGTTACCCGCCTTGATCTGGATGTGCGCGACGGGCGCATGATGGGCTTCCGCCACAAGCTGATCCCGATTTTCGCTGATGTCATCACCCCCGACCCTGAAATGGCCACGCTGATCGACGCGGAACGCGCACCCTTCAAGGACCAGCTCGAAGAGGTCATCGGCCACACAGACTCGCTTCTGTATCGTCGCGGCAATTTCAACGGCACATGGGATGACCTGATCTGTGAAGCGATCATGGAAGAACGCGACACCGAGATTGCCATGTCACCGGGTGTGCGCTGGGGCGCCAGCCTGCTGCCGGGTGATGCGATCACCCGTGAAGATATTCATTCAGTCACCTCAATGACCTATGGCCAATGCTACCGTACCGAAATGACAGGCGAGTTCCTGAAAGTGGTTCTGGAAGATGTGGCCGATAACATCTTCAACCCTGACCCCTATTTCCAGCAAGGCGGCGATATGGTGCGCATTGGCGGGCTTGGCTACCGGGTCGATGTGTCAGCCCCTGTCAACCAGCGCATTTCCGACATGACACTGCTGTCCACCGGCGAAGCGATTGACCCAGAGCGCAACTATGTTGTCGGCGGCTGGGCGTCGGTGAACCCTGAAACCGAAGGCCCCCAGATCTGGGATGTCGTCGAAAGCCATATTCGCAAGATTGGCCGTGTTGCACTGGAACCGAACACATCGGTTCAGGTCGCAGGGCTGTAAGATCAACGAAGGGCGGGGCCATGGCGCCCAGCCCGAAACCAGAGGAACCGACGTCATGACTGACATGCAAGATGACGCCCCGAAGTCACCAGGCAGCGGCCCCTCCCGCCGCGATTTCCTGCGCACCGCAGGGCTGGCCGCCGGGGGCGCCGTGGTCGGGGCCGGAGCGAATGCTGCAAGCCCCGACCCCCTTATTACCGAAGTGCAACCCTATGCCTCTTTCCTTGGCGAAGGTGTCGATGCAACGCCCTATGGCATGCCGATCCACTATGAGGATCACGTCGTGCGCCGCAATGTGGAATGGCTGACAGCCGATCCGATCAGCTCGATCAACTTCACGCCGATCCACGCGCTGGATGGCACGATCACGCCGCAAGGCTGTGCATTCGAGCGGCACCATTCCGGTGCAATCGAGATGAGCAAGGATGAATACCGCCTGATGATCACCGGGCTGGTTGAACGCCCGCTGGTATTCACCTTTGGCGACCTGCTGCGCCTGCCGCGCGTGACGCGTGTGCATTTCTGCGAATGCGCGGCCAATAGCGGCATGGAATGGGGCGGCGCACAGCTAAACGGCGCACAGTTCACGCATGGCATGATCCATAACATGGAATATACCGGCGTCACCCTGCGCACCCTGCTGAATGAAGCCGGTGTGAAACCCGAAGGCAGCTGGATCTATGTCGAGGGCCATGATGCATCCTCGAATGGCCGTTCAATCCCGATGGAAAAGGCGCTGGACGACTGCATGATCGCCTTTAACGCCAATGGCGAGGCACTGCGCATGGAGCATGGCTATCCCGTGCGTCTGGTTGTGCCCGGTTGGGAAGGGAACCTCTGGGTCAAGTGGCTGCGCCGGATCGGTGTGCATGACGGCCCGATGGAAAGCCGCGAGGAAACCTCGAAATATACCGATCTTATGCCTGACGGGCGGGCGCGCAAATGGACATGGGCCATGCACGCAAAGTCGGTCGTCACATCGCCATCGCCGCAAATGCCCATCGGCCATGGTCCGGGCCCTATGGTCATTACAGGGCTGGCATGGTCGGGCCTTGGCAAGATTGCACGGGTCGATGTGTCACTTGATGGCGGCGTGAACTGGCAGACCGCGCGTCTGGGCACCGAACCCGGCGACAAGGCGGTCACGCGGTTTTACCTTGACCATGAATGGGACGGCCAGCCGATGTATGTCCAATCGCGCGCGATTGACGAAACCGGCTATGTCCAGCCCACAAAGGAACAATTGCGCGCCATTCGCGGGCTGAATTCCATCTACCACAACAACGGCATCCAGACCTGGTATGTCAACGAGAACGGAGAGGCCGAAAATGTCGAAGTGTCGTAAACTCATCACCACGACGGCACTGATCACAGTGTTTGGCGCCGTTCCTGCCCTTGCCGATACCCTCGGAATTGGCCGCTTGGCCCTGCCCGAAGAAATCGCAGCATGGGATGTTGCTGTCATGCCCGATGGGCGCGGCCTGCCCGAAGGGCGCGGCAATGTGCTGGATGGCGAAGATTACTGGATCGAGCAATGCGCGGTCTGTCACGGTGACTTTGCCGAAGGGGCCGGTGCATGGCCGCCGATTGTTGGCGGGCGCGGGTCATTGACCGATGAACGCCCGCTCAAGACAATCGAATCCTACTGGCCCTATCTGTCGACCGTGTGGGATTACATCAACCGTTCCATGCCCTTTGGCGCAGCACAGACGCTTGAAACAGATGAAGTCTATGCCATCACGGCCTATATCCTCTATTCCGCCGGGCTGGTGGATGATGATTTCGAGTTGAGCCACGAGAATTTCACTGAAATTCGCCTGCCCAATGAGGGTGGCTTTTACCTCGATGACCGTGCAGAGGTGGAGTTTCCGGAATTCGCGCAGGAACCCTGCATGAGCGATTGCCGCGATCCTGTCGAGATTTCGGCACGCGCCACCGATATTGATGTGACGCCGGAATTCCCGGTCATTCGCTTCACCTATTCCGATGGCAGCGCGCCTGCTTCCGCAGCCGAAGTCGTTGAAGAGGCAGAGGAAGCATCCGCTCAACCAGATGCAGCCCCAGAGGAAGAAGCGGTGCAGCTTGCCGCGCTGGACCCTGAACTTGTCGCCGCGGGCGAGGCCGCCTGGCGTCAGTGCCGCACCTGTCACCAGCTTGGTGATGGCGCGCGCAACAGCACTGGCCCGGCCCTGAACGGTATTGTTGGGCGCGAAGCCGCGCATTCGGACGGGTTTCGCTACTCTCCTGCGTTCACCGATGCGGCAGAGAGCGGGCTGGTCTGGACAGAGGAAACACTTGACGCGTTCCTTGAAAATCCGGCAGGCTTGATCCCAAGAAACCGCATGTCTTTCAGGGGTGTGCGCAGCGAAGATGAACGGGCAGCCTTGATTGCCTATATGATGTCGCATTCCAACTGAACCCCGGAGGCGTGGTGATCAAGAAACTCAAACCTCTGATATTTGCCGGGGCCTTATTGGCCCCGGGAACCGCCATACCGCAGGCGACACCCATCGGCGACCCGGTTGCCGGGGAACAGGTTTATCAGCGCGAATGTGCCAGTTGCCACCAGATCGGTGACGGGGCGGTACACCGCATCGGCCCACATCTGAACCGTATCTTCGACCGGCGCGCAGGCAGCCATGCGGATTTCCGGTATTCCGAAGCACTGGTGCGTCAGGGGCGCGATGGTATGTTCTGGGACCTCGCGCGCCTGCATGCCTATATCGAAAACCCGCGCGCGCTGGTTTCGGGGACCCGGATGTCCTATCGCGGCCTACAGGATGACGAAAGACGCGCAAACCTGATCGCTTATATGCGTGCCTATTCCGACCAGCCCCAAAATATCCCCGAAGCATCGCCCACCGCCATCGCCAGAGAGGTCGAGCTTTCGGCCGAAACCTTGGCGATCGAAGGCGATGTTGAGTATGGTGAATTCCTGAGCGCCGAATGCACGACCTGCCACCAGCGCAGCGGCGATCATGCGGGCATTCCGGGCATTGTCGGCTGGCCCGAGGAAGATTTTGTCGTTGCGATGCATGCCTATAAACAGCGGCTGCGGCCACATGAGGTCATGCAATCTGTGTCGCAACGGCTCGACGACGAGGAAATTGCCGCACTGGCGGCTTATTTCCGCGAATTGGGCCGCGAATAAGAACAGGTTTGCCCCAGCTTGGACCGGGGCAGTCCATGCATGTGAGGGGGGACGCATGCATCTACACATTATTCCTGACAAATTCGTGCCAGAAGGAATGATGTTCCCGTCACGACATGGCCGCGATGATCGACGGCACTGGACATTCGGGGAGGAACGGCGCGAAATTCGCCTGGTAACAGGCGCCAATGGGAGAGACCTTATGACACTGAACAGACGCACTTTTCTGGGCACAGCCACGGCTGCATCCGTCGCCCTTTCGGCCCCTATGGCATTGGGGCAGGCCAAGCCTCGCGTTGTCGTAATCGGCGGTGGTTCGGGCGGTGGCACCGTCGCGCGCTATATCGCCAAGGACAGCAATGGCGCAGTCGATGTGACACTGATCGAGCCGTCTCGCAAATATTATACCTGCTATTTCTCGAACCTCTATCTGGGCGGATTCTGGGAATTTGACGCGCTTGGCCATGACTATGGCAATATCGCGCGCCTTGGTGTGAATGTTGTCCATGACTGGGCCGTCGGTGTGGACCGAGATGCGCAGACCGTGGCGCTGGCCTCGGGCGAATCCATTTCCTATGACCGGCTGGTTGTGGCCCCCGGCATCGACTTCGTCGAAGGGTCTGTTCCCGGTTGGGATGTGTCGCAGCAAAGCCTGATGCCCCATGCCTACAAGTCCGGCACACAGGCGCAACTGCTCAAACATCAGATCGAGAATATGCGCGAGGGCGGCACGTTCTGCATGGTCGCCCCCCCGAACCCCTATCGCTGCCCGCCCGGACCGGGCGAGCGTGTGTCGATGGTCGCGCATGTCCTGTCACAGATCAATCCGACCGCAAAAATCCTGATTGTGGACCCAAAGGAAAACTATTCCAAACAAGCCCTGTTCGAGGAAGGCTGGGAACGCCATTACCCCGGCATGGTCACCCGCATAGGCCCCGATTTTGGCGGCGACAGGGTCGAGGTGCGCCCTGATGCAATGGAAGTGGTCGTTGACGGTGTGGTTGAAACTGTTGATGTCTGCAACGTCATTCCAGCCCAGAAAGCTGGCAAGATCGCGGAACTGGCGGGCTTGACGAATGACTCTGGCTGGGCACCTGTGTTGCCGTCAGACATGCGCTCTCGCATGGATGAAAATGTCTTTGTTCTGGGCGATGCAAGTGCACAGGGTGCGATGCCGAAATCCGGCTTTTCCGCCAATTCGCAGGCCAAGGTGGTGGCAAATGTCATCCGGGGCGAATTGACGGGCAGCCGTATTTTCCCAGCGCGCTACTCCAACACCTGCTGGTCGCTGATTGCGACAGATGACGGTGTGAAAGTGGGTGCGAATTATGAAGCAGGCGATGATCAGATCGAATCTGTCTCCAGCTTCATAAGTCAGACCGGCGAGGATGCCGAGCTACGCCGCCAGACCTATGAGGAAAGCATCGGTTGGTATAACGGGATTGTTGCTGATATCTTCGGGTAACGGTCGCAGTCAATTCACCAAGACAGGAGCGAGGCTATGGCCTCGCTCTTTCATTTCATATGAACAGATCCGAAATTGCGACTTGGCCCTTGCTCGAACTGGCATAGTCACTGCGTCAGGCTTGATCTCGGGTCAGCGTGACAGGGCGCAAGGCCGCGCATAGTTCTGCTTTTCCGACAATTGCGGAAACCGCATGATGCACATCGTCTTGCAGGCGGGCCAATGCCGCCAAGCTACTGACTTCGACCTCGGCCGCTAGATCAATGACATGGTGATCAGGAAGGCGCCGGATGCGCAGGGTCCTTATACTTTTGATTTCCGCAATGCTGGTAAGGCTGTCAAGAACCGCAACTGACAGGTTCGGGTCGGCCCGATCCAGAAGCATTGCAAGGGCGCGCCGCCCAACCATGAAAGACGTGTAACTCAGCAGCGCTGCCACGCCGATCGCGGCAATCGTATCGGCCACAGGCAGACCATACCACGCACCGATCAGACCAAGCGTGACAAGCACCGTGCCAAGAGAATCAGTGAGGAAATGTGCAGCATTTGCTTCTAGCGCCATGCTGCCAGTTGCGCGTGCGGCGCGTTTTACCACAAGATGGCGAATGAAATCAGCGCAGGCCGCAACCGCCGCAGCGCCCAGATACCATGCCTCCAGCTGCATCGGCGGCGTTCCCTCGACAAGCTTCATTCCCGCCAGATGCCAGATAAAAACGGCGATAATCCCCAAAAGCACAGCCTCTGCCAGCGCGGCAAAGGCTTCCAACTTTTCGCGCCCACAAGTCCAGGCCGGATCTGCCCCACGATCAGACAGGCTCACCACAATCACGGTTATACCTGTCACGATAATGTCGATAAGGCCCTGCATGGCATCGGCAACAAGCGCCAGTGAGCCAGACAGAATACCGACAGTCAGCTTGCCCAAGGTCAGCACCAGCGTTGTCACAAGCGAGCCAATGGCAACCAACAGCTTATAGGCATGGTTTCCCATGCCAAGCCATGTGCCAAGCCCGCTTCGCTGTCTGGAATTTGCGCCAAAATCGGTCATGCAGCCCTCACTCTCGGGCCGGGATACACACGAAATCTGGCGAAAATTAGGAAGTTATGTCAGGAAAAGCCCGTTTCGCGGATTGTCCAGCGTGCGGCAGTGACGGCAGGTTCCAGGCTCAGACGACCGACAATCTGCTCTAATGCAGAATCCGAGGTCGTGTCGGCATTCACCTCGGCGGTTACCTCTACGCGGTCGGTATCTTCAATATTCTCTGATTCCAGCCCGGTCAGGTGCAGCCCGTTTTCGGCAAATCCCTGCAACATCAGCGCGCGGACATGCGCTTCCTGCGCGCCCTTGCAAACAATCTCGACCGCGTAATAGCGGGTCAGTTCCGTGGTCTGTATGGGTTGTTTGTCAAGTATCCGTGCCAATGGTCGCAGCCCAAGATTAACGAATACCACCGCCCCCGTAACCGAGGCCGCCAAGATGAACTCTCCTGCCCCTGCCAACATCCCTATTGCCGCCGCACACCACAACGTTGCGGCCGTGTTCAGACCGCGCACATTGAAGCCTTCGCGAAAAATGATACCCGCACCCAGAAAGCCAATCCCCGAGACTATCTGCGCAGACACCCGCGTCGGGCTGATTTCGTCAGGAAAGGCCGCCGAGAACAGCACGAAACTCGCTGCCCCCAATGACACCAGCGTATTGGTGCGCAAACCGGCCAGCCGCTGACGCCATTGCCGTTCCATCCCGATGATCGCGCCAAACAACAACGCGGCGCTCAGGTTCAGGATCGGCTGCAGATGTGTGATGTCGCTCATCCGTCTTCTTTCGCATTTTTGGGTGGAATGGCGTGGTTACATGACGTGGATATGACAGACCGTCATGACGCTGGTGCCCAGAGTAGCCGGATTTCTGCAAGATCGCCCTCGCTGTGCTGAAGCCTGAAGGCAACACGCGTTTGCGCCCCGTCAATCGGCACCTCGTTCAGTTCGACCACGGCAATTACCCCTTCGTCGCGGTAATCAAGGCGCAAGTGACGGATTGCATCTGCCGGGACGATTCCTTTCAGGCAGTCGCGTACCTGTGTCTGCAATTCCGGGCGCAGGGCTGCTTCATGCGCTGCGGGGCCATCTGCATGGCCATCAGGTTCGGGGTGGATGATAATTTCCACGACATCAGGCACCCGCGCGAGCACCAATGCGCGCGCAGCCTCGCACAGTCGATGGGCTTCTGACAGTGTCATTGCAGGGTCCAGCGCGACATGCACATCTGCCTGCACCGCCCCACTCATATGGCGCAGCCGCAAATCATGGGCGTCACGAATACCCGGTGTTTCCATCAACGCGGCTTCTATTGCGCGTGACATATCGGCAGGCGGGGCAGTATCGGCCAGTTCCTGCACCGCAGGGCGCCCATAAACCCAGGCCACCCGGCCCAGCATCAGCGCAATGATCGCAGCCCCCAGCGCATCGGCCAGCGGCCAGCCCAGCATCGCCGCGCCAATACCCGCCAGCGCCACAATGGACGAGGCCGCATCCGAGCGGTGGTGCCATGCATTCGCCGCCATCATGGCAGAGCCTGTCCGCCGCGCGACAGCCTTGGTGTAGTGATACAGCCCCTCTTTCACCGCAATCGACAGGCCCGCAACCCATAACGCCAACATACCCGGCGCAGCGCTCGGCGGGTCAATCAGGCGCAGACCGGCATCTATCAGGATACCAAGTGCAGCAAGCGCCAGCATGGCCGCAATCGCAAGCGTGGCCAATGTCTCGAATCTGCCATGTCCGAAGGGGTGTTCCGCATCTGGCGGGCGATGGGAGTGGCCCAATGCCCAGATCACAGCGGCATCCGATGCAAGATCAGACAGCGAATGCACGCCATCCGCCACCAGCGCCTGACTTTGTGCAATCAGCCCCACAAGGATCTTGCCCGCCGCAAGTGGGGCATTCAGAAAGACCCCGGCCCATGCAGCGCGGCGCTTGTCGCGCAGTGCTTCGCGTTCGATATGTTCTGTCGGCGCTGACATGGCAGCCACTCCTGAATGCGGCCCGAGGGCATCATCTGTCCTGTATAATGCCCTCAGGTTGGTGTCATCCGCAAGGTCGGGACAATGCTTTCTCGTTGCGCATCACTGTCCGCCAGCCTTGCGCGGGCATCCCTGTCCAGTCGGGTTAAAGCTACCATCTGCGCACCGGCGACGGCCAACAAGACACGGGCCACAGCACACGCGGGCGCCAGCCCGGCCGAAGGGATCAGCCGACCCGTGCGGTACAAAGTTGGCATAGCGAAGCTGGCGACAGAGCTGCGCATCGCTGGGCCGCGGTGCGGCGATCTTCCGTTTAATCTGTAGCGCTTTATGCCGGACAAATCCGTGAAAGATCAGATTTTTGCGCTTGAGGCAGCCCAATCGCCGTGCCGTGGGGGCGGCCCGGCGATGCGCGGCGGGCTGACGCCCTTGACTCCGCGCTTGTTGCGTTTGTCCACCGTCAGCAAAGGCCCTCAAACCCAAAATAAAGGCCTTTTATCAAGTGCTGGTCACAAGCGCGACACTCGCATAGGGCGCGTCTTGCAGCATCGCAGTGGCCTCACTGTCGAAATCGACGCCAATCAACCAGGATGCCATTAGGAAATACACCAGCAGGCCAGTGAAATCCTTGATCGTGGTGATGAAAGGGTCCGCCCCCGGTGCATGGTCAATCCCCATCTTGACCATGACATAGGGCATCAGAAAGCCCAGACAGGCCGCCGTGAACACTGATGTGAACAGCGCCACGCCCACAACAACGCCAAGCTGCGGAATGTCATTGGGGATGCCCTGCCAGAAATAGGCCACTGTACCCGCGACCAGCGCAATACCCACGGCCATGACCAGCCCGACAGCAGCTTCGCGGGCGAAGCTTCTGCGCCAGAAATCCTGCATGGTGACATGTCCAAGCGCGAAGCCGCGCGCAAAGATGGTGGAGGATTGCGTGCCCACATTGCCGCCCATATCCATCACCAGCGGAATGAAGATCGCCAGCGCGATCACTGCGCCCAGCACATCCTCGAACTGGTCGATCAGCCCGCCAACGATCAGCCCGCCCGCAAGTGTGACCATCAGAAACAGGATGCGCACACGCACAGTGTACCAGATCGGGCCTTGGGTCAATTTCTCGGACCGGATGTGGTCATCGCTGTTGAACACATCGCCCACACCGGCCTTGAACATGATGTCATCGGTGGTTTCCTGTTCCAGAATATCCATCGCATCATCGAATGTCAGCACACCGATCATTTCGGATTTGGCGTTGACGACCGGCAACAACGGCACGTCACGCAACTGCAATCTGCGCGCGGCAGCTTCCTGCTCCATGTCATCCAGAACGGCCAGATCAGCGCCATCTATGAAGGCATTGACGTTGCTGTCCCCGTCGGCCCGCAGCAGCGCCGAGAGCCGCACAAAGCCCTTGTAGCGGCCCTTGTCATCAATCACGAACACGCAGGCTGCCTGCCCTGTCGGCACATGCGACCGGCGCACAGCCTCAATCGCATCGGTCACTTTTGCGCCTTCGGTCACATAGACAAAGGCATCACGGATACGCTCGGAAATCGGGTCGCGGGCCGGGCGGTTGGGGGTGCGGGTGGTGTCAAGAGTTGTGGTTGCCATGAGAAATCTCCATCGGCTTGGTATCAGTTTTCAGTTTTTCCTGGTTTCAGGATCAAGGTGATCTGCCGCGCAGATGTCACCGCGGGGTCGGCGGCACAGGGCAAGGCGCGCTTGACAAAGGAACAGGGCCGATCCGGTCGCCTTGACGATACAGCGCACAGGACCGGTTGCTTTGCTTCAACAGCTCTCTGACACGGCCTTTCTTCGGCAGCTTTTCGGCTATACCCAGCAGGTCCTTGCGCCGCGCCATCTCTGCCCGGATTTCAGCGGGTTTGATCCCGCGATCATGCCAAAGCACGGCAAGATGATAGAGCAAGTCGGCACTCTCTGCGATCAGCCCCTCACGGTTGTCAGCCAGCGCGTCAAAAGCGACTTCGGTCGCCTCCTCGACCAACTTGCGGGCCTTCCTCTCGGCAGAGGACGCTGTGAGTTCTTCCGTGCGCGCGGTCGGTGGGCTGTCCAGCTGGGCGATCAGATGTTCCAGACAGCCGAACAGATCGGCGGGCTGGGCTGCTTGAATGTTGGGGGGGCGCATATTCATGACCAATCCTCCGCTTCAGGGTTTGTTCTGTTGGGTGATGTGCGAAGCCGCCAGACTGTCAGGCCGCTCTGCATTACTAAGTTCGGTGGGCGTTATGGGCCTGCCTTCGGCGTCAATCACTGGCACGCGGGCAGCACAGGCATTGGTCACCAGATCTGCCGTGTCATTGCCGCCGGGCAGGGCCAGCAGCATGTCAGGGCGCGAATCCTCCAGCATGAAGGCGTTGCGGATCGCCTCGGCCCGTTTGCCAAGTTCCCGCCAATTGGCCGGATAGCGCACCACATGCAGGCGCTGCTCGCGCGCCCAATCCTCGGCCGTGATGCAAAGCGCACCATTGCCACCATGAATAAGAACTGTGATGGGCCGGATCGTATGTGCCACCGCCAGAGCGCGGCGGATCAAGGCAGCATCATCCAGATGCCGCCCACCAGTGATGATTAGACGCATAAGACGCACTCCTGTCGCGTAAGGCAGGGCTACAGGCGGGGCTTAACCCGCGCGCAGCTCTGCTTGCCGGGCAAGACGTGCGCAAAGGGGTGTGTCCAATGCGTCGGGTGCTGGTTGCGCAGGCCTTGGGGCCAGCCATTGCCGCACGGGTTTGCCGGTCTGCGCATCACACAGCCAGCAGAAAACAGGGGGAATAGGGCGCAGGGTTGCGCCGGGCGGGGCCATATGGGCGAAGTGAAAGGTCATAATTGTGCCTCCGTCCAGCCGCGCCGGTCTGGAAGCACAAGGGCGGCGTTACATACGCGCGCCCCAAAGCCGCAGACAGGCCGGGTGGTCTGAATTTATCCGGAAGGTCTGGCGGCTGCGCAGCGTACTGCAAAACACAGAGGCCAGACCGCTACTAGAGCTGCTGTCCATGGGTCTCTCTGGTTGATACACGAAAATGGCTGCACTATGTCAGCGTGGCCCAGATAGCTGCGGCGGCGCGTGAAGTCAACCGCAAGCTGTCGAAAACTTCCGCCGCTCAGATAATCCCATCAAGCACGCCAAAACCGATCACCGCAGCCAGCGCCACCAGATAAACCGAAAACACTTTCAATTGCGCCTTGTAGAGCAGCATCAATACCAGCTTCAGCGCCACAGTGCCGGAAATGGCAGCGACCACAAACCCGACGATCATTGGCCCCAATCCAACCCCATCCAGCCCGACTCCGCGCATGACCTCCAGGCTTTGCACAAGGCTGGCAGCAAGGATCGTCGGGATTGCTACCAGAAAACTGTATTCCGCCGCCCAGCGCCGTTTCAGCCCGGAAAAAAGCCCGGCGATTATCGTAATCCCGCTTCGGCTGATGCCCGGGATCAAGGCCAACGCCTGCGCCACCCCGATTACAATCGCAATCCGCGGCCCGATACTTTTTATGCCAAGCGGGCGCTTGGGCAACCTGTCGGTTATGAACAGAAGCACAGCTGTCAACGACAGCGTAAACACCAGAACCTGCGGCGCAGAGAATACAATCTCGAACATACGTTTGAAGACCAGCCCCAAAACGCCCGTAACCAGAACGGTCAGCATCCCCATCAAGAACAGATGTGTGAAAACCCCCAACCTCTGCCCCGGAACGCGCATCTGCCCAAGCGTCTCGGTCAGGGTTGCGCGGATCAGTGTAGACAGGCTTTTCCAGAAAACGATCGCGATGGATACCAAAGTGCCCACATGCACCACCAGATCGAACAGAATCATGGCCGGGCTTTCTGGTGCAGGCATATTCGATCCCTGCGCAATCATAAGATGTTGTGTCACCACAAGATGCGCGGTGGAACTGACCGGCACGAACATGAAGATGCCCTGAACAAGGCCCAGAATGATCGCCTCAAGATAGCTCATGTGTTCTCCTGTTCTTCGGGCAGGGCTGGTTTTGGCACGCTGGGTTTCCCAGCTATTTGACCGAAGGACAAATAACAATCGGCTCTTCTCAAAGCCCCGGAAAGATATGCGGGCATGGCCGGGCGACATGGAGAGGTGCCGCCTGAACAGTTCTTCGCCTAAAATCGCAGCAAAACGGCACCAGCGCACAGCCGCAAGGCAGGCACGGCGACAAGTGATTTCCTTGCGCGGGGCGGGTCATTGGTCGCCCGATCCGCCCGATCACTGCCCGCAAAACAGCGTCTCAACGCTTTTGCGATGCCCCGCGCAGCACAGCTTCCGGCACGTCAAGCCCAAGGCGGACTGCCAAACTCTGCATCACCAGATGCGCCTCGTTCCAGTCGGCCCCACGCGCAGCAAACAGCGTTGCTTGCGAGCGGTGCACGGGCGGGTCACGCAGGATTTTCAGGTGATTTGCGCGCAATGTCTCGCCCGTGGAGGTGATGTCGGCAATCGCCTCGGCTGTCAGGTTCTTGACCGTGCCCTCGGTCGCGCCCTGAGAATCCACCAGTTGATAGTCGGCCACCCCGTGTGCGCGCAGATAGTCGCGCACCAGCCGGTGATATTTCGTCGCAATCCGCAAGCGGAACCCATGCTGCGCCCGGAACGCGCTGGCCACTGCATCCAGATCATCCAGCGTTTCCACATCGACCCATGCCTTGGGCACTGCCACGATCAGATCGGCATGGCCAAAGCCCATCGGGGCCAGTTCCACCACCTGCGCGGCCCAACCGGCCAGTTCCTCGCGCACAAGGTCAGACCCGGTCACACCCAGATGTATGCGGCCCGCAGCCAGTTCGCGCGGGATCTCTGATGCCGATAACAGCACCAGTTCCACCCCGTCCATCCCCTCGACCGCGCCGGCATATTCGCGCGCCTCACCCGTCCGTCGCAGGGTCAGGCCGTGTTCTGCAAACCAGTCAAAGGTCTTTTCC
Source organism: Roseinatronobacter bogoriensis DSM 18756 (assembly GCF_004366635.1). Taxonomy (GTDB): domain Bacteria; phylum Pseudomonadota; class Alphaproteobacteria; order Rhodobacterales; family Rhodobacteraceae; genus Roseinatronobacter; species Roseinatronobacter bogoriensis. The sequence goes on along the minus strand of NZ_SORN01000008.1, from coordinate 89,675 downwards.
ATCAACCGCCCCTTGGACGGGATACCCAGCTTCAGACTCATCTTGCCGCCTCCAGCGCCACAAGGGTTTCAGGCCGGATCACGCCGCCCACCGCCGGAATGGCGCGCCCCTGCCCCAGCACGGCGGTCAGCGCGTCGTAACGCCCACCTGTTGCGACAGGCGGCAGATCGTCACGCGAGGACACGAAGCCAAACACAAAGCCATCGTAATATTCCATCGTTGTGCGCCCGAAACTGGCCTCGAACGGCAGAGTCGTGCTGTCAATCCCAGCGTCATCCAGCGCGCCAAGCCTCGCTTCAAGCCGATCAAGCGCCGGGGCAAGCGCGGCCCAGTTTTGCCCGCGCATCTTTGCCAGCGCCTGTCGCGCGGGGGCCGCCAGTGACAGCAGCCCTTCCAGCGCCTGAACCTGCTCGCGCGGAATGGGGGACGTCTCGGCATCTTCCAGCAAACTGGCGATACGTTCGCGGATTTCCTCTTCGCTGCGCAGCCCGACCATCTGGCCCGCCTCTTGCACCTGGCTCTGCGCAGAATTGCCCCGCAATTGCGCCACCAGTTCCGCGCGCGCTTCCGCCAAGGGGCCATGCCCGCCCATCCGCTCCAGCAGCGCACGAAAGCGCTTGGGCCGCCAGATATGGCGCATCAGCGCCGCCTTGCGGCGCGCGCTTGTCTCCAACCCCAAGACCGCCGCTTTCAAAATACCAATATCGCCCGTAACAGGCCGCAAGTCATGCCCCGCCAGCAACCGCGCGAACAAGGCGAAAACCTCGGCATCCGCGCGCGCGGGGTCATTGCGGGCAAACACCTCATAGCCCACCTGCAAATATTCCCGCGCCCTACCGGCGGCGCGTTCCTGTTTGCGAAACACCGGCCCCGAATAGCAATAGCGCGCAGGCTCTGCACCGTCGCGCATATGTGCCTGCACCACTGGAACCGTGAAATCAGGCCGCAGCATCATCTCGCCCAGTGCCGGATCATGGGTCACATAAGCGCGCGCGCGAATATCCTCGCCATACAGGTCCAGCAGGGTTTCGGCAGGTTGCAAGATATCGGCCGCCACAGGCTGCGCGCCTGCGCCCTGCATCCCGGAGAGCAATTCAGCAGCAATCGCTTCGGCGCGTGTCATCCGTGCCGCCCCATGATCTCGCGCACAGTCGCGACCAGATCAGCGCGAGGCACTTCCACCTGCGCGGGTTGCGATTTCCACTCTTCCAGACTCGCCTCTTGCGCCAGTTTCGCGCCAAGGATCAGGTCTTTGACCTGCACAACATCGCGCGCGGCCTCATCCTCGCCTTGGATAATCGCGACCGGGCTTTGGCGCTTGTCCGCATATTTCAACTGGTTGCCGAAGTTCTTGGGGTTGCCCAGATACATTTCGGCGCGAATGCCGCTTGCGCGCAATTCGTTCACCATCGCCATGTAATCGGCCATGCGCGTGCGGTCCATGACGGTCACAACCACCGGCCCTTGCGCACTGGTGTCCAACCGTCCCTTTGCCGCGAGTGCGGCAAGCAGCCGGTCCACACCGATACTGACACCGGTTGCAGGCACGGCCTGACCCGTGAAACGCTTGACCAGATCATCATAGCGCCCGCCGCCTGCCACGCTGCCAAACTGGCGCGGACGACCCTTTTCGTCCTTGATCTCGAAGGTCAATTCCGCCTCAAACACCGGGCCAGTGTAATAGCCGAGGCCACGGACGACAGAGGGGTCGATGATAATGCGGTCGGGACCGTAGCCTTGGGCCTCCAGAAGTTCGGAGATGGTTCCGAGTTCGTCGACGCCTTCGGTGCCAACTTTCGAATTATGCACCAGTTCTGACAAGTGAAATATCGCCGCCCGGTTTATAAGGGCCTGAGTTGCTGCCCTCTGCTCAGGGACCATATCGGACCTGATCTCGTCAAAATACTGTGCATTTTTAAAAGCGCCCCAAGAATCTGAGTTCGCTATGACCGAAGCTCTCACCCCCTCAGACAATATGCGGTTCTTTTCTTTCTCCCAATCAATGAACCGCATGACAACATCAGCTTGAGTCTCCAGAAGCCCCGCGCCCTTGGTGAAATCCCCACTCTCATCCTTGCGCCCCTCGCCCAGCAGCGCGCGCACGCCGTCCACCCCAAGCCGGTCCAGCTTGTCGATAGCGCGCAGGACGATGCCGCGTTCGGCCTCTTTGTCATCACCCGACAGCCCCGCAACCTCCATCACGCCATTTAGCACCTTGCGGTTATTGACGCGGATCACATAATCCCCGCGTTCAATCCCCACGGCCTCCAGCGCATCCGCCAGCATGGCGCAAATTTCGGCATCCGCTGCCACGGACGCCGCGCCCACAGTATCCGCATCGCATTGATAAAACTGCCGGAACCGCCCAGGCCCCGGCTTTTCATTGCGCCAGACCGGCCCCATCGCATAGCGGCGGTAGGGGGTCGGCAAATCATTGCGGTATTGCGCGGCGACACGGGCCAGCGGCGCTGTAAGGTCATAGCGCAGCGCCAGCCAGTCACTGTCTTCTTCCCATGCAAACACGCCTTCATTGGGCCGGTCCACATCTGGCAGGAACTTGCCCAGCGCTTCGACCGTTTCCACCGCCGATGTTTCCAGCGCATCGAACCCGTAGCGATGATAAACAGCCGCGATCTTGTCCAGCATCGCCTTGCGCGCGGTCACTTCCGCGCCGAAATAGTCGCGAAAGCCCTTGGGCGTCTCTGCCTTGGGGCGTCTGGGGCCCTTGTTCTTCGCCATGCGCGCACACTCCTTGGCCTCGGGGTCGGCTTGGCCTTAGCCCAAGGGGCAGCAAGGGGCAAGAGCGCAGGCACGCGGCCCTAGCGCCGCGCTATATATTGCGGCGCAATGCACCCGGACCACAGAATAAAGCTTATCCACAGCCAACCCACAGGCTTATACAATTTGCCTGCCCCCCCTGCCTTCTGCTATCACAGCCCAAATCAAGAGCAGGTCAGGCAGGTGGCACAATGAACGAGATCACGGCGATCCGGTCGCAGGACGATGGCACAGCCAATGTGATGCCGCATAATATCGAGGCAGAGCAGCAGCTTCTGGGCGCGATCCTTGTCAATAATGACGTCTATGACCGCATTTCCTCGCTGGTGAAGCCCGAACATTTTCATGACCCTGTCCACCAGCGCATTTTTGACATTGCCAGCGCGCGTATCCGCAAGAATGCGCTGGCCTCGCCGGTCACGCTCAAGGCGTTCATGGAAGATGACGAAGGACTGAAGGAACTGGGGGGACCGGCCTATCTGGCGCGTATTGCTGCGGCCGCAATTTCGGCCTATGCGGCGCGCGATTATGCACAGATGATCTATGAACTGGCAGTGCGGCGCGACCTGATCCGGCTGGGGCAGGATATTTCTGCGCGCGCGGCGCAGATGGATGTGACGTCAGAGCCAAAGGAACAGATCGTCGAGGCCGAACAGCGGCTTTACAAACTGGCAGAACAGGGCGTGGCCGAACGCGGGTTTCAAAGCTTCCTCAAGGCCGTGACCGATGCGGTGAACATGGCCAATGCCGCCTATCAGCGCGACGGGGGGCTTGCGGGCATTTCGACCGGGCTGATTGATCTGGACAAGAAGCTGGGCGGGCTGCACCCGTCGGACCTTATCATCCTCGCCGGTCGCCCGTCGATGGGCAAGACCTCGCTGGCCACCAATGTCGCATTCAACATTGCCAAAGCCTATAAACACGGGCTTAAACATGACGGCTCCGAAGGGGCAGTTGATGGTGGCGTTGTCGGATTTTTCAGCCTCGAGATGAGCGCAGAGCAACTTGCCGCGCGTATCCTGTCCGAGGCCTCCGAGGTTCCCTCTGAACAGATCCGGCGCGGTGACATGACCGAGGGCGAATTCCGCCGCTTCGTCGAGGCCGCCAAGGCACTGGAATCCTGCCCGCTTTATATCGACGACACGCCCGCCCTGCCAATTTCGCAGGTCGCTGCCCGCGCGCGGCGCCTCAAACGCACACATGGGCTGGATGTGCTGATGATCGACTACCTCCAGCTTCTTCGCGGCACCTCCAAGGAAAGTCGCGTGCAGGAAGTCTCTGAAATCACCCAAGGGCTGAAAGCCATTGCCAAGGAATTGAACATCCCTGTCATCGCGCTGTCTCAGTTGTCGCGCAACGTGGAATCGCGCGAAGACAAACGCCCGCAACTGTCCGACCTGCGCGAATCCGGTTCGATCGAACAGGATGCCGATGTGGTGATGTTCGTGTATCGCGATGAATATTACCGCGAACGCGAAAAACCCTCGGATCACGATCTCGATGCGATGGCAAAATGGCAAGAAATCATGGAAACCGTTCATGGCAAGGCCGAAGTCATCATCGGCAAGCAGCGCCACGGCCCCATTGGCACTGTAGAACTCAGCTTCGAGGGGCGCTTCACGCGCTTTGGAAATCTGGCCAAGGCATGGCAACAGGGCGAACAGAATTTCTGAGGACAAGGGCCAGACCATGATCACAGGCGTCAACCATGTGACCCTTGTGGTGACTGACCTGCCCCGCGCCTTGAAATTCTATGCCGATCTCTTGGGCATGGTGGTGCGCGCGCAGGGGCCGCGCGCCGCCTATCTCGAAAGCGGCACCCTGTGGTTATGCCTGGAACACGGCGTGCCCACCCCCCGCAGCGATGACAGCCATATCGCCCTGTCCTGCGCGCCTGCCGATTTCGACAGGCTCTACGCGCGCCTGACAGGCTGTCCGCAGTGGAAAATCAACCGCTCCGAAGGGGCCTCGCTCTATGTGCTGGATCCTGACGGACATAAGCTTGAACTGCATCTGGGCAATCTCGCGTCCCGGCTGGCGCATTACCGCGCAAATCCGCCCGATGGAATGCAGATCTTCTGACATTTTCTTGCCCAAAATACTCTGGGGGGAATGCGGCGCAGCCGCAGGGGGGCAAAGCCCCCTTACACCGCCTTGCGCGCGCGCAAGGCCGCACCAATCGTGCCGTCATCCAGATAATCCAGCTCGCCGCCCATCGGCACGCCCTGGGCCAGTGCGGTAACCTGCACATCCAGCGGTGACAGCGCATCTGCAATATAATGCGCGGTCGTCTGCCCATCGACCGTGGCCGCAAGCGCCAGAATCACCTCGCGTGTCCCGTCTTGCTGCACCCGCGTGACCAGTTCGGGAATGCGCAGGTCTTCGGGGCCGATCGCATCAAGTGCCGACAGCGTTCCGCCCAGCACATGGTACCGCCCCCCGAAAGCACCGCCGCGCTCCATCGCCCAAAGATCGGCCACATCCTCGACCACGCAGATCTCGGCTGTGGCGCGTTTGGGATCTGCGCAGATATCGCACAGCGCCAGCGTGGAGATATTGCCACACGCCCTGCAAATCTGCGCTGTCTGGGCCACCCGGTCCAGCGCAGAAAGCAGCGGCCGCAGGCTTTGGTCGCGGCGCTGGATCAGATGCAGCACCAACCTGCGCGCAGAGCGCGGCCCCAGACCGGGAAGCCGCGCAATCTGCGCGATCAACGCCTCGATTTCATTTGGCGCGCGATCCATCAGGCCGCCATGTCAGAATGGCAGATTCATGTCGCGCGGCAGGCCCATCGACTCGGTCAGTTTGCCCATTTCTTCCTTGGCGCGCATGTCCGCCTTGACTTGAGCGTCCTTGATCGCGGCGAGAATCAGGTCTTCGACCACTTCCTTGTCGTCGGAATTGAAGATCGAGGGGTCGATATCCAGCGCAGTCAACTCGCCCTTGGCCGTGGCTGTTGCCTTGACCAGTCCCGCCCCGGATTCACCGGTCACGGTGATCGACTTCAGGTCTTCCTGAAGTTGCGCCATCTTGCCCTGCATCTCCTGCGCGGCTTTCATCATTTTGGCCATATCGGCCATTCCGCCCAAACCTTTCAGCATCTCATCTGCCTTTCTTCATGTTTCTTCAAACGGGTCCCAATCGGGGTCAAAAGCCTCTTCCACCTCTGGCAGCGCCTCGGCGGCGGCTGCATCTTCGGCATCTTTCAATTCCCTGATCTCAGCAATCTTCGCACTGGGAAAGCACTGAAACACCGCCGCTACAAGTTCGTTTTGCAGTGCGGCATCTTCTTTCTCACCCAGTTCGGCGGCGCGCGTTTCGGCCAAAGTGGCCCCGCCACCGGTTGAGGTGACCGAGACCCCCCAGCGCATGCCTGTCCAGCCCTGCAAACGCCCGGCCAAGCGCGCGGCCATATCAGGCGAAGCCTGTTCCGTCGGCTCGAACTCGATCCGGCCGGGGGAATATTTCACAAGCCGCAAGCAGGTCTCCACCTCCATCAACAGCGCCATGTCCCGCTTCTCGCGGATCATGGCAACGACAGAGTCGAAATCAGGGTAATGCGCAAGGGCTGAGACGGGCTGGGCCAAGGCGGCCTGCGCCCCATTGCCCCGCCCGCCACCTGATCTGTGCACAACGGACCCCGAACCGGCGGGGGTGGGTGCGCGCGGTGCCCCGTCCACGCCCCTGCCCGGCCCGGTGCCCGGTCCTGTGCCCGGCGGCGGTGGTGACTGGTCATGCCATTTGCGCACCAACTCCTCTGGGCTGGGCAGATCGGCCACATGAGTCAGCCGAATGATGACCATTTCAGCGGCCATCATGGCATTGGGCGCACTGGCCACTTCTTCCAGCGCCTTGAGCAGCATCTGCCATGTCCGGGTAAGCGTGCGCATCGGCAGGGCCTGCGCCATGCCAGCGCCCCGGTCGCGTTCTTCCGGGCTGAGGGTTGGGTCATCGCCCGCATCGGGGGTGATCTTGGACACGCTCAGCCAATGGGTGATTTCAGCCAGATCACGCAGCACGGCCATAGGGTCCGCGCCATCGGCATATTGTGCGGCCAGTTCTGCCAGCGCCGCCCCCGCATCGCCGCGCATGATATGATCAAACAGGTCCAGCACCCGCGCACGATCTGCAAGCCCCAGCATCGCCCGGACCTGATCGGCGCTGGTTTCCCCGGCCCCGTGGCTGATGGCCTGATCCAGCAGGCTCATGGCATCGCGCACCGACCCTTCGGCAGCCCGCGTAATCAGCGCCAGCGCATCGGCGGCGACCTGCCCCCCTTCGGCCTGCGCCACACGTTCGAGATGCGAAATCATGACTTCCGGCTCGATCCGGCGCAGATCGAAACGCTGGCAGCGCGAGAGCACCGTGACAGGCACCTTGCGGATTTCGGTGGTCGCAAAGATGAACTTCACATGCGCGGGCGGTTCTTCCAGTGTTTTCAGCAACGCATTGAAAGCGTTGTTCGACAGCATGTGCACTTCGTCGATGATATAGATCTTGTAACGCGCCGAAGCTGCCCGATAGGCGACCGAGGCGATGATCTCGCGGATATCATCAACCCCTGTGCGTGACGCCGCGTCCATTTCCAGCACATCGACGTGGCGGCCATCCGTGATGGCGCGGCAATGTTCGCAGACACCACAAGGCTCGGTCGTTGGACCGCCCTGCCCGTCGGCGCCGATGCAGTTCAACCCCTTGGCAATAATCCGCGCCGTGGTGGTCTTGCCCGTGCCCCGAATGCCGGTCATGATAAAGGCATGATGAATTCGGTCAGCGGCGAAAGCGTTGCGCAGGGTGCGCACCATCGCATCCTGCCCGATCAGATCGGCAAAACTCTCGGGGCGGTATTTGCGCGCCAGAACCTGATAGGGGGTTTGCGTCTCACTCATACGGGCCTGCCTGTCATCACCTTGCGCAGTCTAGCCTGTGCGCAGCAAGATGGGAAACGGGTTTTCACACCATCAAAGGCGCACACGATTTTTGCGCTGGGACTTTGAGTATTTAGAGCAAGAAAATGACCCGCCATCAGCTTGCCCCAAACCCCTGCGCAAGGACGAAGCGATTGACAGGCTCTGCATAGGCGGCGGGCTGTTCTATATGTGGCAGATGCCCTGCCCTGCGGATCAAGGCAAATTCGGACCCGTGAACAAGATCGACCGTTTCCCGCACCAGATCCGCGGGGGTGGAGCCGTCACGATCGCCCGCGATCCCCAGCACGGGAAGCTTCAGGCCTGCGGTCGTGCTGTAGAAATCCGTGCCGGCAATCGCCTCTGCACAGCCTGTCCAGCCCTCGACCGGGGTTGCGAGAAACATGTTGCGCCATATGGGCAGGGCGGGGCTGGCGCGAAATTTTGGGGTGAACCAGCGTTCCATGGTCGCGTCAGCCAGGGCAGAAAGGCCTTGGCTACGGGCTAGCTTCGCGCGCTCTCGCCAGATCTCGGCAGTGCCGATGCGGGCGGCGGTGTTGGACAGCACCATCGCACGGATCAGATCGGGGCGCTTGACTGCCAGTCCCTGCGCCACCATGCCGCCAATCGACAGCCCCACAAATACACAGTCCCTGATATTCAGAAAATCAAGCAGCGCCTCTGTATCGCGCACGAGTTGGCCCATCGAATAGGGAGCATCCGGCACATCCGACAATCCATGACCGCGTCTGTCATAGCGAATGATGCGCAATCCCGGTGCCAGATGCGGCAACAACGGGTCCCAAACGCGCAGATCCGTGCCCAGTGAATTCGAGAAGACCACCGGCTTACCGTCTTCTGGCCCGTCAATGCGGTAATGCAAATGGATATGTCCAAGATCAGCGCTTTGCATCCGCCGCCTCCTCAGCCAGTGCATCCATGAAAACCGGGCGATCGACATTCCCACCCGAGGCGGTGACGATTACCGCGTCCCCCTCGATCTCGTCACGACGAAAAACTGCCGCAGCCAGCGCCACAGCGCCCCCCGGCTCCAGCACCAGCTTCAAGCGGTCATATGCAAGCGCCATCGCGCGCAAGGCCTCCGTATCACTGACCACCAGCCCCTGTCCGCACAAGCGTTGCATGACAGGCCAGGTAAGGGCACCGGGGCGCGGTGTGACAATCGCATCGCAAAGCCCGGACCGTGTTGGGTTCTCCACCACCTGCCCGGTTGCGAGTGATTGCGCAACATCGTCAAACCCCTCGGGCTCGACCGTGCGCACCTGCATCTGCGGTGCTGTCTGTTCCAGTGCAAGCGCAATGCCCGATGTCAGCCCACCGCCCCCGCAGCAGACCAGAACCTGCGCGTCCTTGATCCCTTCGGCCCGCGCCTGTTCTGCGATCTCCAGGCCGACACTGCCCTGCCCGGCAATCACTTGCGGGTGATCAAAAGGTTGTATCAGCTCCAGCCCGCGCTCTCGCGCCAAGGCCGCGCCAAGTGCATCACGATCTTCAAGCACACGATCATACAGCACGACCTCGGCCCCCAGCGCGCGTGTATTGGCGATCTTTATCGCTGGCGCGTCGCGCGGCATGATAATGACCGCAGGCAACCCTTTCAGGCTTGCGGCATAGGCCACCCCCTGAGCGTGATTTCCAGAAGAAAAGGCGATCACTCCGCGCGCTGTATCTGGCAGCGCTGTAATCGCGGACCATGCACCACGAAATTTGAAACTGCCCGTATGTTGCAGGCATTCGGCCTTGACGAATACACGACGCCCCGCGATCCGGTCCAGAAACGGTGAGGAAAGCAGCGGCGTGCGGCGCGCATGTTCCTTCAGGCGATGGGCCGCTGCGGTGATCATCTCAAAATTCACAGGCACATCCCCAACCATTCGTGAATAGCTTGCAGCGCTTCGCGTTCATCCAGAAACGGGATATGCCCGCGCCCGGGCACTTCGGCAAACACCATATCCGGCCGCTGGCGCTGCATTTCGGCTGCGGTGGCGGGACTCAGCAAATTGGAATTCGCCCCGCGGATCAGTGCCAGAGGCATCCCTTCACAGGCTGCGAACATGGGCCACAGGTCCCCCCCGCCCCCTTCCATCGCGGCCAGAAAGGCATCGCGCAAGGCCGGGTCATAATTCAATTCAAGCCCCTGATCCGTCGCGATGAAATGGCGCCTGGCTTCCTGCAACCAGCGCCCCTCGGGGACATCCGAGAATTCGGGGCAAGACCGTTCCAGCGCGATGGCCGCTTGCGCATGGGTCCATGCAGACGGGGTCTGCCCGATATAGTTGGAGATGCGCGCCAAACCATCCGCCTCGATCACGGGGCCGACATCATTCAGACACAGCCCGCGCAAGCGATCGCGCGCCACGGTGGCCAGATACATCCCGATGATCCCCCCGCGCGAGGTTCCCAGCACAGCCACCTGATCCAGCCCCAGATGGTCCAGCAGCGCGATGACATCCGCACCTTCCTGCATCACGGTATATGTCTCTGCCCCGGTCCAGTCCGACTTGCCGCGCCCGCGATAATCCAGCCGGATCATCCGCAAGGATGGCAGATGCGGCGCAAGATAGTCGAAATCCGTGCCATTGCGCGTCAGCCCCGACAGGCATAACAATCCGCGCCCATGTCCTTCATCCGTATAGTGCAGTTGCGCCCCATCCGGCGCTGTGAAAAACGGCATGGCTAGCTTCCTTGCTGATCCGGCTTGCAAGAAGTGACACGCCCGAAGTGAAAGGAAAACCCCTGCATCATTTTCTTGCCAGAAATACTCATGCACACACCGATAAGGTGGGCACGCGCTAGCGGTTCAGGCGCTCCAGCCTTGCACGCACACTTAGCCCATGCGCTTCCAGACTCTCGGAAATTGCCAGTTGCTCGGCGGCCGGGCCAATCGCCGCCAGGGCTTCGGGGGTCATCCGCGCAAGGGTTGTGCGTTTCATGAAATCCAGCACTGACAAGCCCGATGAAAACCGTGCCGAACGTGCTGTTGGCAGCACATGGTTCGGACCGCCGATGTAATCGCCAATCGCTTCTGGGGTCCAATGCCCAAGGAAAACAGCGCCGGCATGGTTGATCTGCGCCAGCAGCGCTTCGGGATCCGCGACACAAAGTTCCAGATGCTCTGGCGCGACACGGTCAGACAGTCTTGCCGCTTCGGCCAGATCACGCACCACGACCACGGCACCATAATCACGCCAGCTTGCGCCCGCGATTGCGCGTCGCTCCAACGTCTCTAGGCGCGCATCCACGGCCTGCATCACCGCGCGACCAAAACCCTCATCCGTGGTGACCAGCAGGGATTGCGCGCTTTCATCATGTTCCGCCTGAGACAGCAGATCCAGCGCTATCCAGTCAGGGTCATTATCCTTGTCTGCAATCACCAGAATCTCGGACGGCCCCGCGATCATATCGATTCCGACACGCCCAAAGACGCGCCGCTTGGCAGCAGCGACATAGGCATTCCCAGGCCCTGTGATCTTGTCAACCGGCGCGATTGTCTCGGTCCCGTAAGCCAACGCGGCGACGGCCTGCGCGCCACCGATACGATAAACCGTTTCCACGCCCGAAAGCTTCGCGGCCAGCAAGACCAGCGGATTGACGACCCCGTCAGGCGTGGGCGCGCAAATGACCAGACGTTCCACCCCGGCGACCTGCGCGGGAATTGCATTCATCAAGACCGAAGACGGATAGCTTGCAAGACCACCGGGCACATACAGCCCGGCGGCCCCGACTGGCCCCCAGCGCCACCCCAGTTCTGCGCCATATTCATCAAACCAGCGCTTGTCCTCAGGGCGCTGGCTTTCGTGATATGCGCGAATGCGTGTGGCCGCCAGTTCCAACGCGGCGCGCTCGGCCGCAGGGACGCGGGCGCATTCGGCCTCTATCTCTTCTGGTGAAAAGGCCAGAGTGTCCGGTGTCAGCGCAATGCGGTCAAACTTCTGTGTCAACTCGATCACGGCGGCATCACCGCGCGCGCGCACATCAGCAATGATGGCTGCTACAGTATCATCCACATCGACGGCATCTTCGCGCTTGGCGTTCAGCAAGCCTGAAAAACCGGCCTCAAAACCAGCATCGCGACTGTCAAGAAAAACGGGCATTTACACGTCCTTGTCCAACGGGTGTTCCGGCGCCTTGCGCGAGGGTGCACGATAAGGGCGTGTCACATCAGATAATGCGACATCAAGACACTCCACCTCCAGCCGGATCTCGCCGTCACCGGCAAGGATAAGCGACAGATGGCCCGTCCCGTCGGTCCCCGGATGAAATTCCAGCGCCAGCAGCGACAGGATCAGATCTGCATCTGCACGGTCAAGCCCACTTGTTGCCGCACCCAACACGTCACTTACCACCAGAAGGGACTGGACGCGTTCATAATCCCCACCAGCGCGGGCGCGCGCGCGATCTTCCCAGCGAAAGCGGTTGATCAGCAGCACGAAGCGGCGGCGCTTGCGATCGAATGTCATTTCCGTGGCCGGGAACACACTGTCCTGCACCAGCGCCGAAATGACCTTCAGATCATCGCTGTCCATTGCCTGCAAGCGCAGCGGGCGTTCTGCCCCATCCTCGAAACGTGCATCACTCATGACGCCTTGATCCGTTCTATCCGCGCGCCGCACGCGCCCAGTTTGTCTTCGACATTTTCATATCCGCGATCAAGGTGGTAAACGCGGCTGACAATCGTTTCGCCTTCGGCGGCAAGCCCTGCAAGAATAAGTGAAACGGACGCGCGCAGATCCGTGGCCATAACAGGTGCGCCGCGCAAACGCTCTACCCCGGTAACCGTTGCAGTGCCGCCATGCACTTCGATCTGCGCGCCCATGCGCGTCAGTTCGGGGGCATGCATGAACCGGTTCTCGAAAATATGCTCTTCCAGTACAGAAACGCCATCCGCAGTGCACATGGCGGCCATGAACTGCGCCTGTAAATCGGTCGGGAAACCGGGAAACGGTTCTGTCGCGACATTGACAGAGCGCAACCGGTCGGAATTGCGCGTCACGCGCAGCCCGCGCGCTGTTTCGGTTACCTCAACGCCAGCTTCGTGCAGCTTGTCAGCGAATGCTTGCACCAGGTCCAGCCGCCCCCCCAGACATTCGACCGAACCGCCAGCAATGGCCGGGGCCAGCATATAGGTACCAAGTTCGATCCTGTCGGTCACGACAGGATGGGTTGCGCCACCAAGGCTGGCAACGCCCTGAATGGTGATCGTGCTGGTGCCTTCGCCCTCAATCTGGGCACCCATACGGCGCAGGCATTGCGCCAGATCGACGATTTCCGGCTCTCGAGCGGCGTTTTCCAGAATGGTCGTGCCCTTGGCCAGGGTGGCCGCCATCAGCGCGTTTTCGGTGGCGCCCACCGACACGATGGGAAAGCGGAACCGCGCACCCTTCAACCCGCCAGGTGCTTTGGCGTGGACATAGCCGTCGCGCAGGTTCAGCTCCGCGCCCAGCGCTTCCAACGCGCGCAAATGCAGGTCCACCGGGCGCGCGCCAATGGCGCAGCCGCCAGGTAGCGACACAACCGCATGTCCATCACGTGCCAGCATTGGTCCCAGTACAAGGATAGAGGCGCGCATCTTGCGCACGATGTCATAATCCGCCCTATGCGAAGTCAGGTCATGGCTGGACAGCGCCAGCACCTGTCCACCTTGCAGGCTGGCGACTTCGGCCCCGAGAGAGCCAAGCAATTCGGTCATCGTGCGTATATCGGACAAGCGCGGCGCATTGGTCAGTGTCAGCGGCGCATCGGTCAGAAGCGTGGCTGGCATCAGCGTCAGGCAGGCATTTTTCGCACCTGCGATCGGGATCTCACCCTTGAGCGGGCCATTCCCGGTAACAACAATCGAATCCATATGCTCTGCCCTTTACTTTTTATCACTCGGCGCGCTGTCTGATGCGTCTGTCCGGGCGCGGGACTGCGCCTTTCGTTTGGCGATATTCGCTTTCAAGGCAGCTTTCAACCGCTCGGCCCGCGCCGCATCGCGGGTTTTTGCTGTCCCAGTCCCGTTTGGCTTTGTCTCGCTCATGCCCTCTCGTAGCGCAACTTTCAAAAACCGTCCAGATAAGGCTTGCACCGAACGGAATTTCCGACTACCTAGCCGCCCATCGCCGACAGGCCATGCTGTGGTAGCTCAGTGGCAGAGCACTCCCTTGGTAAGGGAGAGGTCGAGAGTTCAATCCTCTCTCACAGCACCATCTGTCCGACTAAATACGTGAAGATTGGCGATGGCAGTGGTTTGGATAATGCTCAGTTCTGCCCCAAGGCTCTACACATATACAGATCACACAAAAACCCGAAGACAGGCGCCTTTTATGTCCGGCAGAAAACACCCGCAAACCTTAGGGAAATCTTTGGGAAGGCCGAAGTAAGTTGATCGTTGAAAACCAAAAACGAAAATGAAGAAAAGCTTCGAAATTCCGAAGCCCTGCAAAAACAGTCGCTCGTAGCCTGGTTCGAAGATGGTACCGGCGAGCAGAGGAATTGTCGCACCACTGACTAAAAAGCACATTCAGATAGGTCATGTCGGTTTCACGTTGCACTTCTTATCTATGACAGGTTATGATTGTGAGGTAGCTGCAGGAGTGGCAGAGCTTTGAACTACTATCTTGACTTCGGGAAAAATTTTGCCAGCGATGAAGGCAAGTTTATCAACCTGTCAGTAAGAACTTTTTATTCGCTGTCTTTGTGCCTAGAATGCCAGACCGCGCACAGAGAAAACCTATCATTGTGATGAGTTCTCCTTCGGAAAGGCGTTTGCTCGTAATTCACTTTGGCTTGCCGAAGACAGGGTCATCGACAATTCAGGAAATGCTGCGGCTTAACCGTGACACCCTGCGCCGCCTTGGGGTCGCTGTTTCGGCGAGAGACGACCTAACATGCGAACTGCGCTCGTCGAACAATAGGTTCATCAAAAAGGGCGGGCTCTTGAAACAAGCGCGCCAACGGCTTGCGCTTTGGCGCTTCAGCCGCAGAGTTAGATTAGTGAGTGAGCCTGTCCTGTTAGTTTCGGACGAGAACCTACTCGGGACAAGATCGGCATATCTGTTTGCACCCCTAAAGTACGAGCGATTTGAAGCCATTGCGAAGTCGATAGATCAAGCGTGCCGCAGCCCCGATCTTGAGTGCCGCTACGTTGTATACACACGCGATCTTGAGCGTTGGCGTAAATCATCGTATAATCAATCTGCTAAGACGGCGAAGCACCTCCTCGACTTTCAGACATGGTGTGACAAGAACGACAACCTCAAAGGCCCCGATCAAATCGTTGAAAAGCTGCGCGCGGCCCTCGGTGAGCGCCTAGTCGTTGTTGCAATGGAGGATGAGCTTGGATCGGGCGTCCCGCTCGGTTCGGCAGTCCTATCTGCCTGCGGACTGTCTAGCAATGAAGTCTCTGACCTCAAAACGCCGCAACCTTCCAACGTGAGTATGCCGCCCAACGCACTCGAACTAATCCGTATACTCGGAGAGTACGGACTTGAACGCGAGGCGACTAAGAAGGTAACGCAGGCTTTACGACAAAACGGACATTTGTTGGGGGTCAAGAGCCGGGAACACAATGACTGATACGGTGAGCAGGAAGCAAATTTGACCTTTCTTAGTGTGTAACCTTGCGCTGGCAGAACGGCGGGTTATCTCCCCCGTCTGAACGGGGTGCATCGGTAGAATTCACGCAGCCATTCTCGGTTTCATGGCGGGTGTGATGCCGCCGATGCCCCTATTGGGGCGGTCGTTGTTGTAAGTCCATAGCCATTGCGTGGCCTGATCCTGTGCCTCCTCGATGCTTTCGATGATGTATTGGTCCAGCCACTCATGTTGGCTAAACGGACATGCACGCACCAACCCACCAAGCTCTACACATGTCTTCATTGAGCAGTTTTTTATACAATAAAAACAACACATAAAACCTAGAAACGACGAGCTCAGCCCTCTCTCACAGCACCATCCCTTCATTTCCCTCTTGACCTATAGGTCGTGCTGACGCAATGGCGGAGTATGGCACAGGCAAAGTTACATATCGATCTCAAAGCCCTGCAGGCGAACTGGCGCGCGTTGGATGCGCGCTCGGACGCACAGGTTCAGACCGCCGCGACGGTCAAAGCCAATGGATATGGCCTTGGCGCGGGTCATGTTGCCCATGCACTTGCCCATGCCGGCGCGCGGCGCTTTTTTGTCGCGCTGGCCGAAGAAGGCATTGCAGTGCGCGCAGCGATTGGACCGGATTTACCGATCCATGTCTATGGGGGGCATATGGAGGGCGATGCGCGCCTTATCTCTGAAGCCAACCTGATCCCGATGCTGAACTCGACCGAGCAACTGACCCGCCATTTTGAGGCGTTGAACGGCCATCCCTTCGGGATTCAGCTGGATACAGGCATGAACCGCCTGGGGATGGAGCCTGCCGAATGGGCCGCTGTCGCGGAAATTGCACTGGCGCAGGGGCCTGAGTTGCTGATGTCGCATCTGGCCTGTGCGGATGAACCAGACCATGACATGAATACCGACCAACTTGCCGTCTTTCACCAGATGACAGATGGAACCGGCGTGCCACGCTCGCTTGCCGCGACAGGCGGTATCCTGTTGGGAGAGGCGTATCATTTCGACATTACCCGGCCAGGAATTGGCCTGTATGGTGGTGATCCCTTCTCACAAGCTCAGCCGGTGGTCCGTCTAAGCCTGCCGGTTATACAGACCCGCGAAGTCGTGACTGGTGAGACTGTGGGCTATGGCAACAGCTTCACGGCACCGCGCGACATGCGCCTTGCGACAGTCTCGGCGGGCTATGCAGATGGGATACAGCGCGCCTTGTCTCATAAGGCCACGCTATGGGCCGATGATATTGCGTGCCCGCTTGTCGGGCGTGTCTCGATGGACCTTGTGACCATCGACATCAGCGCGGTCCCTGACGACCCCGAAACCCTCGACCTGATTGGACCGCATCAGGACATCGACACACTTGCAAGCGTGATTGACACGATTGGCTATGAGATCCTTACGGGTCTGGGCCATCGCTACGCGCGGGTGTATAGTTAGGTGCCGAACATCTGAATGCGCGTGTTCTGATAAAAGATCTCACACGGTTGCGATCTGCACCCCTCCGCTCGCTAGCCCGGTGATGATCCGGGCCGCACCCAGAGATGAATTGTCGTGAAGAGCGTGCCTCAAGAGCGAAATCAGGGGATGCTCTGGCCACTGACCAAGCCAGCGAAGCCAAAAGCATCACAGGCACGGCCCGAAGCCAGCACTACGATGCACGTCACATACTTGTCCTGCCGCTGCCTGTATTCTCAGACCTCGACATACGGCAGCGCATCACATAGGGCGCACGAGTTTGAGCCCAACTGCACAACGAAGCAGTCATAAGCTGCAACCCAAAAGGTTGGAGGGGCGCTCCAGCGCTACAATCCTGTCGGATCAGGATCGATCGGGGATGCTTTTTGCCCCTATGCCAGAAAACACGGCATCCGCAGAGCCGGGCAAGCGCGTAGGATCTTCTGGTGCGTTTCGCGACCATATGGCCCGCCTGGCAAAAGGTGAAACCGAGCGGGGAGTACTTCGCTCTCCTCGGTTCAAGCGCTTTATTTTGGCCTAGTGTGGAGCATAAGCCCCAAAATCGAGATTTATTCGATAAAATCGAGGCTAAATGGCGGAGAGACGGTCCGTCTTATCCGAGCCGGAGATACTTTAAGATATTGATTTATATATAAACTTATTATCCCTGTATTGCAGATTGTATAGCAGATTTATGCAGCACTTGGCCAACTCAAAACCATACTCATCTTGCAAATTCGCTGAACCCCCATCTGTTGTTCATAGATACAAAAAGCCGGGTTCGCTATGCAAAGGTCGCCGCTTAGCCATTTGCTTGCGTGACATGACGCGAGCGCAGGTTCCCTGCCCTCGCGCCATTTCAGTGCTGAAATGCCCTTCACGAACAGAAAATCCGAAAAGGATGAACATTTCCACGACGATCGATCACGTGCTGTCCAGAAGCTCCCGCAGCGCACGCACCCGCGCGGGCGTGATCTTAGGGTCACTTCCGCAAGAGATTACTCGAATGAACTCGATCCACGCTCGCTCGTTTCTGGTCAGCTGGTCCCACGGTCCCACCGGACCCATAGGTAGAACGTAGATATCATCACTCATTTCCCGAATATCCCACGCAATGCTGCCCGTGAACGCGCAGTCAGACGCGGGTCCGTATTGTCAGATGCATCCCGGATCTCGTGCAGCCAACCGATTTCATTCTCGGTCGCGGGCGTGCCGAAGATATCGATGATCGCTTTCGCAGCCGTCGCACCCACAGCCTGATCCAGTGCCATGCGCATCAGATAGGCCGGATCGACTTCCAGCGCCCGTGCAAGCGACGGCACACGATCCAGCGGCACCTTGTTCTTTCCAGATTTCAGAAGCGACATGAAATTTGCATTTACGAAGCCCGCTTCTGCTGCGATCTCGGCCTGGGTCTTGCGATGTGCCAGATCGCGCACACGGGCTGCGATAAAGCGCGCAGTCGGGGTATCTTTGTAGGGGTTGGTCATTGGTGTCTCGCTTGTTGTTTGTTGCAAGACTTACTTACCGCGACCGTGCAGCTCATTCGGGTGGGACTTTTGCGCGGGTGATTGGTTGTCGAGAGATAACCGAAGTCTTAGAAAATTAAAGATCATGTGATGGGGATGCAGCCGGTGCCAGCCAAGCGGGTATGGCTGAACCCTCCACTGCTGGCGGCGCGGCAAGAGCATAGATGCGTTGCACTGTTCGTGATGCCCGAGGTTGCGCAGGGCGTCATCTACATATTGTTCAACATGCCGTAACTATCTTGCCTAGTTCGGATTAACGACGGCCTGCTTCTTTGTGGCGGACGGATCGCATTGAAGCCAACGCTACGTGACAACGTGGTCGGCCCAAAGCCAACGGTCAGGCAGTATGGCAGCGCTGCTCTCGGCAGCAGCCTTTCACTGTAGCCCCAAACCCCCTCAATCGGTGAACTTAGTGTCGTAAAACTGGCAAGAGGCGACTAGAAAATTGACAAGCAAGAGGGGACAGCCATGGAGATTCGACCCATTGGTTCGACCCCGTCACTGCCGCGCCCTTTGAACATTCCACCGGCACTGTGTGGCAAGAAGGCATTTGCGGTCCCAACGAAACCCTCTTTGTGCTGAGTTGAGTTTAAAGGCTTCCTTCGGCACAATGTCGCTTGATCTGCTCGCCTGATCCGGCGATGGTCACATCCAGCAGTATATCACTTTAGGAATATCGGGTTATGACCCACGATCACGCGCGGCCAAACATCCTGATCATTATGGTGGATCAGCTAAACGGCACACTGTTTCCTGATGGCCCCGCCGATTGGCTCCATGCGCCCAACCTTAAGACGTTGTCGGGCCGGTCTACGCGCTTTGCCAATGCCTACACGGCTTCACCGCTTTGCGCGCCGGGGCGTGCGAGTTTCATGTCAGGGCAGCTGCCCAGTTCCACTCGGGTCTATGACAATGCAGCGGAATTTGCCTCTAGCATCCCGACCTATGCGCATCATCTGCGACGCGCGGGCTATTACACGTGCCTCTCTGGTAAAATGCATTTCGTCGGCCCTGATCAATTGCATGGGTTTGAAGAGCGTCTGACCACCGATATTTATCCTGCCGATTTTGGTTGGACGCCTGACTACCGTAAACCCGGCGAGCGGATTGACTGGTGGTATCACAATATGGGGTCGGTTACGGGCGCAGGGGTGGCCGAAATCAGCAACCAGATGGAATATGATGACGATGTCGCCCATCATGCTGTGTCCAAGATTTATGATCTGTCACGTGGGGCTGATGCGCGGCCATGGTGCTTGACCGTCAGCTTCACTCATCCGCATGACCCTTATGTCGCGCGCAAGAAATACTGGGATCTTTATGCGGATTGCCTCCATCTGGCGCCCGAAACCGGGCCTATCCCCTATGACCAGCAAGACGCCCATTCAAAACGGATATTTAATGCGAATGACTGGCGCTCCTATAATCTGACACCGGAAATGGTGGCGCGCGCACGACGCGCTTATTTCGCAAATATCTCTTATCTGGACGACAAGATCGGCGAGATTATGAACACGCTTGAGGCAACGCGCCAGCAGGCCGTGGTGGTCTTTGTCAGCGATCATGGGGATATGCTGGGTGAACGTGGATTGTGGTATAAGATGAGCTTCTTTGAAGGCTCGGCCCGCGTGCCCCTGATGATCGCAGCCCCTGACATGGCGTCAGGACGGATAGATGCACCTGTCAGCACCATCGATATCTGTCCGACATTGTGCGATCTTGCTGGTGTCAGTATGGCGGAAGTTTTGCCTTGGACGACCGGCGAAAGCCTCGTGCCGTTGGGGCAAGGCACCACGCGCATAAGCCCCGTCGCCATGGAATATGCTGCCGAAGCCTCAGAGGCGCCCTTGGTCTGCCTGCGCGACGGGCGCTGGAAATATACCCGCTGCATGCTGGACCCTGAGTTGCTGTTTGATCTGGAAACCGATCCTCAGGAGCATTGCAACCTTGCCGGTGATCCTTCGCATCAAGAGATTTTGGCCGATCTGCGCGCACAGTCCGAGGCCCGATGGGATTTGGCGCGCTTCGATGCCGAAGTGCGCGAAAGTCAGGCGCGCCGCTGGGTGGTCTATGAGGCACTGCGGCAGGGTGGCTATTACCCGTGGGATTTCCAGCCACTGCAAAAAGCATCAGAGCGCTACATGCGCAATCATATGGATCTGAACGTCCTTGAAGACAGCAAACGCTTTCCACGCGGCGAATGATCCGTAAAGGTTGGTTTTATATTGCGGTTTCGTCAGTGCATGCAAACAAACTGAACCTGCCCTCGGTTTCATTGAACTTCACAACCGGAATCCTGGCCGCGTCTGCTACATCATCGAGTGTAACGCAGCTTATGCCGATGCAGCAGCCCAGAACTGACATCCCTTAGGCCAGTTCGATGTGCGCTGCCAGCCAAGGATTTCAAGCTTGTGTGTTCTGCGACAAATCCGGCTGTGCGTTCTCTAGAAGAGGTTCGATATCAGATAACCTTCAGGCGGTGCTATTCTCATCAGAGAGAAAAGACCGTTGATGCCCACGAACAAGATGGTGGCGTAAGCCAGAGCTCCTAGCAACCGTAATCCGGCAAAGCGCGTTAGAACGAAAATCAGAAATACGGCGGTTGCGACTTGAAATCCAAACAGTGCTATGCCCAGTGCATAACCAATCAGCAAAGCGATTATCGGGTAGTCTGCCTTTGCTTCGAAATGAAACTGATCGACGTTTCTTGTCAGCCGAATACCTTCCCGAACCACCACGAAAATCGCAAGTGCAAGACCGGGGATAATGGCCAGCAAGGGTAACAGCCTGGCATTTGCTCGGAAGCCCATCGCCTCAGCCAACGCGTAACCAAAGATCGCGACAGCGATCACTGACATTGCGAGCCTCGCAGCGGTGGTTCCAGTGGGCTTTGATACATCCGGGTCAGCATCCGCAGAAACGGACAAAGGACTTATAGCTTTCCGCTTTGCAATCCATCTGCTTGCTGCACGCCAGATCAGGGGCACAATAATAAATGACGCGATCAACAGAACGCCGGGACGACCCAGCCAAGACCAGCCATGGATCTGGGTTGTGAGCCAAAAATATTGCTCGACCGGGGTCGCGAGAACGAACCCAACAAGCACTGGCGCCCGTGGCCATTCTGCCTGCTTCATAATCCAACCAATGACACCCAGCAAAAGCAAAATGGAAATGTCACCCAAAGATTGCGTTGCCTGATAGGCGCCAGCGACCATAACCAGCATCAGCGGCGCTGCGATCAGAGCAAAACGGATACGCGTCAGCTGTGCCACCAATGGTGTAATTGCAAAACAGATTGCTGCGCCTACGATCGATGCCAGTGCGACGCTCCACACAATCAGATACAGAAGGACGGGCTCCTCGGTGACCATTCTGGGGCCGGGAAAGAACCCGAAACTGAACAAGGCACCAAGGAAAATAGCCGCGGCAGGACCACCTGGAACGCTGAACAACAGTGTGGGGACAAGATCGGAGATTACCGTGGCATTATTTGCGCCCTCTGCGGCAGCAACACCCCTTGGTTCGCCTTTTCCGAAACGGGATTTGTCTTTGGTCGAGCTCATGGCATGACCATAAGCCACCCAAGTCGACGCGTTTGCTCCGACTGCAGGAACAAATCCGCCAAATGTGCCGATGAAAGCTGATCTGATGATAAGCCAGCGGCTCTTCCAGAATTCAACGAATCCTGATGACCAGTTGCTCACAACCTGACGCTTTGAAGATATGCCGCCCCCACCTGACAACATGCTGATAATCTCAGGAACCGCGAACAGTCCCAATGCGACAATCGTCAATGAAAGCCCGTCCAGCAGATATGCCTGCCCAAAGGTGAATCGGAAATTGGCCGCTGCGGGTGCAGGCCCTATTGTTCCAATGAGCAGTCCGAGGCAGCCGGCCGCTAGGCCTACCGCCAAATCGCGCCCGATCATGCTAGAAGCGAAGTAAAGCCCAATCAGAGCAAACATGAGAAGCTCAGGAGTGCCGAGCGCAAGCACTATTGGCCCTGCAACCGGGATCGCCAATGCCAGCGTCATTGCCCCGATCAACCCACCGGTCATTGAAGCAAGAAAGCCTAACCCGAGCGCAGTGGCGGCTTCGCCCCGACGCGCCATTGCGTGTCCCTCGATCGCAGTTGGTGCCGACGCCGGAGAACCGGGCGCACCCAGAAGCACTGAGGTGATCGTGTCTGAAGTGTAAACAACTGAGATTGCGCCCAAAAGGAGCGCCAAGCCTGCGTAGCTGTCGAACAGGAAAATAAACGGAAGCATGATCGAAACCGCAGCCACACCTCCTAGCCCTGGCAGCATGCCGAATACCATGCCAGCTAGCACTCCCATAATAAGTGCAAACAGGCGCAATGGTTCAAAGAGTTCAGACAGGGCTGCGAGTGCGTTGTCCATGAGGTTGCGGACTCCGAGGAAGGATTGCCGATGATGCTGAGGAACGTATCAAGGATACATCGGCGGCCAGAACATTGGCCGCCGATGTCATTCTGTTGCTGTTTCTTAGAACTGAACGTCGAATTTGTCAGTCAGAAGGTTGATGAGATATTCACGCACCTCATCGCTTGGTTGGAGAGCGGCCCGCAGCGCGGCTTCAGCATCAACAGGTGATGTCATGGCATAGCCACCGACCACTTGCTGCCCTTCTTCAATGAATTCAGGGTCTTCATTGATGCGAGCGACGGCATCGGCAAAAGCGTTGACGATTTCATCGGGCGTGTCAGGATGAAGATAAGCTGTAAGGCCATATGCCAGCGTAAGGGCCCCCATCGCTTGGTAAGCATCCCATTCAACGCCGCTCGGTTCCTCACCAAATACATCTACATACACTTCGTATACTGATGGAAGATCGGGAACTGCAGGGTCACGGGCAATCAGTCGACCATTTTCATCCATTGATCCGCCGGTCATCAAAGCGACCGAACTGCCATCTTCTACACTCGACGCGACCTGAGTCATATACACAGGCGTGAATTGGAAATCGACGTTTGTTTCACCGCGCTCGAAGGCAAGACGAATGGGTCCACGGCCTGTAAAACCGAGCACCGAGCGAACATCGACACCCAACACCTCGAAAGACAAGAGCGTCGGAAGGTCACTGGCAGCTGCTGCGATACCGCCATAAAGCAATGGACCACTGGCATTGACGAAATCTTCCGGCGTCTCAATCCCAGTGTTGGCTGCAACATATGTTACACTTCCGAACGGCAAGCCATAGGCCATGCGCATGGCAGCAAGATCATACTCAACTTCAGGCTGACCCAAGACATAAGGGTTTGCCGTAGATGAAGTTGTGAACAAAACAGTCTGACCATCTGGGCGCGCATTTTGCTGGAACCAGTTTGCACCAAGGATTGACCCGCCGCCCCCACGGTTGGTCACTTCGACATTCGGGTTCCCTTCGAGGTGACGCTCCAGGAAGCGTTCTAGAAAGCGCGCTGCAACATCTGTCGCCCCACCTGGTGCGAAAGGAACGACCACTTCAATGGTCTGTCCTTCAAAGCTGTGCTGTGCTGTCGCGTGATTTGCACCCAGCAACGCCATAAGGGATACGGCTAGCGCTGAGCTTCCCGAAAGTTTTGTGTGTCGTGTCATAATAGTCTCCTCCTCTTTATGACTGACGTCAAATTACGGAATTGGCCAATGTTCCAATCCCGGTAACCGTCACCTCAACGCGATCGCCGGGCGCCAAGTATTTCGGTGGCTTGTGGCCAATGCCAACGCCTGCAGGTGTTCCGGTCGCAATGATATCTCCCGGTTGCAACGTCATCGTTGCACTCAAAGTCTCGATCAGACCGGGTATATCAAAGATCAGATCGGCGATTGATGCGCACTGACGCTCTTCGCCGTTTACTGTGGTCGTAAGCGTCTGCTTCGTGATGTCACCAACCTCTTCCTTGGTGACAATCCAAGGCCCAAGGGGGCAGAAACTGTCTAAGCTCTTGCCGAGCAGCCACTGATTGTGGCGCTTCTGTAGCTCGCGAGACGTCACATCATTGCAGACTGTGTATCCAAAGATGAAGTTGAATGCATCTTCGCGCGCGACCTTATGGGCTTCCTTCCCAATGATAATCGCCAGTTCGCCTTCGTAGTCCACGGTATTTGTCGGGTCCAGAGAAGCGTTGATATTCTCGCCGTGGCCAACAAGGCTTGATCCCATTTTGCCAAAAATGACCGCCTCGGTCGGGATCTCGTCTTTGCCCGTCGAGTCGAATCCACTCCCAAAGAACTCGCGTGCGTGGGCATGGTAGTTCTTGCCGACGCAAATAATCGCTGCGCGACGCGATACGACGGGAGGTAGTAATGTCACATCGCTTAGCGACACTTGCTTGGCAGTAGCTGACTTGCTCGCCCA
The DNA here is from genome assembly GCF_004366635.1 of Roseinatronobacter bogoriensis DSM 18756. Lineage (GTDB taxonomy): Bacteria > Pseudomonadota > Alphaproteobacteria > Rhodobacterales > Rhodobacteraceae > Roseinatronobacter > Roseinatronobacter bogoriensis. The sequence continues at coordinate 65,038 of NZ_SORN01000008.1, read as the reverse complement.
TTCTGACAGCGCTGATTCTCCGCCGTCTATGAGTTTTTGCAGTGCTGTCTCCGAGCTGCCTTCAATGCCCTCGTGCATGACCGCGATATGTTCCCCCACTACCACTCCCAAACCCTCGCCAGTGGCGCTCTTGAAAGCTGCAATCTGCATAGTATCCTCGCTAATTCATCTTTTTCTCGATAATATGAGAATTCATCGAGATTGACTTGTCAAGAGAATTTTGTCATAGAACCTGTTATGGAAGACGCTGCGACACTGGAAACAGAAACGACCTTAGTCGATCAAGCCTTCGCCAGGCTGCGAAAAGACATCATCGATGGTGTCCGCGCACCGGGCGAAAAGTTGCGCATAGAGAAGTTGCGTGGCCTGTATGGGATTGGACCTTCTCCGCTTCGGGAAGCGCTACAACGTCTTGCCGCCGACGGATTTGTTATCTCATCCAGTAATCGAGGGTTTCATGTTGCTCCACTCAACCCTGAAGAGTTCGACGACCTTAACAAGGCGCGAATTGCGATTGAATGCGCGGCACTGCGGTTGTCAGTCAAACTCGGCGATGAAGATTGGGAATCTCAGGTGGTGGCAGCCGCTTATTCTTTAGAGAAGCTTGATACCCTCCTTCATGATGGCCAGTTGCAAGACTTTGACCGATGGGAAAACCTGAACCGAAGATTTCATGATGCATTAGTCGCTGCCTGTGGAAGCCGTTGGCTGTTGCGACATCGCGACATGCTTCAAACCCAGTGTGAGCGATATCGGCGCGCGTCTGTGTATCACGCGAGGTTGAAGCGTAACTTACTGCAAGAGCACCAAGCACTGGCTAAGGCTGCCTTGGCGCGGGATGTGGATTTGGTGTGTCAACTTACTGAAGAGCATTACGCAAAAACTGCAACGCACCTGTTTTCTATTTTGTAACAGGGGCACAGAATTGGACCGGAAGGTTTGAATGCCTTGCTGACCGCGACCCGTTGAGAAATTTCCAACTCTAACTCGCTGCCAACGCCGCTGACGTTTCTCGTTGGTATCCACCCCGCGCATGCTGAGGTTGAGATCGGGATGAAGTGAGAAAGACGCGCAGAGCGAGTCGCTGAGCGGCCTCCAACTTTCTGGCCTGTGTGTGCCGATAAGGAAATGAAGGGAAGGCCGCTCAGTGAGTCGCTGCGGACCTCTGATGGCGTGTTGCGCAGACGCATTCGGGTGGGACTTTTGCGCGACTGATTGGGTGTCGAGCGATGACCGAAGTCTTAGGAAAACGAAGGTCAGGTGACGGGGGGGGCAGCCAGTGTCAGCCATACGGGTATGGCTGAACCCTCCACTCTCGCGAAGTGACGTGGTCTTGAAGGGCAGATCAACTAGCGCGGTGTGTTGAGCGTCGGATAGTCTCCTGCCGTGTCGCGGTGCCGGGAAGTATAGAAGCACTTGCGGCTCATGGCGGCACCGGCCATGTTGGGTGCCGCTCAGCTCACATATACGTGCCCGGCCCTTGACTGCCATCGGCTTCATGGTCGAGCGCCGTGGTGCAGCATTTCTAAAGGGCAGAGGTCGGCAGTGCAGACGAAGCTGGCGTCTGCTGATGGCTCGACTGCTCGCAGCTGCGAGCTCCGGTTCGCACCGCAGAAAACACCATGGGCAGCCTTGGCTTGCACCGTCCTGATGGTTAGCTGAGAGCAAAGGAGTCGATCATGCAGCATTTCTCACTTCTCGATCTTTCGCCGATTGCCGAAGGGGAAACCGCGGCCGAAGCGCTCGCCCACACTGTCGATCTGGCAACAGAGGCAGAGCGCCTGGGCTATCACCGCTACTGGCTGGCCGAGCACCACAACATGCCCGGTATCGCCAGCGCGGCAACGGCGGTCGTCATCGGTCATGTGGCCGCGGCGACAAAGAGCATACGCGTCGGTGCCGGTGGCATCATGCTGCCGAACCACGCGCCACTTGTCATCGCGGAACAGTTTGGAACCCTTGCCACGCTTTTCCCTGACAGGATCGATCTTGGGATCGGGCGCGCACCGGGTGGCGATATGGCGACCGCACGGGCGCTGCGACGCCACTTAGCACCAGAAGACAGCTTTCCCCAAGATGTGCAGGAACTTATCGCCTATTTCGACACGGCATCGAACAAGTTGTCCGTCCGCGCCATCCCGGGCGAAGGCACCCATGTCCCTGTCTGGGTCCTTGGGTCGAGCCTTTATGGCGCGCAACTGGCGGCCTATCTGGGACTGCCTTACGCATTCGCATCGCATTTCGCCCCTGCCATGCTGGAACAAGCGCTTGCGATCTATCGCAGCACGTTTCGCCCCTCGACCCAGCTGTCGAAGCCGCATGTCATGATTGCGGTGGGGGTTTGCGCTGCGGATACGGATGAGGAGGCCCGTTATCTGCGCTCTTCGCAGCTTATCGCTTTTGCGCGGTTGAGAACGGGCAACCCCGGCAAACTGCCCCGACCTGTTCATGACGCCGATCTGGAAATTCCAGCGCCGGTGCTGGCGCAGGTAGAACAGGCGCTGTCCTGTTCCGCCACCGGGTCGCTCCGAACGGTGGAAGACGGGCTTGCCCATCTCATTGCGAAGTATCAACCTGACGAACTGATGGTGACGGGGATGATTCACGATCATGCGGCGCGGGTCCGTTCAATCGAAATCGCGGCACAAGCACTGAGCCGACTGCAAGAAAAAAGCGCCGCAGCTTAATCGCGATCGGCCCGAAGCCGCCGCTCAGTGCGCAACACGGCATTCTTGAAAGCTGCCACTTGTGCTCGTTGCAGCGATTCATTGGTAACCGCCCGATTGTGGACTGCCTTCGAGGCGCCTCGGGTGCGCGATGCCGGGTTTTACGGCTTGAGCCGGTATCTGTCTATTCTTGCAAAATTACCCCATCAAACTCGCCTCGCACCTCCGCTGAGGTTTCCCCGTCAGTGGAAAAATCGAACGATCCTGACAAAAGGTTGCCGGTGCGTTCAAGCGTGATTTCGCCTTGCAGACTGTCGTAGTCATAATTTATCAGACGCATTCCGGCTTCATCTGGGGCAGCGGCGCGCTGCACCAGCCTATAGCGCCCGGCTTCGAACCCAGCAGGCAGCCGCAAGTAGAGTTCGCGACCAAGCATAAGCTGATAATCCCCCTCAGACCCAACCAAACGCCCTGAGGGTGTGGCGAATTCCTGCCGCGTTTCATCTGCTGTGGCCAGTTCATATCGAACTTCGGCCTGCGGGCTGAGAGGCAGGGCATTGACTGCGCCGAGAATGTTGATGTGGTCTTCGTCCTGCGACAGGAGAATTTCGAAACTCGCGGACAGCATATCGTTGATCTCGGTGATTTGTAATTGGCCGGAGAACCCGTCATTATAGTTCCAGGCATTGCCATCACCTGCCAGTCGCGCGATGATCTCGTCGTCATCAGCGCGCCTACCATCCACTGTGTAGACGCCGGGTTCCGCGCCCTTTGGCAGGATGAGCGTGAGCGATGCGCGAACGGGTGTCTCGGGCGCGTGCCCGCTGTGAACCGCATCGCCATACAGAACCAATTCATAAGGCCCATCGGCATTGCTGCCTCGGCGGTTGTTGCTGGTTGACGGGCGAAAGATATCGGCGGAAGCGCTGATGTAGCGCGGGTCATCTACCAGCGTGTCACGGGTGCCGGTGGTTTCAACGATCCCCGCTATCTCGATGCGAGCCTCACCTGCGCCCAACTGCTGAAAAAGGTCCTGCGCCCTGCCGCCTACAGTGCTGTCTGCGCCTGTTTCGGCATCATCCTCGCGGCAGGCGCTGACCAACAGCACCAACCCAAGGACCGCAACGGCATGCAAACCACGAAAGCCGACCAGGCCTGAAGAAATCAATGTCAATTTTTCCCTCGTTCAATCCCGAAAATTCATTTGAGGGTCCTCGCCTATGATCTGCGTAATCCAGAGTGCCCTCTCGACGCAGACTACCGGCGCTTGCAAGTCGTGTCCCCCGTTGTTTGGAGGGGAGAAAGGTGTAGCCATGTAAATAGCGGGCTGCTGTTCGATCCGTTCATTGTGGCGCCGTATGGGGGGCAACGCATCATTATCGATCACCACCCTTTTAAATCATAGGCGCTCTGCCTGAACACAGCACGCAGATCGGGCGAGGTGATGACTGCCAAAATAGTGAACGACAGCTTGCGAAACTGGCTGGCACAGAATAGCGGTTCCGATCAAAGGTGATCAGGCAGGTGGGTGACACGCGCTTTCTCTCTTCGACAAACCCGTCGAACATCGCGGGAAGTGGCATCAGGGTCGGCTTCTCGACCTCCCAGACATCGGCAATGCTGCCAGGCAGTGTGCCATGGGCTGTCTCAGCCCAAAGAAGCTTGCAGCGTTCTTCCAGCCAACCATTCAGCGCTTCAAGGTCCGGGAAGGCTGGCATGAGCTGCCAGAGCCGGTGACGCGCATCACGCACATTCTTCTCGACCTGTCCACTCGCCATTGTTCTTGAACCAATGGCGCACAATGGCTCGTTCCCAACCCGCGGCTGGATTGCAAAACTCGGGATCAAAGACATAGTGGCTGGTCATCGCTAAAAACCGCGCATTCACATCGCGCTTCTTGCCAGCCCCAACCCGGTCGACGGCGGTCTTCATATTATCGTAGATGCCGCGTCCCGGCACGCCCTCAAACACCCGGAAGCCATGCCAATGCGCATCGAACAGCATCTCATGTGTCTGCAGCAAATAGGCACGCACCAGAAATGCCCGGCTGTGCGACAGCTTGATATGGGCCACCTGAAGCTTGATGCGCTCACCGCCGACATAGGCCCAGTCCTCGCTCCAGTCGAACTGGAGCGCCTCGCCAGGCTGGAACACCAGCGGCACGAAGACCCCGCGATCTGTCGTGCGTTGCGCGCGCTGGCGTTCGCCTTTCCATTCCAGAACGAAGGCCGCAACACGCTCGTAGGAACCGTCATATCCCAACTTCACCAGATCGGCGTGCATCAGCCTCAAAGTCCGGCGCTCTTTGCGTGATTTGCGCTGATCCGAGACAAGCCAGGCTGTCAGCTGCTTGGCAAACGGATCCAGCTTACTCGGACGATCCGGCGTCTGGAACGCAGGTTCAACAATCCCCTCCCGCAGATATTTCTTGATCGTGTTACGCGCGATGCCTGTGCGCCGCGCAATCTCGCGAATGGGCATCTTGTCTCGCAGCGCCCATGTCCTGATAACCTTCAAAAATCCCATGTCGATCACTCCGATAATCCCCAGCTGATTCACGCCAGGGAAAAGTTGCACATGGGTCAATTCTCAGTGACAATTTTGGCGGTTGCCGGGTCAATTCTCAGTGGCAATCAACACTTCGGCTAACTCGCGCGCGGCTGCGAAGCGCTGTTCTGCGTCGGTGCTGTCACCTGCCAGCTTGGCTTCCCATGCTGCAATCATTTGCTCCCAAGTCGCGGCTTCCTTGGTCTTGGCAACTGACGGCGAATCTGTATGCAGACTGACCCAGACAAACTGGCGCGGTTCTACCGACGCGAACCGCTTCGGCACGCGGTTATAGAGATAGAGAGTTCCCTTCTTGGAACCGCTACGTGTTGTGATTGCAATGATCGCGCCCCTGACTGACTTCGGGAGAGTGTATCACAGTTTGTAATGCAGATTGTATAGCAAATATCGGGGGATTGCGGGGCTGCGCACGCAATTTTACAATAAAAACAAAGAGTTGATGGATTTTGCAGGTGTGATTTTGGCGGAGAGACAGGCTGCCTTGAATATGTAACGCTCAACATCATAGGGCAATATAAAACTATCCAAAACAAATATTTGCGAGAACTTTTGTAACATAGGGTTGCACTCAGGATCGTAACATATCATCATTTTATGGCCAGTAGGTAAACACGTAAGGCTTTATCTTGATGCCACGCATAGCGAAAGAGCTCTCCGCCATTGCGGTGCGGAATCTGCGCCATCCGGGCTTCGGCGGTAACGTCACCCACGCTGTGGGCGGGGTCACGGGACTGTATCTTCAGATCACACCAAACGGCGCGCGCTCTTGGCTTCTCCGATATGTCGCAAATGGATCGCGCCACAGCATGGGCCTTGGCCCCTTTCCAGAGGTCTCACTCGCCCGGGCGCGTGAGAAGGCGCGCGATGCCCGAGAGATAATTAGGGCGGGTGACGATCCGTTGGCCGAGAAGCGTGCCGAGCAAGAGGCGCGCCGCGCCCAAGTCACTTTCGCCAACGCAGCCGAACAGACCGTTAAGGCCAAAGAGGACGGCTTCCGCAACGAGAAGCACCGGAAGCAATGGCGGGCGACCCTCGACACTTACGCCGCCCCGATTCTGGGAGAAATGCCTGTCGCCGATATCAAGGTCAATGACGTTAAGAGGGTTCTGGAGCCGATCTGGACTACGAAAACCGAAACTGCGACCCGGCTAAGGGGACGGATCGAGGCAGTACTCGCCTGGGCGACAGTCCATGGCCACCGGACCGGTGACAACCCGGCCCGCTGGAAAGGAAACCTAGACGCGAGCCTCCCAAAGCCGAAGAAGGGGGCCAAAGTGAAAAACCATCCGGCGCTGACCCTCGATGACGCGCCGGCGTGGTTCGCCGACCTCAGGAAGCGCCACGGATTCGCCACGAGGGCGCTGGAGTTCGCGGCACTGACCGCCGCACGCTCTGGGGAGGTGCGCGGCGCGACGTGGGACGAGATCGACCTCGAACTGGGGGCTTGGACCATCCCGGCGGAGCGCATGAAAGCCGAGAAAGAGCACCGTGTTCCCCTGTCAGCCGCCGCAAAGGCGCTGCTGGAAGGGATGGATCGGATGGGAGACAGTCCATACCTCTTCCCGGCTGCGCGCGGTGGTCCGCTCTCGGATATGGCGCTCAGCGCGTGCATGAAGAGGCTCAACGAAGCGCGCGAGGGTGGCTATCTGGATGCCCGGTCTAAGCGGCCTGCCGTGCCCCACGGCCTGCGCAGCACATTCCGGGACTGGGCGGCAGAGAGGACGGAATACCCGGCAGAGATGGCAGAAATGGCACTTGCGCATCAGGTGGGATCGGCAGTCGAAAGGGCATATCGACGAACCGACATGATGGAGAAACGCCGCGACATGATGGAAGACTGGGCAAGGTTTTTGGGGGCTTAAGAATGCCAGAAATGATTTCGACTGGAAATAAAGCAATAATAAACCGCGAACTTGTCGCTCGCGGCGTAAGCCCTGCACAGATCGCGTGGGCCATTGCCGAACTAGACCAAGCGGCATGTGACTTTGTTCAAGATATGCGGACAGTACGACCCAAGCGGCGGAGCGGCAAGACGCTCAAAAAGCAGGTAGAAAAAATCGCAGGGTCTACTGGTGAGGCCCGTGCGGCAAATATACGCGACGCAGTTGAGATGGGCCTTGATCCCGAAGCGTTAGAGCTTTTCGTGAATGCAAAGCCCACGCATACTCTTCATGAAGCAATATACCGGTTGGAAGTACTTGATAGACTTGATGTAGAGTGGGTACCAAAGCCTGCAAACAGCGCGTTCCCTCAAGCTCGCCGTTTCATGCTTAACTGCATTGGCATCTGGATTGTTACAGACGGCGAGATTCGCTTTTCCACAAACGCGCGGCAAGACGGCGGCCCACTCGGAAGGTTTTTGAGAGCGGCGAAAACTGACGCCTATCTGAAAGCTGCGGAAAATAACGCTACCCGCGAGGGGGCAAAAAAAATAAGACCAAAGCTACCTTCTGCGGAAGGCCTAAGAAAAAGTGCGCAGCGCCTATATCAGGAATGTGAATGGCTCGGATTAGAATGGGATAGCTTGTTTGACAAAAGAGTACCATACCCCGCCGATCCAGAAGACCACACTTGAGCGTTGAGACTCCTAGAGAAAGTGCATTTGAGAGAAAACTACAGTGACTAATGGTAGAAACCTAAAGAGCTGTGAAAGCAACCTGCGATTACTAAAGCGAGGCAATTTCTGCGCATTTTGACGAAACACAAATTTTCTCAAAATTTTTCAATTGTACATTTAGACAGCCAAAATGCACCGGGTTACCCTTTCCATACAAAGGAGGTAACTCATGACTAAACAAACGAAAAGTCGGACCGCCATGCCTCACGCTTCGACGGTCTGGGTCTCTGTTGACGAGATCGCGCTCCGGTTCGGCGTCAGCCGCAACACGGTGTGGCGCTGGTCGCGGACTTCTGAAAATAAATTTCCCAATCCAGTTCGCCTGACCCCTCGTGTGACTCGGTGGCGGCTCGCAGATATCGAGCGCTTCGAGAAAGCCCTGGCTGGTGCCTCCTCACCGTAAGTTAAAGACCCCGACAGTTGCCGGGGCCCTAGAGCCGTCGAGTTGCCGCCCGACAAACTGAAACGGTCCGGAAACCGCCCTTCACATGATCTTCGTGGCAAAAAAAAACCGGACAGTCAATGGAGTTGCTATCTTGCCGCACCCATTACCGAAATATATGAAGCGAAATCATCATCGAGCCATGAATATGCTGGGGTATGCACTGACCCTCTCAGACGCGAATTCATGGGAAGCTACATCTGTGATCTGGCAGGCTAGGCTTGAACCCCAAGAATGCGCTGCACTCGCCTGGGCTGCGCTCCGGAGCATGGAGCGTGAGGGCGCGATGCTGGTCGCCGAAACAGTCCTTGGTGGCGCCGGCTCTCCGCCGCCTATATTCATTAAATTGCTCGAAGATGCCACCGCGTGGGCAGGATATGCCAGTCACGAAGAGCTCGAAGCATATGCCCTGTCTATATTCCAGGCATTTACCATTAGCCAGCGCCGCGAATTCGTTGAGTTTGTAAAAGGATATGAGCATGCCGATGCGTAACAGATTTGAAGTCTTATCAGCACAGCTCGAGATCGATCAGAGTGAGTTTAATAATTCCGAAGGCGCGCATGAGGATAAAAAGGCGAATGAGGAGATTGAATTCATCGTCAACAAGAAAGGTGATCTGGTCTCGAATGTAGCAAACGCAATTGCGCTCATTTCGAGTCACCACGCGTGGGCCGGAGCATTGGCCTTCAATGAGTTTACTAGAGAAAGGGTTCTTCTTCAGCCTATCCCGGGGCAAAAAAATAATGGATTCCCACGCAAGCTTGAAGACGAAGATTACACCGCAGCACAGATGTGGTTTAACGCTAACGGACTTCCGATTATCACTAAGGATGCCGTGGTGGCCGCACTTCGCAAGTGCTGCCGGGACGCCCCTTTTGATCCACTTCGTGAATTTCTGGAAGGCTTGACTTGGGATAGAGAGAAGCGTCTCGGCAGATGGCTCACAACATACTGCGGCGTCGATTATAACGCATACACTGCAGAGGTTGGCCTTCGCTGGGCTGTCTCGGCAGTCGCGCGGGCGCTCAAACCCGGCTGCAAGGCCGATCACATGCTTGTCTTCGAAGGGATGCAGGGGCAGCGGAAGTCAACGGTTCTTTCCACGCTGGCGGGAGAGAGTTTTTTTTCGGATAACTTGCCGCCGATGCAAACCAAAGATGCGTCAAGCTTCCTGAGGGGGAAATGGATCATTGAGGTCGCAGAACTGGATGCGATGCGCCGTGATATTGACGGAGTAAAAGCGTTCATTTCGCGCCAAGTCGAGTCCTATCGCCCGGCTTATGGGCGAGAGGAGGTGTCAGAGCCACGCCGCTGCGTTTTTGCTGGCACAACAAACAAGTCCGATTGGCAGCGCGATGAGACGGGCGGGCGCCGCTTCTGGCCAGTCAAAGTCGGGTTGGTGGACATTGAAGGGCTGGAGCGCGACAGAGAACAGCTCTGGGCTGAAGCAGTCGCGCTCTACCTCGAGGGAGAGCGCTGGTGGCTCGAAGGCGATGTAGCAGAACTCGCACTTTCGGAAGCAAGCGATCGCACTCCGGAGGATCCTTGGCGGTCTGAGATCGCTAATATCTTGGAAGATATGACAGAGATCACGACTAAACAGGTACTCGGGATGCTCGGCATTCTTTCAGCAGACATGACACCGGCCCTGAGTAAGCGTGTTGCACGCGAACTGGTCGCGTTGGGTTGGGAAAAGACTGGGCGGATTACTGCTGGAGAATATAAGGGAGCCGCAAGATATATGCCGGTACCGGCAAAACCCAGAAGTCCATCCTAATAAATTTGTCTCCAGTTTTAACTGGGGACGAAGCCCTCTTAACGGAACTACTCACAAAATAAGGTGAAAAATATGGAACACGATACCTCCTGCAATGCGGCTCTACTTAAGGAAATTGACGAACTTCTCGCTATTATCGACGAAATGGCAGATGAAGCACAGTCGTCATATACCGAAGCGCAGTCAGGCAAGCCTATCGATGGCACACCCGAAAGAAAAATGAAGTGGTACCTGAATGACAGATGGTGGCCTTGACGCTCCTAAAAACCCAGATAGGGTATTTCCGGGTTTTTGTCGAAAATGGTTCGAGCGGCGGGGGCGGCCTTTGGGGCCCGTTTCATTGATATTCAAAACAAAACACCACGGTTGCTGCGAGCGCGACAGCAGAGAACCCCTACTGGAATCTAGGAGAGTACCGTAAAGTGTGGGGCCCGCTACCCAATGATATTTCGGTGTCCTGTTGCGAAGAAATTTGAAGCCTTGCCTCTCTACGGTGAGCAGAAGGTTGCTGCAGCGAAAACCTGTGCCTGATACCCACCGACATTACCCAAGTGTCGTGCCGTCTGACGTGAAGATCGCCTGAACCTGTCCGCATCACCAGCAGCCCGCCGTCCGAACTGAGCTGCGTGCCACGAAATTCCAGCCACACACGAGGGTCGAAATCCATCCGATCTGCCCACTGCGAACCCGCACCCTCTGGGTGATCCATGAAACGCGCACCTCCCAGACAACAACACTATGATTTATATGTAAAATATCACGATAAGGACCGCAAAATCAGCAGATCACTCGTGGAATGCGGGACCAAAACCGCATCGCCAACCTTGGGGATCGGGTATCCTCACGTCAGCCTCAGAAATGGATACTTATTCCGACATTCTTCGAGAGACTTGTTTGCATCAGATCGGCATTGGACAATGTCCGATGTGCCGACATAGACACCGATACCCGATCCGATATCTGATAACCCGCACTCACCCCGAAAGAGCGATCTTTCCTGGGCTGCCCCATATAGCGCCCACCTTTGCTGGTGGCATAATGGGCAGAGAGGCTTGCCGGGCGATCTGCGATATATCGGGCAATACCAACTGTGGCCCGAAATCTCTGGCTGTGGATGTCCGTCACTTTCGATCCGAACTCGAGGCCCGATGTGATCGCTGTTCCGTTGCTCAAGGCAGAGCTTGCCGAGATGCGCAGGAAATCCTGCGACCAGTTTGACGACGTATCAGGCATGACCTGCCGTTCTCCGATCTCGAGGCCCAGAGAGTGGACGCCGTGCGAGGAGGTGAATGCCTGGGTCACTCCTGAAGAGATGCGCAGGGATTTCACCTCACCCAGTTTCACATAGCGATAATCCCCGCCCCCGCAGATATGGAAATGGCGCCCGGCATTTTGCTGAAACCGAAGACAAGCCTCTGCATCAAGATTTATTTTCATCACCTGAACGCGGGGCGCATAGGCCGCCGATCCTGAAAACCGAAGGTCCAGCGCTGTATTTTCGGCCAGATTCTGACGCAGGCCGGCACGGATCTTCACCCCGGCCAGGATATCCCCCTGCGCCACAAAGTCAGGATCGATCCGGAACCTGAAGCCTGCGACGTCAATACTGTCATTCGGAACGCCCCCAGTGACATTCGGATCATATGTCAGGGTCGGGCTGATCCTGACATACCGTGCGCCCCTCCCATCCAAAGCTCTAAAACCGCGTTGTTGCTCAAAACTCTCGAGATGGCGGCGCGCCGCCGGATGCCCCGACATCCTATCCAGATATCTTGTTACAAGCACATCATTACCTGTAAGTATCAGAGCGCGCTGTTGATTTCCTTGCGCGTAAAGCTCTCCGGATGTTACTTTCGTAATTAATAATATTGATAAAAACCTGAGCATTTTTTTACTTTCCTTTTCTCCATAAATTAAACTTAAGTGTACCATTGCGCTCTTAAGGTTGTTTTTTTCTGGTTGTTTTTATATTGCGGCACGCAGAGTGGTAGGTTTATTCATTTTCCACGCGCCCGTATAAGTGGATCTCCTAAATGACAAATACAACCGTTTTTTCATTTCTTTCTATCTCCGCATTAGCGCTGATGGCTTGCGGTGGCGGGTCGAGCACAAATAATGGCGGTTACACACAAAACCCGCCACAGGATGCCCCACCCTCTGGCGGATCCCAGCAGACATCGAATGTGCCGGCCTCGACCAGCAATGAAGATCTCATCGCATTTGCTGCGGGTGGAACTTCGCGCCCGGTGGGTGGCACGACAATCGATGGGGAGGTCACCCGCCAGCAGCGCAACTTCACAGATGAGAATGGTGTCCGCGGCACTGTTGCAGTTGATCGCCTGAACGGGACCGATTTCGGATTGATCCAGTATCGCCTGGGCAATGATATCTGGATTTACCGCATTGATGGCGAGCCCGTGGCCTCGCATACACTTCCTGGTGGTCGGTATGTCGGAAATTGGGATATCAATTACAAATTCGACCATGATACCCCTTGGGATATCGCCTCGGGTGATTTCGGTATGACATTGAATATCGCCGATGGAACAGTTGCGATCGGCGGAATGGCTGCAAATGCACGGCATTCTGTGGAGATCTTCGCAGATGCAAATGTGGTGAATAATGCATTTGGTGCGGATGATGTGACCTATCTGAGCTATATCCTGCGCGACCAGTCAGTGGGCGGGGTGTTCGTGCGTCGCGAACGCGATGAAGGCGATTTCGCTGTCTCGGGCTCCGGTTTTGTCAATGACAATGGCGATGCAGCGTTTTTCGGCAATACCTCGGCCAACAATCCTGCAACCGGGTTCGAGATGGAGGGCGGTTTTGCCGCGCCATTGATCATCCCGGATTAATGGAAAAAAGCACAGGAAGGGCGCCCCACGGGCGCCTTTTTATATCTCAAGTTTCACCCAGAGCTTTCCTCAGGTACATCGATACGTCTTTATGCCACCGCTGTGACAGCTGGCGCCAGTGGCCAAGCTATCTTGCGTGGTGCTGATGAACACTTGCTTACTGGAGAAAATATATACCGGAAGGTGGGTGACTGTCTGAGACATAAGCTTTCACTTTCGCACTGTGCCATCATAACGAAAGCGGATATCCTCCCCGGCTCCGCAATCCCCTTTCTCTATGATCTTTAGTTTTATCTGACCGGTCTGCACATATGGCGACTTCTGAAAGCGACCAAGGCGTACCGTCATCATCGTGAAGAGATAAAAACTGAATGTCCTCAATCGGAGCCGGATACTCCTCTGCCAGCCGCCGGATCAATCCACGTGCTGCTTCCCCCAACGCGCCGCCTGCGGCTATACGGTCGGCCTCAGGCCGCGTCAGTGTCGCACCGTATCCATCACACCAGCGAATCCACGCAGCAGCCCTGCGACATGCGAGCTCATCAAGTGGATCGTTTGCCGATTGTGCAGCCGTGATCAATTTCGCAAGTACTTCAGAGTTTTTCATCGTCTTCCTTTCTCAGATTATCCGAAACATAATCAAAGCGATCACACCGCCCGCGCCGATAATGCTTCCTGCCACACCTGCGAATGCTACGGTATAGTGGAGGCGGCGCGCGATGCTTTCGGCCCGAAAAATTGGATCGGCGAGTGCGGCTTTCACTTTCCGCAAAGCAACACCGATTTCGCTTTCCAGTTTGACCGTTATACCCTCGCGCTCTCGTTTTTCGATACCGTGGGCGGTCCTGTTGTAGCCAACTGCTGCCTTTTCCAGGGCGGCAGTAGCATCGGCGAGGCGCATCTGTATCGCTTCGAGCGCCGCTATCATGTCCGCCGCGTGGTCGATAAACCGCCGCAAGTCATCACTCGTCCCGTTGTCGATATCAGATCCCGCGTTCGTGTCATTTGCGTTGGGTTTTCGTATGCGAGCCATTTGAATACTCCTCTTCAGAGACGGGGCAAGCCGGGTAGACGCAGCGCTGATTTATAAGGCCGGAGGCTTGGGACCAGACCTGAGAGTAGCATCGGGCGCATCGCGGCCAGCATTTGCCCGGCGGTGGAAGGCGCGCGGCGCGGCGCTTTTTTTCGGACACGAACGAGGTCACTCAGCCTTTTTTTCCGAGCCTCGGGGTCGCGTCCCAAACGTCGCCGAAGGCTGGTCAGTGTTGCTTGCCTGTCCACGTTTCCAGCCGCCACGCATTCACCAGCCGGACCGACAAGCAGAGCGCCAGACCCGCGTCCTTTCTGGACCACCTCCAGCCGCCAGCCTTCACTTCGGACCCCCTTGTGTAACTCGACCCAGCTCTCGGCAGTCAGAAGGAACTGACGGACTCGTTCTGGGACGTGGTGTTGTCGCGGATCACGCGATATTCGTTGCCCCGACACGCGACGCCCGGTGGTTGGAGATGACGCATTCCGTCCCGGGACTGAGCTCCAGCCTCGCTCTGTTTCTATTTTTCTCAGGACACTTTCGACGCGGGCAAAGCTCTGGCTGTCCGAGGCCGTACGGCTATCTGGCCCAACCCTACTCGCCATGACATGGATATGGGGATGGCTTGTGTCGTCATGCGCTACGATGACTGCTTGATGTTCCTTCAGGCCAAGGGCTCTGAGGACCCTCCGCGCGTCGTCACGCATCTGGTCTGTCGTGATGAATTCACTATCGGAGTAGCTAAGGCACAGATGGAGAACTGGTTTTTGAGTGCGGCGGGAAGTCGCGGCAGCAACGGTCATCTCTTGCGCTGCTTCTGGTACGTTATCCGATGAGAGGTTATCCAGCGCCAGCACTTGGCCCCTCCCGTCATGCGTCAAGTAGCGGGCGAGCCCAATAAATGATTGACCTTTTCTAAGCTTCCCGATCATTTACCCCACCCCCGATGCGACCTGTGCGGTGCTCGACGGCTGCGTTCGCGAGGTGAGAATAGCCTAATCAAAAGCGTGGCAAAGAGGCCGATCACGGCAGTCGTTATGACTGCGATACTCCGGACCGTGGTAGAGTGGCTTTTCATTTTAGATCTCCTTCAAGTTGTTCAGCGATAGTGAGAAGACGTTCTCGCGCGACTGTCACTGCCCGGACCTCAGCCGCCGAGAAAGTTTTTGAACTGTTGCCGATTTTCGCAATTTGATTCAAAAGTGAGCCGATCCGATTCAGCGCTGCAACGGCCTCAACAGTGATCCCGAGAGCTTTTGGTTGAGGTGGTTTTTGGGTCAAAAGAAAGGTACGTGCGAAGCCTGACAAGGGCATTGAGACACTGGCGGCCATGTCCACAATATGGTCCCATTCATTGTCATCGAGGTATATCTTCAGAACATTTTGCCGCATTCGCTACTCTACTGATCTTTGTCCATTTGGAGCCGAAGGCGACTATCGAAGCCGCAGCTGACCCTCGCGCGAAGCGTGTTTTGGGCCTATTTCGGGGCCGAAAACATTGCTTGCTGTTGAGTTTTCCTATATATGGGGTAATATGATACCTCTTTCAAGATTTAACGTTTTCCGATTTCTTCAAAGCCTAGAACTGGGCCCCTTCGCCTGGACTAGGTCAACGCTTGGTTTTAGAAATCAGGCGCGATTAAAAATATGGTGGCAAACAGGAATGCCGCTGAGGTTGGGCGTGATTGATGATCCAGATTTTCAACTGGGTGATGGGCTCGAGTGTGACGCTGCTTTCATCGAGGATGTTATCTGGCTACATGAGCGCGTTTTTGATGGACCTGACTGGGAGGCGCGGGCCGGTTGGCTCCTGAGGCATGAAATACTTCACGCGAAAATTGCTGTGGCCAACATTGCCACCGGAACTTGGCTGGGAAAGCGGCGGTTCAAAATATTAGAAGCGGCTGCCCATGATGCACTCCGGCTTGCGCATTCGACCCCATCACTTTACGAATTATCCGTCCTCTTGACCACTTATGAAAAAAGTGGGCTTGATGAGGCGGAGGAGGCTCTGGTCAGGTATATCCAGCTCCTTCAAGCAAAAGAAACAGTCCCTATCACGCCCACACTTCTTAAAGCCAAGCAGTTCTTGAGTAGGCCTTGGGGGCGCTCACCGTTATGCCTGCTCAGGACCATTGTGTGGCTGCCAGTTTGCGGGAGGACGGCCCGGTTGCGATAATCTTACTCTGGCCCATCAAAGGGAGGCCAGAGTAAAATCGCCATATCTGCCAGTGCCTCCCTCGGCCTCTTCCTTCTCCGCGCGATAGAAGATGTTGTTCCGCACCAGGTCCATGGCGAGCAGCGGCTCGCCCTTGGAGTTCAGTGTTTCGAAGATCACCTGCGCGTCATCGTCCTCTCTCCGATGGGTGCCAGAATGAGCGCGCCCATCTAGTGATGGAACCGGCTCTCGCCTTCCAGAACCTTGATGGCCTTGGCCTCGACATCTTCCCAGAACGGGATGCGCTGTGTGTCATGCCATTGATATTTCTGCTGATAGAGCGGCACCATAAAGCGCCGCCCCTCAGCTAGGATTTCCTCAACAGCGTGATCATCGGTCTGCATGTCTCAAACCTTAAATTATGTAAGTCTTGCGATAGATTAGGCGTTTTGAAAACGATCCCTGTTCGCTCATACGGTTATCTCTTTTTCTACCTGCCTAGCATGGCTCTGGCCCTTTCCCTGCGCGTAAGAATTGATAGAATCACTACTGGATTAACACCATATCCTCGATCTCAAACGGCCCCGCGCTGAAAATTCGGTTGTAGGATTGGTTCCACACGGCTTTCAGAAATACGCCCTCTGTCTCCCGGAAGGACCAGAAGACCTTCTTGTATTCGCTGTGCTCGGAACGGATTTTGACCGCGTTGCTGTCTGAATGCAGCCGCCCGGTTTCTCCGTCATCCTTGATCTCGACCAATGCGATGCTGTCGCGGGTGCGCCGTCCGCTGACACCCACAACGAAATCAGGGAAGAACCGCTTGCCGGTCGGCAGGATCAGCCGCGTTGCCCACTTCTCGCTCTCCGGGTTCCGCAGCCACCACTTGATCCGGCCCGTGTCGTCATTGTCCAGCATTTCAACAAAGGCTCGCTCGGGTCGGTTGTAGCGACCGATGAAGGCCCCGTAGGCCCCCTTCTTGGCCTTCGGCGCATCCTTCGGGCCAAACTGTTCTGTCGGGATCGGCTCGTTACTCTCTAGGCGGATGTGATGGCCCTGTGCGATGCGGACGGCCTCTTTCAGCGCCTGCGGCTGGCGCAGGATGGCCAAGTTGATGGTCCTGCGAATGTCGCGGCTCGTCGCAGCGATACCATCCTTCTGGCATAAGCGGGCAAGCTCGGCCTCCACCGCTTCGCGGATGCGGCGGGGGTCGATCCCGTCATTGAACATAAGCTGCGCCTGCGCCTGTTCCGCGATCCGGGCCGCCGACATCCTGACACTCAGATTGCGCTGATCCGTCTGGCCCGCGTTGAACAGGTCGCGCATCGACAGTTCGGCGTTGCTGTTCACCGCCAGCAACATCGAGGTCATGGGCACCATCCGACAAAACTCGCGGGCGATTTGCGGGCAAAGGTCGCCTTCGATGTCGAACAGGTTCGGCAGTTCCTCCCGCACCAGCGCGGACGGAATGCCTAAGTCCGTTCGCAGCAGATACTTCACTTGATGCTCTTGCGGCACCGGCTGCGCAGGTGTCACGCGAGGTGACAGGACATCGGGAAGGTTCGGGAACAGTGGCGGTGTCGCGGGGGCCGAAAAGCCCTCAACGGCGCTCAGGGCGCTTTTCTGGCGCAGGGTCGAGGCGGTGGCATAATTCGGGTTCAGCAACCCCATCGACACCTGCCGTTCAACCTGGTCGCCCTCGGTCTCACCCGGCACTGCCTGCACGGGTGGGGGCGGCAACGGCGTTGCGCCATAGCTTTCCGCCGCCCGCGTATCGTTGCCCAACACATTCACGTCCAGCGTATCGGTCAAAACCGCGATCCCCTCGCGCACCGCTTTCAGATCGGCGGCTGCTTCATCAAGCCCGACCTGCAACTCTGGGTCCGATATGAAAACATAGCCACGGTCCAGAAGCGGCTCTGTCCCATGCAGCGGGCGCACCAGCGGATGCACCCGCATGATCCGGCCTACGATCTGCAAACCGAAATCCCGCCCGCGCGACGGGCGCACGGAAACCAGTGTCCACGCCCGAGGCGCATCGAACCCGGTCGCCACAGCCAGCTTGAACACCAGAACCTCAATTTCAGGGTCATAGGCCAGCGTGTGAAATGCTGGGTCCGGCTCGCCCGACGTGTGAACGGCAATCGCTTTCTCGGGCACGCCGATTTCGATTAGTCGTTCCTTCACCCGTGCAACCGGGTCTTCCTTGCCCTCTTGCTGGTCCTCAACCTGCACCAGCATCAGGGGCGTCAGGCTGATCCCCTTCTCGGCCAGCTTGTCCTTGATGAACGAATGCTGCGACCACCCCGCCGTCAGGGTCGCCACTTCGGTATCGATCAGCGCCCGGTCCTCTTCCTTGAACCGCAGCACGCCGACCATAAGGCCGATCTTGTTCAGCCCTGCTTTTACCACCGCATCTCGCGAAACCGTCACGCGGCTAGCGACCTTTAACCCGGCATCGCGTTCGAACTTTTCCAGCTTGGCATCATTCGGCGTGGCCGTGGCCAGCACCGTGAAATCGGGTGACAGCACGTTCAGAAAGAAATCAGCGGTTGCCTTTGCGCCCGATCCGAAATTCAGATGCGCCTCGTCAATCACCACGCCGATACGGAACCCCCGCTCGCGCAGTTCTTCAATCATGCTGTCCACCGAGAGCGCTCCTTCCTTGTCAGAGCGGACTTTGCGGCTTTCCTTCTTTATGACGGCAACTGATGCCCAAGTCTGCACGAACACATCACCATCACGCGCTGCACTGGCCTCACGATCTGCATAGACATCGCGCTGTCGTAATGCGCCACATTGAGCGGTCAGGGCGCTTCGGGTCTGCGTCACCAATCCGGCATAAGGCGCGAACCAGAACCACACTGTCTTGGCGCTAAGCTGCCCGCGCACAGCCTCCAAAGCACGGCCTAGCATGAGGGTCTTTCCTGATCCCGTGGGCGCTTGCAGCAGGATCACGCCCAATTCGCGCGCAATGATGTCGCGATGTTCAGGTTCACGGTCATGCAAGCCTGATACAGTGTGCAGGGTCTCGGCCATCGCATCGACGGCCTTCTGCTGGTATGGCGCGAGCGACAGCCGGAAATCTGCGGTCATTGGCGGAACCTTCCGACCAGTTCCGTGCGCACAGACCGCACATCCAGCACATCACCAAGGGCGGCAGTGATCTGGCCCGGTGCCCAGGCATAGACAAAGGCATTCTCGCGCCGATCCACCACCCCGCGCAGATGGTCTAGCAGGTCCGTGCTGACCCTATCCGCGAAGATCAGGGTCTGGGCTTCCGTCTTGTGCTCCTGCCACGGGGCTTGGGTGTAGCGGGTCAGGGGCAGGCGGTGCAGCGTTTCCAGTGCGGCCCAGACCTCGGCAGGCGCTAGGTCTTGGTCGAGGTCTTCAAACTCGATCCCTCGGCAGCGCAGATAGGCGAATTCTGCGGAAAGGTTCGCGAATTTCTTGTTATCCGAGGTATTCAGGCGGCGAATGCGTTCCGCCGTCACATCGCGGCAGATGTTCTTTTGGGGTGCGTCGGCAGTCGCCTCAGTGGACGAAACCATGATGAACCGACGATCCCCACCATCTTGCGCATTCAATTCCATCACGGCTTGGGCTGTCGTTGCAGACCCTGCAAAGAAATCCAGCACGATGTCACCGGGTCGGGTTGACTGTTCTACTAGCAGTTTGAGCAGTGAAACAGGTTTGGGGTAATCGAACACAGACTCCCCAAAGATGCTTCTGATCTGCCGAGTTCCTTCGGCAGTCTGACCAACTTCCTCCGAATAGCTTTCTTCCGAAACAATGCCATCGAGCATGCTCGAAAGGGGATTGGGTTCTTCAGTTTTATCCTTGAGGAACTTCTTTATCCGAACACTTCCGAGGCCGATTTTCTTGCCAATCCATTCATCAAGATTGGGGAGATCAAGTCGTGCAAACTTGTGCGCTGACCCATCAGCAATAGCCGCAACCAATTCTTCCATGGTCTTGTAGACGACGTACTCACCCTTTCGCTTGAAGATTATCAGCCGTTCACTGATCAAGTCTTCAATTGTCGGGCCGGTGAGCCCCTTGTCGCCTTTTCTGCCAACTGACCACACTCGATTTGGATTTGGC
Source organism: Roseinatronobacter bogoriensis DSM 18756 (assembly GCF_004366635.1). Classification (GTDB taxonomy): domain Bacteria; phylum Pseudomonadota; class Alphaproteobacteria; order Rhodobacterales; family Rhodobacteraceae; genus Roseinatronobacter; species Roseinatronobacter bogoriensis. Next base: position 44,823 of record NZ_SORN01000008.1, on the reverse strand, counting down.
GGGTAGAATATGCCCGTTTCTTCATCTTCAATGAAGTAAACACCGTTCTTTCGCTGCTTGTAGGTCTTCGGCTGTTGGAGAGGGTCGTCAGTCCAGTCGCCACGCTCATCACTGTCCGGGTTGCTGTAGTCATCTCGCTGCTTTGCAGAACCTGCAAATTCGAAACCAGCATTCCTGTAGACCAAGACAAAATCGTGATCCTTCGAAAAATTCCCGCTGTCGTAACCGCCCTTCCTTGTTCGCCAGACAAAGCAGCCTAGACGCATGCCGGGCAGGACTTCATCCATCAACAGCTCAAGGCGCGCCCGCTGCTCATCATTGATAGAAACCAAAATAACGCCAGATGGCGCAAGAAGATCACGGGCTAGCGCGAGGCGCCGGAACATAAATTCTAGCCATGTCGACTGCCGATATGCATCCTCTGGATTGACGTAGCGGTCATTGTAGACCCAGGTCGTTGTACCAGTGTTATAGGGTGGGTCGATGTAGATGCACTTGATCTGCCCCGCCATGGTCATGCGCAGCCAGCGCAGGGCGTCGTAATTGTCGCCCTCGATCACCATGTTCCGCCACGGCGCGGGCTTGTCCGACAGGTCGGGAATGATCGTTGCCGCCACAAAATTGGCGTCCACGGCGTTGTCCGCCTCGATCTCGTCCCGCTCCCAGACCAGCCCCAGCTTCTTGGTGCGGTCCCGCTTTTTCAGCAGTTCGATCAACTGCTCGCGGGGAAGATCGTCATACTTGCTCATGCCCTGTCCCGTCTTCTTGGGGCGTATGCTCCGCCCGGTCGGCTCATAGCTGGCGAGGCAAGCCCGCAGCCCTTTCCCCAAGTGATACACCACTGCGGTCTCTGCCTCAACGGCGCAGGCTGGAACCGATCCTGTTCTTCGCCCACAATCACGGAAAAAACATTTCCTACGGATTGTTTAGCCAGTCGAGTTGCATTGATCCATAACGGAGTCGACCGTGTGGACGTGGCCCGGATCCGATCAGGGACGAGACACGCACGGGCGCACGAGACGCCTATCGGCGAATTCATCAATGAACCATGAGCCAGCGGCTACGCTTTGGCGAAGAAATCATAGAATAATCGGATGGGTTCAAACCCTATAACGACCCGCCCCTGGTGAGGGAGTGAGGGAAGTGACGCACTTTCGTTAACATCTCTCTAGAACACTAAACCCCTATGAAGCAGTAGCTAAGATACCTTCAAAAGAAGTATGGGAAGTTGCCTCACTTCCCTCACTCCCTCACCCTTTTTTCACCGAAGAAGTCGGTGTGTGATGGGTATCTGGTCGCTAACCTTTCCCCAAATTCCCTTCCTCTATGAGAGTGGTCCAGCGGCGCACGCTGGTCGCTCCCGGTGACCGGGAGCGACAGGGCCGGATCGGCATAGTATCGCGGCGCACCAGCCCCGCCTCATCCGGACCGGGCCCCGCAATCGCGGGGCTCCGCATATTCTGCTTGATGCCTCGTTGACCCCATACGGTCCACTCCCTCGCTGACTGGCGGCGCGGCCTTCGAGGTAAGGCGCGACCCCCAAGGCCGCGCCCCCTTCACCGTTCAGGCGGCTTCAGATTCCTCCGCCGCGTTCTCAGCCTCTTCAGGCCGGACATAGTCCGCCGCCGCCTGTGCCGCCGCTGCGGCCCGGAAGATCGCGCGCTTGTCCTCCTTCAGAACCTTCGCCCAGCTCTCAACATATGCCGCGCTCTGGCTGAAGTCGGGAGCGATCCCCAGCTTCACCCCCACCATGCAAGCGCCGAGCTCCGCGACCAGCTCTTCGAAGGCATAGTCGCGCCGCCCCTTGACCTCCCCGGCTTCGTCCAGCCGCGCAAGGCGTGTGTGATGCCCGGTCCAGTGCATCAGCTCGTGAAGCGCCGTCGCGTAGTAACCTGTCGGCGAATAGAAACTTTCGACCCGGGGAAGGTGGATCAGGTCCAGTTTCATGTGGTAGTAGGCCCTCGGCTCGTCGCTGGTCCGGATATCGGCCCCCCGCGACATGAGCCACGCGTCAAGCCGTGCGTCGGTTTCAGTGTCAAAGGTCCGGGCTGGTTCCGGCTGCGCGTAAAACTCGCTCGGCAGCCCGTCGATCTGCTGGGCGTTGAAAACTCTGTATGCCCGGGCATAGGGAACCTCTTCGGGTGACCCGGTTTCCTCGCTCACCCGCTCAAAAACGCCATACTTGATAGACGTCGAAGATTTCTCGCCCTTTCTGACCATGCCGCCAAGCTCCTGCGCCTGACGAAAAGTCATCCAGCGCGGTGACATGAATCCGCGCGCCGCTGCGGTCGCCCATAGCAAGATCACGTTAATTCCCGAGTAGTCCTCGCCGTTCCATTTCTGAGGCAAGGCCGCCACCGCCCCCCCGCTCCACGGCTGACGCCACGGGGGCGTCCCCTTCTCGATTTCTGCCAAGATCGCGTCTGCAACTTCCTGATACACGTCGAACTGAATCTTAGCCATCTGTGGCCTCCTGTCTCCGGTCCGGCGGTCCGGGCCCCTTGCCCCCTCCGCCTGTGGGCGGCGTCTCCACCAACTGATTTGGCGAAAACCCCGTGTTTTCGGCGGAGCAGAGGGGTAGGGCGCAGCCCGACCCGCGACCGCGAACGGCTCGGTCAAGGGGGTGAGGCGGGGCTGGTGCGGCCCGCAGCCGGAGGCGAGGACACGGGCCCCGACGCAACCGACGCGCAACGCGCGGCGCTCGCCCCTTGAACGGGACGGTCGCGGATGCTGGGCGGTTAGAGAAAAAGATGATGCGCGGAACGCGCGCTTTATGAAACCCGGACCGGGTCGAAGCGTCCGGTATTACCGGACCCATCAGTCTTGCCAGGAAGTGATTTCAAGCGTTTTCGGTGATACACTCTGGATGACACGTAGGAAAACTTGCCTTACAAATTTTCCTTATAAAACAACTACTTGTGGGATTTATTGGCGGAGAGACAGGGATTCGAACCCTGGGTCCCCGTGAAGGGACAACGGTTTTCGAGACCGCCCCGTTCGACCACTCCGGCACCTCTCCATCCGCCGTGTCGATAATCTCTTGTGGTTGGGCGTGCAAGCGGAAATTCTGGGGGTTGTTCGAGATATTGGCGCCTATACGAAAAACAAGCACAGTCTCGCTACAGAACTGGCTCATGTGCACTGCGCGCGTGAAAGTGTTTGGCATCGGCATCCGGGTTTCAATATGATTTCATCAAGTCAATAGAACCGGATCTGATCATGCCCTCTTCTTTGTTTCATACTGCGCGTCTAGTGCTGTCCAGTTTGGTTATCCTTCTGTCACTGGCCCGCTTTGCAGCGGCAGAAGATTTGTCGCGCGCCTATCTTTTGCCCGAGTTATTCGAGATCATGGCCGCAGAGGGGCGCAGTTCGGTATTGGCAGAGGGCGCAGTTCCACTGGAAGGACGCGCTTTGGCGGATTTTGAGCGCGATGTCGCGAGGATTTATGACCGACACACCATGCATGATGCGTTTCTGGACAGCCTGATGGCAGAAATGGCAGCAACCCCCGAGGTGTTGCGCGATGCGCTCGAATTCGCGCAAACCGACCTTGGCAAGCGGGTTTTGCGGCTTGAAGTCTCTGCGCGTGATGCGCTGCTGGATGACGAGGTTGACGAGATCGCGCGCCTGGCACTTCACGAGGCACGCGAGGCGCAGCCCGGTACCGTCGCTGCAGACCGCCTTGAAATGGTCCGCGAACGCGTGGAGGCGAATGATCTGGTGGAGCTGAATGTTTCGCTGGGGCTGAACACCAGCTTTGCCTACTATCAGGGCATGATGGCAGAAAACGCAGTGAACGGTCTGGATGCGGAGCAACTTCTGTTTCTGGTCTGGGCACAAGAACCCGAAATCCGTGCCGATATAGAAGACTGGATCGAATCCTACTTCATGATGGCTTACAAGCCATTGAATGACGACGAGTTGGCAGCCTATATCGCCTATGTCTCGACGCCGCTGGCACAGGCCTTCAACCGCGCCATGTTTCGGGCGTTCGAGAGCTTGTTCAACGGAATTTCTCTTGATGTCGGGCGCGCTTTGGGGCGCAGGCTGAATGTAGAGGATATCTAGCCTGCATCTGCGGCGTCACATCAAGGGGCCAGTTTCCAGCCTCTGGCCCAGACGGCCCAGCATTTTCAGACAAAGTGAAAGCTGCGCCACATCAAGATATTCATCCGGCTTATGTGCCTGAGCGATAGAGCCCGGACCACAAATCACAGACGGTATCGAGATGCTTTGAAACAGCCCGGCCTCGGTGCCGAATGGGACCAGACCCGCGTCATTTTCACCGGTCACGGCCATGACAAGATCGCGCGCGGGGTTTTTGTGTTCCGGCAGCAGGCCAGCAACTTCGGCAACAATATCGGTACAGATATCGGCCGCGGAATGCTTCTTGCGCATCTCCGGCAATAATTCGCCCTGCACCAACTGTTCAAGTTCCGCCTTCACAAACGCCGCATCCGCTGGCTGCACGGGGCGCATTTCCCAATCCAGACGCGCCTTGCCCGGAATGACATTATGCGCCACCCCACCTGTCAGCATCCCCATGTTTATGGTGGTATGCGGAGGGTCAAAGGGGCAGTTTTCGGGTGCGCGCGCCTTCAGCGCCTCGCGCAGCTCGACAAGCTTCATCATGTAGCGCGCAGCATATTCGATAGCATTCACCCCCCGATCCGGGGCAGAACCATGCCCTTCCAGCCCCGTGAACCAGGTTGTATATTCGAAGCAGCCCTTGTGCCCGTCGATCACCTTCATCGATGACGGCTCTCCAATGATCGCGGCAGCAGGTTTTATGCCGCGACGTAGCAGCGATGCAGTGAGGGCCTGCGCACCAAAGCAGCCGATTTCTTCGTCATAGGTAAAGGCGAAATGAATCGGGACCTTTAGCTTCCGGCGTACGAATTCGGGCGCCATGGTCACGCAAGCGGCCACAAACCCTTTCATGTCGCATGTGCCGCGTCCGAATAAGCGGCCGTCACGTTCTGACATCTCAAAAGGGTCGCTGCTCCAGGGTTGGTCTGTCACAGGCACCACGTCAGTATGGCCCGACAAGATCACCCCGCCGTCACAATCTGGACCGATCGTTGCGAAGAGATTCAGCTTGTCGCCAGTAGCGTCCGGCTCTGTCCAGACCTTGGCACCGATGTCGTGCAGATGCGCAGCCAGATACTCGGTCAGGGCACGATTGCCCTCTGAAGACACTGTAGGAAAGGCGATCAACTCTGCCAACAGGGTCTTGCAATGCGCTAACCTGTCGGTATCGGTTGTCTTGTCCATCCAGTGCCCCCTTATCGCGTTGCAGATGAATGGCTAACCGGATGGCATTGTCACGTCAATCCGGCCGCTCTGGGGTGGGTGGTTGATACGGCGCGTCGGGATGCAACTCTCCCAGCAACCATTCTGCCCGCGCGATAAGGTCATCTGCCATATGCAGCTTTTGGTTCAGGCGTTCGGCTTTCGCTGGCGTTTTCTCGACTGCGTCCAACAATTCCGCACGACGCGCGCGCAACTTCGCAATGACCTTCTCAACATCGCGCGGCTTGATCTTGGAAGCTTTGCCCGCTTTCACCCGTGCGAGATACTTTTCCAGTTTCTCAGAAAGCTTCTCATATGCCATCGCGCGCTCCAGTTCAGACAGCGACAGGGTTCACATAATCTGTGTCGGTTTCATGACACAGCCTGCATTGGTGCTTAAACCTGATCATCTTTATCCAATTCCAGCAAGCGCTCTATCTCTGCTTCGGCTGCATCTTGGGGGCGATAGAGCAGTTGTGCTGCATCCAGTAGCGCGCGCATCGCCTCAAACGCATAGCCCGAGTCATTCAGGCAGGATGTGGCGTCCGCGGCCGATATCCGGCGGGTTTGCAACGCGCGCTCTACATTCTGGACGACCTCGCGCGCCTCATGATCCAGCGCTGCGCGTTCCTCTTCCATCCACAGCGAAGTGCGCGCCTCTGGGGCGGTTGCCTCCAGTCGCTCTATCTCGACAAGGATTTGCGCGATATCGCGGCGCAGATTGTCGTACAGACCTGTAATCTCGCCATGTGGGGCAGTGGTAAACCGCTGCGTATTGTCGCGCATATGCTTGATCGCCTTGACCGCGCGCACCACAAAACCTGCTGCATCGCGCAATTCCTGCAAACGCATCACAGCATCAGATGGCAAAGCGAGTGTGGCTTTTTGCGCTGTAAATTCAAGGATCGCAGAATGCAAAGACTTGACCTTGTCTTCGTAGCGGCGCTCGAAATCCAGTTTGATCGGGTCATTGGACCGCGCGATCGTCACGGCAATATCCTTTGACTGGGTCAGATCCTCCAGCCGAAGGTTCAACCCTTCGCAGATCAGCCTTGCCGCATTTTCGTACAGATGTCGTAATTCGTTGCTCAGCGCTGTCAGAATGGGTGCCGGAAAATCGCCCAGGGTCTGGTTGATGAAACGGGGCTTGCTGATGCTTGGGGCGGGCGCGGCGATACGGCGCTCAAGAAACCTGAGTAAGCGCGCCATCAGCGGCACCATGATGACAAGGCCCAACAGGTTGAACAGCGTGTGAAACACCGCCAGCCGCAGCGCGAAATCATCCGCCCTTATGCCAAGCATATCGCTGATCTGGTCCACCGTCAGTCGCAGGGGCACGATGAGGATCAGCGCCGCAAGCGCTGTGGCAAAATTGAAGATCAGATGCCCCAAGGCCAGCCGCTTGCCCTGATAATTGGCCGACGCGGCCCCGATCAGCGCTGTCACTGTGGTGCCGATATTTGCACCAATCGCAACCGCAAGCGCGTTGTCATAGGTGATCTGACCTGTCGCCAGCGCGGTGATGACCAACAGCATTGTGGCATGGCTGGATTGCATGACAACCGTGGCCGCAGCCCCCAGCAAGGTGTAAACAGCCAGCCCCACCAGCCCGCCCAATGCAAGCTGGCTAAGGTCAAAGCGGGCGCTGAAGGCATCAAACCCGTCCTTGATAAAGGCAATCCCCAGAAAGATCAGGCCAATGCCCAGCACCACCTGCCCTGCCCCCCGCACCGTCGGAGAACGCTGAAACATCAGCACGGCCCCAATTGCCAGCATCGGCATGGCATAGCGCGCAATATCCACCTTCAGGCCGACCCCGGCAATCAGCCATGCCCCTGTGGTGGTGCCCAGATTGGCCCCGAAGATAATGCCCATCCCGGCTTGCAGGCTGATCAGCCCGGCACTGAGAAACGAGATGGAGATGACCGAGACAAGCGAGCTGGATTGCGTCACCGCTGTGGCCAGAACGCCAAACCCCATCGCGCGCGGCAAGGTGCCCGTGGCACGCGCCAATATTTGCTCCAGCACCGAACCGCCCAGCGCCTTGAAACCATCTTCCAGCATGACCATGCCCAGAAGAAAGATCGCAACACCCGCAGCGATTTGCTGAAAATCCGCGCTTAGCCAGAAGGCCAGCAGCAAGATTGCCAGGATCAGGCCTAACTGAAGCTGTGGGGCGTATCGTGTCATTGCTCAGATTGTCCCGGCGCAGTCGGTATGCGCCTCATGCGACACTACCATGAAGCAGATGTAGCGCGGGACAGGGGCTCGGCGCCACTGTTTTTCAACCCAAGCCGCTATCGTTCCGCGTCCAGTGGTTCAATCAGTTCAGCCCCTTCGGCGCGGTTGGAGTTGACGGCTGGGGACACGCGATGCGCTTCAAGGGTGTCATCTGGCGCGGCACGCATCAGCGTTGCTGCGCCATGTCCCGCCTCGCCCAGCCAGAGTGGCCAGTCTGCCTGCGACAGGATCACTGGCATACGATGGTGAAGCTTGGCCATCTGGCTGTTCGCGGCACAGGTCACGATCGCGCAGGTGACAAGACGCCGGTCGCCTTGCTCCCAGACCTGCCAGATACCGGCAAAGGCCAGCAGATCGCCTTGTGCAGGGCGAATATACCACGGCAGGCGCGCGCCATCCGCCCCTTTCGTCCATTCATAAAAGCCAGTCGCCGGGATCAGGCAGCGCCGGGTTCGGGCAGCATCGGCAAAGGCGGGTTTATTGGCAATCGTTTCAGCACGCGCATTGATCAGCAGCGGGCCGTCAGTTTCCGTCTTGTACCAATGCGGCAAGAAGCCCCAGCGCATCGGGCCCAGATGCCGCGCGCCGTCCCGGCTGACGACGGTGGCTACAGGCTGCGTGGGGCAGATATTGAACCGCGGCACCGGCGGCAGGTCATTGGCAGGCTGCGCCTGAAAGGCGCGGGCCATAGCGGCATCTGGCAAGGTGATAGCAAATCGTCCGCACATGGGACGAAACTATCAGGCAGGCGCGCGCGCTTGAAGCCCCTTGCGCCGCGCCAGCATCAGCCCGGCAATGATGATCGCCAGCGCCAGGATGAAACGCCCCGGCAAATCTTCGGCCAGAAAGATGACGCCCAGCAGAACAGACCAGACCGGAACATGGTAATTGACCTGCGACAGGAAGCTTGGGCCAGCGCTGCGAATGATCCCTACCAATAGCAAGGTTGCAAAACCCGTTGGCAAAAGGCCCAGATACAGCAAGGCCAGAAGCGGGCGTATATCTACCATCGGCGGCATACCGTCTGTCACCAACGCGGCAGGCAGCATGATTGCACTGGCCACCCAAAGCGCCAGCACGCCAAAGCCAACAGGGTGCACGTCGGGGCAGCGGCGGGTTATGATCGCCCCGACGGCATAACTCAGCGCGGCCGCAAGACAGCCCACTCTTGCGGCGGCCTCAAACTCTGACCCTGACGCCGCGAACACGCCCGGCCCGATCAGGACCGCCACGCCGACAAGCCCTAGCACAAAGCCAATGGCCTTCTGCCGCGTCAAAGTTTCGCCTTGCACAAGAAAATGCGCCAGCCCGATCACGAAAAGCGGAATCGCCGCCATGGTGATGCCAGCAAAGCCCGATGTGACATGTTGCTGTGACCAGCTTAGCAGAAAGAAGGGAAGCGCATTGGACAGCACCCCCATCCCGGCAGCAAAAGCCATGATTGCGGGGGACATGCGCAGCTTTACGCCCATAGCCACTGCGATCAGGGACAGTGTCACCGCACCGATCAGAATGCGCCCTGCCGCCACCCAAACAGGCGAAAACCCCTCCAGCGCGATGGTAACCCCCGGAAAAGAGGCCCCCCAGATCAAACCCAGTGCGATCAGACCGATCCAGTTGCCAGTATTAGGGGTATGGGGCATCGAGATACTTTCGGAACAGCCGCGAAATGCAGCAGACATGTTGAACATGTGTAGTATTCAGGCAAATGGCACTTGTCCAGAGGGGCTATTGGACCCCGATCATTGTTCCTTGCAACACGGCAATCGTCTTTCGCTTCTCATCTGCAACTGCCACCACTTCGGCACGGACCACACTCAGGCGGCGACCATTGCGCACAACTTCGCCCACGGCTTCCAAACGCTCACCAATAGCCGGTGACAGCAGGTTGATCTTCATCTCGACGGTCATCACTTCCTGCCCCTCGGTCAACAGGGTAAGCGCGGCATAGCCCGCCGCCGAATCGCCCAAGGCAAAGGCCACGGCCGCATGGGCCGCGCCATGTTGTTGCTGAAACCCCGCCAGCACCGGCGCATGAATGACGCAGCGCCCCGCATCTGCCTCGATGAGCCTGGCTTGCAGGCTTGTCATCATGCTTTGGCGGGCAAAACTCTCAGCGATGCGCGGGTCGATCATTTATCCTCCGTTCCGGGAATTTTCTTGCCTTTGCAGGTGGGAAAAGCAAGGCTTGGGACAAGCGCCATCATAGACGAAACGCCAATGTTGTATCAGGAACTTATCAGACGCAAGCGCGATGGGCAGCGCCTGACGCCAGCAGAAATAGCAGCCCTTGTCCAAGGCATGACTGATGGCACCCTTGGCGATGCTCAACTGGGCGCATTCGCGATGGCCGTGGTTCTGAACGGTATGGGGCTGACCGAACGCGTTGCCCTGACCGAAGCGATGCGCGATTCCGGTGATGTGCTGCAATGGGACAGCGGGCCTGTGCTGGACAAACACTCGACCGGCGGGATTGGCGATACAGTGTCGCTGATGCTGGCCCCTGCGCTTGCGGTTTGCGGCGCGGTGGTGCCTATGATTTCTGGTCGCGGTTTGGGGCATACGGGCGGCACTCTGGACAAGCTGGAGGCGATACCGGGCTATAACACAACGCCGGACCTGCGCTTGTTGCGGCAGGTGATTGGCATGACAGGCTGCGCAATCATAGGCCAGACGGGCCAGCTTGCCCCCGCAGACCGGCGGTTCTATGCCGTGCGCGATGTTACCGCGACTGTTGAGTCGCTGGACCTGATAACCGCCTCGATCCTGTCCAAGAAACTGGCGGCGGGGCTGGATGCGCTGGTGCTGGATGTTAAATGCGGTAGTGGGGCCTTCATGGCCGATCTGGCACAGGCGAAAGCGCTAGCGCGGGCCCTAGTCGATGTTGCAAATGGTGCTGGGTGCCGAACTTCTGCGCTGATCACGGACATGAACACGCCGCTTGCCCCGGCAGCGGGCAATGCGCTGGAACTGTTGGTCGCGCTGGACTTCCTGACCGGGCGCGCGGTTCCGCCCCGCTTGTGGGATGTGACCTGCGCCCTTGGCGCTGAAGGGCTGGTGCTGGCAGGGCTTGCCCCCGATACCGCGCCAGGGCGAAAAATGATTGATGATGCCTTTTATTCTGGCCGCGCGGCGGCGTGCTTTGGGCAAATGGTTGCAGCGCTTGGCGGGCCGCGCGACCTGCTGGAAAACCCAACCACCTACATCTCCCCCGCCCCTGCAAGTCTCGAAGTCGCCGCACCGCATGACGGGGTGATCACGGGCCATGATACACGCGCCATCGGGCTGGCCGTCATTGAGCTTGGCGGCGGCAGACGACAGCCGACAGACAGGATCGACCCGCGCGTGGGTTTCTCGGATATCCTGCCTGAGGGCACGCATGTCACGCGCGGTGACACGCTTGCGCGCGTCCATGCTGCGGATGACGCCACAGCGCGGGCGGCAGCACAATCATTTCTCGCCGCGTGCCAGATCGGCGGCGCGGCAGCCGCGCGCCCGCTGATCCTTGACCATATTACCTGACAACGCTGAACCAGCCCGACCCTTGCCGCTTTCCACCTTGAACAACGGGGCTGAAAGGCCAAGTATGCGCAGTGTCCCGAATGGTGAGATCATGCCGCATAACAACCTGAACCTGCCTGCCCAGCGCCCCGATGTCCTGACCCGCCCCAAACTGGAAGGCGGCAGGCAGTTTCGTATGGCCAGCCCTTTCCTGCCCGCAGGCGACCAGCCCACAGCGATTGCGGAACTGGTCGAAGGCGTGCAATCGGGTGAACAAAATCAGGTGCTTCTGGGCGCAACGGGTACGGGCAAAACCTACACGATGGCCAAGATCATCGAGGAAACACAGCGCCCCGCGATCATCCTTGCGCCAAACAAGACACTTGCAGCCCAGCTTTATGGCGAATTCAAGGGGTTCTTTCCCGACAACGCGGTCGAGTATTTCGTCAGCTATTACGACTATTACCAGCCCGAAGCCTATGTCGCGCGGTCCGATACCTATATTGAGAAGGAATCCCAGATCAACGAACAGATCGACCGGATGCGCCATTCGGCCACCCGCGCGCTTCTGGAACGCGATGATGTGATCATCGTGGCCTCTGTCTCCTGCATCTATGGCATCGGCTCGGTTGAGACGTATTCGGCCATGACGCAGGATTTCGAGAAGGGCGAAAGCTATAACCAGCGGCAGGTTCTGGCGGAACTTGTGGCCCAGCAGTACCGGCGCAACGATGCCGCATTCCAGCGCGGGTCGTTCCGCGTGCGCGGTGACGTGATCGAATTATGGCCTGCCCATCTGGACGACCGCGCATGGAAATTGTCGTTTTTCGGCGAGGAGCTGGAAGCGATAACCGAGTTTGACCCCCTGACAGGTGCGAAAACTGACAGTTTCGATCAGATCAGGGTCTACGCCAACAGCCATTACGTGACCCCGCGCCCGACCATGCAGCAAGCGATCAAGGGCATCAAACATGAATTGCAGCAGCGCCTTGACCAATTGATTGCCGAAGGCAAGTTGCTGGAAGCCCAGCGCCTGGAACAACGCACCAAGTTCGATCTGGAAATGCTTGAAGCCACCGGCGTATGCAACGGGATCGAGAATTACTCGCGCTATCTGACAGGGCGCGCACCGGGCGAACCGCCCCCCACCCTGTTTGAATTCATCCCGGACAACGCGATTGTTTTCGCAGACGAGTCGCATGTCAGCGTGCCGCAGATCGGCGGCATGTATCGCGGCGACTACCGGCGCAAATTCACGCTGGCCGAACACGGGTTCCGGCTGCCCTCCTGCATGGACAATCGCCCGCTCAAATTCGAGGAATGGGACGCCATGCGCCCGCAATCGGTGTTTGTATCCGCAACCCCGGCCGCATGGGAACTGGAACAGACGGGTGGGGTGTTTACGGAACAGGTCATCCGCCCCACCGGGCTGATCGACCCTGAAGTGGAGATTCGACCTGTCCAGATGCAGGTCGATGATCTGCTCGATGAAATCCGCAAGGTTGCTGCAAAGGACCTGCGCGTGCTGTGCACCGTCCTGACCAAACGCATGGCCGAGGATCTGACCGAATACCTGCACGAGCAGGGCATCCGCGTGCGCTACATGCACTCTGATATCGACACGATTGAACGTATCGAGATCCTGCGCGACCTGCGACTGGGCGCGTTTGATGTCTTGATCGGCATCAACCTGCTGCGCGAGGGGCTGGATATTCCCGAATGCGGGTTGGTTGCCATTCTGGATGCGGACAAAGAGGGGTTCCTGCGCTCTGAAACCAGCCTTGTCCAGACAATCGGGCGCGCTGCACGCAATGCCGATGGGCGCGTGATCATGTATGCCGACCGGATCACCGGCTCTATGGAGCGCGCGCTGAACGAAACCAACCGGCGGCGCGAAAAACAGATCGCCTATAACGAGGCGCATGGGATCACGCCCCAGACCGTCAAGAAGAATGTCGAAGATGTGCTGGCCGGGCTTTGGCAGGGCGACACGGATATGGCCCGCGTGACCGCGCAGGTTGACAAGGTAAAACCCGGCGCGAACCTGCAAGCCCATCTTGAAGGGCTGCGGGCCGATATGCGCAAGGCCGCCGAAAATCTGGAATTCGAGGAAGCCGCCCGCCTGCGTGATGAAGTGAAACGGCTGGAGGCAGTTGAACTTGCCATTGCGGATGATCCGCTGGCGCGCCAATCCGCCGTGGATGATGCTGTTGACCATGCGGTCAAGCCGCGCTCGACCGCAGGGCGACCGGGACAGCGTGGTGGCGTAAAGCGCCGGGGCAAAAGATGAAGGCACCGCCTTTTGTCTGAAAACAAGGTTTAACACGGCCTCCCGACCGCACAGGCCAATGTTCATCAGCAAATGAAATAGGTTTCCCGGCTAATCTTGTCATCTGCTGCGCGCAATTCGCGCATTGCTACCCACATTCTGGCAAGGTATCTGGCAGTAGATGCGCAGGCCGCTAATTGAATGCAAGTACGGAATTTGATGATGGATCAAGCGACGCTAAGGGGCATGCTGGAAGCCGATGAGACCGAGATGAGCGTTGTCTTCTCGGATCCTCATTTGCCCGACAATCCGATGATCTATGTGAGCGAGGAATTCGAAGCGCATACCGGCTACAGCCCTGATGAGGCCTTGGGGCGCAATTGCCGCTTTCTTCAAGGGCCAGAGACCAGCCCTTATGCAATCGAAGCCATCCGAAATGCGTTACGCGCGCAGACGCGGTTCACGATTGATATCCTGAATTACCGCAAGGATGGGTCCGCCTTTGTGAACCGCCTCAGAATCAGACCAATCTATGATGCAGATGGGCGGTTGCTGTTCTTTGCCGGGGCACAAAACCCGGTCTGACGCCGTTTATCCAAAGACCTAGCGTTTCGTACCGCGCAGACCTTTCAGCACAGGAAAACTGGCGCGTTTTGCGATCTGCTTTTCAAAGACTGATTGCGTTTTAACAGTGAAAAACAGGGCATCCCTGCCATTAGGAGTGCTTTATTCAAACACAAAACCTGTTTTTCAGGTGAATGGCGCGCCCGAAAGGATTCGAACCTCTGACCCCCAGATTCGTAGTCTGGTGCTCTATCCAGCTGAGCTACGGGCGCGTTGAGGGCGACATATCGCCCCGCTTGCCGCTTTGCAAGGGGCCTTTGGTGACGAATTTGCAATCAAGCTAAAAAATTCAGTTTTCGCACGGCAACCAGATGCGAAATTCCGTGCCGTCGGCATCTGAGCGGATCAACTCCAACACACCGCCATGCCCGCGCACAAGTTCCGCCGCGATGGCCAGCCCCAGCCCGACACCCCCTTTGCGCGCCCCGCCCTGAAAGGCCTCGAACAAATGCTCGCGCGCCTTCGGCGGCAAACCCGGCCCCGAATCCCCAACCCTTATTGCGACACCGGGCTTGCCATCCTGATCCGAGCGCTTGGCCAATATCTCTATGACACCGGGTTGCTTGGTCGCCTCAAGCGCCTGACGCGCATTGCGCACCAGATTGTTCAGCACCCGGTAAAGCTGCTCGCCATCGGCATGGACGGTCAGATCGGCGGGCAGTTCGGTCAGAAATGTAATCTCTGCGCCCTCTGCAATGGCTAGTTTTTCACTTTCGACAACATCTTCGATCAGCGCCGCAAGTCCCAGACGGGCAAGCTTTGGCGGTGCCTCTTCTGCCTTGCCGAAAGCGAGGGTTGATTCACACAGGTTGATCGCGCGCGACAATGACCCGACAAGCTTCGGGGCAGCGCGCTGAACGCTGGGGTCTTTGCTGGTTTCCATGCGGTCCGCCAGCATGGAGGCCGTGGTCAGCATATTGCGCAAATCATGACTGATCCGCGCGACCGAACCGCCCAATTGCACAAGCCGGTTCTTCTGCCGCAATAACCCTGTCAGGTCGGTCTGCATCTGGTTCAGCGCCTCTTCCGCTTCTCTGATCTCGCGGATGGTGGATTGCGGCACGATAATCCGGTTGGCATCTTGCGGCGCGTCTGCATAGGATGACATAGAGCGGATCACGCGCTGCATCGGAGCGACCACAAACGCTTGAATTGACAAATACAGCAACAGCGCTGTGAACCCCGAAATCAGAAGCGATATCAGCAAGATACGCTTACCATACTCCCACAGGCCAGATTGCAGGTTTTCAGTATCTAGGGTGATCTCGATCAACAAACCGGCCTGTTGCACCGGGTCGCCAATCACCCTTATGATTCTTGCTTCATTGCGGCGCATTTCGTCAATCGCATCGCGCATCAACGCAAAGGCATTGGCACCGCGCAAATCATAAGTCGCGTCAATCTGTCCCGGTATGGGCGATGACAGGATCAGTTCGCGCACGGCATCCCGACGCAGGACCACGTTATAGACGCCCGCATTTTCCAGCAATTCGCCCGCCAAGTCGCCAGCGATGGACCCGTCAGAGGCCAGCAATGCCAGAGAGGCGATTTGCGCGCGTTCCAACCGCGCCAGAAGATACTCTTCGCGGAATCGTGACACCGAGGGCACGAATATAAGAACTTCTGCCAGCATCACGAAGATGACGACAAGCCAAAGAAACCGCGCTGACAAACTATTCGAGATCATACCCTTACCTAGCGCATGCAGGTCAGGGCAACCACCTCTGAACCAAGCCTACAAAGCGCTTCACGTTTATGCTATCAAAGAGTTTCGGTGAAAAATAGGCCCCTGCTGCGCGTTTGCCGATTTCCGCCAAAGTCGGATATGGCAATACCGTTCCGGCAACAGCACTCAACTTCAGATTGTTCGCCATTGCAAGCGCATATGGGGCGATCACCTCGCCCGCCTGCGTGCCGACAATCGTCACCCCCACAGGCCGTCCCCGCACGGCCATCAACTTGATAAAGCCTGTCTTCCAGCCTTCGGCTTGCGCACGGTCGATCTGGTCATATCCAATCTTGTGTATACTGACCTGTCCACCATAGCGCTTGCGCGCCGCGGCCTCGGTTAGTCCGATATGGGCCAGTTCGGGGTCAGTAAAAGTGACATGCGGAATGTGATCGTGCCGCGCTTTCGCGGGCAAGCCGAACACCACAGAGCGGATGACCACACCCGCATGGTAGCCCGCCAGATGGGTAAACTGCCCCTGCCCTGCCACATCGCCAATGGCATAGACGCGCCGGTTGCTGCTGCGCAACCTGGCATCTACAGTAATGCCTGCCTGCGTGTGGCGTATACCCGCCTTGGCCAGATCCAGCTTTTCGACATTCGGCGCGCGCCCGACCGCGACAAGCAAATGCGTTCCCACAAAAATCGTGCCGCCCTTTACCTGCACCTCAATCGCGCCTGCGCGGCCAGAGACCTGCTCGACCTGAGCCTGCTCGATAATCTCGACCCCTTCGCTGCGCAACTGGTCCAGCACGACCGCGGCGGCCTCTGGGTCATCGCGGCCAAGGGCGGTGGCCCCTTCGATCACAGTGACCCGTGCGCCAAGGCGGCGATGGGCCTGCGCCATTTCCAACCCGATGGGACCAGCACCGATGATCAGCAGGTGGCTGGGGCACTCGGTTTGTTCAAACAGGGTTTCATTGGTCATATAGGGCACGTCTTCCAGCCCCTTGATCGGTGGCACGAATGCGCGTGATCCAGTCGCAATGACAAAGCGGCGCGCAGAAATTGTTGTCTCGCCCACCACAACCGTATCAGCGCCGGTGAAACGCGCGAAACCTTCGATGACCTGAACGCCTAACCCCTCGAACCTTTCAACCGAATCATGGGGCGCGATAGCCGCAATGGTTGCGTGGACATGTGCCATGGCGGCGCTGAAATCTTCGGCGCGTGGGGGGGCCCCGCGTGCCTTGACGCCCTTGGCTTGCGCAAGCAGCGCCTTGGAAGGGACACAGCCGTAATTCAGGCAATCCCCCCCCATCTTGTGCCCTTCGACCAACACGACGCGTGCCCCCATCTGCACGGCCCCCGCAGCAACCGAAAGCCCGCCAGAGCCGCCCCCGATCACGCAGATATCTGTCTTGATATGGTTCATATCTCACGCTCCTTGCCGCGCAGGTATTTCACGATTGTGGGCAGTAGCGACAACAAGGCCAATCCCAGAAGCGGCCCCAGAATATGCGGCTCGAATATAATACCCAGATCGGGTGTTTCATCACGGGCAAACACCTCGCCCAGCCCTGCGCCAACCCATGTGTAGACAAGCCCCCCCGGCATGATGCCCAGAAATGTGCTGGCCGCGAAAACCGATGTGCGCACACCGATCAAGGCCGGAATGACATTCATCACAAAGAACGGCAACACCGGCATCAGGCGCAGCGAGAACAGGACCGGAAATTCATTTGCGCGTATCGCCCGTGTCAACTGCTTAACGCGCCCGTTGCTTGCATCGATCCGCGCCGCCATTGACCGGCCAAACCCCGCGCGCACTGCCCAGAAAATCATGATCGCGCCAATCGTGGCAGAGATCAGGTTGAACGCAGCCCCCGGAAACAGGCCGAACAGGAACCCCCCCGTCAATGTGGCCGCTGTTGCGCCGGGCAGTGAGAAGCTGACGATTGCAATATAGGCAAGGATAAAGGCGGCAGCGGTCAGCAGGTAATTGCTGTCACGAAAAGCGATCAGCGCGCTGCGATTTTCGCGCAGCGCGTCAAAGGACAGATATTCGCGCAAGACGATAGCGCCAAGGATCGCCACAACGATAATGACAAGAATCGGCAAACGCTGGCGCCATTGCACTGCGGGTCTGATGGGCTGTGTCAAACGAAGCGGTCCTTTCATTGCCGTCACCATGTCGGATTACGCAAGAAAGCCCAAGGTGTTTCATGTTTTCTTGCATTCTCACGAGGCCTTGATCATTTGCGAGGGTAACAAGCGAAATGTTTCAGTTTTCCGCGCAATCCAGATCTGCCAGCGCCGTTTTCAAGGATTTGAGAATTGACTTGCATGGGCATGGCGGGTATGCGGCGGTCTTGAATAAGAATACGTGGCCGAATCCCGCGGGACCCCGGCTACCCGGATATAAGGAACGGAGCGATGAAACGCACCTATCAGCCCAGTAACCTGGTGCGCAAGCGCCGCCACGGTTTTCGCGCACGCATGGCCACAAAAGCGGGCCAGAAAATTCTGAATGCGCGCCGTCGCATGGGCCGCAAGAAACTGTCGGCCTGATTGCATGGCCTGCGATAGCGGGCCAGAGGTTAGCAAGATGAAACCGCCGGGTGCAAATGTGGCAAGGCAAATCGCCGAACCTGCCTCTGCACCGGCGGATTTAACTTGTTCAAAACTACAAACCCTGAAGAAGCGCGCAGATTTCGTGCGCGCCGCAAAAGCTGTGCGCTTGCCCTGCACGGCTTTTTTGTTACAAGCGCGACAGCGTGGCCCCGATACGGATAAGGGGGTCCGCGTGGGCTTCACTTGCTCCAAGAAACTGGGAAATGCGGTTGCGCGCAACCGCGCCAAGCGCCGTTTGCGTGCCGTCGCACGTGATGTCATAACACACCAAGGCCGTGACGGCTGGGATTATGTGCTGGTCGGTCGGCCTGGCGCAACTGTCAGCCACAACTTCGCGGCAATGTGCGTGGACCTTCAGCGCGCGCTGGACAAGCTTCACGGAGGCACGTCATGACACCGCTGGCATGGGTCGTCTCGCTACCAGTGCGGTTTTATCGGGTCGTGTTCAGCCCTTGGGTTGGGCATGGCTGCAGGTTTCAACCCACCTGTTCGGCCTATGCGATGGAAGCGTTGGAACGGCATGGCGCGATAAAGGGCACATGGTTAACAATCCGCCGCATCGGGCGCTGCCACCCCTTGGGCAGTTCTGGCTATGACCCTGTTCCCGAGCGCCCTGCAAAGGCGGGTGCACAGCCTGACCCCCAGCGCGACGACGGAAAAAGGTGACGGTTCATGCTTGATGAAAACGCAGATATACCGCTGATTCTGCAAAATGCCCCCGACACGACCGAGTTTCGCAAGCTGCGCAAGCGCATTATCCGTGAAACGCGTGCCGTAATCGACCAATATGGCATGGTGGAACCCGGCGCGCGCTGGCTGGTCTGTCTGTCTGGCGGCAAGGACAGCTATACCCTGCTGGCTGCTTTGACAGAGTTGAAATGGCGTGGCCTGCTGCCGGTCGAATTGCTGGCCTGCAACTTGGATCAGGGCCAGCCCGGCTTCCCGGCAACGGTCTTGCCGGAATTCCTGACGCGGATGCAAATTCCCCACCGGATCGAATACCGCGACACCTATTCTGTCGTCATGGACAAGGTGCCCGAAGGGCGCACCTATTGCGCGCTGTGTTCGCGCCTGCGGCGCGGCAATCTGTACCGAATCGCCCGCGAAGAAGGATGCTCTGCCGTGGTGCTGGGCCATCATCGTGACGATCTGCTGGAAACTTTCTTCATGAATCTGTTTCATGGTGGCCGACTGGCCACGATGCCGCCAAAGCTGGTGAATGAAGAAGGGGATCTTTTTGTGTATCGCCCCCTCTCCTTTGTGTCCGAAGATGACTGTGACCGTTTTGCCCGCGCCATGAATTACCCGATCATTCCCTGCGATCTGTGTGGCAGTCAGGACGGATTGCAACGTATGCAGGTCAAGGCGTTGCTGAATGACTGGGAAAAGCGTATGCCGGGGCGGCGCAACGTAATGTTTCGCGCGCTTATGAACATTCGCCCCTCGCATATGCCCGACCCCGCGCTTTTCGATTTTCTTTCCCTTGAAACTGCGCCAAACACCGGCACGAACAAAAAAACGCCACCGGTTTTTGACGCGATGTGATGTCGCGCATTCGGGAAACAGGGTAAAATCGCTTGACCTTTGGGCGGGGCTTCTGTTGAACCGGGCGCGACCCCAGATGTGACAGGATACGGCCTTCTCATGGACGAACAGAACCGCAATCTGCTATTGGCTTTCGCCCTCAGCCTTTTGGTGCTCGTGGCATGGATGTGGATGTTTCCACCCCCAGAACCTACCCCACAAGACGCAGCCGATATAGCCGAACTGCCCGTTGCGGCGGGTGGCGAGGCACAGACAATGGCCCAGGCCGAGCAAGTCGAAATCGACGAGGACCTGCCCCGCATCGAGATTGATACGCCCCGCCTGACGGGATCAATCAACCTGCGCGGTGGCCGGATTGATGATCTGTCGTTGAAAGACTACCGCGAAACAGTCGATCCCGGTGCAAGCATTGTGCAACTGCTCAAACCAGAAGAGCAGAACGAAGCGTTCTACGCGCTTTATGGCTGGCGGCCCGGTCGCGACATGAGCTGGGATGAAGTGCCCGGCGCCAATACCCCTTGGGAGTTGGTAGAAGGCAACCGCCTTGCCCCCGGAATGCCGGTCACCCTGGCGTGGACAAATGTGTCCGGTCTGCGCTTTACCCAGCGTTTCGAGATTGACGAGAACTATATGTTCAGCGTCACTCAAGGTGTCGAGAATACGGGCGATGCAACCGCGCGCATGGCGCCCTATGGCCTGATCTCACGTCATGGAGAGCCATCGGATCTCGAAAATTTCTTCATCAGCCATGAAGGGTTTATCGAAGTCGCCGATGGTCGCCTGAACGAGGATAAATACAGGGCAGTGCGCGATTTCCGCGTCAGCGAGCGCGAAAACACCAATGCCCGTATCACCGAAGTCGCCGAAAACGGATGGCTTGGCATATCCGACAAATACTGGATGGCCATGCTGATCCCGCAGCCGGGGCAGGCCTTTACGGCAGTTTCTCGCTATATCCCTGCGCGCGATGTTTATCAGGCGCGTGCAGACCTGCCGACCCTGACAGTGGGGCCGGGCGAAAGCGATCAGGTGCAAACCATGCTGTTTGCCGGTGCCAAGGAATGGACCGTCATCCGCAACTATGAACGCGAGCGCGGTATTGACCGGTTCATCGACGCGATTGACTGGGGCTGGTTTTTCTTCCTGACAAAACCCATCTTTGCGACGCTGTATTTCATCAATGGAATCATCGGCAATATGGGCTGGTCCATCGTCACGCTGACGCTGCTGATCAAGGCCGTTTTGCTGCCGCTGGCGTGGAAGTCCTATGTCAGCATGGCCAAGATGAAGGAACTGCAACCCGACATGCTGGCCATCAAGGAGCGTGCGGGCGACGACAAGCAGAAGATGCAGCAGGAGATGATGAAGCTGTACAAGGAAAAGAAGGTGAACCCCGCTGCGGGCTGCCTGCCAATCCTGTTGCAGATCCCAATCTTCTTCTCGCTCTACAAGGTGATCTTCGTCACGCTGGAATTGCGCCATGCGCCATGGTTCGGGGTGTTCAACGACCTGTCCGCACCGGACCCGACCTCGATCATGAACCTGTTCGGCCTGCTGCCCTGGGCAGCACCGCATCCGGACAGCATTCTGTCGCTGGTTTTCATCGGCATCTTGCCAATCTTGCTGGGCGTGTCGATGTGGTTGCAGATGAAGCTGAACCCAACCCCCACAGAACCGATCCAGCAGGCGGTCATGACCTGGATGCCGTGGATCTTCATGTTCATGCTGGGCTGGTTCGCCTCGGGGCTTGTGCTGTACTGGATCGCGAACAACGTGATCACCTTTACGCAGCAATACACGATCATGGCGATGAACGGCTCGCGGCCTGATCTCTTGGGCAATATCGGCGTCAAGAAAAAGAAGAAGACCTGACAAGATGGGATGGCGGCTTTCGCATATCTTCCGCCATCCCATAAAGGCGCATGGGCGAGAGGAATTGCCCTCGGTCAATCTGACTGAGGGCAAATGCCTGCCCTATGACCGCCACTGGGCCGTGGCGCATGAAGCAGCCACCCTGATGCCCGGCTGGAACGCCTGCATGAACTTCACGCGCGGGGCCAAGACCCCCGCGCTTCAGGCCATCAACGCACAGTTTGATGAGGCGTCACAGCGCCTGACCCTGACCCACCCTGCGCTGGAGGCGCTTAGCTTTGCCCCCGATGACAGCGCCGGACAGGCCGCATTTCTGGACTGGGTGCGCCCGCTGATGGCAGTGGGGCGCGCACAACCCGCGCGTCTGGTCACGGCTGGGCGCGGCATGACCGACACGGATTTCGAGTCTGTCTCGATTCTGAACCTGTCCTCCAATCGTGCGTTGGGTCAACGCATCGGCATTGATCTGGGGCTGGACCGCTGGCGCGGCAATTTATGGCTTGACGGTCTGGCACCTTGGGAAGAATTCGACCTGATCGGACGAGAACTTCAGATCGGGGCAGCACGCCTGAAGATCGTCGAGCGCATTGGCCGCTGCCGCGCAACCATGGTGGATTGCGCAACCGGCAAGATTGATGTGAACACGCTGGACGCGCTAGAACAAGGCTATGACCATACAGATTTCGGTGTTTATGCACGTGTTACCCGCACTGGCGTAATTCGTGCCGGCGACACGGTGGAGATTGTTGAATGAACACATTGCCCTTCCCCGTTGCCGAGGAGCCGGATGCCTTTTCGCTGGAAGCAGGCCGCAAGCTGCTGACCAGCGAGGTGGAGTTTCTCAAAGGTGTTGTGGCAATGGACGGGTTGCCCCCGTCAGACCGGCTGGAAGTCTGCTTTGCGGGCCGTTCCAATGTGGGCAAGTCCAGCCTGATCAACGCGCTGACAGGACGCCGCGCAATTGCGCGCACATCGAACACGCCGGGGCGCACGCAGGAAATCAACTATTTCACGGCTGGCGACAGCCACTATCTGGTGGACCTTCCGGGCTATGGTTTCGCAAAGGCACCATTGCCCGTTGTCGAAAAATGGCAACTCCTGCTCAAAGCCTATCTTTCAGGCCGCGCCAATCTGCGCCGCGCCTTTCTGCTGGTCGATATGCGCCACGGGGTAAAGGACGTGGATGCAGAGATCATGAAATTGCTGAACCAGTCGGCGGTCACCTTTCAGGTTGTTCTGACCAAGGCTGACAAACTCAGCGCTGCTGAACAGGAAAAGACGCTCGCGCAGGTGCGCGCCGCCCTTGCCAAGCACCCTGCTGCCTACCCGGAACTTGTCGTGACCTCGTCCGAAAAGGGCGCAGGTATTCCCACCCTGCGCGCGATCATCGCCGGACTGACCTAATGAAGAAGCAACGCCCCATGACCCAGGACTGGTTTGCCACTGCCCGGACATTGTCCGAGGCCCTTCCCTACCTGCAACGCTATGCGGGTGCGATTGTTGTCATCAAGTTTGGTGGCCATGCGATGGGCGATGCAGAAGAAATGGCCAGTTTCGCACGCGATGTGGTGCTGATGCGTCAGGTCGGCGTAAACCCGGTCATCGTGCATGGCGGCGGGCCGATGATCAATGACATGCTGGGCAAGCTGAACATCCAGTCCGATTTCGTGCGCGGCAAGCGCGTGACCGATGCAGCCACGATGGAAGTGGTCGAAATGGTGTTGTCGGGCGCGGTCAACAAGCGCATCGTGCAGGCCATTCAGGATGAAGGCGGGCGTGCGGTCGGCCTGTCGGGCAAAGACGGCGGCATGGTCACATGCGAGGCAGATGACCCCGAACTGGGCCTTGTGGGCCGCCCGGTCGAGGTGAACACGGATCTGCTGCACCACCTGTTTACCGGCGGCTTCATTCCGGTGATCGCCCCCTTGGGCATGGGCCGTCAGGGTGAGACATTCAATATCAATGGCGATACGGCCGCTGGCGCCATCGCTGGCGCACTGAAAGCGGATCGCCTGCTTTTGCTGACCGATGTATCCGGCGTGAAGGATGCCCAAGGCGAAGTTGTCACACAACTGACGCCCGCCCATGTGCGCGAATTGACAGAAGCGGGCGTGATCGCTGGCGGAATGATCCCCAAAACCGAAACTGCACTGGCCGCGATCACGGGCGGTGTGCGCGCCGTCGTCATTCTGGATGGTCGTGCGCCCAATGCTTGCCTGCTGGAATTGTTCACCGAGCACGGCGCTGGCAGCATCATCCGCGACAGCGCCCCACAGATCACGCCGCAAGGGTAGCCAGATGGTCGGGCTGGACCAGATTGACGATCTGGCACGGCCCCATGCTCTGGCCGTTATGGGTGCGTTCCACAAGGGGGCCGCGCCGCTGCCTGAGGGTGTCGAAACCCTTGTGATGCTGGGCCCGCGTGAACCGGGTTTCTGGGCGCATTTTACCCAAAGCCCCGAGTATTGTGACACATTGCCCGACCCGATGGACCGCTGGTCACGCCGCGTTATCGATCGGCTGGCCGACAGCCTTGATGCACACGCGTTTTTTCCATTCGCAACAACACCGCCGCATCCCTTTTACACTTGGGCCAAGGCCACAGGTCGCGCATGGTCTTCGCCGGTGCAGTTTCTGGTGCATGATGTGGCTGGCCTGTGGGTGTCCTATCGCGGCGCTCTTGGTTTCGCAAACCGCCTCAACCTACCCCCTCCCCCCACAGAAAGCCCCTGTACGCATTGCACCAAGCCCTGCTTGACCGCCTGCCCTGTGGACGCTTTGACACAGACGGGCTATGAGTTGACGGCCTGTCATGCATATCTCAACACATTTTCTGGACAAGAGTGCATGACTGGTGGGTGCGCTGTGCGCGCGGCCTGCCCGATTTCTTGCAATTATGGCCGCAACCCCGCACAATCTGCGTTTCATATGAGGCAATTTCACACATGACCATGCGACTTGTCCTGACCCGCCACGCGAAATCCGACTGGGACAACCCTTTGGAAACCGACCATCAACGCGGGCTGAACGCGCGCGGCAAACGCGCCGCCCCGTTGATTGGCCGCTGGCTGACCGAGAAGGGCTATGTGCCACAAGAAG
This sequence comes from Roseinatronobacter bogoriensis DSM 18756, assembly GCF_004366635.1. Classification (GTDB taxonomy): domain Bacteria; phylum Pseudomonadota; class Alphaproteobacteria; order Rhodobacterales; family Rhodobacteraceae; genus Roseinatronobacter; species Roseinatronobacter bogoriensis. The sequence goes on along the minus strand of NZ_SORN01000008.1, from coordinate 20,077 downwards.
CGCTGGTCTCGGATGCCACCCGCACGCGGGAGACTTGGTCGCTGTTAAGTGCCAACTGGCCGCAGATCCCTGTGCGCTTTGATCCAGCATTGTATCACGCCTGCCCGGATGTCATGTTGCGTGTTTTGCGCAGCGCCAAGGCGCAGACCATCCTGATGATCGGCCACAACCCCGGGATCGCAACGCTTGCCGCGCTGTTGTTGCGCAAACCCTATACACATTCGTCCTTCAGCAGGTATCCCACCTGCGCAACTCTGGTTGTGGAATTCGATGCAGAAGACTGGTCAGCAGTGGGTTATGACAAAGGCGTTGCGCTGGATTTCATCGTCCCGCGCGAGTTGGAATAGCTTATGGCTGCAAGGCGAAATACAGCCGTGCGGCATCCAGAAACGCCTGCTTGCGCCCGGCAGTCAGGGCATCGGCGATCTCGTCGCGCCCCCACTGCTCTGCCTGCCATTCCTCATCAACGCGCGACGCGTCCCATAAAGCCTCTGGCGTGTCAAACCGGTCCAGCACAGCCAGCGCGATAATCAACGACCCCGTCATCGACACAAGGTCATGAAAAGCCGTCAGCTCAAATACGCTGAGGCCTTCGACATCAGAGCGCATGCTTTCGAGCAAGGCGGATGGCTGCGCCGCGTGGACAATGCCTGTGCGTACATTTGGCCGCAGCCCGTAGCGATGCGCCGCCCAGTCCACCAGCGGGTCCCATGCACGCGCTTCACGCGCGATCAGCGCCTCCGGCCCTTCGGCCCTGTAACACACCAGATCGCTATCGCCGTAAGCCGCAAACAATTCTGTCACTTCTGCGCGCGCGACAGCGACCTTGTCGATGGCGGAATTTGCAGCACGGGTGATCGGCATTGCATTCGGATCAAGAACCTTGTCCTGCGCCTGAAACTCCGCTGCAATCAGCGCCGCCACCGCTTCTGTCGGCACGACCAAAACAGCCTTACCGGGTGTTTTAACAGGCCGCCCATCCAGCGTTACGGTAAACCCGCCCTCTGCCGCGCAAACCTCTGCCTGCGCCCAGAACCGCTTTTTCGCCCAACCACTCATGCTGCCCTCTCATTCCAGATTTCCGCCAATGCTGCGGGCAAGGCGCTGAAGTGGTCGATCACGCGCGCGCCCAGCCTGTTGGCCGGGTGGTAGCCCCAGCTTACGCCCAAGGCATGAACGCCTGCTGCGCGCGCCATCTCCATGTCATAGGCTGTATCCCCGACCATCACCGTCTGATGCGGTGCGACACCCGTTTCACGCAAACAGGCATGCAACATGGACGGGTGCGGTTTGGAAGGGTGGTCATCGGCAACCTGTGTGGTGACAAAACGCCCCTCCCAGCCATGCGCCGCCATCAGATGCACCAGCCCACGCCGCGATTTGCCCGTCGCAATCCCCAACATGACGGACCGATCTTTTGCAAGATGATCCAGCACGGCAAGCGCACCCGGGTAGAGCGGGGACAAGCTCTGTGCGCGCATTGTGGCATAGGCCTCCTTGTAGCCATCAACCAGCTGTGCCCGCTCGTCTTCTGTCATGTCAGGGGCCAGCCGCACCATTGCCTGAGGCAATGATAACCCGACAATCTCCAGCACAGCCGCGCACTCTGGCGGCTTCAAACCAAGCCTGCCAAAAGCCTGCGCCATAGCCCCAAGGATCTGGGCCTGACTGTCCACCAGCGTGCCATCAACATCAAATACCACCAGACGCAAGATCAGCTATCCCCGTCAAACGGGTCGGCAGGCGCATCGCGCGGGTCCCAGCCAAACAGTTTCCAGCTTTCGGCCATATGCTCCGGCAAAGGGGCGGTCAGTTCCAACATTGCCCCTGTGACCGGGTGCTCCACCCGCAGGGATCGCGCGTGCAGATGCAGCTTGCGGCTGACCTCGCCGCCTATGCCTGCACCCCAGCCATCGCCAAGATTCTCCTGCGCCGAGCCCCCATATTTCCCATCGCCCATGATCGGATGGCCAATTTCGGCCATATGCGCGCGCAACTGATGCGTCCGCCCCGTGATCGGGGACAGGGCCACCCATGCAGCGCGCCCGCCAAGGCGTTCCAACACTGCAAAATCGGTCGTGGCACGCTTGGCCCCCTCGACCTGATCCACTTCTGCCGGGTGAATACAGCGCATTTTCTCATTCCCGCGCGTACCAGCCTTGACCAGCCCGTAACGAATGGTGCCCTTCAGTGGCTGTGGCACACCTGCCACCAGCGCCCAGTAAATCTTGCGCGTCTCGCGGTGCCGAAAGGCCTCGGCCAGCCTGCGCGCCACGCGCGGTGTGCGCGCCAGCAACAACACGCCGGATGTGTCCTTGTCCAGCCGGTGCACCAGAACCGGGCGCTCCTTATAGTCGAACATCAACGCTTCGCTCAGCCCGTCCACATGGCGGCTGCCTTGCCCGCTGCCGCCCTGGCTTGGCAATCCGGCAGGCTTGTTCAGCGCAATGATATGCTGGTCTTTCCAGATCACGGCGGACTGGATCATCCGCGCGTCACTCACGCTATAACCAGGCTTGGGGCTGGCAAGGGCCGGCATGCTGTCGGGCAAAGGCGGAATGCGCACCTGCTGTCCGGCCTCGATCCTGCTCGACGCCTTGACGCGCGCGCCATCCACGCGGATCTCGCCCTTGCGGCAAGCCTTCTCGATCAGCCCCTGGGTCACCTGCGGGAACTGGCGCTTCAGCCAGCGATCAAGCCGCTGCTCGCCCTCTTCTGCCCCGACTTGTACAACCTGAACCTTGCTCATCTTCATCCCCGTCTTTCTCGCCCTCAATTCCCTGCCCGCCCCCCGATGTCAACCGGATGCACGTCACCTCAACACCCGGAACCCGACATAACCATTTTCTTGCGTGAAATACTCGCGGGGGTCCGGGGGCGGCAGCCCCCGGGGTCAGCCGCCCCGCTTGGCCCGCAATTTGGCGAAATAGGCAAGACGTTTTGACAATTCGCGTTCAAACCCGCGTTCAAGCGGCTGATACAGGACGGGGCGCTTTACCCCCTCAGGAAAGTAGTTCTGCCCGGAGAACCCGTCTTCGGCATCATGATCATAATCATAACCTGCCCCGTAGCCCTGTTCTTTCATCAGCTTTGTAGGCGCATTCAGAATATGCTTAGGCGGGGGTTGCGATCCCGTCTGCTCCGCCAGTTTCAGCGCCGCCTTCCACGCGACATAGCCCGCATTCGATTTGGGCGCGAGTGCCAGGTAACTGACCGCTTGGGCCAGCGCCAGATCCCCTTCCGGACTGCCAAGCCGCTCATAGCTTTGCCAGGCCTCCAGGCAAACGGCCTGTGCCTGCGGATCAGCAAGGCCAATATCTTCAACCGCCATCCGCGTCAGGCGCCGCGCAAGATAGCGCGGGTCTTCGCCCCCCTCGATCATGCGTGCGAACCAGTATAGCGCCGCATCCGGGTCAGAGCCGCGCACCGATTTATGCAGCGCTGAAATCAGGTTGTAATGCGCGTCCCCTGACTTGTCATATTGCGCGGCACGCCGCATCAGGCGTTTTGACAATCCCGCGCTGTCCAGCTTCGCGCTCAGGTGCCAGCCCATAACCTGCTCGATCAGATTCAGCGCTGCGCGTCCGTCGCCATCGGCCATCTCCAGCAGCGCCTCACGCGCGGGGCCGTCCAGCGGCAAGGGGCGGCCAAGCTCCTGCTCGGCGCGTTGTGCCATCAGTTCAAGATCCGCGAGAGAGAACCGCTCCAGCACGATCACCTGCGCGCGCGACAAAAGTGCCGCGTTCAACTCGAAAGACGGGTTTTCCGTGGTGGCGCCTACCAGAATGATGGTGCCATCTTCCATATGCGGCAGAAAACTGTCCTGCTGCGATTTGTTGAAGCGGTGTATTTCATCCACAAACAGCAATGTGCCGCGCCCGTTCTGGCGGCGCATCTTTGCCTGTTCGAACACCTTGCGCAGATCAGGCACGCCCGTAAAGATCGCGCTGAGTTGCGTGAAATGCAGGTCGGTTTCATCGGCCAGCAGGCGGGCAATTGTCGTTTTGCCCACCCCGGGCGGCCCCCACAGGATGAGAGAGGCCAGTTGCCCGCTGGCCAGCATCGCCCCCAGCGGTCCATCACGGCCCAGCACTTTGTCCTGACCGATCACCTCGCGCAGGGTGCGCGGGCGCAGCCTGTCGGCAAGGGGGCGGGGTGCGCTTTCCGGCGCATCGTTTGAATGATCGAACAGGTCAGCCATTTGCGCAGTCTATCCCTGTTGCGCCCCTTGGGAAAGCTGCATCACAGGCGGAAGCGCAGGGCCACGCGGCGCCCATCGCGCAGAACCTCTATCCGCCAGTTGCGTGTCTGCTCTTGAGCCAGACGGACGACATCATCTGTGCTGGCGACTTCTGCGCCATTCATGGTCAGGATTATATCGCCCCTGCGCAAGCCCGTGCGTGCCGCAAAGTCTTCAAGCCCTGCGACCATGATCCCTTCCACCTCTGGCGCAAGGTTGTATTCGGAAATCACCGCCGGGTTGACCCGCACCACGGAAAGCCCGCGCAAGGCACTGCGCCCCTCCACATGGCGGGCCTGTCGATCCGGGGTATCGGGCGCGGCAATCAGATCAATTTGCGTGGTCCGCACTTCCTCCCCGCGCCGATAGGTCAGATCCGACTGTGCGCCAAGGCCACGGACCGACAAGCGAAACATCATCTCGGGCGCGGAATTCACCTCTTCGCCATCCACGCTCAGCACCACATCGCCCCGCAACAGGCCCGCTTTGGCAAGCGGGCTGTCCGGGTGCATTTCCAGAACGATCACCCCTTCGGGTGCGGCCTGATCGAAGGCATCGGCAAGCGCCGCATCCACGGCCTGTGCTGTTACGCCAGCCCAAGGGCGCGCGAATGTCGCCCGCCCATCGCGGGCCTGTTCGACAACGGCTGCCACCAGATTGGCCGGTATTGCAAAGCCTATACCATGCGATGCCCCCGAACGCGAAATGATGGCAGTATTCACGCCGACCAACCGCCCCTGCATATCGACCAGTGCACCGCCAGAATTGCCGGGATTGATCGGTGCATCAGTCTGAATGAAATAGCCGCGCCCCGACCCGACCGCGATCCCCGAGCGCGCCAGACCAGAGATGATCCCGCTGGACACTGTCTGCCCCACCCCAAACGGGTTACCTATGGCAAGCACAAGTTCGCCCACCTCGACCGCATCGGAATCGGCGAATTCCAAGCTGGGCAGATCGGACGCGCCGCGCAGTTTCAGCACAGCCAGATCGCTTTCCTCATCCGTAAGGATGATATCGGCATCATATTCTCGCCGGTCGTTCATCACGACCCTGATTTCGGTTGCGTTGCCGACAACATGAAAGTTCGACACGACAATCCCGTCATCAGACAGGATCACCCCAGACCCAAGCGCGTTCTGCACCCGCGGAGTGACCTGACCGAAATTCCGAAACAGATCACCAAAAAACGGATCATCCGCAAAAGGGCTACTGCGCTGCGCCACGATACGTTGCGCATAGATATTGACCACAGCAGGCGCGGCTTCGCGCACGACAGGCGCAAAACTTAACTGTACCTCGGTCAGGGAACTGGGCACGGTTTCGGCCTGCATAGGGCCGCTCCATGCAAGGGCCGCGCAAAAAGCTATCAGCGGGGCAAGACGCATAGCAAACCTCCGTGTCATTACTGCGGATATATAGGAATTCCCCGACGCCGAGTTCAATGCAAAAGGCCCGCTACAGATGTGCGGGCCTTTTTCAATCGTGCAAAGCTGATATCAAGCTTCGTTGGCTTCGGCTTCCAGACGGGCCAGGTCAGCGGCGCCCTTCGCATTCACATCGCGATCAACAAACTCGATGATCGCCATAGGTGCCATGTCCCCATAGCGGAAACCGGCTTTCAGAACGCGCACATAGCCGCCCTGACGGTCCTTGTAGCGTGGGCCAAGCACTTCGAACAGCTTGGCAACATGCATGTCCTGCTTAAGTTGTGCAGCGGCCTGACGGCGCGCATGCAGGTCGCCGCGCTTGGCCAGCGTGATCAGCTTTTCGATGATCGGGCGCAGTTCCTTGGCTTTGGGCAGCGTGGTCTTGATCTGCTCATGTTCAATGAGCGAGCCTGACATATTCGCAAACAGCGCCTTGCGGTGCTCGTGTGTGCGGTTCAGGCGGCGGTATCCTCTGGCGTGACGCATGTCATATCTCCTAAAACGTCATTTTTGCTTTGTCTGGCCAAGGCTGCGTGACCTTGGCTCTCCTTGGGGCGTGATCGCCCGGTCTTATGCAGGGCGCGGGGTTGGCCCCACGCCCTGCCAATCTCAGAACTGATCTTCGAAGCGCTTGGCCAGATCGTCGATATTCTCTGGCGGCCATTCCTCGACATCCATGCCAAGATGCAGGCCCATGCCTGACAGCACTTCCTTGATCTCATTCAGCGACTTGCGGCCGAAATTCGGCGTGCGCAGCATTTCTGCTTCTGTCTTCTGGATCAGGTCGCCAATATAGACGATGTTGTCGTTCTTCAGGCAGTTTGCCGAACGTACCGACAGTTCCAACTCGTCTACCTTTTTCAGCAGCAGCGGGTTGAATTCCAGACCGTCATCATCGTCCTTCGCACCAGCAGATTCAGGCTCGTCGAAATTGACGAAGATCTGTAGCTGATCTTGCAGAATACGCGCCGCAAACGCGACCGCATCTTCCGCGCTGACCGAACCGTCAGTTTCCACTTTCATGGTCAACTTGTCATAGTCCAGCACCTGCCCTTCACGGGTTGGCTGCACTTCATAGCTGGCCTTCTTGACTGGCGAGAAAATCGCATCAATCGGGATCAGGCCAATCGGCGCATCTTCCGGACGGTTCTTGTCGGCCGAAACATAGCCCTTACCAGTATTGACGGTCAGTTCCATGTACACCGAAGCGCCATCGTCAAGGTGACAGATAACCTGATCGCCGTTCAAAACCTCAATGCCCGCCGAAGTCTGAATCTCGGCTGCGGTCACAACACCGGGACCCTGCGCAGAAATCGAAATCCGCTTTGGCCCTTCAACATCCATCCGCAAGGACACGGATTTCAGGTTAAGAACGATATCGGTCACATCCTCGCGCACACCCGGCACGGAAGAGAATTCGTGAAGCACATTGTCGATCTGAACCGATGTGATCGCCGCACCTTGCAACGAAGACATCAGGACGCGGCGCAGCGCATTGCCAAGCGTCAGGCCAAAGCCACGCTCCAGCGGTTCGGCCACAACGGTCGCCTGACGCATGGGGTCAGCGCCCGGCTTGACCTCCAGCTGCGAAGGTTTGATCAATTCTTGCCAGTTTTTATGGATCATGCGTGTCGCCTCCATTCCTGTTGCTGCGCCATGTCCGTAACGCGGCAACGCCCGAGGATCAAAAATGCCAAAGCCAGACCGCGAAAACCACGCGGCCTGACCAAGGGTTAGCAGAAATCAGACGCGACGCCGCTTTGGCGGACGGCAGCCGTTATGGGCCATTGGTGTCACATCCCGGATAGAGGTGATGTTGAAACCAGCAGCAGCCAGGGCACGCAGTGCAGATTCACGGCCCGAACCGGGGCCCTGCACTTCGACTTCCAATGTCTTGACGCCATGTTCCTGCGCCTTCTTGCCTGCATCTTCCGCAGCAAGCTGGGCAGCATAAGGTGTCGATTTACGCGACCCTTTGAACCCCATTGTGCCGGCGGACGACCATGAAATGGCGTTACCCTGCACATCCGAGATCAGGATCTTGGTGTTGTTGAAGCTGGAATTCACATGTGCGACACCAGCAGCGATATTCTTGCGGACCTTGCGTTTGACGCGAGTCTTTTCACGAGCCATCGTTCAAACCTCCCCTTACTTCTTCTTGCCGGCGATTGCTTTCGCCGGACCTTTGCGCGTGCGCGCATTGGTATGGGTACGCTGACCGCGCACGGGAAGGTTGCGGCGATGACGCAGACCACGATAAGAACCGATGTCCATCATGCTTTTGATGTTCATCTGCACTTCGCGGCGCAGGTCGCCTTCAACTGTGAAATTCGCGTCGATATGTTCACGGATCGACAAGATCTCGGCATCCGACAATTCATTGATGCGGCGCGTCAGATCAATACCGACAGCGTTGCAAATTGTCTCGGCCGCTTTCGGGCCAATGCCATGAATATAGGTCAGCGCAATAGGAACGCGCTTTCCTGTAGGGATGTTTACGCCAGCAATACGTGCCACGCGGGAGCTTCCTTTCGTTGCGGTTCCGTAATCCCAGAACCTTTTTTCACAACACGGGCCGAATGCCCGCGTGCATCAAAAACGAATAACGCCCCGAGATCGAGGCGCGATTCGACTGTCGAGGTTTTCGCCTATGTCCTTTTCAAGATAAGGTCAAGAGGCCAGATATTCATTTGCCACCAAGCAGGTCTTTGAACGCCAACTCAACCAGCACGCGAACTCTGAACGTGAAGGGTTACCCGGGCATCTCAGTCGGCAAGTGGCGGGAAACTCGGCCCCGAAGAGCCGAGTAGAAAAGTGTTTTCACCGGCGCGACGGCGCCTTGGGCTTGCCCGTCGTGGTTCTCTTGCGCCCTTTGCCGCGAAGCTGGGACTTTTCAAGCAAACCCTCATACTGGTGTGCCACCAAGTGCGACTGAACCCTGTTGATCGTATCCATCGTCACCGACACCACAATCAGTACCGACGTACCGCCGAAATAGAACGGAATCGCAAGCTGTCCGCGCAGGATCTCGGGCAACAGACACACAGCCGCCAGATAGATGGCCCCCACCGTTACGATCCGGTTCACAACGTAATCCAGATATTCCTCGGTGCGCTTGCCGGGACGAATGCCGGGGATAAAGCCGTTCTGGTTCTTCAGGTTCTCGGCCACGTCTTCGGTCTTGAACGACACATTCTGCGTGTAGAAGAAAGTGAAGAAGATGATCATCACTGTGAAGAAGGCCAGATAGGCGGGCTGCCCAGGGCCGAAATAGGCCAGCACAGTCGCCATCAACTCGCTTTGCGAATTGCCGGAGAAGGTTGCAACGGTCGTAGGCAACAGCAGCAACGACGATGCGAAGATCGCAGGGATCACATTGGCAGGGTTCACCTTGATGGGCAGATGCGAAGCGCCGCCGTCAAATACTTTCATACCGACCTGACGGCGCGGATATTGGATCGTTATCTTGCGGATCGCGCGTTCCATGAAGACCACGAAGGCGATCACCGCAATCACCATGATGATGACGCCGACAATCACCGCTGGCGCAATGTCGCCTGTCCGGCCCTGGCTAAGGAACTGTGCAAGAGCGGCAGGCAATTCGGCGATAATACCGACAAAGATGATCAGAGAGATACCATTGCCGATGCCGCGTTCAGTAATCTGTTCACCCAGCCACATCAGGAACATTGTGCCCCCGACAAGCGTAATCACCACAGCAGAGCGGAAGAACCAACCCGGGTCTGTCGCCAAATCGCCCGCTTCAAGCGATACGGCGAGGCCATAAGATTGCCCGGTTGCCAATATAACAGTCAGATAGCGCGTGTACTGGTTCAACTTGCGCCGCCCCATCTCGCCTTCTTTCTTGAGCTGTTTCCACGGCTCGTACATCGCGCCAACCAACTGCACGATGATTGCGGCTGAAATGTAGGGCATGATGCCAAGGGCAAAGATACCCATCCGGCTGATCGCGCCACCCGTGAACATGTTGAGCATACCGCCGATACCGGCTGCGGCCTCATCCATGAACTCGCGCAGCGCCAGACCGTCAATTCCTGGCACAGGAATATAAGTCCCGATGCGATAAACAATCAGAAGCCCAAGCGCAAAAAAGATGCGGCGGCGCAGATCGGTGGCTTTCGCCAGCGCCCCCCAGCTTGTGTTGGCTGCAAGTGAATCAGAAGCAGATGCCATGCGCGTCTCTCTCTGTCATGTCAGCGCCGCCAAACCGGGGTACGGTCGGCGGCGCGAAAACCCGTATGCGGTCTGATGTAAGCGGCTAGGACGCCGCTCACAACCATTATTCGGCGGCCGCCTCTTCCTTTTTCGCCACAGGGGCGAGAATTTCGACAGAGCCACCGGCCTTTTCAACCGCTTCGACTGCCGATTTCGATGCGCCAGATACCTGCAAGTTTACTTTGCTGGTGATGTCACCCTTTGCCAGAACGCGCACGCCATCAAGCTTGCGACGCACCAGACCGGATGCGACCAGCGCATCTTCGGTGATCGCGTTGCCTGCGTCCAGCTTGCCTTCGGTGATGAATTTCTCGATCAGGCCAAGGTTTACGACAGCAAAAGACTTGCGATTGGGCTTGTTGAAGCCGCGCTTTGGCAAGCGCATATACAGCGGCATCTGGCCGCCCTCGTAGGACTTGATCGCAACACCGGAACGCGAGTTCTGGCCCTTGATCCCGCGGCCACCCATTTTGCCCTTACCAGAGCCGGGACCACGGCCAACGCGCATGCGCTTCTTGGTCGCACCGGGATTGTCACGAAGTTCATTCAGTTTCATGTCGCTTCTCCTTTTGCCGGAAAACCCTGCCAGCGACGGATCAGGGCAACGCGGCGTTGTTTTTACAATGAGAGGCCCCGGATAAACTCCGGGGCCAATAGGCTGTCACTTGGTTCAGCCGCGCTCTTCGACGATCTGCACAAGGTGTGGGATCGCGTTGACCATGCCGCGCACGGAAGGTGTATCTTCCAGTTCGCGGGTGCGGTGCATCTTGTTCAGGCCCAACCCTTTAAGGGTTGCGCGCTGGCTGGCGGGGCGACGGATCGGCGAACCGATCTGTTTGACCACGATGGTTTTTGCCATGACTCTGTGCTCCCCTTACGCGTCGACGGTTTCGGCTTCGGGCTTGCGCAGAATATCCGCAACCTTCTTGCCACGACGCTGCGCTACCTGACGCGGGCTGGCAGAATTGCGCAGCGCGTCAAAGGTCGCCCGAACCATGTTATACGGGTTCTGGCTGCCCTGCGACTTTGCCACGACATCTTGCAGACCCAGCATCTCGAACACAGCGCGCATTGGACCACCGGCAATAATACCAGTCCCCGGAACTGCTGTGCGCATGATCACTTTGCCGGCACCGTGGCGCCCTTCGATGTCATGATGCAGTGTACGGCCATCGCGCAGCGGTACACGGATCATCTGGCGCTTGGCCTGCTCGGTCGCCTTGCGGATCGCCTCAGGCACTTCTTTCGCCTTGCCCTTGCCGAAGCCTACGCGGCCGCGCTGGTCACCCACGACCACGAGTGCTGCAAAGCCAAAGCGTTTGCCGCCCTTGACGGTCTTGGACACGCGGTTGATCGCGACCAGACGATCGGCGAATTCCGGGGTTTCGTCGCGCTCGCGGCGGTCCCGGCGGTTTTCTCTTTCTGCCATAATCGTCTCCTCAGAACTTCAGGCCGCCTTCACGGGCAGCATCGGCCAAAGCCTTCACTTTCCCGTGAAAGATGAACCCACCGCGATCGAAATAGCATTCCTCGATGCCAGCGGCTTTCGCACGCTCTGCAATCGCGGCGCCAATCTTGGTGGCTGCGTCCTTGTTGTTGGTGCCTGCCAACCCGAAATCCTTTTCGAGTGTCGAGGCAGAAGCCAGGGTCACGCCGTTCGCGTCGTCGATCAGCTGAACGCTGATGTTCTTGTTCGAACGGTGCACCGACAGACGCGGACGTCCGTTGGCCGTTTTCTTGATCTTGTTCCGCACGCGCAAGCGGCGTTTCTGGAACAGCTTTTGCTTTGTGTTCGCCATCTGTCGCGCCCTTACTTCTTCTTGCCTTCCTTACGGAAGATATACTCATCCTTGTAGCGGATCCCCTTGCCCTTATAAGGTTCGGGTGAGCGCCACTTGCGGATATTCGCAGCACATTCGCCAACGGCCTGCTGGTCCATGCCCTCGACAACGATCTCGGTCTGTTTCGGAACCGTAACAGAAATGCCCTCAGGCACTGTAAAGATCACTTCGTGGCTGTAACCAAGCGACAGCTTCAGGTCTTTGCCCTGCATCGCGGCACGATAACCAACGCCGACCAGTTCAAGCTCTTTCTTGAACCCATCAGTCACGCCTTGCGCAAGGTTGGCCACCATCGAGCGGGTCATACCCCACTGCTGGCGGGCACGCTTGGACAGGCCGCGCGGTTTGATCGTGACGACATTGCCATCAAGAATGATATCCACATCGTCACCAGCGGTGAAGCTGCGGGTACCTTTCGGACCTTTGACCTCGATGGTCTGGCCCTTGACCTGAGCCGACACACCCGAAGGCAGTTCGACAGGCTTTTTGCCAATACGAGACATCTCAGCCCTCCTCAGAACACACGGCAGAGCACTTCGCCACCAACATTGGCTGCGCGCGCTGCTGCATCGGACATGACACCCTTGGGCGTCGAGACCACCGAAATACCCAGACCGTTGCGGATCTGCGGGATTTCACGAACACCGGAATAGACGCGGCGACCGGGGGTCGAGATACGCTTGAGTTCGCGGATCACGGGCTGGCCATCGGCATATTTCAGCGAAATTTCCAGCTCAGGGTGACCAGCGTCCGAAGTCGCATGCTCATAGCCACGGATGTAGCCTTCGTCTTTCAGCACATCCAGCACCCAGGCGCGAAGCTTGGAAGCAGGTGTGCGAACGGTGGATTTGCCACGCATCTGCGCGTTGCGGATGCGGGTCAGCATATCGCCGAGAGGATCGTTCATCATCTTGCGATCTCCTTACCAGCTCGACTTGACCATGCCCGGAATCTGACCCTTGGAGGCCAGATCACGCAACGCGATCCGCGAAAGTTTAAGTTTGCGATAGTAGGCTTTCGGACGACCTGTCAGCTGGCAGCGGTTATGCAGGCGCGTCTCGGAAGAGTTGCGCGGCAGTTGTGCCAGTTTCAGGTTCGCTTTGAAACGCTCTTCCATCGGGCGTTCTGCGTCGGCAGCGATAGCTTTCAGCTCAGCACGCTTGGCGGCATATTTCGCCACCAGCTTCTGACGCTTCTTTTCGCGCTCGACCATTGCTTTCTTAGCCATTGGTTCTCTCCCTCTCGCGTCAGCTGGTGAAGGGCATGTTGAAAGCTTTCAACAATGCCTTTGCTTCAGCGTCGGTTTTCGCGGTGGTACAGATGATCACGTCCATCCCCCAGACTTCGTCGATCTGATCGAAGTTGATTTCAGGGAAAACGATATGTTCCTTGATGCCCATGGCGTAGTTGCCACGGCCGTCAAATGACGTGCCTTTCACACCGCGGAAGTCGCGCACGCGCGGCAGCGCCACAGTGATCAGACGGTCAAGGAATTCATACATACGCTCACCGCGCAGAGTAACTTTGACCCCCAAAGGCATTTCTTCGCGAACGCGGAAACCAGCGATCGAGTTGCGTGCCTTGGTGATGACAGCTTTCTGGCCAGCAATCGCAGTCAGATCAGCTTGTGCCGATTTGATCTTCTTGCTGTCCTTGACGGCTTCGCCGATGCCCATATTCAGCACGATCTTGTCGAGCTTCGGGATCATCATGTCGTTCTTGTAGCCGAATTCTTCTTTCATCGCAGGCCGGACTTCGTTTTTGTAAACAGTCCGCAAACGAGGGGTATAGTTTGCTACATCAAGCATCAGATTGCCTCCCCGGTTGTCTTGGCGAAACGCACTTTCTTGTCGTCTTCCACGCGGAAGCCAACGCGCGTTGCCTTGCCATTGCCATCAACCAGCGCGAGGTTTGACAAATCGATCGGCATTGCCTGTGGCAAACGGCCACCCTGGCTTTGCTGTGTCTGCTTGGTGTGGCGGATCGAGATGTTGATCCCGTTCACGATGGCCTTGTTGTCCGCAGGCATGACGCGATCAATCTCGCCAGTCTTGCCTTTGTCCTTGCCCGCAAGCACGATGACCTTGTCACCTTTTTTGAGTTTCGCAGCCATTACAACACCTCCGGCGCGAGCGAGATGATCTTCATGAAGTTCTTCGCGCGCAGCTCACGCACCACCGGCCCGAAGATACGGGTACCGACAGGCTCGCCAGCATTGTTGAGGATGACCGCAGCATTGCGGTCAAAGCGAATTGCGGTGCCATCTTCACGACGGACTTCCTTCGCTGTGCGGACGACGACGGCCTTGCGCACGTCGCCTTTCTTAACACGGCCCTTCGGAATTGCTTCCTTGACCGATACCACGATGATGTCGCCTACGGACGCATAGCGCCGCTTGGACCCACCGAGGACCTTGATGCACTGAACCCGGCGTGCGCCAGAGTTGTCAGCTACATCCAGATTGGTCTGCATCTGGATCATTTAGGTTTCTCCCGACCTTTGGGCATCACGCCCAGGGTTTCGACAAGACTGGATGAGTCTGGCTTACGCTTCCGCGTCGACCAGAACCTCCCAGCGTTTCGTCTTCGAAATTGGCGCACATTCGACGATGCGAACTGTATCACCAACCTTGAACTGGTTCAGCGGATCATGCGCGCGATATTTTTTCGTGCTCCGAACCGTTTTCTTCATCATTGGGTGCGTGAAGCGGCGCTCGACCAGAACCGTTACGGTCTGTTCATTCTTATCGCTCGTCACCTTGCCTTGCAAAATGCGTTTGGGCATGGCCTGGCTCCTTAATTCGCCGCCGCGACGCGGGCTTTTTCGTTGAGGATAGTCGAAACGCGCGCAGCGTCCCGACGAACTTTGCGGATGCGGGCTGTGTTATCCAGCTGGTTGGTCGCCTTCTGGAAGCGCAGATTGAACGCTTCCTTTTTCAGCGACACCAGCTCGTCACGCAGCTGATCCGGGGTCTTGTTACGCAGATCTTCGGCTTTCATGGCCTTTTCCTTCAGTCAACATTCACCGGCGAGCCCCCTGTGACAGGGTCACCCTGATTCCCGGCGGAGATGGATGAGCGCGTCCTATAGGCCGGATACGCCCGAATGGCAAGCATTTTGCCTAAAAGAATATGTCCCGGCCTGTAACGGGCCGGGACATCTGGTTTGGTGACGTGCCGCGCTTACCAGTCTTCGCGCGCAACAACACGGGTCTTGATCGGCAGCTTCATCGCTGCCAGACGCAGCGCTTCGCGGGCAATGGCATCATTGACGCCATCAATCTCAAACATGACGCGGCCCGGCTTCACTTTGGCGGCCCAGAAATCGACCGAACCCTTACCTTTACCCATACGAACTTCGGTCGGTTTCGACGTGACCGGGACATCGGGGAAGATACGGATCCAGACGCGACCCTGACGCTTCATGTGACGCGTCATGGCACGGCGTGCGGCTTCGATCTGGCGCGCCGTAATGCGCTCTGGCTCGACAGCTTTCAGGCCATAGCTGCCAAAGTTCAGGTCAAACCCGCCCTTTGCCTCGCCATGAATGCGGCCTTTATGCTGTTTGCGGAACTTGGTCCGTTTTGGTTGCAACATGGTGTCTCTCCTTCAAGCGGATCAGCGACGCGGGCGCTGTGCGCCGCCGCTGTCCTGAAGTTCCTGATGACGGCGGTCACGAGCCTGAGGATCATGTTCCATGATCTCGCCCTTGAAGATCCAGACCTTGACACCGATGATCCCGTAAGCGGTTTTCGCCTCGGAATGCGCGTGGTCGATATCGGCACGCAGCGTGTGCAGCGGCACGCGACCTTCACGGTACCATTCTGTCCGCGCAATCTCTGCGCCGCCCAAACGACCGGCCAGGTTAACACGGATACCAAGGGCACCCATGCGCATGGCGTTCTGAACCGCACGCTTCATCGCACGACGGAAGCTGACCCGACGCTCCAGCTGCTGGCAAATGCTTTCTGCCACCAATTGCGCATCCAGTTCGGGCTTGCGCACTTCAACGATGTTGAGGTGCAGGTCCGAGTCGGTGAGGTTGGCAAGTTTCTTGCGCAGCGTCTCGATATCCGCGCCTTTCTTGCCGATGATAACACCGGGGCGTGCGGTATGGATCGTGACGCGGCACTTCTTGTGCGGACGCTCAATGATAACACGGCTAATACCAGCCTGCTTGCATTCATCATTGATGAAATCGCGGATCTTCAGATCCTCAAGCAGCAGGTTGCCGTAATCCTTGCTTTCAGCGAACCAGCGGCTGTCCCAGGTACGGTTTACCTGAAGGCGCATGCCAATCGGATTGACCTTCTGACCCATTATGCTTGCTCCTCGACCTGGCGAACCTTGATGGTCAGCTCTGAAAACGGCTTCATGATCTTGCCAAACCGGCCACGTGCACGCGGACGACCGCGCTTCATGACAAGGTTCTTGCCAACCCAGGCTTCGGCAACGACGAGTTCATCAACGTCCAGCCCGTGGTTGTTTTCAGCATTGGCAATCGCCGATTGCAGGCACTTCTTGACGTCGCCTGCAATGCGCTTCTTTGAGAAGGTAAGGTCTGTCAGGGCCTTGTCCACTTTCTTGCCGCGGATCATGGCCGCAACAAGGTTCAGCTTCTGCGGCGACGTGCGCAGCATACGCGTTTTGGCCATGGCCTCATTCTCGGCCACGCGGCGCGGATTTGTCTCTTTACCCATGGCTTATTTCCGTTTCGCTTTTTTGTCGGCTGCGTGACCGTAATAGGTCCGCGTCGGCGAATACTCACCGAACTTCTGGCCGATCATGTCCTCGGTCACATTGACAGGAATATGCTTCTTGCCGTTGTAAACACCGAACGTCAGGCCCACGAACTGGGGCAGGATGGTCGAACGGCGTGACCAGATTTTGATAACTTCATTGCGACCCGACTCGCGTGACTTCTCCGCCTTTTTCAAGACGTAAGCGTCAACGAAAGGGCCCTTCCAAACTGAACGTGCCATGGATTAGCGACCCTTCTTCTTCGCGTGACGTGACCGCAGGATATACTGATCGGTCTGCTTGTTCGAGCGCGTCTTGCGACCCTTGGTGTCCTTACCCCAAGGCGTCACTGGCGTACGACCACCCGAGGTCCGACCCTCACCACCACCATGGGGGTGATCGATCGGGTTCATTGCAACACCACGTACCGACGGGCGCTTGCCCTGATGGCGTGTGCGGCCAGCCTTGCCGAAATTCTGGTTGGAATTGTCGGGGTTTGAAACCGCACCAACAGTCGCAAAGCATTCCTGACGCACCAGACGCAACTCGCCCGAAGACAGCCGGATCTGAGCATAGCCACCATCGCGGCCCACGAACTGCGCATAAGTGCCAGCAGCACGCGCGATCTGACCACCCTTGCCGGGCTTCATCTCGATATTGTGCACGATCGTCCCGATGGGCATACCCGAGAAGGGCATTGCGTTGCCAGGCTTGATGTCAGCCTTCGCAGAGGCAACAACCTTGTCACCAACAGCCAGACGCTGGGGCGCAAGGATATAAGCCTGCTCGCCATCTTCATATTTGATCAATGCGATAAAGGCGGTGCGGTTCGGGTCATATTCGATCCGCTCCACAACAGCCGGAACGTCAAGCTTCGCGCGCTTGAAATCCACGATACGATAAAGACGCTTTGCGCCCCCACCAATGCGGCGTGCTGTAATACGTCCGGTGTTGTTCCGACCACCCGATTTGGTCAAGCCTTCTGTGAGGGCCTTGACCGGGCGACCTTTCCAAAGCTCCGAACGGTCGATCAGCACCAACCCACGTTGGCCAGGCGTCGTCGGTTTATACGACTTGAGTGCCATGCTTTCTGTCTTCCGTGTGCTCTGGACCAATTGGTCCGGTTTCAGTCAATCCGGCGCCGCAGCGCCAAATAACCAGCGGCCCCGATTGCGCCGGGGCCGCTGAGTCGTTCAGTCCTTTATCAAAGCCCGGTCGTGACGTCGATAGCATTTCCCTCTTCGAGGGTGACATATGCTTTCTTAACGTCCTTGCGGCGTCCGGGCATCCCCTTGAACCGCTTGACCTTGCCTTTGGTAATGGTCGTGTTCACCGCTTTGACCTTCACACCAAAGATTGCCTCGATGGCATCCTTGATCTGGGGTTTATTCGCGTCGATCGCCACTTCGAACACCACAGCATTGGCTTCAGAAGCCATTGTGGCCTTTTCCGTGATGACCGGCTTGCGGATCACATCGTAATGCTTGGCCTGTGCGCTCATGCTAACCGAGCCTCCAGTGCTTCAAGTCCGGCACGCGTGATCACCAGCGTATCACGGCGCAGGATGTCATAAACATTGGCACCCATCGACGGAAGCACATCAACCCCTTCAAGGTTGCGTGCGGCGCGGGCGAAATTCTCATTCACCTCTGCCCCATCAATGACCAGCGCCTTTTTCCAGCCCAGCTCCTTGGCCGCCTTGGCCAGAACAGAGGTCTTGGCTTCAGCCATCTCTGTTGTGTCCAGAACGATCAGCTTGCCGCTGCCTGCCTTGGCCGAAAGCGCCATGCGCAAACCAAGCGCACGAACCTTCTTGGGCAGATCAAACGCATGGCTGCGCGGCGTCGGGCCTTTGTAGACACCACCCTTGCGGAAGATCGGAGCATTCCGGTCACCGTGACGTGCGCCACCTGTGCCCTTCTGGCGATAGATCTTCTTGGTCGAGTAGCTGGTTTCCGAGCGGGTCTTGACCTTGTGGGTGCCAGCCTGGGCTTTCGCCCGCTGCCAGCGCACCACGCGGTGCAGGATATCGGCGCGAGGCTCAAGGCCAAAGATGGCCTCATTTAGCTCGATCTCGCCGGCATTGCCTGCCTGCAGATTGACAACGTCGAGTTTCATCTCACTCGCCTTCCTTCTTCTCGGCTTCGATCGAAGCTTCGGCCTCTTTCAGGGCAGCTTCCTGCTCTGCGGCCTCAGCTTCCAGCGCAGCCTGACGTGCGGCCTCTTCCTCGGCTGCAGCGGCAGCAGCAGCTTCCTCAGCGGCCTTGCGTGCGGCGTCAGCGGCGGATTTCAGAGCGGCGGGCAGAATGGCATTCTCAGGGAACGGCTTTTTGACCGCATCCTTGATCGTCACCCAACCACCACGCGAACCCGGCACGGCACCCTTGACCATGATCAGGCCGCGGTCGCTGTCAGTCTTCACGACTTGCAGGTTCTGCGTTGTCACGCGGGCAGCGCCCATGTGACCGGCCATCTTCTTGCCCTTGAACACCTTGCCCGGGTCCTGACACTGACCGGTCGAACCATGCGAACGGTGGCTGATCGACACACCATGCGACGCCCGAAGGCCGCCGAAGTTGTGGCGCTTCATCGCACCGGCAAAGCCCTTACCGATCGAGGTACCGGCGACATCGACAAACTGACCTTCAAAATAGTGGTCAGCCGTGATCTCTTCACCGACTTCAATCAAGTTCTCGGCACTGACGCGGAATTCGGCCAGCTTGCGCTTGGGCGCAACATTGGCTTTCGCGAAATGACCACGCATCGGTGCGGCAACGCGCTTTGCCTTTGCAGCACCAGCACCCAGTTGAACAGCCGAATAGCCGTCCTTTTCAGCAGTGCGTTGGGCAACAACCTGCAACCCGTCCAGTTGAAGGACAGTTACGGGAATTTGCCGCCCGTCCTCCATAAACAGCCGGGTCATTCCCAGCTTCTTTGCGATAACTCCAGAGCGCATTGTCCTGGCTCCTTAAACTTTGATCTCGACATCAACCCCGGCAGCGAGGTCGAGCTTCATCAGCGCGTCCACAGTCTGGGGGGTCGGATCGACGATATCGAGTAGGCGTTTATGCGTGCGGATTTCCCACTGGTCGCGCGACTTCTTGTCGATATGCGGGCCACGCAAAACGGTGAATTTTTCGATCTTGTTCGGCAGCGGGATTGGCCCCCGAACCTGGGCACCCGTACGCTTGGCCGTATTAACGATTTCCTGTGTGCTGGCATCCAACACGCGGTAATCGAAGGCCTTTAGCCGAATGCGGATATTCTGACCTTGCATCTTGCTGTTCCTTCGGAAGGGAAGATGCGTGGGTTTCCACGCATCTGACCTGCTTGATTATTCGATGATCTTCGACACAACACCAGCGCCGACGGTGCGGCCGCCTTCGCGGATGGCGAAGCGTAGCTTCTCTTCCATCGCGATGGGCGCGATCAGCTCAACCTCGAATTTCAGGTTGTCGCCGGGCATCACCATTTCCGTGCCTTCAGGCAGTTTCACAGTGCCGGTCACATCCGTTGTGCGGAAGTAGAACTGCGGACGGTAATTCGCAAAGAACGGTGTGTGACGACCGCCTTCTTCCTTGGTCAGGATATA
>NZ_SORN01000007.1 GCF_004366635.1 Roseinatronobacter bogoriensis DSM 18756 | reverse complement strand
ATCCTCGAGCCGTTTCTGATATGTGGCGAGCCTTTTCACTTCTCTGGTGGTCAGGTCAGTTTTCTGGGTCAGCTTTGCAACGCGTTCTTCCATCTTCGCCACACGTGCGCGCGCGGTTTCTTCATCGGCGGCCAGCGCATCCAGTTGTGCTTGCTTTGCCGCCAGGTCCAAAGGCAATTCACGGTGGAGCTTATGGACCGATTTATGAATAATATCTGACCAGTCCGCTTCTGCCGCCAGGCGTTCACCATATCTGTTGCCGCGCTCGATGTCCGGACAAAATCGCTGCATCACTTGCGCGGTCAGATCCTGAAGTCCGGGCAAGACGGCGGGGCGGGTGGATTTCGACAAGGGCATCCCGTCGCGGTTATGCGAGCTGAGGGTGAAATGCGCATAGATCGTGGCTTCATCCCGATGTACGACCAGCCCGTGCAGCGATGTCCGAAGACGCATCGCAATCGCCCTTGCAAGCAGACGGAATGCTCGATCCTGATCTTCCTCGGAGAGAGCCTCGAACATCTGGGCTGCCTGTGATCCGAATGTGATGATCCCGGCTGTGGCAATAGCGGAATTCGATTTCATCGCGCGTTGTGTCTCGCGCTTCGCCCGGCGTTTTGTGGCGATCGCCTTCATCACCGCAGGGAAGGGAGGTTCCAGCAATGTCCGGTTCAGCGGTGACCGCTCCGGATCAACATATTTCGGTTGTGGGCCAATCCGGAGATCATGACGCCGTTGTCCGGAATACCCTGACACGGTATCACTTTGTATCCGGACAGATGTCGCCTTTGGATTGCCGTTTCTCTTTTCATCGTTCAGGAGTGCCATAATTACAAAACCTACTAGCCATAATAGCCCTATCGGGCTTTTTATGACTATCCGGCGAAGAGGAGAAAAAACCTAACGGTCTTTACTTCCCCTTTCGAAACCCCTAGCTGCGCCCCCGCTTCCTGATGAATTCCCTGTTTTTCTGGTGGCTCCGGAACCTGCTGAGATGGCCATTGTGTCCGGATTTTTTCCAGTGACAACCCTCAATAGCAGTTCCAGAAGTTCAATTTCCGGAACCACGTTCTCGTTGGCAACCTCTATGCACTTGTTGATCGTCGCATCTGAGTGCTGCTGCCAGCATCTGCTGCGCGACAAATGCGATCAGCATACCAGATGCGATCGTCACACACTTGCCCCGTGATGCTGTCTCAGTTGCCCCCAAGACCGGAAACTCAATCTAGACGTAGTCATCTGGGTCGCTCAGAAACGGATCCTCACGGTTCGGTGACAGTGATGGCGACGACGGTCGGGGTTGCCTCCACACCCTCGCTTTCCTAACCGTGGGCAACAGTAAATCGAAAGCAACACCCAGATGCGCTTCGGCATGCAAGACCACCTGAGCGGCGGCACGAGCATCTTCGCCCGCATCATGATGTCGGAAATCCAGGTTCAGGACTTTCTTGAGGTTCCCCAGTCCGCGGCCACCATTCCCTTTCAGTTCGGGCCAGGCCCGTCTCGCGATCATGACACTGTCTGCACAGTGAAAATCCGGCTCGGCGATCCCGCAAGCCCGGCTGGCGGCATTGCCGCCAGCGACTGGCGCAAGGTGGAGCGGCGAATGCTGCCGTGAAGGTGGTTTCGCAGAAGGCGACGCCTGATCGGCGTGAGACGGCGCGTACCCACATCTGCCCGCATCGGCTGCGCGATGCCAATGTAAAGCATGTGATGCGTGCCGAGTTGAACGCACCCTTCACGCGTTACCTGCTCCAGTTCAGCGTCAAACCACCATGCATCGACGCCATGCTTGACCTTTCGGCGCTCAATCTCGGCTTCGAGGTCTGCAGGTGCGATCAACAGGTCAGGACAAAGGATGCCTCTGAAATCGGGAGATAGACTATAAGTAAAGCTCTCGCTCGCTGCTGGGCCTTGACCTGTCATTTTCCGCACCATCCGATTCTCCGTTAGGCTACTATCCAATCACGAAACTTGCGACCAGTCCCCAGAACAAAGACGGGAGATCTGCGATCAAACGTGGTCCGGGTGTGATACCATGGATCATCAGTGCGTCGAGCATCAGCGCCATGGTGGTACTGCCGGGAATCCCGAGGGTGAGTGTCGGGATGAATGCCGTTTGCGCAGCGGCATAGGGTCATGGCCGTTCGGCCCGCGTCCCGTCATTGGTCAATGGGGTCTGAGTTGCTGTTGAACACGGCGTCCTGTAGGCTAGGTCTAGGGGGCTCAGATCGCCGTATGCGTTGAAGTCGGTGTCAGCGTCAAATCTCGAGCGCGCGCGAGATGCTGCTTCATAATGCGCTCTGCTGCCTCTGGGTCTTGTGCAATGATTGCTTCAGACAATGCGCGATGTTCGCTGATGGAGTTGTCGATTGTGTCGGGGGTCAACAAGCCGCCGACCTGTCCCATAATCACCGGCAACTGAAACTGACGGCTGACAATTGCCAGATGCCGATTGCCGCTGGCCTCAAGGATCGCTTCATGGAATCGTGTATTTTCATCTATGTAGCGTGTGATGTGGAGCCTTGGTTCGTCGCTCCAGATCGGCTCTATGGCGGCTTCGAAGGTGCGTCTGATCTCTGGATCATGCATTCGCGATGCAGCCAGACGCGCGGCTAGGCCTTCCAGTTCTGTTCGGATCTGAAAAAGCTCTGTCATGTCAGTCGCTGAAAGACGGCGTACGATCGCTCCACGGTTTGGAACCAACTCGACGAGGCCATCCGCCGCAAGCTGCCGGAAGGCATCGCGCAATGTGCCGCGACTAACACCAAACTCTGCCGTCAGGTCTGACTCGATGAGGCGCTGACCCGGGGAAAAGCGGTTGTTGATAAGGCCGTGGAACAGGGCATTCACGACCTGCTCCACAGCGCTCAGGCGGCGCCCATTCTGATGATCTGGCTTCGTTACTATCATGACATGACGCTAGCCAGAAAATGCAAGGTTGACAAGAATGGATTAGTCAGTATTGTCCTACAATATCGTCCGACATGATTGAAGGACACCAAAGAGTTTTGGGGGGCTGTCTGCATGATGATTGGTAAAGCTGGCGCAGCGCGCACCAGCATCTGTACGGCGGATGCTGCGTCGATAACGGTGCGAGGGCATGATTTGTGCGATGATCTTATGGGGCATCGCAGCTTTACTGATTTCTTCTTCTTGTCGGTTGCGGGCCATTTGCCGACTGAGCAGCAGAGGTTCTTTCTGGATGTATTGCTGATCTCGATCGCTGAGCACGGACTTACCCCAAATGCACAGGCCGCACGGATGACCTACGCGGCAGGACCGGACTCGCTTCAGGGCGCTCTGGCGGCTGGAATATTGGGATGCGGCACGGTGATACTGGGTGCGGCAGAACTGGCAGGTGGCTTGCTGGTGAAAGCAAAGGCGCGCGTCGACGCAGGCGAAGACATAGACGCGGTTGCGCGGGACATCGCAATGACCACGCGACAGGCAGGGGGCAAGCTTGCGGGTTTTGGCCATCCGCTACATCGCCCTAAGGATCCGCGCACCGAGCGGATCATGACCTTGGCCCGCGATCAGGGTGTGTCGGCAACACATTGCGCCCTTGCGTCGGCGATTTCGACGGCGGCGGACACCGCATGGGGTAAGCCATTGACCATGAACGTGTCGATGGGCATCGCGGCTGTGCTGCTGGATCTCGACTTTCCGGCGAGCATGATCAAGGCTATCCCCTTGCTTGCCCGCACTGCAGGCTTGCTTGGGCATCTGGCCGAAGAGCAGCGGTATCCGATTGGCTTTCTGATGGCAGCCAAGGCGGAAGAAGCGATCACCTATTTCCCCGAACAGGAGGCTGGAGCATGATGCTCGACGCACACAAAGGCACAACCGTCCTGACAAAGGCTGATGATCAGGCTTACCGGGCGCAGATCGGCTACTTGTTTGCGAACTCTTCGTTCTATCGTGACAAGTTGAAGGCTGCGGGTTTCAATGCCGCTGAAGCCGTCGGGGGCTTAGCTGATATCGCTCAGTTGCCGTTCACGGAAAAAGATGATCTGCGTGCAACGCGCACCGCAGGGAACCCGATTGGCGCTCATCTCGCATGTGCCAAAAGCGACATCGCGCGGATATACTCCACCTCGGGCACAACTGGCGCGCCCAGCTTCATTCCACTGACATCCACCGATATTGAAAACTGGGTGACAATCTCTGCGCGCAGCTATTCTGCGTCGGGTGTGCAGGCAGGTGACCGGGTAGTTACAAGCTACAATGCCGGACCATTTGTTGCAGGTGCTGCACTTGGGGCGTTCGACCGGTTGGGGCTGTGTCATATCCCGGTTGGGACCGGAAATACTGAACGCCTGATGGCGGCGGTTGCGATGTTGCAACCCGCTGCACTTGTCGTAACCCCGTCCTATGCGTTGCATTTGGCCGAATGGGGGGGCGCGCGCGGGATGGATCTGCCCGGGTCAAGTGTAAAGCGGATCATGGTAGCTGGAGAACCGGGCGGCGGCGAGCCGCAGATGCGCGCTCAGTTAGAGGCCGCATGGGGTGCGAAAGTAACCGAAGCAATGGGAATAGGTGACATTGCAGTATCGCTTTGGGGCGAGTGCAGCCATCAGACAGGCATGCATTTCAACGGCGGTGGCATTGTTCATGTGGAATTGATCGACCCGGAAACAGGTCGTGCGATCCCATTTGAAGACGGCGCGCGCGGCGAGTTGGTCTATACTCATCTCAAACAACAAGCCGCCCCATTGCTGCGGTTTCGCAGCCGAGATCATGTCGAGGTTCAGGCATCGACATGTGCTTGCGGTCGTTCCACGCCGCGTGTCCGCTGCATCGGGCGTACGGATGACATGCTGATCGTTCGTGGCGTGAATGTATTTCCGACCGCGCTGCGCGAAGTGGTCAGCCGTTTCATGCCTTCGGTGTCGGGCGTGATCCTGATCACGCCGGGATCAGCCGGAGTGAAACAAGAGCCGCCCTTGCCCGTGCAGGTGGAACTGGCAGAGGGCAATACCGCGACCGAAGGTTTGGCCGAGCAGATCGAAGCCGCGATCCGGGCTGCCCTGATCGTCCGCACCCGCGTTGAGCTGGTGCCATTCGGGGCGTTGCCGCGCAGTGAATACAAATCGAAACTGATCCGGGCGGCGGGATGAGGGGGGGCGAAGCTGTGGCCGACGCCCGGTATCGCTGAATACAAACCAACTACCAAGGGAGGACGAACAAGATGACAAAACACAAAACAGGACTGCTTGCGATGCTTGCGGCATCCACTGTGCTTGCGGGCGCAGTACAGGCGAATACGGTAATCAGGTATGCCGAATACGGGCCTGACCGTGGGGTGCGTGCGGATGCGATCAAGCATTTTGCACAACAGATCGAAGAGCGGTCGGGCGGCGAGATCCGTTTTGATCTGACATGGGGCGGTGCCTTGGTCAGCGGGCGCGATGTGATGCGGGCCGTTGCATCGGGCTTTGTTGATGCCGGAACTTTTGTTCCATCCTGGGAGCCGCAGATGCTTCATCTCTACGAAGTCGGGGATTTGCCAATCGGTTCAGCCGACGCCTGGGTCGCAATGCGCGCGATCTATGAGGTCGCAACAGAAAACGAGGCTTTGGTTCAGGAATTCGCAGGCCATGACGCCACGTATCTGATGCAGTTCAACACCGGGCCGGTGCAGCTTATCTGCCGCGAACCCATCAACGCTGTGGAGGATTTTCAGGGCAAGCGCATCAGAGCGGTTGGTCCCTACATCGAGGCTTTCACGGCCCTCGGTGCTGAAATCGTGTCTTTCCCGGCAATCGAAGTCTATCAGGCGCTTGATAGCGGGTTGATGGATTGCAGTCAGGTCTACTGGTCAAACGTTACTGCATACCGTTTGCATGAAGTCGCGGGTCATATGGTTGAGTTGAACTATGGGCAGATGCTTGGTCTGGTCGGCGTGATCAACCGCGATATCTGGGACGGCTTGTCGGCAGAACATCAGGCGCTGATGCGCGAAGTCGGTCGCGACACAACCGATTATCTGGCCCGTGCCCTGTTGGAACTTGACGGCCAGATGAAGGAAGAGTTGGGCTCTGGTCTGGATGGCCACACTGTTGAAATCTCTACGCCTCCTTCGGAAGTAATGGACGTGGTCTATAGCCAGGGCGATGCGCTGACCGATGCATGGTTGTCTGCGGTGAGTGCCAAAGGTCTGGACGGAGCAGGGATTCTGGACCATTTCAACATGGCACAGGAACGGTATGAGAGCGAACGCGCGTCCAATGGCTATCCCTGGGAGTAACTCGTGAGCACGGATAAGCAGCCTCCGGACGATGACAAGGCGTTTGAAGACGGCGATGCGATTGCGCATCGTCGCCCCGATGGTGCCAGCTTTCTTGACCGTGGGCTGCACCTTGTCGAAAGCGCTGCACTCGTGCTTTCGATGCTCGCAATCACTTTTGCCTCCAGCGTGATATTCCTCTCGGTCTTTGGGCGAACCTTCCTGGGTCGCTCCATCCCTGACAATGTTGTCCTTGCAGAAAACATGATGCCGATCATCGTTGCTCTGCCTTTGGCTTATGTCGCGGCCCGCCGGGGACATATCGAGGTTGAAGTGTTCACGAACTTTCTGCCACCGCGCGGGATTTTGGTGCTGAACATGTTTGCAAACCTTGTCGGGCTGGTGATCTTCGGTCTTATCGCGTGGAGCGCGTGGAACATTCTCGGGCGTGACTGGGCGACTGGGCGTTTCTACGAAGGTGTGTTGCGCATTCCGCAGTGGCCGGCCAAGGCGTTCTTTGTCGCGGGTCTGGCGCTGTTCAGCCTGAGACTGGTATTGAACTTCGCAGAAGATGCGATGCGGTTGGTTGGCTTGAAAAAACTCTGAAACAGAGCCGTCGGCGGCTTCGTGCTGACCCGAAGTTTCGGGTGCGGCGTCTCAAGGAGAAAACATGGATCCGGTCTTGCTAGGCGCTCTGGGAATGAGTGCCGCCCTCGTCTTGTTGTTTTTGCGGGTTCCGGTCGCCTTTGCGCTTGGTGCAGCAGCGGTCGGGGGTATCTTCCTTTACTTCGCAATGCCAGCAAGCGGCGGCTTTTTCCCAGAGCGGGCGATGCGCCCCTTGTTTGCCTTTCTCGCATCAGACCCTTATTCCTTTTTGCACGCCTATCCGCTTGTAATGGCGCCGTTATTCATTGCGATGGGCCATATTGCCCATAGGGCTGGCTTCACGACTGATTTGTTCTATGCAATCAGGCTCTGGTTGCCGGCGGTGCCGGGGAACCTGGCGATGGCGTCTGTCATGGGATGTGGCGGCTTTTCTGCCATCACCGGCACATCCGTTGCCTGTGCGGCGGCGATGGGGCGGATCGCGGTGCCGGAGATGCTCAAGTTCGGCTATTCCAAATCCCTGGCGGCGTCTTGCGTGGCAGCGGGCGGCACGCTTGGTTCTCTGATCCCACCATCGTTGCTGCTGGTTCTTTATGGTATCTTTACCGAGCAATCGGTCAGTAAGCTGTTTCTCGCCGGATTGTTGCCGGGGGTTGCAACGGTGATTGCCTATCTGGGCGTAGTCTGGATCTGGGTCAGATTGCACCCCGAGGCGGCACCTGCCGATCCGTTTCGCCCAAGCACAGCCGAACGGATGGCGGCGCTTCGTCGTGCCTGGCCGTTCTTCATTTTGTTCTTCCTTATCATCGGGGGCATTTATTTCGGCATCTTTACGCCAACCGAGGCAGCGGCGGTGGCGGTTGTGGTGGCCGTTTTGTTGGGCGTGCTTACGCGCAGGCTGACATGGGCCGGGTTCATTGATGCACTAAGAGAGAGCGCTTATCAGACTGCTGTGGTTTTCGCGATTGCAATTGCGGCCAAGATGCTGCTGTCTTTCGTTGCATTGACTGGGGTTACTGCGGCGCTGCTGAACTGGGTTGAAGCCGCAGATCTTTCGGTCTTCGTTATCATGGCGGCGATCGTGTTGCTCTATATCGTCCTGGGTACATTTCTGGACCCTATCGGCATCATCCTTTTGACCATCCCGCTGACTGTACCTCTGATCGAGTCAATGGATATGAGCTTGATCTGGTTCGGGATTGTTGTGATCAAGTTGCTGGAGATCGGATTGATTACGCCCCCGATCGGTCTGAATGTGTTTGTCATCAAAAGCGTTGTCGGAAAGGCCGTGCCGCTGGAGGCAATATTCAAAGGTGTGCTCGCATTCCTGGCGGCTGACGTGGTGATCTTGTGGTTGCTGCTTCAGTTCCCAGGCTTTGCGCTGATCCTGCCGGATGCGATGTTCTGACGGATCGCGAGAATGAACCAGCCGCCGATCCGGCCGATCATCTCGACCGGCAGCGACAGGTTCAGGCGATCGCGCATGGTGATGGCCACCGCGATCGAGATTAACACGCCCGAGGCCGCGATGGCCGCCTCTTCCCAGAAGATGCGCCGGGCATAGGCGTCGAAGAAATACCACCACCAGAAGAAGGCGGGCGGCGGGTAGACAGGCAGGCCCCACATATCAAAGCACGCCGGGCCCAGCTGCGCCTGAAACCCCAGCCGCCAGGCCAGACCGCTTTGCGCCCTAGGTCGTGATGAGCACGATGAGGGCTACGGCCAGGATCTGGCCCCAGAGGGTTTTCGTGGCGGTCATGGTGGGGTATGGTTGGGGTGCCGGGCGGCCGGTCAAGTGGTCCCTGCTGGCGGTCGCATGTTCGGCGGCTGTGGCGTGTAGATCGGATCAAGGGTGTTGGCGTCCCATCCAAGCCCGTGAGAGGTTACCCGCCGGTCGCGGCATCTGTGCAAAGTCTGATCGAAGTTGCGGCATCATTGATTTTCTGGGTCGGAGAACGGTCATTCGATTCGCCTATGCACTAGGTCTGAGCACATGCGTATGACCGATACTCCGAGAACCTCTAGTTCTTCGCCGCCAGCCGCAGTTCAAGCCGTCTCAATGCGAGGATTACTCGGTTGGCCTGCATATTGGGCAGGCTGAGCGACGGCATTGGGGAATGCAGCTGCGCAGCATTTGGAGAGTCTGACCGTCCTGAGAACGGCAATGCAAAAGTGATCCACGGAAGCGGCGGGATAGTCCTGCTGCGGGTAGAGTAAAACTTTGCCACTTTGGCCCTTTCTGGATGCAGGAAGGGCGGGGGTATTTTCAGCGTGGAACTTTACAGGAAGGTCCGCCTTGCGCGTCGGGGCGGCATGAGCGAACGGGGTGAGCCATGAGTGCGCCATTGGTTCAAGCACCATGGCGAACGCGAGCTATTTCGGGATTTCGCGTGCAAGCGTAAAGAAGATGATGATGTTTTCGGTTCCGCCTGGCTATCAGCGAACGGCGGATATCAAGCGGCCCAAGCTCGATGGCTTCACCGGCTTCATTGATCAATGGCTGCAAGACGATCTCAACCGTCCCCGCAAGCAGCGCCACACCGCCAAGCGTATTTTTGAACGGCTTTGCTGCGAGCACCAGTTTCAAGGCGGCTACACAACGGTCAAGAACTATGTCCGCGAACATGGGCGGCGCAATCGCGAGATGTTTGTGCCATTGGCTCATGCCCCTGGCCATGCCCAAGCGGATTTCGGCGAAGCCATGGTTGTGATCGGCGGGGTTGAGCAGAAGGCGCATTTCTTCGCGCTGGATCTGCCTTACAGCGATGCCTGCTTTGTGCGCGCTTATCCAGCAGCAGTCTCTGAGGCTTGGGTTGATGGCCATGTCCACGCCTTCGCCTTCTTTGGCCGTGTCCCGCTGTCAGTTCTCTACGACAATGACAGGTGCCTTGTCGCGAAGATCCTGCAGGACGGATCGCGCAAGCGGACCAAGCTGTTCAGCGGATTCCTGTCGCATTACTTTATCCATGATCGCTATGGACGTCCGGGGAAGGGCAACGATAAAGGCGCTGTTGAGGGTCTGGTCGGATATGCCCGGCGCAACTTCATGGTGCCCATCCCTCATTTTGCGACATGGGAGGCGTTCAATCTCTGGCTGGAAGAGCAGTGCCGCAAGCGCCAGGGTGATGTCTTGCGCGGCCATAGCGAGAGCATTGGGCAACGTCTGATCCGCGACCTCGATGCCATGATGGAACTTCCCACGTCTTCATTTGACGCCTGTGATCAGGCGACCGGCCAAGTGGATTCGCAGTCCATGGTGCGTTACAAAACCAACGATTACTCGGTGCCGGTTGCCTATGGGCACCGCAATGTCTGGGTGCGCGGCTATGTCGATCAGGTGGTCATCGGCTGTGGCGGTGATGTGATCGCCCGCCACCCCCGATGCTGGGACCGAGAGGATATGGTCTTTGATCCCGTTCACTATCTGCCGCTGCTTGAGCAAAAGACCGGCGCTCTGGATCAGGCGGCCCCGTTGGTGGAATGGGCACTGCCAGAGGAATTTGATACTCTACGCCGCTTGATGGAAGCCCGGATGATCAAGGCTGGTCGGCGCGAGTATGTGCAGGTTTTGCGGTTGTTGGAGACGTTCGAGATGGCCGACCTGAATGTCGCCGTAAAAAACGCGCTGCGCATGGGCGCGATCGGGTTTGATGCCATCAAGCATCTTGTCTTGTGCCAGGTCGAGAAACGGCCGCCTAAACTGGATCTGGATGTCTATCCGTATCTGCCGCGCGCCAACGTTGGAACGACGCGTGCGGCCAGCTACATGTCACTGATGAAGCGGGGGAAAGCGGCATGACGCAAGCGCCACAAATCCTGCTGGAGCATCGGCTCAAATCTCTCCGTCTGCCAACTGTGTTGCGAGAATATGGCAAGCTCGCTCGGCAATGCGCCACAGAGGGACAGGATCATGTTCAGTTCCTCGCTCGTCTGGTCGAATTGGAAATGATCGACCGTGAACGGCGGATGATCGAACGGCGCATCAAGGCAGCGTTCGCCATGGCCTTGAACCAATGGCGGCTTCATGGCTCACTTCCCCGCCGTCAAAAGCCTGGACAGCTTCGAGTTCAAGGCGATCCCGGCCTTGAACAAGATGCAGGTGCTGGAACTGGCGCGCTGCGAATGGATTGAGCGACGCGAAAATGTCATCGCTCTCGGACCTTCCGGCACCGGCAAGACCCATGTCGCTTTGGGCCTTGGCCTGTCAGCATGCCAGAAAGGCCTGTCTGTAGGCTTCATCACCGCCGCAGCGCTGGTTCACGAACTAATGGAAGCCCGAGATGAACGCAGACTGTTGCGGCTTCAAAAGCAGATGATCGGTTACAAGCTGCTGATCATCGACGAGCTGGGCTTTGTGCCGCTGAGCAAAACCGGCGCCGAGCTTCTGTTTGAACTGATCTCCCAACGCTATGAGCGCGGCTCCACACTGATCACCAGCAACTTGCCATTCGACGAATGGACCGAGACCTTTGGATCAGAACGCCTGACCGGCGCGCTGCTCGATCGACTTACCCACCACGTCAACATCCTTGAGATGAATGGCGAAAGCTACCGCCTAGGACAAAGCAAGGCGCGTCAGGCAACACCCAAAACCTGAACCCCAATCAGCACGGATTGGCCCGGACGGGCCAAAGCATCCGGGCAACCGTCAGCTATATGACAAGCGCGGCTGCCCGGATGCTGGCGCTTGTCTATGCGGTGATTATCCCAACCCCAAAGTGGTAACATTTTGCGCTGCCCTTTGGCCCACTTTTGCTTTGCCGTTGACAGATGGATCTGCAACTGGATGATCTTGCGCCGCTGATGACTGACCGCACACGGCTCGTCTGTGTGACCCATGTATCAAACATCCTCGGCAAGGTGCATCCGGTCGCGGAGTTCGCGCGGTTTGTGCATGACCGCGGCGCGCAGATTTGCATTGATGCGGTTGCCTATGCGCCGCACCGTCTGATTGATGTGCAAGCTTGGGACGTGGACTACTATGTCTTCAGCCTCTACAAGTCCTATGGCCCCCATGGAGCGCTGATGTATGGAAAGCACGACCTGTTGGCAAAGCTGGACGGCCTCTATCACTATTTCTATGGACGGGATAAAGTCAGCGCCAAGCTGGAGCCGGGCAATCCCAGCTACGAAGCCGCCTATGCTACGGACGGCATTCTGTCATACCTGACAGAGCTGGCCCGCCACCACGGCGCCACGGGGAATGATCGTGCGCTGCTGGCCGCCGCTTTCGACCGGATCACCGCGCAGGAGGATGCGCTGACTGATCGCCTTCTGGTCTGGCTGTCGGCACGGAATGATTGCCGTATCATCGGCCCGGCGGTGAACAATGCCAGCGACCGTGTGCCCACTATCGCCTTCAAATTCGATGGTATGGACTCGGGCGTAATCGCCCGCGCAATGGATGACCACTGCATCGCCATACGCTTTGGTGACTTCCATTCGCGGCGCCTGGTAGAGCGTCTGGGCGAGAACAGGGACGGTGGTGTCTTGCGAGTTTCGATGGTTCATTACAACACTCTGAAGCAGGTCGATCGCCTGACCGATGCGCTGTCACACATCCTGGCGCGCGAGAAAGCTTGAGCAGTCTGGACGTCGCTATCCCGGGTGGGACCAAGATTGTCGATCCTATTGCCGACAGCATCTGCTTAGCAGTGTAGGGGCAGAACACTTTGCTCCTGCCCTTTACTCCTCGTGCCAAGGGTAAATCGTCACAGTTGGGAGCAGGCCGGCTTGGCGTCATACTGCTCTCTTTTAAGGTGGCTAGTCAGAGTGCCAGCAGGCTTGGCTGACAAAGCCCCGCTGACCTTCTTGATCTTTGTAAATCCAAGCTTTTTGGGGCTTCGATGCTACCTGCCGCGCGACTAGTCGGCATCACCCCTGAAATCAAACTGCGACTAGCCGCGTGAATTCGGCGGCTGCACCCCGTTGCAACCGGGGAGTTTACCAGTCGTCGCCAGATTATAGCATGTGTAATCTTCCCCAAACAATCATGCCTCGTTGCATTCATCTTTCCAGGTTAGAAACGTCTTCAAAGTGCGTGCAGCTTCTTGAAATGCAATGTCGGGGCTCAGCTTCACATGCAGGACTAAAAACAGGATTGCGCTGATTACATTTATTTGGTATACAGATTGTGTACTAAAAACGAGATGACATGCTGCTTGAACTTCAGATAAAGGTTGACGGAGTTTCTATGCCTTGCAGGGCAGGAATGACTGTTGCTGCGGCGCTGCTGCGAAATGGTATCTACAAGTTTAGATCAAGTCCGGGCGATGGGGCGCCACGAGGCCCGTTCTGCATGATGGGAGCGTGCCAGGAGTGTGCTATTCTAATAGATGGTCGAATCCAGAGAGCGTGCCAAACTCCCGTCCGCGATAATATGAATGTTAAGCTTGCGGGCGCATCAGCATAATGACAGGTAGTGGCATGCATGATTTGGTGGTGATTGGTGCAGGCCCCGCAGGTGGTAATGCAGCGCTTTCGGCAGCTCAGGCAGGACTTGATGTTCTGGTTATTGATGAAGCATCGCAGCCAGGGGGTCAAGTTTGGCGCGCCCCGAGTCTCGGCGTTACGCTTGCGGCAGATCCCGATCTTACACGCGGTCAAGCGATGCGCATGGCGTTGGGAAATGCCAAAATTCCTATCAAAACAGGTTTTTCGGTCTGGTCGGTCGCGCCCATTTCGGACGGATTTGAAATAGCTCTTGCCTCCGAGGGCGGGCCGGAAATGGTCAAGGCGCGCCGCCTGCTGGTTGCAACTGGCGCGCAGGAACGCGTTGTGCCCTTTCCAGGCTGGACGCTGCCAGGTGTCTTCGGCCTTGCCGCAGCAACGTTGATGCTGAAGACTGAAAATATGTTACCAGGGAAGCGCATCGTTATTGCCGGTCAGGGACCGCTACTTCTCGCTGTGGCTGCAAAAGCGCTAAAACTCGGCAAGGTCCCAATTGCAGTTGTTGACTATAATGGCCTTGGCGCTTGGCTGCGCAGCGTAGCAGGGTTTGCGCGACATTTACCTTCTTTCGGACAGGGTTTGACATGGCAGGCAAAGCTTGCTCTTGGAAGGGTGCCGATAAGAAGGCGCTCTGAAATCACCCAGGCCTTCGCAGATAACAACGGATTACT
Source organism: Roseinatronobacter bogoriensis DSM 18756 (assembly GCF_004366635.1). Classification (GTDB taxonomy): domain Bacteria; phylum Pseudomonadota; class Alphaproteobacteria; order Rhodobacterales; family Rhodobacteraceae; genus Roseinatronobacter; species Roseinatronobacter bogoriensis. Next base: position 169,583 of record NZ_SORN01000007.1, on the reverse strand, counting down.
TGCAGAGATCGAAATCGCGCCGCTGGGGCGCGGTCGGAAGCAACGCTTGCGAGTTGATACTGCCTTCATTGGCAATGGCTTGGTTCCGGGCGACGAGATCCTGCGCCTTCTTGGTGTAAAGCGCGTGCCGGACCCGATGACTGGATGGCGCATCGCGGCCGATGCGCATGGGCGATGTGGTCCATCTGGTTTATATGTGGCGGGTGATGCAGGCCGTATCCGAGGTGCGCTGCCGGCGGCAGCGCAGGGCCGGCGTGTCGGGCAGGTGATTGCGCGCGATGCTGGAATTACGACCAGCTTTGATGCGGTGGACGAAGCGCCCGAATTTGAACGCTTCGCCGATGCCTCATGCCGACTTATGCAGGTAGATGACGCGCGCATTTCTACACTGCCCGATGAGGTAATCCTGTGTCGCTGTGAAGATGTGACCGTGGGCATGGTCCGCCAGGCCATCGCGGAAGGAGCGCAGGATGCAAACCAACTAAAGCATTTCACACGGCTTGGCATGGGGCCTTGTCAGGCTCGCATGTGCGGTGCCAATGCTGCAGCATTGCTACGCAGCCACGCGAAGGTGCAGCCTGGCGCGGAATATCTGACACCGCGCAGCCCTATTCGGCCAGTCGATATCACGCATATGGCAGGCCAGTTCGATTATGCTGATATTCCCGTTCCTAAACCGGCCCCGTTATGACAAAAACAGTTGATCTTGCTGTTATTGGCGGCGGAATTCACGGTGCCAGTATCGCCTTGTTTGCTGCACGTGGCGGCATGAATGTTACACTAATCGATCGTGATGCGTTGGCGCGCGGAGCTTCAGGGACAAATGCCGGGACGCTGACCATGCAGATGACCCGCGCTGCCTTGATACCCTATGCACTGAAGGCGCACGAAATGTGGGTGCGCGCACCTGAATGGCTAGGCCATGATGTTGGCGTAAAAGCCTGCGATGGATTGTCTCTTGCATTCACCGAAGCTGAGGAAACCCTGCTTGCAGAACGCGCAGAAGCACGACGTGCCGCCGGAGCCCCAATCCGACTGGTCACGCCGGAAGAGGCTCGCGCAATCGAACCGAGCGTCAGCACGCAGATCAGAATGGCAAGCCACTGTACGATTGATGGTTTTGCCAATGCCTACCTGACTGGCGTCGCCTTCCGGCGTGCTCTGATATCAGAAGGAGTTGAGCTGCAGGAGTATACTAGTGTTGACGCTGTGGAGCCTGCGGCCAGGGGGTACTCAGTTCATACAAAGGCAGGCGTGATCAACGCCCGTCAGATTGTCCTGGCCGGTGGCGTATGGCTTGAGCCGATGCTGCGCTGGCTGAGTGTTCATGTGCCCATCCGTACGCTGGTAAATCAGCTGGCCGTAACCGAGCGGATGCCGCCAGTGATGCGAACAGTGGTGGGAATTGCCAGCGGGCTTTTATCACTTAAACAGTATCCGCATGGAACAGTGGTTATTGGCGGAGGGTGGCAGGGTATCGGGGATCGAACGCGGAATACGCATTCTGTGGTCCATGATAGCTTGATCGGCAATGTTCGGTTGGCGGTACACGCCATTCCTGGTCTTGCTGCCTCTCGGATCGTTCGCAGCTGGACCGGGTTTGAGGCTGAAACGGCAGATGCCTTACCGGCCGTTGGGGCAGTGCCGGGACATGAAGGAGCCTGGGTCTGCGGATCGGTCCATTCCGGATATACGAGCGGCCCGTATATCGCGCGCTGCCTGTCGCAGGCAATCCTGGGCGAAGAACCGGAAATGCCTCTATTTCCTATCGACAGACTGCTTCCTGCGGTTGTTTCCAATCCGCTGAAATAAGGAACTGTTCATGAAAACATCCGAATCTTATACCACTGCGACGACTTGGGGTATTCATGCAGCCACAGTGTGCCCGATGCTGCCGGATGGGCGGATTGATAAGGATGCGCTTGCTGCGCACTTGCGCGATATCTGCATGACACCGGGCATATCCGGCTTGTTGCTGAACGGCCATGCTGGAGAGGGTGCCTTCCTGACGCTGGAAGAGCGTGCAGAGGTAATCGTCACGGCCCGCGCGCAATCTGCCGAGGGCTGTTTCATCACAGCAGGCGTGACAGCTGAATCGACAAACATGGCGGTCGAGGAAGCACGCGTGTCCAAGCAGGCGGGGGCGGACGCGTTGTTGATTTTTCCGCCCAACCACTGGGCTGGTGGTGTCGATGCACAAATCGTCTGCGAACATCATGGCACGATCGCGCGCGCGGTTGATCTGCCGATTGTGCTTTACAAGGCGCCAGTAACAGCCGGACCGATTTCATATTCTGATGAGGTAATGACCGCTTTGCTGATGAAAATCGAGCAAATTATCGCAATCAAGGAAGGTAGCTGGGAGGTCGCTGCCTATGAACAAACCTGGCGTCTGGCTGGTCGCTTGCGCCCTGATGTCTCAGTTCTGGGTTCTGGTGACGAGCATCTTTTGACAAGCTACCTGATCGGCTCTCGCGGAAGCCAGGTGTCGCTCGCCGCCATTATTCCGCGTACTATCGTCGCGCTGCACGATGCAGTGATGAAACAGGATTGGCAGGAAGCACGCGCGCAGCATGAAGCGCTTTATGCGCTTTCGGTTGCCATCTATCGGGATCGGCCCGCATATCTTGCCACTGCAAGGCTCAAGGCCACACTGAAACTGCTTGGGCGCATTCCGCATGACACTGTCCGCCGCCCTATGCGCCAACTTTCCACTATAGAGTATCGGCGTCTGATGGATGCTATTGATGTGTCAACTATAGCCCTGGAACTTGAAAGATGATGCAGAATATTGGATTGACTCGCTCACGACTCGGCCGCAGTCACGCCCTGATCGCGCCTGACAGTCACGAAGCAGTCACGTTACCGGATTGGCGCCACGCGCAGCTTGTACACCTGATAACTCCCGATCTGGGGGCGCGATTTTCAATGTTTCTAGCTGCCGCCATGCCGGGTTTTTCGACGGATAGCCCGATGGCGGGCTATGAGCGGTTCATTCTGGTACGAAACGGGGCGATCATTCTATCAGATACGCAAGGTTCCAGACGCTTGCAAAGGGATGACTATGCCTACCTTCCTGCCGATCACCCGCACCGTCTTTACAGCGAAGAGAGCGCCAGTTTTCTGGTGCTTGAACGCCAATACTCGCCACGCCCCAAATGCGGCGCACCTTCGGCTTTTCTCGCATCGCTTGGGGAGAGGCAGTCCAACCCGTTGAAAGGTGACGAGCGCTTACAGGTTGCGAAACTGTTGCCGGAAGGGCCGATGTGGGACATGGAGATCAATACCATGACATTCGAACCCGGTGCCAGCCTGCCATATGTCGAAACGCATTTCATGGAGCATGGGCTACTTATGCTTGATGGAGGCGGAATTTATCGGCTGGCAGATGACTGGTATCCTGTAATGGCCGATGATGCTATCTGGATGGGCCCGTTCTGTCCTCAATGGTTTGGTGCAATCGGCAAACATGAAGCGCGCTATCTGATCTATAAAAACTGGAATCGTGACCCTAACCCCGGCCCTTCTTAGCGCAGTTGATGTAATGAAAAGTCCATCAGGCTGCGTAAATGTGCCCGAACGGCCTTGCGCGCATCTGCGGGGACTCCTGCCTCTAGTGCGCCTAGGATCGTTCTATGTTCAACCATGTCTGCTTCGAAGCGTGCGCCTAGATCGGCGATCTCGAACAAACGCGTAGTGACGCGCAGGCGCTCTATGATTGAATAGAGGACAAGATTGCCGCAATTGCGCGTATACAGCCGGTGCATCTGGTCATCAAAGTCCCAATGCGCCTTGCGATCGGATGTGATGCCTGGCTGTAACGCATCAAGCGCGCTGCGCACATCTGCAAGTTCTTGTGCGGGAATGCGGCCGATAGCGTCGGCAGCTGCCTGAGGTTCGAGTAAAGCCCGGACCTTGAGGCTTTGAAGGTATTCTTCCATGTAGACCCGTCGCACCCGATAAGAGCGCCCAGCGTCTTTTTCTAACATTCCAACACCTTCAAGCCGCTGCAGCGCCTCGCGTAGCGGTGTCCTCGATATCCCTAGCTGCATCGCAAGTTTCTGCTCGACAATGGACTCACCGCCCAGCAACGTTTTGTTGCGCACAAATTCAGTAATCCGCTGCACGGCTATTTCTGGCAAAGAAATGCTACGGTTTGAAGAATTCGTGGGGTGATTGTCCATTCCGAAACTCTACCTCTCTTCGCTCAAGCTTAAATCAACCATCACTTTAACGCGGCAGGTACTGCCCGTCACCCAATTGCGCCTCCAGCTTCCGGTCACGGATCATGACCTTGCCCCGTAGCAGGACAGTCACTGGCCAGCCCCGCAGTTCCAGCCCTTCATAGGGCGAATAATCTGCGCCGTCGTGCAGATCCGCATGGCGAACTGTTACCTCCAGATCGGGATCCCAAATCGCGATATCTGCATCAGAACCAATGGCGATTGTGCCCTTGCGCGGATAAAGGCCATAGGTTCGTGCATGATTGGTCGCGGTCAGTGCCACAAATCGATTCAGATCAATTCTGCCTTTGTTGACGCCTTCCGAAAACAGGATTGGCATGCGTGTTTCAACGCCAGGTATTCCGTTTGGAATATGGCGAAAATTCTTCGCACCCCTCGGGTTCAACTTGCCATCTGGGCTATTATATTTGAATGGGCAGTGGTCAGAGGAAAAGAGGTCGAATGTGCCATCCTTCAGCCCACGCCAGCAGGCAATCTGATCAGCTGTATCCCGTGGTGGAGGCGAGCAGACGAATTTCGCGCCTTCCCAATCCATGCCCTCCAGATCTGCGGACGTAAGCACAAGATATTGCGGGCAGGTTTCTGCAGTAATACTGGACCCACGCTTGCGCCCTTGTGTGATTTCGTCGATTGCTTGCCCGTTTGACACATGGACAATCACAACCGGAATATCCACAATTTCAGCAAGAGAGACGGCACGGTGCGTTGCCTCACGCTCCGCCGCCACGGGTCGCGTACTGGCATGACTGGAGGGGCGCAGCTTGTTTGCAGCTTCATGTTTTTCGATCAAAAAACGAATTGCGTCTTCATTTTCGCAATGAACCATCACGGTTGCGCCAAGATCACGCGCAACGTCGAATGTCGCCAGTAATTCGGCGTCATTCAATCGCAGATTATCATAGGTCATAAAAACCTTGAAGGACTTGTAGCCGTCATGGACAGCAGCCGGTAGCTCCTGCCCAAGCAGCTCGGGCGTTGGGTCGCATATGATTAGATGAAAGCTGACATCTGTGTAGCATTTGTGATCTGCAAGCGAATGATACTCCGACAGTGTCTTGCGCAAGCTCTGGCCGCGTTCCTGCAAACAGAATGGCATGATTGTTGTATTGCCACCGAACAGCGCCGAAAGTGTGGCACTTTCAAAATCATCCGCCATCACGATCCCTTCGCCTGAGGGCTGCGCAATATGCACATGGCTGTCTATTCCGCCCGGCAATACGAATTTACCGCTGGCGTCAATCACATCCGCGGCGTGCTGTGCAAGATCGTGCCCAAGCGCGACAATTTTGCCGTCGCGAATGCCGATATCGCACTGGAATGTATCAGAGGCCGTGGCGACTGTGCCGCCAGTGATAGCGATCTCTAGGTTGGTCATTTAGGTTACTCCAATCGAGAGTGGCTGCTTGAGGCAAGGTCAATGCCGAACAGGGCAGCCGGTGCATGTCTGCTCATATTGCGCAACTCAGAATATTCAAATCCGGCGGCGCGCAAGAGCACCAGATACTGGCGGAAGGTTTCGGCCGGTGGCGCAAGTAAGGATATGCCGGCATCAGATGATACGATTGCCTGTGATCCGGCGGCGCGAATGCGCTCCACCTGCTGAGCGAGAGTCACGGCTGATATGCGGTGCTTTTCGCTGTCAGCATGGGTCAAGCCCACCTGCGTGGCATGGGAAAGTACGAAAAAGGAAAATTCGCAATACGCCCCCAGTTGCGCGATAGAAGCGACGATGTCGCGCGCATAATCGGAACAGTGGGCCCGCACGTGCGCCACCCCACGCTCGGACGCGACCTCGGACAATCGTATCGCCTCAGGTCCGGAAACGTGACCGCAATCGAACACCACATCCTGCGCAGCGCAGATATCAAGAATTTCCAGCACCTTATCTGGCACAAGACCGTTCGAAGGAATGTGGAATGCGCTCTCTGCCTGCAAGGCTGTGCGGCCTTCTTGCAAGGCAACATGCCGAGTATGATGTGTGGGAAGTGATACGAAGCGCGCGCCTGTTCCCGATCCATAACCATAGTTCAGCGCGATTCTGACAGTTTCGGGGCAGATACCACCAGCGGTCGGCTGAAGAATGATGCCGCCCAGTACATCTACGCCCTGACCTTGAAGCTCCTGCATAGCCAGCGCGGCATAGCCTGAAGAATTTTGGAAATTATCCATGAGTACAATTGCGCGCTGCCCGACCTCGGCCGCTTGGCGGACAGCATCGAAAACGGTGACGCTGCGGCCATTCATATGCGGACAGGCATGAATATGGCAATCGATGCTGCCCGTCAGAAGTTCTGTACCTTCTGGCCGCATTTTGTTCCTCTGCGGTATACTGTTTGTATTTTCTTATGCAGGCGTATCTTCTGCCTGTCAATGCGCCGAAAGCCAAAACAAGAGGCAAACAAACATTGAGTTTGCAGTTTTCTTTGACAAATGAATACAGATTGTATACCAAAACCGAGATTGCTCGATTGAAACTCAAGCGATCGCTCGCTGTGGCAACGGCCCTGCGACGTCCAGATAAAGACGACCGACTGCAAGTTGACCACCTACGCGTCACCAACAGGAGAACAGATCATGACACTTAGAAAACTCGCGCTTGCGTGCGCTGTGACCGCAACAAGCCTGACAGCCGCTGGCGGCGCTTTGGCGGAATTCCCGAGCGAAAGCCCGATTCGGCTGGTAAGTCCTTATGGAGCTGGAGGAGCGGTTGATATTGCTGGCCGCATTCTATCGTCGGTCTCTGGCGAGTTTCTGGATACGCGCGTCGATGTTATTTCGCTTAGCGGCGCTGGTGGGCAAGAGGCAATCGAGTATGTCCGAGATGCCGAACCAGATGGTTACACGATGCTGATAACGGATTATGGCCCACTTGTAACAACGGCACTGCGCGAAGATGTGGGCTATGAGCTGGATGACTGGATTCCGATCGTACAGATCACAGAAGTCGCTCCTATCTTTTTTGCGCGTGCCGATAGTGCGTTTACATCGATAGAGGCTTTGATCGAAGCCGCACAAGCCGCGCCCGACACAATCAGCGTGGGTCATGGCCGTCATCTGTCTGTACCGCATCTTCCCTTGATCCTCCTTGAACAAGAAGCAGAGTTCAGCACAGTTCACTTGCCCACGACAGGGGGCGCGCAGGCACTTGCCTTCGTATTGGGAGGACAGGTTGATGTTGGGGCTTCGGTCCCGTCGACCATTCAAGGAAGCGTCGATGACGGAACACTTGTTGCCCTCGCGGTTGCAACAGCGGAGCGCGTTTCATCCATGCCAGACGTTCCCACTCTACTCGAGCTGGGCTTTGATGTGGTCATGCCCGCTTGGTACACGATCTTCGCTCATCGCGACGTACCTGAAGAGCGCCGTGCAATCCTTGAAGAGCGCATTATGGCTGCGTTGGAAAGCGAATCCGCGCAGGCATTAGGACAGCGTACTGGTACCGATGTTCAGCCTCTTGGTGCAGAGGCTAGCATGACTGCTTATCAGACAACCATCGGGAACCTGACAGCGATCCTTGATCAACTTGTTGACTAAACTCTTTTCGTGGGCGCACAAGCGCCCACGATTATATCAGCGGAACTAACGCGCTGGTGCAGCCCCCCCTCACTTATTGTGGAGTTGTCATGCTGGAATTCCTTGGCGAAGCGTTTGCGCTTGCTTTCGCACCAGAGGTCATCATCTTCGCCTGTGTCGGTATCCTGCTGGGTATTACGGTCGGTGCAATTCCTGGCTTGTCCGGGGATATGGCTATCGCGGTACTTCTGCCATTTGTTTTTGTGCTTGAACCCGCCTCTGCACTAGGACTTCTGGTTGGCGTCTATAAGGGCAGCATGTTTGGCGGATCAATCTCGGCGATTACCTTCGGCGTTCCGGGGACAGCCGGGGCAGCGGCGACAGTGATTGACGGATATCAGGCCAAACTTGCCGGCAAGCCAAATAAAGCGTTGCATACCGCTCTCTATTCGTCCTGCATCGGTGATACGACAAGCGACCTGATCCTTATTTTCCTCGCCCTACCTCTAGCGCTTGTCGCATTAAAATTTGGGCCTGTTGAATTCTTCGCTCTTTATGTGATCTCACTCACTCTTGTCGCAGCGCTGACCATGGGGCAGGTTGCGCGGGGCGTCGCCGCAGCAGCACTCGGCGTGATGTTGGCTATGATCGGTCGAGACCCGATGACCGGCGCACAACGCTATACATTCGGGATGCCGGAGCTTTCCGGTGGGATCGGCCTGATCCCGTTGCTTGTCGGTATCTTTGCGATTTCTGAGATTCTTGTGCAGATTGCGCGGATGCTTCAGCGTCGTCGTTTTCAGCAGCGAGTGACAACGCCCGCACAAGATGCCCCCGCCTATGATCCTTCAAAGGACAAGATGGATTGGCCCACTTTCCGCTCGACTTTTGGCGCAACCATGCTGGGCACAGGCATGGGTACCTTTATTGGGGCATTGCCGGGCGCAGGAGCTTCGCTAGCTGCTTTTATGAGCTATGGTCTCGCACAAAGGCTGTCGCGTAAACCGAAGGAGTTTGGCAAAGGATCTCTAGAAGGGGTCGCGGCGGCCGAGGCCGGCAACAGTGCGACATCTGGCGCGACGTTCATCCCTCTTTTTGCCTTTGGCATCCCGGGCAGCGCTACAGCGGCCCTATTCGGCGCAGCCTTGATAATGATGAGCATCACGCCCGGCCCAACGATGATGCGCGACAACATGGCGATCATCTATGCGCTGTTCTTCATCCTGATATACGCCAACCTGTTCAATCTTGTCGCGTCGAAAGTACTGCTTCCAGTCTATTCGCGCTTAGCCATGATCCAGCCTCGTTATGTGCTGCCAATTGTTCTAGGGTTAGCGATTCTCGGGACATTCGCTTCCAGTAATTCCATCAACGCTGTCTGGATGCTACTGGCAGCCGGTGTGTTGGGTGTTGCTTTGCGTTGGTTCGGCGTGCCGCTCGGGCCGCTGGTGCTTGGCTTCATCGTTGGTCCAGGGCTGGAGGAGTCCTTGCGACAGGCGCTTATGTTGGGACGCAATGACTGGACGCATCTTGTCAAAAGTCCACTGGCGCTGGGGATTTACTTCGGAACCTTTGCACTTTTGCTGCTATTTTGGCTTCTAACGCGCAAACGGAACGTACTGACAAAGGAAGAGGTGAAATGATTCGGCAGCTCTCTCAAGCGGCGCAGCGCGATATTCTGCTGGCGCTGCTGGTCATTCTTCTAGGAACTGCTGGTCTGCTAGATATCCGGCATGGCACCTGGAGACCTGGACCAGGGGTGGGCAATCACCTTATCCCGATGATCGTCCATTGGGTGTTCGTTCTGACAGGCCTTGCCTTGTTCGCGGGAAGGATTCGCACATCGAACGAAGAAGAGCCAGTACTTACCATTTCGTTGGCGCCAGTTCTTGGCGGGTTGCTATGGGCCGGGTTGTACTTTCTCGCGGTCCGACATCTCGGCGTAGCCGTTGCAACTACAGGATTCATGGCCATTGCCATATGGGCGTTATCGTATTCCGATGAGCGCAAGCCCTTCAGTATTTGGGTCGTGTCCATGTGCGCGGGGGCAGTATTCTGGGTACTTTTCACTCAGCTAGCCCCTATCTTGCTCGCAAGCCCGATCCTGTTTTGACTGAACAGGCGTCAGTATAAAGCGCCGACTTCCGACACAATTCCTGCATCATGCCCGAATCCCGCATCCTCTGCGTTTGCCTCGTATCAGGGTCCGCCTCACTTTGTGTGGCGGAGGGACGGCATTCAAGCGCGAAGAAGTTCTAGTCCGGTATCTACCCCATCGTCACGGAGAAACTCATCCGTAGTCGCCATCGCGAAACTCCATCCTGATTTCCATCAGACGGGAGAGCGCGACTCAGGGCAAAGACTGGAAGGTAGGTGCTAGAACACCCTTATAACAGTTCGGCACGAATGGCGGGATCGATACATCATCGAAAGCATCGAGGAGGTACAAGATCAAGCCACCCAATGGCTCTGGAGTTACAACAACGACTGCCCCAATATGGGCATCGGCGGCATCACACCCGCCATGAAACTGAGAATGGCTGCGTGAATTCTACCGATGCACCCCGTTAAAAAGGGGGAGATTAACAGGGGCGGTATGAAATGTGGCGGGTGAACTTTTAAAGACCAGATACAATTATTTGTGCCTTCAGCGGCTTGCGAGATTGAAATTCTGGCAAAAGAGCCTCCGATCTTCTCGTTAAGGGCATCTCCTGCAGCTTTGAAAAATTATTTCAGGGAGCAGGCGAGCTTCGCGGCGTTGTCAGAAAGCTAAGCATTACTTCTGTTACATGCGCCTTTCTTTCCTTTAGAAAGTGTGGCGCTCCAAGATCGACATCGAAGGTCGCAACTAGCGTATGTTGATTCGAAATGTGGATGAAGCTGAGCGCCAGAATGGTCAGATAGAGGTGAAGTGGATCGGGGTGGTGAGTGAACACGCCTTGTGCATGGCCCTTTGATAAAAGATTGCCAATCTTGTCGATGAACGGGCGCGCGGTGGTGTTGATTGTTTGGGCAATTTGCCCTGCTGCGCGTCCTTTGTTTAAGTTCTCATTCAGGATCATCTTGGGGAAGCGCCGGTTCTGATGCATATAGTCAAACGTGAAATGCGTCAGTGCGACAATTCCTTCTAGAGGGGGCGCGTTCCAAAAGTTGGTTGCCTCCTCACTGCTTCGTAACTCTTCATAAACCCGACTAAGGGCTGCCATGTATAACCCGTCCTTGTTGTCAAAATAGTGGTACAGCATGCGAATGTTGCATCCTGCAGATTGTACAATCCGGGTCGTATTGGCGCCAGCATAGCCATGTTCACAGAACTCATCGATGGCAGAGTTTAAAATCTTTTCTTTTGTTTCAGCGCTGTTGCGCGCGGCTTTGGGCTCTTTGCGTGACACTTTTTTGGAACCTCTGACTTTATTGTTCATGTTATCCTCGCACGCTTCTCAAATCTTTCACACCCATAGAACTAGCAGATCTGCCGCGTTTTCCAATAAGTAAGTAATACTTGACTTACTTGTTTAATCATGTTTGCTTTTCATCAGGGCCCAGTGCTGGATCTGAAATTGTTGTCGGGCCTTGTGGGAGGAAAAAACATGACTCGAATGCCAACTCTTCGCTGCCTAGCGTCAGCGGCGCTTCTCTTCGGCGCAAGCCCTGCTGCCTTAGCGGCAGAGGAAATGACACAGCAACGCATTGCAGTTGCCATTACTGAAACCCTTGCCGGGCACAATCCATACGGAGATGCCGTTGTTCTAATTGGAAGCCTTTGGTGCAAAGTCTATGGCTGCCTCATGCGCTATGATTTTGAGACGGGACGGCCGATTCCGTTTCTGGCCGAAAGCATGGAGGCAGAGGATGAACTGAACTGGATCGTGCGTTTGCGTCCGGATTGGGTGCGCAGCAATGGTGATCCCGTGCTGGCAGAAGATGTGGTCCATTCGATCGATCGCGTTCGAAACGATCCGGAATCAACGTCGGGCTTCATAGTACAGCCGATTGATACGGCCGAGGTGGTCGATGACCTGACCGTGCGCATCACCACGCATGAACCAACGGCTACGCTCGCGGATAATTTGACGCTTCTGCAAATCACATCAAAGCGGCTTTATGATGAACATGGGCAGTCGGTTTATCGATCCCATCCTATTGGTGCAGGTCCGTATCGTCTGTCAGAACTGTCTATCGGCAGTCATATGGTGTTAGAACGAGTAGATGATCATCCGATGGTCGCGCCGTCCAATCCACAGCAAATCATGTACCGCATCATGGCCGAACCAGAGGCGCGCGTGACCGCGCTTGCCAATGGCGAGGTTCAAATCGCCCAAGGCATCCCGCCACAGTTAATTGACCGCATCGAGCAACTGCCCAATGCGCGGACAGAATTCGCCAATTCGGTTGAAATGATGTTTTTGGCAATGAACCCTGCCACCGCCCCGTGGGATGTGAAAGAAGCGCGTCAGGCCGTTGCACATGCGATTAACCGAGAAGGGATCGTGCGGGCGCTTCTCGGCGATCGGGCTACGCTCTTGGACGGACCGGTGGGCGAGGGGCAGTTCGGTTTCGACCCTGACTTCAAATCCCCTTATGGCTATGATCCAGAGCGTGCGCGGGAACTGCTGGAGAGTGTTGATCTAGTGGGGGTAGAGATTGATTTCTATACACCTGTAGGCCGTTACACAGCGGATCGCCAGATCGCCGAAGCAATGGTTCCGATGCTGGAAGAGGCTGGTTTCAGCGTGAATCTGCGAACGCCAGAATGGGCTACACTTTGGTCAAATGTACAGACGGGTGGTGTGCCATTTTATTATATGGGGCGCGGTCAGATGCTGGACCCATCCCGCGCCCTACGGCAGTACTTTGAAACGGGTGGTTCACCGCGACTTGAGTTTTCGGACCCTGAACTCGACGCATTGTTGCAGGCCGAACGCGCTGCCTTCGACCCGGACGAGCGTTACGGCCTCATGCGTCAGGCAATTGCTAAACTCACCGAAGAGGTACCCGCACATTTCCTCTGGCTTCACCAGATGGCCTGGGGCGTCGCTGAAACGGTCGAATACACCCCCCGTCAAGCAGACCGCGTTGATGGCTGGGACATCCACATCCGCACTGCGCCTTAAAACCAGCTGGGGCAGTTAAACTGCCCCAGCCGATGCCTCTCACGAAAGGAAGTCCGATGCTTGCCTTCACCGTCAAACGACTCTTTGGCGTGATCCCGGTTTTGCTGGTTGTTTCGTTGATGATCTTCGCTCTCATGCAAGCGGCACCAGGCGACCCCGTCTCGATGCTGGTATCGGATGAAGCGAGCGCTGAAGACCGTGAACGGATCGCAGCCGCGTGGGGGCTGGATCAGCCTGCTCCCGTGCAATATGCAAACTTTGTCAAAAATGCAGCAACCGGCGATTTTGGTACCTCCTTTCGTTACCGCGAGCCTGTTATGGATCTTGTGCTCGCCCGGCTTCCTGCCAGTATAGAGTTGGCACTTTATGCTACATTGCTTGCAATAGCAGTCGGCATCCCATTGGGGGTTTTGGCCGCAGCCCGTCCGAATTCGGTTTTCGACACTATCGGATCAATCGGCGGTTTCTTTGGGATATCAATGCCAAATTTTTGGTTGGGTATTTTGATGATCCTGATTTTTGCGGGTTATCTAAATATCCTGCCCTCTGGTGGCCGAGAGCCATGGGGGCTTGATTTGCCCCGCATTACGGGCTTCCTGACACTTGATGCGGTTCTACAGGGTCGCTGGGACGCTTTGGTTCATGCGCTGCGATATCTTGCCCTCCCAACCATCGTTCTGGGCACTGCAATGACCGGTATCATCATGCAGATCACCCGCGCGTCAATGCTCGAAAATTTGGGCGAAGATTATGTCATGACCGCACGCGCCAAGGGGTTGTCAAACCGTGTGGTCCTATGGCGCCATGCTTTTCGCAATGCGCTGGTGTCCGTTATCACCATCATCGGTCTGGAATTTGGCGCTCTGATTTCAGGGGCAATCATTGTTGAGACAGTATTCTCTTGGCCGGGCATCGGATTGCTGTTGATTCAAGGAATTACCTTTCGAGACTTTCCATTAATTACAGGGCTCGTGCTCATTTACACGACGCTTTTCGTTTTGCTGAACGTCTTTATCGACATCCTTTACACGATCGTCGATCCCCGCATCCGGATGAGGTAAGCCATGACAACCGCAACCTATACCCGCGCCCGGATGTCGTATGGTTTCCTTCTGACACCAAAAGCCATCTTCGGGCTTATCATGATTGGCGCGCTAATCATCGCCGGAGCCTTTGCCCCTTTCATCGCGCCATTTAACCCCGCTCGTCAAGATCTCCTGATGGCGATGACCCCGCCGCAGCTGACCGGCCCGCACTATCTGGGGACTGATCATGTGGGGCGCGATCTTCTGAGCCGGTTGATTTATGGCGCACGTGTGTCGCTCCTGATCGCGATAGCGGTGGTCTTCTTCTCGGGCATCGTGGGCGTATTCTTGGGGATTGTGTCGGGCTACTTTGGGGGGCGGATAGACAGCTTCATCCAAAAGTTTCTGGAAGTATTCTGGGCATTCCCTCCCCTTCTACTGGCCATCGCAATCGTGGCCTTTCTGGGTCAGAGCCTGACCATCGTGATTGTCGCGCTGGCGTCACAGCGGTGGATCCCGTATTGCAGACTAGCGCGCGCGGAAACGATGGCGCTGCGTGACCGAGAGTTTGTTGTGGCAGCGCGTTCTTTGGGCGCTGGCCATGCTCGCATCTTGCGCGAGCATATCCTGCCCAACATCATCCCATCAACGCTGGTCGTCGGCACGTTTGCAATGGCCACAGCGATCATCTCCGAAGCGGCACTGTCGTTTCTGGGGCTAGGCGTGCCGCCATCAATCCCAACTTGGGGTGGCATGCTAGCCGATGCGCGAGCCTATATCAGCACATCATGGTGGATGGCGCTGTTTCCCGGGCTTTGCATCTTCCTGACGGTGCTGGGCATCAATCTATTGGGCGATGTTCTGCGCAGCCATTTCGACCCCAAGATCAAAAACTTCTGAAAGGATAAAACATGCTCGAACGCCACCAGATCACCAGCCTCGACGGGGCCCGCAAAGCACAGATCGTTGCCAGCGAAGACCTGATTTTCATGTCAGGTATGCAGCCCGACACTACCGATGGCGACATAAGAGAACAGATGCGCGCGGCGCTCAAGAATGTTGACGCCGCACTTGCCACGATGAATGAGGATCAATCCTCGATTTTCGTTATTCATATCTGGCTGAAGGATATGCGCTATTTCAGTGCCATGAACGCGGTCTGGAACGAATGGGCCGACTCGGAAAACCCGCCTGCGCGCACCTGTGTCTCTGGCGAGTTGTTCCGACCGGACCTGTTGGTGGAACTTGTCGTCACTGCCTGCCGGACAAAGGGGGCTGCGGCATGATAACCAAGATTGAACGAATTAGCGGCCCACGCTCGCCGTCAATCCATCTTGGCGCAGCATGCAAGCAGATGATTTCCAGCTGCCTGACCGCGTCGGACAAATCCGGTGATGTTGCAGATCAGACCTTGAATATCCTGCAAGTAATTGAGCGTCACCTGAGCGAAAACGGCTCAGGACGTGAAAAGCTAATGATGGTGCAGGTCTGGCTTGCTGACATCCGCGACTTCCCCGAATTCCGTCGGGTATGGAATGAATGGACCTTGCCTGATCACCCCCCAGCGCTGTCAGTTGTCGAAGCTGCAGCCTCGCGCAAGGACTCGCTGATCGAAATCCGTGCCTATGCCGCTCCATGAGGGTACAATGAGTAGCCATTCCTCCGAGTTGACTGATCATCAGGTTATTGCAGACACACTGCTGTCGATTGAGTGTCTGCGCGTAACCTTTCCTGGCAACGATATGCCTGCTGTGCGTGACGTATCGCTTCGGATATCGAAGGGCGAGGTCGTGGCACTGGTCGGTGAAAGCGGCTCAGGCAAGTCGGTTACTGCAAAGGCGGCGATGCGCCTGATCGAGTTCGGCGGGGGGCGCATCACCGGTGGCCATGCGTGGCTTGAAAATGGTGCAGGACTTCAGGTCGACTTGTTTGCCCAGTCAGAAGCGGCGATGCAAAAGATCCGTGGAAACCGTATCGCAATGATCTTCCAGGAACCGATGACCTCGCTGAATCCTGTGCTGACGGTAGGCTTTCAGCTCTTTGAAGCAGTGCAACGTCATCAAAACGTGGGGCACGCCGAAGCTGAGAGGATCTGCCTTGAAGCTTTGGAGCAGGTGAGTTTGTCCGAACCTAAGCGTCGGTTGCGCCAGTATCCGCATGAGCTGTCAGGCGGAATGCGGCAGCGTGTGATGATCGCCATGGCGCTGGCTTGCAAGCCCGATCTGCTGATTGCGGACGAGCCGACGACTGCATTGGACGTTACCGTGCAGGCTGAAATTCTGGCGCTGCTAAAGAAAATACAGCGCGACACAGGTATGGCGATCTTGTTCATTACTCACGATATGGGGGTCGTTGCCGAAATAGCGGATCGCGTGCAGGTAATGCTGCGCGGTGAAGTGGTTGAGGAAGGAGATGTTCATACTGTCTTTTCGACTCCGCGACATGACTATACCCGTTTGCTTCTTGACGCAGCACCAAAGCTTGGTTCAGCGCCCGCGTCCAAAAACAAGACTAAAGAAACGACTACCCCGGCACTGAGCGTCCAAAATCTTGTCGTCCGTTATCCCTTGAGCGGTGGTTTTTTTGGTCGGGTTCGTGCGAACGTTCACGCAGTCGAGGATGTTTCTTTCGACGTGGCGCGTGGGGAAACGCTTGCACTGGTCGGAGAGAGTGGTTGTGGTAAATCCAGCCTTGCGAAGGCAATTTTGCGCCTGAGCGAACCCACGAGCGGGCGTATCTTGCTGGATGGAGCCAACTTTCTGGAATTTGATCATCAGGAAATGATGCGCGCGCGCGGCGGTATACAGATGATATTTCAGGACCCATTCGCAAGTCTTAACCCGCGCAAACGTGTCGCGGACATTATAGCCGAACCGCTGGAAATCCATCGGATTGGAAGTAAAGCAGAGATCGCCGCTCGTGTAGCTGCGCTTATTGAGCGCGTGGGCCTGCCGCCGGAAGCGGCGGACCGTTTTCCACACGAGTTTTCTGGGGGGCAACGTCAACGTGTCTGTATCGCGCGGGCTGTGGCTCTGAACCCGTCGGTTATCATCGCGGATGAACCAGTCTCGGCTCTCGATGTGTCAATTCAGGGACAGATTCTTAACCTTATTGCCGAACTTAAAGCCGAATTCAACGTGGCGATTCTTTTCATTTCCCACGATATGGCTGTGGTTGAGAAAGTCTCGGACAGGATCGCGGTCATGTATGAAGGCGAACTCATCGAGATAGGACCGCGCGATGCAATTTTGCGCGCGCCCGCGCATCCCTATACCAAAAGGTTGCTTGATGCGGTTCCGATTGCCCATCCCGACCAGCGTCGCGACCGCAAGTTAATCGCGCGTGAGATCGCAAGTCCAATCCGCTCCGTTGGAGCAGAACCAGTGCCGTTTACCATGGATGAAATAACGCCCGGCCATTTCTTACGGCGCAGCCTGCATGCGTGAACTACGAGCCCGAACGCGCGCGCTGGCCATTGATGGGCCGGCGCTTGGCGCGCTGCTCCTGCTCTCGGCTATTTGGGGCTACAACTTCGTGGTGATGAAAGAGGTTCTGGACTATGCCGACCCTTTTTATTTTACTGCTGCTCGGACATTTATCGGGGCCTTGTCGCTTTTTATCTTCGCGCTGTTGACCGGGAAAAGGTTGCCGATCCCGCATTGGAAGCCTATGATCTTGCTGGGTATTTTGCAGACGGCAGCGTTCGGCGCACTTATCCAATGGGCATTGGTGTCAGGCGAAGCGGGGCGGACGGTCGTGGTCGTGTATTCAATGCCCTTCTGGCTTGTCGCGCTTGCTGCACTGTTTCTAGGCGAGCGTATCGGTGCTTGGGCGTTTGCGGCTGTTCTGGGCGCAGCAGGGGGGCTTGTGCTGATCGTACAGCCCTGGACGGATGGAACCCTTGCGCGTGACGGGGCCCTGCTGGCTGTGCTTGCTGGGCTCATTTGGGCGGTGGCTGCGGCAATTGCACGAAAAATGCCGAGGAGCACGGGCGCAAGCTTGCTGGCGCTCACCGCTTGGCAAATGCTTTTCGGTGCGTTCCTTTTGGGGGCACTGGTGTTGTTCTTGCCAACCCAGCCATTGACGCCGGCCCCTTACTTCTGGGGCGCGCTCGCTTATAGTTCTATCCTTGCGACGGGTGTGGCATGGTTTCTATGGCTTTTCATATTAGAACGCATGTCGGCCGGTGCGGCGGGCCTCTCCACCCTTCTGGTGCCCGTTGTAGGGATTGTAGCCAGCTGGCTGCAACTGGGTGAACGGCCAGATATGATGACAGGTCTCGGTATGGCCATAGTCCTGAGCGCGTTGGCTCTGCTGAGTTTCGTAAACCTGAGACGGCGGTCGAAATGAAATTGTGTTGTCCTGCCGGCTTTGTTGCACAAATGCCGTAAGGGATTCACTGTTTGAATCCAGTAGGGTAGCAACTGTACGTGAGCACTTGGCCCCCTACAAAGCACAAGACCTGGAACTGGCCTTCGTACAACACGGCGCCGAGCTTCCTTGTGCCACGCAGGCCAATGCCGGTCGAGTCGCAAAGGTTATGCGGTGGGTACGGCTGGTCCGTAAAGAGCGGGTGGTCCTACTGCTCAGGGGGGCCGCATGTGTCGGTTGAGTTGTTATTCCACAGGTATTCTCGGGTGCAGCGCTTGCCCATGGGTTGTAGCTGTGCTTGTGTCGGTGCAGGTTCTGAAAGGTCCGAATTGCCCATGCCGATCTATGAATTTGCCAGCGATGATATCCGTGCCCTCAGCACGACAACCTTCGCGCAGGCGCAGATGCAGGAGCGGCGCGACCTGCAGCGCCTTCTGCGGGCGAACATCTCTGTTATTGCGCCTGACACGCTCGTGATCGCGGAAGAATTCGGGGACTGGAACGAGTCGCGCCGCCGCATCGATCTTCTCGGTATTGACCGGAATGCGAACCTTGTGGTGATTGAGCTAAAGCGCACCGAAGACGGCGGCCACATGGAGCTGCAGTCCATCCGTTACGCAGCGATGGTCTCAACCATGACCTTCGACCAAGCCGTTGATGTGTTTGATCGCTACCTGACTCAAATCAAAAAGGCGGACACGGATGCGCGGGCCGAGTTGCTCGACTTCCTCGGATGGGACGAGCCCGATGAGGATGCTTTCGCGCAGGACGTCAGGATTGTTCTGGCTTCCGCCGAGTTCAGCCGTGAGGTGACGACATCGGTGCTCTGGCTGATTGATCGCGGCATCGACATTCGCTGCGTGCGGCTGCAGCCCTACGACATGAATGGGCGCGTGCTGGTGGATGTCCAACAGATCATCCCGCTTCCCGAGGCCGCTGAATATCAGGTCCAGGTGCGTGAGAAGGCACGCAAGGAGCGTGAGGCACGCACAAGTGGTGCAGATTTCACGCGATACGATGTGACACTCGGCGCGCAAAAGCACCTGGCTGAGACGAAGCGACGTGCGCTCTATCTCGTGTTCCGGCACTTGGTGGATAGCGGTCTCGATCCGGAGGTCCTTGTGGCGCATTGTGGTCGTCGTGCCGGTCGCGCGCTTTATGCCGTGGATGGTGAGGTCGACCGGGATGAATTCATGCGTCTGGCCGACATTGCTATGTCGGCAGGTGGCCGGAAGTTCCGCCCGAACCGATTCTTTTGCAGCGAGGATGAGCTGATCCGTCGCAATGGCCGAACATACGCGTTCTCGAACCAGTGGGGCGGTGACGGGTGGATGGAGGCCATGTCCGGGTTGCAAGATGCGCACCCCGACCGGGAAATCACCTTCACCCCGGTTGAGATGGGGTAATCGGGCCAAGGGCAGCTAGGGCGTGGACGGCGACCTTGTGGTTTGTGTTGATGACCAGAAACTTGATGTAGGGGCATTTTTGTGGCTGATCCGACCCTTTTGTGGTTGGGGGATGCGCATCACGTTCACGGACGAGTCGCAAATCCATGGTGATCCGGAAGTGACCCTGCGCGAACCCGAAGATCAGGGCTGAGTGGAGGGTCGATAACTATCTGCACCAAAGCCCTTGCATTCAAATCAAAGTCTTGGTTCTTTGCACGCAACGAAACGGGAGAACATCATGAACACATCGATCACTTGGCGTTTGGCGCTGGCCGGCGCTATTTGTAGCGTAGTGCTGCCTGCCACGGCGCAGGCCGACTGGCCCTCGCAACCTGTGCGCGTCTTTGTCGGATTTCCTGCAGGCTCTTCGCCGGATGTGCTCGCGAGGATCGTGACCGAGGCTCTGTCAGAGCGCCTTGGTCAGCCTGTAGTGATCGAAAACCGCCCCGGTGCGGGCGGAGTGATCGGGATTCAGCAGATGCTGGTCTCTGCTGGTGATGGGCATACTTTCGGAACCACCATCAACGGGCCGATGACGACAGCGCAGCGAATGATGGATGACACTGGCTTCAACGTCGCGGAAGATATCGCGCCGGTCACGCTTTTGGCGACCTCGCCGCTGGTACTGGCCGTGGCCAGCGCGAGCGGGATCGAGGATCTGGAGAGTTTTATCGCGGCCGCCGGGGCCGAGGTTGACGCGCTGACCTACGGCTCGGTTGGGCAAGGCTCGGGCGCGCATCTCACGGCTGAACTCTTTGCCGCTGAGGCTGGGGTCAGCATGCTTCATATTCCCTTCACCAGCTATGCAGAAGTGACAACCTCGATCATCGGCGGCGAGATCAATGCGGGGTTCATGGCACCCTCAGCAGCGATGTCCTTTGTCGAGGCTGGCACGATGAATGTACTTGGCATAACCTCCTCCGAACCTTTTGGGCAAGCCCCGGATGTGCCGCTGATCGCGGGCAATGCCGGGCTGTCGGATGATTTCCGTGCCGAGCTATGGAACGGCTTCATCGCCCCGGCAGGCACGGACGAGGCGATAATCGCCCGGCTGAGTGCCGAGATCACCGAAATCCTCAGTGATCCGGAAGTGCAGGAACGGATGCTGGGCATGGGCTGGCAAGTGGCCCCTGGCACCGCTGATGACATGGCCGATCGGATCGCAGCGGATACCGAAATGTGGGGCGCAGTGATTGACAGGATCGAGGCGCAATAACCAGAGCCCCGCAATGCAACGCGATTGGCCAGAGGTCTGGGGCGGTCTGATCCTCGCGATGATCGGCATCGGCGCCGCTTTCTATGCCTGGCAGAATTACGATCTTGGAACGCTGCGCCAGATGGGGCCGGGCTTCTTCCCCGTTGCAATGGGTGTTGCCCTTTGTGGTTTTGGCTTGATCATCGCTCTGCCCGGTCTCTGGCGGCGCAGCGAGGGGGTGCCATTCGATATCGCGTCACTGCTCCTGATACTCGCAGCGGTGCTTGTCTTCGGGCTAGCACTGCCGCGACTGGGCCTTGTCGGCACTGCCTTTGCGACCGTTCTTATCGCGACCTTGCCAGCCGAGCGGAGGGGCTGGGTCTGGCGCGGTGTTCTGGCACTGGCGATCACGCTTGTGACAGTGCTGGTGTTTCATGTCGGGCTGCGTATGACGCTCCCGCTCTGGCCTCGGCTATGATGAGGCACCCTTTATGAATACCTGGGACAGCCTGCTTCTGGGGCTGAGCTTCGCATTACAGCCGCATGTGCTGGTCTATTGCATCCTCGGCGTGCTGCTGGGCTCCTTCGTGGGGGTGCTGCCCGGTATCGGGGCGATGGCCGCCATTTCGCTGCTGCTGCCGCTGACATTCTACATGAGCCCCGAAGCCGCGCTGATCATGCTGGCCGGTGTCTATTACGGGGCGCAATATGGCGGCGCTGTGGCGTCGATCTTGTTGCGTCTGCCCGGGACACCACAATCTGCTGTAACCACGCTCGATGGCTACCCGATGACGCAACAGGGGCGCGGGGGAATTGCGCTGTTCACGGCGATGGTGTCGTCTTTTTCCGGATCCCTTATCGGGATCGTGGTTCTGGTCATGCTGGCGGGCTGGCTGTCGGGGCTGGCCACTCGTTTCGGCGCCGCTGACTACGCCATGATGATGATTTTCGGTCTGGTTGCGGCATCGACGATTGGCGCCTCGCGCCCGGCCAAGGGCTTCGCGATGATCACGCTTGGTGTGCTGCTTGGCTGTATCGGGACTGATGTCAATTCAGGCGCGCAGCGCTTTACCTTCGGCCATGCCGAGCTTCTCGACGGCCTGAACCTTGTCGCGCTCGCGATGGGCTTGTTCGGTGTGGCCGAAGTAATCGCCAATATCCGCAATCCCGAAAGGCAGAGCATCGCCGCCCGCATTCCGCTGCGCAGCCTACTGCCCACGCGCGATGACCTGCGCCGCCTCCCGCTGCCGATCCTGCGCGGCGGCACTCTGGGCAGCTTTTTCGGGGCACTGCCCGGCACGGGCTCGACCTTGTCGGCCTTTCTCGCCTATGCGACCGAACGCCGGCTTGCGCGTCAACCCGAACGTTTCGGCAAGGGCGCTGTTGAGGGCGTCGCCGGTCCCGAAGCGGGCAATAACGCGGCCTCGATCACCGCCTTCACCCCGACCCTGACACTCGGTATCCCCGGCGATCCGATCATGGCGCTTATGCTAGGGGCCTTGATCATTCACGGCGTCCAGCCCGGCCCGATGATGCTCGAGGCCCGACCCGAGATGTTCTGGGGGCTTGTAGCCAGCTTCGGGATTGGCAATTTGCTTCTGATCCTGATCAACTTACCTCTGATCGGTATATGGATCGCGATGCTGCGCATCCCGTTCAACTACCTCTATCCCGCGATCATCGTCTTCCTGTGCCTTGGCGTATATTCCGTGCGCGGCCTGGCATTCGACATCGTGCTGGTCGCAGGCATCGGGCTGGCGGGGTATCTGATGACGCTGGCCAAACTCAGCCCGGCGCTGCTGCTACTCGGGTTTGTTCTCGGTCCCTTGATCGAGACCAACCTGCGCCGTGCCCTGCTGATCGCGCGCGGAGATCCGATGGTGTTTCTTGAGCGACCGATTTCTGCCGGGTTCGTTCTCGCCAGTATGGTCTTGTTGCTTGTGCCGCTGTGGAAAATCTGGCGCAGAAAACGCGCTGCGGCGGACTTTTAATACGGCGAAATCGCGTGAACGCAGCCCTTCCATATGTGTAATCCGCATGGAAGGAACCTTAACCCACTCATTGCGATGGATACTGAGGATGAGCTTTCTGATCGCGGATTTGACTCTTTTTTACGCTGCAACGGCCCCGGATGTACAAAACATATTGGAACAGCGCGCGCCAGAATTCGCAAATCTCGATATGCATTTGAGATCAGGTATAAGTTTCGATCTTGCAAGAGTGCTTCGCACAAAGGGCCTGCCTTTTGCATGCGTCTTGGGCAACGATGCGTCCTCCCTCCCCAAAGACTTACCGAACGGCAATATCTATCAATTTCGATGACTTGGTCAAATTGATCGCAGAGACGGGGAAGTGTAGCCAGCGCGCCGCTACTGGAACCCGAGCAGAGTTTCGGAGCAAGCAGACATCATGAGACGCGAATGACCAGATTCTTCCACAGATGGTCATTGCTAGCGCAAATCCGGGGCAGAATCCCGCATAGCTGCCCCTCGTCTTGTATTGTGGAACCTTCAGTCAGGTGGCGCAGACTTGAGTGTCAGAACTGTGTGCGCAGCCAACTCCAGGCCCAATCTTTCACTCTTATGTCCATCGGGCGATTCTGCCAGTCTTGCAGGGTGTATTCGCGCGCGCGCGAGAGATCAGCTTCGAATATTTCGGTCTTGGCCGCTGCGAAGCTCTGATCATAGACGTTCAGATTGGCCTCGTCGTTCAGTCGGAAAGAGCGTTCGTCAAAATTGGTCGATCCGATGGATACAAACTGATTATCCACAATCAACAGTTTCGCGTGCATGAATGTGGGCTGAAATTCGTGAATCCGAACGCCGGCTTGCAAAAGGGGCTTCCACAGATGTCTCGACGTATAACGCACCATCTCTTTGCTCATATGCTCGCCCGGGACAATGATATCCACTTCGACACCTCTCGCGCGGGCGTTACGCAGTTGGGCAATGGCCACTTCATCGGGCACGAAATATGGGGTTGTCATGCGGATATGCTCTTGCGCTGACGCAAGAGCCGTCATCAGCATCAGATGTATGTAATTGCGGCTGCCGGTCGAGCTGAGCACCAATTGCGCGGTGATATCGCCCGTTTGCTCCAACGGTGGGAAAAAAGCATCCCCCTGTAGCACCTCGCCCGTATCTTCGACCCAGTTCGACACAAACCCGCCTTGCATCGCGGCGACCACAGGCCCCGTGACGCGGTAATGCGTCTCGCGCCACTCGTCGGGGGTGCGCGCATCGCCCAGCCATTCATCCCCTATGCCGACCCCGCCGATAAAGCCGACACGCCCATCAACGACCAGAAACTTGCGATGGGTACGGTTGTTGATCCGGTCCAGTGTATACCAGCGGACAGGGCGGAAGCGTTTGACCTGGATGCCCGCATCTTCCATCGCCGCGATCAGCGCCTCATCCATCGAGACAGACCCCACCCAATCCAGCAAGACCCGCACCTCCACCCCCGCTTGCGCACGCTCGACCAGCGCCTGCGCGAAGTCCTGCGCAATCTGACCGGTCCAGTAGATGTAGGTTTCAAAATTGATACTGGTCCGCGCGCTGGCTATGGCCTCTAGCATGGCCGGGAAAATCTCGTCGCCGTTCTGAAGGATGTCGATACTGTTGCCGTCCATCAGGCTCGATCCGAACAGCCCTGCCATGGTGCGCTGGAAATCGGAATCTGTTGGTGCAATCTGTGCCGTCACTGGCCCGCGCAACTCGCGCCTGTCGGGCATCAGGTTCAGGGCCGCGACCACCGCCACAAGGGTCAGAGCAAGCGTGACGATGGCTGCGATAATGGCGCGTCGGTATCTGCGAAACACAGTCAGCATTGCGAACTTTCCCAGACGCCGCGGGCGGCGCCCTGATCCTGAGCATCAGCCAGAGCGCCTGCCCACGCGCGCGTCATCGCCCCATAGCAGTCATGCAAGGAGTCCGTCGCGATGCTGCGCCCCTCGGTCAGCCGCCCGAGCACGCTGAGCCCCTGCGCAGCCCGGCCCGCGCGATCAACCGCAATGCCGCCGGTTGTCGGATCCTCGCGCAGGACTTCGTCGCGCAGCAATGTCCGGATGAGTGGGTCTTCGATCACCTCCAGTCGCGGCGCAGGCAAAACCGCGTCGACCATGACCTGCGCCGTGGCGCGGCCTTGCAGTCGCCACCCAGCATCCGAGAGAGTGACCTCCGGGTCATCGGCGACACTCAACTGGACGAGCCCTTCCTGGACCAGCGCAAGCAGCAGTCTTGCAGAAGAGAGCGGCGGCCCATAACTCATGCGTTTCAGCCCGCGATCGAAACCGAGTATCACCGCGCGCGTGTCGGCGCGGCTGTCACAGCGCTGAAATACTGCGCGCAGGTCATGCTGTAGCGCGCGCCAGATCTGACCGGTGCAATATCCAACCGATGCGGGCCTCCGTCCTGAAGCCATCTCAATACCCTCGCGCAACATCTCCACCGGCGCGCGAGACATATCCTGCGCCCCGGCGCTGGCACACTCGCGCGCCAGCCAATCCGACGGGTCTTGGCCGGTTTGACGGTACAGAGGTGCCGCCAGCGCTTGGGTGATCTGTTCCATGGCAGTGTCCGGGGGCAGAGATAACGCGCATTCGAGGGTGTTGCGCAAGGCTTTGCTTTCATTGTCAGACATCGTGAAACGGGGTTCGGTCGCAAGGTCAGGCTTGGGCAGGGGCGGCATACCGTCAAGCGAAAAGGGCAGGATACATGCAGGCTCCTGCCCTGAGCGGATATAGCGCCCATGTTCCAGCCGCCCGCCCTGTCCCAAGGTCAGCATTGCGACGACATCCAGTGTGGACAGCCCCAGTCCACGTACTGCGACCGTCTTGCCCGCCCAGTCTGCCGCTTTGGCCTGAAGCGCATGGCCGGGATAGGCCGCTGACAGCGCCACATCGCAACGTGCCGCGCGTGCACGCCAATCTTCCCAAGTTGGGTCAGCCTTGCTGGACGGCTGGCCCAAGGTTAGCAAAACTTCGTCGAAAGGCCCTGCTTCATGCCCATGTGTGGAAATCCACCAGCCTTGTACGTCTTTCCACGCCCTTAGCACCGCGCTGCGGTGATGCGTCAACGCATCTGGAAAAGCCTGTTTCAGCGTCTCGTAGCGCAGGGTCAGGTAGTCCCCAAGCGAGCGCCGAGATGGGTAGTCATCGGGGCTGACGTCCTGCCCTGCCGCCTGCGCAACCCACGCGCTGAACGAGGGGAGCCGCTGCAAAACAGGCGAAGGCAAGTTCACATCGCTGGCGCGAAGGTTGAGCAAGCAATGCGGCGACTCTGCAGGGGCGAAATTCGGCCCCGCTGCAGGGAATGCGGAGGGATCAAAGATATCTATCCTGCATGAAGGCATGGCAGCGAGCGCATATTCCGCCGCCGCAAGTCCACGCGGCCCGAAGCCGACAATCGCAAGGCACAAGGCGCGCCCCTGTGATCGTGACAAGTCGCGCATCATGCGCTCCACTTTGGGTCAGCGGTAAAGGTGACTGACAGCCAGCGATCCGGCCCAGCATTGCCCAAGGCATCGCCCACTTCGTCGCGCAACCTGTCCCAGTCAGACAGGGGGCGGGCAGGCATATCGGCAGGGGCGACGAAATACATCTCGATCTGTTCGGCGCGACCCACGCGCGCGACATAGCTATACGCGGCCAGGAACCCATATTTCTGCGTGATCTGCCGCGCGACGGCATTAACGCGCGCGCGAAGATCCGTCGGTGTAACAAGCATCATTTCCGCAATCGCCTTGCGGGTAATGGCGGCGGGCACTGGTATAAGCACCAGACAGATCAGCCCCAGAATGGCCGGATCGATATAGGGCAAGGCGGGCGCGAGCCGCGTGTCCGCGACCAGCGCAGCCAATCCGAAAGCCAAGACCAGCGCCGCACTTAGCGCCCCGGCCGACAGCCAGCCTTGCGCATCAAGCTTGACGAAACCGGATCGCAAACGCCGGTTGGCGCGGTAGCCTAGGGCGGCCATGACAAAGCAGATCACTGTTGCCGCCCCCGCGTAATAGAGCGCCAGATCGAAATCCAGCAACCGACCGCCTGCCAGAAGCGACTCGACCGCGTTGATCAGCCCGTAAGCGGCGACTGCCATCAGCAGAATACCGTTCAGCGCCAAGACCATCGGCTCCAGATGCCAGAATCCGAAATTGAACCGTGCCTCCAGTTTCTGCCCGCGCGCAGTCGAAAGGGCGTAGGATTTCATCAGCCCCAGAACAAGCAATGATACAGCGCTCATCGCGGCATCCACCAATGAAAAGGCGCCATCGAAAACAATCGCGCGCGACCCGGTCCACAGACCCATGACAATGCCAAGCGCTGCCACCAGAAGCGTTGCCGCAATCGACAGTTTCAACAGGGTTTCTTCGGTCATGCTTGTCATCTGTTTGTTGCCAGATGGGTCTATTGCGGCAGCGCATAGGCGATGATGGAATCCCCCACTGTCGTTTCCAGCCGTGAATGCCCGCCTGCATGGAGGACAACATACTGGCGGCCCTCATGCATATAGCTCATGGGCGAGGCCTGCCCGCCCGAGGGCAGACGCGCGGACCATAACAGGCGCCCGCTCTCGGTCTCGTAGGCGCGGAAGAAGTTGTCCTGCGCGGCCCCGATGAAGGTGATACCGCTGCCCGTCACCAGTGGCCCGCCGATGTTGACTGTGCCCAGAGGCACCCGCAGGAAGGTGGGCAGACCCATTGGCCCGGTGTCAAAGCCCGTGCCGAAGGGCTGCGACCAGAGCAATTCACCGCTTTGCAGATCGGTCGCGGCCAGATAGCCCCATGGCGGCGCGATACAGGGGGCACCCAAAATTGACAGCCACATTGGTCGGGTCACGCCGTAAGGGGCCAGCCATTGCGGCGCAATCTCCTGATCAGGCCGCGCGCCGCCAAGGCCTACGGGCAGGTCGTCGACCTCTTCGCGCGGGAACATGGTCACGACATTTGGCAGGCGCGAATGATTGGTGATCAGGATGTCCCGGCCCAGATCAAGGCCGATACCACCCCAATTGATCCCGCCCACTGTGCCCGGATGCAAAAGCATCCCATGCGGGTTTTCCGATGGCGGCGTGTAAATGCCCCGATAGTCCATCCTCAGAAAGTCCCGGCGGCACAGCGCCGCGTCAATCATCGCCACGCCCCATGTCTGCGTATGGCGCAGCGTTTCGGGGTCAGGACCGATGCGGCCTGCGAAATTCGGATAGAACACGGCTTGCGGTTGCGTCTCATTTGTCCAGTCGCCGGGCAATGCAGCTTGCGGCGCAGGGCGCTGCTCGACCGGGCGCAGATGCGCGCCCGTGGCCGCGTCCAGCACATAGATGGAGCCTTGCTTGGTGCCTTGCACCACGACGCGGCGCGTCTCGCCTTCAATCTGAATATCCATCAATGCGGGCTGTGCGCCCAGATCGTAGTCCCACAGATCATGGATAACAGTGGCGAAATCCCAGATCGTTTCGCCGGTTTCCATATCAATCGCAATGACGGCAGAGGTAAAGCGGTCTTCTTCGGGGGTGCGTGCCCCGCCCCAATGGTCATTGGCGGAATTGCCCGTAGCGATATAAACAATCCCCGCTTCGGGGTCGCCAGAGATCACGTTCCACGCATTGGGCGTGCCGCGCGGGAACACCTCGCCCTCTGGCAATGGGTCAGACGCTATGCCTTGGCGCAGCGCATCCCATGCCCAGACCAGATCGCCCGTCAGGGCATCATAGGCGCGCACAACGCCAGAGGGCGCATCGCCGCGCTGGTTGTCGCTGACCTGCTGGCCGATGAGCACCAGATCGCCGACCACTGCCGGACCAGAGGTAGACGAGGCAAGGCCGATTTCCTGAATGCCCATCCCCTCGGCCAGATCAACAATGCCCTGCGTGCCGAAATCCGTGCAGACGGTTCCTGTCGCTGCGTCAAGCGCAAAGAGGCGGCTATCGACCGTAGCCATATAGATCCGCGCGGCACAGGTGCCATCTTCCATGCTGTTGCGATGGTGCGCCACTGCGCGGCAGGCGACAGAGAAGAGTGACTCCATATCGACTTCGGAAGTTTGCGGGTCGAACCGCCAGATTGTTTGCCCGGTGGCAGGGTCCAACGCGATGACCTTGTTCGAGGGTGTGCAGGCGTAAAGGCGGCCCTCAACATACACAGGCGTGTTCTGCGCACTGTAGTGAATTCGGTCATTTTCGGTCATATCCCCCGTCTGGACGCGCCAGACTTCGGCCAACTCGTCAATATTGTCGCGGTCAATCTGCACCGCAGGAGAGTAGCGCGCCCCCAAGGCCGAGCCACCGAAAGCTGTCCAGTCGTCAGCTGTGTTGTGCCCGTCAAAAAGCGTGGCATTCGTATCGCGGCCCATAGGGGCTGTCGGCCGTTCCCAAACCAACGCCACGCTGAGAATTGCCCCGATAACTGCAACAGCCAGCACTCCCCAGCCTGCAGGACGCAGCCAGCGCGGCTGCATGTGCCGTGCGCTGCCCCAGACGACAATGAGCGCCAAGGCCGCGAAAAGTAACCCCGGCACAGCGATCCGGCCCAACAGATCGAATTGCCATGACACCAGCCAGTCATTTTCAGAAATCTCGATCAAACCCCAAGCGAAGGTCAGACCAAGTAAAAGTCCGCTTGGCAACAGCGCTGCACCGACAGGGGCAAAAATCAGCCCTGCGGCACCTGCAAGTAGTAATAATCCCGCCAGCGCATAATACAGGCCACCGCCGTTCAAGGCGATCTGAACCCCCACCCAGATCAGCACCGCGCCAAGCCCAAGCTTGGCCAGCGCCAGTAACGCTAACAACAGTTTCGCTATCAAGCCATACTGCGAAAACCGCAGCGATAGAAATGTGTATTGGAAATTTTGCATGAGCATCCGACCAGTAGACCGCCAGACACAACGCCCCAGCCGCGTTCAGGTTCCCGCACCGGCGCACGCCAAGTCTTGCAGGCGCAAGGCAAACAGGTGTCGGGCGCGCCAACCGTATGGAGCGTGGCCCTGCACAGGTTCCATGCGAAATCGTCTGGCGCATCAAAGACGCCGTGACGCGTGACCGGGTGCGGTTGTCGCTGTTCCCGATGCTAACCGCGCTTGTCGCACTTTATGGCCAATTCAGCGATCCTGAAGACACGCTGCGCCTGCGCGACTGGATGCGGTGGGTCATTTCCAAAGGGTCACGCTGGGTCAGTTTTGAATGCAGATTGACAGGCTTGCGATTAAAATCAGTCGAATGATGTTTTGCGCAGGCTGATTGCGCATCACACGCCACGGGCGGCGCCCGTGGCGTGTGGAGTGTCATGACGTCAGTCGAACAGCGGCACTTCGACTTCGGCCGTTTCAAACAAGTAGTCGCGAGACGCTACAATCTGTTCACGAAGGGCGGCGATATCGTGACCAACCATTGCCCCTTTCCACTTCTTGATCTGCCCGCCCACCAGAACGGTTTCCACGTTCGACCGTTCCATCAGCGTCACAACGGCCCCTGCTGCGTTGTTCAAAGGCGCGACATTCAAGGCATCAGCATCCAGAAGAATGATGTCTGCTTCTTTTCCGGGTGTAAGCGAGCCGATCTTGTGGTCCAGTTTCAAGCCAGCAGCGCCATTGACCGTGGCAAAAGTGATTGCATCGCGGACATCCATCAACGCCGGTGCCTCCTCCGGCCCTTCTTCCAGGGCAATCTGGTTTGCAAACATACGCTGGACGGTCATCAGGCTGCGCATCTGGGTGAAAAAATCTGCGGTCATCGTGCATTCCACATCAACGGACAGCGATGGCGCCATGCCCATGTCGATGGCTTTCTGGATCGGGGGAAGGCCGTGGCGCATCTGCATTTCTATCGGAACAGACAGTGAAATGTGCGCGCCCACTTCCTGCGCGCGGTTCCAGGCTGCATCAGACATGCCGGTCATGTGAATGAACAGATGCTTGTCGGTGTAATGCGGAATCAGCGCATCCATCGTTTCCTGCATTCCCAACGACCCAACAACATGCAAGCCGATCAACAGATCCAGTTCCTGTCCCAAGCGCCAAAGCTCTAACGGATCCACACCGGGCAAATAGACTTCGCCCCCCATCAACATCGTCAATAACTGGTCATCAGACGCGAAGTATTCATCACGAATGCGACGCGCATCTTGTGGATAGGCAAGGTCCGGACCGTAACCTTCGAAATACCCAAAGACACCACGACGGCCCACAGCTTGCATGCCTGATATGACCGCATCTGAATGGGCTGGCGAATGATGGATCTGCGACACATCATGAACGGTCGTCACACCGGCATCCAATTGACTCAGCCCACCGAAAAGCTGCGCTATATATACATCCTCCGGCCGGTATACTCTGGAAAAGACCCCAAGAATATCATCGAGGTAATTCGGCTCGCCCGGGCGCGTCGGATCTTCATACATGATCCCATTTGGTAGGTAGGATCGCAACGAGGTTTCAAATTGATGGTGATGGGTATCGACAAAACCCGGCATCACAATCCGGCCCTTTGCATCAATCACTGCCGCATCTGTGGCGTCGATCTCCGGTCCCAGTTCTAGAATACGGTTGCCTTCGAGCAGGACATCCCCCGTGAAATCTCCGATCGTTTTGTCTTGGCTCAGGATATGCTCGCCTTTGATCAATGTTCGACGTCCTGCCTGCCCTATCCCCAAAGGCATTTCCTGTGCTGCGACCGGACGCGTCAGAAAAGCTGGCAGAAACGCCGCTGCCGCAGCTGACGCCATGGCGCCCCGCAGGAATGCACGGCGCGTCGGGTTGTTGTGGCCTTGTGGAAAACCCGCCTTGCAAAGGTTACACATTGTGTCTTTCCTATATGGTTACTATTTGTGCCTAGGGTATCTAGAGGAAGCGAAATTTGGCACAAGGAGACACGTGAATGAGACTAGGGAACATGTCTGTGCCCGGCGACTGCGCGCGGATTTCGCCTATTCTGTCACGGGTCGGTGATAAATGGACCGTACTGGTTGTTCTAATCCTGTCAGAGCGGCCCAAGCGCTATAACCAAGTCCGCCGCGAGGTCGAAAATATCTCGCAGCGGATGCTGACCATGACACTGCGTGGATTGGAACGAGACGGTCTGGTAGCTCGGCAGGTGTATGCGGACAAAAACCCGCCATGGGTGGAATATCGGCTCACCGATCTTGGGCAAAGCTTGGTGGAGCCGCTGTTTGCACTTTGCGAGTGGGCCGCAAAGAACTGCAAAACGATCGAAGAGAATGTCGCAAGATCAGCAGCAAAGTGACGGGAATGAAATCCGACACCAAAAGCATGTTGCGCTGAATGGATTTCATAACCTGCGGCGTTGAAGCGGTTTAAGAGGGCAATGCGAAAGTGGATCGCTATAGTCGGAATTCCGCGCAAGATTTTACCTGTCGGGAACCGTTGAAATGCTTGCAGGGTTTTTGCTGTCATGAGGTCGGCAATCGACCATGTCAGCAAAAAGGAAACGAAAGATGAAACTTTCCCACACCCTTGCATCCGCAGTATTTGCGCTTGCATCCAGCACCGCACTGGCAGATGGCGTCCCGGTATCAGAAGTGAGCGTTGCTGCCGATATTACTGCCATTGGCGATGAAAGTGCCGCACAATTCTGGTCCTCCATTGCGGCAGATCTGGAAAATGCAATCCTTGCCGGAGTGCTGGATCAAGTTGACGATGAAGGTGTCAGAATCTCGGTTCGACTGGAAGAAGTTGCACTTGCAAATGCGTTCGAGCGCAATTTCGATCTGGACGAGTCGGTGCTTGTTGGTCAGGTCAACATCACTGACGAAAACAACAACGCGAATTTCAACTCTTACGAGTTGAGCGTGTCATTGTCGGGCGTGACGGCTGTCGACGAAACTGGTGATCCACTTTTGTTTGAGAATGTAGAGAGTGAGCGCGCTTATGAAACGCTGATCGCCGCCTTTGCGGATGGCGTGGTCGCGCGTTTGGACTGACACATAGTGGCGGTTGCAGCGCGACAGACCTTGGCGGCAAAGCTTCGGTTTGACGCGCTGCGTCGCTCACAGGCGGTTGGGTTGATCTGAACAGATTCCGGGCGTTTGCCAAGTGGTTTTCCGCCTTGGTTATGCCGCTACCGCTTCGGGGATTTGATGGTTGACGTGGGCCTGATCGGGTGTGCTCCCGTCAAGCGAAGAATGCGGGCGGTGCGTGTTGTAGACGCTCAAGTATCGGCTGATCCCTGCCACGACGGAAGTCACCAGTTGGCGTAGGCCAAATACTTACAAGTCACCTCAACCTTCACTCGGTCCCCTTTGGGGTGGGGAACGCGGCTTATGACCATATCAAACCCAATCGCGGACATGATGCCATCACCGAATTCTTCTTGAATCAGCGCCTTCATTGTAGGCCCATAGAAGCCAACGATCCCGTGCAGGCGGTATATGCACGGACCGGTCGGCACTGCCTGCTCCCGGACCTTGGTGGGGTGCTCTTCTAGCACGTCTTGTGCCCATGCTGGCAGGTCAAGCAAAGTTATCATCAATGCCGAAATTGCGGTCCTTGATCCCGCCAGACTAGGGCGTGGGTTGATCCTGATTGTCGAGGGGACCTTGCAAAACGAACGCAAGGCCGATCTGGACCGCTTCAAAACCGCCATGCAGGCTGCGCCCGAGGTCCTGCAACGCTATATGCAAGGACATCATTCTCGATACAGTCCCTCTGACTGACCGCTTCGGTGACACTGGCCTGAAAGGCTGCCTGCCGGTTATAGGCCGGCTGAGATGCTGCATGCGCGGAGCCGTCAGTCAGACCTGGTGAAGCGTGTTGCCGCACCAAGCCTCTTTAAGGAATTACGGCATTGTGCCTCAGGTCGCACATCTTCTGCTTTTTCGTCGTGTCAGCTGAGAGTTGGTTCCTGCGGAACAGAGACCGATACCGCGGCTGTTTCTTTCTTCGAGATCAGCACATAGAAAGCTGGCACGATGAACAGCGTAAAGACTGTACCGACGGTGATACCTGCAAAGATCACAAGCCCCATGGCAAAGCGCGCGGCAGCGCCTGCGCCGTCGGCCAGCATAAGCGGAACCACACCCAGGGCAGTGGCGGCTGTGGTCATCAGGATCGGGCGCAACCGCAGCCGTGCGGATTCGACGATCGCCGCCGCGCGCTCCAGCCTCTGGGCAACACGCAGTTGGTTGGCAAATTCAACAAGCAGGATGCCGTGTTTCGTGATCAGCCCGATCAGGGTAATCAACCCCACCTGTGTGTAGATGTTCAGCGTCCCCAACCCAAGGTTGAGCGGCACGATCACCCCGAAGATCGACAGCGGCACGGACATGAGCACGATGAACGGGTCGCGCAGGCTTTCGAACTGTGCCGCAAGCACCAGGTAGATCACTACAATTGCCAGCGCAAAAGCGATGGCCACGGTATTGCCTTCGGCCATTTCCAGCCGCGACTGGCCCTCATAATCCAGAAAGAACCCATCGGGCAATTCGGCGCGCGCGATTTCTTCCAGCGCCGCCAGCCCGTCGCCCGTCGAGGTGCCGATCATCGGTAGGGCGGTCAGCGTGGCGGAATTAAGTTGATTGAACTGCTCGATAGCTTGCGGGGCCACGGCCGTCGAGATGTCGGCGACCGCCGAGAGCGGCACCAACTCGCCCGACCTTGCGCGCAGGTATATGTCGCCCAATCGTTCGGGGTTGTCGCGGTATTCCTGCGGCACCTGCATGATGACATCATAGCTTTGGCTGTCGCGGTCGAATTGTGCCGTGGCCCCGTCGCCCACCAGCAAGCTGAGAGTCTGGCCAATCTGGCTGGCCGGAAGGTTCAGCGCGGCCACGCGGTCCCGGTCAATGGTGACGACAACCTGCGTGGTGTCAAAGGACATCGAGTTTTGCACCACGAGGAACCGGCCAGATGCCTCTGCCTCGCGCCGGATTCGGTCGGCGACCTCATAGACCTCTGACGGGTCGCCTGTGGACTGGACAACCAGCCCGATGGGCAGCCCGCCGCCCGCACCGGGCAGTGACGGTGGCGCAAAGACAAAGGCCTGCAAACCGGCAATCGGTTCGATACGGGCCTGTAGATCTTGCTGAAGCTCGGCCTGGCTGCGGTCGCGGTCTGCCCAATCGTCGAAGGCCCACAGCATGATGCCCGAATTGGTCTGCCCACCAAAGCCCACAACTGAGAAATTCGCAGCCAGTTCCGGCAGATCGGCTGTGCGTTCGCGCATCTGGCTGACATAGTGGGTGGTGTAGTCAGTGGTGGCATAGGACGGTGCATTGACAAAGGAGAACAGCGCGCCTGAATCCTCTTCCGGTGCCAGTTCGGACGATGTGTTGAGAAACAGAAAACCCGTCAGGCCCATCAAGACGACCACTGCCATCGCGGTGACAGGAACAAAGCTGAGCGACGCGTTCAGGCTGCGGACATACCAGCGTTCTAATCGGGTGAATGCCGTATTCAGACGCTGTTGGAAACGGTTTTCCCCGCCACCGGGACGCAGCACCCGCGCCGCCATCATTGGCGATATGGTCAGCGCCACGACACCCGAGATGAAGACCGCACCCGCCAGGGCCGCCGCAAATTCACGAAACAGCGCTCCCGTCAGCCCGCCGACAAAGAACAGCGGCAGAAAAACCGCGAAGAGCGTCGTGAGCATGGCAATGATCGCTACGGACAATTCGCGCATGGCGGTAAAGGCCGCTTCCATCGGGGTCTGGCCATCGTCGATATGGCGTTGCACATTCTCAACCACGATGATCGCATCATCCACCACCAGCCCGATAGCCAGCACCAGCGCAAGCAGGGTCAGCAGGTTGATCGAATAGCCCATGATCAACAGGATAAAGAGCGTGCCCACCAGCGATAGCGGTATTGCCACCAGTGGCACCGACACTGAACGGATCGACCCCAGAAACAGCAGAATGATAAGCGCCACGATGGCGGTGGCTTGCACGATGGTCTGCAGCACTTCGTTGATAGAGGCTGCAATCTGTTCGGTCGCATCATACATCAGTTCCATCGTCATGCCATCAGGCAGGCTGGCTTGCAGGGCAGGCAGTTCTGCAAGCACAGCGGCGGACACATCCAGCGGGTTTGCACCGGGGCTGGGAAATACGCCAATAAATGTCCCGTCCTCGCCATTGAAGTTGACAACCATGTCGGTGGATTCGGCTGCCAGTTCTATCCGGGCAACATCGCTCAGACGAACGATCTCAGAGCCGGAGCCAGCCAAAGGCAGGTTGCCAAAGGCTTCGGGGGTTTGCAGGGTTGAATCCATGGTGATGGCATAGCCCACCAATTCGCCCCGTGTTCGGCCCGGCGCGGCCAGAAAGTTCGCGTCGTTGATGGCCTGTGTCACCTCGCCCGCAGTCAGGTTGTGGCCTGCCAGCCGCACCGGGTCGATCCAGACCCGCATCGCGTAATTTGCCGCCCCCATGACCTGACTTTCGGCCACCCCCTCGATGGTGGACATGCGCGGCACGATCACGCGCTCGATATATTCAGTCACCTGTTCGGCCGTCATTTCGGGGTTCTGGACAGCCAGATACATGGTCGCAAAGGTCTGGCCGGTGCCTTTTACAATGCTGGGGTCCTGCGCATCTGATGGCAGGCGCGCGCGCACCTCCTGAACCTTGGACATGACCTCGGTCAGCGCCACATCCGGGTCTTGCCCGAGCCGCATCTGCACTGTCACTACAGAGGCTGAGGTCCGCGACTGGCTGGTGACGTAATCGACTCCCTCTGCCGAGGCGACAGCTGCCGAAATCGGCGCTGTGACGAAGCCCTGTATCAACTCTGCCGACGCGCCGGGATAGACTGTCGTCACTGTTATTACAGTTTCATCGACTTGCGGATACTGACGCGTCTGTAGCCCGAACACGGCCATCAAGCCCAGCAGCATGATCATAAGGCCAAGAACGCTGGCCCCGACTGGCCGTTTGATAAATGGCGCAGAAATATTCATCGCGTTGCCTCCGGTGCCTGTGAGTCAGCGAGTGTTACAGGGGCACGGTTCGAGAGGCGGTTCTGACCGGATGACACCACATGTTCACCGGCGCTCAGACCTTCGACAACCTCAATCCGGCCATTATCGCGCCGCCCAAGCGTGACGAACACCTGCCGCACTTCAAGCGTGTCGGCATCTTCCTCGCGTTCACGCACAACATAGACGAAATCACCATAGAGGCTGGTCGTGACGGCAGTCTGTGGCAAGGTGATCACGCCGTCTTCCTGCAGCAGATCAACCCGTATGCGGGCAAACTGGCCCGGTGTCAGCGCGCGGTCAGGGTTATCGACATTGCCGCGAATTGCGACCATCCGAGAGCCGGGGTCGATGCGCGGATCAATGCCTGTAATCTCGCCATCAAATTCGCGCGTGTCACCATCAATCCGCACATGAAGCCGCTGACCAATATACAGCGCAGGCAGCGCTTGTTCGGGCAGGCTGAAATCCACGCGCATGGTGTCCAGATCCTGCAATGTTGCAATAATGGTACCGGGCGAGACATATGCGCCGCGATCCACCCGCGGCAGGCCGATCGTGCCATCAAACGGGGCTATAAGGCGGCGCTGCGCAATCACAGCCTCGCCGCGCGCAAGTTGCGCGGTCGCTGCGTCGAATGCGGCTCGGGTCTGGTCAAGCCTTGCGTCACTGGCCACGCCGCGACTTTGCAGTTCCTGCTCGCGGGCAAGTGTGGCGCGTTCCAGATCAAGCTGACTTCGCGCGGCGGTAAGGTCAGCCTGCTGCATTTCATCATCGAGTTGCAGAAGCGTTTGTCCTGCTTGAACGTCATCATTTGCCGCAAATCCGATCTCGCGCACGATCCCCGCCGCTTCGACCGTAAGCTCCACGCCCTGCGCCGCGTTGACCGTGCCAATTGCGCTTAGCGAAGGTTGCCATGTCGATGTTTCGGCCACGACCGTTTCGACAGGCAGCGCTGCAACAGGCCGATCCGCCAGAAACTGCGCGATCATTCGGTCGCGAAACAGATTGAAACCTATCAGCCCGCCTCCGACCAGCGAAAGCAGCAGGATTACGATAATGAAACGCTTTGCCATGGAGAGATCCACCTTGAGGGCTTGAATTCTGAGGGGTGGTACTATACCGTCTGGACGGTACAGTCAAGGCAGGATCGCATCATGACCCACAACCACGTTTCGCGCCACCAAACCGACACCAGAACCCGCCTGCTGGAAGCCGCAGAGGCGCTATCGCGCCGGTTGGGGCCGGGCAACCTGTCGCTGGATGCCGTCGCCGCCGAGGCCGGTGTATCGAAAGGGGGACTGTTATATCACTTCCCTTCAAAGGCAAAACTGCTTGAGGCGTTGGTTGCGCATCACCTGTCGCGGCTTGATGCTGCATTGCGTGCTGAAGAAGCAACTGGCCGACCCAATGCTGCGATTACCGCCTATATGGACCAATTCCTGCTAGAATGTGCGCGTCAGAAACCGCCAGCATCCGGCTTGCTGGCCGCGCTGGCCGAAAACCCCCAGCTTCTGGAACCGGTTCGCGCGCAAGAAAGCGATTTTCTCGCGCGCATCCGTGCCGATGCAACGGACCCTGACTTCGCCACAGTCGCTTTCCTTGTCGTGCATGCCATGCGGGCGATGAAGATGCTAGGCACTGAAGTACTCGATGATGCCGAAGCTCAGGCGATAATCGGCTGGCTGAACCGCAAATTGCAAGATGGCGGCGGCTAGGGGCTAGGCGACCAAATCTTAGGCGAAGACATCATCGACCACATCGTTCGCCTAGTTCGCGCGCCAAGCTGACGAGTCCTGTTGGTTCTACCGGATTCGCCCGTGGGAACAGATGCTTGGTAGAAATGCTGCCCGAAGTATGAGTGCCCGTTTCGTTGAAGCTGCGCCGCGGCATTGTACCCACGCAGAGCGTACTATTGGGCCGCATAGGGCTGAATGTTGCCAGCCAGGTTCGGTTGGTGAACCGGGGCTAAGGCCAGGAACGCTTGAAGACGTTGTCACCTTGCCACTGCGAGCGGCGGGGGCTAAGCCTGACACATGCTTATCCTCGACGACATCATCCGCGACCGTGGGTCGAAATACGCCGTCTCGGGCGGGCCATGTGAGTCCGAGGAAGAGGCAAAAGCCTTTATCAAGGCGCTGTGCCAGAAGAAAAAATTCGCCAAGGCGACCCATAACAGCTGGGCATTGTTGACGGCTGACGCCCCGATCAAGAGCGATGATGGCGAGGCCGGGGCCGGCATGGTGATCTTGCGGATGCTGGAGCGCGAAGGGCTGCATGACCATGTTATAGTGGTGACGAGATGGTTTGGCGGTAAGCATCTGGGCGGCGACCGTTTCCGGCATGTGCAAGACGCGGTGCGAATTTACCTCGACAATTTGCGGGAACGTAGAGGCGCCTGAGGCAGTTTTGGTTCTCGCTGATACCGGTCACTCACGACCCCTTGAGCCGA
The DNA here is from genome assembly GCF_004366635.1 of Roseinatronobacter bogoriensis DSM 18756. Classification (GTDB taxonomy): domain Bacteria; phylum Pseudomonadota; class Alphaproteobacteria; order Rhodobacterales; family Rhodobacteraceae; genus Roseinatronobacter; species Roseinatronobacter bogoriensis. The sequence continues at coordinate 130,295 of NZ_SORN01000007.1, read as the reverse complement.
AGCCCGGCGAAGGGCGTGGAACGACCTTTCTGCAGTGCTCCGCTGAGTGGCGAATTGTTATGCCCTCTCGCGTCTCGCGTGGCTCGGCTGATCGACGGAAGTTGAGAGTGAACGGGGTAAGGGAGAGTGCGGCAAGTAACAAACCCGCCGCCCGCCGCACCCATGGACGGGCGAACAGCCCGACCAGCAGGTTGACCAACATCAGCTCAGGGTGTCCAGATACGGTACTTGTGTTTGGTGCCGAACGCCGACCGTGCAAACCTATATTCTTTCAATTCGCCAATCTGGAATAATTGCACTTCGGCGACAAAACTCCTCTGTTTCGACACCTGAGAACAGTCCGTCACGGGTGACCAGAACCGTGCGCCAGCCGCGCGCTGCGGCGCCAAGAATGTCGGTATGAAGCGTGTCCCCGCACATGACAATCCGGTCGCGCGGGGTGTCTGGCAAGGTGGCCTCGATCATCTGGTGGACCTGTGGAAAGGGTTTGCCGAAAAAGGTCATTTGTCCAAGACCGGCATCGGCCAGAAGATGCGCATAATGCCCCGGTTCCAGTGAAAACCCTCCTTCGCGCGGGGCCACCAGATCAGCATTCGCAACGATGACCGGACGCGGGTTCCGGCGCAGGCTATGTGTCAAAATGTCCTGATGCGTGTCCGTCCAGACCGCCGAGGACAGAAACAGAAAACTGTCCACCCGATCATAATCGAGCGGGTTCTTGTCCAACCTGCAAACCCTGGCATCAATATCGGCAAGGTCGTCATGCGGGGCAGTGATACAGCCCCAAAGCCCAGCCCCAAGGCCGGTAATGGCGGCGTCACGGCTGGTGACAATCTCGTTCGGACTAACGTTAATACCCAATTTAGCAAATTTTTCAACGGCGGCCGGGTGGCTGTAGCTTGCGGCATTTGACAGGATGCGAATTTCCTTGCCTGCTGCGCGCAACTGGTCCAACCGCTGCGCTGCGCCTGCGATGGGGGTTTCGCCAATATTGAGCACACCATACGCATCAAAAACGAAGGCATCGGCTTCTTGCGCAATGTCCATCAGCGAGCCCAGCTTGCCGGTGGCGGGGCCAAACCGGGCTTGGGGCATGCGATGGCGGATTGTCTCATAACGGTTAAAAATACCTGATACATCATTCATGCGCGCGACGTGCCTTTTTGGTTCGCTGGTTCCTGCTGTCATAGCGGTTCTGCACCAAGATGAAAACAAAAAGCAACAAAAAGACAAAACATGGGCCTCTTGACCTGAGATATTCGGCCTTCTTGCTAAAAACCTTCACAGAATCACAGAGTTCTTTGACTTGTTGCCGAAAAATTACACATACACGCTTCAAATTTTGTTGCTTTGTGGTTTTGTGTATGTATTCTTTGCAACAAAGCAACAGGGTTATCATGGCGTCAAAGAAGATCAGACGGTGCGACCTTATCCAGCAGGTTGTGCAGGAACGTGGCGGCATCAGCGTGGGTGCGCTGGCGGACATGCTGGGCGTTTCCATGCAGACCATCCGCCGTGATCTGGACTCTTTATGCGACGATGGCACCATGCGCCGCGTCCACGGGCGCATTGAGTTGGCCGAGGACCGGCTGAACACGCCGTTTGACCAGCGCGCGGGCACCAATCTTGTGGGCAAGCGCGCGATTGCCGAAGTGGCCGCAGGAATGATCCCTGATGGCGCAACGCTGTTTCTGTCTATCGGGTCAACCGCGCTGAGTGTGGCGCGCGCCTTGCATCGTCGCCGCGAACTGACCGTCATTACGAACAACCTGAGCGCGGCCATGACCCTGAGCGAGGAAGTCTCGAACAGGATCATCCTGCCGGGGGGGGAATTGCGCCTGCCCGACCGTGATTTCATCGGTGAAGAAGTGGTGTCTTTTTTCGGTCGTTACCGCGCTGAATATGCGGTGTTCGGTACCGCCGGTGTCGATATTGATGGCGGCCTGTCGGAGTTTCATCAGGCCGAGGTGCGCGCATCGGAACGGATGCGCCAGAATGCGCAAACATCGGTTCTGGTGATCGACCGCAGCAAATTCGGGCGCCATGCCCCGTCCATCGGCTGCGCCATCACAGAAGTGGACCATGTGATCTGTGACCGCCCGCCCGCCGCCCCCTTCGCACCACTGATCGAGGCTCTGGGGGGCCGGATTGTGTTTTCAGAAGAAAGAGAGATGGAATGACTGACCCTTTCGTTCATGTCGAAAGCGTTGAAAAGCGCTGGAACGGCCAGCTAGGGGTCGAGGATATTTCGCTGTCCATTCCACGCGGGTCTTTTGTGGCGTTGCTGGGTCCGTCTGGGTGCGGCAAGTCGACCACGTTGCGCCTGCTGGCGGGGCTGGAAGTGCCTGACAGTGGCCGGATTGTCATCGGCGGGCGCGACGTAACCGCCAGCCCGGCGGCTGAGCGTGGTTTGTCGATGGTGTTCCAGTCCTATGCCCTGTTTCCGCATCTGGACGTGGCGGAAAATGTGCTGTTCGGCCTGAAGGTGCGCCGTGTGCCCCGTGCCGAGCAGCGCAAGAAGCTGGCCGAGGCGCTGGACATGACCGGCCTGACCGGATTGGAAAAGCGCAAACCCGGCCAGATTTCGGGCGGCCAGCGCCAGCGGGTTGCGCTGGCGCGCGCCATTGTTGCGGGCCATCCGCTGTGTCTGATGGATGAACCCCTGTCCAATCTGGACGCGAAACTGCGCCATTCCGTGCGGCGTGACATCAAGAAGTTGCAGCGCGATCTGGGGATGACCGTGATCTATGTCACCCATGACCAGACCGAAGCCATGAGCATGGCCGATATGGTCGTGCTGATGAAGGAAGGCCGGATCGAGCAGGCGGGCAAACCGGCCGAGCTGTATGAAACCCCCGCCAGCACTTTTGTTGCAGGCTTTGTCGGCAGTCCGCCCATGGCTTTCATGGATGCGGCCATCCTGCCAGCCGGGCTGACCAGCGCCGGGTTGGATGCGGTGTATGGTGTCCGGCCTGAACATCTGGACCTAACACAGGAGGGCGAGGGCCTGTTGCAGGCGGTGATTACTCATTGCGAGTATATGGGATCGGAAACGTTCATCAGCTTCGATGTCCCCGGCACAAGCGGATTGACAGTGCGCCTGCCGGGTGAAGTGCGCAGATCGGTCGGGGAGGCGGCCGGCCTGACGTTTGATCTGTCGAACCTTCACGCGTTTGACAAGAACACGGGCTACAAACTGTCGCGTTAGCCCCATTTCGCCGCCACGCATTGTGGCGGTGGAACATTGAACCCAAAGGGAGGAACTACCATGACACGCCATACCCTGACTGCTACGCTGCTGGCCGGTGCCACAGCACTGACGGCGCTGCCTGCCAGCGCACAAACCGAACTGACCATGTATTACCCCATTGCTGTCGGCGGTGCGCTGACGCAAGTGGTTGACGGGCTGATTGCCGAATTCCACGAGGCCCACCCGGAAATTCGCGTCAATTCCATCTATGCGGGGAATTATGATGACACCCGCGTGCGGGTTCTGTCGGCGATTTCATCGGGCGACTCTGCCCCGTTATCAGTGCTGTTTTCCATTGATGCGCTGGATCTGATTGAACAGGAAATGATCATTCCTTTCGACGATGTGCTGGAAACCGATGAAGACCGTGAATGGCTGGACAGCTTCTATCCCGGCCTGATGGCAAACGGCCAGATTGATGGCCAGACATGGGGCGTGCCGTTCCAGCGCTCAACCATCGTGGCCTATTACAACAAGGACATGTTCAGTGCAGCGGGCCTTGATCCGGAAGCGCCGCCCGCCAACTGGGACGAGTTGGTCAGCATGGGGCTGGCGCTGCGCGAAACCGGCCCTTACGGCATCATGATCCCGTCCACCGGCTATCCCTACTGGATGTTTCAGGCGCTGGCCACGCAGAACGGGATGGAGTTGATGAACGGTGACGGCACCGAGACATATTTCGACGACCCCGCCGTGGTTGAGGCGCTGGAATACTGGGTGTCGCTGTCGGCAGAGCATGACATCATGCCCTCGGGCACAGTCGAATGGGGCACATTGCGTCAGGCGTTTCTGGAGGGGCAGACCGCAATGATGTGGCATACCACCGGCAACCTGACCGCTGTGCGCGATGAGGCCAGCTTTGATTTTGGCGTAGCAATGCTGCCCGAGAAGGTCCGTCCCGGATCGCCCACAGGAGGCGGCAATTTCTATCTATTTGAAGGGGCCAGCGACGAGGAATATCGCGCCGCCCTGACATTGATCCGGTTCCTGACCGATCCGGAGCGCGCCGCGCAATGGTCGATTGCCACAGGCTATGTGGGTGTCAGCCCTGCGGCCTATGAAACGGATGTGCTGCGCGCCTATGCCGAAGATTTCCCGGCTGCGATTGTTGCGCGCGACCAGCTGGAATATTCGGTGGCGGAACTGTCCACCTATGAAGGGGCGCGGGTGCGTGATGCACTGAACACCGCTATCCAGTCCGCGCTGACGGGTTCTGCCGCGCCCGCAGATGCACTGGCACAGGCGCAAGCCATCGCTGACCGGCTTCTGGCCCCTTACCGCTAATCCTCCCCAGGTGGGGGGCGCAAGTTGCGCCCCCTGTCGCTTTGTCCTGCCAGCGCCCAGCGGGTGCGGTTTTCGTCTGGAGTGACAGCATGAATGATCTTGCAAGATACGAGCGCCGCCGCCGCATCATGTATGGCTGGATGCTGTTGTCGCCTGCGCTGATCCTGCTGTCGTTATTTGCGTTCATCCCGTCCGCGATGACCTTCTGGTCAAGCCTGTTTTCGCGGGGCACACGGCGCAACCCGTCTGAATTCGTGGGCGCGGGCAATTATGAGCTGCTGTTTGCCGACCCCACCTTTTCCAAAGTTGTCGTCAACAACCTGATCTATGCAGGTGTGACAATTCCTGTGTCGATCATCATCGCGCTGGCGATGGCGCTCTGGGCCAATTCCAAAATCCCTGCGCGCGGTTTCGTGCGCACCGCCTTTTTCACGCCCACAATCCTGCCGATGATTGCGGCGGCGAATATCTGGCTGTTCTTCTATACGCCGGGTCTTGGGGTGCTGGACCAAATCGGCGCTTTGTTCGGGTTCGGGTCCGTCAACTGGCTGGGCCGTCCCGAAACCGCGCTTTGGGCGGTGATCATTGTGACCATATGGAAAGAGGCCGGTTTCTTCATGATCTTCTATCTGGCGGCGCTGCAAACCATTCCGCCGGACCTGAAGGAAGCTGCCGATATCGAAGGGGCCAGCCGCTGGACCTATACCCGCCGGATTGTCCTGCCGCTGCTGATGCCCACCACCATCTTCGTGGCGGTCAATGCCCTGATCAATTCCGTGAAACTTATCGATCACCTGTTCATCCTGACCAAGGGCGGGCCGTCAGATGCGTCCAAACTGGTGCTGTATTACATCTGGGAACTGGCATTTTCCTATTTTGACAGGCCGCAGGCGGCGGCGCTGACGGTCATGGTGCTGCTGGTGTTGGGTATTACCGCCGCGATCAAGTTCATCATTCTGGACCGCAGGACACATTACCAATGAGCGATGCAGTTAAATCCGGTCAGGCCACGCACTATGTCATGGCCCCCAAGCGCAGTTTCCGGCCCCGCCTGACTTTGGCGCTGGACACACTCGGGGCATGGACCCTTGCGATTGTATGGATTGCACCGCTGCTGTTTGCCGTGTGGGCGGCGTTCCACTCAACATCAGATGCGGTGAATTTCAACCTTGCGGGCGCATGGACGCTGGACAATTTCCGCACCGCTTGGGACGGGGCACCGTGGTTGCGGTATTTCTTCAATACTTTCTTGCTGGTGACTGTTGTTCTGGCCGGGCAGTTGGTGGTGACCACGCTGGCAGGCTATGCGTTTGCACAGTTCCAGTTTCCGGGGCGCGATGTGCTGTTCATCATTGTGTTGTTGCAGCTTTTCATCCTGCCAGAGGTGCTGATCGTCGAGAATTACGTCATGGTGTCGCGGCTGGGCATGTTTGACACTGTGTTCGGGATCGGCACGCCCTATTGGGCCAGCGCTTTCGGTATTTTTCTGATGCGGCAGGCGTTCAAAAGTGTCCCCAAGGAACTGGACGAGGCCGCGCGCATTGAGGGGTGCAGTTGGTTTGGCGTGCTATGGCGCGTTTATGTGCCCTCGGCCAAGCCCACCTATCTGGCCTATGCGCTGGTGTCGGTGTCCACGCATTGGAACAATTTTCTGTGGCCGCTTATCGTGACCAATTCCGAGACGACACGTCCGCTGACTGTCGGGTTGTCGCTGTTTGGTGCGCCCGAAAGCGGGGTGAATATCTCGGTCATCTCAGCCGCGACCATCATGTCGATTGCGCCGCTGCTGATTGCGTTTTTGCTGTTCCAGCGCCAGTTTGTGCAGGCCTTCCTGCGCGCGGGGATCAAGTAGATCATGGCGCGTCTTCTGCAACTGACCGATCTGCATGTCATGGCCCCGGGTTCACTGTGTTCCGGTGTGCTGGATACCGGCGCGATCTTGCGTGCAGGTGTGGACCGGATACTTGCGCAGATGCCCGCCATCGGCCCGCTGGACGGGGTTCTGGTGACAGGTGACATTAGCGAGGATGGCAGCGTGGAAAGCTATGATCTGGCGCGGCGTGAACTGGCGCGGTTTGGCCTGCCTGTCTATGCCGTGCCGGGCAATCATGACAGCCGTAGCGCCTTTCGTGCAGCATTCGGGGGGCAGGACTGGATGCCCGCGTCTGGGTTGGTCGATTGGGTCGTGGACCTGCCAGATACCCGCCTGATCGGGCTTGATACGCTGGTCGAAGGGCGGGGCGCTGGGCGGGTGCAGCCGGTCAGTCTGGAGTTTTTAAACCACGCTTTGCAAGGCGCGGATGGGCGGGCGCTGGTTGTGGCGTTGCATCACCCACCCCTGAGGACAGGCATCCGGTTCATGGATAATATAGCGCTGGAAAACATCAAAGATCTGGCGGCGGCCATCCCCGCGAATTGCCAACCGGTTACTTTCGTGGCGGGGCATGTGCATGGGGTCTATCTGGGCCGGATTGGCGCGCACCGCGTTGTAACCGCGCCGTCGCTGTGCAGTGCATTCGCGCTGGATAGACGCGCCGATGCCCCTGTAGGCTTTCTGACCGGCCCCACAGGCTACGCCCTTCTGGACACCGGACCCGATGACAGCTGGACAGCACAGCCGCTGTTCATGGGGGATGGCCCCTTTGACTTCTAGCGCCTTGCCCATCAAAGTAGCGACTTCCTTTTCCGGCAGGACATCATGGCAACCTCGCCCATACTTTTCATACTGAATATGGCAGGCGCGGCGGCGCTGCTGATCTGGGCTGTGCGGCTGGTGCGCACGGGGTTCGAGCGCGCTTTTGGCGGACAGTTGCGCCTATGGTTGCGCAGGTCTACATCAAACCGTCTTGCTGCCGCGTTCAGTGGTGCAGGTGCAGCGGTATTGCTGCAAAGCTCTACAGCCGTGGCCATGCTGATGGCGGGTTTCGTGTCTGCGGGCGCGATTGGCAGCATGGCGGGGATGGCCATTGTTCTGGGGGCCGATCTAGGCTCGGCGGTGGTTGCGCTGGTCCTGAATTCGCGGCTGGTGGGCGTTACGCCGGTATTGCTGTTGGGGGGTGTGCTGATATTCCTGCGCAGTTCGCGCAGGCGTTTGCGCCAGATCGGGCGCATCATGATCGGCCTGGCCCTCGTGTTTTTGTCACTTGACCTGATCCGCTCTGCCAGCCTGCCGCTGGTCGATGGCGCGGGCGCAAGCACCGTCATGCAATATCTGGCAAATGACATGGTCAGTGCGTTTGTTCTGGCAGCGGTCTTTGCGTGGCTTGTGCATTCCAGTGTTGCGGCCGTGCTGTTATTCGTAACATTGGCAGCACAAGGGGCGCTGCCCCCCTCTGCCGCGTTTGCGATGGTTCTGGGTGCCAATCTGGGCGGGGCCTTGATTGCAGTATTGCTGACCCTGAAATCAGATGTAACGGTGCGCAGGGTGATCTGGGCAAATTTTGTTCTACGCGGTGGTGGTGCGATACTACTGCTATGGGCGATCGTGGCCGGAGAATTACCGGTACATCTGCTGGGTTCAGACGCTGGGGCCCAAGCGCTGCATTTGCACCTGTTGTTCAATGCCGCGCTTCTGGCGGTGTGTTTGCCATTGATCGGGCCGATCATGCGTATGACATCCGTATTACTGCCGGATGTGCCTAATCCGCATCTTGCCGATATGAACCACAGCTCACTTGATCCTGCAGTTCAGGACCAGCCTGCACGCGCCTATGCCTGCGCTGTGCGTGAACTGGTGGATATGGGCAATCGTATTGAAACCATGATGCGGCAGGTCCTTCCATTGTTTGAAAGTTTTGATGAAGTCGCTGCGCAGAAAATGCAGGACGCACATGGCGCTATCGAGCGCCGCGCATTGGAGGTGAGGATGTACCTCGCCGGGATTCGTAGCCGCGATGGCCAAGAGGATATTGGTGCTCGGGCATTTGAATTATCGACGACGGCCATCAATCTCGAAGCTGGTGCAGATATGATCGCACGCAAGGCCGTCGATCTGGCGCGGCGGAAATCACTTGAGAACCTTCAGTTCTCCAGCGATGGCTGGCGCGAGTTGTCGGATTTCCACGATGTTGTCCTTCGCAATGTTCAGCAAGGGATTGCGGTTCTGATGTCAGAGGATGTGGGGCTTGCCCGCGAATTGGTGGAGGAAAAGGAGAAAATCCGCAACACCGCACGCGACCTGCAATCACGCCACCTGGATCGGTTACGTAAGGGCACGGCGGAATCGATTGAAACAAGCGCGATTCATCTCGAACTCTTACGGGCATTCAAGTCTTTGAACACGTCTTTTGCCATGATCGGCTACCCACTACTTCGCAAGCGCGGAGAGTTGCTTGAGAGCCGTTTGACTGAAGTCTAGTTGCGTTGCCTTTACCACGGTCCACCCGCAGACAGGGGCAGCGTTACCGGGCTGATATGCGCTTTTCGCAGATCGACCAGTGCTCTTTATCATGTGTGTCTTGAGGGGGGCCTCATACATGAAACCCGAACTTGGAAATAGCTGAAGCATGGCTGGTTAGTGACGCGTGATCTACCCTTGGCGCGCCTGCCGCATCTTATCTGCAATGTTGCGCATGACGCCATCATGCGGCGGCACCAAACCGCGACCGGGTTGTTGGAAGGCCACCTGTTTATTGCAGGAGAATTGCTTACAGTATGAGAAGGGTCAGATCTTGGTCCAATGCGGCATCTTCTTGACCCCGCCACCGACATGAATAGGCCGCGGCAAGCGATAGCCGGGCGGAAAGTCCTGATCATCAGGAAAGCCATAGACACTGTCATGCGTGCACAGGTCTTCGCGGATGAGCGGCCATATCTCTGCTGCCAGAAACGCCTGATCGGCAAAGCGGTCATCATGATAGGCGCGCGCTTCGCGCAGCCAAGGCCCCAACGGGGGTAGCACGCCTGCGACGCCACCCCAAAGCCCGGCCAGTATAAGTTCCATATGGAAGATATGGTCGCGCATCACATGGAAGCGCTTGCCAGAGTTGCGCCAAGCCTCGACCGCCAGCACTTCCTGCACATTCAGGCGTGAATCCGCATCCCGGCACAGAAACAGATCTACTTCGGGATCATCAGAGGCCAGAAAGCGCCACATCGGTCGAAAGGCTTGCCATGCCGGATCCTCCATCAGGATAACCTGCGCCCCAAGGCGTGACAAGATGTCTCGCGCGTCTTGCGGAACAGTGTGATCACAATAAAACCGCGCCTTCCAGCCCTGATAGAGATGCGGTGCAATCCGCGCATTGATGATTGCACCCGAAACATAGACCGGATTGTCGCCCCAAAGCCCGAAGGAAATGACTTTCTGACCGGGCTTGCGCTTGGCGTGATCTGGCCTGCGTTCAGATAGCGCCTTCTGGTCGCCTTGAGGTTGTGCTCTGTAGGCGTCACAGGCCAGCGCATCTTTCTTTTCAAGCGCGATTCTGCCCTGCGTTTTTGCGGCGGTATGCTCACCCGCCCGCCAGAGCGAGGTTACCACCGCATTGCGCGCCGGAATATCGTCACGAATGCGCAGCGCGGCCTCAAAAGCCCGCGCGGCCTGCGCAAAACGATTGTCACGTTTGAGCAGAAGCGCAAGGCTGCACCACCCGTCAAAACAATTAGGGTACTTGGCCAGATAGTCTTTGAATGCGGCCTCAGCCGCGGCGGTCTTGCCAGCGCGCGAGAGGCCGACAGCTGCAAGAAGATCGCGGCGTTGCTGCGTAATCTCGGTCGGGGAGGGCGATGCCGTCATGAAAACCTGTTCTTAGTCAGATAATTTTCGATATAAAATAAGAATGCTTTACTTGAATGGGCTCAGGATCGCGCGAAACTTTCGATTTAACAAGTAATTATCGCCCAAGCCCTGTCTATGGCCGCGCAAATGCCTGAAGCGGGGCGGATCTGGCCAACTGCCGCAACAGCCCGTCAAGGCGATGAATTGTGTTCTGGCCGGTCGCTTCAGATCGCACAGCCCGCGCGCTTCGGATGATCCGGAATACCCCTTCCTTGCTGCCATCATCACGATGAGTGGAATGTGAAAAAACCAATAAAAGATGAAAAAAATGGCAGGTATTCAGAAGGGAATGGTGAAGTAACACACGCCATGATTTATCTGCAATAGCGCCTCTTGACGCAAAGCGGTCTAGTGAAATAACGTCCCTGTGATTTTGCATTCTTTTTATTTAAAAACAGCTTCGATGGGAATTGCTCCATGAACATTCGCTTGCCGCAGGTATTTCAAGATTCTGTCAACAGTCTGGCTAAAAGAAACAGCTTCCGCAAAAGCCTCACATGGCCAGCCCTTGCCCGTCAAGTGAATGAGGCAATCGCAGCCGAAGGTCTGGAATTGCCACAGGATCGCGCTGAAAAGAACGCGTTCGTTCGTGACTGGCTGAAACGCAACCGCTCGCGCATTCGGCTGAGCATGGTCTCGGGGTTGATGGTGCTGCCGCTGGTCGGGCATGCGCAGGAAGGGATGCTGAACCTCGCGGATGTCGAGGGCGTGCGGAATATTGAAATCCTTGAATCGGGCGATGTGCGAATCACAATGCAGGACGGAACAGTTCTGCGCCTTGATGCAGCCAGTGTCCAGTTGGGCGAGGCAGGATCGGTTCTGATTGGCCCGGACATGGCCGCGCAGATTGCAGCGGCAGCCGAAGCGGCGACTGCTGCGGGCGTGGCGGGCGTCGGTGGGGCGATTGCAGGGGCTGGTGCCCCTGGCGCAATCGCGGCCGTCGCTGGTGGTGCTGTTGCTGCTGCGGCAGCTGCGGGCGGCGGTGGCGGCAGCAGCTCTTCCTCCGGGCCTGCGGTGGTCAGCAAATCTGTTTTCGTGCTGGACGGCCCGCTTGAAAACGCGCTGGTCTTCTATGATGCGAATGGCAACGGCATCCCCGAGATGGCAGAGTTTTTGGGGCTTACGGATGAAAACGGCGCCGCGCAGGTCGAATATACGCCCACCGCAAATGGCAGCTTCATTGTTATTTCTGCGCCGGTTTCGGCAGGTCGCGCCGAAGGTTTTGGTTGGACGGATGCGTTTATCGATGGCGATAATATCGCCGATACCAACCTTGGTGAAGTGGTCACGCGCGACGTGGTCACAGCCAACCGGTTCCAGATTTCACTTGCCGGAAATGATACTGGTGCTGGCGATCAGATCATCTCGCCAATTTCGACCCTGATAGCGCAAGGAGCAGATGAGGGGGCGCTGAAGGCCGCGCTTGGTTTGCCTGCGGATCTGGATCTGGCAAACTTCAACTATATTGATAATTTCGCCTCTGCAGACCCTGCCGTGCAAGCAGCCGCGCGCACATTGGCTTCGGCCAATATTGCCATGGCCCGCTCAATCGAAGCGGCTGTCACTGCCGCGCAGGCCGGATCAGAGCAGCCGCTCTCGCTGGCCCAGATTCGCCAGATTTCGCAAGATGCCGCCCGCGATGCGGCAGAGGTCATCAGCAGCGTTCCAGCCGGTACGCCGCTGGAGGATATCGCGGCTATTTCTTCTGCCGTCATTTCCGCGCGTCAATCGAACCCCGAGATCAGTGCAAATGATATGATCGGGCGGATAAATGCACGCCCCGAAGGGCAAACAGCAGCCGATGCTATCTCGGCAGCACTTCAGGATGAAGTAGCTGCAGGGCGGTTGAGCAATGAGCAATCCGCCGCGGTGCGCGACACCAGCACGGCTGTAAGCACAGGCGCACGTGATATCGAGACCCTTTTGCGTAATGCCGATGGCCCGCTTCTGGGTGAGGGTAGTGATGCATTGCGCGCGGATTTGGATTCGCTTGAAGACAAGCTGCTGGGCGATGTCGGCGATGCGGTCAACACGAATATCTTGGGCCTGAGCGTGCCGTTTGTCATCGAGGAGTTGTTCCTTGAGGGCGAAGAGCAGATGGAAGATATCAAGGGCAACCTTCTCGACGGGGTTACGTTCACCACTGGGGACGGTCTATCCTCTGCTTCCAGTCTGCACTCCGTCAATGGCACTTTGGTGCCGGATATTCTGACCGGTGCGCAAGGCGAAGGGTTGAATTTCGTCATCAGCACTGCTGACTGGAACACCCCAGTTCGTACCGTAAACATTGCCGGGCAGAACGGCGTCGCTGATTTTCTTGGCGTTGAATTCTCTGATTTTCCGACAGCAACAGTAAGTCCGCAGAGTTCACCCTGGACCTGGGTTCGTCCTGCAACGGCAGGTTCGGCGATTGGTAAGGAAATCACGGTAGAAGCAGGGACAACGCTTGAGTTTGACTACCAGTTCGGTTCTTTCGACTATGTGCCCTGGATCGATTATTCCTTCTTCACGGTCAAGGCGACCGACGGCGGCACGGCAGAGGAACAGGCTGGCCTTGTTCTGCGCAACACCAGTGAAGGCGGCCCGCAAGATGTCCTGGACCTCAAGGGCCCTGTTCCCTTTGCAGAGGCTGGTCGCTGGCGTCTGGGTGACGAACAGACTTTCAGCTACACTTTTGAAGAAGCAGGCACGTTCAAGATCGGGATCGGGGCCACGGATGTCGGCGACCGCATCGTCGACTCCATCCTTTACGCCTCGAATATCCGACTTGATGTGGATGGGGCGGTCGAATTCCTAGATGGCTTCGGACAGATCGGCAATGTCCAGTCTTACGGCGAGGTGGTAGACCCAAGCATCTCTGCGCTTGTGGTCACAGGGAAATACGGCCTGTTGATCGTGACCAAGGGCGGAGATTACATTTATCAGCCCGGTGGCGAACATGCCGATGACATCCCAGCCGGCGCCACTGTTTCAGATGATTTCACCTTCACCATCCGCACAGAAGAAGGGCGGCTTGCCTCGCAGACCCTGTCCATTCGTGTGACGCAGGAAGGCGTTATTGATGAGCCGACCGATCCGGCAGAGCCGACTGACCCGGTCACGCCGACTGATCCGTCAGAGCCGACCGATCCGGCAGAGCCAACCGATCCGGCAGAGCCAACCGATCCGGCAGAGCCGACCGATCCGGCAGAGCCGACCGATCCGGCAGAGCCGACCGATCCGGCAGAGCCGACCGATCCGGCAGAGCCAACCGATCCGGCAGAACCGACCGATCCGGCAGAACCGACCGATCCGGCAGAGCCGACCGATCCGGCAGAGCCAACCGATCCGGCAGAGCCAACCGATCCGGCAGAGCCAACCGATCCGGCAGAGCCGACCGATCCGGCAGAGCCAACCGATCCGGCAGAACCGACCGATCCGGCAGAGCCGACCGATCCGGCAGAGCCAACCGATCCGGCAGAACCGACCGATCCGGCAGAGCCGACCGATCCGGCAGAACCGACCGATCCGGCAGAGCCGACCGATCCGGCAGAGCCAACCGATCCGGCAGAACCGACCGATCCGGTAGAGCCGACCGACCCGGCAGAGCCGACCGATCCGGCAGAGCCGACCGATCCGGTAGAGCCGACCGATCCGGCAGAGCCAACCGATCCGGCAGAGCCGACCGATCCGGTAGAGCCGACCGACCCGGCTGAGCCGACCGACCCGGCAGAGCCAACCGATCCGGTTGAACCGACCGATCCGGCAGAACCGACCGATCCGGTTGAACCGACCGATCCGGCAGAGCCTGGCGATATTGTGGCTACCAATGTCGCAACAGGTGCCACATTCACCACGATCGCAGCAGCCATTGCCGCAGCATCGGAGGGGGATGAGATCAGCATTATCGCTGGCAGCTTCGATGAGGCGCTTGTCATCGACAAGGGCATTACGCTAAGCGGTGCAAACGCCGGGCTTTCTGCCAAATTCATGGATGGCGATACGGCAGACACAGCGGCCATCGGCAATGCCTTCTCGGGCGAAGATATGGCAGGTGAGCGCGGTGCCGAAACCGTTCTGACTGGGGCCGTCACAGTTGCAAGCGAGAATGTCACCATCGACGGGGTCAAGTTTGCGTCAGATGCGCCACTTGCCTGGGACATGGATGTCTTGCAGACGGGTTCACTTGATGGGTTTGCACTGCTGAACAGCATTGTCGTTGGCTACACGGCTGAAGGCGCGCCAAAGTTCAACCCTGATCCGACTGTCGATGCCGGCAGCTATGCAGGTGAAACAGTGGCCAGCAACTGGGAACTCTCGGGCAACCTGTTCGGTGGCATGACATCGGGCAATGCCGGTGCGCTTTATATCAGCGGCGTGGCCGAAATCGATATCTCTGACAACCTGTTCTGGCGCCCGACCGCTGGCCATATGTATCTGTCCTCGCTGGAAGATGCCTCGATCGAGAACAATTTCTTCTTCCACGGCTTGCATGCAGGCGGGGCCAATTTTGACGGCTTGGCGACAACCGGTGATGGCCCTGTTGATGGCTATGGCGACAGCTATGGCGACACTGGCGGCTATGGCGACACTTCCGGCTACGGAGAAACTGGGGGCTACGGCGACACTACCGGCTACGGAGAAACTGGGGGCTACGGCGACCCGGAAGGCTATGGCGGTGTCTCCTTTGGCCGGAATTTCTGGATCGAATTGAAGGGTATCAACGACGGGATCACCATCTCGGGCAATGATGGCCAGTTCAACAGTGGTGGTATCCAGATCTATGCCGAATCCGAAGACGCCTATCATTTCGCGAATATCGACATCTCCGGCAACACCTTCCGGGATTTTGTGAACGCCGCGCCCGAAGGGCTGGAAAATGACAAGTCGGGCTTCATCGGGGCGATCAGCGTTTCGATTGCCAACGGAGAGTCTGATGGAATCTCGATTACAGACAACACGATCACTGTTGCGGCTGATCAGATCTTCACAGTCAATGATCTGGCGGCGTTGATCCAGCTTCAGGGCTTCCTGTCAGGCACAACAAATGTCAACTCCAACACGCTGACATGGCTCGACGCATCGAGTGATGTCATTCTTGAGGGTCTGTCCGATTTGGGGGTCGCGTCCTCCAGTTATACCGGGCCACTCGTCGCGTTGCGTTTGGTCGGTGGCCTCGATGGGACTGTAAACGTGGTGGAGAACGACTTCATCGCTGCCGAAGGCTTGTTTTGGCAGGCGCGTGCCATCGATATTGACGGTGATCCGGGCGTATTCGGAGATCTGTCAGCATCCTTGAATATCGGCGTCGATTTGGGAGGGGTTGGCACCATGCTCAACAGCTTCGAGGGTTTCGGCTTCGATGTGCTGTTCGTCTCCGTGCCTGACAGTCTGGACCCCAACAATCTGTCGATCAACACGCAGGCGGGAGATTATGTCGCTACGCTGTATGGCGAAGAGAACACACAGGTCAAACAGGTTATCTTCGGAACGTCGCAGGATGATACACTCACCGGGACAAGCGCCAATGAAGTCTTCTTTGGTGGTGCCGGTGATGACCTGATCGATCTGTCGGCGGGTGGCCGCAATGTCGTCCTGTTCAATTCAGACCCGGAGAAAAACGGTGTCGATAACGTGATCGGTTTCACGCTTGGCCAGGGGGCAGATGCCGATATCATCGAAATCCTGCCCGTGACTGGCCTGCGTGGTGACATGTGGCAAATGATCGGAGATGTCGGCACTGTTGGGGAGAATGTGGGCTTCATTGTCTTCACGACCGCGCTATCTGAACTGACAGCAGAGGCCGCCTTGAATGAACTTGATTTTGAAGCGATTGGCCTTGACCCGGGAACCGACCCCTTCATCGGCCTGTTCACGGATGGCACAGATGCGGCCCTTGCTTGGGTCAACCTGTCTGAGGCAAGCACGATCAATGAACTTGAGGAGGGCGGGCTTGCCTACTTCTCTGAAATTGGTGATCTGAACCAGTTCACTGGTGCCAACCTCGGCCACTTTGAGCCCTATATGGGAACGGCAGGCTGATCTGAACATGCAACCCCGCAGCACTTGTATGCGGGGTTGCTGCCCTGAAGACCACCGATCCGGGGGGATAATCTTGAATTTTCCAATACCATTGCGGTCGCTGGTTTGGTGCTGTCTGGTCCTTGTCTTGCTTCTGCCTCTGCCCTCTCACGCACAGGATGCTGAGGAATTTCTTGCCGATCTGCGTGCACTCGCCGCGCAGCAACAACATCGCACTCCAGCGCCCCGCGTGCCCCAAGCATCTACGGTTGGAATACCGAGTGGTTTCGGCCTTGGGCATGGTAGTATTGGCTTTGGAGCCGCTTTTACCAATCGGCGCGATCGAACAATAAACGATTGGGACGGCTCGGCTGTCATCAGTTTTGGCTTTGGCGATGCGCGTCGGGCGCTTGGTGCCGAAGTGCATTTGGGACTGGTCAGCCTGACACCGCCTTGGCGGCGCAGCGGTGACAGCTCAGTTCTGGGAGAAGACGGCAATCTTAGCTTCAAGCTTTTTCGGGAGTTCCACAATCCCCGGACGGGGCGAGTGAGCGCCCTGTCCATTGGGGCAAGCAATGCGCTGCGCTGGGGGGACCCGAAAACCGTTCCGGTCAATTATTATATCTCCGGGTCTACGACCTTCGCAGTGCCTTGGGGGAATGCTTCGACGCGTCCGGGAATGTTAACGCTGGGCATGGGTAGTGCAGTGCGAAACATCGAGCGCGATTTCGGTGTTTTCGGCGGTGTGGCCATGGGTCTGACCCCTTCAATGTCGGTCGGGGTCAGCTGGCTGGGCGACGAAGCGATCATTGGGACACAATTCACGCCACAGTTCGGGCAGAGTATGAACCTTCAGCTTGGACTCTATTATGCAGATGCGACGCGCCGCGTCTCATCTTCGGGGCGCTTCATTCTCAATGTAAGCGTGCTGGCGCAGGGCCTGTACTGAGGGGGATACAATGAATACAGAAACGAACTGGCCCCATCGCAAGTGTCGCCCGGAATGGTACAGTGCAATTGTGTGTGTCATGACAGTTTCGGTCATGGCAGTAGGAACGGCAGCGGGGGCGGGTCAAGTTTCGGTGCTGCCACCTGTTACGGTTGTACCTCCGCCGCGACCCGCACCAGCTCCTGCACCAGCGCCCGCTCCTGCACCGGCCCCCGCTCCTGCACCGGCCCCCGCTCCTGCCCCAGCCCCGTCACCAGCCCCCGCGCCCGCTCCTGCACCAGCACCTGTGCCAGCGCCGGAATCCAGCCCAAGCGCTGTCGCCCCTTCGAGCAACAGTGCGATTGCGCCGGGCCTGTTACAGGATGTCCCTTCGGGCACAAGCAGCGGCAATCCGGCCAGTATTCGGACTATGGATGTATCGCAATTGAATACGGAACAATCGCGCGAGGCGCTGCAATTGATTGACATGATTCTGGATTCGCCGGAGGGGCTTTCGCCTGCCTTGATGCGAAATCTGCGCCGTCAAGCTTCGCTATTGCGTCAACGATTGAATGATTAAGCCACCACACACCAAACCAAAGAAAGCCAGCGGGTAGTCTCAGGGCGACCGAATGCACAGCGCCTGCGCGGGTTGAAACAGTAGTCGGTCTTAGCTTGTGGGAAATTTTCCAAAAGGGATTTTTACAGATCGGTCAACCCATGCACCCGTTCTACGGGTCGTCTTGTTTCGAGGCCGGTTCGTTGAACATTGCCCGCGCAAGCCGTGTGACGACAGCAATGACCACGCCCATCCCCGTGAACAGGTAGAAAATTGTAAAGAGTTTTCCCACATCTGTAACGGGATGAAGATCACCATATCCCAGTGTCGTCAGGGTTACGACGCTCAGATACACC
Organism: Roseinatronobacter bogoriensis DSM 18756; assembly: GCF_004366635.1. Classification (GTDB taxonomy): domain Bacteria; phylum Pseudomonadota; class Alphaproteobacteria; order Rhodobacterales; family Rhodobacteraceae; genus Roseinatronobacter; species Roseinatronobacter bogoriensis. Next base: position 112,142 of record NZ_SORN01000007.1, on the reverse strand, counting down.
GCATCCACCCAGCGCAGCCCCTCAACTGTCGCGTAAAACATCGTGCCAGAAAACAGAATTAACAACAGCAGATAAAAACTGGACCGAAAAAGCGCATCACGCCATGCGCGTCGCAGCGCCCGAAAGAACCGAATTATGGTTAAGGCAAATGATACCATCGACAGGCTCCCGCACTTGAGACCTGCGACTATATTGGGGTATCGCCTTGGTTCAAGTTGCCAAGGCGGATTATGTCCGCGAATGCGGAGAAATGTCGTTGGCTTTGCGCAATGGAATAGTTCCGAGCGCGCAACTGGCCTTGATACGATTTAAGCCTTGCCTCTTTCCAGAGTTTCGGCGGCAACAACTCGCGCCAGCAAATGGCCATACTTGCTGATTACAGGCATCCGATCCAAGGGTAGATTGCTGAAAACGGCCCGATGAAAGGCGCAGCGCATCCCGCGTGAGATAGAACACAAGCCGCTCTAGATATGCGATGTCGGTAGCCCCGCGCCGCTTTCATTGCCTGCGGAATCTGGTCCGTCTATCAATTTGTCAGGTTGTGCGAGTGCGGTCAGTTTCTCGCGGTCCGTGATGATGACGCGCGCGCCATCCATCTTTAACCCGTCGCTCTCCAACACTTTCAGCGTGCGCGACAGGTTTTCAGGCGTCATGCCGAGATAGGAGGCAAGAAGCCGTTTTTCTACAGGCAGAATGTAGGATGCCGCACCACCAGCCAGCAAGGATTGATGCAACAGGTAAGATGCAACACGCTCTCGCGAGTTGCGCAGCTTCAGCGTCTTGGCGTTGCGGACCACAGACCGATAGCCTGCGGCCAGTTCGTTGATCACGGACACCGAAAATTCCGTATCGCGCCGGAACATGGCCCGCAAATCTGATGACGGCACAAGAATGATGCGCGTGCGCTCCAATGTGCGGGCAGACATCAGATAGGGCGCATCGCGGATGCTGGCGGCCAGAATGAAGGTCGAAACCGGGCGCACGACCGCCATGGTGCATTCGCGCCCACCCCATTGCGCCAACAGTTCAACCGAACCTTCCAAGACGATATGCAGGAAATCCGCAGGGTCGCCCTGGCGGATCATTTCCAACCCCGGCGGAAAATTCTGGGCGTAGGAACTGGCCATCAGCGCCTCGAAATTGGCATGGGCCATATCCCGAAACAAATGAAGGTGCCGAATCTCTGGGAGCTCTTCGGGTCGCACGCCGCTGCCTTTTTCCTGATTGATAAATATCAATTCATCAGGCCAATAAACCTCAAGGCCAAACAAAACAAAAGTCTTTTTGTCGACCAGAACTGTTTAATCACAAAGTTTGGCGGATTTCAATTCAAGTGCGTTTTCCAAAAGCTCTCTGCCTTTATTGATCTCGATCAAGTTTTCCTGATTCCTGTTGTGACTGTCTGCTTGCGAACCGGTGCCTGAGCAAAGCCGGAGTGTAAGGAGATGCCAATGCATGTGATGCTGGCCTATGACAATTCCCGCAATGCAAGGATCGCGCTGGATGCCGTGCGCGACCTGCTGACAGCACTGAAGCCCAAGATCACGCTGATTTCCGTGGTCGAGGAAGTTGGCAGCGCCACAGCAGATGCAGATCAGCTGTTTTCAGCGCAATATGCAGATCAGAAAGCCGGTACCGAACGGGCTGCAGCAGAACTGGCCGCAGACGGGTTCGAGGCGGCGGTATTGATTGCCGAAGGCGATGCCCGCAAGATGATCCTGCGCGCAATCGAAGAGCGCCAACCGGACCTGCTGGTTATGGCGCGCCACAGCCACAAGCCCGACCCTGGTCCGCTGAATTTCATTACCAAGCGGCTGGACGCACTGGTTGAGGAATTCGATCACATGACCTTTGGCTCGACCAGTGCGTTTCTGGCACGGCGCGCGTCCTGTCCGCTTCTGATCATTCCCACGCACGCTGAATAACCGAATCCAAAAAGCGCGCGAGCCATTTTCAAACTTTCGAGGTCTGACATGCAAGTCAGCGACTTATTCCGCTTCAAGAATGCAGAGATCAAAGCACTCCATCTGACGTGGATTGCGTTTTTCATGAGTTTCTATGTCTGGTTCAACATGGCCCCGCTGGCAAGTTCGATGCTTGCCTCGGTCGATTGGTTGACCCGTGACGATATCCGCCTGTTCGCGATTGCGAACGTGGCGCTGACCATCCCTGCCCGCATCATCGTCGGCATGGCGCTGGACCGTTACGGCCCGCGCCGTGTGTTCTCGGTGCTGATGATCCTGATGGCGATCCCGACTTTTGTGTTTGCCTTTGGCGACTCGCGCGAAGTGCTGTTCATGTCGCGTCTTGTGCTGTCATCAATCGGGGCAAGCTTCGTGGTGACCATTCATATGGTGGCCTTGTGGTTCCCGCCACGCTCCATTGGTTTTGCCGAAGGGTTTGCTGCCGGTTGGGGCAATTTCGGTTCGGCTGCGGCTGCCATCACGATCCCGACAATTGCGCTGCATGTCTATGGCGGCCCAGAAGGCTGGCGTTTGGCAATGGCGACTTCGGGCGTGGTGATCGCGGCCTATGGTGTGTTCTACTGGTTCGCCATCACTGATGGGCCCAGCAAGGACACGCAGAAAAAGCCGCGGAAGGCGTCAGCGCTGGAAGTGTCAAGCTGGCGTGATCTGGTGCTCTTGTGCATCTTCACGGTGCCGATGGTCGGTATCCTGTCGATCCTTGTCTATCGCGTGCAGTTGATGGGCTATATCGATGGCATCACCGCCGCCTTTTGCTACTTCGCCATAGCGGTGATCGTGGCATGGCAGGTCTGGCAGGCGATCCGCGTCAATGTGCCGATCCTGAAAAAGGGTGTGCCGGAAGACGACAAATACCCGTTTTCTTCCGTCGCGGCGCTGAATGTGACCTATTTCGCCAATTTCGGTGCGGAACTGGCCGTGGTGTCAATGCTGCCCATGTTCTTTCAGGAAACATGGGGCCTGACCGCCGTGGCCGCTGGTTTGATCGCGGCAAGCTTTGCCTTCGTGAACCTGTTTGCGCGGCCCATGGGCGGGCTGGTGTCGGACCGTTTCGGCAACCGTCGTTTCGTGATGATGGCCTATATGTTCGGCATTGCCATCGGGTTTGTGCTGATGGGCTTGCTGAATTCCAGCTGGCCGCTGATCATTGCGATTGCGATCACCATCATGTGCTCTTTCTTCGTGCAGGGCGCAGAGGGCGCGACCTTCGGGATCGTTCCGTCGATCAAGCGGCGTGTGACAGGCCAGATCTCTGGCATGGCAGGGGCTTACGGCAATGTGGGCGCGGTGTTTTACCTGTTTGTTTTCATGTTCGTCGATGCCTCGACCTTTTTCTTCATCATCGCCGCCGGTGCCTTCATCAGCTGGATCGTTTGCTACATCTGGCTGAAAGAACCCGAAGGCGGGTTCGGGGATGAATATGTCATCTCCTCCGTTGATCGTGAAATTGCCCGCGAGGCCGCCGAGAAGAAGGCACTTGATGCCGAAGTGGCTCAGATCTTTGCAGGTTCCGAAAAGGTCGAGCTGATCCAGCGCGGTGGCGGGCTGCAACTGAAGGCACAATTTGCCTCGGTCGATGATCTGCGCGCTGCATTGGACCGGCTGGCCCGCAGCAAATCCCAACCCGCCGAATGACCGAAATCTAACGCAGGCGCGCCCCGGCGCGGGCCTGCCCTCCAACGAAAGCCACGAAAGGCGAGAGAGCAATGAGCGCACAACAGACACATCAGACCGCGCCTTCGGGAACGTGGCTAAAACAATGGGAGCCTGAGAACGAGGCGTTCTGGGAGGCGGGCGGCAAGCGGCAGGCATGGACCACGCTGGTCCTGACAACGGCTGCGCTGACCATGGCCTTCATCACATGGTTTCTGGTCTCGGCGCTGGTCGTGCGCCTGCCGCAGATCGGGTTCCAGTTTACGGCAAGCCAGTTGTTCTGGCTGGCCGCCATGCCCGGCCTTGCCGGGGGCACCTTGCGCCTGATCCATATGTTCCTTGTGCCAATCTATGGCACACGGCATGTGATCAGCCTGTCCACCCTGTCGCTGCTGATCCCGCTGGTGGGCTGGTTCTATGCGGTGCAGAACCCTGAAACACCCTATTGGGTGCTGATGCTGCTGGCGTTTCTGGCGGGTCTGGGTGGCGGCAACTTTTCCAGCTTCATGCCCTCGACCAGCATGTTCTTCCCCAAGCGCCTGCAAGGCACGGCTCTGGCTATTCAGGCAGGCGTGGGCAATTTCGGGGTATCGGTCGTACAATTCGTGACCCCTTGGGTCATCGGCTTTGCGCTTCTGGGCGGCATGGCCTGGGTAGGCGAACCGCAGACCATGACACGTGCAGGCGTTGAGTCGCAAATCTATCTGCAGAACGCCCCCTTGGTGATGATCCCCTTCGTGGCTGTCTTTGGCATCACGGCATGGATCTTCCTGAAATCGATCCCGATCACATCCAACTTCCGCGAGCAATTCGACATCTTCAAATCGGGCCACACATGGTCGCAAACCTCGCTGTATATCATGACCTTCGGCGCGTTCTCGGGCCTCGCCGCAACCTTTCCGCTGCTGATCCGCCTGATCTATGGCGATTATGAAGGCGCGCCTGATCCGCTGGCATGGGCTTTCTATGGTCCGCTGATCGGGTCTGCCAGCCGCGTTGTCGCAGGGCCGATTTCAGACAAGCTGGGCGGCGCGCGGGTGACGCATTGGGCAGGGCTTGGCATGCTGGTTTGCGCCGGTCTGGTGGCCTGGATCGTGACCGGCACTGACAGCCTGGCAAGTTTCCCGATGTTCGTGACCGGCATGCTTGCGCTGTTCTTCTTCGCTGGCGTGGGCAATGCCTCGACCTTCAAGCAGATGCCGATGCTTTTTGCACCGCGTCAGGCAGGCGGCGTGATCGGTTTCACAGCAGCAATTGCGGCTTATGGCCCGTTCCTGTTCGGGATGCTGTTTGCCTGGTCCTTTGCGGCGTTCAATTCTGCCGCGCCTGTTTTCTGGGGTCTGGCCGGTTTCTTTGCCTTCAACGTGGCGCTGAACTGGGTGCTCTACGCCCGCAAAGGCGCGCCTTACCCCTGCTGAATATCTCCGGGCGCGCGGCATGTTTCGCGCGCCTGTCCTCTCAAACTCAAGAACGGAGACAGCCATGAGCCATCTTCTTGACCGGCTGAACTTTCTGAAAAGCGTGCGCAAGGACACGTTCTCGGACGGGCACGGCCAGACCACAACCGAGAACCGCGACTGGGAAGACACCTATCGCAAGCGCTGGCAGCACGACAAGGTTGTGCGCTCGACCCACGGGGTGAACTGCACCGGGTCTTGTTCGTGGAAGATCTATGTCAAATCGGGCATTGTAACCTGGGAAACGCAGCAAACGGATTACCCGCGCACGCGCCCGGACCTGCCCAACCATGAACCGCGCGGCTGTGCACGGGGGGCAAGCTATAGCTGGTATCTGTATTCCGCCAACCGCGTGAAAACCCCGCTTGTTCGCGGCGCGCTGATGCGGCTGTGGCGCGAAAAGCGCAAGACCATGACGCCCGTTCAGGCATGGACCGCGATTCAGCAAGACCCGATCGCCCGTGCCAGCTACACCCGCACACGCGGCACAGGCGGTTTTGTGCGCGCCACATGGGATGAGGTGACCGAGCTTACCGCCGCCGCGAATGCCTATACGGCGAAGGAATACGGCCCCGACCGCGTTTTCGGTTTCTCGCCCATTCCTGCCATGTCGATGGTCAGCTATGCAGCCGGTTCGCGCTATCTGTCGCTTCTGGGCGGCACCTGCATGAGCTTTTATGACTGGTATTGCGACCTGCCGCCGGCCAGCCCCATGACCTGGGGCGAACAGACCGACGTGCCGGAATCGGCCGACTGGTATAATGCAGGCTATCTGCTGCTGTGGGGCTCAAACGTGCCACAGACGCGGACGCCGGATGCGCATTTCTACACCGAGGCGCGCTACCGTGGCACGAAATCCGCCGTGATCTGCCCTGACTATTCCGAAGCCGCGAAATTCGGCGATGTCTGGCTGAATGCCAAGCAGGGCACCGACGCGGCGCTTGGTATGGCCTTCGGGCATGTCATCCTGCGCGAGTTCCATCTGGATCGTCAGGTGCCGTATTTTGAGGAATACGCCCGCAAATACAGCGATATGCCAATGCTTGTCCGTCTGGAGCAGAAGGGTGACAGCTATGTTCCGGGCCGCCAGTTGCGGGCAAGTGATCTGGCCGACAATCTGGGCGAGGCCAACAACCCCGAGTGGAAAACCATCTGCTTTGATGAAAGCTCTGGCCAACTGGTCGCGCCCAATGGCTCGATCGGGTTCCGCTGGGGCGAACAGGGCATGTGGAACCTTGAGGAGAAGGCGAAAGGGGCCGCGATCAAGCCGCAACTGTCATTCATCCTTGATGAGGACCGCGATGATGTGGTTGGCGTTGATTTCCCCTATTTCGGCGGCATGGCCACGGGCCAGTGGGAGAATGACGCGCGTGGCGATGTCCTGACCCGCAATGTGCCGGTCAGGAAAATCACGCTGGCCGATGGCTCGGAAGCGCTGGTCACGACTGTGTTTGACCTGTTCTGCGCGAATTACAGCCTGGATCGTGGTCTGGGTGGCGATCATGTCACCAACGACTACAACGCTGATGTGCCCTTCTCGCCCGCATGGGCTGAAAAAATCACCGGCGTCAGCCGCGACAAGATCATTCAGGTGGCGCGTGAATTCGCCGACAATGCCGAGAAGACCAATGGTAAGTCCATGGTCATCATCGGCGCTGCGATGAACCATTGGTATCATATGGATATGAACTACCGCGCGGTCATCAACATGCTGGTGATGTGCGGCTGTGTGGGCCAGTCTGGAGGTGGCTGGGCGCATTATGTGGGGCAGGAAAAACTGCGCCCGCAGACGGGCTGGACGGCGCTTGCGTTTGCCCTCGACTGGGCGCGCCCGCCACGGCACATGAATTCAACCAGCGCATGGTATGCCCATACCGATCAGTGGCGCTATGAGACTGTGACTGCAAAGGAAATCCTGTCGCCCACCGCGCCGGAGGGGGATTGGGAGAACCTGAGCCTGATCGACTACAACATCCGGTCAGAGCGGATGGGCTGGTTGCCGTCAGCACCACAACTCAAAACCAACCCGCTGAAAGTGGGCGCGGCGGCGAAGGCGGCAGGCAAGGATATCCCCGCTTATGTGGCCGAACAGCTGAAGTCCGGCGAGTTGGAAATGTCTTGCGAAGACCCGGATGCTCCGGAAAACTGGCCGCGCAACCTGTTCGTGTGGCGCTCGAACCTGCTGGGGTCATCCGGCAAGGGGCATGAGTATTTCCTCAAGCATCTGCTGGGCACCGATCACGGTGTGCAGGGCAAGGATCTGGGCAAGGAAGGGCGGCAAAAACCCGTCGAGGCGAAATGGCATGATGAAGCGCCAGAAGGCAAACTTGACCTGCTGGTGACAATCGACTTCCGCATGTCCACCACCGCCGTCTATGCGGACATCGTCATGCCGACGGCAAGCTGGTACGAGAAGGACGATCTCAACACATCTGACATGCACCCGTTCATCCACCCGCTGCAAGCGGCGGTGGACCCGGCGTATGAATCCAAGACCGACTGGGAAATCTTCAAGGCGATTGCCAAGAAATTCTCGGACGTCGCGCCCGAAATTCTGGGTGTGGAAACCGATGTGGTGCAACTGCCCTTGCAGCATGACAGCCCCGGCGAACTGGCGCAGCCATTTGTGCAGGACTGGAAGCGCGGCGAATGCGACCTGATCCCCGGCAAGACGGCCCCGGCCTATATTGCGGTGGAACGCGACTACCCGAACCTGCATGCCCGCTTCACAGCGCTTGGGCCGCTGATGGAAAAGGTCGGCAATGGCGGCAAGGGGATTGCCTGGGATACCAAGACCGAGGTTCACCACCTGAAGGCACTGAACGGCACGCACACAGACGGGCCGACCAAGGGCATGGCGAAGATCGAGAGCGCCATTGACGCCTGCGAGGTCGTTCTCATGCTTGCACCCGAAACCAATGGCGAGGTCGCGGTCAAGGCTTGGAAAGCGCTGGAAAAGGCCACGGGGCAAGAGCACGCCCATCTGGCTGAGGTCAAGGAAGACGAGAAGATCCGCTTCCGCGACATCGCCGCCCAGCCGCGCAAAATCATTTCATCCCCCACATGGTCGGGCATTGAGTCTGAAGAAGTCTGCTACAATGCAGGCTGGACCAATGTGCATGAATTGATCCCGTGGCGCACCGTGTCGGGCCGTCAGCAGCTGTACCAAGACCACGAGTGGATGCGCGCCTTTGGCGAATTCTTCGTCACATGGCGCCCGCCGGTGGACCTGAAAACGATCACGGGTGACGCGACCAAATCGCTGAAATCGGCCGAAAAGCATGTGGTGCTGAACTTCATCACCCCGCACCAGAAATGGGGCATTCACTCGACCTATTCGGACAACCTGCTGATGCTGACGCTGAACCGTGGCGGGCCGGTCGTGTGGCTGTCCGAAGTGGACGCGGCCAAGGCTGGCATTGTCGATAATGACTGGGTCGAGGTCTTCAACTCCAACGGTGTGATTGCCGCGCGGGCCGTGGTCAGCCAGCGGATGAAGGACGGCACGCTGTTCATGTATCACGCGCAGGAAAAAATCGTGAACACGCCGGGCAGCCAGATCACTGGCCAGCGCGGGGGCATTCACAATTCGGTCACGCGGGCAATCCCGAAGCCCACGCATATGATCGGTGGCTATGCGCAACTGTCCTACGGCTTCAACTACTACGGAACTGTGGGTGCGAACCGCGACGAGATGGTGATCGTTCGCAAAATGGAAAATGTGGACTGGCTTGACCGTCCCGCCAAAGTGGAGGCAGCGGAATGAAAGTACGTGCCCAGATCGGTATGGTTCTGAACCTCGATAAATGTATCGGGTGCCATACCTGCTCAGTAACATGCAAGAACGTCTGGACCTCGCGCGAGGGGGTTGAATATGCATGGTTCAACAATGTCGAAACCAAGCCCGGCATCGGCTACCCGAAGGATTGGGAAAACCAGAAGCGCTGGAATGGCGGCTGGAAGCGTGACCCGTCGGGGCAGCTCGTGCCCATGCAGGGCGGCAAATGGCGGATATTGGCGAATATCTTCGCCAATCCCGACCTGCCGGAAATCGATGATTTCTACGAGCCGTTCGATTTCGACTATGACCACCTGAAATCCGCGCCGCAGATGCAGGCATTCCCCACCGCGCGCCCGCGTTCCAAGATCACGGGTGAGCGGATGGAAAAGATCGAATGGGGCCCCAACTGGGAGGAAATTCTGGGCGGGGAATTCGCCAAGCGTAGCCAGGACTACAACTTCGAGGGCATCCAGAAGGACATCTATGGCGAGTATGAAAATACCTTCATGATGTATCTGCCGCGCCTGTGCGAGCATTGCCTCAACCCGGCTTGCGTGGCGTCCTGCCCATCTGGCGCGATCTACAAGCGCGAGGATGACGGCGTTGTCCTGATCGATCAGGAAAAATGCCGTGGCTGGCGGATGTGCGTGTCGGGCTGCCCCTACAAGAAGATCTATTACAACTGGTCTTCGGGCAAATCCGAGAAATGCACGCTCTGCTATCCGCGTCTGGAATCGGGCCAGCCGACCGTGTGTTCGGAAACCTGCGTGGGGCGTATCCGGTATCTGGGCGTCATGCTGTATGATGCGGACAAGATCGGTCAGGCGGCCAGCGTTGCGGACGAAAAGCAACTGTATGATGCGCAGCTTGATGTCTTCCTTGACCCCAATGACCCGGCAGTGATCGAAGCCGCGCGGGCCGAGGGCATCCCCGAGGACTGGATCAAGGGCGCGCAGAATTCGCCGATCTGGAAGATGGCGATGGAATGGAAAATCGCCTTCCCACTGCACCCCGAATACCGCACGCTGCCAATGGTCTGGTATATCCCGCCCCTTTCGCCCATTCAGAACGCCGCCGAGGCCGGCAAGATCAGCGCGCAGGACGATATGCCGGATGTGAAATCCTTGCGTATTCCAGTGCGGTATCTGGCCAATATGCTGACGGCCGGGGATGAAGCCCCGGTGGTTAGTGCGCTGGAACGGATGTTGGCGATGCGGTCCTACATGCGGTCAAAAACCGTGGATGGGGTGGTCAATCTGGGTGTGGCAAACCGCGTTGGCATGACACCCCAGCAGATCGACGAAATGTATCAGTTGATGGCGATTGCCAATTACGAGGATCGTTTCGTCATCCCGACCACGCATCGCGAATTGGTAGAAGATGCCTATGACCTGAAGGGGGGCTGCGGCTTCACCGATGGGAATGGCTGTTCAACCGGCAGCAGCGGCAATTCGCTGTTCTCGGGCGGCAAGAAATTCCGCAGCCCACAGGAGTTCATCCAGTCATGAAAACATATCGTGCCTTGTCAGCGCTGCTGACATACCCCTCCACGGATCTGCAAGCTGCGGTCCCTTCAATCTGGCAAATCCTCGGTGAAGAGGGCTTGCTACGCGCCAATGAGATGGAGAAGCTGGAACCGCTTCTGTGTGATCTGGAAAATGGCGACATCTATGACTTGCAGGAACGCTATGTCTTGCAATTCGACCGCGCGCGCACGCTCTCGCTCAACCTGTTTGAACATATCCACGGCGAGGGCCGGGATCGCGGCGGCGCAATGGTGGACCTGCTGGAAACCTATCGTGCAGGCGGGTTCGATCTGGTCGGGCCGGAACTGCCCGATCACCTGCCGGTCTTGCTGGAATTCCTGTCCACCCAAACACCGGAACAGGCGCGCGCCATTCTGGCGGATGCGGGTCATATTCTTGTGGCGCTGGCAGAACGGCTTGCGCGGCGCGAAAGCATCTATGCGCCGGTTCTGGCCGCATTGATAAGTTTGGCGCAGGCCGAAACCTCGCCCGAGGCCGAGGCGCTTTTGTCGGAAAAGGACGATGACCCCGAAGACCTCGAAGCGCTTGATGCAGTCTGGGAAGAGGCGATGGTGACCTTTGGCCCCGATCCCAATGCCGGATGCCCGATCAGCCGGGATATTCTGGCGAAAATGGACATGCCTGCCGCCCCGCGCGCCACCGCGCCGGGCCAGATGTAGGAGCATAGAACAATGTTTGGTAATTTTAGCCTCGACTATCTTATCTTCGGCATCCTGCCCTATGCGGTGCTGGCCATCGCCCTGATCGGGACCATCGCACGGTATGAGCGTGACCCGTTCACATGGAAATCATCCTCCAGCCAGTTGTTGCGGCGCAAGCAGTTGATGTGGGGCTCTGTGCTGTTCCATGTGGGCATCATCGTGCTGTTCTTCGGCCATTTGATCGGCCTGTTTACTCCGATCTGGCTGTTGGACGCGTTGGGCATCAGCTACGGGCTGAAACAGTGGATGGCTGTCATCATCGGTGGGGTTGCGGGGACTGCGGCCTTTATCGGCTGCACCATGCTTTTGCATCGCCGCTTGTATGACACGCGCATCCGCAACAATTCCAGCTTTGCCGATATCGGCATTCTGGTGATCCTGTGGGTGCAGATCTTGGTCGGAATGGGCACGATCATTCTGACACTGGGCCACATGGACGGCGCCAAGATGATCCAGTTCATGACATGGTCGCAATCGGTCATGGGGCTGCAGATCAATGCCTGGACCGAAGTGGTTGATGTGCATTGGCTGTACAAGTTCCACATCTTCCTTGGCATGGTGATTGTGGCACTGTTCCCCTTCACCCGTCTGGTGCACATGCTGTCAGTTCCGATCCGCTTTCTGTGGCGGCCGGGCTATCAGATCGTGCGTTCGCGCGAAGGGGCGAAACCTGTGCGCACGGGCCTGAAGCCCTTTGCCCGCGACAAGCGCGCGATGAAAGCCGCAGGCATGGCCCCAAAGCCCAAAGCACCTACCCCTGCTGAATAAGGACACCACATCATGAAACCGCTTCTGCCGCCTGTTTTTGTAAACGGCATCGAAATCTCGGCCGAGCGCATTGCGGCCGAAGCCCAGAACCACCCAGCCCCGAAAACAAAACCGGGGCTGGCGTGGAAAGCTGCCGCGCGCGCCCTCGCTATCCGTGAGTTGATGCTGCAAGAGGCCCGCGCGCGTGGCTTGACCCCTGATCCGGTGGAAGTTGCACCGGGTCAGGTCGAGACCGAGGAGGAGGCGCTGATCCGTCAACTTAGCGAGTTGGCGATCATCCCCGCTGCTGCGGAAGAGGCCGAATTGCGCCGCGTCTATGACGCGCATCCTGACCGCTTCCGCGCGCCGTCCCTGTATGAGGCTGCGCATATCCTGTTCCCACGACAGGATGATATGTCCGCCTTACGCAACCATGCCGATGCTGTTCTGGCAGAATTGCGCGTGAACCCGCGCCGCTTTGGTGAACTTGCCCGCAATCATTCGGCCTGTTCATCCAAGGATAATGGCGGGCTGCTGGGCCAGTTGGGGCAGGGCGATACGGTGCCGGAATTCGAGGCTGCGCTCGAGAAGCTAGAGGAAGGCCAGATCAGCGATCCGGTGGAGACCCGATTTGGCCTGCACCTGATCCGGCTTGATGCCCGCGCACGCGGCGATGTTCTGCCGTTCGACACTGTGCTGCCGCGCCTGCGTGACGCCCATGCGAAAGCTGCCTGGGCGCGGGCTGCGGCCAGTTTCACTGCCGATCTTGTCGCGCAAGCCAAGATCGAAGGCGTTGCCCTTCAGGCCGCGTGATCGTGAAAGGGGTCGGTCATGTCCAAGACGACGACAAAGCAAGAGAGCTATCTTGCCCAAGAGATTGGCACGATCCGCGGCGCGCGCGCGGCCCCGGCATACCTGAGCGCTGCGGAATGCCCGATAGAGGCCATGACTGAAGAGCATTTCAACCAGCGCCAGCTTTGCGCGGATATGGAAATACTGGCAGCGACCAGACAGCCAAGGCCGGAGTTGGCGCGCCGGATACTGGCAAACCTGTGTCGCGACCTGCCAGCGCATTTCGAGGATGAGGAACAAGGCCTGTTCCCGCGCCTGCGCGCCCGCGCCCGGCCCGAGGATGAGCTGGAAAAAACCCTGATCCGGCTTGCGCGCGAGCATGAGGTCGCCGCAGCCGAATTTGCGGCTTTGGTGCCCGCACTTGTCTGTATGGCAGATGGCAGTCTGCCAGCGTCTGAAGATCGTCATGCGCTTGACCATCTGGCGGCGTCTAACCGGCGGCATCTGATTGTCGAAAATGCCATCCTGCTACCGCTGGCACGGTTGCGGCTGACAGATCAGGATAAAGCCACGCTCATGGTCGAAATCTTCGCAAGGCGTCAGCAACCACCAAAGGTGAGTACCGCCTGCACCCGGGCGCTTGCTCGCATCAATTCGTTGCAATTGGGAGCATCTTAATGACCCTGCACAGACCCGTTCACCGCCCAGACCCGGCCATTTGCGGTTGCGATGGCGCAGCTGGCCTTGTCCCGGTAGATACAGCCCGCGCACGTGCCCTGGCAATGGTCACGCGCCTGTCAGAGGTTGAGGAAGTTGCTCTTGCAGATGCGACAGGACGTGCCTTGGCGCGCGATTGCTTGGCCCCTGTGGCCTTGCCCTTGTTCGACAATGCGGCGATGGATGGCTATGCGCTGCGACTTGGCGATCTGCGCGGGCCAGGGCCTTGGGGCTTGCCCGTTGCGGGCAGCATTCGCGCAGGCGATGCGCCGGTGGTCTTGCCGCCACGGCAAGCGATACGGATTCTGACCGGCGCGCCCGTGCCCGCTGGTGCAGATGCGGTGATCGCACAGGAACAGGTTGCGCGCACGGGCAATATGGTCGGTATCGAAAAAGCACCTGCCTTGGGGCAGCATATCCGCCGGCGCGGCGATGATCTGGTCGAGGGCGCGCCCTTGCTTGCTGCTGGACGCGCCATTGGCCCGCGAGAGGCGGCGCTTCTGGCCGGTTCAGGGATCGGTGCTTTGCCCGTTGCGCGCCGCCTGCGCGTTGCGATCCTGTGTTCAGGCAGCGAACTGGTGGCACCGGGCAAGGCGCTGGCACCCGGTCAGATCTGGGACGCAAATCACGCGATGCTGGCCTCTGCGCTGACCCGGCCATGGATTCAGAGGATCGCGCTACCATCCTGTGCAGATACCCCCTCCGCCTTGCGGGACGCGGTGCAGCATGCGGCGTCGCAAGCCGATATCGTCATCACGACAGGCGGCGTTTCGGTTGGCGATGAAGATCATATGGCGCAGGTCATCATCGATCTGGGTGGTCGGATAGAGGTGATGAAACTTGCCATGAAACCGGGCAAGCCCCTTTCAATTGGAAAGCTAGGCAATGTCTTGTGGCTGGGCCTGCCGGGCAACCCGGTTGCAGCCTATGTGACATGGCATGTCATCGGACAGGCGCTGGCAGGAAAAATGGCCGGATTTGCACAGAATGAACCACAAAAGAGCCTCGCCGCGCTGGCAGCGCCGATCCGGCACACTCCGGGGCGCTGCGAATTCCGTCCCGCGCGCCTGCTTGGCTATGATGCGCGGGGCGTGCAGCAGGTAAGCTGCATGGAGCAGACCGGCTCGCACCGCATTGCACAGCTATCGCAGGCTGATGCGCTTGTCATGATCCCGGCAGAACTGGAGCAGATGAACGCGGGCGAACTCGTGGAGATTTTGCCGCTGTGACTATATTGTGATTGATATAAATCAAATTCCTGTCTCGGGTTTGGATCAATCATTATTTGTTATTTTGATAAGTTGTTAGACGAAAATTCAATTTTATTGACTTATATCAACTCTTGTGAGGCGTTGATGGCTTATAAATGGATGAATATGCTGGACAAAGGACGCGCGCGATGAATTTGGGATATATTAGCCTGCCGGGACGGGGCGCGAATGATCTGTTTCTGGCGCAGGTGGTTGCGCATTTGCAGGGCCGTTTGTGGATGTGTGGCACTGTACAGACCAACACCATCCGCGCAGACCGGCACAAATGCGACATGGACCTGAAGCTTCTGTCCTCGGGTCAGGTGTTGCGCATCAGCGAGGATCGTGGGGCAATGGCGCGCGGATGCACGCTTGATACCAGTGTCCTAGCGCAAGCTGTTGTCGCAACCGAAGCTGCGCTGTCGGGCGCAGATATCCTGATCGTCAATAAATTTGGCAAAACCGAAGCCGAGGGCGGTGGCTTTGCGCCGGTGATCGGAGAAGCGATCTGTCTGGGCCTGCCGGTTCTGGTGGGGGTGAATGGCCTGAACCTGCCTGCATTCGAAGGGTTTGCCGACGGGCTGGCAACCGCGCTGCCAGCCGATATTCCCACCGTCACCGACTGGTGCCTGCGTGCAGGGCTGCGCCATGCCGCCTGAAGCTGCGCAGATTGCCGTCCTGACAGTGTCGGATC
Organism: Roseinatronobacter bogoriensis DSM 18756; assembly: GCF_004366635.1. Classification (GTDB taxonomy): domain Bacteria; phylum Pseudomonadota; class Alphaproteobacteria; order Rhodobacterales; family Rhodobacteraceae; genus Roseinatronobacter; species Roseinatronobacter bogoriensis. Next base: position 96,818 of record NZ_SORN01000007.1, on the reverse strand, counting down.
GTGCGGCCCGCGGTGAATATGCTGATCTGGGTGGCCCCGCTGCTGAAGAGTGGCTGCGCGCCACCATCATCTCACCCGTGACCGTTATTCGTCAGATCGTCCCGGATGGGCGCGAAGCCGTGGCGGATGCGCTGCGCGCGCTGGCTGATGGCGGTGCAGATATTGTGCTGGTTACTGGCGGGACTGGACCTGCACCCCGCGACCGCACCCCCGAGGCCCTTGCGGATGTGATTGATTTCGATCTGCCGGGCTTTGGCGAGGAGATGCGCCGCGGCTCTCTCGCCGAGGTGCCGACCGCTATTCTGTCGCGCCAAAGCGCGGGGGTACGGGGTCGCACGCTTTTCATCACGCTGCCGGGAAAGCCTGCTGCGATTGCGACCTGCCTCAACGCGGTTTTCGCGGCGGTACCTTATTGTCTGGACCTGATTGGCGCAGCCAGCATCGAAACAGACTCCGCGCGCTGCAAGGCTTTTCGACCGAAAGCGGGTTAAGGCAAAAAGCGCGGCCAGATTGTCACGCCTGACAACCATTCATGCGCCGCAATCAGGGCAAGCAGACTGAACAGGCCCAGCGCAAGTCGCAGCATGGCGTTGGGCGGCAAATTTGGTGTTGCGCGCCGGGCATGCAGGCGCAGTGCCTCCCACTCAGCACGCCCCAATTCGCGCTGCTTGCGGCGGTCGATCAGGCGCATTCCAAGCAGGGCAAAGACCGCGAAACCTGCAAACATCAGCGCATGGGCCAGATCCCCATTTACGATCAGATGTACGCTCGCCCAAAGCCCCAATGCGACCAGCACCGGGTGTCGGATGCGCCCGACCACCTCGGGGTGGTCCGGGTCAAACCGCGCATTGCCCGCGCCACCAAAGGAAAACGGGTTCGGTCGACCTAGTGTCAAAGCCAGCACCACCACTGCCGCCAGCATCCCCGCCAGAACGATCCAATGTGCCTGTGCAGATGTGGTCCAAAGCATAATATGGGGCGCGCGGGCGGCCGCGACAAACAGCCATGCAAGCACAGCTAACGACAACAGCGAATAGGCCAGCGCAAACCCTGCCCGCCCCAGCCTTGCGACCAGCCAAGGCTTTACCGGCGGGCGCACGGGCACGGCATGGGTCAGCAAGAACAGCGCCCAGGCAGCAAGGTATGCACCCCAGCCGCTCATGCAGGGCGCGCGCTGCTGACAGCTTTGGGCGCGCGCTTTGGCCGGGTGAGGATTGGCCAGTAGAGGGTCGAAAACCCACCGAATGCCACCATCCACAAGGCTGCGGACAGATGTAGCAACCAGATCTCGCCCGGCCAGACGCCGGCCGCAAGGCGCGCGACTGTCGCCCCGATCAGCGAGAGGTACAGCAATGTAACCGGACGGCTTGCAGTCAGGGGCAGCCCTGCATGCCCAAGGCTGGCGCGGGTCATGACGGCCAGTGTCATCAGCCCGATTGCGCCTGCTAGCCAGACATGGCGCGCCCCTGAATGCGGCAACAGGTCAAGTGCTGCGGCACCGACAGTCAGAAAGCCAAGGGACAAAAGCACATAGGCAGCATGCAGCACCCAGACCAAAGGCTCACCCCCGGTCTGATGACCTTGCCAGCGCGACAGGCGCCACAGGTTGCCCAGACCGGCAGCAATGCAAAAAGCGGCCGTCAGTGTTGAGTATGGCAAGGCCACAAAGGCCAGAAGGGCCGCCCCTGTTAGGCCCAGCACCAGCGTATCGCCAAGCGTAAAGGTCGTTGGCAGTCGGTCTGCTTGCCGCTTGGCCAGAAAGTTGCGGGTAAAGCTGGGAATGATCCGCCCCCCGATCAGCGCGATCAGCATCAGCGTCGCTGCCAGCCCGATCCGCAGCCCATATCCGTCCTGTGCCGGACCCTGTGCGGCCTCAATATGGAAAACTGCATTGCCCAAGGCGAAAATCGATATCAATGCCAGGACAGGCAGGTTGCGCCAGTTGCGCCCTGTCACAATCTCTCGCGCCAGAAAGGTGATCAGGGACAGCGGTAAGGCCAGATCTGCAACAGCGACCAGAATTGTTGGCCAGTTCGCGCCCACCATGGTCGCTATACGCCCCAGCCCCCAAAGCCCGATAAGCCCCGCAAGCGGCCAGCCCATAACAGGCAAGCGGCCTGTCCAGTTTGGCACGGCGGTCAGCAGAAACCCGGTAAAGACCGCCGAGAGGTAGCCAAAAACAAAGGCGTGGACGTGCCAATCCATTGGATCGAAGGCAATCGGCAAGGGGTGCGCACCCGCCAGCAGCACCAGCCAATAGGCCATCGCGAACGCAGCCCAGATACCCGATACCAGAAAGAAGGGCCGGAAGCCGTAACTGAGCACGGCAGGGCCGGTCCATTTTCGGCGTGGCGTGGCGGTAGTCATCGAAATTGTCCTTCTCCGAGGGTGCGGCTTGACCGTAGTGAAGTGAATAGGTATTGTAAATGCCAATTCAATCAAAGCAGTCGGAAATCATGCGCCTTACATCTTTCACCGATTTCGGGTTTCGCGCGTTGATGCGCATGGCGGGCGCGCCAGGGCGCAGTTTCTCTACCAGCGAACTGGCGGATGAATTCGAGATTTCACGCCATCACCTGAGCAAGATCATCCAGCAACTTGCCGCTGCCGGAATTATCGAGACCCGGCGCGGCGGCGGTGGGGGTGCGCAACTTGCGCTGGATCCGTCAGATGTCACGCTGGGCCAGATCGTGCGCGTGCTGGAAGCAGGGCAGGCGCTGGTGCAGTGTTTCGACCCGTCAGATCGCCGCTGTACCCTTTTGCCGGGGTGCCGATTGCGCGCTGAACTGTCGGCGGCAGAAGCGGCGTTCCTGTTGCGGCTTGACCAGAGCACGCTTGCAGATATTGCGTGGCGACCAAAACCAGAGTGACTGGCAGCTATGCTTTCGCAGCGCCGGATGTATAGCCGCGCTCACGAAGCCCTCGCACCCAATCCGGCAAGCGCTAGCACCACACCCCCGGTCGCACGGCAAAACTTGCGTGCAATCCGCATGGGGTAAAAACCGCCCTATGCGACCAAGCGTTGCGGGGAACTTAGGCTTGCCGCTCCTCTGTAACATCTGGTGCCTTCTCCAGCATCCGGACCTCGCGTTGCGGGAAGGGGATGGAGATGCCGTTATCCTTGAACGCATCCCAAAGCGCCAGATAGATGCCGCCGCGAATGCTGGCCAGCCCTTCATGCGCGTCGCGAATCCAGACGCGCAAGACATAGTCGATGGAGCTGTCGCCAAACGCGGTAATGTGGCAGGCGACAGCGCGGTTGGCCAGAACGCGGGGCACGGTCTTGGCGGCGTCAACTGCAACGCGCCGCACCAGATGCGGATCATCATTGTAGGAGGTGCCGAAATTCAGGTCGATCCGTACAAAATCGTCCGAATGTGACCAATTAACCACCTGCCCGGTGACCAGATCTTCGTTCGGGATCAGGAATTCGCGCCCATCGCGGGTCACAACAGAGACATAGCGCGCCCCCAATTCACCGATCCAGCCGAAAGTGTCGCCAAGGCTGATCACATCTCCGGGTTTCACGCTTTTATCCAGCAGAATGATGATACCCGAGACAAGGTTCGACACCACTTTTTGCAGGCCAAAGCCGATGCCGACACCAATTGCCCCGGACAGCACTGCAAGCCCGGTCAGATCAAACCCGACCGCTCGCAGCCCGATGACAAAGGCGCTGCCGAAGAAGACCACTTGCAAAGCCTTTGTCGCCAGCACGCGCATTGATGGCGAAATATCCTCGCTGCGCGAAATCCGGTCGATCAGGATGCGCAGTATCAGGCGTGCGCCCAGAAACAGAACACCAGTGACCACCACTGCTTTCAGGACTGACAGGGCCGAGATGCGAAAGTCGTCAAATGTGACGGCGATGCTGTCCAGAAATACTGTCGCACCGTCCAGAAACCCCAGATAAAGCAGACCAATATAGATCCATGCACCCCAGGTCACCATCCGCCGCAACGGGCGGTTGCGGATCAGTTGTGCACCGAAACTGACCGCCATCCACGCTGTGGCGATTGTGGCGGCGATGCCCAGCACATAGCTGCGAGAGGGCCATGTGACCTCGCGCATGATCCAGACTGTTGCCCAGATAAGCGCAACGAAAAACAGCCCGCGCAGACGTTGGATCACAATGACCGACAGGCGCAGCCGCCATCGGGGCCAGCCGTCGCGGCGGCGCACCCAATCTTCCAGCCTGCGGCCTACCACAATGCGCAGCACATGTGCGACGGCCAGCAGGGCGAGGATGATCCCGATCTGATAGATCCGCCACGGGCTGGTCATCGAGCGTAGAAATAGCTCAACCTCGCGCCACAAGCTCAGGCCGGCGTCGATCAGGTCACCTTCCATCTAGATCATTCTCCACTGGTCGTTTCGGGTGTTTTCGCAGATGTCAGCCTCCTTCGGTTTCAATTCTCATCTCGGCCCCGCAATGCTTGCAGTGAATGGCATCGGGGTCATGCAGGAGCAATCCGCAACTCTTGCATTTTTGCCTCACTTTCGGGGGCTGAAAGACCGATTGCAACAGATGCAGGAAAAGCCCGACACCAACGATGAGGATGGCGATTGACAGCCACCGCCCGGAAGCCCCCACAAGTACGATATCGCCAAATCCGGTCGTTGTCAGTGCTGCCATGGTGAAATAAAGCGCATCCAGCCATGTGCTGATATCGGGATTGATGCCTTTTTGCAGTGCATGGACCGTGCCCGAGACAATGAAGATGAACACACCCAGATTAACGCTTCGTTGAATGACCTCTTCATTGCGGCGGAAAAACCGGCTGTCCTGACGTAGTTCCTGCAACACACGGTAAGACCGCGCCACGCGCAAGGCGCGCAGCACGCGCAGAAACGCAAAATCCCCAAAGATCACCGGAGCAATCAGGCTGAGAATGACAATCATATCCGCCCAGTGAAAAGGGTTGCGCGTCAGGAAGCTGCGTGTGTTTTTTGAGATCAGCCAGCGCGCGGACAGATCCGCGATCAGGATCACGGCCAAAAACAGATCCAGAACCATGAAGCTGGTTGGCAGATCGAACACGCTGCTAGCCACATAGCTGCCGATGATCATCAGATCAAACAGCAGCAGGCCCAGCCGAAACCGCAACCCGGCTTTTGACCGCCCGTGATAAAGGCGATCCAGCTGGGCGCGCAGTCGTTCGCGGCGGGTTTCAGGTCGTTTGCGGGACACGTGGTTCTCCCTCGGAGCCAGTATGTATTAGCTGAACTCATCAAACGCAGCGCATGGAGTTAAAATTCTCATGTCTGGTTCTGGCCAGTCATCACAAGCCTTTACATCATGCGAAAATGATTGATAGCGTTAACTTCTCAGGCAAGATATCGACACTCTATTCAATGAAACGCGTGACACAATCTTGAGTAAAGCAAAATTGGCAGGGTGCGGACTGCATGCGGTTCGCGGTCTGCCCCGAACACCGCTTTTTTACCCCTTCACAATCTTAAACCGCGCTATCTGCGCGCAACATAAGGTGAACCATGAGTAATCCTGACGACGACAAACCCCTCGACGAGATCGAGACCGAAGAGGCCCCAGAGGTCGAGCCGATCCCGGAACCTGAGGGTGAGACGGAGATCATCGAGACCGAGTATGATATCGGACAGGATAATTTCAGCGGCGCCGTCTCGATGGAACTGGATATCCATAAGGTGGTGTTTTCAGTCTCGGCCATCGGGGTCATGTTGTTCGTCTTTCTGACGCTGGCCTTTCAGAACGAAGTAGAGCCTATGTTCATCGGCTTGCGCGATTGGCTGACCAGCAATCTGGACTGGTTTTTTCTCGCATCTGGCAATATTTTCGTGCTTGTCTGTCTTGGGCTTGTCGTTTCGCCTTTGGGCAAAGTGCGGCTGGGCGGGCCAGAGGCCACGCCGGATTTCGGCTATATCGGCTGGTTCTCGATGCTGTTCGCTGCCGGGATGGGCATCGGGCTGATGTTCTTTGGCGTATCCGAGCCGATGTCGCACTACTCGACCGCTTTTGGCGGCATTTCGGTCGGTGAAGACGGTCTGCGCACAGACTGGGCGCCGCTTGGCGGGGCGGAAGGCAATGTCGATGAAGCCCGTCGTCTGGGCATGGCCGCCACGATCTTCCATTGGGGCCTGCACCCCTGGGCGATCTATGCTGTGGTCGCACTAGCGCTGGCGCTGTTCAGTTATAACAAGGGCTTGCCGCTGACGCTGCGCTCTGCCTTCTACCCGATCTTTGGCGAGCGCGTCTGGGGTTGGCCTGGGCATATCATCGATATTCTGGCCGTGTTTGCGACCGTCTTTGGTCTTGCAACCTCGCTCGGGATCGGGGCGCAGCAGGCGGCAGCGGGCTTGAACTTCCTGTTCGGACTGGGCACGGGCAATTCGATGCTGATCCTCTTGATCATCGTGATCACGCTGATTGCCATCGTCTCTATCATCCGGGGCCTTGAGGGCGGCGTGAAGGTGCTATCCGAGGTCAATATGGGGTTGGCCGCGTTGCTGCTGGCTTTCATTGTCCTTGCAGGGCCGACGTTGGCCATTCTGACCGGCTTCTTCGACAATCTGCTGGCCTATGGCCGCTACCTGCCGGAACTGTCGATGCCTTTCGGGCGTGAAGACAGCAATTTTGCGGGGGGCTGGACGGCCTTCTACTGGGCATGGTGGATCAGCTGGTCGCCTTTCGTCGGCATGTTCATCGCCCGCGTCAGCCGGGGCCGGACCGTGCGCGAATTCCTGATTGCCGTGCTGATCGTGCCCACACTGCTGTCGGTGCTGTGGATGACCGCGATGGGTGGCACGGCGATCAGCCAGGTGGTGAATGACGGCTATACAGCCGTGCAGGATGCAGCGCTGGAGCTGAAACTGTTCCAGATGCTGACGCAACTGCCGCTGACTGCGATCACATCCTTCATCGGGATCATTCTTGTCGTGGTGTTCTTCATCACCTCGTCGGATTCCGGCTCGCTGGTAATCGACACGATTGCGGCGGGTGGCAAGACCAATGCGCCGGTGATCCAGCGCGTGTTCTGGGCCAGTTTTGAGGGCGCGGTTGCCATCGCACTTCTGCTAGGCGGTGGTCTGGCAGCACTTCAGGCGATGGCGGTGTCAACGGGGCTGCCCTTCACGCTGGTGCTCCTAGGGGCCTGTTACGCGGTCATTCGCGGGCTGATGAACGAGCCGCGCGACTGACCAGGCGAGACCTGAGCTTAATCAAAGGGGCATGTGATCGGTGCCCCTTTTTCCATGGACTATGATGTGGCACCATTTTGCGCCCCGCAGATCTATATCCAATGGAGCGGTATCGCTGTGATTAAAAGGCTTGAACAGACTGTTTCGGCAAGAAATCGTGGGGGGGGGAGGCTGGCACTTGCGCATTATGCTTCAAGTTGTTCTCGCTTATGCCAAAAAAAAGGGGTGCACAGATGCGCACCCAAGTTAAGCTTCTTCCAAGAGCGTCAGATCAGCGGAAACCGTAGACCAACGATACCCCAAGGACGTGGTCGGTCTTCTTGCCGGTATTGGCGCTGTTGTAGTTTGTCCGTACGCTGAAGCGGGTCGACAGCCCCTCCAGTTGGCCAATGCTGACGCCGAAGTCATTCTCAGCGATCGTTCCGATTTTCGAGCGCAGGACGTCAGTGTTGTTGGTCACAAAGATCCCGTCCGAGACACGGTAATAGGCGCGTGACGACACGATGCCGCCCAATTCATTGGTGCTCTTGCGGGCATCGTGGTCGTGGTTGTACCGCCAGCCAGGTCCAGCCTGCACACGCCATGCGGCGTCTTCGGTGTTGATGATCCGGTAGCCGGGGCCAAAGCCGACAAAGGCATCCGTGGTGCGGTTTTCAGGCATCCTGTCGGATTCGACCCGTCCCAAACCGAAGACATAGAAGTCATCGGCAACATAGTAATTTGCGTCATACACGGCAAATCCGTCGGCTTTGGTGCGTTCACCATTGGCACGGCCCAGTTCAAGACCCAGACCTAGGCTGTGGTTCCACTGCCCGACATTGTAGTTGAAGCGACCTGCAAGGCTCATGTCGCGTGCATCCGAGTTGCCGCGATTGGCAGAAAAGCTCATCGCCAGACTGCCGGTCCAGCCGGGAGCGAATTGCTGGTTGCCAAAGCGTGCGCTGTCTTCTGCGCGGGCCTGATCATCGCGTACGCGATCCTCGATATCTGTGATCCGGTCATCCAGTGCCTGTACGCCGACCAATTGCGCCTGCGCGTCAGCAGAAGTTGTGCCGATTGCGAGGGCCAGAACCGACGCGGCAGCGGAGGTCATCAGTTTGTTCATGGCGTTCTCCTTGTAATCCCATGAATGGAGGCCGGTTTGGGTGCGTCATGCCTCTTGCATCCGCGGTCCACCGACCTGGGCCATTGGGCCTGACAGGGAGATAGAAGCCCGATCGACATAAGGGAAATTCAGAATAATTGACGATAAAACGACAATTTTTCATGATAAAACAGCAGATGGTCGGTGGAAATGCGTTTGGCAGCTAGGGCTGCGTAAAGCCATGAAATAAAACAGAAAAAACCCGGCCATTGGCCGGGTTTTCAAGATGCTTTGCTGTAATTTCGGGTCAGATGCCGTCGGTCACAACTGCAATCTCTTCGCTGATGGTTTCGGCAGTTTCCGAGAGTGTCTTTTTTGCAACGCTTGCGAGGTGTGGATCGATATCCTCGCGCCAGACAACCCAGACCGGATAGGTAAAATGCGGGGCATCCGCGACCAGATTGAGGCGCCCCTCTTCAATGTAGCGCGCCGCGAATCGACCTGGCAGATAGCCGGCAAGCCCGCGCCGGATCAGATAGCCCGTGGCCAGAACCCCGATAGCGAAGGTCATGCCATTGGTGATGACATGGCTCATCTCGTCCTGATGAAACCGCATGAAGTTTTCGCCCCAGTCCACATAGGCGTAGTGGCCATCAAGCTGGTCCATGGTCGGATTGTCCCACGGGGCGACCAGCACAAGTTCATCCTCGATAACAGACTCCATGACAAAGCCTGGGCGCATATTCGGTTCATAGGTCAGCACGGCCTGCAATAAGCCGTCACTCAGCGAGCGCGTCAACCGGTCGGGCATTCCAAGCTCGGCGCGCAGACTAAGGTCCGGCATCTCGGCGCGCAGTGCATCGAGCCAGCGATAGCCAAGCCGTGGCCAGAGCGAAGCCTGCGCGCCGATGGCAAAGCTCTCGCTAAAGCCTTCGGGAATGGCGACCTGTTGTCGTGCATCGTTCCACGTGCGCAGAATACTGAGTGCATAGGGTTCAAACTGCGCCCCGGCTGGCGTCAGGCTCGCGCCTGCCTTGGACCGCTCGAAAAGTTGCTTTCCGATTTGTTGTTCCAGACGCTGTACGCGCAGACTTACAGCAGATTGCGTCACAAACAGCCGATCTGCTGCGGCCAGAAAGGATCCGGTCTGCGCAACTTCCATAAATGTACGGATAAGGGTCAAGTCCACAATAAAAAACCTACTTTTAGCTGGATGGAACAAAACACTCAGCGGGTGCCGATCGCAGCGCTGTTCTGTGTCTGCTATCGTTGAGGCAAGACACCGCGCCCGGAAATCATGCCAAGCTCAGTTGCTTTGCCAAGGATCGCAGCTATGGTTTTTTGCACCGCGTGCGGGTTCTGTCCGTCAATTTTGGCTTTTGTCAGATAAAGCGTTTCATCTACGGTCCCGATCTGGTTGCGCAGCCAGTCATCCTGCGCTGCATCTGCCCCAACGGCACCTATATTTACAATTGCGACACGGCCACGAAAGTTACCAAGCCGTGGAATGCGCTGCATGGCCTCAGCGACTTTTGTGGCGTGGCCTCTCGGCAAGGGAATTAGCAAAGTGGGACCAGAATAAGCACCGTCAATGAGATAGCCCAGTTTTTCATGAGAACCGGCAGTGTCCGGGCGTAACAGCGGGCGAAGGGCTTTTTGCATCACGTTTCTCCAAATTGGCATACGCAATCTAGTCACTTCATGGCATTGAGAAAAACGAATAATAATTGTGGTTCAGATGAGTATTGCTTACCTTAATCGTGCATTGCAGGGCCGCTGTGCAGATGGTGCTGGGTAGTTGCATTGCATGGCGCTGCCTTTCGGCTGCGGCCCAGATCAAATCCTGGTCGTTCGATCATCACAGGCACGCATCGCTTTCGCTGATAGCGCGAGTTGCGGCCAGCAGCTCCGGAATTGGTTTTCCGCGCCAGTTAAGATGACGCAGTATAGGGAATTGCAGGCGCTTCGGCGTGCCTCAGATGTCTATTTCTTCCAGCAGGGTCGCAAATTGCGCGCCGTGCATGTCACGGTCGAAGCGGCTGCCTTGAACGACGGATCGCGGCATCGAGAATTTCACGACATTCAGGTCCGGAATGTCAAACCTGCGCAGCAATTGCGGTTCAAGCCCGAACAATCTGGCAATTTCCTTGTCCTTCAGTGCCGGCGCAACACGTGCGTAGGCTTCGTCCGAACCGCAGAAAATATCTAACGTCACCTGGAACGGGCCTGCATTCTTGGCGGCGACCTTGCGGACCAGATCACGTAACATGGGCATGGGCGCCAACCTCGCTGATTTCAAGGCGAAACGCCTCAAGGGGCGTTGTCAATGCCATCACATGGTTGAGGGCAAACTCATAGATCGCGCCCCGGCTGGTCTGTGCGGGCGAAAAGGGGAACGCGAATGTGGGCAGCGGTTCATCCTCGGTCAGTGGCATATGAAGCAGGAATGGGTTGGCAAGCCGCCCTATTTCATCCGCCATATCCTGACTCTCGGCGGTGATCAGGCACATTGCGCCCACTTCGGCGGGCTGGCTGTTGCGGTTTTCCAGCGGTCCCATCGTCGCATTGACCCCGATCAGGCGCATCTCGATGGTGAAATCCGCTGGCGCAAGCCCGATTTGTGCGACCACACGCTCTGACAGCACCGACACCAGCTTGTCGGCCCAGTCTTGTGCATGCGCGACGTAATGGGCCTCTCTTAGAAGGGCGAGTAGCATGGTCTGGTAACCCGCCAGCCGCGCACCTTCCAGCTTTACTGTATAAGGGCCGGGTATCCATTCGGACCCTTCGACGCGCACGCGGCGCGCGTCCAGCGCGCTGTAGCGTGCATGGCTGACATCCAGGTGTCCGCCGGGTTCATACAGACGAAACGGGTCACTGTTCTCATATAGCATATGTGCCGACACGGAATGCGGGGTGCATGCGGCAGCGGGGGCCATCGGTTCAACCTCAAAGCCGGTCTTGTCGAAGGTGACCCGGATCACGCCGGAACCGGGATGGGTGGAACACAGCGCGCCACATTCAGCGATTTTAGCACCATGCCAGCACGCACCGGGGTGCTCGCCCCGTGAAAGGGGCAGCGCGGCGATGATTGCAGTATCGGTTGTGCGTCCGGCAATGATGATATCGGCGCCAGTCTCTAACGCGGCCTGTATCTGTTCAGCACCCGCCAGCGCTACGATGTTTGACATGTCGCGCAGGCTGTCGGCATCTAATTCAGGTGCAGGGGAAAGCGGGCTGATCTGGCCCGATGCCAGTTTCGAGATGACAAACTCAGCACTCTGGCCGGAGTAAAGCCGCGCGATACGAAGGCTTTGTCCCAATTCCTCGGCCAGTTCACAGGTAATGTCATACATCCAGTCAACTGTACTGTCTGTGCCGCTGGTGCCAGCCGTTCCGATGATAAGCGGAACACCGAGCTGCGCCCGCGCCTGCATCAGCGCACGCCATTCCGCCTTGCACACGGCCCGGGAATATTTCGACACGCCCGTGCCAAGGGAATGCGGCCCGCTATCGGTAGAGCCGCCGTCGATCGCTATGACATCGCAGCCCCTGGCAATGCCAAGATTCAGTGCTTCTTGCGAAAAGCCCAGCCCCAAGACGCCCGAAGGCACAAGAACGGTGGTTGTCATCTTCTCTCCCTTACAGCGCATCGATACCAGCAAAATGCTACTTTCAGCAAGGGCTTGACAGCTTCAGGCACGGGGGCGACACTTCCGGTGCCATCACGCTGGCCTGATGGGAGGATTGTGGTCAGGCGCGTGTGAGCACAGAAATAAAATTTGCGGGAGGAACCGAAATGAGCTTCAAGGCAACAACAGCTGCATGTGTCGCAGCCGCACTGGCGTTGGGAATGGGAACAACGGTAGCGGCGAGTGATTATCCCAGTAGCACGATTAACTGGGTTATTCCATTTGGCGCGGGTGGCGGTTCAGACCGGTTGTCGCGGGTGTTCGCCGCCGAGGCGGAACGTCATTTCGGGGGCGCGTCGCTGAATGTCGAAAACCATCCCGGTGCCGGTGCGGTAACCGGCTGGATGCATGTTCTGAACCAGCCAGCAGATGGCTACACCGTCTTCAACGCCACGCCGACCCCCATCATTACCTTGCTGAGCGAAGAGGATGCGCCTGTTGACCCCGGCGAGATTGATATTCTGGGCTATCTGGCGGCGTTCGCTTCCGTGCTGGTGGTGCGGGAAGATGAGTTCCCGGACTGGGACAGCTTTATTTCGGCACTGAATGAGCGTGCCGTGACCATTGGTGGCACAAATGCGCTCCTGCTGGGTGCGGCCAATGCGATTGATCAGGCCGGGGCCGAGGCGATCTATGTGCCTTACGGCAGCACGGGCGAATCCGTTACAGATTTCCTTGGCGGGCATATCGATGTCGCAGCGGTGACGGAATCGACTGCCCTGACCATCGTGCCGGAAAATGGAATTGCGTTGATGAACACCTCCAGCATCCCTTTGCCGGACAGCGTGAATGAGGCGCTGGGCAACCCGCCCATGATTACGGATCTGGGCTATTCCGGGCTTGCCTTCCCGCGTTGGGTCGGAATGCACCCTGATACACCCGAAGAGATCAAGGCACGCTTTGCCGAAATGTTCGAGGCCGCTGCGACTGACCCCGAAATTGAAGCTGTCTTCGAAGCGGCGGGCGAGCCGATCATCTTCCTTGACCGGGAAGCTGCGGCCGCCGATTACGAGGCAATGGTCAACACGATGCGCAACGCAATCGGCCTGTTGCAGTAACCCTTGGCCGGGCAGTGGCGAAATGCCACTGCCCATACCGTTGGAACAGGGGGCATGAATGAGCAACTGGTGGCGCAGCAATCAGGCGATTGGCCTGTATCTTCTGCTGATAATCGGAGCATTGTTCACTTACATCTTGTGGCAGCCCTGGGCGCACCGGGTCATGCGAGACGGGTTTTTGCTGGGCATGATGCCAATGATGGGCGTAGGGCTAATGCTTCTATGCGCTGCAGCGATGATCATGGACCCCTTGCGAAAGGAACAACCTGAAAACCTGCAAGATGCGCGAACCAGCGACGCCTGGCTGCCGATTGTCATGCTTGCAGGTATCGGGTTATGCTTCTGGGCCATGTCCCGGCTGGGTTTTCTTCTGGCGTCACCGCCGTTTCTGCTGGCTTTCATGCTCTGGTTCGGGCTGCGCCCTGTGCGACTGGCAATCATTCTTGCGATTGTCGTGCCGGTTGTCGTGTTTGCCTTTTTCACTTTGCTGGGCGTTCGCCTTCCGCAGGGCATTCTGGCGGGAATTTTCTGAACTTCACTCAAAAGCGAGGCGCTGCGAATGCAGATTGATGCCTTTTATGACGCGCTAGCGCTGGTATTCACGTTCAACACACTGTTCTGGTTGGTGATTGGTGTTTTCCTTGGGGTGGGGCTTGGGGCCATTCCGGGGCTGACGGCCTCTACCGGGATTGCGCTGATGCTGCCGCTCAGCTTCACGCTGGATATTACCGGCGCATTGGGGCTGCTGATCGGGCTATACAAGGGGGCGGTGTTCGGTGGGTCGATCTCGGCCATCAGCTTTGCGACGCCCGGTGCCCCGGATAGCGCGGCCACTGTCTATGACGGCTACAAGCTGACCAAACAGGGCAAGGGGCGCAAGGCGATCCTGACCGCGCTCTATTCCTCGGTCACGGCAGACACGGCCAGCGATATTGTTGTGATCCTTGTTGCGCCGTCGATCGCGTTGATGGCGCTGCAATTTGGCCCCACGGAACGGTTATGGCTGATGGTTGTGGCGATCACGCTTCTGGGCACGCTATCTGGCCGCCATCTGGCGAAGGGGATGCTCAGTGCCGGGATCGGGTTGTTTCTGGGCACGATCGGCGCGGACCCGGTAAGCAATGTTGCCCGCAACACCTTTGGGCAAAGCTGGTTGCGTGACGGAATTCACCTTGTGCCGCTGGTGATTGGCATTTTCGCAATGAGCCAGATGCTGGATCAGGGGCTGGAGTTGCTGCGCAAAACACGCGGCGGAAAAAAGGTCGAGCAATCGGCCAAGGATTTATTCGGGGCCAAGTCCGAGGGGCTGACCTTCCGCGAGTACCTGTCATGCTGGCGTGAAATGGGCATCGGGATCGGTGTTGGCACATTTGTCGGCGCGCTGCCCGGACTTGGGGCGACGGTTGCGTCCTTCATGTCTTACGGTATTGCCAAACAAGCCTTTCCCGAAAAGAAGATCGGCGAGGGGTCGATACACGGCATCGCGGCCGCCGAAGCTGGCAACAACGCCACTGTCGGGCCGACGCTGGTGCCGCTTCTGGCCTTCGGCATCCCCGGAAGTGCGACCGCCGCGCTGATCGGGGCAGCGCTGATCTTGCAGGGAATTACACCTTCGCCGCGCATGTTCTCGCTTCATGCGGATGTGATCTATGCGCTGTTTATCATCCTGATCCTTGGCAACCTGTTCAACCTTGGGATCGGGCGCGCGTTTTCATTCCTCTATGCGCGGCTTGGGCAGGTTCCGGGCGAAGTGCTGGTGCCAATCATCATGATTATGGCGGTGATCGGCGCCTTTGCAGCGCGGGGTGACCCGGCGGATGTGTATATGATGCTGGGCCTTGGGTTTCTTGGCTTTCTTATGCGCCGTGTTGGCATACCAGAGGCGCCTTTGGTGATTACCTTCCTGATTGCGCCGTTGCTGGAAGAAAACCTGCGCCGCGCGCTTCTGATCAACCGTGGCGATTGGGGCGGCGCGCTGTTCGGCTCTGCCCTTGGGATCGGGCTTGCAGGTTTTGCTGTGCTTGTTCTTCTGATCACGTTCAAGATGAATGTCGGAAGCAAGCTTGCCAAGATCGGCCATGCTGATGACAAAAAGGAAGGCTGAGCTGTCGCACCTGCAAGGCACGGCTTGATAACACATGCTGACTAGGGCGCGAATACGGACAGTGGGGATTGCGGCGCTCGGGGTCGCAGTCTTTTCGGTGCTGGGCCTGCCCTTGCCTTTCTTGCTTGGCCCCTTGGCAGCCTGTCTACTGGCTGCATTGGCCGGAATGGGTTTGCAGGACACAGGCACGCTTGGGGTCGGAATGCGCGCGATCCTTGGCGTGGCTGTCGGCGCGTCCATCACACCAGAGTTGTTGGGACGTGTGCCCGACATGGCGTTGTCAGTCGCGCTGGTGCCATTGTTCGTACTTGTGATCGGGACAACAGGATATGTCTTTTTCCGCAAATACTGCGGCTATGACCCGGCCACCGCGTATTATTGCGCCATGCCCGGTGGGTTTCAGGACATGGTTCTGTTCGGTCAGGAAGCGGGTGCCAATGTGCGCACATTGGCGTTGATCCATGCAACCCGCGTGGCAATCATCGTCTCTGTGGCACCGTTTCTGATTACCGGGCTTTGGGGGGTGCCCCTGACCAATGCGCCCGGTGCGCCTGTGTCTGAAATGGCTTGGGATCAACTTGCCCTGATGGTTTTTGCGGGCCTTGTCGGCTGGCGCATTGCAAAGCGGGTGGGGATGTTCGGGGCGTCCATTCTGGGGCCATTGATCCTTGCAGGTATCCTTTCGATGACGGGGCTTCTGACTGTGCGACCGCCAGCCGAGGCGATCATCGCCGCGCAGTTCTTCATCGGGCTGGGCATCGGCGCGCAATATGTAGGCGTGACATGGTTGGAGTTACGCCGCGATGTTCTGGCAGGCGCAAAGTTCATGGTTGTTCTGGCCGCACTTACCTTGGTATTCGCGGAAGCCGTTGCCAAGACTGGGCTGGCCCCCTCGCTAGAGGCGTTTTTGGCTTTCGCCCCCGGAGGGCAGGCCGAAATGGTCGTTCTGACCCTTGTGGCGGGCGCTGATCTTGCATTTGTTGTCACCCATCATCTGGCGCGGATTGTTCTTGTGATCCTCGGTGCACCACTGATTGCCCATCTGATGCGTAAGCATGATGGGCATGACAAATGACATCTCGCGGCCCAAGGCCCTGACCACCCGATGCCTGGTTCAGCCAGTGTGCGCGACAAGATCGGTCAGGATAGAAAGTTTCACGCAAGGGGATCAGGTTTGTCGCCACTAAACTCCGGTGAGCGAGTGTTCGCCATCTGACGAATGGTTACCGCGCCAAATGCGATGTTTTCGCGAGAGGCGGCTATAGGGACGAAGCGGACATAGCGAGGCCGGGTGCAAAGCCGCGCAGCGCAGGGCCGCGGTGCGGCGATCCACCGCTTAATCTGTAGCACTTTATGCCAGCCCAATCCGTACAAGATCAGATATTTGCGCAGGTGGCAGCCAAATCGCCGTGCCGTGGGGGCGGCCCGGCGATGCGCGCCGGCCTTCGGCCTTGATCCCGCGCTACTCAAAGACTGCAACGCCCTCCAAGCAGTGGTTTGGTATCTTGTGTCAGGCGGTAAACACTAGGTGTCGATAAGCGGAGGCGCTTACCATCACGGGACAAGAGTGAACCGAGACGTAAAGTCTTTTGCGGCCTGACCATTTGATCACTACTATAAAACCACCACGGCAAGCTGAAGGAGAACTGCGATGCAATGGACAGGCTGGTCGTTGAAGCTCGGGCGCTTTGCTGGAATTGACTTGTTCATGCATGCGACCTTTCCGCTGCTCTTTGTCTGGATCGGGCTGGTGTATTGGTTGCAAACGGGAACGATCTGGGGTGTCTTGTTCGGGCTGAGCTTTATCGCGGTCCTGTTTTTCTGCGTTGTGTTGCATGAATATGGACATGCATTAACGGCACGCCGCTACGGGATCGGCACGCGGTTCATTACGCTGCTTCCGATTGGCGGACTGGCCGCATTGGAGCGTATGCCCAAGGACCCGAGGCAAGAGATTGTGGTCGCGCTGATGGGGCCTGCCGTCAATATTGCAATCGCTTTTGTTCTGTTCGTGATCCTCGGATTGAGCGGCGGCGGCGCTGCCGAAGATTTCGAAATGGCTGCACCAGCCCTGATGCCCTCCAATTTTTTGCAAAGTGTTCTGTTTGCAAATATATTCCTGGCCGTGTTCAATATGATTCCGGCTTTTCCAATGGATGGCGGGCGGGTTCTGCGCGCAGCACTCAGCTTTCGCATGGGGCGGTTGCGGGCTACCCAAATGGCAGCGCGTATCGGGCAGGGCCTGGCGCTTTTGTTCGGGTTGGCCGGGCTTTTCGGTAACCCCTTTCTGGTTCTCATCGCGGTTTTCATCTGGATCGGGGCTATTGCCGAGGCTGGCGGCGCCGAGATTGAGATGCGGCTTCACCATAAACCTGTCTCGCGTGCGATGATCACCGATTTTCAAACCTTGAATCGCGGCGCGTTGCTCTCAAAGGCCGTTGATCTGACATTGGCAGGCACGTTGAAGGATTTCCCGGTTCTTGATGGCAACAGGGTTGTCGGCGTGGCCAGCCAGAAGGCAATCTTGCGGGGGCTGCGCGATTATGGCCTCGATGGCACGATAGATGCGATCATGAGCGACGCAGTAACGGCTGCACCTGATGCTGATCTGGCAGAGTTGATGGAGGCATTGCAACAGGACGAAGATGTGCAGGTGATCTGCATTCTGGAGAATGGCGATCTGGTCGGGCTAATCAATCTGGACAATATCTCTGAATATCTGCGCATCCAGGCGGCGCTAAGTGACCGCTAGTGATGTTCAATCATGTAGATGGGGCATATGAGTGCGCACCCTTGTGATTCGGAAGAAAACCCCGTCTTGTAACCACCTGTTATTACTTACGTAATTCGAGCCCCAATTTCAGGGTGTGTCAATTACATACCCAGTAGACCCATAAGTATGCACACGGTGGGGAAACCTGACCGGGTTCGCGTTCATGCTATTCGCGCTCGGTATCGTCCGAGACAGGCGCGTCAGCAGCAAGGGACGGGCGCGACGGGAGAAACACTTTCTTGGCCAGTTTCGCGATTGCCAGCACATCGAGGCCGCGAGCCGTTGTGCGGCCTTCATCACATTTGACAAGGGGGCGGCGAGACTGGCAGGCGCGGCCTATGCTCACGCCGGGGTCAAAACTGCGGTATGTTTCTTGAGCGTTCACGAATCGTGAAATCCGGATGAGTACGCTTGGGGTGACGTGTCCTTCGCGCAAGTCACCCCGGAAGGGCTCTTGCGATCCGTCCAGAGAGGACCGAACGCGCCCGCGCGCCCACATTCCGCAAGTCTGAGTGAATTTCATATTTGTTGTTATGGTTCGATGGCTTACGAGAATTTCAGAAAAAATCGAAATTAATGCTTGACACGGTGCGCAGCAAAAACCGCCGTTTTGCGCACTCATATGCCCCATCTACAACATTAGTAAGGTGGTGGCGATCCCGGGAGTTGCGGGGCAATCAAGCGAAATCAGTAGTGAAGCGGCGACAAGTTCCAACAGTGCCGAAAAGCAAAATCAACAACTTGCCGCGACCGCTTCCAACTTAAAACACCACGAAATCGCCTACCGCATGCAATGCGCGGCTGATCTGGCGCATGCGATCGCAGCAGCAGAACCAGAAGACGCGCGACCGCTTATGACAGCGGCCCTGATCGACCTTCACGCGGGCATGCCACCCTCTGAGGCGCTGGACAAGGACGCCGCGCAGGAATGGGCCAAGCGCGCAGGAGAGGCCGAGCTTGTAGCCATAGCCGAAGCCGTGGCGACAGAACTGCAAGGCCGAAATCTGCACCAGGACCACGGGCGCGGCCTGCTGCGCTGGCTGTTCCTGTCTATGCCGCTGGCCAACCGGCTGCGCTTCCTGAAATGGGGTCAGGAGAATTGCGCATGCGAATGACAATTCAGCGCCTGACCCGCCCCGCGCTTCCCCTCGATCTGGTCGCTACCCGCGATCACTTGCGCATCGTGGGCGACCATGACGATACAAGCCTGATCGAAATGACCGAGGCGGCGGCGCATGAGCTTGAAGAGGCCGCAGAGATTGCGCTGATCACTCAGACAATCCGCGTGACGGTGGAAGGCTGGCCAGACAGTGATCGCCTGCGCCTGCCCATTGGCCCGGTTCTGGGCGATAATCCGACATTCCAAGTGATGGCCGAGGGCGAGCTGATCGAGGCCGAGCTGATAGGCGGCACACGTCCTGTTCTGGTTCTGGGCGAGACTGTCACAGAGTATCTGCACCATGCCCGATTTGTGATCGAGTATGAGGCAGGCTTTGGCGCGACCCCAGAGGCATTGCCCCCCGACATCCGACACGCGATCCGCGATCAGGTAGCGGCCTTGTATGACTTCCGGGGCGCGAATGCCCATGAGGCCAAGACACCACAGGCGCGCGGCACGTCCAGCCAGTCCTACGCCATGCAGCGCGCTATAGGGCGCTATCGCGGGGTGAAGGCATGACAGGGCCAGAGCTTGAGCGCCTGCTTTACTACATGCCTGTCTGCGCCGAGAGGGCCGCGACAGCATGGCTGCGCAGCTTTGCCAAGGACATGGCACGGCGCGCGCATTGGCGACAGTTTAAGCCCACACGCAAGCAGATCGAGGTCATGCGCGGCATGGTCGATGATCTGTTTCAGCGAAGCACAGGGGAGTTGATCGAGAGATAAACGACCCGCGCTTGCGCGCGGGTCTCGGCAGATGTGGGCTTTCACGGGTTAGCTGGCGCATCTGCTTAAAGCGCAACCAAGGTAACGGGTCAGGCGCAAACTGACAAGCCGCAATGCTTGTCGGCGGGGTGTAAATCCCCATGGGCACGCTTTCCGCCTTTTGGCGGTCCTTCTCGGCCCAAAGACCCCACTGGCACCCGAAAGCCGGTGAACACACGAGAAGGCGGCACCGGGCATCGGGAAATGCAGGTGTGCACCAATGCGGGGGCCTCGTCTCAGGACCGACGGCAACATCGCGGCGGTCTGGGGCGGGCAGGCGGGGTTTTAGTCCCTGTCACAGTAACCCGCTTACAGACCGCCACAAGAGCCTGAACTCGGCCCGATGGGCACAAGACTTAGAAACGTTAGAGTAGTGAGATACGCGAGATGAAACACGATGAGCGACAGATCAGCATGTTTGCGGGGGCCCCATCTGGCGAATCCTTGAACCGTGGGGACCGGGGTGGGACTGTTCCTCTCTCATTCCTGCCCCGGATCACCGGAAAATCGCCCGGAATGCGGGCTTGCCAATTTCTGGCCCTGTTGCGGATTCCAGAGGGCAAAAAAGCCGGAAAACCGCTGAAATTGGCAAAATTCCAGAAATCGTTCGTCAAGGGCACCTTCCGGCCTGACGTGATGGTGGGCGTTCTATCCATTGGGCGCGGCAACGCCAAGACGGCGCTGGCCGCTGGTCTGGCGCTGGCCGAGCTGGTGGGCGCGCTGCAAGAAGCCCCGCAGCCCAAGCGCGAGATCATCTTTGCAGCGCGGAATCGCGATCAGGCACGGATCGCCTTCAACTTCCTTGTCGGATACCTCGAAGGCTTGCCAGAGGCCGATCAGGAGCTGTTCACGATCCGGCGCGGATCAAAGCTGGAAGTCGAATTTCAGGGCAATGGCGGCGGGCTGGCGCGCGTGATCGCAGCGGATGGGAAGTCGGTTCTGGGCGGTGCCCCCACCTTGGCGATCCTCGACGAACGGGCGGCATGGGAACGCGAGAAGGGCGACAGCTTGGAGAACGCGATCTTGTCCGGCCTTGGTAAACGTGACGGGCGCGCGCTGATCATTTCCACATCGGCCCCGGATGACGCCAACACATTCAGCCGCTGGCTGGACGAACCGCCCCCCGGAACTTTCATCCAGGAACACCGCCCCCCTATGGGCTTGCCTGCTGATGATCCTAATAGCCTTCTGATCGCCAACCCCGGCGCGATCGAGGGCATCGGCGCAACCCCTGACTGGCTGGTGGCACAGGCGCGGCGGGCAATCGCGCGCGGCGGTTCTGCCCTGTCCAGCTTCCGCAACCTGAACAGGAATGAGCGCGTCTCGACCGAAGACCGTTCTGTGCTGGTGACGGTTGACGAATGGATGGCGGCTGAAGTCGATCCCGATCAACTGCCCCCGCGCGATGGCCCTTGCGTTCTGGGTGTTGATCTGGGCGGATCGCGCAGCATGTCAGCCGCGGCTTTCTACTGGCCAGATACTGGACGGCTGGAAGCCCTTGGCACGTTCCCGGCCTTTCCTTCGTTGGCAGATCGCGGCGCGGCGGATGGCGTTTCAGATCGCTATGTCCAGATGAACGAACGCGGCGAACTGTCCGTGATGGGTGAAAACACGGTTCCCCCAGGGCGATGGCTGGCCGAGGTGGTGAAGCATCTGGACGGGCAAACCCCGGTTGCGATCGTGGGCGACCGATTCCGCCATGCGGAATTTGTCGAAGCCATGCAGGGCGCAGGGCTGGCCCGCGTTCCTTTCATCTGGCGCGGCTTTGGCTGGAAGGACAGCGCCGAAGACATCGAGCGTTTCCGCCGCGCCCTGTTTGACGGTGAAGTGAAGGTCGCGCCCTCGATGCTGCTGCGCTTCGCCTTCGCTGATGCAATCACGCTGGTTGATCCGGCAGGCAATCACAAGCTGGCGAAAGCCCGATCCCTTGGCCGGATCGATGCAGCGGCGGCGGCGGTGATCGCGATCGCCCAGGGCGCGCGCATGAAAGCCACACCCCAGAAGAAGGCGCGCGCGCTATGGACATGACCCGAGAATTTCAGCGCCATTCCAAGCGCGTCACGGCAACGCGGCGGTGGCAGGTTCTGCGCATGGCCGTGATCGAGCGTGACGGCTTCCGCTGCAAGAAATGCGGCGCGCGCGGGCGGCTGGAAGTCGATCACATCAAACCTGTTCGCACGGCCCCGGCCTTGGCCTTCGACCCCCAGAACCTGCAAGCCCTTTGCCCGTCCTGTCACACCAGCAAGACGCGCGTTGAGTGTGGCCACCCGCCACCCCTCAAGACCCCGGCCCGCGATGCATGGCAAGACGCCATTCGCGCGCTGGAAACTGACCAACCTTCACCAGCAACACAGGAGTAAATCACATGCTGGACTCAGTGAAAATTTCTCGGAGACAGTCCGAGATCAGGCAGCAACTGGCCGAACTGGCCGCGAAGCCGACCCCGACCGAAGACGAAACCCGATCGATGGACAGCCTCGATCTGGAATATCGGACCAATGAAACCCGCTACCGCGCGGCCCTGATCGCAGAAGACACCGAGCGCCGCGAGGCCGGGGCCGATCTGGAAACCCGTTCTGATCGCGAGTATTCCGAGCTGATGGCCCGCTTCGAGCTGCGCCAGGTCGCGCAAGCCCTCGACACTGGCCACAACCTCGACGGCGCAACCGCCGAGATTGTCACAGAGCTGCGCAACGCGGGCGGCTATCGCGGCATTCCGATCCCGTGGGCTGCGCTGGAAATGCGCAACACGGTTGCGGCTGGAACGCCTGACCCGATCAGCACGCGCCCGATCATCGATCGCCTGTTCCCTGACAGCATCGCGGCCCGCATGGGCGCGCAGATGATCCAGATCGATCACGGCGCGACCGAATGGCCGGTGACGACCGCAGGCGCAACCGTGGGCTGGCAGGCGACAGAGGCCGGAAATGTGGGCGGCCCGACCCCGTTCCAGACCGCAGACCGCCCCCTGAAACCCGATCACACCCTTGGCGTGCAGATGCGCCTGACCCGCAAGGCCATGAAGCAGACCGGCAGCGCCCTTGAACAGGCCGTGCGGCGCGACATGAATGCAGCCATGCAGGCAGAGCTTGATCGCGTCACCTTCCTTGGCACTGGCAGCGATGGGCAACCGCTGGGCGTGATCACTGGTCAATCGGCCTATGGAATCGCCTTGCAGGAAGTTGATGAACTGGCGACATGGGCCGCATTCCGCGCGGGCGTGACCGCATTCATGACCGCGAACGCGGCCAGCGGCCCCGCCTCGATCAATGCCATGATCCGGCCAGAGTTGTGGGACTTCCTCGACGGCGCAATCTGGGACGCTGGCAGCGGCCTGACCGAATGGGACCGCCTGTCAAAGCATCTGCCCAACGCCTACACCACAAGCAACGGGCTTGCGGCCCCGGCGGGCGATCCGCTGGCGACGACAGCGCTGTTGACCACCAGCACCGGCGGCATTGCCCCGGTATTCGTGGGACTTTATGGAGCGATTGACGCAATACGCGATCCCTACAGCGATGCACAGGCAGGCGGCTTGCGGATCACGGCGCTGGCGACCAAGGATGTGACAGTCGCGCGCCCTGCGCAACTGCGCGTCCTGTCCGGCCTGCAAATCGCGGCGGGCGGCTGATGCTTTGGGGCGCAGCATCTGGCGCGCTGGAGCTGCGCGCCGAATCCGGGGGCGTCCGACTTGTCGGGCGCTTCCCCTACAGCATCGAGGCCGAGCTTGCGCCAGGGCGATCAGAGCGGATCGAGGCGCGCGCATTCGCAGCCCGGATCGAGGCCGAGGCAGAGGATATTTATTTTCTGGCCGGTCACGACTTCGAAAAACCGCTTGCCAGTCGCAATGCAGGCACGCTGCTGATCCGCGACACTGGCGAGGCCGTCCAGATCGAGGCTGATCTGAATGACGGCACAAGCTGGGCGCGCGACTTTCTGGCCGCGCATCGGGCAGGGCTGATCAGGGGGCTTTCCCCCGGCTTCCGGGTTGCAGCCGGGGGCGAGAAGATCGAGCGGCGCGGCACTGGCCTGTTGCGATCGATCAGCCGCGCCGATCTGATCGAGTTCAGCGCCGTGACCCGGCCAGCCTATCCGGCGGCGCAGATCGAGGCGCGATCATGGCACCCGCTGCGCGACGATCAGGACCGGCGCGGCCTGCATCGCACATTCAACAGATGGAGGCCATGACATGGGCATTCTCGACCGCTTCCGGCGCAAGCCCCCCGAAACCCGATCGAGTGGCGCAGGCTATACCGCACAGGTCATTCAGGCGCGGAATGCCTTCATTTCCGGCGCGTCAGGTATGGCCGAACTGACAGCCACAGTGCAGTCATGTGTCAGCATGTGGGAATCGGCCTTTGCGATGGCCGATTGCAGCGTGCAGGATCTTCTGACCCGGCGCCACATGGCCCTCATTGGTAGATCTATGGCCCTGCGCGGGGAAATCATTTTCCTGATCGAGGGCGACCACCTGACCCCGGCTTTTGACTGGGACGTGACCACACGAGGCAGCACCCCGCGCGCCTATCGGCTGGGCATCCCGGAAACGGGCGGCGGGCGATCTGTCACGGCTTTGCCCGGTGAAGTGATCCACCTGCGCAGCGGGGCCGATCTGACAGCGCCGTGGGCAGGCACCATCCCCTTGCGGCGATCGAGCCTGACCGGCGATCTGCTGCACACGCTGGAAAGTGCCCTGCGCGATGTGTATCAGACCGCCCCGCTGGGAAGTCAGGTTCTGCCCGTGCCAGAGGGCAGCGCCGGAGATATGCAAGAGCTGCGCGCCAGCTTCCGGGGCCGCCGTGGCTCAACCATGGTGATCGAGGGCACGGCGCAGGCCATAGCCGCAGGCATGAACCCGCAGCTTGGCCAGAAGCGCGAAGACCTGACCCCCGATCTGCAACGCGCCATGACGCGCGAAACCCTCGATCAGGCCCGCGCTGCAATCCTGATGGCCTATGGCGTGATTCCGGCGATGGTGAACCCCAGCGCAACCGGCCCGGTGATCAGGGAAGCACAGCGCCACCTTGCGCAATGGACCATCCAGCCGCTGGCCGAGCTGCTGGCCGAGGAATGCAGCGCCAAGCTGGGCGCAGCCGTCACGATCGATTGCATGCGGCCCCTGCAAGCCTTCGACACAGGCGGCAAGGCCCGCGCTTTGGGCGCGATCATCAAGGCGCTGGCCGAGGCCAAGGAACAGGGCATAGACCCCGCGCAGGCGCTGGCGCTGGTGGACTGGAAAGGCACAAGCACGGAGTAGGGTGGCACCCTGGGCGCACTCGCAGGCCCTATCGCCCGGTATACTCGGAGAGTCACGATAGAACCCCGAGCAGGCGCGGCCCTTGTGAACCTTCGAGGGCGCGGCGCAGGGTGGCACAGGAGGTAACTGGGGCCACCCGTCACTTTCTCAGACGAACCCCCGGCCCCCCGCCGTTTTCAGCCAGGAACACGACACCAGCGTTTTCCAGGGCGGCGCGCAGGGCGGCCACCGCATCGGCAGAGGCCGCAGGACTTCCAGAGCCTTCCGCCCTTTTTACTGTCATAGATGATACGCCAGCGGCATCCGCAAGCGCCTGCTGAGACCATCCGATAAGAGCGCGTGCAGCCCGCAATTGCGCCAATGAATTTTTATCTTGTTCCAATTTAGAACACCTGCTATGTTCCGATATAGAACAATACCACAACCGGAGAATAGCACAATGACCAATCACACCCCCACACCGGGGAACGCCCCCGGCTTGCCGAAGGCTGCGCCGGTTCATGACAGATTGATTGCTGCGATCAGCATTCTGCAAGCCGTGATGCTGGCGCGCGACAGCGCAACCGATGGCAATTCGCTATGGGGATGCATGCATATGCAGGCCAGCGCTTTGGAGCATGCAATCAACCTGTTGATCGAAATAGCCCCCGATTTGGAGAATATCTAATGTCTGATCACACCCCCACACCCTCGATCTGCACAATTCACACAACTGCCCTGCGGCTGTCTGGCGTCCTTAACGCCGTCGCGTTTCTGGAAAATGCAGGTGAGTGCAAGGAAGGCCAATCCGCATTGATCTTTCTTGCGGAAGAGCTGGGACAAGAATTGGAAAACGCGCTTGATCGCTACAGCACAGAGCACGGCGCAGAATGCACCAGAGGAATTTAAATCCGCATAAAGTGGGAAGTATTGACATTGGGCGCATAGTTCCGTAAAGAGTGGGATATGAGTAAAGATGTGGATCATATCGGCACTTTCACAGGCCCCGAAATTGAGCAGGCGCTATCCCTGCCCGACCGGACTTTTGAAATGTTGAAGCGCGAAGGAAACGCCCTGCCGCAGGTTACACAGCCTGCGCGCGGGCGTCTTGCCAGATATAGTTTTGCGGCCTTGTCGCGCCTGAACCTTGCGCGCAAGCTGGCACCACTGGCCGGTGGCGTGGTTCCTGCCGCGCGCATCGCATCGGCTATCGGCCCGGAGCTTGAGGCCCGCTATGGATCGACGCCGTATGGCTTTGCTCAAATGCAATACGACTTACAGCAGGCGAATATCTGCACTGACACCGCGCGCGGCCCTGATGGTGAATTCTGTCATTATCGACTTGCCGAGCTATTGTGGCGCGCTGGTAAGTTGGATGAAACCAGACCCCGGACCGGCGACTTTATTTTGGTGATCATCGATAGCGATCTGGTCGCCAGCGGCAATTGGGACGGCTTGGGCTATGCGCTTCGCAGTCAGAAAAAGCCATTCCCTGTTCAGCCTATGCTGCGCTTTACCAGGGCAGGCCGCACGATCGAGATCGAGGACATGGAAGCCCCGGAAAAAGAGGCATACTTCTGTGACCGGGTAGAGCGCGCAGACACGATCCTACAAGTGAATGTCGGCCTGTCCCTGCGCCGCGCACTTGTCCATATCATCAAAACGAGGGAGGCCAGCACATGATCTATGCAGGCGACCTTTCCGCTGATCTGGGCTTTGGGCGGAACATGCCCCCGCGCTTCTGGCGCTGGTGCAAGCGATACGGCCTGAGCGCGATCGAGGGTAAACCCTACGCCTTCGAGCGCGAGGACGTGCAGAAGGCACTGGCGAAGGCGGGCAAGGCATGAGCAAGGCAACGCTACCAGACTGGCCCGGATACCTGCGCCGCGCGCGCGCAGCGCAATATCTGGACGTATCTACGACCAAGTTTGACGAGCTGGTGCGCGAGGGCATCATGCCTGCACCGATCACGCGGGCGGGCGTCAAGCTATGGTCGCGGGCGCAGATCGATCTGGTGATGCACGATTGCGACCCGGACGGCGCAGAGGGAGGGCTTGCGTCATGCGACGCCGTATTTCCACAGCTCTGAAGTATCTGAACCAGTCTGGCACCTTCCCGAGTGGAAATCCCCGGTTCTACATGGGGCCGAAGGGATCAAAGCGCGTGGCCATGCCAGACGCGCCGACAGATCATCCCAAGTTCCTGGCAGCATATGCCAAGGCTCTGGCCAGCTTCATGGACCTTGACGGAATCGACCTGCGCTTGCCAGCCCCGAAAGGATCGATCAATGAGGCGATCCGCGACTATCTGCGCAGCGGCAACTGGACGGCACTCAGCGACGGGACACGAGCGCGGCGCAGGCCCGAGCTGGACCGCATCGCAGAGAGCTATGGGCAGGCGGAGCTGCGCACGTTGAGGCCCGAGCATATCCGCGCAGACCTGAAAGGGCTTGATCCGCATCCGCGCAACAACCGGCTGAAAGTCTGGCGCGCGCTGATGGCGCACGCCACAGAGTCGTTCAGCTTACCAGCCAATCCGGCGGCGGCGGTGGCAAAGTCAAAGACCCAAGCGACAGACGGTCATGCGAGCTGGACGCAAGGCGACGTTGACAAGTTCCGCAAGCATTGGCCGATCGACAGCGCCCCGCGACTTGCCTTCGAGCTGATCTATTGGACCGGCGCGCGCATTTCAGACGCGATCAGGCTTGGCGAGGGCAATATAGGCCGCGACGGCATTCTGACATTTCGCCAGGGCAAAACAGGCGGCGACGCCTACGTGCCCATGGCGCGGCACGCATCGCCCCTTGGTGCGCAGCTTGGCGACGATCTCGACCACTTGGCGCACGCGATCCGCAGCCGCCCGGAGCGCCACATCACCTTCATGGTGACGGCGCATGGCACTGTGCGATCCGTCAAGGCCGCGTCGCAGTGGTTTTCCAAGAAGGCCAGAGAGGCCGGGTTAGAGGGCAAGGCGGCTCATGGCCTGCGCAAGCGTCGCACTGAATTGCTGATCGAGGCGGGCGCGACCCCCTATCAGGTGAAGGCGTGGACTGGGCACGAGTCAGACAGCATGATCGCCCTGTATGCGAAGAAATTTGACCGCAAACGAACCCTGACCGGCGCATCGGAAGCGGGCAAAAGTTCCAACTTTGGCGAAAAGTTCCAACAAAAGGGCGAAAAGCTATGACTTTTCAAAGACATGAAAAAGGCTTGGCGATCCCGGGAGGACTCGAACCCCCAACATCCTGATTAGAAGTCAGGTGCTCTATCCAGTTGAGCTACGGGACCACATTGTCACGATAACGCTTCGAAAACTCTCGCGCAAGCGCACGCTCTTGCCTTACCGCCTGTTTATATTCATTTTTTAGCCTGCCAACTGCGGATGCGCACAGTCATGTCGCTTCTGATTTTGTAAGCGCTAGCGTATGGCCCCTCGACAAGGAAAGAAGCACCGAAACATCGTCTGGCAGGGGCATGAACGAAAAAGCCCCCGTCTGCGCGGGAGCTTGTGTTCTTTTCAGGCTAACAGTTCAGACAGCTTGCGCTGCCTTGCCCAATTCGCGCTTGATCTTCAGCGCGTTTGCCGAAAGCTCTTCATCCTTGGCGCGTGCGAGATACGCGTCCAGACCACCACGATGGTCAACCGAGCGCAGCGCAGCCGATGATACCCGCAGCTTGAAGCTGCGGCCCAGTGCTTCGGACTGCAGTGACACGTCTTGAAGGTTGGGCAGGAAGCGGCGACGCGTCTTGTTATTCGCGTGGCTTACATTGTTGCCCGTCATCGGGCCTTTTCCGGTCAGTTCGCAACGGCGCGACATGGGTTTATCCTCGTCTTGAAAGGGCATCCGAAACAATTCATCCCGGGGGCCACAAAGCAAAAGGGCACTGCAACGCAGCGCCTCGAAACTCGTCACGCGCTATTAGGGGGTATCTTGCGCAAGGTCAAGCGATTCCGTTGGGGTTTCGGGCGACATTTCAGGCCATAGCGTCGAAACCAACGAGGCGGCGGCTTTTGTTGGTGTGGTTTGCCCGGTTTCAACTTCGCGTAACTTGTGGCTGGTCAGCTTTTGGGCCGAGGGGGTTTCCAACCGCGCCAGCAAGGTCTGGCGGATTTCCTCATGGAACCAATGCCGGGCCTGCGCTGCGCGCCGCCCTTGCCAATGGCTTGTTTCGCGGCGCCATGTGACAAGATCGCTGATATCCGACCATGCCTTGTCTAGACCGGATTGTTCCAGCGCAGACACTGTCATCGCCTTGGGAAAGCCGTCAGGGTCTTGTGGGCGGCGGCGCAACAGCCGCAGCGCACCCGCATAATCTGCGCAGGTTCTGGTCGCTGTCGCTTTCAGGTCGCCATCGGCTTTGTTGACGATGATGATATCGGCGACTTCCATGATACCGCGCTTGACGCCCTGCAACTCGTCGCCACCCGCCGGTGCCAGCAACAACAGAAAGACATCTGACAGTTCCGCAACAACAGTTTCGGATTGGCCGACACCCACTGTTTCGATCAACACGACATCAAAGCCTGCCGCTTCGCACAGGGCGACGGCTTCGCGCGTCCGGCGTGCGACACCGCCCAGATGTGTCTGGCTGGGGCTGGGGCGGATAAAGGCTTTCGGGTGGCGCGAGAGGTGCTCCATACGGGTCTTGTCGCCAAGAATTGACCCACCGGTTCGCGCGCTCGAAGGGTCAACTGCCAGAACGGCCACACGCAGCCCCTGTTCGGCCAACATCAGCCCAAAGCTTTCGATAAAAGTGGATTTGCCGACGCCGGGCGTACCTGACAGGCCGATTCGGATCGCTTCGCGCCCGGACCCTGCCAGCCGTTCCAGCAGGTCGCCTGCCTGTGTGCGATGTTCGCCTCGGGTGCTTTCGACCAGCGTGATCGCGCGGGCCAATGCGCGGCGGTTGCCGGACAGCACCCCCTCTGCCAAGGCTGAATTATCCATGCGGCCCCTCATAAATTGACTGCCCTGTTTGGCCATTTTGGGGGACGAATGTCCAGCCCTACGGGGCCAATCAGACGGGCAGGGCTGCGGCTTGTTTCAATTGCTCCATGACGATCTGGCTTTGCACGCGCGCCACGGCAGGGTGTGGCAAAAGCTGGTCGTGGATCAGCGTGTTCAGTGCTGACAGGTCCGCGCACCACACTCGCAGCAGATAATCGGCCTCTCCTGTCAGGGTCCAAGCGTTGACGATCTGCGGTATTGCGCCAAGCAAGTGCTTGAAGCTTCTGGCGCCGTCGGGTGTATGCGTGCCCATCTGAACCTGAACAAAGGCCTGCACCCCAAGGCCGATCTGGGCAGGGTCCAGTCGGGCCCGGTAGCTGGTAATCGTGCCCTGTGCTTCCAGCTTTTGGCGTCTGCGTGCTGCCTGGCTGGGCGAAAGGTGCACGCGCGTGCCCAGCACCTCAGAGGTCATCATGGCGTTTTCCTGCAATGCTGCAAGGATTTCCCGGTCTTTATTGTCTATCATGCGTATTCTCCGCGTATATTTGTCGGATTTCGTCAAAATATAGCATAACTTTGGTGTTCAGACACAACTTTGCGCAGAATGCGCATTTGAGCCGGGATAATATGCGGCAAAGAGTCATCATAGAGGAGGTCATCATGGGCCCATTCCCGCACGCCGCCCCCCGCGCCAGCATCAGTAAAGAAAACCCTGCCGGTACAGATGGGTTTGAGTTTGTCGAATTCGCGCATCCAGACCCCGAAACCCTGCGCGCGCAGTTCCGTGCAATGGGCTATACCCGCACGGCCCGCCATAGGCGTCAGGATATCGAGCTTTGGCAGCAGGGCGACATTACCTATGTGCTGAACAATGACACAGGCAGCCACGCGATGGAATTTGCGTCCGAGCATGGGCCATGTGCCGCGTCCATGGGTTGGCGCGTGGTGGATGCGCAGCACGCTTTCGATCATGCGGTTGCGCTTGGGGCCAAGCCATATACCGGGGCCGGCAAGGCGCTGGATGTCCCTGCAATCATCGGCATTGGTGGTTCGTTGATCTATTTCATCGAAGATTACGGCGATGCGCATCCCTACAAAGAATTTGACTGGCTATGCGCCCCCAAACCGCAAGGGGTCGGGTTCTATTACCTGGATCACCTGACGCATAATGTGTTCAAAGGGAATATGGACACCTGGTTCGAGTTCTACAGTCGTCTGTTTAATTTCCGCGAGATTCGCTTCTTTGACATCGCAGGCAAATTCACGGGTCTGTTCAGTCGCGCGCTGACCTCTCCTTGTGGGCGGATCAGGATTCCGATCAACGAAGATCGTGGCGAAACCGGGCAGATTGTCGAATATCTCAAGCGCTACAAGGGCGAGGGGATTCAGCATATCGCTGTGGGCACCGAAGATATTTATGCGGCGACCGATGCAATCGCCGAGCGTGGAATCAAATTCATGCCCAAGCCCCCGATGACCTATTACGACATGAGCCATGAGCGTGTGGCAGGCCATAGTGAACCTGTCGAAAAGATGTCCAAGCATGGCATATTGATTGATGGTGAAGGTGTTGTCGACGGCGCAGAGACGAAAATTCTGTTGCAGATTTTCTCGAAAACCATGGTGGGGCCGATCTTCTTTGAATTCATCCAGCGCAAGGGTGACGATGGCTTTGGCGAGGGGAATTTCAAGGCGCTGTTTGAATCGATCGAGGCAGACCAGATCGCGCGCGGGGTTTTGAAAGCGGGTTGATCTGCGCAGGCAGGCCGCCCCGCCCGCCCACCCTGCGGCTGCCTGCGCAGGGTGGGATTTTGGGGGCATCTGTGCGATAAACAGAATTGACCGATCGGTCGGTTTATGCAAGTCTCTCTTTCGATCTGGGAGGAGAGACTGTCATGACATCACCTGCGACGGTGATCGCACACCTGCAAGGCGGGGTTCTGGAGCTGACCCTGAACCGCCCTGAAAAGCTGAATTCCTTCAATGCTGACATGCACCATGCGCTGCGCGCGGGCCTCGACCGCGCAGCGCAGGACAGCGCCGTGCGCGCGGTCTTGCTGACAGGTTCTGGGCGTGCGTTCAGTGCGGGGCAGGATCTGGGGGATCGCGACCCACGCAAGGGCGGGCCAAAGCCTGATCTGGGCCAGACCATTGGTGACTTCTATGCGCCGCTTATCCGCACTATCCGGGCCTTGGACAAACCCGTGATTGCTGCAGTTAACGGCGTGGCAGCGGGGGCAGGTGCCAATATTGCGCTGGCTTGCGACATTGTGCTGGCCGCACAATCGGCGCGGTTCATTCAGGCCTTTGCCAAGCTGGGGCTGGTGCCCGATGCGGGCGGAAGCTGGGCGCTGACGCGGCTATTGGGCGAGGCACGCGCCAAGGCGCTTGCCCTGACCGCAGAGCCGCTATCCGCGCAGCAGGCTGCCGATTGGGGGCTGATCTGGAAAGCGCTGCCCGATGAGGCGTTAATGGATGAAGCGCGCGCCTTGGCGCAGCGTATGGCCGAGGGGCCGACCTTTGGCTTTGGGCTGACAAAGCAGGCGATCCATGCAGCCAGCGTCAACAGTCTGGATGACCAGCTTGAACTTGAACAGGATTTCCAGCGCCGCGCAGGATTTTCGGAAGATTATGCCGAAGGTGTCACCGCGTTTCTTGAAAAGCGACAGCCAAGGTTTCAGGGCAAATGACCAATCCAGACACAATGACCCCGCAGGCATTGGCCGAGGCGAGCGCACATTCGATGTGGAAAGAAG
Organism: Roseinatronobacter bogoriensis DSM 18756; assembly: GCF_004366635.1. Taxonomy (GTDB): domain Bacteria; phylum Pseudomonadota; class Alphaproteobacteria; order Rhodobacterales; family Rhodobacteraceae; genus Roseinatronobacter; species Roseinatronobacter bogoriensis. The sequence goes on along the minus strand of NZ_SORN01000007.1, from coordinate 64,068 downwards.
ACAGCGCGAGCAGGAATCTGGGCATGTCACTGGACCATGTCGCACCGGGAGAGGCGACACTGTCGATGATGATCACCGACCAGATGACCAACGGGCATGGCATGTGCCACGGCGGTTACATCTTTACGCTGGCTGATAGCGCCTTTGCCTTTGCCTGCAATACCTACAACCAACGTGTTGTCGCGCAGCATTGTGCGGTGACGTACCTGAACCCGGTTGAACTGGGCGCAAGACTGACCGCGCAGGCGCGCGAAATCTCGCGCAGGGGGCGGTCGGGGATTTATGATGTGCGCGTACAGGATGCAGCGGGCACAGTCATCGCTGAATTTCGTGGGCATTCGCGTGTCATCAAGGGCACGCATCTGAGGGAGGAATAAGCCATGGAAGACCTGTCCCCGAAACCCGGTGATCTGGAACCGATTGAGACGGCCTCACGCGATGAAATCAGCGCCCTGCAACTGGAACGGCTGAAATGGTCGCTGCGCCACGCTTATGAAGGGTCTGCCTTCTATCGCAAGCGCTTCGACGATCATGGCGTCCACCCGGATGACTTGCACAGCCTGTCCGATCTCTCCAAGTTTCCGTTCACGGTGAAAACCGACCTGCGCGATACCTATCCTTTCGGCATGTTCGCTGTCCCGCGCGAACAGTTGGTGCGGGTGCATGCTTCCTCGGGCACCACGGGGAAACCTACTGTGGTGGGCTATACGCAGCGCGATATTGATACATGGGCCGATCTGGTCGCGCGCTCGATCCGCGCAAGCGGGGGGCGCAAAGGCGATATCGTGCATATTGCCTATGGCTATGGTCTGTTTACGGGTGGTTTGGGCGCGCATTACGGGGCAGAGCGGCTGGGCTGCACGGTTGTGCCGGTCTCGGGCGGGATGACGGAACGGCAGGTCACGCTGATCCATGATTTCAAGCCGCGCATCATCATGGTAACACCGTCCTACATGTTATCCATCCTTGACGGGTTCCAGCGTGCTGGCATTGACCCGCGTGAAAGCTCGCTCGCCGTAGGTATTTTCGGCGCAGAACCGTGGACAAACGCAATGCGCGGCGAGATTGAGCAGGCCTTTGATATGCATGCAGTCGATATTTACGGCCTGTCCGAGGTGATGGGGCCGGGGGTCGCCAATGAATGCGTCGAGACGAAGGACGGGCTGCATCTGTGGGAAGATCATTTCTACCCCGAGATTATCAACCCCGAGACGGGCGAAGTGCTGCCCGATGGCGAAATGGGCGAGCTAGTCTTTACCACGCTGACCAAGGAAGGGTTGCCGATCATCCGCTACCGCACGCGCGATCTGACGCGCTTGCTGCCCGGCACCGCGCGTTCCATGCGCAGGATCGAAAAGATTACCGGGCGTTCTGATGACATGATCATCCTGCGCGGCGTCAATATTTTCCCCACACAAGTGGAAGAACAAATCCTGAAATGCGCTGGGCTTGCCCCGCATTTCCAGATTGAACTGACGCGCACGGGACGGATGGACGATATGACCGTGCATTGCGAGGCAACACTGAACGCGGCGGAAGAGGGCGCGCGGGTGGCCTCGGAGCGGGAATTGTCGCACCATATCAAAAGCACGCTGGGGGTGACGGCCAAAGTAAAGGTGCATATACCCGGTGCCGCACCAAGGTCCGAGGGCAAGGCCAGACGTGTGGTCGATAACCGGCCCAAGGAGGGGTGAAATGGCACGGTCTCGTGCACATGATTTCGAGGTGAAGCAACGCAGTATCTTGCGCAGTGCCGCCGCTGTCTTTGCCGAAGTTGGAATGGACAAGGCCTCAATGTCGCAAATCGCGGCGCGTGCAGATGTATCGAAAGCCTTGCTATATCACTACTATCCCGGCCGTGATGCGCTGATCTTCGATATCCTGCGCACCAATCTGACCGAACTGGATGAGGCTATCGCCGCCGCAGATCAGCCCGATGCCCCGCCAAAACGACGCCTGCGCGCATTGGTTCATGCCGTGCTGGAGCAATACAGGGATTCAGATGATTATCACAATGTTCAGCTGAACGGGACGCAGACATTGCCGCAAGAGCAGCGCGACGAGATCATGGCGATCGAACGACGGATCGTGCGGCGCTTTGCGACGGTGATCCGAGAGGTCAACCCTGACCTCGAGGCCGAGCGCCCGATTCTGATGCCTGTGACTATGTCGATTTTCGGCATGATGAATTGGGTCTACACTTGGTTCAAGGAAGGCGGCCCCGTAAGCCGCGCGGATTATGCGGATCTGGCAACAGATATTCTGCTGGGGGGGATTGAGAAGTTGCGATGATGGGGGCTGCCGCCCCCGGCCGCAAGCGGCCTCCCCCGCGGATATTTGTGCAAGGATGAAATCTGGACGAAGAATGCAAAACGCCCGCCGGAGGGCGGGCGCAAGCGTCGGTCAAAGGGGTATGCCTTAGCGGCGAATGCCCAGTTTTCCGATGAGGTCACGGTAGCGTGCCTCGTCCTTGCTGCGCACATAATCCAGCAGTTTGCGGCGGGTTGCCACGAGTTTCAGAAGCCCACGGCGGGAGTGGTTGTCCTTTTTATGGGTCTTGAAATGCTCGGTCAGGTTGGAGATGCGCTTGGTCAGCACGGCAACCTGAACTTCGGGCGAGCCGGTATCGCCTTCGGCACGTGCGAATTCTGCGATCAGGCGGTTCTTGTCTTCTACAGTAATCGACATCGGGTTCTCCTTGGTTTGAAGGTGAAGGCGCAGGCCGGGATGTCGTCCAGCAAGGCCGATGGAGTCACGCCTGTCGGCGCGAGGGTCAGATAGACCAGAAAGATGCGTTTGAAAAGCCCCGAAGTCTTCAAGCGCTGTTAACCAGGCTTGCAGTTTTGCGGGCGTTGGCGCGCGAAACTGCTTCGTTGGTCTGTTTGGTCAGGGTATAATCCAGCTTGGGGATTGGTGACTGGAACTGCGTGTTTGTGAAGGTTGGGTGCGATGTGGATGTTTTTTGGCTTGCTGGCCGCGGTTGCGGCGGCCTCTTTTTCTGATGTTTTCGTGGGCTCGGGTGGCGATGAAGATGAAGAGAAGGAGCCCGAGACAGATGTGAAATCCTTCAGGGAAGAGGCACCGTCTACCCCGGATTTCGGGCTTTCTGACACGATAACCCTTACAGAGCAGGCACCGCCCCCTTGGTCCCAGCCTGACCATGAAACGGATATGGGATTGTTCGATGACCTTCACGAGCGCATTCACAGCAGCGACCTGTATCCACCTGCGCTGCCGCCAGAACCGGTTTTTCTGGAAGGCGGCGACGGGGATGACCGTTTGAGGGGGGCTGTCGCCGATGACACGCTTTCGGGCGGTGGGGGAAATGATGTTCTGATTGGTGCGGGCGGGAACAATTTGCTGCGGGTCGAGAGCGGCGACAACCATCTGATCGGGGGTGAGGGCGATGACACCCTGATTGGAGGAACAGGCAATGACACATTGGAAGGCGGATGGGGGGATGACCTGCTTTTTGCAGGGGGCGGCGATAATGTCCTGATAGGCGGTGCCGGGGACGATACGTTAGTGGGGGCGGTTCTGGACGATACAGGGCATGATCGCAGTGGCGAGAATTTCCTCAATGGTGGCGCGGGCGATGACCTTCTGATCGCAGGGCAGGGCGATACGCTGAATGGTGGTGAAGGAGACGATACTTTCGCGCTGGGCGACTGGCTGGCCGGACGGGCGCCCGCTACCATCGTCGATTACAGCCCTGATCAGGACCAGATCGTGTTGCACTATGACCCGGAGCGACTGTCACAGCCGGATGTAAGTGTGACATTCAGCCCCGAGCGGCCTGATATGGCGGATATTCGTCTGAATGGCCTGATTGTCGCGCATGTCACAAACGCATCCGGTTTGACAGCGGATGCGATTGCGATTGTTTCGGGCCATCCCGCGGCGATGGCCGCGCAGTGATGCGACTTCAGCTAACCGAGACGACTTCGACTGCGAAGGTCAGATCTTTGCCTGCCAATGGATGATTCGCATCCAGAGTGACGCTTTGTTCTGTCACTTCGGCCACAACGACCGGGATCGCGCCGCCTTCGGGCGTTTGCATTTGCAGCATTGTGCCGGGGTCCAGCGGAATATTGTCCGGGATCTGGTCGCGTGGTACATCCTGACGCGCCTGGGGCTGATACGCGCCATAGGCTTCTGCACTTGGAATGGTGACGGTTTTCTGTTCGCCGACACTCATGCCATTGATCGCGCGGTCCAGACCGGGAATGATCGAGCCTGATCCAAGTTGAAATTCCAGCGGATCGCGCCCTTCGGAACTGTCGAAGACTGAGCCGTCCTCAAGCGTGCCTGTGTAATGAATACGTACTGTATTGCCGGCTGTCGCCTGCGTCATGAGATATCCTTTCAGGAATGTGTGGGTGAATTGTCAGAGGCGCGCAAGCTCGCACGGTGGCTCTGTAGCAGTGACATAAGCATGCCAAGTCATGGCAGGGTTGTAAACCCGAACCGCCGCACATGGTCTTGACGGGGGCATTCATGGCCTGCATACCCGCGCGCGCAACGTGGAGTGCCGCAATGACTGCCCCAGATACCCCCCCCGAGAAGCGTAATTTCTATGGCCGGATCAAGGGTAAATCCCTGCGGCCCGCGCAAAAACGTTACCTGGATGAAGACCTGCACGCCTTGCGCCCGGTTGGCGTCAGCCATGAAGACAACCCAGAGCGTGCGGCCGTAGCCCCACAAAGCTTCTTTGGGGATGCCCGCCCGCTTTGGCTGGAAGTGGGCTTTGGCGGGGGCGAACATCTGGTGCACCAGTGCAGCTTGAACCCCGATATCGGCCTGATCGGCTGCGAACCCTATATCAACGGTGTTGCCATGCTGCTGGGCAAGATTCGCGGTGCGAATGTCGAGAATCTGCGCATTTACCCTTGGGATGTGCGCGATCTGTTCGATGTCTTGCCTGACAGCTGCTTGCAGCGGGCTTTTTTGTTGTATCCAGACCCATGGCCCAAGGCGCGTCACCATCGCCGCCGTTTTGTCACGCCGGACTATCTGGACCCGCTGGCGCGGGTGTTGCAGCCCGGCGCGATCTTTCGCGTGGCAACAGATATTCCCGATTATGTGCGCCAGACACTTGAGGAAGTGCCGCCTGCCGGGTTTGACTGCCTGACGCCAGAGCCCGCGGATTGGCAAACCCCTTGGGATGACTGGATTTCGACCCGCTATGAGCAAAAGGCCCTGCGCGAAGGCCGCAGCCCGCATTACCTGACCTTTCGGCGCAACACAGCGCCTGCGCGCTGATTTATCTGCGACTGCGGACAACAGGGCTTGCCCGAATCGGCGCGGAACAAATATAGAACATTTGATCTGTGAAGAGGGGCAAGCATGTCTGACGCGGACCTGTCCGGTTATGCCGAACTCTGCGTAACGTCGAATTTTACCTTTCTGACAGGGGCATCGCACCCCGAAGAACTGGTTGCCCGCGCGGCAGAGCTTGGGCTTTGTGCCATTGCGATTACGGATCGCAATTCGCTGGCCGGTGTCGTGCGGGCGCATGTGGCCCTGCGCGAGTTGGGCCGCGCGCGCGACGAGGCCTTGTCCATCCGCTCGCACCGGCAGACGGATACATCCAGCCGCCAGACCGAGACGGGCGCTGCCCTGTCTGTGCCAAGTGGTCCTTTGCCGCGCCTGATTGTTGGCGCGCGGCTGGTCTTGCGCGATAGTGCTGTCGAATGGCTGGCGCTGCCTGTGTGTCGCGCGGGATATGCCCGCCTGTCCCGACTTCTCAGCCTTGGCAAGCGGCGCGCGCCCAAGGGCGAATGCCATCTGGATCATACCGACCTGCTGGATATGGCTTGCGACATAATCCTGATTGCCTTGCCCCTTGAGGGGCGCGATGCGCAAGCTGAGGGACAAATTCGCCAGATCGCAGCGCGGTTTCCCGGAAACTGTTATCTTGGGACCAGTCCCGGTTATGACGGGCGTGACCCTGAACGCCTTGCCATGCGGGCGCATCAGGCGGCGGTGCTGGCCATGCCGATGGTGGCCTTGGGAAATGTGCATATGCACAGCGCGCGGCGGCGCAAACTGGCCGATGTTCTGACATGTCTGCGGATTGGGTGCGATATTGACAGTCTTGGTGCGCGGGCGCTGGCCAATGCCGAGTCGCGCCTGAAATCCGGGGCTGAGATGGCGCGTATTTTTGCGGCTTATCCCGCAGCCCTGCGCCGCACAGTGGAAATTGCAGATCGCTGTGCCTTCAGTCTGGATGAATTGTCGTATGAATACCCTGATGAGGTCACCAATGGCGAACCGGCACAAGCGCGGTTGGAGCGGTTGGTGCAGGACGGTCTTTGGCGACGGTTTCCGACAGGGGCGCCGCCCGATACGGCCGCAAAGGTGGCCAAGGAATTGCGCATTATCGCAGCCCTTGGTTTTGCGTCCTATTTCCTGACTGTGCATGATATCGTCGCCTTTGCGCGTGGGCGTGGCATTCTGTGTCAGGGGCGCGGGTCGGCGGCTAATTCGGTGATTTGCTATGTGCTGGGCATTACCGAAGTGCCCCCGGACACGATTTCCATGGTGTTCGAGCGGTTCATGTCCGAAGCGCGCGGCGAGCCGCCCGATATTGATGTCGATTTTGAACATGAGCGCCGCGAGGAAGTGATTCAACACATTTACGAGCGTTACGGGCGTGACCGTGCAGGGCTGACCGCCACGGTGATCCATTTCCGGTCGCGCGCCGCTGTGCGCGAGGTGGGCAAGGTCATGGGCCTGTCGGCTGATGTGGTGTCGGCGCTGGCGTCATCATCCATGGGCTGGCGCTCTGGCCCGCCTGCGCCAGAGCGGTTGCGCGAACTTGGGCTGGATGCGTCAGAACCGCGCCTTGCCCAGACGATGGAACTGATCGCCGAAATCATCGGCTTTCCGCGTCATTTGTCCCAGCATGTCGGCGGGTTTGTCATTACCAAAGGGCGGCTGGATGAATTATGCCCGATCGAGAATGCCGCGATGGAGGGGCGCACCGTCATCGAATGGGACAAGGATGATATCAACGCACTTGGCATCCTGAAGGTCGATGTGCTGAGCCTTGGCATGTTGACCTGCATCCGCAAATGCTTCGATCTGATCGCCCATCACGGCGGGTCGCGCTACACGCTGGAAAACCTGCCACGCGAGGACAGCGCCACTTATGACATGCTGTGCCGCGCCGATGCGATTGGCGTGTTTCAGGTGGAGAGCCGCGCGCAGATGAATTTCCTGCCGCGCATGCGCCCGCGTTGTATGTATGATCTGGTGATCGAGGTGGCGATTGTTCGCCCCGGCCCCATTCAGGGCGGTATGGTGCACCCTTATATCCGTCGCCGTCAGGGAAAAGAGGCGGTGCATCTGCCCTCGCCCGAGTTGCGCGGCGTGCTGGAGCGCACGTTGGGCGTGCCGCTGTTTCAGGAGCAGGCCATGCAGATTGCCGTGGTCGCGGCCGGTTTCACCCCCGAGGAAGCCGACAGGCTGCGCCGGTCGCTGGCCACCTTCAAGCGTATGGGGACGATTGGCAGTTTTCGGGACCGCTTCCTTGCCGGGATGCTGGAACGCGGCTATGCGCCCGACTTCGCCGAAGCCTGTTTCGCCCAGATCGAAGGCTTTGGCGAATATGGTTTTCCTGAAAGCCACGCTGCCAGCTTCGCGCTGCTGGTCTATGCTTCCGCCTGGTTGAAGCGCCATCACCCTGCGGCCTTTGCCTGTGCGCTTTTGAATTCGCAGCCGATGGGGTTCTATGCCCCCGCCCAGATCGTGCGCGATGCCCGCGAACACGGGGTAGAAGTGCGGCCCGTCTCGGTGAACCATTCGCACTGGGATTGCACGTTGGAGCCACGCGCCGATGGTCGCCTTGCGCTGCGTCTTGGGTTTCGGCAAGTGCGCGGGGTGGGGCAGGGCGATGCAGAGTGGATCGTGGCCGCGCGCGGCAATGGCTATCCCGACGCAGAAAGCTTGTGGCGACGCGCCGGGGTGTCCCCCGCCGCGCTGACCCGATTGGCCGAAGCGGATGCGCTGGCCTGTATGGGGCTGGCCCGGCGCGACGCACTTTGGGCGGTGCGCGCGCTCAAGGCCCCCCGCCCCTTGCCATTGTTCGAGGCTGGGATGGACGGCGAGGGAATTGTTGAAGCCCCTGTCACCCTACCCGCGCTGAGTCTGGGAGAAGCCGTGGTCGAGGATTACCTGTCGCTGCGGCTGTCCTTGCGCGCCCATCCGATGGAATTGTTGCGCCCCGGTCTGCCGGGCCTGACGGCGCATGACCAATTGCCACAGGCGCGCGGGCGGGTTTCTGTCTGCGGGCTGGTGATCACGCGCCAGCGCCCCGGCACGGCCTCGGGCGTAATCTTTCTGACGCTTGAAGATGAAACCGGGGTCAGCAATGTGGTGGTCTGGCCAAAAATCTATGAACAGTATCGGCGCGCGGTTATTGGCGGACGATTGCTGCGGGTCGTTGGTCGCGTGCAGCGCGAGGGGGCTGTTATCCATGTGATCGCAGAGCGGGTCGAGGATTGCTCAGACCTGTTGGGCGAGATGGGGCGCGGGGTGATCGACCCGACATTGGGACGCGGCGACGAGGCGCGCCGCCCCGTGCCGACCCGCCAGCCGCGCTCTGTGCGTCATCCGCGCGAACAGGCCAAGCAACTGTTTCCCAGCCGTGATTTTCACTGATGAACAATGCAGTATCTGGGGCAGGTTGCGCATATTTGCGTGTAATGTTTCAGGTCAGGTCAAGCTGCAAACTACCGTTGAGAAAACGGCCTTGAACCAGATAGCCCGGCTCGGTCACTTGCGGGAATTGTTCGGCCCAGTCACGGAACCTGTCATTCGTGACAATGCGTGCGTTATGCGCCTCGGCAAATTCCAGAATCACGCCATCCGCAGGCTCGCCCTTGTTTACGACCAGCACAAGGTCGGGCGATAGGCCTAGTTTGCGCGCAAGGTCCCTGTGGTTATGGTAGCGACCATCCAGCTTGTAGCCGGCATTGGCATCAAACACGACGCCGGGCCGATAACCTTGTTGTTTAAGATGCGACACCACTTCGCGCACCGGCTCCAGACTGGGTTGTCCATTGACCCAATGCATCACGTTTGATCCATCCAGCAGGATATAGGGGGCTGAGGTCTTGCTGTCCCGGCGCCAGAGCGCCCGGACAATCAGGATCAGCGCCGCAACACCGCTTACCAATCCAAGTAGCCCCAGATCGCTATAGCCGGGCAGGTTTTGCGCAAGAAAATAGCCAAAGGCTGACAGACCCAGCAAAACGAGTGGTACGCGCATTCACACCTCATCAATCAAGTGAAATAAAATTGCTGCCTAAGCTGAATTCAACACATCTTCAGATTGTAGACTCTGTTTTTGGCAAGACTATGGCCGCCTGATACAAGATAGCGCATGACAGCTTTGAAGCCGTTGCGGAGGGGTGGGCTAAGCAGCGTGGCGCGAAGTGCAGGACCGCGAGGGCATTGGCCCGCTGCACTTGGCTTGTCGCAGTTATCGAATGCCTGTCAGGACGGAAAAGCTACACATCGCACATTCACCGTCCTGTGGGAATGGACGCGCGTATTGTCCCCCATATCGGGCGCGGCCCGACTGGGCCGATTGCATGGCAGGTTCATAAACCGGCATAAATTTCTACCCTGCACACCTGTGCCTATCTTGCAACAGGGGTGGTGCCTTCCCACATAGATCGTAAGGCCCAACCGGGGCTGTGCTGCTTGGCAGGCATCCCTCTTATTCCGGGCGCTCATGTAGGAGAGAACAGACATGAATCTGGAAAAATTCACGGAACGTGCGCGCGGTTTTCTGCAAGCCGCCCAGACCATCGCCTTGCGCGAAGATCACCAGCGACTTGTGCCCGCGCATCTGCTGAAGGCCCTGTTGGACGATGATCAGGGCATGGCTGCCAATCTGATCAAGCGCGCAGGTGGCGCGCCGGACCGCGTGGCGCAAGCCAATGATATTGCTCTTGCCAAAATTCCTAAGGTTTCGGGCGGTGAGGGGCAGATCTATATGGACCCGCAAACCGCCAAAGTGGTTGATCAGGCCGAACAGATCGCCAAAAAGGCGGGTGACAGCTTTGTCACTGTGGAGCGCCTGCTGACAGCACTGGCGCTGGTAAAATCTGACGCCAAGGATGCGTTGGATGCAGGGGCTGTGACCGCCCAGAACCTGAACGCCGCAATCAATGACCTGCGCAAGGGGCGCACCGCTGACAGCGCATCCGCCGAAGAGGGGTATGAGGCGCTGAAGAAATACGCCCGCGACCTGACAGAGGCTGCGCGCGAAGGCAAGATTGACCCGATCATTGGACGCGACGAAGAAATCCGCCGTGCGATGCAGGTGCTGTCACGCCGCACCAAGAACAACCCGGTGCTGATTGGCGAACCCGGTGTGGGTAAAACCGCCATCGCCGAAGGGCTGGCACTGCGCATCATCAATGGGGATGTGCCGGAATCCCTGCGCGACAAGAAGCTGATGGCGCTGGATATGGGCGCATTGATCGCCGGTGCGAAATATCGGGGCGAGTTTGAGGAGCGGCTGAAAGCCATTCTGTCCGAAGTCACCTCTGCCGATGGTGAGATCATCCTGTTCATTGACGAAATGCACACGCTTGTCGGTGCGGGCAAATCCGAGGGCGCGATGGATGCCGCCAACCTGATCAAGCCCGCATTGGCACGCGGTGAATTGCACTGCGTCGGGGCGACCACGCTGGATGAATACCGCAAGCATGTCGAAAAAGACGCAGCCTTGGCGCGGCGCTTCCAGCCTGTGATGGTCGAAGAACCGACTGTCGAGGATTCCATCTCGATTCTGCGCGGGATCAAGGAAAAATACGAACTGCACCACGGTGTGCGCATCTCTGACTCGGCGCTGGTTGCTGCGGCGACGCTGTCGCATCGCTATATCACAGATCGGTTTTTGCCCGACAAGGCGATCGACCTGATGGACGAAGCCGCGTCGCGCCTGCGGATGCAGATTGACAGCAAGCCCGAGGAACTGGACGCGCTGGACCGTGAAATCCTGCAAAAGCAGATCGAGGCCGAGGCGCTGAAGAAGGAAGACGACACGGCCTCTCGTGACCGGCTGGAGAAGCTGGAGAAGGAACTGTCAGAGTTGCAGCAGCAATCTTCTGAACTGACAGCGCAATGGCAGGCCGAGCGGGACAAGCTGGCCTCTGCGCGAGAGTTGAAGGAACAGCTTGACCGCGCCCGTGCCGAGTTGGATCAGGCCAAGCGCGAGGGTAATCTGGCGCGTGCCGGGGAACTTTCCTATGGGGTCATTCCGGGGCTGGAAAAGCAACTCTCTGAGGCTGAGGACCGCGAAGGCACCGAGATGGTGTCCGAAGCGGTGCGCCCGGAACAGATTGCGCAAGTGGTGGAACGCTGGACCGGCATTCCCACTTCGAAAATGCTGGAAGGCGAGCGCGAAAAACTGCTGCGCATGGAAGAAGAACTGCACAAGCGCGTTGTCGGTCAGGATGAGGCCATTCACGCCGTGGCCAATGCCGTGCGCCGCGCGCGTGCCGGCCTGAACGACGAGAACCGCCCCCTGGGCAGCTTCCTGTTCCTTGGCCCCACAGGTGTGGGCAAGACGGAACTGACCAAAGCCGTCGCGCAATATCTGTTCGACGACGACCAAGCGATGGTGCGTATCGACATGTCGGAATTCATGGAGAAACACTCGGTCGCGCGGCTGATCGGGGCCCCTCCGGGCTATGTCGGCTATGAGGAAGGGGGCGTTCTGACCGAGGCCGTGCGCCGCCGCCCGTATCAGGTGGTGTTGTTCGATGAGGTCGAGAAAGCCCACCCCGAGGTGTTCAATGTGTTGTTGCAGGTGTTGGATGATGGGGTCTTGACTGATAGCCATGGACGAACAGTGGATTTCAAGCAAACATTGATCATCCTGACTTCGAACCTTGGCTCTCAGGCGCTAAGCCAGATGGCCGAAGGCGCGGACAAGGCCAGCGTCAAGGCCGAGGTGATGGACGCCGTGCGCGCCCATTTTCGGCCCGAATTCCTGAACCGTCTGGATGAAACCGTGATCTTCGACCGGTTGTCGCGCGACGATATGGACGCGATTGTCGATATCCAGATGGCGCGGCTTCTCAAGCGGCTGCTGGCGCGCAAAATCACGCTGGAAATGGACGATGCTGCACGCACATGGATGGCCGACAAGGGCTATGACCCTGTTTACGGCGCACGCCCGCTGAAACGCGTGATCCAGCGCTACCTGCAAGATCCGTTGGCGCAAATGCTGCTGTCTGGCAAGGTTCTGGATGGTGCCAGCGTCACCGTGACGGCCGGTGCAGAGGGGCTGATCATCGGTGATCATGTCGTGGGCGATGATGACACCCCGCGCATGAAGCTGGTGCATTAACCCGCGCCCCGTTTCAGAAAACCTGACCCCGGCCCTTGCGCCGGGGTCTTTTCATATGTGACTTGCGGTTTCTGTATATGGCCGAGGCGTATGTTTTGCGGCCGACCCACAGTGCGAGGACATGAGTGACAAAGCTCGTATGTGCGGGATGCCGCAGACATAGCCGCATCAGGCGTGAAGACGTGCAGCATCGGGATGGGGCGCTTGTTTGGTGGCGCTTGCTTGCAAGCATCCAAGAAGCCCCCAGCGCGATAGCTTTGTCCCGTTTCACAACTACCTGAAATCGCAAGACTGGTCGAAAACAGAGGCCGCGCGCAGTTCTGTCAATCCAGACGGGCGGCGCAGGTTTGGTCGCACCATGCCAGCAGCGCGTCGGAATTGGGCGCAATGGGTTGCGCCAGATCGGCGCTATAGGCCAGAAACCTGTCCAGATTGTTTCGGTTTACCGAAGTCAGCACAGGAATCCCTTCTGACAGCGCCTTGCCAATTACCGCGCGAAACCCGCGCCCCTCAACCTCGGATTTGCCGAATTTGTTGATAATCAGCAAGGCAGGTCGGCGGTCGAGATCGGCTTCGACCAAGCCAACGGCGTTTTCCAGCCCGATCGGGTCAAGGCGGCAACCTTTGGAAAGGGGGCCAAGATCCTGACTGATGCTAAGGGAATGGTCATGTCCCAGAATGCATAAATCCATGTCACAATGCCTGTCTGGCCGCGTTTCACGGTTAATCTGCACCACGCCTGCCAATGGCCAGCCGCGTGCGTGCAAGCTGTCTGCCAGTTCGGCCAGCAGCCTGTCTGCTGCGCCGCGCCCCTCTGCCGTGACATATCCCAACATGGCCCTGCCCTTTTCTCATGCGCATGTTATATGGCATCTAGTCTGAAACAAGCCGCAGGACCAGATGACAATGCCCCAACCGCCCCGTCATTTTCCCGACCCTTCCAACCCTCGGCTGACCCGCGCGGTAGAAGGGCGTGACCATACGGGACAGGTGCAGCATATCCGCGTGGTCGAGGAGCGCCCGCTGACGATCTTTCTGAACGCGCAGGAAATCGTCACCGCCATGACCATCGGCGATTACCCGGAATATCTGGCTGTCGGTTTTTTGCGCAATCAGGGTATGTTGCGTGACGATGATAAAATCACGGCGGTCGAATATGACGACGATCTGGAAGTTGTCGTGGTCCGCACCACCCGCCAGACCAGCTATGAAGAAAAGGTCAAGAAGAAGACCCGCACATCTGGCTGTGCCGTGGGCACGGTCTTTGGCGACATGATGGAAGGGCTGGAGGGGCTGACACTGCCGCAGGCCGAAATCCGCACCAGCTGGCTGTATGCCTTGGCCAAGGAGATCAACACCCTGCCGTCACTATATCTGGAAGCAGGTGCCATTCATGGCACGGTTTTGTGCCAGCGCGACCAGACCTTGGTGTATATGGAAGATGTCGGGCGTCACAACGCGGTCGATAAAATCTCTGGCTATATGTTTCAGCATGGGGTGCGCGGTGCGGACAAGCTGCTTTACACGACCGGGCGGCTGACATCCGAGATGGTGATAAAGACCGCACAAATGGGCATTCCCGTGCTGGCTTCGCGCTCTGGCTTCACGGCCTGGGGGGTCGAGATTGCGCGGCAAGTGGGGCTGACGCTGATTGGGCGGATGCGCGGGCAAAGGTTCATCTGCCTCTCGGGCGAAGAGCGGCTGATCCGCGATGGCGATGTCGCGTCTGTCCCTGATGAGGACCGCAGGCACCGCCGCAAAGGGGCAGAGGCATGAGCGCGCCTTTGGGTGTCATTCTGGCGGGCGGACAAGCCACACGCATGGGCGGGGGTGACAAGGGGTTGCGGGTTGTGGCGGGCAGGCGCCTGCTTGACCATGTGCTTGACCGGCTTGGCCCGCAAGTGGGGCAGATCGCACTGAATGCCAATGGCGCACCCGCGCGGTTTGATGAATTCGGCCTGCCGGTCGTGCCTGATTCCCTGCCGGACTGGCCCGGCCCATTGGCCGGTGTGCTGGCAGGTTTGGATTGGGCGGCAGGGCAGGGGGCTGCGTCGATTGTCACTGTCGCCGCTGACACACCGTTTTTCCCCCGTGATCTTGTATCGCGGCTGCGCGCGGCAGCGGGGCCATCGGGGCTGGCGCTGGCCGCGACGCGCGAGGGTGACAAGCTCTGGCGGCACCCGACATTTGGCCTGTGGCCCGTCGCCCTGCGCGAAGATTTGCGCGCGGCCCTGACCGGCGGTCTGCGTAAAGTCGTTTTATGGACGGACAACCACGGCGCAGGCACGGCTGAATTCGACACCGTGCCCTTCGATCCCTTCTTCAATATCAATACACCGCAAGATATCGAGATTGCCGAACAACTGGAGAGGCAGGCATGAATCTTTACGGTGTGACGGGCTGGAAAAATACCGGCAAGACTGGCCTGATGGAGCGGTTGGTCGCTGAAATGGTGGCGCGCGGTCTGACAGTCTCGACCGTTAAACATGCCCATCATGACACGGAAATCGACCATCCGGGCCGTGATTCCTATCGCCACCGCGTCGCCGGTGCGCGCGAGGTGGTGTTATCTTCGCCACGGCGCTGGGCTGTCATGCATGAATTGCGCGACCGCCCCGAACCGATGCTGGCCGAATTGCTGACGCGCCTTTCGCCCGTCGATCTGGTGTTGGTCGAGGGGTACAAACGCGCAAACCACCCCAAGGTCGAAGCCTACCGCGCAGAGACGGGCCGCGATCTGCTGGCGCGCGAGAATGGCACTATTCGCGCCGTGGCCGCCGATATCGCGATTGATGATCTGGCGCAGCCTGTGTTTCATCTGGACGATACCAGCGCCATTGCCGATTTTATCCTGCGTGATCTGGGCTTAAGGGCATGAGCAGCTTTGACCGTGTTCTTGTCGTGGACTGGTCCGCGAATGCAACGCCAAAACTGGGCGCGGATTCCATCTGGATTGGCAGCGCCGGGGCAGGGGCCGTGCCGCCGCAGAACATACCGACGCGCCGCGCCTGTATGGATGTTTTGCGCACAGAGATTGCCGCCGCGTGCGCGGCTGGCCAGCGGATGTTGGTGGCGTTCGATATCGGCTTCGGGTTTCCGCGCGGGTTTGCCGCGCATCTGACCGGCCGGGCCGAGGCGCTGGCCGTGTGGGACTGGCTGGCCGAACGCATCAAGGATGATGCGCGCAATGCCAATAACCGTTTCGAAGTCGCCGCCCAGATCAATCGCCTCTTTCCCGGAACCGGTCCGTTCTGGGGCAGGCCGAATGGGCACGATCTGCCTGATCTGCCAGCCAAGGGCACAGCGCGCGAAGGACATGGTCTGGCAGAGTTGCGCGACACAGAAGCACTCTGCGCGGGCGCGCATCCGATGTGGAAATTATACACCACCGGCTCTGTCGGGTCGCAAAGCCTGTTGGGTCAGGCGCATCTGGCGGCGTTGCGTGCGGAATTTGGTGATGCACTGTCCGTCTGGCCGATGGAGCGCCGAGAGGCGCCGGTTGTTCTGGTCGAAACCTATCTGTCCTTGATTGATCCGGCGGTGAAGCAGGCGCAGGCAGGGTACGCGTGCAAGGATGCCGCGCAGGTGGATTTGCTGGCGCGTGCCTTTGCCAAGGCGGATATGGTGCAGCTTATGGATGTGTCCGCCGCCCCCGAAACCCTGCGCGAGGAAGGCTGGATTCTGGGCGCAGGTCATGCCGCGCATCTGCTCGAGGTGTTGGAGCCTGCCCCCCTGACCCCGCCGCGACTGCGCAATGATTGTTTCGCCATGCCACAGGGGGTGGATTGGGTGCCGGTAGACGAGGCGTTAAGCCGTTTGCGCGCAGCGTTGCATCCGTTGACTGCTGAAGAAAATGTTGCCGTGAGCCAGGCCGGTGGGCGAATTTTGTCTCAAGATCTTGTGGCGCGGCGTGCCAACCCGCCCGCTGCAAATTCCGCCGTAGATGGGTATGGCTTTGCGCAAACGTCGCTGCAAGGCGGCGGGCCTTACACCTTGCCGCTTGTGGCTGGTCGTGCGGCTGCGGGCCAACCTTTTGAGGGGGCGGTGTCCCACGGATATACGATCCGAATTCTGACAGGCGCAATCCTGCCCGAAGGGGTGGATACTGTTGTGCTGGAAGAAGATTGCGCGAGCGATGGTGCGCGCGTCGCCTTTGATGGACCGATCAAGCCGCGCATCAACACGCGCAAGGCGGGCGAGGATGTCGTTGCAGGCACATCTTTTCTGCCTGCTGGTCGTAGGTTGACGCCGGCTGACCTTGCGCTTGCATCGGCGCTTGGCGTGGGGCGGGTCAAGGTGCACCGCCATTTGCGGGTGGGCGTGCTGTCCACGGGTGACGAGTTGTTGGCCGATCCGAACTCGGACGCGCAGCCGCACCAGATATTCGACGCCAACCGTCCCATGCTGCTGGAAATTGCGCGCAAATGGGGACATAGACCTGTCGATCTGGGTCATATGCCGGATGATCCCGAACGTATTGCTGCCGCATTGGACAATGGCGCGCGCGAGTGCGATGTGATTCTGACATCGGGCGGGGCTTCGGCGGGCGATGAAGATCATGTGTCGCACCTGTTGCGCGAAAAGGGCAATCTAAGCAGTTGGCGTATAGCGCTGAAACCGGGCCGCCCGCTTGCGCTTGCGCTTTGGCAAGGGGTTCCGGTGCTGGGCTTGCCCGGCAATCCGGTCGCGGCTTTTGTCTGCACGCTGATCTTTGGCCGCCCGGCCCTGTCGCTGATGGCAGGGTGTGGGTGGCAGGAACCGCAAGGTTTCCTCGTGGCAGCTGCCTTTGCGAAAACCAAAAAGCCGGGTCGGCGTGAGTATCTGCGCGCGCGGCTGGATGCTGAGGGGCGGGCCGAAGTGTTCGCGTCCGAAGGCTCTGGTCGGATCAGCGGGTTAAGCTGGGCCGAAGGGTTGGTCGAATTGCCCGATGGCGCGGCAACAATCCAACCCGGCACGATGGTGCGCTATGTTCCGCTCTCCAGCTTTGGGCTTTAGTCATTTTTTGGCATTTCGCACCCTCGTTGTTGCCAAAAACTGATTAATTTTGACATAAAATCCACGATTGTCGCAGTGCTGTCCCGCCGTGACCGCATTCTTGCCCAATTTGACGTCATACTGTGGTTAGATAGATTGTATGTGTAGGGCGTGATCATGGACCGATTGACCGAAATGGAAGCTTTCGCCACCGTCGTGGACCAAGGCGGGTTCACCGATGCTGCGCGAAAGATGGGGATTTCCAAGTCGGCTGTTTCCAAGCACGTCTCTTCGCTGGAATCGCGGTTGGGTGCACGGCTCTTGAACCGAACGACACGCCGCGTCAGCCCTACTGACATTGGGCTTGCCTATTATGATCGCGCGCGGCGCGTCCTGAATGACGCGGGAGAGGCGGATAATCTGGTCACGTCCATGCAATCCGCACCCTCGGGAATTCTGCGTATTGCCGTACCGACGGATTTCGGGGCAACGCATCTCTCTCCTGTCTTGGGGGATTTCCTGAATTGTTACCCGGATGTTTCCGTCAATATGGTTCTGAAGAATCGTTACGTTGAATTGATCTCCGAAGGGTTCGATCTGGCGATTCGCATGGGCGAGATGGATGACAGCAGCCTGCGCGCGCGCAAGATCTGCGAAGCAACGCAGCGGTTGATCGCATCGCCGGAATATTTAGCCAAGCACGGTCGGCCTGCCCGTATTGACGACCTCAATGATCATAGGCTTTTGTATTATTCGCATAACGCGGCAAGCTCTGTCTGGCGTATCTCGGCCCCTTCGGGCGAACAGCGCCAGGTGCGGTCTTCGTCCTGGTTTTCGGTCAATGATGGTCAATCGCTTCTGACGGCTGCGATAAACGGCCTTGGCATCGCCTATTTGCCAAGCTTCCTCTACGCGCCAGCCATGAAGGCCGGACTGGTCGAAGACGTGATCCCGGATTTGCCGCGCGATGTTCAAAGCCTTTATGCGGTCTATCCTGCCGGGCGCTACACGCAGCCCAAGGTACGCGCCTTGATTGATTTTCTGGTCGAGCAATTCAGTGGCCGATCCGCAGATGACTGGTAATCGTCGACCGGGCTGATCTAGGCAGCCGTTAGTGTTCGCCACCTGACAAAAGGTTCCCGCGCCCGCTCCGATGCTTTCACGAGAGGCGGCTATGCGAGACAAATGGAACATAGAGGTGCGCGGAATCAAGGCCGAAGGTCGCCGCGCATCGCCGGGCCGTCCCCTCGGCACGGAGATTTGGCTACCACCAGCGCAACGATCTGATCTTGCGCGGATTTGGCCAGCATAAGCGCTACAGAGTAAGCCGCGTATCGCCGCACCGCGGCTCGACGTTGCGCGGCTTGTCGAAACCATTCACCGTCCGCAACGCCCATGCAAGCAGTCATCGGGTATCTTGTGTCAGGTGGCTAATATTAGTCGCGATGATACGGGCCACCGGCCAGAATGGTCGCGGCGCGATAAATTTGTTCGCATAGCATGACCCGTGCCAGCATATGCGGCCAGACCATTGGTCCGAACGCCAAAAGGCGATGAGCAGCGGCCCGAATATCCGGGCTTAACCCGTCAGCCCCCCCAATCACAAAGGCCAGATCGCTGGCCCCCGCGTCGCGCTGCTGTGCGATAAGCTGCGCAAAACTGCGCGAATCCAGCGTCTCGCCACGTTCATCAAGCGCGATGATATATGCGCCAGCAGGCAAGGCCCGCTCCAGCAACCGCCCTTGGTCCCCGGACGTGGTCGACTTGCGGTCATCGACCTCATGCTCAAGACAAGGGCCAAGGGATAATGCACGGCCTGTGCGGTCAAAACGCTGCCTGTAATCCTCGATCAAGGCGCGTTCCGGCCCTTTGCGAATGCGCCCGATCGCGCAGATATGCAGTCGCATCAGCCTGCGGGCTTGATGCCTGTGTCCTGCCACATCTTTTCAAGCTGGTAGAACTCGCGCACTTCCGGGCGGAAGATATGAACGACCACATCGCCGGCATCTATCAGCACCCAGTCGCCGACATCCTTGCCCTCGCTGCGTGCTGTCAGGCGAAAGGTTTCCTTCAGCCGGTCCAGAAGCTTTTGGGCAATTGCTGCGACCTGTCGGGTAGAACGGCCAGAGCATATCACCATATGGTCCGCCATAGCGGTTTTCCCATGCAGGTCGATTGTCTGGATGTCTTCGGCCTTGTCGTCGTCAAGCGAGGTCAAAACCAGCTCAAGTATCGCATCGCTGCTGATCTGCGCAGCGGGCGCTTTGGCTGAGTGGTCCGCACTGGCGGTCATGTCGATATGAGACAGAGACCTGTCCTCCTGTGATACATGTTGACAGCTTCAATATAACATTGGCGCCGCTATTTCTCAATGATCGCGTGAAAAACTTCGCATCATGGTGAAGCCCTTCAGCGACGCAGATTGAACGGCTGCCTCTTCTGTCGTTGCCATAACGCTGATTCGGGCGTATTTACCAGCCCATGAAACGCTTTTTTGACATGTCGGACCACGCCCGCCTGCCGCAACGCTTTGAAAGCGATGCGCGATCGGTGCTCGCACGCCTCAGCTGACGTCGGTTGCTGGCCATCTGGCCAGTCGTTTCCTCAGCAAAGCTACTTCCAATCCGAGAGAGATCGCCATGCCCAAGACCCTGTATGATAAAATCTGGGACGCTCATGTTGTCCATGAAGATGCAGATGGCACCTGCCTGCTGTATATCGACCGCCACCTTGTCCACGAAGTTACCAGCCCGCAAGCCTTTGAAGGGCTTCGCATGGCCGGGCGCAAGGTGCGTGCACCAGAAAAGACAATCGCGGTGCCTGATCACAATGTGCCGACTACGCCAGATCGTGAAAACGGTATCGAGAATGAGGAATCGCGTATTCAGGTCGACGCGCTTGACCGCAATGCACGCGAATTCGGCGTGAATTACTACCCGGTTAACGATGTCCGCCAGGGCATCGTGCATATTGTTGGCCCGGAGCAGGGCTGGACCCTGCCCGGCATGACGGTTGTCTGCGGCGACAGCCATACGGCAACGCATGGGGCCTTCGGGGCGCTTGCACACGGGATCGGCACTTCCGAGGTCGAGCATGTGCTGGCCACGCAAACACTGATCCAGCAAAAATCCAAGAACATGAAGGTCGAGATCACGGGGTCGCTGCCCCCTGGCGTGACCGCCAAGGATATCACGCTCTCGGTGATCGGGGCCACCGGGACGGCGGGCGGCACAGGCTATGTGATCGAATATTGCGGCCAGGCCATTGAGGAACTGTCGATGGAAGGCCGCATGACCGTGTGCAACATGGCCATCGAGGGCGGCGCGCGCGCGGGCCTGATCGCCCCCGATCAGAAAACCTTCGACTATGTTCAGGGGCGGCCCCATGCACCGAAGGGGGCACAATGGGACGCAGCATTGGCGTGGTGGAAGACCCTGAAATCCGACCCGGACGCGCATTGGGACAAGGTCGTCACGCTTAAGGGCGAAGATATCGCGCCCGTCGTCACTTGGGGCACCTCGCCCGAAGATGTGCTGCCCATCACCGGCGAGGTGCCGGATCCTGCCAGCTTCTCTGGCGGCAAGGTCGAGGCGGCGCGTCGCGCATTGGAGTATATGGGCCTCAAGCCCGGCCAGAAGCTGACCGATATCGAGGTTGATACTGTCTTTATCGGGTCATGCACGAATGGTCGTATCGAAGACCTGCGTGCAGCGGCGGCAATTCTGAAAGGCCAGAAGATAAAGGCAGGGTTGCGCGCGATGGTTGTGCCCGGTTCCGGACTGGTGCGCGCGCAGGCTGAAGAGGAAGGGCTGGCACAGATTTTCATTGATGCGGGTTTTGAATGGCGACTGGCCGGGTGCTCGATGTGTCTGGCGATGAACCCAGATCAGTTGTCCCCCGGAGAGCGGTGCGCCGCCACCTCGAATCGCAACTTCGAGGGACGTCAGGGCCGCGGCGGGCGTACGCATCTGATGTCGCCCGCAATGGCGGCCGCGGCGGCGATTACAGGCCGCTTGACCGATATCCGTGAGATGATGGCACAGCCTGCCTGATTTTCTTGCTAAAAATACTCTGGGGTCCGGGGCAAAGCCCCGGCGCTCTGGTCAGGAGAGACAGTATGGAAAAATTCACGACACTTACGGGCGTCGCAGCCCCGATGCCACTGGTCAATATCGACACGGATATGATCATTCCCAAGCAGTTCCTGAAAACGATCCAGCGCTCGGGGCTTGGCAGGAACCTGTTTGATGAAATGCGCTTTGACGATGATGGCAACGAGATACCGGACTTCGTCTTGAATCAGCCTGCTTATCGCAATGCGCAGATCCTTGTTGCAGGCGACAATTTTGGCTGTGGCTCCTCGCGCGAACATGCGCCTTGGGCGCTGGCGGATTTCGGGATCAGGGTCGTCATCTCGACCAGTTTCGCCGACATCTTCTACAATAACTGCTTCAAGAACGGGATGCTGCCGATTGTGCTGCCGCAGGATCAGGTTGATCTGTTGATGGAAGATGCCAGCAAAGGTGCGAATGCACGGATATCAGTTGATCTGGAGGCGCAGACTGTCACCAGTTCGGACGGGCAGGAATTTCACTTCCAGATTGACCCTTTCAAGAAGCACTGTCTGCTGAATGGGCTGGATGACATCGGGCTGACATTGGAGAAGGTATCTTCAATTGACAGCTTCGAGTCGCAGGCATCTCAGGCCCGTCCTTGGGTTTAAGCCCAAAAAAAACGAGCTTTTATGTGTGGTACCTGTCATGGGTACCACACTTTTTTCATAATTTCGATGTAAACGCGTAACAGTTTTGACTCGAAATAGCGAAGGCGTTGGCTGATCCTCGGGATACAGCTTGCTAGGATTGGTGAAATGGGCAACATTGTGTCAAGAGTAAGGCGATCGCTGCCAGAACTGCCGCGATTGGTGCAAACAAAAAAGCCTGGATCCAACGGAAAGATGACCCAAAGACGCGGTAGTCGCATTTCCGTCTTGCAAGTTACCATGCTGGTATTGCGCGGGTTTCTGGTTGCATTGGTCTTTCTGACACCGGCCCTGCTGCTTCCTGAAATCTCGCAGGACATTGCACAGGGTGTGACCTTTCTGGCTATTCTTGCCGCAGTTGTCGTTGTGACCGAATATTCTGCAGCCTATCCCGGATTGATCGAATTCCGGGACGCCAAACCCTACAACCGCACAAGATTTGTCCTGTTTTTCGTGATTGTCGTTTCGGTCACGCTTCTCCAGCGCGAGATCATGTTGGTTACGGATTCAATGACACTGTTCGCCAGTTTCGCGGTGGCCCTTGGCAATCTGCTGGATTTCTCTTTCAGCCCTGTCGCGCTTCTTGTCGCTTCCCTGCCGCCCGGTTTGTCCATTGAGCATTTAATGATTGTGCAGGTCAGTGCAGCGCTGTCCTACACGTTATCTCTGGTTGGTTTGTTCATTTTTCTTGCCGGGCTTGCATTTGGCTATTGGCCGCGCCGCACCGAGATATTCAATGTCTGGGTGAACCTGCCGAATTTTGACCCGACCAAAGGGGTCGATATTGTTCAGCGTCTTGAGCGTGATGCGCAGATTAACGTTGCGTTAGGGATTATCATGCCATTCTCCCTGCCTGCATTGCTGCATCTGTCCTCATTTCTGGTGCAGCCCGTCACGTTGGAGACGCAATTGGCGTTGGTATGGGGGGTTTCACTCTGGGCCTTTATTCCGGTCAGTCTGGTGATGCGCGGTGTAGCGATGTATCGTGTGGCGCAGCTCATCCGTGCGCAGCGTCGCCGGGTAGCCGAGGCGCAGGACGCCGTTCCCTTGCCGCCACAATCTGCCTATTCCTGACCGTTTGCCTGTATCCCTTTGCATCTGCGGCGACCAATTCGATGCCGTGCAAGGGACCAGACAGCTTGCGGCTGGTATTCTGGCGCATTGATCTGGGTGCGCGCGGGCCCGGTTATGCGCTGCGCGATATCCGTGCGGGTGCGGATTTGCCCGCGCTCAAGGGCGATATCATCGCCCGCCTCGCGCCGGATGTGCTGGTCCTGTCAGGGTTGGATTATGATCATGGCCTTGTCACGCTTCGTGCCTTTGGCACCATGATCGCCCAGCGCGGCCCGGCGCTTCCCCATGCATTTGCATTTCCGTCCAATGCGGGCCTGCGGATGGGCCGCGACATGAATGGCGATGGCCGCGATGATGGCCCGGATGATACGCAGGGATATGGCCATTTTTCAGGCCAGCGTGCATTGGCGGTTCTGTCACGCTACCCGGTTGGTTCCCAATCGGCGCGCGATTTCTCGGATTTTCTGTGGCAGGATTTGCCTGATGCATTGTTGCCCGCGCTGGACCCCGCCGTGTTGCAGGTGCAGCGCCTGTCAAGCACGGGACATTGGGACATTCCGATCCAGATATCGCCAAGTCAGCGCCTGCATCTGCTGATTTATCAGGCTGGTCCGCCGGTTTTCGGGGGCCAGAGCCGCCGCAATCTGTATCGCAATCATGATGAGACGGCCTTTTGGCTGGCTCTGCTCGAAGGCCGCTTGCCGATGTCTCCGCCAGATGGGCCTTTTGTCCTGATCGGGGGCAGCAATCTTGACCCTTATGACGGAGATGGCCTGCACGGGGTGATGCGCGCTTTGCTGCAAAGCCCATTGCTCCAAGACCCCCAACCGCAGAGTGCTGGGGCACTGCAAGCGGCACAGGATGACTTCAGTGCCGCACATCTTGGGCCGCATGAGTTGGATACGGTACACTGGCCCCGAGCGCCCGGAAACCTGCGGGTCAGCTACATTCTACCTGAGGCCGGAATTGATGTGCTTTCAAGCGGCGTACTCTGGCCAGCAGCCGACGGGGATGACGCAGAATTGGCCGCAGCGCTCGCTGCACAAGGAATTTCTCACCGGCCGGTCTGGCTGGATATAGACTTGCGCAGCATCGCCCCTGATAGCCAGCTTAATTGATCAACCCTGCATGGCGCATTGCCACATCCATTTTCTGCCGCGTGGCCTCTGTCAGGCCAACAAGCGGCAGGCGTACTTCGTCACTACATTTGCCAAGCCGCGAGAGGCCATATTTCGCACCGACAAGACCGGGTTCCAGAAAAATCGCCAGGTGCAACGGCATAAGAATGTCGTGAATCTGAAGTGCCCGCGCGTAGTCACCTGCCAGCGTTGCTTCCTGAAACTCTGCGCATAGCCGTGGGGCCACATTCGCGGTGACAGAGATACACCCGACCCCGCCCTGCGCGTTGAAGCCCGGCGCGGTGGCATCTTCGCCTGACAGTTGAATGAAATCCGGCCCGCACGTCAGGCGCTGCTGGCTTACGCGTTCCAGTTTTCCCGTCGCATCCTTGACCCCGATAATGCGCGGCAGCTCCGCCAGTCGTGCCATCGTATCTGGCATCATATCCACGACCGAGCGGCCAGGAATATTGTAGATGATGATGGGCAATTCACAGCAATCATGCAGCGCGGTAAAATGCGCAATCAGCCCTTCTTGCGTTGGCTTGTTGTAATAGGGCGTGACCACCAGCGCGGCATCGGCACCGACTTTCTCGGCATGACGCATGAAGCCGATGGCTTCCAAAGTGTTGTTTGATCCGGCCCCCGCAATCACCGGAACGCGGCCTGCTGCGGCTTTCACCGTTTCTTCGATGACCAGAAAATGTTCGGCATGGCTCAACGTCGGGCTTTCGCCTGTCGTGCCCACCGGCACCAACCCATGAGAGCCTTCTTCGATCTGCCACGCAATCAGCGCGTGCAATGCGTCGATGTCGAGCGCGCCATCTTTCAGCGGCGTTACCAGTGCTGGAATGGACCCTCTGATCTGCATGCGCGCCTCCTTGGTTGCAACTACCGGACAGAATGCGGACCAGATACGATTGCGCAATTGTGTCTTGCCGCCCTGATCGACGCGGTTAGAACTATCGGCAGTGTTTTTCAAGGCGAAAAAGGGTGCATGTCATGGCTCACGGTGCGACCTCGGCTGTTAGAAACTGGGGAATTGCCCTGTGTCTTGCTGGCGTGATGGGAATTGCACCGGTCAATGCACAGGAAAGCCCACCGCCTGCCCGCGCGGCGGGGCTGCTGGCCAGTGCGCTGAGTGCGGCACAGTCGTCGGATTGGCAGGGTGCCCGTGCGCGCGCGGCGCAAAGTGCGCCAATCGCACAGGACATCATTGCATGGCAGGCGTTGCGCGCTGGGGAAGGCGGGTTTTCTGACTATCTGGCCTTTCTTGACAGCAAGGGGCATTGGCCCTTGATAAATGCTGTGGCGCGCGGGGCAGAGACTTTGCTACCCAGCCAAAGCACACAGGTTATTCTTGAATTCTTCGCAGAGCGAGAGCCTGTTTCTGAGGAGGGCTGGATCGCGCTGATCTTCGCGATGAAAGACGCAGGGCGCGAGTCTGATGCAGAAAGCCTTGCGCAACGCCTTTGGCAAGAAGAGCCGATGAGCGGTGAAAGTGAGCTGCGCCTGTTACGCGTTTTCGATGCAGCGTTGCAACCCTACCACACGACGCGCGTCGATATGCTGCTTTGGCGCGGAGAGCGGAATGCCGCACAGCGCCATCTGGACCGCATAAGCGCAGGTCAACAGCAACTGGCGCGTGCGCGCATTGCCCTTCAAGAACGTGCCGCAGGTGTTGACGCATTGGTTGCGGCAGTGCCGGACGCGCTGCAAATCGACCCTGGTCTGATGCATGACCGTTTTCAGTTTCGTATGCGCGCAGGCAATCATGATGGCGCGGCAGAGTTGATTCTGGCGCAGTCGCGCGCCTCTGAGGGGTTGGGATTGCCGGATGCATGGGGGCGTAGCCGCATCTTTCTGGTGCGCAGTGCCTTGTCAGATGGCGAGTTTCAGCGCGCATATGACCTTGCAACCCCGCATGGGCTGGAAGATGGACTGAATTTCGTGGACCTTGAGTTTCTGGCTGGTTTTATCGCGTTGGAGCATCTGAACCGCCCCGCAGATGCCTTGCCGCATTTTCGGGCGTTGCAGGTGCGCAGTACCAGCCCGATCACATTGGGGCGCTCCGGCTATTGGCAGGGTCGCACGCATGAGGCGATGGGCGATGAAATAACCGCGCGCGCTGCCTATGAATTCGGGGCCGAACATCAGACCAGTTTTTATGGCCAGCTTGCCGCAGACAGGCTGGGCATGACGCTTGACCCTTCGCTTATAAACGGACCAGACTATCCAGACTGGCAAAACACCTCACTTGCGCAATCCGACCTGTTGCAGGCGGCCTTGTTGCTGCGCGATGCAGGCGAATGGCATGAGGCGCGCCGCTTTATCCTGTTCCTCGCGCGGCAACTGACCGAAGAGGATGAGATCGGCGCCCTTGCTGACCTGATGCTGAAACTGGGAGAGCCGAATTTTGCGCTGAACATTGCCAAGCTTGCTGTCCAGAATGAAATCGTCTTGCCGCGTGCCTATTTCCCGGTGACCGAACTTGCGCAGACCGCACTTCCTGTCCCGACAGATCTGGTTAAGGCAATTGCGCGGCGCGAAAGCGAGTTTGACCCTGTTGTTGTCAGCCCGGCCGATGCGCGTGGGCTGATGCAGGTTTTGCCCGGCACAGGCCAGATGATGGCGCGCAAACTGGATGTACCGTTTGAGGCGGCGGATTTGACACGAAACCCCAGCCTGAATGCGCAGCTTGGCGCGGCCTATCTGGAAGAGTTGCGTGATGAGTTTGGTCCCTCTCTGGCGTTGGTGGCTGCGGGCTACAATGCCGGGCCGGGCCGCCCGCGTCAGTGGATTCCCCGCTTTGGCGACCCGCGCGATGCCTCGGTCGATTTTGTAACCTGGGTTGAAAGCGTACCTTTTGCCGAGACGCGGAATTACATCATGCGTGTGGCGGAATCGCTTGTGGTCTATCGCTCCCGCCTTGCGGGCAGCCCTCAACCCATCGAGATGGAGCAGCTTTTGCGCGGCAACTGAGGAGGGGGCGATCAGGTAACGGCAATCACCATACCAACCCCAATCATCAAGCCGCCTGCTATCCGGTTGGTACGTGCGATGGCTGTGCCTGAGCGCAGCAAGGCCCGCGCCCGGTCGATCAGAAGCGCCAGCATCAGATTGCCCAGCATCGGAATTGACACCGAAACAAGAATGATTGCCGTGATATCAGCCCATGTCACGCGGGTCAGGTCAAAAAAGCCGGGCAGAACGCCCATATAGAACAGGATGGCTTTCGGATTGGCCAGAATCACGGTGACCCCTGCCGCAAAACCGGCAAGGGCGCCGGGCCGGGTCAGGCGGCTGTCAGCCGAAATGTCGCGGGCTGCATGGCGGATCAACTGCCAGCCCATGACGACGAACATAGCCACAGCGACCCATTTCATGGCCTCCAGCAGATCACCATAGATTGACAGGATCCATGTCAGCCCGAAAATGGCAGCCAAAGGCCATAACATGTCACCCAAAGCAACCCCAACAGCCAGCGGCGCGGCAGAGGTGAAACCGCCAGACATGGCCCGCGCGGTTAGCGCCACCCAGACCGGACCCGGGGTCAGAAACAAGATCAGAATCGCACCTGCATAGAAAACAAGTTCCAATGGGGTAATGGTCATGGCGCTTCTGCTTCCAGTTTCGAGAGGCCGCCTGCCTCGGTGACAGTAAAGTATTGTGCGCGGTGCCCAAAATCGCCAAATAACTCTGGGCCTGTTCCAGTCAGGAAGGCTTGCACGCCCAGATTGCAAATCGCATCGTAAAGCGCTGCCCGGCGGCCCGCGTCAAGATGGGCTGCGACTTCGTCAAGCAGCAAAATGGGCGCACTGCCACGCACCGTTGCCAGCGCACGGGCATTCGCAAGAATGATCGAGATCAGAAGCGCCTTCTGCTCGCCGGTGGAGCATTGCGCGGCTTCCATGCCCTTCGCAGCCCAGATTGCGCGCAGATCGGCGCGATGCGGGCCAATCAGGCTTCGGCCGGCGGCCATATCGCGCCTGCGCCCTTCGGCCAGTGCGGTTGCCAGCGCGTCTTCATCGGCCGGTGCCGTGCAGTCCAGTGTCAGGTCAGCCTCGGGGAAGGGGCTGTTGGGGTCGGAATGCGTGCCAATGATGTTGAGAGCGGCAAGACGATTCTCGGTGATGCGGGCGCCTGCTTGCGCCATTTGCGCCTCCAGTGCCGCGAACCAGCCATTATCCGTGACCCCTTCGCGCAAAAGGCGGTTACGTTCGCGCATGGCTTTTTCATACCCTAGTGATTGCACCGCATGATCCGGCCGAAAACTAAGGACAGTCCGGTCCAGAAAACGCCGCCGCCCCTCGGTTCCTTCCACCCAAAGCCGGTCCATTGCCGGGGTCAGCCACAGCATGGCAACCAGTTCCCCCAGTGCGATCTGAGGGGCGGCTTTCTCGTCGATGCGCACTTGCCTTGTGCTGCCGGGTTCTGCCCATGTCTCGACCTGGTGTTGCCCTTCGGGTGTTGTCAGTTTGGCCCGTATCTTCCAGCCGACTGATTGCGGGCGGCGTGCAATCTCCTCCGGGCTGGCCCGGCGCATTCCCCGTCCGGGCGAAAGCAGCGAAACGGCCTCAAGGATATTGGTCTTGCCTGCGCCATTCAGCCCGGACAGAACAACAGGCCGTCCATCCAGTTCCACCCGCGTGCGCAGATGCGAGCGAAAATGCGACAGGGTCAGATGGCACAGGTGAATCGACATGACACAGCGGTAAAAACTATTCCTGCAAGTTACCAGCATGAAAAAGCCCCGCATCAGGGCGGGGCTTTGCTATTTTTAGAGGCGCGAACAGATCAGACGCGCATCGGCATGACAACATAGACCGCGCTGGTGTCATTGCCTTCGCGCATCAGCGTGGGGTCACCCGAGGTGTTGAACATGAAGACCGCATTCTCTCGATCGACCTGAGAGGCAATCTCCAGCAGGTATTTTGCATTGAACCCGATTTCCAGCCGTTCATCGCCATAGGCCACGATCAGTTCTTCTTCGGCGGCGCCGGAATCCGGGGCGTTCACCGACAGCACCAGCTTGTCATCCTCCAGTGCCAGCTTGACTGCGCGCGACCGTTCTGAGGACACAGTTGCCACGCGGTCGACCGCCTTGGAGAATTCGCTTGCATCCACTTCCAGCCGCTTGGTGTTCTGGGTCGGGATGACGCGGCTGTAATCGGGAAAGGTGCCGTCGATAACCTTTGAGGTCAGCGTCATGTCGGGGGTGGCAAAGCGCACCTTGGTTTCCGAGACCGAGACGGCGATTTCCATGTCATCGTCGTCCAGCAGCTTGCGCAACTCGCCCACTGTCTTGCGCGGAACAATAACCCCGGGCATATTCTCGGCCCCTTCGGGCAGCGGCGCGTCAACACGTGCCAGTCTGTGCCCGTCTGTTGCAACACAGCGCAGAACCCGCCCGCTTTCGCCATCAGCCACATGCATGTAGACGCCGTTCAGGTAGTAACGCGTTTCCTCGGTCGAAATGGCGAATTTCGCCTTGTCGAACAGGCGGCGCAGCACTTTGGCAGGGGCCGCAAAATTGGCGCTGTATTCGCTGCTGGCCATGACCGGAAAATCTTCTTTCGGCAATGTAGCCAGCGAGAAATTTGACCGCCCTGCCGAGACTTGCAGCCGACCGGTGCGGGTATCATCCACCAATTCGATCAATGCGCCATCAGGCAGCTTGCGGATAATGTCATGCAGCAGCACCGCCGATACGGTTGTGGCCCCGGCCTGTTCAACCATTGCGGGCGCGCGGTCCAGAACCTCGATATCCAGATCGGTCGCGCGCAGGGTCACGCTGCCCTCGCTCGCCTCGATCAGGACATTGGCCAATATCGGAATGGTGTTGCGACGCTCCACCACCGATTGCGCCTGTGCGACGGCCTTGAGCAACACCGCCCGTTCAATACTGATCTTCATACCCCAGACCCTTCTTAACCGCTGGCAGAACACCCCCAGCCGGGGAGCGTGAGCCTAGTCAATTTTCATATGACGACAAGCGTTTTTTCGCTGATGATCACAACAGGTCAGCTTTCCAGAAGGCGGCGCAGCAATTCTATGTCTTCATTCAACTGCGTGTCCTGCTCTCGCATCTCTACCACTTTGCGCACGCCATGCAGGATTGTTGTATGATCGCGCCCGCCAAAACGACGCCCGATTTCCGGCAGTGAGCGAGAGGTCATTTCCTTGGACAGATACATCGCAATCTGGCGCGGGCGGGCAATCGTGCGTGTGCGTTTCGGGCCAAGCATGTCAGACAGACGAATATTGAAATGCTCCGCGACCTTGCGCTGGATTTCCTCCACGGTCACGCGCCGTTCCGAACTGCGCAGCATATCTGACAGACAGTCCTGAACCATGTCCTGACTGACTTCCTGCCCGATCAGGCTGGAGAACGCGAACAGCCGCTGCAACGCCCCTTCCAGCACGCGAACATTGGTTGTGATTCTGTGCGCCAGAAATTCGAAAACACCATCATCTATCTTGATGCTGCCATAGCTTTGGGCGAATTGGGCAGCCTTGCGATGCAAGATGCCAAGGCGCAACTCATAGTTTGTAGGGTGCAGGTCCACGACAAGGCCGCATTGCATTCGCGACGAGATTCGCGCTTCAAGATCCTTGATCTCTCCGGGGGCGCGGTCTGCGGAAATGACGATCTGTTTGTTCTGATCGACCAATGCGTTGAAAGTGTGGAAAAATTCTTCCTGTGTGCTGTCCTTGCCAGCGATGAACTGAACGTCGTCCACCATCAGCACATCGACAGAGCGGAACAGGTTCTTGAAATCCATGATCTCGCGGTCGCGCAGGGCCTGAACGAAACGATACATGAATTGTTCGGCAGACAGATACAGCACTTGCAAGTCTGGACGCTTGGCTTTCAATTCCCAGGCGATGGCATGCATCAGGTGTGTCTTGCCCAAGCCAACGCCGCCATAAAGGAACAGCGGGTTGAAGGTGACAGGGCCACCCTCGGCCACCCGCCGCGCGGCTGCATGAGCCAGTTCATTGGGCTTGCCTACCACGAAATTGTCGAAATTGTATTTCCCGTCCAGCGGCGCGCCTTGCAACTCATCTCCCGCGCCAGACTTGTTGACGGTGGAAGCGGCCGTGGCCGTGGCCGTGGCGGGGCGCTGGGCCGGTTCCCCGACAATGAATTCCATCCGGGTTACGTCTGTGCCTATCGTTTGCAGGCGCGAGAAAATCTGATCATGATAGGTGCGTTTCACCCAATCGCCGACAAAGCGAGAAGGTGCTCTAAACCGAACCACGCCATCGCTGACCCCAAGGCATTCAAGCGGTTCGATCCAGTTCTTATGGTTGCTCTCCCCAATCTCGTATCGCAGCTCTTCAGAAATTCCGGTCCATTGTTCCGCAACCATCACATCCCAGCCTTTATTGTTCTTGCGCTTTTTGTCGCATCATTTCGGGAACAAAGCAGCGTCAGGCATCCCCAATACCCGAACGCTCGCACCTATTACACGCAGCCGAAGCCTAACTCATTCTCAACATTTGAAACTGGTACTGACCCAAAAACATTACCAGAACACAGGGCTGCCACAGGGCTGCCCACATGAACACACTCTTGCCTCTGTCTAAGCTCGAATGCAGCGCAGCCAGTGTGCGCGTTTCTACAGCGCAGCCGCTCCCGACCCGAGTCGTCTTGGACATTAGCAACCGCCCATCACAGCGGCAACACAACTTGCTGCTTGACTAGGCAAACAGAAGCAAAGAATCGGGCCATGTTGCGAAACTGTTCCCATCGCTGGGTAAGAAAAAGGCACCTCGAAAGGTGCCTTTTTCTTTTATCTTTGTGTGGTTCGCGCGTTATGCTGAAAGGGCCTTGATGCGTGACGCAAGACGCGATTTTTTCCGCGCGACAGTGTTTTTATGCAAAACGCCTTTTGTGACACCGCGGTCCAGTTCTGGCTGCGCTGCGCGCAACGCTTCGGTTGCTTTGGCTTGATCGCCGGAAGCGATGGCTTCTTCAACCTTGCGCAGGAATGTACGCAGGCGCGAGCGGCGCGCCTTGTTAACTTCGGTACGCCGCTCCAGCTGGCGGGCGCGTTTTTTTGACTGTGGTGTATTGGCCATGGGCTTTGTCTTTCGTGTCCGTTTCAATATTGTTGCACAACGGACCCTCACTGGTCCGATCGACCAGTTTCGACTCGTGCCTTAAGCGGGCCCACGCGCATGTGCGCCGCGTATACGACAGCGAGTCGAAAAAGGGAATAGGTGAATCGATTACTGGTCGCGGAATTGTGGCTGGCGTTTTTCAAGGAAGGCCGACATGCCCTCTTGCTGGTCAGCCGTGTTGAAAAGCATGTGGAACACGCGCCGTTCAAACAAAAGCCCTTCGCGCAAGGTCGTCTCGTAACTGCGATTGACGGCTTCCTTGACGACCTTGACCGAGATTTGCGATTTCTCGGCAATCTTGGATGCGGCGGTCATGGCCTCATCCATCAGTTTGCTTGCAGGCACCACGCGGCTGACAAGGCCGGAGCGTTCGGCCTCTTCGGCATCCATGAAGCGGCCTGTCAGATGCATGTCCATCGCCTTGGATTTGCCAACAAAGCGGGTCAGGCGCTGGGTGCCGCCAATCCCTGCGACCACACCAAGGTTTATTTCCGGCTGGCCGAATTTTGCAGTATCGGCTGCAATTATGAAGTCGCACATCATGGCCAATTCACAGCCCCCGCCCAGTGCATAGCCTGCAACGGCCGCGATGATCGGCTTACGCACGCGCAGCAACGCTTCGGTTTCCGGGGCGAAGAAATCCGCCTGGAACATATCGACGAAGCCTTTTTCCGACATTTCCTTGATGTCAGCACCAGCAGCAAACGCCTTGTCAGAGCCAGTGATAACGATGCAGCGCACCTTGTCATTCTTGTCCGCCGCGCCCAGCGCATCGGCCAGTTCACCCAGCAGGGTAGAGTTCAGCGCGTTCATTGCATCTGGGCGATTGAGCCGGATCAGTGCGATATGATTGTCAATATCGACGATCAGCGTTTGATAGGCCATGGTTTGGCACCTTGATTGTTAGGTTCAGGCCCCTTGGCATAACAGCTTGTTCACTGGGTTCAAGTCATCTCTGGCATGTCGAACAGTAGAAGCTGGAGCGGCCAGATTGCACTATGCGGCGTATGGTTTGGGGGCAACCTTGCGTCACGCAGGGCGCGCCCTCGCGCCCGTAAACGCGAAAGCTGTGCTGAAAATATCCAAGTTCTCCATCGGCTTGCCGGTAGTCGCGCAAACTGGACCCGCCAGCCTCGATCGCGTCGCGCAGCGTGGCCCGAATTGTGTCGGTCAGACGCTCGATTCGCCCCGCGCCAATCCGACCTGCGGCACGCAATGGGCTGATTCCGGCGCGAAACAATGCCTCGCAGACATAGATATTGCCTAGCCCGGCAACGATTCGCTGATCCAGCAATGCAGCCTTGATTGGCGTCTTGCGCCCCTTGAGGCGATTGGCCAGATAATCTGCGTGAAACGCATTGCTCAGTGGCTCGGGGCCGATATTGGCCAAGAGCGGGTGCGCGTCCAGTGCGCTGGTGGCGCAAAGATCCATTGCCCCAAAGCGGCGCGGATCGTTGAAGGTCACTCGCGCACCATTGGCCATGTGAAACAGGACATGATCGTGTTTACCGATGGTCGGGTGTTCGAAATGGAACTGTCCGGGTACATGGGTGGCCTTCAGCCCCGAAATGACCATGCGCCCGGACATGCCAAGGTGAATGATCAGGCTCTCGCGCGTATCCAGATCTATCAGGATGTATTTTGAGCGGCGGCGCAGATTCGTGATGCCCGCACCACTTAGCCGCTTTGCCATGTCGGCTGGAAAGGGCCAGCGTAATCCATCGCGGCGCAATTCGGCTTGCAGGATGCGCTGTCCTTCCATCGCGGGCAAAAGGCCGCGACGCACGGTTTCAACTTCGGGCAATTCAGGCATGGTTCTGATCCGCCTTGTCACGGGGTCGCATTGTATCGCCCCCCTATAACCTTATAAGAGGAAGCAGACAGCCCCAAAGGGGTGCAAGACATGCGGAGCGTGGCAGGCATGAGCGGTGACGACAAGACAACACATTTCGGCTATCAGACAGTCGAAGAAGACCAGAAGTCCGGGCTTGTTCAGGGCGTATTTACGCGTGTTGCATCGAAATATGATGTCATGAATGACCTGATGTCGATGGGCATTCATCGGGTCTGGAAAGACGCGATGATGGATTGGCTGGCGCCGCGCCCCGGTCAGCGCTTGCTGGATGTTGCGGGCGGCACGGGTGACGTCTCTTTTCGTTTTCTCAAACGGGCAGGTGCCGGGGCGCATGCGACTGTGCTGGACTTGACCGAATCCATGCTGATAGAGGGGCAGAAACGCGCCGAGGCCGAGAATATGGCGCATGCGCTGGATTGGCTGGTCGGCGATGCGATGGCGCTGCCCTTCGCCGATAACAGCTTTGATGTCTACACAATCAGCTTTGGCATTCGCAATGTGACGCGGATAGAAGATGCTTTGTCAGAAGCGTATCGCGTGCTGCGCCCCGGGGGGCGTTTGATGGTGTTGGAATTCAGCCAGCTTCCCGTTGACGGGCTGCAAAAGCTGTATGACCTGTATTCGTTCAATGTCATTCCTGTTATGGGCCAGATCGTCGCCAATGACCGGGACAGCTATCAGTATCTGGTCGAATCCATTCGCCGCTTCCCCGATCAGGACCGGTTCGCAGGCATGATCCGCGATGCCGGATTTGAACAGGTGAAATATCGCAATCTGTCGATGGGCATTGCGGCACTGCATTCGGGCTGGAAGATTTGATGATGCGTGGACCGTTTAACCTGTGGCGGCTGATCCGAACCGGGGCCACATTCGAGCGGACAGGTGCCATGCATGTGGTGTTGGAGGCAATGAATGCCCCCCCGCGCCTGCGGTTTGCCGCACGTGTTTTGGGCTGGCCGTTCAAGCTGCTGGGGTTGAAGGGCGACCCGAATCAGCCGCCCTTGACGCGCGCCCTGACCGCACTTGGCCCGGCATACATCAAGTTCGGGCAAACATTGGCAACGCGCCCCGATGTTGTGGGGCAGGAACTGGCAGATCAGCTGCGCTACCTGCAAGACAAGCTGCCACCCTTCTCGCGCGCCGAAGCGATGCAGATGATCGCGCAAGAGCTTGAGGCGCCGGTTGATGAAATTTTTTCCGAGGTGTCAGAGCCGGTGGCGGCTGCGTCTATCGCGCAAGTGCATTCGGCTATCAGGGCTGACACAGGGGTTCGCGTTGCGGTCAAAGTGTTGCGCCCGAATGTGGAACGCGCTTTTCGTACAGATGTGGACGCGTTTTATTTTGCGGCCCGCGTGATCGAGTTTTTGTTGCCATCAACCCGGCGTTTGCGCCCGCTGGATGTGATCCGGCATTTCGAAAGCGTGGTCGAGGGCGAGTTGGACTTGCGGTTGGAAGCGGCCTCTGCGGCGGAATTTGCTGCAAATACCGAGAATGACGAAGGCTTCAGCGTGCCGCGCCCGATCTGGAATCTGTCTTCGCGCCGGGTCATGACGCTAAGCTGGGTCGAAGGCATGGCGATGGGCGACAATGCGGCGCTTGATGCGGCTGGCATTGATCGCAACGAACTTGGTGTCCGGGTGCTGACGCTGTTTTTACGTCATGCTCTGCGGGATGGGTTCTTTCATGGCGACATGCATCAGGGCAATCTGAAGGTCAGCCCCACGGGCGAGATTATTGCGCTGGATTTCGGAATCATGGGGCGCATCGATTCCTTTACCCGCCGCGCTTATGCCGAAATCCTGTTCGGGTTTATCCGCAAGGACTACCGGCGCGTTGCCGAAGTGCATTTTGAAGCGGGCTATGTCCCCCCGGACCGCGACATCGACGAATTTGCCCGTGCGCTTCGCTCTGTCGGGGAACCGATTTTTGGCATGGATGCGCGTCATATCTCGATGGCGCGGCTTTTGGCCTATCTGTTCGAGGTGACCGAGCGTTTCGGCATGGAAACCCGGACAGAGTTGATCTTGCTACAGCGGACAATGGTTGTGGTCGAAGGGGTCGCACGGTCGCTGAACCCGGAAATCAATATGTGGCATGTGGCCAAGCCAGTGGTTGAAGAATACATCCGCGAAAGTATCGGCCCAAAGGCACTGGCCGGCGATCTGCTTGCCACTCTGCGCATTCTTGCGCGTTTTGGCCCCCATATGCCACGACTTGTCGAAGATGCCCTGATCGCGCAAGCCCACCCGCAGCAGCGTGTGGTTGCCCCGGACCGAAATCGTCCGGTCATCTGGGGGCTGGTTGGCGGCGGGTTGGTGGGCTTGGGTGTCGTGCTTGGGGCGATTCTCTGACAGATATGGCCAGAATCAGGTCCAGTCCGGTCCGGATTGCAGGGCCGAGAGTGTTTCCGCTAGATGCCCACGCTCCAGCAAGACCAGCATTCCAGGCTGATCAAACTCCAGCACAACCCGGTCGGCGCTTATGCGGTTTGAGGTGCCGATCTGTGCGGCCGGGGAAAACTCCTGACCCTCGATTGGCCATTCAAGTCCGGCGGAGCGCCCCGAGACAGGGGCCATGGGAAATAACGAAAACCGCGCGCCCATTGGGAGAGACAGTGTCAAACGTGGTGGTGCCAGAAAACAGATGTCCTGCGCCGCCAGCATGATCACACGTGCCCGCCCGTGTCGCACCAGCGACGACATGGCGGCCAGCGTATGGTCCAGCCGCGCCCCGTCAAACCCCAAGGCAAGCATAAACGGCGCGCGCACTGTGCGAAGGCATTTATCGAAATCCGTGCTGTCTTGTTCGGGGATATGGATGACCTTGTCGCCAAGGTTGGATCGGATTGCCGGGTCCAGTGAATCCAGATCACCAATGACATGTTTCGGGACATGTCCGGAGGCCATCAGCCCATTCGCACCGCCGTCTGCCGCGATCAGAACAGGGGCAAGGCCAAGCGCCTGATTCAGATCGCTTTGCGAGTAGATTCCGCCCCCCACAAGCGTCACACCATAGATTGAGTCGACAGGCTGGCACATTATTATAGACTTTTCCCAGAGTGCGAATCGGACTTTTCTTAGCCATATTCAGATCATCAAATCACCAAAGTCTGAACATCTAATCGCTCATGTCTTACGCAACTATCCAGTTGCACAGGTAACGAAAGCGAGCATGTTATGGTCGGCCCGAACAAGATTCTGACAGTGTCATACGGCACATTCTCCTGCACCCTTGAGGGGTTTGATGAACCTTTTGGCACGATGCAGGGCATAGCTGAATATTTCCGTGATCTTGCAGCACAGGACAGGTATTTCGGGGCTGAACCTCCGACCCCTGACGCCGAGATGTTGCACCGGATCGCAGAGCGCGAGATCCAGCGCCGCGTGGAAGCGCGCGTGCAGGAAAATGGCGTGGTCCTGCGGCCAGAGGCGCTTTCGCAAGGCGATTCGGGTGCACTGGCCCTTGCTGTCGCAGAGAAAGCCAAGAAAACTGCCACAACAAAGTCTGTGCCCGCGTTGGCGTCAGAAGTTCAAAGCGGTCAAGAGGACGTTGCGCAAAGTAATCCTTCATCTGTTTCTGTCGAAGCACCTGATGCGGAAGGGCTGACAGCAAAAGCCGCTATGACCGAAGTTCCCACAGAGGCTGCACCTCAGGTGATGGCCGAAGCTGAAGACGCTATCAGCCCTCAGGTCGCCGAAGTCGCGCCAGAGCAGCCAGAAGCACCCACGGTGGCTGAGGTGGAAGATGCGGCAGAAGAAAAGGATGTCGCAAAGGCGCAAGATACCGAAGTTGCACCGGCAACCCCCGAACAAGGTGTTTCGCAACCGGCTGTTGCTCAGGCGGCGGACACCGCTTCGTCAATCAGCATGAGTGAGAAGCTGGCCCGCATCCGCGAGCGTATCGCGCATGCGGCAAGCGCTGCCCCCAATGTTCAGGTGGCAACGATTGCTGGCAAGGCGGCACTGTCCGCACCCGACGCGGCTGCCGAGCCGCAAGCGAATGTAAAAAACACTGCTGCACCTACTGAATCACACGCTCTGATGGACCAAAGCGCATTCGACGATGCTGTGTGGGACAACACCGAGTCGGCTGATGGCGTCGATCAGCAGGCAGACGAGATCGAGAAAGAGGCCGCAGAGCTTCCCGCGCAACCCGAGCTGGTTGACGTTGTGTCAAAAGATGAGATCACCGCCGAAGACGTAGCCGAGGCGGAAGAACCTGAGGATGCCGAGGGTGAAGATTCCGTCCTTGCTGCGCATTTTGAGCGCGACGACCCTGATTTCGATGCAGATTTTGATGACTTCGACGATGATGACTTCGATGCTGACCTGAAAGATAGCTACGCCGCAGCCATGCCGGTCGAGGCCGAGCAGGAGAAGGCCGCGTCCGACGCCAAAGCGCCCGATACGCAGCTTTCGGACAAGCAGTTGCGGGAACAGATTCGCAGCATGATCGGGGATACGGGGCTCAGCAAGGATGACGAATCAGACCTTGTTTCGGAACTTGCCCATATCGAGCGCCAGGCCGCGCCGCGGCGCGCACCAAATGCGCGTGCGCAATTCGATGCGATGATCGGTGACACAGATGAAACGGCGGCACGCTTGATGGAGACAGCGCGCTCTGAATTGGGACAGGTCGAATCACAGCGCCGCCGCGAGACTTTTGAACATATGCGCGTTGCAGTCGATGCGACCCGCGCGGAAGAGGCCGCGACCGGCCCGCGCCGTCCCGATATCGTACAAGAGCGCGAGATCGAGCGCTACCGCGAGGATCTGGTCGCGCCAGAGCCGCTGCGTTCGGTAACAGCGCGTGACGATGCTTCGAAAGACAGTGCGCCGGATCAGCCTGAGGACGTTCGCCAAGCTTCGGAAGATACAACAATTTCGCATAGCCCGGCCGTTGAGGTTGACCAGCCTGCCAAGGTTGCGGCGTCCAAGCCTGATCAGGAAGACATCTCTGACCATGATGCGCTGGCCAAAGCAATTCAGCCTGTTCCCCGGCGGCCAGCCCGGCCAGAGGGCACGAAGCGTTCGCGGCCACAGCCTGAGCGTGCGCCGCTGGTGCTTGTGTCAGAGCAGCGTGTTGATGAAACCGCTCAGGCCACGCCGGTTCGCCCGCGTCGCGTGACCAGTGCAGCGGCGCGTTCGATAGATCTGGATGGCCTGAAGAAAGCATCGCCGCTTTCCGCCGAAGACCGCAAGGCCTTCAAGGACTTCGCAGAAGCTGTTGATGCCTGGTTGCTGGATGAACAGATCGAAGCTGCGGCAGCTTTCAAGACGCACTTGAAAGGGCAGCAGGAATTCACGCGCGTTGATCTGATGAGCTATGTCCTTGCCTATAACGAAGGGCGCGAAGTCACACGCGATGATATGTTGCGCGGCTTTGGCACCCTATTGCGCGAAGGGCGCCTGCAACGCGGCGAAGGTGGCGCGTTCCGGCTGTCGTCGGCGTCTGAATTCGACCAGCCAGCCCGCAAATACGCAGCGGGCTAAGACCAGCGACAAGTCTGAGTTAGACCAAAAGGCCCCGGAATTTTCCGGGGCCTTTTGCTGTTCAGATTTTGCGAAATTTAACCGGTTGGGCAACTGCCATAACTGCCGGCATGAAAAAAGGGGCCATCTGCTGGCCCCTTGTCTTCGCCCTGATCGTATCAGGTTTTAGCTGAGTGTGCGCTCGATCTCTTCGCGTTCGAAAATCTCGATAACATCCTTGGCGCGGATATCGTCGTAGTTTTCAAAGGCCATGCCGCATTCCTGACCGGACTGCACTTCCTTGACCTCGTCCTTGAAGCGCTTGAGCGTCTTGAGCGTGCCTTCATGCATAACCACGTTATCACGCAGCAGGCGCACCCCGGCAGATCGCCGCGCGACCCCTTCGGTTACCAGACAGCCAGCGACCTTGCCGACACCGGACACCTTGAAGACTTCGCGAATCTCGGCATAGCCGATGAAGTTTTCGCGCACTTCGGCAGAGAGCAGCCCAGATGCCGCGGCTTTGATGTCATCAACCAGATCGTAAATGATCGAGTAATACCGCAGCTCGACGCCCTTCTGGTTGGCAGAGTTACGGGCAGACGCATTTGCACGGACATTGAAGCCGATAATGGGCGCGCCGGATGCTTCGGCAAGGCCGACATCCGTGTCAGTGATGGCCCCGACACCGTAATGAAGGACCCGCACGCGCACTTCGTCATTGCCGATCTTCTCCAGCGCCTGAACGATCGCTTCGGCAGAGCCCTGCACATCGGCCTTAACCAGAACGGGAAGTTCGGCAATATCCTGATCGGCCTTGGCCTTGGCCATAAGCTGTTCCAAGGTCGTTGCCGCACCGGCGGCCGCGCGTTTATCTTTGGCCGCTTCCTGGCGGTATTCGGCGATTTCGCGTGCCTGGGCCTCCGTCTCGACCACGTTCAGAACGTCGCCCGCTTCCGGCGTGCCATTCAAGCCAAGAACCTCGACCGGGACGGATGGTCCAGCTTCCTTGATCCGCTCACCCTTGTCGTTGACCAGTGCGCGGACCTTGCCCCACTGCTCGCCAACAACAAAGATATCACCCTGACGCAATGTGCCGTTCTGAACCAGAACAGTCGCCACGGGACCGCGGCCAACATCAAGCTGTGCCTCGATCACGGCACCCATCGCATTGCGATCAGGGTTGGCCTTCAGTTCCAGAATCTCTGCCTGTAGTGCAATCGCTTCCAGCAAGGCGTCCAGCCCGGCACCCGTAATGGCCGAGACTTCGACATCCTGCACATCGCCTGACATGGCTTCGACCACGACTTCATGCTGCAACAATTCTGTGCGCACTTTATTGGCGTCGGCTGCGGGCTTGTCACATTTGTTGATCGCTACGATCATGGGCACTTTGGCGGCCTTGGCGTGATTGATCGCCTCTATCGTTTGAGGCATGACAGAGTCATCTGCCGCGACGACCAGAACCACGATATCCGTCACATTGGCACCACGTGCCCGCATGCTGGTAAATGCCGCGTGACCAGGTGTGTCGAGGAACGACAGAAGCGCGCCGCTCTCTGTCGTGACCTGATAGGCGCCGATATGCTGCGTGATGCCGCCAGCTTCGCCAGACACGACGCTTGTTTTGCGAATTGCATCCAGAAGCGATGTCTTGCCGTGATCGACATGGCCCATGATCGTGATGATCGGTGCCCGCGGCTGAAGGTCTTCGGGGGCGTCGTCGGTCTGGGTAATGACCTGCTCGACATCGGCATCCGAAACGCGCACGACCTTGTGCCCGAATTCCTCGATCAGCAATTCGGCGGTGTCGGCGTCAATTGTCTGGTTCATGGTCGCCATGACACCCATTTTCATAAGCGACTTGACCACATCTGCCACACGTTCGGCCATGCGGTTGGCAAGTTCCTGCACCACGATGGTTTCAGGCAACTGCACTTCGCGCACGATCTTCTCGCGCGTTTGGGTCTGGCCCATGGCTTTCTGGCGTGCACGTTCCTGCTTGCGCTTCATCGCAGCCATGGAACGTTGGCGCCCGCCATCGCCGGCCAGCGCGTCTTTCAGCGTCAGCTTGCCTGCACGGCGTCCACCAGCATCATCGCGTGGTTTGGCGCGCGTGGCGCGATCTTCTTCCCCGCGCTTGACGGATTTACGCGCATCTTGCGGTGCGGCAGTCGGACGCGCACGCTCTGACAAGGGCGCGGCCGTCGCGGTTGGCGCGGCTGGTGCCTCGTCTTCCTGTACCTTGCGTGCGGCTTTTTCGACCTTTTCTGCCTTTGCCTCGGCTTCAGCCTTGGCAGCGCGGGCTTCTTCTTCTTCCTTGGCGCGCAGCGCGGCTTCGCGTTCGCGTTCTTCGCGTTCACGGGCCTCGGCTTCTTCGCGGCGGCGCTGGCGTTCTTCTTCGCGCGCACGCTCTTCGGCGTCGCGTACTGCGGCATCCTGGGTTTCGCGGGCCTTGGCTGCGGCCAGCGCCTTCAGGCGGCGCTCCATCTCGGCGTCGGAGATCCCGGCGGGGCGGCGCGATGGATCAGATTGCGTGGGAGCTTTTCCCTGCGTTCCAGATGCCTGCTGGGCGCCCGGCTTGGGGACGACCACGCGCTTGCGTTTTTTCTCGACCACAACGGATTTCGTCCGCCCATGGCTGAAGCTTTGCTTCACATGGCCGCCTTTGCCGCCAAGTCCGAGTGTTTTCTTTCCGTCTGTATCGCTCATGCGTCCGTCTTATCCTCTCCGGCGGCATATCCGCCGATACCTGTGCGCAAACCTTTCAGTCTTGCTGCTTCCTCTACAACAGCTTGACTGAGTCCACCAGCACGAAGCGAGGCATGTATCACATGTTCCCGCCCAAATGCCAAACCTAATTCCTGCGCGCTAAGCCAGCCAATATAACTGTCTGGCCCTTCGGGTGGGCGCAGCTTCGTTTTCCCCCGTGTCGAGCCGTCATGGGCCTGAATGAGAATGGCCATTTCGTCTTTCAGCGCAAGATCGCGGCATTTCTCATAGCCCGCAAGGGCCAATCCACTTTTGCGCGCCAGTGAAATAAGGTCGATCACACGGCGCAACAACAGTTTTTCGACCAGATCTGCCAGCCCTTCGGGCACCGTGACGGCCTGACGCGCAGCACGGGCAAAAGATTTCTTCTTCTCTGCCTGCTCCAGTGCTGCGCGATCTGCGCTAACCCAGATCCCGCGACCTGGAAGCTTGCCTGCCAGATCCGGCACAATCTGGTTATCTGGCCCCACAACAAAACGGATCAGATGACGCGCATCGCCGGACTCACCAGAAACGATACAACGGCGTTCCGGCCCGTCCCTGACGGTCTTTTTTCCACCGCGCGTCATCTGCGCCCCCGCGCCGCTCAGTGTGTTTCACCCTCTAGCTCGGCACCGTCTGCATCTACGTTCTCTTCGGCATCGGCTTCCAATTCGCTTGGATCAACCCAGCCCAGCAGAACGCGCGCGCTCATGACCAGATGCTGCGCTTCCTCAAGGCTCATATCGAAGCTTTCCAGAAG
This sequence comes from Roseinatronobacter bogoriensis DSM 18756, assembly GCF_004366635.1. GTDB lineage: Bacteria > Pseudomonadota > Alphaproteobacteria > Rhodobacterales > Rhodobacteraceae > Roseinatronobacter > Roseinatronobacter bogoriensis. Next base: position 20,797 of record NZ_SORN01000007.1, on the reverse strand, counting down.
CCCTTCATCCTTGACGCGTTCGCCATCTACAGTGGTCCAGCCTCCGGCCAGTTCCCAGTCTGCGCAAGTTGCGAAGTCTTCCAATGTCTTGATGCCGTCCTTGGCCAAGGCTTCGACCATCTGTGGTGTCAGCCCCTCGAATTCGATCAGGCTATCTTCGACACCCAGTGCGCGTGCGTTTTCCAGCGCTGCGGCCGCCACTGCTTCCAGTCTTTCGCGGGCGCGGGTCTGCAACTCCTGTGCGGTTTCTTCGTCAAAACCGTCAATCGTCAGCAACTCGTCAAGATCAACATAGGCCACTTCTTCAAGCGAGGTGAATTCCTCAGCGACCAGAAGCTGTGCCATCATCTCGTCAATGTCCAACTCGTCGATGAACAGTTTTGTGCGCAGGGCAAATTCAGCCTGACGACGTGCCGATTCCTCGGATTCGGTCAGAATGTCGATATCAAGGCCGGTCAACTGGCTGGCAAGGCGCACATTCTGTCCGCGCCGACCAATGGCCAGTGAAAGTTGTTCATCCGGCACCACAACTTCGATCTTGCCAGCCTCTTCGTCGATCACAACCTTGCTGACTTCGGCGGGTTGCAGGGCGTTCACAAGGAATGTGGCCTGATCTTCTGTCCAGGGAATGATGTCGATCTTCTCGCCCTGCAACTCATTGACCACGGCCTGCACGCGGCTGCCGCGCATACCAACACAGGCACCCACCGGGTCGATCCCCGAATCATAAGAGATGACACCGATTTTGGCGCGCGATCCGGGGTCGCGGGCGACGGCCTTGATCTCGATGATGCCATCATAGATTTCGGGCACTTCCATCTTGAACAGTTCGGCCATGAATTCCGGCGCGGTCCGTGACAGGAAAATCTGCGGTCCACGGGCTTCGCGGCGTACATCCTTGACATAGCAGCGGATGCGGTCGCCATTGCGATAGCTTTCGCGCCCGATCTTCTCGTTCCGGCGCAGCACCGCTTCGCCACGGCCAACATCGACGATGATATTGCCATATTCCTCGCGCTTGACGACACCGTTGAGAATGGTGCCCGCGCGGTCCTTGAATTCCTCGTACTGGCGATCACGTTCGGCTTCGCGCACGCGTTGCAGGATCACTTGCTTGGCCGATTGCGCGGCAATCCGGCCCAACTCGACGGGCGGCACGCGGTCAACAATCTCGTCACCCACTTTCGGGTCGTCCAGATACGGCTTGGCCTGTTCGACAGTCAGTTGCGCGTGGTAGTTTTCCAACTCTTCTTCGTCCACGACTGTGCGAACGCGCGTGAATGCGGCAACGCCTGTCTTGCGGTCGATGCTGACGCGAATATCCATATCTGCGCCGTAGCGCGACTTTGCCGCCCGTGCGAGGCTGTCTTCCATCGCCTGAATGACCAGTTCGGGGTCAATCATCTTCTCGCGGGCGACGGCCTCGGCGGTTTGCAGCAATTCAAGCTGGTTGGCAGAGGTGATTGCCATCTCTCAGTCCTCCTGATGGGGCGCATCTTGCGCGTCCGCTTGCGTTTCTTCTTCAATCTCGTCGAATTGGCTTTCGTCGAATGCGCCGCTTTCCTTGCGGGCGCGGAGCATCTCGGCGATCAAGTCATCTGTCAGCACCAACTTTGCGTCCGACAACCAGTCGAATTGCAGACCGATGGTGACCGGCTCTCCGTTCTCTTCAATCTCGATCAGAACCTCATCGCCCTCGACGCCTGCAAGCTCGCCCTTGAAGCGGCGGCGTCCGTCGATCAGTTCGGTTGTTTCCAGCCGGGCTTCATAGCCTTCCCAGGCGGCAAAATCCTTCAACCGGGTCAGGGGGCGGTCAATTCCGGGGCTGGACACTTCGAGGGTGTAGGCATCCTCAAGCGGATCTTCAACATCCAGCGCGGCAGAGACAGCTGTGGAAATCGCCGCGCAATCGGCAACCTCGATCCCGCCATCAGGGCGATCGGCCATGATTTGCAATGTCCGCATCTTGCCCGACATAAGCCGAAGGCGCACCAATTCGAAACCAAGCCCCTCTATCACCGGGGTGACGATGCTGGCCAGTCGCTGGTCTAACGATGTTTTGGCGATGAGATCGCTCATTGTTGCCCCTTTCCCGGGCCAAACACAAAAAAACGGGCGCGCGGCCCGTTATGATTTCCGGTGGTGTCTGTACGTCAGACGCCGCTGTTGGTGCGTTGCCTAAATCAGTTGCGCCCAGAGATCAAGCGAAACTGACATGGAACACTCAAATATTGAGGCAGCAGCACCGCAAGGGTAAGTTGCACTTTGGCGACCAAGGGTATTGCTTGCGCCTGTTAGCCTGTCACCCAGCCAAAGCCAAACTGCCAGAAATGTGACGCCATGGCCTTACCATAGCGTGCGCCCTGCGATCAAAAAGGCAAACGGCGCATCATGCGGCAGAGCTGGGGTTTTCACAGCCTCAGCCGATGACCCTCGTGGCGCAAGTGGTTCATGACCCGCAACAATTCAGCGCTTATGCCGGGTTCTGACAGCGCGTGGCCTGCAACAGGCACCATTTCCAGTCGCGACCTGCCCCAGGCTGAATGCAAATTCCACGCTGTCTGCGGTGGGCAGATCATGTCGTAACGCCCTTGAACAATGGTGCCGGGCACGTCTTGCATACGGTAAAGCCCCCGCATCAGCGCCCCATCCTCACCAAGAAAACAGCCATTGGCAAAATAATGGTTTTCCAACCGGGCAAAGGCGCGGGCATAATCGCTTGGCGCATCACCAACTCCCAGACCGCGCGTCTCGATCGAGGCGAGGGCGTTTTCCCATCGGGTCCAGCTGCGCGCGAATCGGTTCTCCTCATGCGTATTGCCGCTGAACAGCCGTCTGGAATAGGCGGCGATCAGGTCATCATGTTCCTCTTCGGGAACGGGGCGGATGAACTGCGCCCATATTTCCGGGAAGAAACGGGCAGCCCCACCGCCGTAGAACCAGTTCAATTCGGCTTTTGTGCCAAGAAAGACGCCGCGCAAGATAAGATAGGCGGCCCGGTCGGGATGCGCCTGCGCGTAAGCCAGCGATAATGTCGCCCCCCAGCTGCCGCCAAAGACCATCCAGCGCGAAATCCCCAAGGTTTCACGAATCAGTTCGATATCGGCGATCAGGTGTTGCGTTGTGTTGGCCGTAACGGACGCAGCCGGTTTGGAGCGGCCACAACCGCGCTGGTCAAACAGGATAACGCGATATGTGGACGGATCGAAGAAACGCCGCATGGTGGGGCTGCACCCGCCGCCGGGCCCGCCATGCAGAACGACCACAGGAATCCCGTTTGGATGGCCTGATTGTTCCACATAGACGCGGTGCCCGTCCCCAACATCCAGAAGGCGCTGGTCGAACGGGTCGCAAATCGGATATAGCGCCGATCCTGTGGTGTCATGTCCTGCAGACTTGTCCATAATGAATACTATATAGTGTGAAAAGCCGACCTGCCATAAGCATGTCACGAAAAAGCTGGAGGAAGCATGGGTGTGTCAACAATAGATCCCGGCGAGATTGCAAAATTCGAGGCGATGGCCGCAGAGTGGTGGGACCCCAACGGGAAATTCAAACCCCTGCACATGCTCAACCCATGCAGACTGGATTACATCACGCAGCAAATCGCCGCAGAGTTTGACCGCGATCTGACGCAGCCAAAGCCGTTTGCGGGCCTGCGTATTCTGGATATCGGGTGCGGTGGTGGGCTGCTGTCTGAACCGATGGCGCGTTTGGGCGCGGATGTCGTGGGCGCGGATGCTGCCGAAGGCAACCTGCCCGTAGCCCGGGTACATGCCGCACAGCAGGGGTTAGAGATTGATTACCGCCATACCAGCGCCGAAGACCTGGTCACTCAAGGTGAGCAATTCGACGTGGTGCTGAATATGGAGGTGATCGAGCATGTGGCCGACCCGCTGGCATTTCTGACGGCTTGCCACAATCTGTTGGTGCCGGGCGGGTTGATGATCTGCTCAACGCTGAACCGCACTGCGAAAAGCTTTGCGATGGCGATTGTCGGCGCAGAATATGTGATGCGCTGGTTGCCAAAGGGCACGCATGAGTGGTCAAAATTCATCACGCCGGAGGAACTCTATACGCTTTTGCAAAATGCAGGGCTGAACCCGGTGGACCGCAAGGGTCTGGTGTTCGACAAACTGTCATGGGGTTGGTCCATTTCGCAGCGGGACCTGTCGGTGAACTATGTCACAGCCTCGGTCAGGCCGTGACGTGGTGTTTGAGTATTTTTGGCAAGAAAATGCAGTTCAGCTATATGCTATCGCCAGCAGCACAACACCAAGAACAATGCGATAGATAACGTAAGGGGTGAAGCTGACTGTGCGAAGCAGCTTCATCATGAAAACAAGTGCAGCCCATGCCGCGAAAAAGGAAATGAGCGCTGCAATTGCCCCGTCGCGCGCGGCTTGCCAGTCGGCGATACGAACCACGTCAATTCCCATCAGCGCCCCTGAAGCGATGATTGTTGGGATTGACATGAGCATCGAGAGTTTCGCCGCATCGTGGCGGCCATACCCCAAAGCGCGCGCCCCCGAGATGACGATGCCGGACCGCGATGTGCCGGGAATAAGCGCGATTGCCTGCCAAAGGCCGAGATAGAGCGCGTGTTTCATCGTCCAGCCGGTGGCCGTGCGGGTCTGTTCGCCAATGCGGTCAGTTATATAAAGCACGATCCCGAAAATGATCATCATCCAGCCGATAACGGCGATGGAGCGCAGCATGTCCATGATGCCGAAGATTTTGAAGATCAGGCCAAGGATGATAACCGGAATTGTCGCGATGATCAGGCAGAGGGCCAGAAATCCGCCGCGCGTCTCGATCCGCCCGCGGACGAGTTCGGGGACTCCACGTGCGGCCAGTCCGACATCGGCGCGGAAATACCAGCAGACAGCAAAGAGGGTCCCGACATGGACGGCGACATCAATAACAAGACCCTGATCGTCCAGTTGTGTCAGGGCGGGCAGCAGGATCAGGTGGCCGGAAGAGGAGACCGGCAGGAATTCGGTAACGCCCTGAATGATCGCCAGCAAAAATAAATGGAAGAGTGACATGCCCAACCTCGTTACAGTTCCTGCACTCTAGTGCCAACCGCTGGAAAGTGGAATCGGCAAAATAGGTAAGTAGTAGTGACATAAAAATGCTGAATATAACCCAGAAAAGATCGCATCAGGGCAAAATACCGACAAATAGGTCAGTAATTCTGACTTTTCATGCGATATAAGCCTGTGTAAAAGGGCGAAAATTCCTGGAGGATCAGCCATGGCGAAACAGCAAATGCTCCGCTTTGTGACGCTTGAGAAAGAGATGCCCGAAAAGCGTCCGCCGAATTTGCGTTCAGAAGACTTTAACGAGATCTATGCCGAATATGCTGAAGAAAAAGCAGCAGATCAGGCCGGGCGGTGCAGCCAGTGTGGCGTGCCCTATTGCCAGAGCCATTGCCCTTTGCACAACAACATTCCCGACTGGCTGATGATGACTGCAACAGGGCGGTTGCAGGAAGCCTATGAGTTAAGTCAGGCAACAAATACTTTCCCGGAAATTTGTGGTCGAATCTGCCCGCAGGACCGGCTGTGCGAAGGGAACTGCGTGATTGAGCAGGCAGGCCACGGCACAGTGACCATTGGTTCGGTCGAGAAATACATCACTGATACCGCGTGGGAAAAAGGCTGGGTCAAGCCGATCACGCCCGTCTCTGAGCGGGGCGAGTCTGTGGCGATCATCGGGGCCGGGCCGGGTGGATTGGCGGCCGCAGATATGCTGCGCCGCGCAGGTGTGCAGGTAACGGTTTATGACCGCTATGACCGCGCAGGTGGGCTGATGACCTATGGCATTCCCGGCTTCAAGCTGGAAAAACCCGTGGTCATGCGCCGGATTGAACAGTTGGAACAAGGCGGTGTTGAATTTGTGCTGAACTGCACCGTGGGCGAAGACATTACTTTCGACGCAATCCGTGGAAAGCATGACGCAGTGCTGATCGCCACGGGCGTCTACAAGTCGCGCGATCTGACAGCCCCGAATGCCAATGCCACCGGGCTGGTCAAGGCGCTGGACTATCTGACTGCCTCCAACCGCAAGAGCTTCGGCGATGATGTGCCAGAATTTGACAGCGGTGATCTGGATGCGCGTGGCAAACGCGTTGTCGTGATCGGTGGTGGTGATACTGCGATGGATTGCGTGCGTACCGCCGTGCGGCAGGGGGCCAAGTCTGTGCGCTGCCTGTATCGTCGCGACCGCGAGAATATGCCCGGTTCCCGCCGCGAAACGCAGAACGCCGAGGAGGAAGGTGTCGAATTCGTCTGGCTGTCGGCTCCATCGGGATTCGTGACTGATGATGACGGCAATCTGACTGGTGTCCGGGTGCAGAAAATGCGTCTGGGCCAGCCAGATGCCACAGGCCGCCGCGCGCCAGAGGTCATTGAGGGCGCAGATTACACCGAAGAGTCGGACCTTGCCATCATGGCGCTGGGCTTCGAGCCGGAAGACCTGCCAGCCCTGTGGGGTGTGCCGGAATTGACGGTGACACGCTGGGGAACGATCAAGGCCAAGTTCAACACGCATGAAACAGATTTGCCGGGCGTCTGGGCGGTCGGTGATATCGTGCGCGGTGCCAGCCTTGTTGTCTGGGCCATCCGCGATGGACGCGAAGCCGCAGAGTCTATTCTGACCTATCTTTCGGCCCCCGCACGGGTTGCGGCCGAATAATCCTTAGTCCTTTGCCAAAGGAACCTGAACGATGACGAAATATGATGCAGAATGGGCCGCAAACGAAGAAGCGCGCCGCGCCTATATTGCCGAGCATGGCCTTTACAAAGCCGAAGATGAGCATTCTTCCTGTGGTGTCGGGCTTGTTGTCTCGCTGGACGGTGCGCCCTCGCGCAAGGTGGTCGAGAACGGGATCGAGGCGCTGAAAGCCATCTGGCACCGTGGCGCGGTCGATGCCGATGGAAAGACGGGTGACGGGGCTGGCATTCATGTCCAGATCCCTGTGCAGTTTTTCTATGACAAGATCCGTCGCACTGGCCACGAGCCGCGCATGGACCAGTTGATCGCAGTTGGGCAGGTCTTCTTGCCGCGCACGGATTTCGCCGCGCAGGAACGGTCGCGCACGATTGTCGAAACCGAAGTGCTGCGCATGGGCTATTCGATCTATGGCTGGCGGCATGTGCCTGTCGATGTGACGGTTCTGGGCGAAAAGGCGAATGCCACCCGCCCTGAAATCGAGCAGATCCTGATCCGCAATTCCAAGGAAACCGATGAAGAGACGTTCGAGCGCGAACTCTATGTTATCCGCCGCCGGATTGAAAAAGCGATTTCGGCTGCCGGGATAGCGGGTTTCTACATTTGTTCGTTGTCTTGCCGGTCGGTCATCTACAAGGGTATGATGCTGGCCGAGCAGGTGGCCGAGTTCTACCCCGATCTGAAAGATGACAGGTTTGAATCGGCTTTCGCCATCTATCACCAGCGCTATTCGACCAACACTTTCCCGCAATGGTGGCTGGCGCAACCGTTCCGCATGTTGGCCCATAATGGCGAGATCAACACCCTGAAAGGCAACCTGAACTGGCTGAAAAGCCATGAGATTCGCATGGCCTCTGGCGCATTCGGTGAGATGGCCGAGGATATCAAGCCCATCGTCGCCTCTGGTGCCTCGGATTCGGCGGCGCTGGATTCGGTCTTCGAAGTGTTGGTGCGCGCCGGGCGCAATGCGCCCATGGCAAAAACCATGCTGGTGCCAGAAGCGTGGTCCAAACAGGCGGTCGAAATGCCCGAAGCCTGGCGCGACATGTATTCTTACTGCAATTCGGTGATGGAGCCGTGGGACGGCCCGGCCGCGCTTGCCATGACGGACGGGCGCTGGGTCTGTGCAGGGCTTGACCGCAACGGGTTGCGCCCGATGCGCTATGTGGTCACCGGCGACGGCCTGCTGATCGCAGGGTCCGAGGCCGGGATGGTTGTGGTCGATGAACTGGCCGTGCGCGAAAAAGGCGCGCTTGGGCCGGGGCAGATGATTGCGGTCGATATGAAAGAGGCCAAGCTCTATCACGACACCGACATCAAGGACAAACTTGCCAATTCGCAGCCATTTGGCGCGTGGAATGACAAGATTGTCGATCTGAACGAAAAGCTGCGTGACGTGCCCGAAGCACGCGGGATGGAGCCTGCCGACCTGCGCCGCCGTCAGGTGGCCGCCGGGTTCACCATTGAAGAGATCGAGCAGGTTCTGGCCCCGATGGCCGAAGACGGCAAGGAAATGATCGCCTCTATGGGCGATGACACCCCGGCTGCGGTTCTGTCCAAAGTGTATCGCCCCTTGTCACACTACTTCCGCCAGAACTTCAGCCAGGTGACAAACCCGGCCATCGACAGTCTGCGCGAGTACCGGGTGATGAGCCTGAACACGCGCTTTGGCAACCTGAAGAACGTGCTGGATGAAGATAGCAGCCAGACCGAAATTCTGGTTCTGGAAAGCCCCTTCGTGGCCAATGGCGAATTTGCCGAAATGGTGCGTGAGTTTGGCGACCAGGTGGCCTTTGTCGATTGCACCTTTCCTGTCGGCGCGGGCGAGGAAGCGTTGCGCGACGGGTTGGAGCGTATCCGCTCCGAAGCAGAGGATGCTGTCCGTTCGGGTGCCGGCCACCTTGTTCTGACAGATGAAAATCAGGACATGGACAAAGTTGCCATGCCCATGATCCTTGCGACAAGTGCCGTGCATAGCTGGCTTACCCGCAAAGGGCTTAGAACCTTCTGTTCGTTGAATGTGCGCTCGGCCGAATGTATCGACCCGCATTACTTTGCCGTGCTTATCGGCAGCGGCGCGACGACTGTGAACGCCTATCTGGCGCAGGAAACCATTGCCGACCGGATTGACCGTGGCCTGATCGAAGGCAGCCTGATCGACGCCATGCGCCGCTACCGCGAGGCGATCAATCTGGGCTTGCTGAAAATCATGTCCAAGATGGGCATCTCGGTGATTTCGTCCTATCGCGGAGGGCTGAACTTTGAGGCTGTCGGCCTGAGCCGCGCACTTGTGGCAGAGTATTTCCCCGGAATGCAAAGCCGCATCTCTGGCATCGGTCTGCACGGGATTCAGATGAAACTGGAAGAGGTGCACGCAAAGGGCTGGCGCAACGGGCAGGATGTCTTGCCGATTGGCGGGTTTTACAAGGCCCGCCGCTCGGGTGAGCGGCACGCCTGGGAAGCGAGCAGCATGCATTTGCTGCAACAGGCGTGCAACCAGTCCAGTTATGCCTTGTGGAAGCAATATTCTGCGGCGATGCAGGCAAATCCGCCGATCCATCTGCGTGATTTGCTGGATATCAAGCCTTTGGGCAAATCCATCGCAATCGAGGAAGTTGAATCGATCACCGCCATTCGCAAGCGGTTCGTGACACCGGGCATGTCGCTTGGCGCATTGTCGCCCGAAGCGCATATGACGCTGAACATTGCGATGAACCGAATCGGTGCCAAGTCCGATTCCGGCGAGGGCGGCGAAGATCCGGCCCACGCGCATCCGCTGCCCAATGGTGATAACCCCTGCGCCAAGATCAAGCAGGTGGCCTCTGGCCGGTTCGGGGTCACTGCGGAATACCTGAATGCCTGTGAAGAGCTGGAAATCAAGGTCGCCCAAGGCGCCAAGCCCGGCGAGGGCGGCCAGCTTCCGGGTATGAAGGTGACCAAGCTGATCGCGCGCTTACGCCATTCCACACCCGGCGTGACGCTGATCTCTCCGCCGCCGCATCATGACATCTACTCGATCGAGGATCTGGCGCAGTTGATCTATGACCTGAAACAGATCAACCCGCGCGTAAAGGTGACGGTCAAGCTGGTGGCGCAATCTGGCGTTGGCACGATTGCGGCAGGGGTGGCCAAGGCCAAGGCTGATATCATCCTGATTTCGGGCCATAATGGAGGCACCGGGGCCAGCCCCGGCACTTCTATCAAATATGCGGGCCTGCCGTGGGAAATGGGCCTGTCCGAGGCGCATCAGGTGCTTGCCATGAACAAGCTGCGTGAACGCGTGACGCTGCGCACCGATGGTGGGCTGCGCACAGGCCGCGACATTGTCATGGCCGCAATGATGGGCGCAGAGGAATTCGGTATCGGCACTGCCGCCCTGATCGCGATGGGCTGCATCATGGTGCGTCAGTGCCAATCCAATACCTGCCCCGTTGGCGTGTGCACGCAGGACGAAGCCTTGCGCGCCAAGTTCACGGGCAATGCCGACAAGGTGGTGAACCTGATCACATTCTACGCGCAGGAAGTGCGCGAGATCCTGGCCTCTATCGGCGCCCGGTCGCTGGATGAGGTGATCGGCCGTGCCGATCTGCTGGCACAGGTCAGCCGTGGGGCGGCGCATCTGGATGATCTGGACCTCAACCCGCTTCTGCTGACGGTGGATGGTGCAGAAAACATCCGCTATGATCGCAACAAGGCCCGCAATGCAGTGCCGGACACGCTGGATGCTGAAATCATCCGCGATGCTGCGCGTTTCTTCGAAGACGGCGAAAAGATGCAGCTTTCCTATGCAGTGGAAAACACCCACCGCACTGTGGGTACGCGCGCGTCCAGCCATATCGTCAAGCGGTTCGGTATGCGCAACACCCTGCAACCCGACCACCTGACAGTCAAGCTGGCGGGCAGTGCCGGGCAGTCGCTTGGGGCATTTGCTGCGCCCGGCTTGAAGATCGAGGTGTTTGGTGATGCCAATGACTATGTCGGAAAGGGCCTGTCTGGCGGCATGATCGTCGTGCGTCCGCGCATGTCCTCGCCGCTGGTCGCGCGTGACAATACGATCATCGGCAATACCGTCTTGTACGGGGCGACTGGCGGGCACTTGTTTGCTGCGGGCCGCGCGGGCGAGCGTTTTGCGGTGCGAAACTCTGGTGCAAAGGTAGTGATCGAGGGTTGCGGGTCTAACGGGTGTGAATACATGACCGGCGGTGTTGCGGTCATACTCGGGTCAATCGGGGCCAATTTTGGCGCAGGGATGACTGGGGGCATGGCCTATCTCTATGACCCAGAGGGCGTGGCGGCACCATTGATCAATATGGAGTCGCTGGTCACCTGTCCTGTCACTGTGCCGCATTGGGAGGGCGAGCTGAAATCGCTGATCGAGATGCATGCACGCGAAACCGAATCGACACATGCGCTTGAAATTCTGCGAAACTGGGACAGCGAGAAAGCGCATTTCCTGCAAATCTGTCCAAAGGAAATGTTGATTCATCTGCCGCATCCGATCAGCTACGAATCTGAGGCGGTGCCGGCTGAATAATCAGGCTGATGGTCGAAAAAAGGCGCGAAGCAATTGCTTCGCGCCTTTTTCTTTCAGTGAACTGGCGCGCTGGTGACTGCGACCGATGCAGCCTTTTCTGCAAAGCCCCGCACCGTCGTTATCTGTAACCCAAGGCAGAGTTTGGCAAACTGCGGGCTATCACAGCGCAATCAGGTTCATGATGTAAAACAGCATCGCGGATAGAAGCGCTGCAGTCGGCACGGTCACAACCCAAGCGGCCAGAATGGTGACGAAATGCGCGCGCCGTACAACCTTCTTGCGTTTGCGCACCTCAACGGGGCTGGTTGTATCTACACGTTTTTCTTTCAGGATGCGTTCGTGATACCACTCTCTGAAAAAGCCAACGCCAAAGATCGCGCCAATGGCGATATGGGTGGAACTGACTGGCAGGCCCAACCATGATGCAAAAATAACAGTGATCGCCGCCGCAAGCGCCACGCAATAGGCGCGCATGGCGTTCAGTCGCGTGATTTCGCTGCCGACAATGTTGATCAGCTTTGGTCCGAACAGCAACAGCCCGATGGACAGGCCGATCCCGCCGATCAGCATAACCCATAGCGGGATGCCGACCGCATCTGATGCGTCCCCTGCCTGAACTGCGTGCACGATGGCTGCAACAGGGCCGATGGCATTGGCGACATCATTTGCCCCATGCGCAAAGGACAACAGCGCGGCCGAGAAGATCAGCGGAATGTTGAACAGGATTTTCAACGATTTCTTGCGATTCTCCATCCCCTCGCTTTGGCGGCGAATGACCGGGCGCATTGCGAAAGTCAGCACGACGCCGACACCCAGCCCGATCAGCACTGCGGTGCCAAAAGGGATTTTGATGAGCTTGTCCAAGCCCTTGAGCGAAAGATAGGTCGCAAAACACCCGCCCATGATGCCGATCAGGATGGGAACCCAGTAGCGCGCGGCCTCGATCATGTTGGGACGGTAGATGATGCGGGACTTGATGATCGCCAGGAAAAAGGCTGCAAAAATGCCGCCCAGTACTGGCGAAATTACCCAGCTTGCTGCGATTCTGCCCATCATGGGCCAGTTCACAGCGGCAAAACCGGCCGCCGCGATGCCTGCGCCCATCACACCGCCAACAATGGAATGTGTTGTGGACACGGGCGCACCGACCCATGTCGCCAGATTGATCCAGAGCGCCCCTGCCAGAAGTGCGGCCATCATCGCCCAGATGAACACCTGTGTTTCCGCAACCGATTCTGGCGCGATGATCCCGCGTGAAACAGTGCCGACCACATCGCCCCCCGCGATCAGGGCGCCTGCGGTTTCACATAAAGCGGCCACAATAAGCGCGGTGCCAATCGTCAGCGCGCGCGCACCGACAGCGGGGCCCATATTGTTGGCGACATCATTCGCACCGATATTGATCGCCATATACGCGCCGATAATAGCTGCCGCGATCACCACCAGACCCAGCGGCTCGAAGCCGATGAATGCTGCAACGGCCAGACCCGTAATGGCCATGAAGGCAAGTGCAAGCCCTGGCGCAACTAGCGGACGCGACGTATAGGCCACCGCTTGTTCCATTGCGGAAATGCGGTCGAGATCCTTATTCAGCGTCTTCCAGGATTTCTCTTCAAAATTAGACACGCCGGGCACTCTCTGTCATCAAACTGTCATGGAGGGCAGTATCAGAGGTGTCCGAAGGCGACAATCACCTTGGCTATGTCTGGTTTGATTGTTCTGCGAGCCGTTGCAGCAATGCTTTCAATTCGGGCGGTTTCACGACTTCGGCGGCTTCGGATAGGGAAAACCACTGCCGCGTGCGCTTGTTCGATTCGGGGTATGTGTCGCGCAATTCGGACACATCCAGCCTGAACACCAGCGGACGGCACTGCACAGGCAGGCCGCTTTTCTTGATCTTGGTGTAGGTGAACGCGCCAACAGGTTCCGCGCTGATCGCGCCCTTGACACCCGCTTCTTCCCAAGCCTCGATCGCGGCAGCCTGACAAAGTGGCTTGTTGCGCATGGGCCAGCCCTTCGGCGTGATCCAGTTTTCACGCTGCAATGTCTTTACAAGAAGCACTTCCTGCCCTTTTGGGCCATCGCGCAGGCATAGTGCCGCCGCTTGCACAAAGGCAGGGCGGATGAATTCAAGCACATTGTTCAGCATCTCAAGCGGCATTGACCGGACATTCATCTGCTCTGTTTCCCAACTCAACCTGCGTGACATGGTTTTGTTACATTTATATGTCGCACCCGGTCACTCCTGCCCGGGCGGTGCACGCATCGACTTTATTTCGGCGCGCCGTGCCTTGGATTCAAGTCGCCGCCGTTTACTGGCCAGGGTTGGCCGTGTCGGAATGCGCGGTTTTGGACGTTCCAGCGCATTGCGGATAAGTTCGGCAAGGCGCGCGCGCGCGATTTCACGATTGCGCGCCTGAGAACGCGTATCTTCTACCCGCAACACAAGTGCGCCATCCTGTGTCCAGCGCCGCCCTGCCAACCGCCTTAGCCTTGCCTTGACCGGATCAGGCAGGTTTGGGCTGCGTTCTGCCTCGAACCGCAACTCCACAGCGGTTGAGACCTTGTTGACATTCTGCCCACCCGGCCCCGAGGCGCGCGAGAAACTTTCGGTCATTTCCCAGTCTTGCAAGGTGATCTGGTCGTTGATGCGCATGGCCTGCATTCGGGTCGGTGAATCGAAAGGGCCGCCTTGAAAATAGGCGGCCCTAAGCGAGCTTCAGGAGATGGAGCCAATTAGAGCATCGGCCCAATCAGAAGGATGTCCCCCTCGGGACTGCCGTCAGGACACGCCCCCTCTGACTGTCTTCGCACCTCTCTCCAACATCACTCTAGACACTGGACCACCTCCTTTCATTACGTTGCTGTTATGAGGATGGTGGCACAGATTTTGTGTTTGTCAAAAGAAATTATGCGACAGGTTGCGTTAATTTCCTCACGATGAGTCGAAATGGCACCAAAGCAAGCAGTGCGAGTGATAGTTTTACACCCCAATCTGCGACCGCAAGGCTAACCCAGAGCGGCACTGCCGGGCCTACGCCCAGCATTGGCAGGATTTCACCTGCCCATGACACGTCACTGGCCGGCTCAATGAATGTCAGCGTTGCCGAAAAGGCGATGCTGAAAAATAAGGCAGTATCGAGCGTGGAGCCAACAAGCGTCGAGGCGAGCGGCGCGCGCCACCATGCCCCGCCATGCTTGTCCTCTCGCAGGCGGTCGAAAATTGCGACATCGACCAACTGTGCGGTCAGAAACGCGATGCCAGAGCCAAGCGCGATGCGCAGCGTCACAAGCGGGCCGAATTCACCCATGATCTGTGTGCCGATCAGCGAACAGGCAACGCCCACCGCAAAACCCACCCAGACCACGCGCCGCGCAGCAGAGGGACCATAGACGCGGTTCATCACGTCATTGACGAGAAATGCCAGCGGATAGGTAAAAGCCCCCCAAGTGAGCCAGTTTCCGAACAGGAATTGAACGAGGATGTTGGAAGCGACAACGATGGCCGCCATGGCAAGAATGCCGGGCAGGTAGGTGCGGGTCATGATATGTTCCGTTTTGACAAGGTTGCGGAGACTTGTGCCTGAAGACCAGCGGCACCTAATGCAGAAATTCCGATCAGGCAAGGCAAGAAATGTATGACCCGCGTGTTCCGGCCCTGACCGGTATCTTGCCCATCCCCGGCGCTGCGCCGGGGATGGGTGCGAACAGGCTATTGAACTATACGCCCATCAAGCACAGGGGCGAAGGGTTCGTTTTCAGAAAGGTATCGGGCCAGTATTTCGGCAAGATCAATCGCTGTGTCGTAACCGTTCATCCCACCATCGCGCAGCATGGCATATCCATCCCCGCCGCCAGCCATGAAATTGTTGGTCACAAGGCCATAGATTTCGGCCGGTTGAAGCGCTGTCCATCCCTCTGCGCTCATGACTTCGACGTCCGAGACGCGCCCGGAATTGGGGGCGACAGATAAATCCAGTTTGAATCTGATCCCCGCCACCTGGGGGAAACGCCCTGCGCCGTCTTCGACATCATTGACGCCATGCTCCAGCGCGGCCAGCAATGTCTCACCCGAAACTTCTAGCGTATAGAGGGTGTTCTGAAATGGTAAAACCGTCAGCACATCGCCCAATGTTGCGGTTCCTGCCCCCATAGAGGCCCGCAGCCCCCCGCCATTGGTCAGGGCAATCTGGATGCCCTGATGCGCGACTTCAGAAAGCATCGCATCGGTGACGGTATTGCCCATCTCGCACTCTCCCGCGCGGCAGGTTTCGCGGCTCCCGTCAATATCAGCGGCCAGTTCTGCAACTGGACGACGGGTCATTTCCTCGATCGGGGCGCGCAAGGGTGCGATCAGCGCTTCAATATCTTCGGCGGGGGCAAAACTTGCATCCAGCAGCACAGTATCGCCCGTCGCAGAAACGACTGCGCCATCTTCGGCAAATTCCAGCGTCAAGTTGCCAAGATAGCGCGAGAAGGCGAATGCCTGCACAATTGGCACTGCCCGGCCTGACGGGCTTTCGACCAGTGTGGCATATTCGACCGCGCCCTCTTCGGTATTCGACATCAATGTGTGGCTATGCCCGCCGATGATGGCGGAAATGCCGTCTACTTCCGCCGCGATCTGTTGGTCGCGTCCGAAGCCCACATGGCTGAGCACAAGTATCTTGGTAATGCCCTGACCCTGCAATTCGGCCACGCCTTCGCGCAGATGTTCGATTTCATCCTGAAAAGTGACGTCCTCGCCAGGAGAGGACAGGAAGACCGTATCAGGTGTGGTAATCCCCAGAATACCGATCTGTTCGCCGTTGCGTTCGACCACCACATGCGGCGCGATCTTGTCCGCAAGCACAGACCCTTCAGCAACCTTGATATTGCCAGACACAACCGGAAAATCGGCTTCTTCTATCATCCGGGCAAGGTTTTCGGGGCCACGATTGAATTCGTGATTGCCAATGCCCATCGCATCAAAGCCGATGGCGTTCATCATCTGCACTTCGGCCCGTCCGCCATAGGTCGTGTAATACAACGTCCCTTGTGACTGGTCGCCCGCATCCAGCGTCAGAACCGGGCGGCCCTGTTCGTCATGTGTGGCGCGATACTGGCGAATCGCGGTTGCAAGACGTGCCGCGCCGCCGAAACAGTTGCTGTCTTCAGCGTCAGAGGGGGAGCAATTGGAATTGAAGCGGCTGATTTCGTCCACGCGGCTGTGCATGTCGTTTATATGCAGCACTGCCAGTGAAAACCCCGTTCCTGCCTGTGCGGTGCGCAGTGTGAATTGCCCTGCACCTGCCAGCGCCAGACTGGCCCCTGCCACGGACAGAAAGCCACGTCGGCTAAGGGCGGAATTGTCTTTGTGATATGCCATTTTTGGAATCCCCTGTCGCTTGTTTACAGACTGAAAGCATCTTGCAGCGAATACTGTAACTGCGACATGACGCAGTAATGACCGCTCGCAACTGGAAGTCTACGGCGCAAAAGGGGGTGCGCAAGGATTTTTGCCAAACAGTCAGTTAGAAGCAAGAACCTGCTGACATTGTGCCGGAAGATCCGCCATCGTGAACTCTCGCGGGTGCCGTCTGCGGGGTGGGGCGGGTTCGGTGCGTTCGCGCCTTGGCGGGTTCAGGAAATCGGTGACCCACCATTGCAATGTGTCATCACAGCCATTCCCGCCATTTGACAACTCGGCCACGGTCGGGGTCTGTGTGACGCAGTTGCGATCCCCGCGCGGGCATTTCAGGCGTACATGGAAATGGTAGTTATGCCCCACTGCGGGGCGGATCTTCTGAAGCCATGCTGTGTCGGCGCGTGTTGCTGTGCGGCACATTTCCAGTTTCACCGCGGCCGCCACGAAAATCCGGTCAACGCGCGGGTCGAGGGCGGCCTGTTTCATCAGCTCATGGTGCTGAGCCGTCCAGTTGGAATTGATGCTGCGCTGGTCTTGCGTCCGCACCGAGATTGAACTGAGCGATTCGCGTTCGGCCACAGACAGGTTCAGACGGCTGGGCGGCAGCATCCATATATCTATATCCAGCCCGATTTGATGGCTGGCATGGCCCGAAGTCATCGGCCCTCCGCGCGGTTGGCTGATATCGCCGATATATAATCCGCGCCACCCAATCTGGACCGCCTTGCGCGACAGGTCCTGCACATAGGCAATCGCGTCAGGGTGCCCCCAGTTGCGGTTGCGCGACAGCCGCATGGCCTGCCATGTCGGCCCGGTTTCCGGCAGCCGTACCAGACCTGCAGCGCAGCCGTTGGCATAGGACCCTATCGCTTCGGGCTGTTGCAGCGACGGCATGGCATGGCCACCAAACAACTGGTTCGCAAGGGATTGCGCTGCACCCGGCAGGGGGGAAAGGGCAAGGATCAGGGCGAGGAGGGGGATGCGCATTCGAATTCTGGTTCTCCTTCAGCTTTCACCCATAGTAGCAGGATCAGGCCAATTACAAAAAGCACAATCAGAGGGGTCACCCCCAAACGCTGGCTGCCTGTCAGCGTGGTTGTCAGCGCGATCAGCGCGGGCGCGATGAAGGACACAACCTTGCCCGACAAGGCATAAAGGCCAAAGCCTTCGGTCATACGATCCGGGTTTGCCTGCCGCACCATCATTGTGCGCGAGGCTGCCTGAAGGCTGCCACCGCCCGCGCCGATCAATGCGCCGCAAATGTAAAAGACAATATCTGGCAGGTTCGACCCCGCAACCACAGGCGAGAACAACACCATCGTGCGGTCGGTGCTTATAATGACAGTACAGACAACGATCAGCAGCGCAATCGCGCTGACGATCACCGGTTTCGGGCCAAAACGCGAATCAAGTTTGCCTGTCAGCCAGCACGAAAGCGCGCCAACTGCGGCAGCGAGTATGCCGAAAACCCCGATCTGGATAATGGACCATTCCAACACGCCCGCCGCATAGATTCCGCCAAAGGCATAGATGCCATTCAGCGCGTCGCGATAGACCATCGACGACCCCAGATAGGCAAGCAGGCTGCGGCGGCCGGGCAGGGCGCGCAATGACACTTTCAGCTCGGTCAGCCCGCGCCGGATTGCACCAGCGGTGGCTTTTGGCTGCGCTGGTTCCTTGACCCACAAAAAGAACGGAATCACGAAGACCATATACCACAGTGCAGTAAACGGCCCGACAGCGCGGGTGCCTTCGCGCATCTCCGGGTCCAGCCCAAGAATCGGGGCGATTCCCAGCAAGGTGACTCCCCGGTCATTCTCGGCCAGAAGCAGAAGCATGATGAACAGCGAGATCAACCCGCCGATATATCCCAATGCCCAGCCTGTCCCCGATATCTTGCCCCATTCTTCACGCGTGCCAAGCGTCGGCAGCAATGCATTGGTAAAGACAATCCCGTATTCCAACCCGACCATGCCAATGGCGAAGGCCACCAGAATCAGGATCAGCCTACCCTCGTCCGCTTCGGGCACGGCCCACCACAGCATGGTTGAGCCAGCGACATACAGACAAGACCATAGCAATATCCACCTTTTCTTCGCGCCTGAACTGTCGGCAATCGCGCCGAGTACGGGGGCACAGAGTGCTGTCAGAACACCTGCAATGGCCAGCATCCAGCCCCACATGGCCTGTCCCTTAACCGGGTCGGTGGCGACAAATGACGTGAAATAAGGCGCAAAAATGAACGTCAGCAGCAAAATGTTATAGGGCTGGTTGGCCCAGTCGAACATCCACCACCCCCAAACGCGTTTGCGTTTTTGTTCCATATGCCCTCCGGTCATTCATGTGCAGACACTAAGGCAGCGCAAGAACTGGCTGGCAAGAGGGAAAGCCCACCCATCTATGTACTGCGAGAGACGGCCATGATCCCCACACGCTTGCTCCGATCACCATAGCGCTAGGCACATAAAAGAACTGGCGGAATGCACGCATTCCGCCAGCCTGTCTTCATCACGTCGGAGTTGCCGTTTCGGCAACTCAGCGTTGACGCTTCATTATTCCGGCAGGATCACCGAATCGATGACGTGGATCACACCATTGCTGGCTTCGATATCGGCCTGAATGACAGTTGCACCGTCAACCGTTACCGTTTCACCGACGCCAATGGTCACTGACGCACCATTCACGGTTTCTGCCATCATGCCATCTTCCAGATCACCAGACATGACTGTGCCCGGCACAACGTGATAAGTCAGAATCGCTGTCAGCGCCGGAATGTCTTCCAGCAGCCCTTCAACAGTGCCTTCTGGCAGTGCTGCAAAGGCCTCATCCGTCGGTGCAAAGACAGTGAACGGGCCTTCACCTTTCAGCGTGTCGACCAAACCAGCGGCGGTTACTGCGGCGACCAGTGTCGAAAACGCCTCATTGCCTGCCGCAATATCAACAATATCGCCGGGTTGCTCATGCGTATCTGCGATTGCGAAACCAGGCACAGCGATTGTGCCAGCCAGTGCAATAGCGCCAAGTGTCGTTCTGAACATAGTACCCTCCTAGGTTGCATCATTGAGTGATGATGTCCCAGTTACGCCAGGAGGATGGAAAGAGATCAGTTCCCAAAATAATGTGAAGACTGTTGACTGGCGGGTTTGGGTCGCTAAGCCAGCGCTTCCCAAACCTTCCAGTAACGATAACGTGTCAATCGCCCCCAGAAATGCGGGGTCTTATTGGTTCTGTCAGCCGCCAGCAGCCTCGGCGACGATCTGTTGAAGCAGGTAGTTGATGCTGCGCATGGTCGGTTCGTTGAATTCGCGATACCCGACAACGACTGGCGCACCCTCTTCAGCAGACTGATAGACATATACATTATAGGGGCAGAACTGAATGTTGCGCAGCTTGGCTTCCATCACCTCGCGCGACAGCGGTGCCGAGCAGAAAGAGAAAATGCGTGCATCGACGAACAGATCCTTTTCCCCGCCAACATCTTCCTTGGTGCGTTCCAGCATCCGGCCGACATAACTGACGTCATCAATCACCAGCCCTTGATTCGTGATTGCCATCTCAACGTTGAAGACAACATCTTCAAAATCGGCATCGACATCCACAGTGTAAAACCCGTCGCTCCATGCGGGCATTGCCAGCATCGCGGCGACGATAGCGCCCGTTAAGGTGGTTTTCATCGCATCACTCCCTTTGATTGTAGTCACATCTGCGCTGCAACTTTACGCGACTTCTGCCAAAGGGGAAGTGATGCAGATCAAACCTCCATCTCTGTGTGCCTGTCGATGCAAGGGCAAAGCTCTTCCTGATATCCCTTAATTATGACGGTTTCCGGGGGGTGCCGTATTTTTTTTGTGGTTGTTGTGAATTTCTCTCTTGCGTGTTTGTTTTGTATTACCTAGATAGCGCTCACCGGCGGCTGAGAGGTTGCTGGGAGAGGCGGCGGGCTTGAGGGTGACTGAGGGTTTGCTGCTGAGAGATTTTCGAGACAGGGTTGCATGGGGTTGCGCCGGATTGGTGTAGCGCTGTGTATGTTTTTGTCTTGTGTTGTTTGACAGAATTGGAACTTGAAGAGATATGAGGGCGGTTTGGTTCATTTCGATGGATCGGCCCTTCACATATCGGCT
>NZ_SORN01000006.1 GCF_004366635.1 Roseinatronobacter bogoriensis DSM 18756 | reverse complement strand
AAACACACGGCATATGCCGGAAGCCGCAGCTTCCACGGAATAAGCAAAACCACACCGGAGCAACTGGACCTCTTCCAAACACTCAACCTGCCAAAACCCAGCTGACCGCGCCCGTGTTGTAACATTTTCGGCCACTCGGCCTAAATTATTTCAAACACTTATCGATTTTGCTGATGAACTTGGGATTTCCTGGTGCTTCGATTCCAGAGAGGTCCAGCTCTAGCGACTGTGCGTTTGCAACAGTTGGGGATATGGAGATTTGAAAAAGTAGGACTCCGAGCATCAGCGTGAAGCTATGCACGGAGAGGCGCTGAGGCGCAGCGTTCATCAATATTTTGAATATTCTATGAGGGATGGTCTGCTTGGATATCGCACATCAACAGAGTCGGTTGAGAGCGCCAATCATCATCTGTGGTTACCTTTCCGCGCCTGCGGCTCGGCAAGTGCCGGGCCGCAGGCCATCAGCCCACCACAATTGCATAGATGAACCTCAGGCAGACAACCATCAGGAACAGACCGAAGGCAAGCTGTAATGCGCGGCTTGACAGGCTGTGGGCCAGACGAACCCCTAGCCCGGCGGTCAGCAATGTTGTCGGCACGAACAGGAGGAAACCAATCAGGGACACGAAGCCTACTGCATCGACCGGAAGGCCCGGTTGCCCCCAGCCTGCAATCATATAGCCAATCGCCCCGGGGATGGAGATCAGCACCCCTATCCCAGCCGATGTGGCCACCGACTGGTGGATTGGGCGGCCGTGGGTGGTCATGATGATATTCGCAATCTGACCGCCGCCGATGCCCATCAGGGAAGAGAGCAGCCCGATCACCCAGCCATAGGCCCGCAAAAGCGCGCCTTTGGGTAAGTCGGTAGCGATGTCCCAGCGTGTGGTTCCGGAAATCAGCTTGACGGCGTTGACGCCTGCGACCACGACAAACACCAGCTGGAAAACCAAAGCGGGGGCGAAGCGCGCGATTGTGGCGCCGACAAGAACGCCCAGAACAATGGGGACCGCCCAAGCACGCAGCAAAGCGGCATCTACGGCGCCGCGCGCGCGATGGCTGAGCCAGGATCGGATCGAGGTGGGAATGATAATTGCCAGTGATGTCCCGACAGCCAGCGGCATCCGGGTTTCATCGGGCACATCCAGCACCCCGAACACTTCGTACAGAACCGGCACGATCAGCGCGCCGCCCCCAACGCCAAACATGCCCGCCAGCATACCTGTCAAAGCGCCGGCAATCAGCAAGGTTACAGCAATGCTCAACAGTTCAGGTGACAGCAGGTCCATTATCTTTGCGTTCTTTCCGTTTATCAGGTGTATGCCGTATCAGCACAGATGCGCTGACAGGTGGTTCCGCTCTTCTGGCGTAGAGGTCAACACCTGAAAGCGCCATACTGTCATATTTGCGACATGAAGCTCTCTCTCTGATGGTAAAGTGTAACCGGGCAGAGAGAGCTTTGATTGATATGTGTCGCGCGTTGAGCGGATTAGAATCCGCCTGCCTGCCCGTCCTTGCGCGGATCGGACCCGGCTGCATAACCACCGCATTCCAGCCTTTCGATCAGTTGCGCGCCACCAAAGCCAAAGGCGCTGTCTGGCTGTTCAACGGAGATTTCGTGTCCCATTTCAGCAAGGCGGGCGCGGGTGGCCTCGGGCAGGGTGGCTTCACAAGCGACCTTGTTGCCCTCGATGACCCGCCAGCGCGGCGCATCAGCGGCAGTTTGCACGTCCTGGCCCCAAAGCTGCGTGCGCATTGCCATCTGCAAATGACCCTGTGCCTGCATGGGGCCGCCCATGACGCCAAAGCTCATTTTGGGGCGGCCGCCCTGCATCAGAAAGCCGGGGATAATCGTCTGGAACGGGCGCTTGCGCGGCCCCACCTCGTTCGGGTGGCCGGGTTCCAGAGTGAAGCCCGCGCCACGGTTTTGCAGGCTGATCCCGGTGCCGGGCACAACCACGCCAGAGCCGAAGCCGGAATAATTCGACTGGATGAATGAGACCATCATCCCCGACGAATCCGCCGTGGTCAGATAGACAGTGCCCCCATGTTTGGGTGCGCCGGGCCCGTGCACCTGCGCCTTGTCGCGCGAGATGAGTTGGGCGCGGGTTTTCAGATAGTCGGGGTTAATCAGATCCTGTGGTGTCACCTCTGTCATATAGCGCTGATCGGCGACAAAGCTGTGCAGGTCTGCAAAGGCAAGCTTGATTGCCTCGATCTGAAGGTGCAGGGCAAGGGTGTCATCTGCTTCAAGCCCTTCAAGGTCCAGGTGTTCAAGCATCCCCAGCGCCATCAGCGCCGCAATCCCTTGGCCATTGGGCGGGATTTCATGCAAGGACACATCCTTGAAGTCGGTTGAAAGCGTGCCGCACCATTCGGGGCGATGGGTGGCAAGATCGGTTGCGTTCAGTACTGCGCCATTCTCACGCGCATGGGCAACGATCTTGTCGGCAAGCGTGCCTTCGTAGAAATCCCGCCCCCCCGATTCTGCGATGCGTTGAAGTGACCGTGCCAGATCGGCACTGCGGAACCGCTCTCCGGCCTTTGGCGCGCGACCGCCTGGCATGAACATCTCGGCAAAGCCGGCCTGATCGGACAGCACCTCTGCCCCGCGTTGCCACAGTGCGCCGATAACGGGGGACACGACAAATCCATCTTCGGCATAGCTGATCGCGGGTGCAAGCACGGTTGGCAGGTCCAGTTTTCCGAAGCGATGGCTCAATTCCGCCCAAGCGCTGACGGCACCGGGCACTGTTACACTGCCCCAGCCGCGAAACGGGATTTCTGTCTGCCCTTGGAAACGGCCCGGTGTCCATGCTTCCGGCGACATGCCAGAGGCGTTCAGCCCGTGCAGTTCCTTGCCATCCCACAGAATACAGAACGCATCGCTGCCCAGTCCGTTTCCGGTGGGCTCAACCACCGTCAGCGTGGCTGCGGCGGCAATCGCTGCATCTATCGCATTGCCGCCGCGTGCCATCATCGACAAGGCTGCCTGCGTGGCCAAGGGGTGCGAGGTGGCCGCGACATTCTCGGCAAGCACCGGAGAGCGGCGGGACGGATAAAGCGCATCGTGGCGAAGAGGCATCAGTTATGGTCCTTGGTCTGTGGTGTTGAAGGTTTGTTTTTTATGAAGCCACGAATGGCCCAAGCGATTGAGAGCAGCGCCGCGACAAGAAAGATCAGGCTGACGGGACGGGTCAGGAACAGCGACCAGTCGTTATTTGTCATCAGCGCGCGGCGCAGATTGGTTTCCGCGATCGGGCCAAGGATGACGGCCAGCACCAGCGGTGCCAGCGGATAATCCAGCGCTTTCATCGCATAGCCGAAAATGCCAATCGCAATCAGCAGGGACAGGTCGCTGACCCGGTTGTTCAGGGCAAAAGTTCCGACGATGCAGCATACAAGCACAGTAGGCACGATCACCCATTTCGGCACTTCGGCAACGCGCAGGAAAGCGCGCATCGACACAACGCAGACCAGCAGCATCATCAGGCTGGACACTGCCATTGCGATGAACATGCCATAGACCAGATCAGGGTTGTCCATGATCAGCCGCGGCCCGATAGAGATGCCATGCACCATAAGTGCAGCCAGCAAGATCGCGTCAACCGCAGAACCGGGAATGCCCAGCGAAATCATGGGGATGAGCCCGCCCCCGGCAGTGGCCGAGTTGCCCGATTCCGACGCGATGACGCCCTCGGGGGTGCCTGTGCCGAAATCTTCCGGCGTTTTGGAGGCGCGCTTGGCCTGATCATAGGCGATCAGATTGGCGATGGACCCGCCTGCACCCGGTAGCGCCCCGATTGCAACGCCGATCATTGACGACCGGATCAGGTTGATCGGTCGCATCAGCACCTCGCGCATGACGGACAGGTTGTTGAACCTGATCTCACCTTTGACCAGCTTTTCGCCTGTCTTGATGGATTTCGGGTCTTCAACCTCGGATGCTAGTTGCGAGATTGCGTAGATCCCGATCAGCACAACAAGAAATGGAAGGCCTGCGCGCAGCGCGTCGAAGCCCATGTCAAACCTTGGCCGCCCCATCATCGGGTCGGTCCCGATGGTGGCAATCGCAAGGCCGATCAGCGCCGAGATCAGGCCGCGTTGCAGCGAATGGCCCACAAGGCTGGCAACAATGGTCAGCGCAAAGACGATCAGGCTGAAATATTCCCACGGCCCCAGCTTTACAGCGAAAACTGCCAAAGGGGGCGCCGCCACAATAAGCACCGCCGTCGAGATAAGTGTGCCGAAAAAAGACGCCCAGACCCCAAGCGACAGCGCGCGCCCCGGTTCACCCTTGCGGGCCATCGGATAGGCGTCAAAGGTCGTGGCAAGGGCCGAAGGTGTGCCGGGAATGCCCAGCAGGGCAGCGGAAATCAGGCCACCTGTATAGCCCCCCACATAGACTGACAGCATGACCGATACCCCCTGCAACGGGGGCAGGGCAAATGTCAGCGGCAATGTCAGCACAATTGCCATCGTGACGGTAAAACCGGGAATGGCGGCTGCGACGATCCCGGCGATTGCGCCAAAGAACATCATGATGAGTGTCGAGAAGGACAGCACCTCGGAGGCGCCGAGAAGAAACGCATCCATGGGTGTTATCTCCCTCTAGGTAAGAAGACGTTGAACATTTCGGCGAAAAGCCAGTTCAGCCCGTATGAAAAGACCAGCGCCAGAACCACGCTCAGCGCCACTGCCGATTTTGTTTTGGGCGACAATGTCACCAGAAGGATCAGCAAAAAGACAAGCGTTGCAATCGGATAGCCGATCATGGGCATCGCGGTCACGTAAACCAGCAGACACAGGAACATCAGCAGGACAAGGCGCCGTGCCTGCACCCATTGCACGACCTGCGACGCAAAGCGCGGGTAAGCTTCGGTCGGAATGCGGCGGACAGCGCCGATGATTGCACTGATCAGCAGCAGGCTTAGCAGCGCATGCACCAACATTGGAAAAGCGCCTGCGCCAAGGGCCTCGAAGCGCGACGTAGGGATTGTTCGCGCTTCAAGAAACATGCTGACCGAAACGGCCAGTAGGGCGACGTAGGACAACAAGCGGGCAATTTCGCCCGCCTGTTGCGTCAGCATCTGATCGCGATCTTCGCTCAAGGTGCGATGACCTCTGACAAGCGCTCGACCGTTGCGCTCAGAGTGTCGAGATAGGCGAAGTAATCCTCGCGGCCACGGAACAGCACATCAGCCCCGGAATTGTTGATCTGCTGAATGAAAGTTTCATCCTGCGACAACTGCTCGAGGGCGGCCTCTAATGTGGCCTGCGCTTCTTCCGGTGCGCCCTTTGGCATAACGATGCCGCGCGTGATCAGAAGGTCCAGATCTGCGCCCAGTTCAGCGAAGGTCGGCACATCCGGGGTCTGCGCAACGCGCTCTTCCGTGCCAGACGCAAGGAAGATCAGGTCGCCATTCTCTGCGAATTGCAGTGAAGAAGAGATGTCGCCGATCGCAACATCAAGATTGCCGCCAACCACGGCGCGGATCCGCTCGCCTGTGCCTTCATAGCCGACATAGCGCCATTCGATGTCAAAGGCTTCGGCGATCATGGCAGCATGCAGATGCGGAACGCCGCCCAAGGTCACGCCAATGGTCAGAGCGTTCGGGTTGGCCTGCGCATATTCAACCATGCCCTCGAATGTATCGAATGGCTGATCCGTCGCGGCGACAAGGTATTGAGGGGATGCTGTCATCAGGGCGATGGGTTCAAAATCGTCCCAGGCAAGGTCGGTCATGCCTACGGCGGTCGCAGTCAGTAGCCCTTCATGAATCTGGCTGATGGTGTAGCCATCGGCCGCGCGGCTGGCCGCTTCGGCCAGACCTACAGTGCCACCGACGCCACCGATGTTGATGACTGGCATCTCTGCGCCCAGATACTGCCCGATATTATTGGCGACGATTCGCATCAGGATGTCGCTGCCACCGCCTGGCGCCCAAGGGACGATGAACTCGACAGGACGAGTCGGATAGTCCTGCGCCAGAACAGGTTGTACCGTCATGGCTACTGCCAGTCCGGCACCAGCAATAATCCTTGAATAGTATGTCATGCGTCTCTCCTTGGTTGCGCTTCTGCCCTATGGGCGGGTGTCCCCCACTCGCTACAAAGAAAGAAAACGCTTAGGAAGCGATTTTGTTTGATGTTTTGATGAAGCTTTGCTTTATTAAGCGGCATGGACCTTCGGCAACTTCAAACTGTCATCGCAGTTGCAGATACCGGCAGCCTTGCTTCTGCGGCTGGCGTCGTCAATCTGACACCATCAGCGGTAAGCCAGCAAATTCAATCCCTTGAGGGGGAGCTTGGTGTCGCTTTATTCGACCGCCAGAAGCGGCCCTTGCAATTGAATGCCAAGGGCGAGGAATTCGTGCGCGCCGCCCGCGATATTGTGCAGACGATGGCCGAAACAAGGATGATAATTTCTGGCGGGCGCACTGCTGGGGTGCTTAATTTTGGGGCAATCCGTACGGTTTCAACGCATCTTGTGCCTGAAGCGCTTGTCACGATGCGCCAGAAATTCCCCGAATTGTCCTATGATATGCATGTTGGCATGTCAGAAGTGCTGGTTTCCAATGTCGCAGCGGGCAGGCTGGATGCCGCTCTGGTCGCAGAACATGTGGGGGTCCCCGCGGGCCTTGTCTGGAGCCCGATCTTGACTGAGCCTCTGGATATTATTGCGCCGCCGGGGAA
Organism: Roseinatronobacter bogoriensis DSM 18756; assembly: GCF_004366635.1. Lineage (GTDB taxonomy): Bacteria > Pseudomonadota > Alphaproteobacteria > Rhodobacterales > Rhodobacteraceae > Roseinatronobacter > Roseinatronobacter bogoriensis. The sequence goes on along the minus strand of NZ_SORN01000006.1, from coordinate 186,466 downwards.
TGCAGGGAAGTCAGATATATTGTTGTTACGCGACCTGCCCTTCATTCGCTACGCAACCAGCGTGCCGCTTGCTCGCCAGATCGCAACCGAACTGTCGCGGCTTGCAATCACGCCTCGCGAAATCAGCGTTACAAATACCATGCCCGCTGTCGTTGGAATGGTTCAAGCGGGGTTAGGGGTGGCGCTGGTCCCGCGCATTGCAATCTATAACCTGCGCCCCGGCTCCTTGCACAGTCAGCCATTCGCAAACGGAAAAATCACGCGCTGTGTCGGCCTTGTTCAACGTCAGGTCTCTTCCCGTTCCAAAGTACTCGCGGGTTTGCATGAGGCCATGCTTGAACGAGCGGGAATGATGAACCGCTCAGCCGCTGTTCACATCGGTTAATGCCGCAGGGTTCCAGTTGTCTGCAACCGGCATCGTGGCATTGCAGGCGGCAGTTCAGCCCGCCACCTGCGTGGAAGGTCAACCAACCGCAATTTTCAGATCTCCGACCCCGTCGACATGGGCCTCCATCACGTCGCCCTTTTGCACTGGGCCAACACCCGAAGGCGTGCCCGTCATGATTATATCGCCGGCCTGAAGCTCAAAATACTGCGACAGAATGGCGATCATTTCAGGGGTCTTCCAGATCATCTGATTCAGATCGCCGTGTTGGCGTATCTCGCCATTCACCTTCAGCCAGATTGCGCCGGACGTTGGGGGCGTGATCTCTGTGGCAGGGACAAGCGCGCTGCATGGCGCGGAATGCTCGAACGCCTTGCCCACTTCCCAAGGCCGCCCCATCTTCTTCGCTTCACCCTGCAAATCCCGCCGCGTCATGTCCAGCCCGACCCCGTAGCCCCAGATTAGCGCCTCTGCCTTATCCACCGCGATATCGCGCCCCCCGCCACAAAGGGCGACAACCATCTCAACCTCAAAATGCACATCTGACGTGCGGGCCGGGTAGGGGAATATATCTGTCCCGGTCAGAAGGTTGTCGGGATTTTTCTGGAAGAAGAAGGGCGGCTCTTTGTTCGGGTCATGGCCCATCTCGACAGCATGTGCGGCATAATTGCGCCCGATGCAGTAAACACGATGGACCGGAAAGCGTTTGTCGCTTCCGTGAATTGGCAGGCTAACTTGTGCCGGGGGGGCAATTACATAGTCAGGGTTTGCTGATCGGGTACTCATGAAATGGTGGTTCCTTTTCTGTTGCGCTGCCTGGCTGTGCGATATGCGGGAACGCCGCTAAGACGCAATCCGGTAAATTCATGTCATCGACAATTATGCATTGGTTGAGGCGGCGCGCTGGTCTAACATCGTTGCCAAGAAGTTTGCGTTCAGGATTGCGCCTATGTTGACCCTTGTCTGTCATCGCACACCCTCCGGTGCCAGGAATGCCCTTGCGCATTTTTACCGTGTAGAGGTCAGCTATAATCTGTTTGGCGAATATACAGTCATCCGTGAATGGGGGCGCGTGGGTACGCGCGGGCGCCATGTCAGCCTTTGGTTCGCAAATCTGCGGGATGCGGTCCTGCTTGCGGATGACACTGTAAACCGCGCGACAAAGCGCGGATACAAACTGACAGACAAGTTGTTCGCGACGGCAAAGTAAACGCTGCCGCAAGCGTCAGGGCTGGGCCTTGAAGTTCAATCGGGGTGTGAAACGCTTTTTCAGCTCGTCACCGCTGCGACGACTCACGCCGACAACTGCCCGTTTTCCTGACCGCTGATACAGACTTGCAGGATTTCACCCACGGGTTGCGGGGTGCTGAAGCGGACCTCGGCGAATTGCTCTGTCCGTCCCAGATGTGGCGATTCGATCAGAACAGCATGGTGCTTGCCCTGTTGAGCCGACAGATGACGCTCAAGCGCGCGCTCCCCCGCTGCACGCAGACGCGCCGCACGGTCGCGGACTTTCTTGCCGTCCAGTTGGGGCATGCGCGCGGCAGGTGTGCCTTGGCGGGCGCTGAACGGAAAGACATGCAGAAAGGTCAGGCCGCAATCGTCCACCAGTTTCAGCGAGTTTTCGAACATTGCGTCCGTTTCGGTCGGAAAGCCTGCGATAATATCTGCGCCGAAAACCATATCAGGACGCAAGGCGCGGGCCTGCTGACAGAACCGGATAGCATCGTCGCGCAAGTGGCGGCGCTTCATCCGTTTCAGGATCATGTCATCGCCTGCCTGCAACGACAGATGCAAATGCGGCATCAGGCGTGGCTCTGTTGCAATGGCCTCCATCAAGGCGTCATCGGCTTCGATTGAATCAATCGAAGAAATGCGCAGTCGCGGGACATCGGTCAGCCGCAGGATACGGCGCACCAGATCGCCCAGACGCGGTTGGCCGGGCAGGTCCGCCCCCCAGGAGGTCAGGTCAACGCCTGTCAACACCACCTCGTTAAATCCATTCGCTGCCAGTCGGGTGATCTGTTCGACGATAACCCCAGCAGGTACCGACCGGGAATTGCCGCGCCCGTAGGGAATAATGCAAAAGGTGCAGCGGTGATCGCAGCCATTTTGCACCTGCACATAGGCGCGCGCGCGCGTGCCGAATCCGTCGATCAGGTGGCTGGCTGTCTCGCGCACAGACATGATGTCATCAACCTGAACCCGTTCTGTCGTGCCGATCAGGTCCGGCACCATATTCGCCCAAGTCTCTGGCTTCATTTTCTCGCTGTTGCCGATGACGCGTGTGACTTCGGGCATGGCAGCGAAGGTTTCAGGCTCGGTCTGGGCGGCGCACCCGGTCACAATGATGGGCGCGGCCGGGTTCTCGCGGCGCAGACGCCGGATTTCCTGACGGGCCTTGCGCACGGCCTCGGCGGTGACAGCGCAGGTATTGATGACCAGCGCATCACGCAGTCCCGCCCCCTCGGCCAGTGTTTTCATGGCCTCGGTTTCGTAAGCATTCAGGCGGCAGCCCAATGTGGTGAAATGTGGGCCGCTGGTCATGTCGCAAGCGCCAGAAAACCGGGCGAGAATACGCCGTCAAACACATGGGCGACAGGGCCTGTCAGCCAGACACCATCGTCGCGCCAATCCACGTCCAGTTGGCCGCCATCGGCGGTGATCCTGACGCGCGGCCCGGTCAGCCCGCGCCGATGCGCGGCCACCGCCGTCGCGCAGGCGCCAGAACCACAGGCAAGGGTTATCCCTGTGCCACGTTCCCAAACCCGCAGGCGCAGATGATCGGGCGCAATGCGCGATGCGAATTCAACATTCGTGGCCTCTGGGAACAGGGGGTCGTGTTCAACCTCGGGGCCACGCGTTGCAACGGGCGCGTTGTCGGCATCTTCTACGAAATGAATGCAATGGGGGTTGCCCATTCCCACGGCGGCAGGTGCGCTCAGCAGGGGCAGGGCGTCAAGATCGACATCCCGCGCCAGCGGAACCTTGCGCCAGTTCAGGATCGGGGCGCCCATATTGACCCAGACCTGCCCATCCCGGCGTTCGGCCAGCAAGATACCGCGCGCGGTGCGCAGGCGCAGGCTATCGCGCCCCAGCTGTGCCATGACCTTGGCGGCAACGCAGCGTGTCGCGTTTCCGCAAGCCCCGGCGCGGCTGCCATCGGCATTCCAGAAATCAAGGTCCAGATCGGCCAGGTTAGAGGCGCGCAATTCTGCCAGCTGATCAAACCCGACACCACGATGCCTGTCACCAATGGCCCGCGCCAGTGCAGGGGTCATCACCCCGCCCGCCTGCGCGCGCGAGTCGATGATGACGAAGTCATTGCCGGCACCGTGCATTTTGGTGAAGGGCAGGGGGGATACTGTTTCAGACATGAGCGCGATATAAGGGCCGACTTTCGTTGTGACCAGTGATGAATTGCACAAGGTTTCAGGAATAGTGCCGAACACGACCGATTTACCCTTGACCCCACCCCAGTGCTTTTCTAAGTAGCGCGGCATGAGTGGGCCCGTAGCTCAGTTGGTAGAGCAACTGACTTTTAATCAGTGGGTCACAGGTTCGAATCCTGTCGGGCTCACCATAATGTCTTCGTTTGACGCGAATACGAGTCGACCAGCTTTGATCTGGTTGGAACCCTATGTCGCGGTGTGATTTGCCCGCAGGGTCATCGGTATTGTCTGGAACCCCCTTTTTCACCCTATGGGGCCCAAGCACTGGCGGCGTGAAGCCGTGATGGCGCGCATGCGTCCCACTTACTCAAAAAAATAATGAAGATATGGATGCAACGCTTCTCATGTCATGAGGGTTGGTAATGCATGCAGTCGCGTTAAAGGCTGCCGGCGCCCGTCCGCCGCATCAGTTTCATGAGTCGCAAGAGGATTGCATGCCTAGTCACAGTCTGTATCCACGGATCGTAGCTCTCGATCAGGACGATTCTGAATGACGCCAGACCAGCTTTTGATTTTCGCCATCCTCGCCGCGACGATGGGTTTGTTCCTCTGGGGGCGGTTGCGGCACGATGTGGTTGCGTTGATGGCGTTGATGGGCTGTGTCGTCGCGGGGCTGGTCCCGGCGGCCAGCGCTTTTGAGGGATTCGGGCATCCGGCAGTCATTACAGTGGCCTGTGTGCTGGTGCTTAGTCAGGGCTTGCAGAACACAGGTGCGGTGGATTGGTTGGCGCGAAGCGTGCTGCCACGCGAAGCCGGGCAATTGACCAGCATTGCCGCGCTGATGGGGCTTGGTGCGCTTCTGTCGGGATTCATGAATAATGTGGGTGCAATGGCGCTGCTTATGCCGGTGGCCGTGCAGCTTTCGCGGCGTCTGAACCTGACACCCGGCCAAGTACTTATGCCGCTGGCTTTTGGAACGATTCTTGGCGGGATGACGACCTTGATCGGCACGCCACCGAACCTGATCGTTTCCGGGTTTCGTGAAGAGGCGGGTTTTGGGCATTTCGGGATGTTCGATTTCGCACCCGTTGGCGCGGCAGTTGCCATCGCGGGCGTCGTGTTCGTGGCACTGGTTGGCTGGCGTCTGGTGCCCGCGCGCAAATCGGTCAGTGCAGAGGGGTTTGATACAGGAACCTACCTGACCGAAGTCCGTGTTCCGGCAAAAAGCAAAGCGGTGGGGCTGACCTTGCGCGCTTTCGAGCGCGAAATTCACGATTCGGAATCGCAGGTTGTCGGGCTTGTCCGCAACGAAGTCCGCATGACCGCGCCGCATGGGGGGCGGCGTATCCATGCGGATGATATTTTGGTGATGGAAGCCGATGTCGAAGGACTGGCCGAGGCATTGTCTGTTTTTGGCATAAAGCTTGAAGAGCAGGGGTCCTCGCATGAGGACGAGAAAGAGCAGGATCAGAAATCGAAAGCTGCAAGCAGCAAGTCAAAATCGAAACCGGCCACCGAAGACAAGGACGATAATGCAAACCGGGATCAGGATATTGTCTTGCGCGAACTGGCCATCCTTCCCGGCACAACCATTGTCGGGCGCTCTGCCAGTGATCTGCGCTTGCGCACGCGCTACGGGCTGAACCTGCTGGCCGTGTCCAGAGAGGGGCACCCGCCGCGAGCGAGATTGCGCACATTAACGCTTAAATCCGGTGATCTGCTGCTGATGCAAGGCCCTGCCGAAGTCATGGCCGATTTCATCCATGACACTGGCTGTGTGCCGCTGGGCGAACGTGAGTTGCGCATCCCCGATGCGCGTATGGCGATTATCGCGGGGGCCATCATGCTTGGCGCTGTGGCTATTGTGACAGCGGGTCTGTTGCCCGCAGCGGCGGCCTTTACGCTTGGGGTGATTGCCTCGATGCTGTTGCGCACAGTACCGCCACGGCAGGTCTATACGTCGATTGACTGGTCGGTGATCGTGTTGCTGGCAGCGCTGATTCCGGTGGCCGGTGCGATGCAAGCCACAGGGGCGGCGGGGCTTTTAGCGCGGTTCATGGTGGAAACCATCGCACAGGGCAACGCAGTGGTGGCGCTGGTGGTCGTTCTTGTGACGACGATGTTTCTGTCTGATGTGATGAACAATGCCGCGACCGCGGCCGTGCTATGCCCCATCGCGCTTGGGATCGCCAGCGCCCTGGGTGTGAACCCGGACAGTTTCCTTATGGCTGTCGCGATTGGCGCATCCTGTGCCTTTCTGACGCCGATTGGCCATCAGAACAACACGCTTATCCTTGGGCCCGGTGGGTTTGGCTTTGGTGATTACTGGAAGCTGGGGCTGCCGCTTGAAGTGCTGGTGGTGGCGGTCAGTGTTCCCTTGCTGCTTTTGGTCTGGCCATTGTAATCCGTGTTGTGGTGCGGCAATGGAAACGGGTGGTGGCAACACAGGTCCGTTAGCCTATTGCGTGCGAAGACCTGAGCGCTCGGCTAGGGAAGCTCTGGGGGAGAGAGATGGAAGAGTTTGATTATATCATCATCGGTGCGGGCAGCGCCGGATGTGTGCTGGCAAATCGCCTATCGGCGGACCCGCGCAACCGTGTCTTGCTGCTGGAGGCGGGCGGGCGTGACAACTACCATTGGATCAAGATTCCGGTGGGCTATCTGAAATGTATCGGAAACCCGCGCACGGACTGGTGTTTCAGGACCGATGCCGAAGACGGGTTGAACGGCCGCAGCCTGGGCTATCCACGCGGGCGCGTGCTGGGGGGCTGTTCCAGCATCAATGGCATGATCTACATGCGCGGGCAGGCCGCGGATTATGATGGCTGGCGCCAGATGGGGTGCACCGGCTGGGGCTGGGATGACGTGCTGCCCTTGTTCAAGGCACAGGAAGACCACCACCTTGGCGGGGATGACCTGCACGGCTTTGGTGGTGAATGGCGGGTCGAACGGGCGCGGATCAAATGGAAGGTGCTGGACGCCTTTCGCGATGCGGCGGCTCAGGCCGGTATCCCCCTGACCGATGATTTCAATCGCGGCGATAATGAAGGCAGCGGATATTTCGAGGTCAACCAGCGCCGTGGCATCCGGTGGAACACTGCAAGGGCATTTTTGAAACCCGCACTGAAGCGTCCGAATCTGAAGATTCTGACTCATGCTCAGGTTCGCTCGCTCATCATTGAGGGGGGCGAAGTCGCAGGCGTTGTTTTCGATCAGGACCAAAAGCCTGTACAGGCTCGGGCGCTTCGGGAAACCATCCTGTGCGCCGGTGCAATCGGCTCTCCGCATGTTCTTGAATTATCCGGTATTGGACGCGGCGATGTCTTGCAGAATGCAGGAATCGCGCCACGCGTCGAGGTGCCGGGAGTTGGGGAGAACCTGCAAGATCACTTGCAGTTGCGACTGATCTACAAGGTCAAGGGCGTGCCGACATTGAACGAGAAAGCCTCGACCCTGTGGGGCAAAGCCATGATCGGGCTGGAATATCTGGTCAATCAGTCCGGCCCGATGTCGATGGCACCCAGCCAGTTGGGGATTTTCACCCGATCCGGCCCGGACAAGGCGACAGCTGATCTGGAATACCATGTCCAGCCGGTCAGCCTGGACAAGTTTGGTGACCCGGTCCACCCGTTTCCCGCGATAACCGCCAGCGTGTGCAACCTGCGCCCCGAAAGCCGGGGCAGCGTGCATGTGACATCCCCGGACTATCGCGCGCAGCCCGCGATCCGGCCGAATTACCTGTCGACCGAGGGGGACAGGGATGTCGCCGCGCGTTCCATCGAACTGACACGCAAGATTGCGGCGCAGCCCGCCTTTGCCCGCTTCAGCCCTGAAGAATACGCACCCGGACCCGCATTCGCGACACGGGATGAGTTGGTCAGGGCAGCGGGCGATATTGGCACAACCATCTTTCACCCGGTGGGTACGTGTCGTATGGGGGCAGATGACGCCTCGGTCGTGGATACGCGGCTTCGCTTTCGTGCCTTGGGGCGTTTGCGCATTGCCGATGCCTCGATCATGCCGACCATCACCAGCGGCAATACCAATTCGCCCACAGTCATGATCGCAGAGAAGGCGGCGGGCATGATCCTTGAGGATGCAAAAGCGTGACCCACCCTGCCGGGGTGGGTCTGCGGGGTGCAGGTTACCAGACCTGATCGGGCTTCATGGGGTGCAAGCTCAGGTTAAGTGCGCCGCAATTGCGCACCCGCATTTCCGCCGCATCGGCCAGACACATGGCGTCTTGCAGGGCGTTTTGCAGCCAGAGGCTGGATTGCACGGTCAGCAGGCGCCGTGCAAGATGGTCTTCACCTTGTTCAAGCAGGATTTCCGCGCTGCGCAGCACTTCGGGCAATTCCGCTTCCAGTCCGACCTCCAACCGCCGCCAATGGGCATGAATTTCATGCAGCAACGGGTCTTGCATCTGAAAGGCCAGATGCATCAGTCGCTTCTGCACGGCAAAGGCCGAATGGGTGACTTCCGCCCCTTGCGCGACATGGCTGACAGTGTCGCCATCGCGCTCTGAATGGCGTTCGTCCAGAAAGCGCGCGCTTTCGCCTGTGGTCAGGTAACGGTGGATACCATATTCCAGCGGGATTTCAGTCATGCCCATGAAGACTGGCACCAGTGGCGCGGTTACTGGCCCGACCGGCGCGTGCCACATGACCCGCAAGGCATCATGGCTGGGGTGCACCAGCGGCACGACCTGCCCATAGCCAGCGGTGTCCCCCGTCAGCCGCTCCGTGGCGATGGCGAAAACCACATCATGCACCCCGATCTTTTCGGGGCGGGATGCACGCTGGCGCATCTCTTCCTCGATCCAGGCAACGCCATCCCAGCGGCCCTTGCCATCGCCATAGATGGCATTGACATCAAATGGCCCCTGCGCGGGATCGTACCAGCCCTGATCAATCGCAAAGCTGATGAAGTGCTCAGGAAACAGAAAATCATCGTCAGGCTTGTCAGGAATGGTTCTGATATAGCCCGGTCTGCTGGCGCGGATGCTGTCCGGCCCCAGCCTTTCGGCCACCCACAGCTTTTGCGCACCAGAAAATTCGATCACGACCCATGCCTCATCCGGGTCGGCAATGATATGGGAATTGCCGCCATAGCAGGAATAGCCATGTTCCGCGATCAGGGCTGCAATCAGATCGACGCCTTCGCGCGCTGTGCGCGCGCGTTCCAGAACCAGCCGCGCAAGGTCCGAGTAATTCGGGCCGCGCTGGTCAGGCGGCGTCATCTCGATCAATTCTTTGCGCGAGGTTGACCAGATATCGCGCACCGCCACACCATGTTCATTCAGCCCGCCATTGGTGATCGGTGCAGGCACACCCAGATAATAGCTGTAGCTGACGCGTAAATGGCGGAAGGTCTGCGCCACTTGCGGAATCGTGCTGCGCTGTCCCGGCAGGTCCGCGCTGGGCGAGACGCCGACCTCGATCTGTGATCCGGGCGCATGAGTTTCGCGCGGGGCGATTTCCAGCCAATGGCTGGAGGGTTCATCGCCATAACCGGCCAGCCATGCGTGACCATCTGCGCTATGGTTGCGCCCGATATAGATGCCGTAACTCATGTATTCTCGCTTATTGGATAGTGGCAGGACACTGCGCGCGGCCCTGATTGGGTCAGTTCAGGAACCCGCGCGCTGCAATCGTCGCGCGCAACCGGGCAGCGCGGGTGAAACTCGCATCCAGTCGGGCGCGACGTCAGGGCAGGGGTTTCGCCCGACAGGATAATGCGTTCGCGCCGCGTGGTCGGGTCGGGTTCGGGGTTGGCCGACATCAGCGCCGCTGTATAGGGGTGGCGCGGCGCTTCCATGATCTGCGTAACCGGCCCGATCTCGACAATGCGGCCCAGATACATGACCGCAATCCGGTCTGCGATATGGCGCAGAATGTTCAGGTTATGGGTGATGATGACAGTGGTCAGGCCATGCTCTGCCTTGATGGCATTCAGCAGGTTCAAAATCTCGCCCTGAACCGAGACATCCAGCCCCGCTGTCGGCTCATCTGCCAGCACCACCGCCGGGTTCAGCGCGAGCGCGCGGGCTACGCCGACACGCCGCGCTTGCCCACCGGAAAGCTGATGCGGGTAGCGGTTCAGGAAATCGGCATTCAGGCCCGCATCTTCCAGCAGGCGCGCGGCTGTTTCAGTCGGGTTACCCGCTTTCCGGCCGTGAATGGCGAAGGGTTCCAGCACCAGATCGCGCACTGTCTTGCGCGGGCTGAGTGATCCGACAGGGTCTTGGAACATCATCGCCATCTGCCTGCGAATATCGTGCCAGTCGGGGCGCTGGTGCAAGGCAATGTCCTTGAACCAGATCTCGCCGCCAGCCAGTGGCAGCAGCCCATTGATCGCGCGGGCCAATGTGGTCTTGCCAGAACCGGATTCGCCCACAATCGCCAGTGTTTCACCGCGCATCACCTCAAGCGAGATCCCGTTTAACGCTTGCACATGGCGCGCATCGCGCGGGGCCATCAGTGCCTTTAACCCCCGCAAGGCAGGAAACTCGACCACCACATCGCGCAGTTTCAGAATTGGCTGCGTCATTGGCGACCCCCACCTGCAAAATGGCACCGCGCCCAATGTGCGCCGGTTACTGCCGACGGGGTGGGGCTTGTGCGGCAGATCTCTGCGGCCTTGTCACACCGGTCGCGAAAGATGCACCCTGTCGGCGGGGCCGTCAGATCGGGCAGGTCACCGGGGATCGCAGGCAGGAGCGCGGCCTTGGTTTTCATCCGGCCCGGGTCGCATTCGATCAGTTTGGCCGTGTAAGGGTGGCTGGGGGTGTTGAACACATCAGCAACCGGGCCTTCCTCGACCGCTTCGCCCGCATACATGACCACCACGCGGTCGCACAGTTCCGCAATCACCCCCAGATGGTGCGAGATGAACAGGATCGCGCAGCCGATTTCGCGCTGCAACTCTTTCAGCAAGTCAATAATCTGGACCTCAAGCGTGGCATCCAGCGCGGTGGTCGGTTCATCAGCGATCAGCAGCTTGGGGCGCATCAGAACGGCCATTGCAATGGCCACGCGCTGGCGCTGGCCGCCGGATAACTCGTGCGGATAGGCGTCAAGCTTGGCCACGGGGTCTGGCAGCCCCACGCGCCCCAGCATATCCGCAGCACGGCGCGTTTTCTCTGCACGGCTTATCTTTTCACGATACTGGATATCGTGCATCTGCCGCCCGATCGTCAGCACCGGGTTGAGCGAGGTCATCGGGTCCTGAAACACCACCGAAATATCGCGCCCGCGCATATCGCGCAGACGCCGCGATGGGGCGCCGACCAGCTCTTCCCCTTCCAGCGTTACCGAGCCTGCTGCAATGCGCGCATTCTCTGACATCAGTTGCAAAAGCGCGTTGATCAGGGTGGATTTGCCACAACCGGATTCCCCGACAATCCCGACAATCTGGCCTGCCGGAACATTAAGGTCCACATCCCGAAGTGCCTGCAACGCACCTTCGCGTGTGGCGTAATGCACCGTCAGCCCGTCTACGGTCAGTGTCTCGGTCATCGCGATTTCCTCAGTTTCGGGTCTAGCTGGTCGCGCAGCGCCTCGCCCAGAAAGGTGAAGCCGAGGGTGACAAGGATCAGCGGCAAACCACCCGCAATGATGATCCAGGGCGTATTGCGGATATAGTCAAACCCGTCCTTCAGCGTGGCGCCCCAGCTTGGCGTGCCGGGCGGAACGCCGATGCCCAGAAAGCTCATGCCCGCCTCGATGGTGATGACAACCGGCAGATTCATCGCCGCAAGGATGAAGAATGGCCCCAGAACATTCGGCAGGACATGATGAAATACAATCCGCGCAGCCGAGGCCCCCATCGCGCGTTCGGCCAGAATGAATTCGGCATTCTTCAAAGACAGGGTCTGCGTGCGCACCACGCGCCCATATTCGGAAAAGGATGTGATGACGACCACGATGATCACCGTGCTCAACCCGCGCGGCAGAAGCGCTGCCAGCGCCAGCGCCAGAATGATGGTGGGATAGGCGCGCAAAGTGTCGAACACAAACAGCAGCACATTGTCCAGCCAGCGCGGGCCAAACCCTGCGATCATGCCAAGCGTCAGCCCGATCAGGCCAGATATGCTGACCGCGACAAGTGCCACATACAGGGCAATGCGGCTGCCCTGTGCCAGCCGTGAGAATGTATCGCGCCCCAGATTATCCGTTCCCAGCCAATAGGTGCTTGAGGGCGGCGCGAAACGGTCGGCAAGGTTCATCGCCGTGTGATCATGCGGCGAGATGACATCGGCAAAGACCGCAACAATCACCAGCCCGACAATGATGGCCATTGCGAAAACCGCCATCGGATCGGCCAGCAAACGGCCAATGAGGGAATGCTTCAACCGGTCCATCATTTCACCCTCTGGCGCGGGTCAAGGGCGGCATTTACCAGATCCGCGATCAGCGCGCAGGTCACAAAAAAGCCGATGGCGACCAGCATGGACCCCATGACGACCGGGTAATTGCGCCCCGAGACGCTGTCATAAATCAGCGAACCGATCCCGGGGCGCGAAAAGACGATTTCAGCGAAAACGGCACTGGATAACATGCCCCCAATGCCGACACCCAGCACCTGAACCGCAGGCAGGATGGCAACGCGCAGCGCGTAATTATAGATCACCTTGCGGCGTGTCAGACCGAATGCGCGTGCTGTGCGGATATAATTTTCGCCCAAGGTTTCCAGCATCGAGGCGCGCACGATCCGCGCCACATAACCCACCCAGGCAAGGCCGATGGCGAAGGATGGCAGTGCCAGATGATACAGCCTGCTTGCCAGATCGCCCGGCTCTCCGGCGCCGATGGTGGGGAACCATCGCAAGGTGACGCTGAATAAAAGCAGCGAGTATAGCGCCACGACAAAAGATGGCGCGGCGATAAAGCCCACGGAGAGCACACCGGTCACACGGTCCAGCCAACTGTTGCGGTTATCGGCCGAAAATGCCCCCAGCAGAATGCCCAGCGTGGCCGACCAGAAGATCGCGCCAAAGACCAGCGCCATCGTATGCGGCAGGGCGCTGAATACAGCTTCGGCAACAGGGCGATTGCGGTTGTAATCCATCCCCATATCGCCGCTAAGAATGCGCCCCCAGAAATTCACGATCTGCACCAGAACCGGATCATCCAGCCCCATATTCGCGCGAAACTCCGCGCGCAGTTCCGGTGTGGCCCTTGGTCCCAGCAAAACTGTCGTCGGGTCGCCCGGAAGCGTGATCATGATCGTGAACAGTGCCGATATGGCCACAAAGACTATGGCCAGCGCCAGCAGCACACGCTGAAAAGCGTATTGCAGCATTCTGTTGCCCTTTCAAAACAGAACATGCCCGCCACGTCGCGGCGGGCATATGATCAAGCACTCAGGCGCGACGGAAGAATTGCACCAGGGGTTGGCCATCGGGGCGGGTGGCCGGTGCAATGCTGTCGGCAAACAGGTTTGCCGTAACACCATGTGTCAGGAAGCGATAGCCGCCCGATTCTTCCATCAGGTCCTGCATCCGGCGATACATTTCATCGCGCCTCTCAGGGTCTGTTTCGGACAAGGCTTCATCATGCAGCCTGTCGAATTCCTCGTTCGAGAATTGCTCCCAGTTCCAGTCGCCGATCTGGTCGGATACGAACCATGCGGTCGCATAATACGGGTCCGGCGTCATCGAGAAGCGCTTGATGGTCAGTTCCAGATCTTTCCAGCGGTCCCCGTCAGAGGCGACGCCAAGACTCCAGAAAGATCCGGATTCGTGAACATTGATGTTCAGATCAATTCCTGCCTGCGCCATCATCGCCTGCATGACCTGTGCCGCGGTGGTGTGAGTGACGTTGTTCAGCACGTCTATATTGATTTCCAGACGGTCGATGCCTGCCTCGTCCAGCAATTCGCGGGCGCGCGCAAAATCTGCCTGAGGCGGAATCAGCCCCTCTGGGCGATGCCCGATCAGGCCCGGTGCGATAATGCCTGTGGATGGTTCCGCCACATCGAAAAATGCCGCCTGCATGATTGAGGGCACGTCGATTGCGTGCATGATGGCCTGTCGGACACGGATATCTTCAAATTTCGGGTTCTGCACATTCAGCCCGACCCAATGATAGAACAAGGCCGGATGCAGGGTCATTGTCGCATCTGCGGGCGGATTGTCGCGCAATCGCTGCACGGACCCCGCCCCGATGGATGTAAAATCGACATCCCCTGCTTCCTTTGCGATTTCAGCGGCGGAATCATCCACGACCACGATCAGGTCAACACGTTCGAAATCAGCGGCCTCGCCCGAAAAGTCGGGGTTGCGTTCCAGCACCCAGCGTTCGCCCAGACGGTGTTCGACCACGCGGTAGGGGCCAGACACAGCGGGCGGGATGGCGGTTGTGATCTTGCCGCCTGCGGCTTCGACCGCTTCCTTGCAGATCACGGTGCCCGCCAGATAGGGCAGTGCGATTGTCCAGATCGGCGCAAATGGGCGCTCCATATGGATAATGCCGGACAGACGGCCTGTCACCTCGACATGGGTGAATGTGCCAAGGTCGGGTTTGATCCGCGAATTGTTTTCCTCGACCATATGGCGGTCCATCGAGAATTTCACGTCTTCGGCGGTGATCTCGCCAAACCCGTCGGACCACATCTGCCCCTCTTTCAAGGTGAAGGCGATTGTGGTGGGGCTGGTCTGCTCGATGGTTTCGGCCAGATCAAGCTGCCAGTCCCATTCCTCGCCCGGGACATACTGGATCAACTTGCGATAGATACAACCGTATAGCAGTTCTTCCAGAAAGCCGGATGCGTCCAGCGGATCATAATCGTCGGGTTCCAGATAGGCACGAACATTCAACCGGCTGCCATCTGCCCAGGCGGCAATCGGGAACATGGTCGCAGCACTCAGGGCGGCGGTGCCTGCGAAAAGCTGTCGGCGCGTCAGGCTTGGAAAGATCGAGGTGGTTTTCAGGTCGTTCATGGTGGCCTCTCCCGGTGATGGAACGACGCGTCGGGTTGCGCGAAGTTCTCTGTTCATTGCCGCATCATGTTGCAGGGCATGTTTGCATCCACGCAACTGCGCATCTTGGAAAAACTATATATTTCTGACGCATTAACTGCGTCACATCGCGTCAGGCTGGCAACTCCAGCGCTTTGAGCATATGTTGCCCTTCACCGCCGACTGCCAGCATGCGCGCGACATTCCGGGGTAAATCGGGGCTTTGGGCAGGAAATATGCCTGTCTGCTTCATATCTCGGCGCAGATTGGTCGTCTTGCCCAGATATTCGAGGAACACCTGCGCGGCAAAGGGGCTTCTGGCGCTGCGGCCCTGAACCCCAAGCGTCATGCCGGTCAAGTATTCGGGCACCTCGGCGGCTGCGGGAAACAGGATTGTCTGTGACAGCGACCGCAATGCGTTAGAGTTGTGGTCGGTAATGAAGATACGGCCTCCCAGCATGAATGCAACGCCGATATAACGAATGAAATGCGACCTGCCCAAGGGGCTTTCTTCTGGCTGTATCCGCTCTGACAAGCGCGTATAATAAACGCCTTTGTATTCTGATATCCGCAGGATGGAGCGTCGTATCATGCCGGGGCGGCTGGGGGTGTAGTAATAGTAAAAGTAGTAACCGCAATAGGGTTTCAGGCTGTCTGCTGATCCGGCAATCATGCGGTCGATATGGGTCGCGGCAGGGCCAAGCGCACGCAAAAGGTGCCGTGCGCGCGGGCGCAGCGAGACGAGTTCGGCAAAGCGACCAGGTGGTAAGAGCAGTTCCTCTTCCTCGACCCCGAAATAGTCGCAGATGCGTCGAATATTCCGCGCCGAGGGGCGGGAGGTGCCGCTTAGATATTTGGTGAATTGCTGCCTGTTGATGCCAAGGTTTCGGCATACATCGGCGATTGAAGGGGCATAGCTGCACAGCAGCTTGAGGTTGCGCGCGATATTCTCCTGCATGGGGCAGTTCTATCTGACTGGCGCGAACAGGCAAGAAATATCGCGCCTGTTCGCGTCAGTTTTCCAGCGCGACGTTGCCCCTGGGAAAAATAGGCGCGCTAAACCCCGTCGCGCGGGACCGAGAACTCCCAATCGCGCTGGATCAGACAGTCCTCGCCTTCATATGCGCGCAACTGCGCAACGATATGAAATCGCGTCGCGTCACATGTCATTTCCGTGCGCGTCTCTGTGCGCGTCTGCCACGCACCACGGCCGATTGTGTAGCTCCAATGTGTTTCGTGGCGCGCAGAGAGCGGGTCATCCGCGCGGATATCCCATGTCTCGGTAATAACCTTGCCGGATTCCAGACCTGTGCTGTCATGGCGCGTCAGCCCGCCATCGGTGGTCAGGGTCAGGCGTTGCGTGCCATCGTGCAGGCGTTCTTCGTGCCGGGTGAACCCCTCTGGCCGCAACAGGGTAGAGGCCCCCTCGCGTGTCTGCTCTGGGGGGGTAAATACAGGCGCATCCTCCGCAATCTCTGGCCGGATCGGCAGGTCAAGCGCGCAGCCTGCTGGATCAAGCTGAAGCGATAGCGGCGCCGCAGAGGGCCACAGCATGGGCCAATAGGCGGTTGACAGTGACAGTCGCAGGCAGTGACCGGCAGGCAGATGGTAGGCAATGTCATTGAACGCGAATTCCACGTTCATCGGTGTGCCCGGTGTCATTGGGGAAACGGTTTCATGCCCGTCTTGGTGGGTCAGGTTCAAAACCCCCATTGTGATGAAGGCAACACTTCCATCGGGGCGCAAGTCGCATAGCCGGGCGACGACAAAGCCGCTGGACTGATCGGGTGTCAGCCGCAGGCGCAACCGTGCAGCACCGACAATGTCTTTGCCCGCCTCCAATGGGGCTGTGTCCAATGTCAGGCACAGCGCATCATCTGCACGCTGGTCGTCCGCCAGTTCATCCAGACTGCGCATTCCGGGGCAAAAGCGCTGCCCCGCCAGCCCCACAGTTTGCGGGTTGGATACGACAAGGGGGGCTTTGCCCGGCTCTGCCCCTAGGCCACTTTCCGAAAGGTGCAAAGCCTCGCGCCCAATACGGGGGGAGGGCCAGCTTGGCTCGGATATCCAGCGGCCCTTGCGGGCCAGCATCCGGCGCGCGGGTGACTCCGATTCGATGACATACATCCGGTAGGACATATCTGGCGCTTCGCCTTCGCCTTTCAGCCAGTGGTCGAACCAGGCCTTGACCTCTGCCAGAAAGCCGATCGAGGGTTCGGGCCATGCAACATTGGGGTATTTATGCGCCCAAGGGCCATTCAGGCCCGCCACAGGCGATGACAGCCCCGCAATGGTGCGCGGCACTGCGTTGGAATAGGCATCCGCCCAGCCCCCAACAGCAAGGATGGCCGCCTTGACCGCCCCGTAATCTTCACAGACAGAGGCACGCTTCCAATAAGCATCGCGGCGCTGGTGGGCCAGCCATGTCTCGATGTGCAGGGGCTGGTTCCGCAGCCGGTCCAGCCAGATGTCGCGCCATGCCTCGCCCACGATTTCCGGGTCAGGCGGACGCGAGGAATAGGCGAACATCTGTGATGACCAGCCCTTGTTTTCCGTCAGCAGGCAGCCGCCCATATAGTGGATGTCATCGGCGTAGCGGTCATCAGTGAAGCAGATCGTCACCGCAGCCTTCAGCGCGGGCGGGGCCAGTTGCGCCAGTTGCAACCCGTTGAAGCCCCCCCAGCTGATTCCGATCATGCCGACGGACCCGTTGCACCAGTCTTGTGCCGCCAGCCATTCAATGACCTGCACGCCGTCATCCAGTTCCGCTTCGGAATATTCGTCGCTCATATGGCCGTCAGAATCGCCATTGCCGCGAATATCGACGCGAACACCGACATATCCGTGGCGCGCCAGCCATGCATGGGTCAGCTCGTCCCTGGGTAGGGTTCCATCGCGCCTGCGATAGGGAAGATATTCAAGCACCACGGGTGCAGGTGAAAGCCGCGCGGATTCAGGCATCCAGATACGCGCTGCAAGCCGGGCACCATCGCGCATCTGGATCCAGACGGGATCCAGCACTTCGACAGAGTTTTCCGCGCTCAATCTGTTTTCGGTTTGCAGCATCAGTGCCCCTCCTGTTTTGCTGTGATTAGAGGGGGGGCGGGCAGCAGAGACAATCGCGCGACCTGCGTCTGACTGGCGCGACTAGACGCGAATGGCGACGCGAATGGGGCTTTTACTACGGGTGCCGGGGGGTAGGTCAGGTATGCGCCTGGATTTCACCGCATCCGTTTGAATAGCAGCATATCTTCATAAAACCGCTCCATCCTGGCCAGTCTTTCGCGGGTTTCCTGCCAGTTGCGTTCCTGTATAGCTGAAAGAAGCGCCTCCACCAGTGCAACCATCGGAACGATTGTGTCCCAGGCAGAAGGGACTTCGACATGGCTGGTCAGGATATGCTGTGCGACACCTGCGCTGGGCGAGATCCAGCGGTCTGTCAGCAAGACAATTTCGACGCCCTGTGCGTGGGCGAGTTCGGCAAATTGCATGATCGACGGTTCATAGCGCCGGATGTCACATATCACCAGAACATCACGTTCGGACATTTCCAGCAGGGCCGGGGGCCATGTGTTGGGAAGGCTGGGCAACAGCGTCACATCGCTGCGCATGACATGAAGCGCAGTTGTGAAATACTCCGCGACCGAGCGCGTTAACCGTCCGCCCATCAGATGCACCGGGCGCGACTTGTCGGCCAGAATGCCTGCAACCGTGTCAAATACCCGCAGATCCTGTTGGCTGAGGGTTTGGTTCAGGTTGTCGATCACGCTTGTTGCAAAACGGTTCAACGGGTGGTCAGGCTGCGAGTTGTCTGCCCATTTTTCGTGCTTTGCGATGGGAGAGGCAAGACGTTCGCCCATTTCTTCATGCAATTGCATTCGGAATTCAGGGTAGCCAGAGAACCCCAGTTTCCGCACCAGTCGCACCACAGTCGGCGCCGATACGCCAGCATCCTGTGCAATTTCAGAGACTGACCCCAGCACGGAAAGCGGGAAATTACCCAGCATATGGCTGGCAAGTTGGCGTTCTGCACGCGTCATGCCGGACATGGCCGCGCGCAACTTGTCTTCCAATGTCTGAAACTGTGTCATGACGCCCTGCACCGCGATTGCCTGCAAAATAGACTTTTCATTCTGTAATAAAATTTTCAAAAAAGAAAGAAAAGAAATATACTTGACACAAAAACCTTAACCAGTGCAGCCTGTGACGTGTGCGCAGCTTTGCGCGTTTGGCAGCGGTCAGGGATGTAACGGATGACTCCGCAAGGTGCAGTGGCAGATTGGGCGGGCAGCTTGCTTGGCTGGGATGAATCTGGCGCTGCGGTCCAGCCTGATGCGCCGCCCGCTGTCATTCTGGTTTGTGAACATGCGTCAAACCGTGTCGTGGACCCGTGGATGAATGCGGGCGCGGATTTGCTGGCTTCTCATGCGGCCAGCGATCCCGGCGCGCTGGGGCTTGCGCTGGCGCTTGGTCCGCATCTGGCGCGTGCCTGCGCGGCGGTGGAGTTGATCCACGCCCCGCTGTCGCGCCTGATCTATGACCTGAATCGCAGCCCGGACCGGCCTGATGCCTGTCCGACACAGTCCGAAATTCATCACATCGCATTGAACGAGGGCCTTTCCACGACTGAACGCCTGGAGCGGCTTGAACGCCTTTACCTGCCCTTTCATGGCCTTGTCCGTGCCCGGATCGCACGGGCGCTGGCGCTGGGGCGGCGGCCTGTAATCCTGACGATCCATTCCTTTGCGCCCATCTGGCATGGCGTGCCGCGTAAGGTGGAATTCGGGGTTATTCATGACGATCTGCCAGCGCTGGCCGAACAGATTGTCTTGCAAGCCGGGGGGCTGGGATTGGTGACCGAATTGAACGCGCCCTATTCCGCGGCCGATCACGTTACCCATACCTTGCGCCTTCATGCGCTGCCCTATGGTCTGGACAACGCCATGCTGGAATTGCGCAATGACCTGATCGCCACGCCAGAGTTGCAAGAGGCACTGGCCGCGCGCCTCGCGACTGTTCTGGCCCACGCGATTGACCGTGTGACGGAGGTGGAATGCCCCGCGCTGTGATCGCCTATCTTCGGTTTGTCGAGGCGCTGAATTACCGCGTCGGTCGGCTGGCGATGTGGAGCTTGTTCGTGCTGATGGCCGTGCTGGGCTGGGGCGCGATTGCGCGCGCAGGTTTCACCCCGCAAATCTGGACCGACGAGATGGCGCAATTCCTGCTGCTTGGCTATTTCATGCTGGGCGGGGCCTATGCGTTGCAGATGGGATCTGCGGTGCGCATGGACCTGCTGTATTCGCGATGGTCGGACCGCACCAAGGCCGCCGTCGATGCGATAACCATTTTCACACTGCTGATCTATCTGGGTGTTCTGCTGTGGGGCGGGATTGAAAGCACGCAATACGCGCTGGAATATGGCGAACGTCGGCGTGGGATGTGGCGGCCCTATATGGCCCCGATCAAGATCGTGATGTGTATCGGCATTGTGCTGATGATCCTGCAATGCACGGCTTTTCTGATCCGTGACATCGCCAAGCTGCGCGGGATCAAGATTGAGGAGCGCGCTGCCTGATGTCCTATGAAATGATCGCTGCGCTGATGTTTGGGTCCATGCTGATGGTCATGCTGACCGGCCAGCGCATGTTCGGGGTCATTGGTTTCGTCGCGGTGGTCGCTGCCATCGGGCTATGGGGCGACAGGGGCGGGCATGATCTGGCTTTTGCCCAGACCATCAAGCTGATGAACTGGTTCCCGCTGATGACGCTGCCAATGTTCATTTTCATGGGCTATGTGCTGTCGGAAAGCAGGTTGGCGGATGATCTGTATCGCATGTTCCATGTCTGGTTCGGCCCGGTGCCGGGGGGGCTGGCGATTGGCACAATTCTGTTGATGGTGCTGATTTCAGCCATGAATGGCCTGTCTGTGGCAGGCATGGCAATCGGCGCGACGATTGCGCTGCCGGAACTGCTGAAGCGCAACTATAACAAGCTGATGGTGACGGGTGTCATTCAGGCCGGGTCCAGCCTTGGGATTCTGGTGCCACCTTCGGTGGTTCTGGTGCTCTATGCCATGATCGCACGCCAACCGGTCAGCCATCTGTGGGCCGCAGGGCTGCTGCCGGGGCTTTTGCTGGCGACGCTTTTCATAATCTATATTTGGCTGCGCTGCCGGATGAACCCGGCCCTTGGCCCCGTAATCGACCCGGATGAACTGGCGCAGGTCACACGGTCAGAGAAGTACCGGTTGCTGCTGGCAGGGCTTATGCCGCTGGGCATCTTCGCGGTGATGATGGTGCCTTTCGTGCTGGGCTATACACGTCTGGTGGAAAGCTCTGTCGTGGGGGCGGTGGCCGCGCTGGCCGTCAGCGTTGCCAAAGGACGGATGAGCTGGGCTGTGCTGGAAACCTGCACCCGCAAGACGCTGGCCATCTCTTGCATGTTCCTGTGGATCATCCTCGCCGCCCTGGCATTCGGCGC
Source organism: Roseinatronobacter bogoriensis DSM 18756 (assembly GCF_004366635.1). Lineage (GTDB taxonomy): Bacteria > Pseudomonadota > Alphaproteobacteria > Rhodobacterales > Rhodobacteraceae > Roseinatronobacter > Roseinatronobacter bogoriensis. The sequence continues at coordinate 165,250 of NZ_SORN01000006.1, read as the reverse complement.
AGTGTTCGACGGTCTGCGCGCAGTTGATTTCGTGCGCGCGCTGTTCATGGAAAATCTGGGCCTTGGCCGCTGGGAGATCCTGATCCTGATGCAGATTTCCTTTATCCTGATGGGTATGTTTCTGGATGACACAGCGATGCTGGTGATCGTGGCCCCCCTGTATGTGCCGATCGTGCGGATGCTGGAATTTGACCTGATCTGGTATGGCGTGCTGTACACGATCACCTGTCAGATCGCCTATATGACGCCCCCCTTCGGCTATAATCTGTTTCTGATGCGCGCAATGGCCCCGAACGAGGTCACTTTGGGCGATATCTACCGCTCTATCATCCCCTTTGTCGGTGTGATGATCGTGGGGCTGGGCCTTGTGATGGCCTTCCCGCAGATCGCACTCTGGCTGCCGGGGGTTCTGTTTCCCTGAAATCTACAGAAGGCGCGGCAAACGCGCCCCAATTCAACCCCAACCGGAAGGAAAAGACCATGACCACGACAAGACGGAAGTTTCTGACCACGGGTGCCCTTGGTGGTGCCGCCGCCCTTGCCGCCCCCGCCGTCAAGGCGCAATCGCCGATCCGCTGGCGGTTGCAGACCTATGCAGGTGCGGCCCTTGGCGCGCAGGTGGCCAAACCGGCCATCGACATGTTCAACGCCATTGCAGGCGACGAGATGCAGATCGACCTGTTCTATGCCGACCAGCTTGTGCCCACGGAAGAGCTGTTTCAGGCCATGCAGCGCGGCACGATTGACGCGGTGCAATCGGATGACGATTCCATGGCATCGCCCACGGAAGTCACGGTATTCGGCGGCTACTTCCCCTTTGCCAGCCGCTATTCGCTGGATGTGCCCGCGCTGTTTCATGACTGGGGCCTGAACGAGATCTGGGCCGAGGAATACGAGAAGGTTGGCGTCAAGCACATCTCTGCCGGGTCCTGGGACCCGTGCCATTTCATCACCTCCTCGCCCATCACCTCGCTGGCTGAATTGGAAGGCAAACGGGTATTCACCTTTCCGACAGCAGGGCGTTTCCTGTCGCAATTCGGTGTCGTGCCGGTAACCGTGCCTTGGGAAGATGTCGAGATTGCGCTGCAAACGCGCGAGATTGACGGGGTCGCATGGTGCGGGATCACCGAAGCCTATGAGGTGGGTTGGGCCGATATCTGTAGCCACTTCCTGACCAACAACATCTCTGGCGCCTGGATCGGGCATTTCTTTGCCAATATGGACCGCTGGAACGAGTTGCCCGAACATCTGCAAAACCTGATGGCCACCTGTTTCGAGCAGTCGCATTACTACCGTCAGCACTGGTATTGGGCCGGCGAGGCACGTCTGCGCACGGAAGGCGACAAGCTGGAACTGACCTCGATCCCGGATGCCGAATGGGCGGGCGTTGAAGCGGCTGCCCGCGATTTCTGGGAAGAGATTGCGGCGGAATCGGAAACCAAGGCGAAGGTTGTGGAAATTTTCCGCAACTACAATGCGGCGATGGACAAGGCCGGACGGCCCTATCGTTATTCTTGAGGAAAGGCCGGGGGGGCTGTCTGCCCCCCCGGACCCCCCCGAGGATATTTCTGCAAGGATGAATGAGGAAGAAGGGCGAGAGAGCGGCCATGATGACACTGCAAGAGTTGCGCGCGGCGTTTGACGCGCGCGAGATTGACACGGTTCTGGTTGCCGCGCCTGATATGCAGGGCCGCTTGATGGGCAAGCGCTTTCATGCGGCGCATTTTCTGGATTCAGGGTATCAGGAAACGCATTGCTGCAACTATCTTCTGGCGACAGATATGGAGATGCTGACGGTTGAGGGCTACGCCTCTACGTCCTGGGCGAAGGGCTATGGCGATTACGTCATGAAGCCTGATCTGGCGACCTTGCGACCTGTGCCATGGCTGCCGGGCACAGCGCTGGTGTTGTGTGACCTGCTGGATCATCACACGCATGAAGAAATTGCGGTTTCACCGCGCGCGATATTGAAGCGTCAGGTCGCGCGTGCACGCGAGATGGGCTATGCGGCGATGGCTGCGACGGAGTTGGAGTTTTTCATCTTCGAGCAGAGCTATGAGGCGCTGCGCGATGGCGGGACGGATCATTTGACGCCGATTTCAGGTTACAATGAGGATTATCATCTGTTCCAGACCTCGAAAGAGGAGCCGTTGATGCGGGTCTTGCGCAATGGGCTTTATGGTGCGGGCATCCCGGTCGAGAATTCCAAGGGCGAGGCTGAAGCCGGGCAGGCGGAGATCAATATCCGTTATGACGAGATGCTGAAGACGGCGGATTTCCATGTCATTACCAAACAGGCGACCAAGGAAATCGCGCATGGTCTGGGCAAGTCGGTCACCTTCATGGCGAAATATGACCACCGGCGGGCGGGGTCGTCCAGCCATGTGCATCAATCGCTCTGGACGCTGGATGGCCAGCCCGCATTTCTGGACAAGGGCGCGGAATATGGCATGTCGGCAGTGATGCGGCAGTATATGGCCGGGCAACTGGCCCATGCGGGCGAGATTACGGCGCTGCTGGCCCCTTATGTGAACAGCTACAAACGCTTTTGCGTGGGAATGTTTGCGCCGACCAAGGCGGTCTGGTCGCTGGATAACCGGACCGCGGGGTTCCGGGTTTGCGGCGATGGGACAAAGGCGGTGCGTGTTGAATGCCGGATTGGGGGCGCGGATCTGAACCCGTATCTGGCCTGCGCGGGTCTGCTGGCAGCGGGGCTTGCAGGTCTTGAGGGCGCGATGGAACTGGAGGCAGAAATGCGCGGGGACAGCTATCAGAATGCACAGGCGCGCGAAATTCCGAAGACCTTGCGGCATGCGGCGGATCTGCTGGAGGGCTCGGTGATGTTGCGCGCGGCCTTTGGTGATGATGTGGTGGATCACTATACCCGCGCGGCACGCTGGGAGATTGAGGAACATGACCGCGTAGTGACCGATTGGGAACGCAAGCGGTTGTTGGAGCGGGGGTAGGGGGCGCTGCCCTCCTTGGCCTGCGGCCAATTCCCCCCGGAGTATTTTTGGCAAGAAAATGCCTGATTGAGCAGGAGAGATGATGACGACCATCAGATTGATTTCACCCGTTGACGGGTCGGTCTATGCTGAGCGCGATGCCTTGCCGATTGCCGCTGCGCGCGACGCGGTGGCCCGCGCGCGTGCCGCGCAGAGCGCATGGTCTGCAAGGCCGCTGGAAGAGCGGGTTGCGACGGTCATGGCCGGGATAGACGCGCTTGAGGCAATGGCCCCGGAGATTGTGCCGGAACTGGCCTGGCAGATGGGCCGCCCGGTGCGCTATGGGGGCGAATTTGGCGGGGTGCGCGAACGCGCGGCCTATATGGCCGGGATCGCGGCAGATGTTCTGGCGGATGAGGTGATTGAGGAGAGTGCGCAATTCACCCGCCTGCTGGCGCGCGAGCCGCAGGGTGTGGTGTTTGTGATTGCCCCCTGGAACTACCCGTTCCTGACGGCGGTGAATACTGTTGTGCCTGCGTTGATTGCCGGAAATGCGGTGGTGTTGAAACATGCCAGCCAGACGCTGCTGGCGGGGGAACGGCTGGCGCAGGCGTTTTACAAGGCCGGTGTGCCAGAGGATGTGTTTCAGAATGTGGTTCTTGACCACACAACCACCGAAACGCTGATCGCTGAGCGGTGCTTTGATTTTGTGAATTTCACCGGATCGGTGGGCGGTGGGCGTGCGATTGAACGCGCGGCGGCGGGCACATTCACCGGGACCGGGTTGGAATTGGGCGGCAAAGACCCGGGCTATGTGCGCAGTGACGCTGATCTGGATGCGGCTGTTGACGGGCTGATGGATGGGGCGATGTTCAATTCAGGCCAGTGCTGTTGCGGGATTGAGCGGATCTATGTGCATGAAAGCCTGTATGATGCCTTTGTCGACAAGGCTGTGGCCTGGGTGCGCGGGCAGCGCTTGGGCAACCCGTTGGAACATGATACGACGATGGGGCCAATGGCGCATGCACGCTTTGCCGCGATCGTGCGCGGGCAGATCGCGGATGCTGTGGCCGCAGGCGCAAGGGCGCTGATTGATGTGGCCGAATTCCCGGCCGATGATGGCGGGGCCTATCTGGCGCCACAAATTCTGGTCGATGTGACCCATGACATGGCCGTGATGCGCGAAGAAAGCTTTGGCCCGGTGGTGGGGATCATGCCGGTCAGGGATGATGCAGAGGCCATCGCGTTGATGAATGACTGTGATTACGGGCTGACAGCCTCGATCTGGACAGCAGATGCACAGGCGGCGCGTCACATCGGTGGGCAGTTGCAGACCGGGACTGTCTTGATGAACCGCTGCGACTATCTTGACCCGGCGCTGTGCTGGACCGGGTGCAAGGATACCGGGCGCGGTGCGGCGCTGTCATCCCTTGGCTATCATGCGCTGACGCGCGTCAAATCCTATCATCTTAAAAAGGCGTGACTTATGGGACCGAGTGCAAACTGGAGTTATCCAACGACGATCAAGTTTGGCGCAGGGCGGATTTCGGAACTGGCCGCGCAGTGCAAGGCGGTGGGCATGGCGCGGCCCCTGCTGGTTACCGATCGCGCGCTGGCCAGCCTTCCGATTGCGGCACAGGCGCTGGATATTCTGGATGCGGCTGGCCTTGGCCGGGCCATGTTCAGCGAAGTGGACCCCAACCCGACTGAGGCGAATATGCTGGCCGGGCTGGAGATCTATCGCGCGGGCAACCATGACGGGGTGGTCGCTTTTGGCGGTGGGTCGGCGCTTGACCTTGGCAAGATGATTGCGCTGATGGTGGACCAGCCTGTCAGTGTCTGGGAGCTGGAGGATGTGGGCGATTGGTGGACGCGCGCCAACCCAGACACGATTGCGCCGATTATCGCAGTTCCGACCACAGCGGGCACCGGGTCCGAGGTCGGGCGCGCGGGTGTGTTGACCGACAGCACTACGCATCGCAAGAAAATCATCTTTCACCCGAAACTGATGCCCGAAGTCACCATTTGCGACCCGGAACTGACAGTCGGCATGCCTGCCTTCATCACTGCAGGCACCGGGATGGATGCGCTGGCCCATTGTCTGGAAGCCTATTGCAGCCCGCATTACCACCCGATGAGCCACGGGATCGCGCTGGAAGGTATGCGGCTTGTACTGGAAAACCTGCCGCGGGCCTATGCCACACCGGATGATCTGGAGGCGCGCGCGCAGATGATGGCGGCCGCCGCAATGGGGGCGGTGGCGTTTCAGAAGGGGCTGGGCGCGATTCACAGCCTGAGCCACCCGATCGGGGCGGTCTATAACACCCATCACGGCACCACCAACGCCGTTGTGATGCCCAAAGTGCTGGAGTTCAACCGTCCTGCGATTGAGGACCGGATCATCCGCGCTGCGGCTTATCTGGGGATAGAGGGCGGATTCGATGGATTTTTCGCGCATATCATGGCCTTACGCGCGTCCCTGTCCATCCCTGAAAACCTGACCGCGATGGGGGTTGAGGCCGCGAAGCTGGATGAGTTGACGGAAATGGCGCTGCTTGATCCGTCCTGCGGCGGCAACCCGGTAGAGATGACCCGCGACTACACGCGGGCGCTGTTCGAGGCCTGTATGTAAGTGATCGCACAGGTCTGCATCAACGGTTGAGTGGTAGTGACGTCTGGCCGCAGGGCCAGACGCCTTCCACATTTGATCGTCACAGAAGCGGACGAGGTTGCGGTGCCTCAAGATCGGTAAGGGCGATTTGTGCAAGCGCCTTGACCTCGTGGATCGACAGACTGTCATTGTCCCAGCAGACATAGGGCCGCAGCTTGGCGAGGGTCTTGTTGGTATGAACCAGCGACAGGCCCAGAGCGTCGGCCAGATCGCGTTGTTTGAACGGAAAATACGCAACGCCCTGCGGCGCGAGGCCCACCGCCGCGAGGCGCTTGTGTATTTTCAGCAAGGCCCATGCCATACGCTGCGCGGCGCTGCGCTGGCCCAGTGTGGCGATGGTTTCGCCAAGGAAATGTTCCTCCATCGCGGCAATCCATGTCAGGGCATAGGCGCGATCGGGGTTGTCACGAAACAGACTGGCCAGATCGCGTTTGTTGAATCGGCACAGCACCATGGGGCTGGCGGCAATCGCGGTTGCTGCTGCGGTCCCTGATACAATGGCTTGAAGGCCCACGACATCGCCGGGAAAGATGAAATTGACCAATTGGCGCTCGCCATTGGCCAAGTGCTTGAACCTTGCGCCTTGCCCCTCTCTGGCAGTGTAGAGGAATGGATGATCATCGCCTTCGTGGAACAATGCCTCACCTGCACGCAGGGTGATTTCACCCGCCCGGAACTCTTTCATGAATTCCAGGTCTGCTGGTGTGAAATCAGTGAACAGCTTGTGCTTTCGCAATGTGCAGGTTTCGCATGGGTGCATCTGTGACGTCTTCTCAGGTCGATTTTCTCTGCTCAGTGTCAGAACTTATGCGGCGCAATGCCTTGCCGTGGCCAGCGCCAGAAAGCTGACACGCACAGGTTAAGTATTTTCGGCACTACGGAACTGAATGCAAGTGCATTCGTTTCTTTCCAGACCGGGTGCGTGCCTGTATCTGGCGCAGTTTTACTGGCGCCGCTTCGCCCCGCGTTCTTTTGCCTTTGCCGTATGTGCAACATTGATTTGGTGCCACGTGCGCTAGGCTCTAGCCCACCCAAAGCCGTGAAAGGAATGACATGAAAGACCGCGCAGCCTTGCTTCTGGACAGCTTCATGGAGCAGATCAAACCGCGTCATGAAGGCGAGGACGAATTTCTGCAAGCTGTGGAAGAGGTCGCGCGCGATGTGCTGACCGTCGAGAAAGCCAGCAGCGAATTCACCCAGGCCCGCGCATTGGAGCGCCTGTGCGAAGCGGATCGCATCATCAGTTTTCGTATTACTTGGCGCGATGATGCGGGTGCAGTGCACATTAACCGGGGTTGGCGTGTGCAGCATTCCAACCTGCTTGGCCCCTACAAGGGCGGGTTGCGTTGGGCGCCGAATGTGTCGCGGTCGGTCCTGAAATTTCTGGCATTTGAGCAGGCTTTCAAGAACGCGCTGACCGGGTTGCCTCTGGGTGCGGCAAAAGGCGGGGCTGATTTCGACCCCCAAGGCCGGTCGCAAGCCGAAATCGAGCGCTTTGCGCAGGCGTTCATGGCGGAACTTGGCCCCCATATCGGCCCCGACCGCGATGTCCCGGCGGGCGACATCGGTGTGGGCGCGCGCGAAGTTGGCCTGATGGCGCGGGCATGGGTGCAACAAGCGCAGCGCTGGGGCGGGGCCTTGACGGGCAAGCCGCTGCCGCTGGGTGGCAGTGACAACAGGGCAGAGGCAACCGGCTACGGATTGATCCATTTCCTGTCTGCAATGCTGGCAGAGGAAGCGCAAGACCTGGAAGGCAAGCGCGTTGCCCTGTCGGGGCGCGGAAATGTGTCGCGCTATGCCGCGCGTAAGGCGATGACGATGGGGGCGCAAGTGATCAGCCTGTCTGGCCGCGCGGGCACATGGTATGCCCCCGATGGGTTCAGCACTGATGCGCTGGATTGGGTGCTGGAGGCGACAGGAGATGCGGCACAAACGCCACCCGCACACCTTGGGGTGGACTTCAGAGAGGGGGCGCGCCCCTGGGGCTTGTCGCCAGAGATTGCGCTGCCCTGTGCGACGCAAAATGAACTGGATATCGACGACGCTCGCGCGCTGGCCGATGGCGGATGCCGGTTTCTGGCAGAGGGCGCGAATATGCCCCTGACCGCCGCCGCCGAGGCGCAACTGACGCGTGCAGGGGTCATTCAGGCACCGGGTAAGGCGGCAAATGCGGGCGGGGTCGCTGTTTCGGGGCTGGAAATGCAGCAAAATGCAAGTTTTGCGCGCTGGTCACCAGAACGCGTGGAACGCGAACTGCGCGAGATCATGTGCGCGATCCATACCCGCCTGAAAGCCGAGCGCGCGAGTTGTTGCACAGCAGGGGGCGGCATCGACTATAGACGCGCTGCCAATGTCGCAGGGTATCGCAAACTTGCCCGCGCGGTTGTGGACGGGGGGGTGCTCTAGCGTTCAGAACGGCCTCAAACCAGCAATCGGGCATCTTTCCGCAAGCGCCGAACACTAGCTTCAAGGCGCTGGGTCATCCCTTGGCCCCATCAACGGCGGCCTGAACGTGCGCATTTTCGCTTAACTTTTCGTGACAAGGGAACTGTTTCGCGCTCTGGCACGTTTACAGCTTGTGTTCGCGTGCAAAGCGAAGAGGGGGGATGGATCAGAACGAAGATATGCTGATCTGGCGTTTTTTCCGCGCCGATCCTTTGTCGTATGTGCGACAAAGTGGTTTCGCGTCACTGCGGCTGAAGAGGCCGCAAGCGGCGCTTCGCCGTATTGTCTGTTCCGTCTGCGCGCTTCAACAACAGGAGATGAAGATGTCCCGTAAAAACTACAAGGCGACAACCGCATTGGGGCTTTGCCTTGCCATGCTCCCCGCCGGCGTGAATGCGCAATCATCAGATCTGGATGCTGACGCAGCCGAGATGTTCGTGCCAATGGTTCAGGACTGCGTTCTGGACACTTCTGATGAAGGGTGTCAGCAGGTCCGTACGGTCATCACCGAATGCGCGCAAGATCTGGATTTTGCACGCTGCCAATTGCTGTTCGAAGATGCCAATGCGGTGTTTGAAGATGCCGCGCAGCTGGAGCAGGCTCAGACCATGTTGTCAGAGACCAGTGACGCCATTTCACAGATTGATTTCAGTGATGTTGATGCAGACCTTGACGATCTGGCCGAAGCCGCCCGCGCAGATGCCGAGCGGACATTGCTACTTGGTGATGAAAACCTGATGACGCATTCCTCGCCCCCTTTGGCAGAGGGCGAACCGGACGAGATTGACGAAGACCTGCCCCTTGATGGCGATGATGTGCCGTCAGGCGAGGAAACGGAAGAAACCGGCGCGTCAGACTTGACAGAGGATGATAGCGAGTCTGCTCTCGAAGCCGAAGCCGAAGCCGAAGCCGAAGCCGAAGCCGAACAGCGCCTGCGAGAGGCGCTTGAGGCGGAACAGCGTGCAGATGAAGAAGATGCACAGGCTGATATAGATGCAGGCCCCGAGTTGGGCGCAGAAGAAACAGAGATCGCACCAGAGGGCGAGGCTGCTTCTGATGCAGAACCGGACATGCCAGACGCGCCAGAGCGCGACGAAGCCGCTGCCGAAGATGAGGCAGAGCAGCGTTTGCGCGAAGCGCTGGAAGCAGAGCGGCGCGATGCCGAAGCTGAAGAGGCCGCCGCGCGCGAACAGGCCGAGATTGATCTTGAGCGAGAGCGTGAGGAACTGCGCGCCGAAGCCGAGGCAATGGCAGAGGAAGCACCTGAATTGATCGTCGAGGAGGTGACAGAGGAAGAATTCGTCGCCCCCGATGATGCCCCACGCGCGATTGACGCGGAACAGCAAGCCATGATCGACCGCCTGATGGCCGATCCCGAAACCGCAGAGGCACTTATGCTGCTGGGTCAGATGACCCAACAGGATGAGTCAGACACGGGTGAAAGCGGCGGCGTTCTGGCTGCGGCACTCTCTGCCCTGCAACGCGAACGCAGCCAAGAGGTTGAGGAGGGCGTTGACGCTGTGGAAGCGGAAGAGGTCACCGAAGAGGAAATCACGGCAGCAGAGGTTCGCACCAGCCGCGATGATTTCGACTCGCGCTTTGCGCTGGATGTTGCCGCCGGGCAGGCGCGCAGCAGTGACCGCCGCGATCTGGAGCGCGCGGGGCTGGCCGCATTGGGCGCGCTGGCTGTCGGGATGATCGTCAATCAAAACCGCGTTGTGGCCCGGTCCGACGAACGTGTGGTGGTGCAGCGCGATGATGGTGAATATGCCGTCTGGCGCGATGACGATGTGATCCTGAGTCAGGACGGTTCCCAGCGCCGGATCGAGCGCTACGCAGATGGGTCAACCCTGACACGCTGGGCGCGCCCGGATGGGTCGGAAATCATTACCGTTCGCGACGCCACAGGCCGCGTGCAATGGCGTGAGCGGGTGCTGCCGGATGGCACCTCTATCGAACTGGTCGATGACATGCGCGAAGTTCAGGCTATCGATGTGTCCGTTCTGCCCCCGCCGCGCCGCCGCGAGTTGCGCATTACCCAGCGCACTGACCCGGAACTGGCGCTTGCATTGCTGCAAGAGGCAGAGGCTGACGCCCGCGCGCTGGATCGGGCCTTTTCCTTGCGTCAAATCCGTGAAGTGCGCGAGGTGCGCGAGCTGGTGCCGGTGCTTAGCCCCGATCCGATCACATTCGAGATCAACCGCGCCAATGTCCGCCCCGAAGAGGCCCGCAAGCTGGCGCAGGTCGGCCGCCTGATGGAACGGTTGCTTGCCGATAATCCGCGCGAGTTGTTTCTGGTCGAGGGGCATACCGATGCGACGGGTCCTGCGTCCTATAACCTTGCCTTGTCTGACCGGCGCGCGGAATCCGTTGCCTTGGCCCTGACAGAATTTTTCGAGATACCCCCGGAAAACCTGATCATTCAGGGCTATGGCGAACGCTACCTGCGTATCCCCACCGCTGCTGCCGAAGAGCGGAACCGCCGCGTGGCAATCCGGCGCATCACACCCCTGATGGGGCTTTGGTGAAGGTCTAGTGTTCGTCGCTTGACACAAGATACCCGATGACTGCTGGGGGGGACGTTGCGGACATTCAGTTGCGCGGAATCAAGGCCGAAGGCCGCCGCGCATCGCCGGGCCGCCCCCACGGCACGGCGATTGGGCTGCCCCAAGCGCAACGATCTGATCTTTCAGGGATTTGGCCAGCATAAAGCGCTACAGAATAAACCTTGGATCGCCGCACCGCGGCCCGACGCTGCGCGGCTTTGCACCTAGCTTTGCTATGTCCGCAAAGTCCCGCATAGCTGCCTCTCGTGGAAGCATCGCAGAGGGCGCGGGAACCTTTCGTCAGGTGACGAACACTCGCCCATGAAAACGCAGGCTTGATCAGGACACAATAAAAAAAGGCGGCCCGTTTTCGCGGGCCGCCTTTTTTTCGGCGCTATCGCCTGCTTGATGCGGTAACACAACAACTCCACCGCTCTGGGTGCCGGCGACGGTCCCGTCTGGCGTTTACGCCCTCGACAATTCAAGCGGGGGCAAAAGCGCTTCCAGTTCTGCGCGACGGGGTTCATGTTGCGGCGGCAGTTTCAGGCTTTCGCCAAGGCTGGACATCGGCTCATCCGCGTCGAAACCCGGTCCATCAGTGGCAATTTCGAACAACACGCCGCCGGGTTCGCGGAAATAGATCGCGTTGAAATACTGGCGGTCCTTGACCTCGGTCACGCGTTCCCCGCGTGCAAGCAACACGTCGCGCAATTCCTGCTGATGCGCATTGTCGCGCGCGCGAAAGGCCACGTGATGAATGGTCCCCGGACCCGGCCGCGCCTTGACCGGCGCATCCGACTGCCATAGATCGACAATCCGCCCCGGCGCGTCACCCGGCAGCGCATAGCGCGTGCGCGTTCCCTCCCCGTTGCGCTCTGTGCCAACAAAACTGTAGCCGAATACCTCTGTCAGGATGCGGGCGGTGGCGTCTGGTTCGGCCACCCATAGCGTAACAGAGTGGAACTCGCCCCAGGCGTTGGCCTCAGGGTCGGCCACAATCTCGAATAACTGACCATGCGGATCGGTCAGAACCAGCACCTCTGCGCCAAAGCGCGTTGTGATCTGGCCCCCCAGCGCTTGGTGCCACTGCTCAAGTGTGTCGGGCTTGGCGGCATAGGCAAAGGCCTGCGCGGCACCAGCCCCGGCGCGCCCCTGTTCGCGCGACTCGCGGTTGAAGAATGTCAGCACCGACCCGGGCGAGGCGTCCTGCGCCCCATAGTAAAGGTGGTACATTTCCGGCGCATCGAAATTCACTGTCTGCTTGATCAACCGGGTCTTGAGCGTGTGTGTGTAGTAATCCAGATTCTCTTGCGCGGGGCCTGATATGGCCGTGACATGGTGCAGCCCGGCAATGGGCGCATGAGTTTGCGATGTGGTCATGGCGTGCTCCTGTTCATTGACTTGATTTAGATATAGCGTGCTTCCTGCGGTTTCGCATGAAGCATAGGCCAACACTCGCTGTGCCAAGGTGCACAGCCAAGTCACACAAGTTCAGGTATCATAACGCGTGGCGCCCCTGCGTCGTTCATCGACAGGCGTTTTCAGCACACTGGCCTGATAGGCGCGCTGGTCGCAGCCCGCGCGCGGGCAGATGCGGCAGTTGATCCCGATCGGCGTGGCTGCCGCCCCTTGCAATGCGATCCCTTCTGCATAGCCGATTTCGGGCGCATGTTGAATGGTGCACCCCATTGCCACAGCCAGCCGGTTGTCTTGTCCGTAGCGTTCAAATGTCGGACGATCCACAGTGCGCGCAAAGACGAAATACTGCGAGGCGTCGGGCATTTCCACCAGTTGCGGGACAATCCGGCCGGGCAGGCGGAATGTCATATGCACATCCAGCTTGGGGCAGGCACCACCATATTCGGCCAGATGAAAATCGGTGGCGTTGAAGCGCTTTGTGACATTGCCAGCCTTGTCGAGGCGCAAAAAGAAAAAGGGCACCCCCTGCGCCCCTTCGCGTTGCATGGTGGTGGCACGGTGGCAGGCCTGTTCGAAACTGATGCCGAAACGCGTGGCCAGATGGTCGAAATCATATTTCGAGCTTCGCGCCTCGCGCAAAAAGGCGTCATAGGGCATAAGCACGGCAGCCGCGAAGTAATTGGCCAGTTCCACAAGGCAACGGGCACGCCCCTGAATGTCGTCAATCCCGGATACCTGCAAAAGCCCCTCGATCTTGTCGCGGCACTCTATCAGGCCAAGGACATGCACCAGTTGGAACACCCGGTTCGGGTGGTCAAGCGCTTCGGAGAGCAGAACTTGCGCGCGCCCTTGCTCATAGTGGCGCAATGCGCGCGGCAGATCATGAACGCGCACGACCTTGACCTGAATGCCATGCCTGTCGCGCAGCCGGGCCTTGAGCGCGGAATACATGTCATCGGGGGCCGGGGGGGCGCCGTCCCATACCTCGTCCGCGGCCTGTTCCAGCGTGGGAAAGTGGTTGCGCTGACGGCGGAAGAAGTTGTGCACGGCCCCTTCCGGCGAGGCGCTAAAAACTGGCCCGACTTCGCCCGGTTGGGCCGCCAGCGCCAGCAACTGGTCAGATGCGGAAAGATAGGCGCGATGCAGATGAAGAAAGGCTTCCATGAAGGTCGGGGCATGGGTTTGCGCCGCGCGTAATTCGTGTAAATCCGGGCGCGTGTCATCGAATAACGGATCTTGCAGCGCGCCTCGCAGATCGGCCAACCGTGCGCCCGCCCCATCTTCCGAGATGTCGTGCCAGTCCACACCATATTGTTCGAACAGCCGCAGCAGGATAGCAACAGAAACTGAACGCTGGTTGTTTTCCAGCAGGTTTACATAGGCTGCGCTGATGCCCAGCCTTTTTGCCATGCTGACCTGTGTTTCGCCTGCTTCCTGTCGCAAACGGCGCAAATGTGGTCCGATGAACGTCTTGCGCATGATGCCCCCGAAACGTACATTTACTTTGTTAAATTAACAATATTACATAAACTGAAACTTGTAAACTCTCGCATTTACAGCAGAACCCGCTTTCTCTCGCAGCAATGGCCCATCTTCTGGCATACCTCCGTCATCGAAGGAGGATTCGACATGATGACTGGAACCGCCCATCTGTTCATTCCCGGTCCGACCAATGTGCCTGCCGACATACAGCGCGCCATGATCGTTCCGATGCAAGACCATCGCGCACCTGAATTTGCGGAAATCCTGCAACCGGTTCTGGCAGGGCTGAAGCCAGTATTCGGCACAAGTGAAGCGCAGATTGCCTTGCTTCCCGGCTCTGGGACTGCGGCATGGGAAGCGGCCATCACAAACACGCTGTCGCCCGGCGACAAGGTGCTTATGGCGCGTCACGGTCAGTTTTCGGCGCTTTGGGCCGATATGGCACTGGCGATGGGGTTGAAGGTCGAGATCATTGATGTGGCTTGGGGTGCGCCTTGTCCCGTGCGCGAGGTGGAACGCCGCCTTGGGGCAGACCGGCATGGCGAGATCAAGGCCGTTTTCGTTACCCACAATGAAACCGCAACGGGTGTGACCTCTGACGTGGCGGGCATTCGCCATGCCCTCGACGCGAGTTTCCATGATGCGCTTTTGTTTGTCGATGGGGTGTCATCCATTGGGTCGATCCCGTTCGAGATGGACGCATGGGGCGTCGATATGGCGATTGCCGGCAGCCAGAAAGGGCTGATGTGCCCTGCTGGTCTTGGCATTATCGCCGCCAGCCCCCGCGCGCTTGCCGCGATGGACACCAGCACCATGGCGCGCAGCTTTCTGGACTTGCGCGCCATGCTGGCCGCACATCAGGCCGGATCGTTCTGCTTCACCCCGCCTGCGCAACTGTTGCATGGTTTGCGTGCGGCGCTGACACGGCTTCAGACAGAGGGGCTGGCCAATGTCTTTGCACGTCATCAACGCCTTGCAGAGGGTATTCGTGCCGGGGTCGCGGCAATGGGGCTGAAGATGGTGGCCGAGCATCAGATCTTCGCATCTGACACGGTGACGGCGATCCGCACGCCACAAGGTATCGACGCGCGCGACGTGATCGCGATAGCGCGGAACCGGTATAACACGCATTTTGGCGGTGGGCTTGGCCCGCTGGCAGGCAAGGCATTCCGCATCGGCCACCTGGGTGATCTGAATGAGGGGATGTGCCTGACCGCCCTTGGAATTGCCGAATTGTCGCTAAAGGCCGCTGGCGCACCCGTCGTCCTGGGCGCAGGTGTCACCGCTGCCCAACATGTTTACGCGGGCGTGGCACAAGCGCCCGCCCTCTCGATAGCTGCTGAATAAGGATACTTCATATGAGCCACTCTCTCTTCCCGCTGCGTATGCAGCGCCTGCAACGTTCGACGCTTGCTGTGCCCGCTTCTAATGTCACGATGATCCAGAAAGCTGCGGAAAGTGCGGCGGATGTGGTCTTTCTTGACCTCGAAGATGCCGTCGCGCCCCCGGAAAAGGCGCAGGCGCGCAAGAATGCCATCGCTGCGCTGAATGATATTGACTGGGAAGCCAAGGGCAAGACCGTCAGCGTGCGCATCAACGGGCTTGATACGCAATACATGTACCGCGATGTGGTCGATGTCATGGAGCAGGCGGGCGACCGCGTGCATATGCTGCTGATCCCGAAACTGGGCGTCGTGTCGGACCTCTATATGGTCGATGCGATGGTCAACCAGATCGAACAGGCTTGCGGGTTGACGCGCCGCGTCGGTCTGGAAGCGCTGATCGAGACGGCGCTGGGCATGGCCAATGTCGAGGAAATTGCGCGCTATGCTGCCACGTCCGACTCGCGCCTTGAAGCGCTGCATTTTGGCGTGGCGGATTATGCCGCATCAATGCGGGCGCGCACGGTCAACATTGGCGGGCTGAACCCGGCCTATCCGGGCGACCAGTGGCATGCCTCGCTGTCGCGGATGATTATTGCCTGCCGCGCCTATGGTCTGCGCGCGCTGGACGGCCCGTTTGGCGATTTCGCCGATCCCGATGGCTATATTGCCGCGGCCGAGCGTGCAGCAGCGCTTGGGTTTGAGGGCAAATGGGCGATCCACCCCAGCCAGATCGAGATGGCGAACAAGGTCTTCAGCCCACCCGAGGCCGAAGTCACCCGCGCGCGCCGCATCATCGAGGAATTGCGCAAGGCCGAGGCCGAGGGCAAGGGCGCTGCCGCATTGGATGGCAAGATGATCGACGCGGCGTCCGAGAAAATGGCGATGAATGTGCTGTCACTGGCCGATGCGATTTCTGCGCGCGGCGGTGCGGCAAAAGCCGCTGAATAAGGAGAGATTGTCATGGATATTCACGAACATCAGGCAAAGGACGTTCTCAAGAAAATCGGGATGCCTGTTCCGCGCGGCGGTATTGCCTTTGCGCCAGAACAGGCCATGCATGAAGCGCGCAAGCTGGGCTTTCCTGTTGTCGTCAAGGCGCAGGTCCATGCAGGCGGGCGCGGGGCTGCGGGCGGTGTGAAACTGTGCAAGACCGAGGCTGAAGTCAGCGCCTTCGCGCTGTCGCTTCTGGGACGCAATCTGGTGACCAAGCAGACGGATGCGAATGGCAAGCCCGTGCATCGCCTGCTGATAGAGGAAGCCACCGACATTGCGCAGGAAATCTATCTGGGCCTTGTTCTGGATCGTAAATCCGAGCGTATCATGATCGTCGCCTCGCGCGAGGGGGGCATGGAGATCGAGGAACTGGCCGAGGACCAGCCCGACGCACTGGTGCGCATGGTCATTGACCCGGCGATGGGGCTTTTGCCGTTCCAGTCGCGCGAACTGGCCTTCAAGCTGGGCTTCACCGGCAAGCAGGTCGGGCAATTCGCGACCGTGCTGCGCGCCTGCTACCGCGCGTTCCGCGATCTTGATGCCACGATGGTGGAAATCAACCCGCTGGTCGTGACCGGCACGGGCGATCTGATTGCGCTGGATGCCAAGATGAGCTTTGACACCAACGCGCTGTTCCGCCGCCCCGAGGTCGCTGCGCTGCGCGATCCCGGTCAGGAGGACCCGCGCGAAGATGCCGCCGCCGAACATGGGCTGAACTATGTGGGCCTTGATGGCGATATCGGCTGCATCATCAACGGTGCAGGGCTGGCGATGGCGACAATGGACATGATCACGCTTTCTGGGGGGCAGCCTGCAAACTTCCTTGATATCGGGGGCGGTGCCAGCCCAGAGCGGGTCGTCGCAGCCTTCCGCACCGTGTTGTCGGACCCGAATGTGTCGGTGGTCCTTGTCAATATCTTTGCGGGCATCAACCGATGCGACTGGGTCGCGTCTGGTGTGGTGCAAGCGTATCAAGAACTGAACCTGAGCCTGCCTGTCGTGGTCCGGCTGGCCGGCACCAATGTCGAGGAGGGCCGCCGGATTATCGACGAATCCGGCTTGCCGCTGATTTCCGCCGAAACGCTGGCCGAGGCAGCGGCCACCGCCGTCAAAGTCCGTCCTGCAATGGCTGCCTGAAGGAGCACGCAAATGTCCATTCTAATCCAGAAAGACACCCGTATCATCGTTCAGGGCATGTCAGGGCGCATTGGCCAGTTCCATGCCGAAGACATGATCAAGAACGGCACCAATGTCGTGGGCGGCGTAACCCCCGGTCGGGGCGGCGAAACCGTGCTGGGACGCCCGATCTTCAACACCGTGGCAGAGGCGGTCGAGGCTGTGGGGGCGCAAGCCTCGCTGGTATTTGTCCCGCCTCCCGGCGCCGCTGATGCGATCATGGAAGCGGCCGAAGCGGGGCTGGAATTCGCGGTTTGCGTGACCGATGGCATCCCGTCGCAGGACATGATGAAGGTCAAACGCTTCCTGCGCCGCTTCCCGGCTGCGCGCAAAATGCGCTTCATCGGGCCGAACTGCGCGGGCGTCATCTCTCCCGGCAAGGGGTTCATGGGCATCATGCCCCCCGCTATCTACCTGCCCGGTCGTGTGGGCATCGTGGGGCGTTCCGGCACCTTGGGCTATGAGGCCGCAAGCCAGATGAAAGCGCTTGGGATTGGCGTGTCCACGTCCGTGGGTATTGGCGGCGATCCGATCAACGGGTCGAGCTTCCGCGATATTCTGGAACTGTTCGAGAATGACCCCGAAACGGATGCGGTGATGATGATTGGCGAAATTGGCGGCCCGCAAGAGGCTGAGGCCGCCGCCTATGCGCGCGATCACATGACCAAACCTGTCGTGGCCTATATCGCGGGCCTGTCGGCACCCAAGGGCCGCAAGATGGGCCATGCGGGGGCGATCATTTCTGCCTTTGGTGAAAGCGCGCAGGAAAAAGTGGAAATCCTGTCTGCCGCAGGAATAACGGTTGCGCCGACACCGTCCGCGATGGGCGAAACCATTGCCAAGGTGTTGGGCGTGAGGCAGGCCGCATGAGCAAAACCGAAAGCGGCCTGACTGGTGACGCTGCCACGCCCGAACAGGCTTCGGCCTGGGTCGGGCGGGTGGAAACCCGCACAGGGGCCGTCAGTCCGGAATTCGCAGGCATGGTGATGGGCGCGCTGGGCCATCCCGCCGCCGCCCAGCCGCCCATTCACACCGGTGCACCCTTGCCGGTGCTGTGGCATTGGGTCGCTTTTCCTGAATTTGTGCCGATTTCGGAAATCGCCACGGACGGCCACCCCAAGCTGGGCGGTTTTCTTCCGCCCTTGCCGTTCAACCGGCGCATGTGGGCGGGGGGCAAGCTGTCTTTCAAGGGCCGTTTCGCGATTGGCGAGGTGATTACCAAGCGCTCTGAAATCCTGAGTGTTGATTTCAAGACAGGCCACACAGGCGATATGGCTTTCGTGCGCGTGGGCCATGACCTGCGCGGCGAGGGTGGCGCGCAAATCCGCGAGGAACAGGATATCGTCTATCTGCCGATCCCCGACAGTTTCCGCGCGCCGCGTGCCATCCCGGCCCCGGACGCGCCGATTTTCAGCGAGGCGGTCGAGGTCGGCCCGGTGCGGCTGTTTCGCTATTCGGCGGCCACTTATAACGCGCATCGCATCCATTACGACCGCGATTATGCGACCGGGGCGGAGCGCTATCCGGGCCTTGTCGTGCATGGGCCAATGCAGGCAACGCTGCTGATGGAAGCCGCGATGCGCCACACCGGCGCTGTGCCCACGCGGTTCAGCTTCCGCGGGGTGCATCCGATGTTTGACGGCACGCTCTCGCTTCAGGCTGAACAGGATGGGGCGGGCGCGCTGAAGCTTTGCACTGTGGCCGAAGCTGGCCATCAAGGGCTGCAAGCCCGCTTCGAATGGGAGGCATAAGGTTATGGGAATTCTCAAAGGTATGCGCGTGGTCGAGGGCTCTGCCTTCGTGGCGATCCCGCTGGCGGGCATGACGCTGGCGCAGATGGGGGCCGAAGTCATCCGCTTTGACCGGATCGAAGGGGGGCTGGATGCCGCGCGCTGGCCGGTCACCGAGGATGGGCAAAGCCTGTTCTGGGCAGGGCTGAACAAGGGCAAGAAATCCGTCGCGGTGGATATGAAATCCCCCAAGGGGCGCGAGTTGATCACGCGGATCATCACCGCGCCGGGCGAGGATGCCGGGCTGTTCCTCACCAATCTGCGCGTGCGCGGCTGGATGGACCATGAGACCCTTTCGCGCCATCGCGACGATCTGGTGATGGTGGCGCTCTTGGGCGACCGGCATGGGCGCGCGGCGGTGGATTATTCCGTAAACCCATCCCTTGGCTTTCCCACGGCGACCGGGCCGGAGGGTTCCACCGAACCTGTCGCCCATGTGCTGCCTGCGTGGGACTGCATCGCGGGCAATATGGCGGTGACAGCGCTCCTGGCAGCGGAACGTCACCGGCTGCGCACAGGGCAGGGGCAGGAAGTGCTGTTCTCGCTGAAAGATGCAGCGGCGGCGATGCTGGGCAATCTGGGGATTATCGGCGAAGTGGCGGTGAATGGCACCGACCGACCCAAATATGGCAATGCGCTTTATGGCGGCTATGGGCAAGATTTCATCTGCGCCGATGGCGCGCGCGTCATGGTGATCGGTCTGACTGACCGGCAATGGCGCGGGCTGGTGAAGGCCACCGGCATGGTCGAGGCGATGGCGGCGCTGGAAGCGCGTCTGGGCGAGAGCCTTGCGCGGGAAGGCGCGCGGTTCCGGCATCGCGCGGCGATCACAGAGGTGCTTGCGCCCTTCTTTGCCGCCCGCAAGGTCGAGGATTTCGCCAAGGCGTTTGACACAGGCGGGGTCACCTGGTCGCAGTTTCGCAGCTTTGCGGAAGCGGTGCGCGAAGACCCTGACCTGTCCACTGAGAACCCGATGTTCCACATGCTGGAACAGCCGGGGATCGGCAGCTACCCGACTCCGGCGTCACCGCTGTCATTTTCCGAGATCGCACGGCAGGCCCCAAACCCGGCCCCGGCGCTGGGCGCGCATACCGAAGAGGTGCTTGCCGATGTGGCAGGTCTGCAAAGCGGCGAAATCGGTGCGTTGTTTGACGAGGGTGTCGTCACGGGCCCTCGACGGCATCCTGCATGGGTAAAGGCAGCGGAATAAAGAACAGGGGGGGGCTATCCGTCTGTTGTCTTGTCGTGGAAGTCATATTGCTTGTGCGTGAAACGACCAAATGTGATGCGCCTATGCAACGGCAGTGTCACACAGCGCGCATGACGTTTTGTGTTATTGCAGGATGTCTATTCTGAAAAGCTGCCAGATACTGCGCGACAGCATCGCATCGGTCGTGAAGCTGTCATTGTCATCGAATGGAAAGATCAGCCAGAAAGGGCCTTTGTCCCGAACGGACATCAATGCGCCATTTCGTTCATAGGCGACGATCGGAATGCTTTCAGTCATCAGATCGGATGGCATTGTCACGACATAATCATTCACAGCCGTCAGGCGCAGTTCAAATGCGCCATCCATGTCGGGCAATAATGCCGCAAGCGGTACACCGCGAAATTCTTGCAGACCATCGGTCCAAGGGGTTGTCGTGTTCACGATGACCACTTGCATCGACTTCAATTCTGACAGGTCGTATGTCATGAAAGCAGAACTGGATGGTCCCGTCACGGTCAGCTTTCGAAAATCGGAAGCCGCAGGCAAGAAGAGCATTGCCAAAAAAAACAGGCAAATAGACTGAAGCCTCAGCGGCATGTGATTTTTCGCTATCCACGGCCCTCGCATGTCGCTGCATTCCTTTGATTCATCCTGACGAAAACATCGCCATAGATTATAGTGTCCCATATCTACACGTCACATGTTAATAATTCGGTGCCTCAGACAACTTTATATCTTTCACGTTATCTCAACACCAATGAGCGTATAAAGGTTAAAGCTTTCTGTTTCTGTCAATTTACGAATATTTTTCAAATTTGACATCCATGATTCTGGTATAGAAAAGTTAACGGCGGTTTTTCGCCACTAAGTTCTTTGTCAATTCCTGTTGTTTTCATGATATTTGGCTATCAAGCTGGGTATGTTGTCGCAGCTTGTGTTTGATGGTATATTCAAACATGTTGACGGTTGCGCTTAATATATGTTTCTATCAGTCAAGTTTATGAGTGAGTATGTTCTTAAACGATTTTCCCTGTTCGCTCTTATGTTCTTTGTTCTTCTAAAGTACCTTTCGCTGTTGCAGATAGATAGGTGTTGATGGCGACGCAAGCGAATGACAGGCCTGATCTGGCTGCATCGGTCATGTATGAGAAATCACATGAATAAACATGTCGCAGGCCTGCAGAGGATGAAACCGAGCAAACTGACAACGCTCGGCCTGTGGTTCGTTACAAGCGTTTTCTTGCTTTGCAGCGTGTTTGTTCTGATCTGGCTGGCCTATCAGATAGATGAAAGGTTCGCCGAGCTCAGGTCCACAGGGGCTGACAACGCCTATTGGTCTGCGAGCCAGGCTGAGGTGGATGTGCAGCGGCTGCGCATTGCCGTGATGACAGCGCAGAACGCCCCGTCTGAAGACAATCTTGCCGCGCTCCGGCTGCGTTACGACATACTTTTCAGTCGCAGTCAGGTCATGACCAATGGCGCAGTCGGACAGGCTATCCGGCATGCGCAGCAGCAAACCGCTAGTGTTTTTCCGGTGCCTGAATTTCTCGAAACATATCTGGACGTGATTGATAGCCCGGATGCTGACTTATTGGCCGTACTGCCCCGGATGGAAGAAGAACTGAGCGAGCTATCCGATGCGACCCGGGCATTCGCCCTTGATGTCATGCATTTCTTCAATGCAGACGCGGATGAAAAGCGCGAGGGGCTGGCAAGCTTGCAGCGCAACGCCACTCTTGTAACCTATCTGATGATTGTTGCCTTCTCGCTGATGACAACGGCCCTTGCTTTCCAGCTCTTGCGCCGAATGCGTGCAGAGTTGCTTTTGATGCAGCGTAATCGGCAGTTGGAAGTTTCTGAAAAGGAAACTCAAAAGGCCCGGATGCAGTTGCTGTCAGCGATTGAGGCGCTGGAGGATGGGTTCGTCATTTTCGATGCAGATGAAAGACTGGTGGCGGCGAATAGTCGTTATCATGAAATTTTTGCAGGGCTGTCTGATATCTTGCGTCCGGGCGTTTCCTTTCAGGAATTGATCAGGTTTGCGGCACATTCAGGTCTGGTCGCAGATTCAGCAGGACGAGAGGAAGAGTGGATCGAACAAAGGCTGGCGCAGTTCAGGCGCGCCGATGGTCCGGCAGAACACCGGACAGTTGATGGTCGCTACATACGCTACTACGAGAAAGCGACGCCAGATGGTGGGCGTGTTGGGCTGCGGACGGATGTAACAGCGATATATGCTGCACGTGAACAAGCCGAAGCGGCGAATAGGGCGAAATCTGCCTTTCTGGCCAATATGAGTCACGAAATTCGCACGCCGATGAATGGCATTCTTGGTATGGCGGAAATCTTATCGCAAACGAAACTGGATGAAAATCAGGTTCAGATGCTGGAAACGATCCGCTCCTCGGGTGATGCCTTGTTGACGGTGATCAATGACATTCTGGACCTTGCGCGGATCGAGGCGGGCAAACTGACCTTTTCTGAACATCCTTTCGTGCTTGCCGATCTGTTACAACGTCTGGAACGCTTGCATGGCGCGAATGCACGGCTAAAAGGGCTGAAGATGGAATTGTCCCTTGGTCCGGGGTTGGATCAGCCGCGCTTTGGCGATGATGGGAAATTGGCCCAGATCCTTGGCAACCTGATCGGGAATGCAGTCAAGTTCACCGATACCGGCGAGGTTCGCATAGACGCGGAAGCTTGCGATGCGCATACAGTTTTGTTTCGCATCAGTGATACAGGGCTTGGTATGACCGAAAGCCAGATTCAGCGCGTCTTCAACGAATTCGAACAGGCGGATAATTCGGTGACGCGCCGTTTCGGAGGGTCGGGGCTGGGGCTGGCGATTGTGCGTAAACTGGTGGAATTGATGGATGGTGATCTACATATCTCCAGCACGCCCGGAATTGGCACCGAGGTAGAGTTGCGCCTTCCATTTCCATATGCCGATCTGGAAACTGAACGGGCCGTTGGCCGCGCGGCCACGGTTACATCTTTGCGCAAAGGGCTGAAGGTGCTTGTGGCAGAGGATAATCGAACCAATGCCACAATTCTTGCGGCGATGCTGAAACGCCTTGGGGTGGAAGCTGAATTCGTGACCAACGGGCAAGAGGCCTGTGATATATGGCACCCTGGCAAGTTCGACGTGCTATTATTCGATATTTCTATGCCCGTCATGGATGGAATAGATGCATTGGGTGCAATTCGGGCGCGCGCCTTGCAATCGGGTGGCGCTGCGCCGCGCGCCGTGGCCGCGACGGCCAATGTGATGCAGGATCAGGTCGCGACTTATTTGCGATCCGGATTCAGTGCCGTGTTGAGCAAGCCCTATAAACTCGCTGAGTTGCATGACATTCTGAGTGCTTTGTCCGAGGATCAGGCCGCAGAGTGATGTCGGCATTGCAGGCAGATAAGGCGGGATGCCCGGCCCCTTGATCATAGGCATAAAAAAACGGAGGTGGCTTGCGCCACCCCCGTCTATTTTCGTCTTGGGAACTGAACTTACGTTCAGGCCAGAACGAGGTTCGTCGCGGATTCACGACCATTGCGGTCGCTTTCCAGATCAAACTGTACGGCCTGACCATCATCCAGCTGGCGAATGCCAGCGCGCTCCAGAGCGGATACGTGGACGAAAACGTCCTTCGAGCCATGCTCGGGCGCGATGAAGCCGAAGCCTTTAGTTGCGTTAAACCATTTCACGGTGCCTTTAGCCATCGTGATATCTCCTTATATATTGCCACCCGCTGAATTGCGGTGACTTGGCTCAGTGTCGTCAGAGTCGCAACTGAAGCCGAAAGGAGACAGAAGATCGAATGAAGAAGCTTTGCCCAACCTACATGACGTGCATCGCTCAATAATACAAGGGGGTCAGGAAAATAAAGCTGCGCCTATTTAGGGCGTGTCGGGATATGTGTCACGCTTTGCCGGTGTTCGCGCAGCAAGATGATGACACCGCTGAGCACAATAATCGCCGCGCCTGCGATTGTGGACACGCCCGGAATGTCACTCCAGATCAGCCAGCCCAGTCCAGTTGCCCAGATCAGCGCGGTATAGTCAAACGGTGCCACGACTGCCGCAGGGGCCAGCCGGAACGCCTGCCCGATAAGCGTAAGCCCAAGGCTGCCAAAACAGGCGATTGCCAAGAACAGCCCCAGATCGGCGGGTTGGAGCGGTTGCCAGAATGCAAGCGCCAACGGTGCAGCGTATAGCATGGGGAACAGCATGGCGAAGAGCATCATGGTCCACAGTCTTTCGCCCCGTCCTATCCAGCGCGCGGTCATCATGAAAATCGCATAGCACAGCGCCGTGCCGACAGGCAGCATCGAGGCCATTTGAAATGTCGCCCCGCCCGGCTGCACGATTACCAACACACCGACAAACCCCAACAGCACAGCACTCCACCGTTTCCAGCCCACGCGTTCGCCCAGAAGCGGTACCGAGAGCGCCGTTATGAAAATCGGCGCAGAAAAGACGAGCGCGGTTGCCTCTGCCAGTGGCAAGTAGATCAGGCCGGTAAAATACAGCCACGCCCCGATGACCATCAGCAAACCGCGCAGCGCATGGAGCCGGATGTGATTGCTGCGCAAGGCTTGCGGACCCAGCAGCCCAAAAATCAGCGCGGCTATGATTGGCACAGCGATCAGGTTTCGCAGGAAGATGATCTGGATCGGGGGGTATCTGTCGGTCAGCACCTTGGCCACGGCATCATTGGCCACAAGAAATGCGACACCTGCGCAGATGGCCAGAATTGCCAAAGGTAATTCTCGGGCGTTCAAGGGGGCGGTGGGGTGCATTTCTGCCTCTGGTCTGAGTCTTGGTAGCACCCGACTATCAGATGGCGCATCCGAATTCGAGTGCAGCACATGACTCTGGCCTGCTCAGAAACAGCGGAACCGGGCGCGCGGCACGGCGTTATTGAAGTAGACTTGATTTGAAAAGGAGAGTTGCATGAACTGGGACCAGATTGAAGGTAAATGGAAGCAGATGAAAGGGTCAGCCAAGGACCAATGGGGCAAGCTGACTGATGATGATCTGGATCAGGCTGAAGGCAAGCGCGACAAGCTTGTCGGCAAAATCCAGGAGAAATACGGGATTGCCAAGGAAGAGGCCGAAAAGCAGGTCGAAGACTGGTCATCCAAAAGTTAACAATAAAGGGCGCTGCCAATGGCAGCGCTTTTTTTTGATCTAGTGCTCTGCACCTGATGAATGGTTCCCGAGCCCATGCGATGCGTTTGCCAGTGGCGGTTATGCGGGGCTCTGCAGACGGTCAGTTGCGCGGAATCAAGGCCGAAGGCCGCCGCGACTCAAAGGGCCGCCCCCACGGCACGGCGATTTGGCTGCCCCAAGCGCAAATATCTGATCTTTCGCGGATTTGGCCAGTATAAAGCGCTACAGATTTGACCGTGGATCGCCGCACCGCGGCCCGACGCTGCGCGGCTTCGCGCTAACATCGACCGTCCGCAATGCCCTCCAAGCAGTCATAGGGTATCTTGTGTAAGGCGCAAAAACTAGCATCTAAGTTAAAGCGTCAAAATGTGGCTCCCAGGAACTTGCTAGCCTACTTCTCGCGCTTGGTGCCTTTCAATCCGCCTTGCGCGCCCCCTTGATGACACGCACAGGATCACCCGACAAAAGATTTGCAAAGATGCGCCATTGCGGAATCTGCTCGGCTATCACCCGCAACGCAACCAGAATGGGCACGGCTATCAGCATCCCCAGAAACGACCACATCCACGCCCAGAATGCGACAGACAGGAAAACAAGCGCTGTATTCATGCGCAGCCTGCGCGCCAGAAAGGCGGGCGTGATCAACTGCCCCTCAATCGATGTCAGCAACAGATACACGCCTGCGACCAGCAGCATGCTGGACAATGTGTCAAACCACAACAACGCCACCAGTGATGCCAGAATGATGCCCATCACTGCCCCCAGATAGGGGATGAAATTCAGCAAGAAGGCGAGAACGGCGAAAAGCAGGGGCACAGGCATGCCCAGTGCCCACATCGCAAGGCCAATGCTGACCCCGAGTCCCGCATTGATTACCGCCACCGTCCCTAAATAGCCGCCAAGGTTGCGCTCGACCTCTCGCAAGGCGGTCAGGGCCGCGCGCTTTCCGGCAAAGCCGTCGAAACTCTGGATGATCTTGAGGTAAATCAGGTCGCTGGAAGATAGCAGAAAGAACAGCAGAACAAGCGCAAAGATCACCTGCGCGACGATGGCTGGTGTCTCGGTCAGGTATAAAAGAGCACCGCTCAGGGTGTTCATTAGCAGGTCATCTTCTTCCTCTTCGCCATTGGTCGCCTCTTCAATCGCAGAGGCGGGGCGCAGTTGGGGGATGTCATTTTCAGCACCAGCGCGGAAATTCTGGATGATGGCCAGAAATACATCGCGCGCCGCTTCTATCCGTGCGGTAAGGTCACGCACGATTTCGGGAAGGTTATTGGCCACTTCCATCACTGGCCCGCTGAGCAGGAAGAAGATGGATGCAATCCCGACCAGCAACCCCAGCACCAGCGCCGCAGCGGTAAGCGAGCCGGGTAACCCGATGCGCAAAGCGCGCCTTTGCAAGGGAACAAATACGAAGAACAACAGTAGAGCGACAACGACCGGCAACAGAAACTCGCGCGCATATTGGATGGCTGCAAGCAACAGAATGATGAAAATGCCAACTATGGCCGTAGTCGGGGCCGCAGGTTGCTGTATTGTGCCGCCTGGGTCGGATCGACTGAGTTTCGGCGGGACAGGGGGCAAGATTTCATCCGGATTTAGGGCAGGGCCAACGTGTGGGAAACGCGCGGCTCCGCTTGCGGTTCCATGATGCCCCGTAGCGGGAACCGCGCAGGCGGATGGGCGTTTATAGTCAGTTGTTTCCCAAAGCGAGTGCCTTTCATGCCGCGCCTGCCGCACCGGTTCCGTCGAAAACTGCGCGCGACTGTCGCCGCGATCCTCGGGGTTTTTCTATTCTGGTTCTTCCTGATCGCGCTGATGCCCTATCGGCGAGAGTTGCGCCGACCGGTGCCGCCCGGCGCGCCCACAGACAGCCCGCAATTCGCGCGCGATATGGCGGGGCTGTATGGAAGCCCCATTTTGCGTGGCAACCATATCCAGACGCTGGTCAATGGTGACGCAATTTTTGAGGCGATGTTGCAGGCAATCGCACAGGCGCAGCACTCCATCACCTTTGAAACCTATATCTACTGGAGCGGAGAGATTGGCACCCGGTTTTGTGACCTTCTGATTGCGCGCGCGCAAGATGGTCTTGCGGTCAAGGTTCTGATCGACTGGGTGGGTGGGTTGCCAATGGATGACGACCTGATCGAGCGGATGCATCAGGGCGGCGTCGAATTGCGCATGTTTCGCCCAATGCGCCCGCGTACATTGTCGCGGCTGAACAACCGGACTCATCGCAAGGTGCTGGTCATTGACGGCAAGACCGGATTCATCGGTGGCGTGGGCGTGGCAGATGTCTGGATGGGCAATGCACGCAACCCCTCCGAATGGCGCGACACACATTACCGTGTCACCGGGCCAGTTGTGGCGCTGATGCAAAATGCCTTTGCCCATAACTGGGTTGAAGCCAGCGGAGAGGTCTTGCGCGGACGCGAATTTTACCCGCCACTCGAACCTGTCGGCACCTCGGACATCCAGATGGTCAAAAGCAATACAGGCAGCCGGAATGAAATTCATCTGATGTTCATGACGGCCATGGCGTCGGCGCAGCGTCATATCCGGATCTCAACGCCCTATTTCGTGCCGGACAAGGTTGCAATCGCGCAGCTGCTTCAAGCACGTGAACGCGGGGTTCAGGTTGATTTGCTGATTGCTGGCAAACATACTGATTCATGGCTGGTGCGCCGGGTCTCGCGCCTGCCATGGCGTCAATTACTGGCGGCAGGTGTATCTATCCACGAATATGCGCCGACATTCCTGCATGCCAAGATGGTGATCGTCGATGACGCTTGGGTTTCTATCGGTTCGGCCAATTTTGATGAGCGGTCATTTCGCCTGAATGACGAAGCCAATCTCAATGTTTATGACCCGGCTTTTGTGGCCGAACAAATCCAAATCTTTGAAGCAGATTGCGCGCAAGCCTCGCGGGTGAGTGAGGCAGATCTCGATCGGCTAAGCTGGCTTGACCATGCGCAGTCATCGGTTCTGGGGTGGCTTCGTCCACATCTGTAGCGCTTTGTCGCTCTGCCCCATCCAGTTGGCGCAGCAATCGTGCAAGGTTATCCGGCAGCGCCGCTGATTGATCGGTCTGATAAGAGCGACGCAGATTGTCGTCTATGTCGTGCGTCTGAGCATGTGTAAGAGTCATTTTTTTTCTCGGTGTGTTGTTGCGTAGGTGTTGCCGATGAAATGCTTGGACCCCCGGTCGGTTCCGCAACTTCTTCGCATTTTGCACAAGCTGCGACACTGTTGCCACGCTTGGCGTAAGGAACCTGATCGCCATGCGCACGTTGAATAGGCGAATGTCAAAGTTATCAGGCAGGTACTCTGCGCGGGTTGTCGCTTTGACGCGGAAGTAAAAGATAGCGAAAGGACGAGTTATGACCGCTCCTGACACAAATTTGAAAAAACAGAAGAAACGCCATAAAGGGCCGCTTATCGGCATGGCTGTCGCTGTGACCGTTGCGGTCGTGTTCCTGTTGTGGATGTTGTCGCAAAATCTGGTCACCGATACACCAGATACAGATGATCCAACGCCTGCGCAGGCTGGCGAGACGGTTGGACCACCAGCAGAGGGGACTGTGTCTGGTCCTGATGATACTGGGGCACCACAAGTGATAGAGCCTGAACCGGCGCCCGAACCGGCTGATTAAGACGGGGAAGCGCTTTAGAAAAGTTTTTGGCCAGCCCTCGTCAGTCCGACGAGGGCTGTTCACGTTCTGAGAAAAAAACCAGAATTCTGATTTTTCCGGGGAACCAAAGGCAAAAACCATGCGTTTCACAAGTGTTCCTGTCCGGTATCTGGTTTCAAATCCCTCCCGATACCTCTCAGACCTCTCTGCCCGCCTTGTCCGCTCCCTCGTGGCAAGGCGGGCTTTTTCTTTCAGCAGCTGGTTATTATGACAACCGGGAACAGGGTGAATGCGGTCGCAACCAGCCCTGTCCATGTTGCAAGTCTGGGTAGGCGGTCATGCCGCGCTGCCCCTGGACGGGTCAGGCGCAGCAGCGGAATGAAGGCAAGCAGCCCCAAAACCCAAACCCCGATCAGCATTGATTGAGAGAGGGGGGGCAAACCTTCGGGCCCGGGCTGGCCTGCACAAGCCCAGCCGTGCAGCGCATAGACAAGGCTGAAGATCAGCGCCCATAACATCGGGCCAGCGATCAGTTTGCCCAGCCAAGTCATGACAGACCCGCCTGCGCCGCCAGCACCAGAACCGAGATCAGCACCACCACCGACGTGAACCGCTGCCACATCCGCCACGCACCGAATGCGCCTTGGGTTTGCGGGGTAATCTCTTCACGTCGAAACTGGTCAAGAACGAAGGCGGCCATGCAGGCGGCGACCAGAACATGCAGCCCGGCATAGCCCGCAAGCGCTGCGCGCAAGGCGTCGCGCGCATGGATTGTGGGGTCATCCATTTGCGTTATGGCCAGCCATATCAGCACCAGCAGGGAAAGCAGGTTTGACCCCAGACCAATAGCAACGGCGCGCGGTGTATTCGTCTGTGCGCATCTGGCGGCCAGAACAAGAGCGACGCCAATGGCAGCCAGCCCAATTGCACTGTGCAGGCTTTGCGCCGTTGCAACAGGTGGGGCAACGCCGGATGTGACCACCGACAAGAAGGCGACCCCGAACATGAGCGAGGCGAACAATGTGCCATCAGCCACCAGAAATGCGGTCAGGCCGCTCCTGCCAAGGCTTTGTGCGCTGCGGTGATGGACCGGCAAGTGGACCCCCGGCGAGGCTTCGACTTCCCCCAGAACCCCAGCCGGTGCCATGCCTCTGGCCCAAATCCAGATCAGCACTGCCACAGGCATCAGGGAAAGGCCCGCCAATAGATACTGGCTGGCCAGCATCATCAACACAAACACCCCGATACTGGCTGATAGCCAAAGCGGCAGGGCTGTGTTGCCGGGCAGAAGTGCCACATGATGTGGCCGCGCATCGCCCACAGACGTTACCAGCAATTCCCGCCGCCCCCTTGGCGCACCGGCCAGCGCCCCTTCGCCGCGTGCCAGTGCCAGCATTATGTCGCGCGCAGGTTTACCAAGATGTTGCGGTATGGGGAGAGAGGCGAAATTATAGCTGGGCGAAGGGATGGGCATGGCCCAGTCCAGCGTCGGTGCGCGCCACGGGTCGCGGCTTTCGCGCTTTCCAAGCGTGACTTGCAGGATCAGGTCCAGCACGAACATTGCAAAGCCTATGGTCAGTACGAAACTGAAAATGGATGAGGTCAGGTTCAGCCAGACCCATTCGGGGTTGTCTGGATAGACATCCACCCGGCGCGGCATTCCCAACAGTCCGGTCAGGTGCATGATGAAAAACGTGCCATGAAACCCCAGCAGGATCACCCAGAACGCGGCCTCGCCCAGCCCTTTGACGCGGCGTTTGCCGGTGATCAGCGGCAGCCAGTAGGTTGCTGCCGCCATCATCGGGAACACGAAGCCGCCAATCAACACGTAATGCAGATGCGCGGTAACAAAGGCCGTGTCATGGGCCTGCCAGTTAAAGGGTACGATGGCCAGCATCACCCCGGTCAGCCCACCCATCACGAAAGTCAGGAAAAAACCAAGGATATGATACATCGGCAGGTGGAATTGCGGGTGCCCTTTCCACATGGTGCCGATCCACGCAAAAACCTGCACCGCCGTTGGCACCGCCACAAGGACAGAGGCCGCAGAAAAGAACGCCAGCGCCATATGCGGAATGCCCACAGTGAACATATGGTGCACCCAAAGGCCGAAAGACAGGAATACCAGCGCCAATATGGCCGCGACAATCGCCCCGTAGCCCAGAATTGTCGTGCGGCACATGACCGGAATGATCATCGACATTGCACCCGCAGCAGGCAGAAAGATGATATACACCTCCGGGTGGCCAAACAGCCAGAACAGGTGCTGCCACAACAGCGGATCGCCGCCGCGTGTCGGGTCGAAAAATGGCCAGCCAAAGGCGCGCTCCAGCTCCAGCAGGACCGATCCTGCAATGAGGGGTGGAAAGCCCACCAGCATCATGACGCTGGTGCCCAGCATATACCACGCAAATAGCGGCATTTCGGTCAGCCGCATTCCCGGCGCGCGCTGGCGCAGGATGGTGACAGTAATCTCGACCGCCGCCGCAATAGCCGAGATTTCGACAAAGGTTACGCCCAACAGCCAGACATCGGCATTGATGCCGGGGGAATGAGTGGCGTCCGATAGCGGCGTATACATGAACCAGCCGTCATGCGGGGCGACCCCGAACAAAAGCGCGGTCAGCATGATCAGCCCGCCAAACAGATAGCACCAATACCCCAGCGCCGTCAGGCGTGGGAATGCCATGTCCCGCGTGCCCAGCAATTTGGGCAACAGCCATATCCCCAAGCCTTCCAGCATGGGAATGGCAAACAGGAACATCATGATGCTGCCATGCATCGTGAATATCTGGTTATATAGTTCCGTGTCCAGAAACGCGCCCTGATGGGTCGCAAGCTGCGCGCGGATCAGCATGGACAGAATGCCGCCAATGGCAAAGAAAACCAGCGCCGTGCCCATGAACCGCAGGCCCAGCGTGGTGTGGTTCACCGCCGTGATCTGCCCCCATAGCCCGCGGTCATTGCGCCAGACGCGTGTCAGTTCCCGGTGCAGTGCCAAAGCGCGACGGGGAGGGGTGCGCGAGATGGTGAGGGGGGCTGCACGCTCTGCTGCTTCGGGGTCAATCGTGGCATCGGTCATGGTTGGCCCTCCTGACTTGTGGCCCCTTGATCAGACAGGTCTGGGGGCCAGTCTTCGTGGGCCTGCACGGAAAAGCGCATACGCGCATGTCCGGTGCCGCAGAATTCGGCGCAAAGGCCCTCGTATATTCCGGGCGCATCTGCCTCGATACGGGTGCGGTTGGTACGGCCGGGGATGGCGTCCATCTTGCCTGCAAGCTGTGGCACCCAGAAGGAATGGATCACATCCTCCGAGGTGATCAGCACATCTACGGGCTGGCCTGCGGGAATGTGCAGCACGTCAAATGTCCGCTCTTCCTGCGCGTCTGCGCCAGTATGCGTAAACTCCCAGCCCCATTGAAACGCGTGGGCCTGCACAGTCACCGCGCCATCATCACGCGGCAGAATACGCTCTCCGACCCATAACCCCGCGCCCAGAACCGAACTTAGAATCGCCATCGAGAACCACAGGCCCAGCCCATGTGTCCAGAAACGTGCTTGCACCTGACGCGGCTTGCCAAATGCCAACACAAGCAAGACCAGCACGAAGACCGTAATGAACACAGAGCCCACCAGCATTGCCCACCATAGCCATGCAATCTCGGTGGCAATCGGGCCTGATGGGTGCAAGGTCGAAAGCGGGCCATCGCAGGCGGCCAGCGTCAGGGCTGCGATCAGGATCAGGGCAGGGCGGGTCATAGGGGGTCAAACCTGGCCGGGATCTGGTTGCCGCGCGGCTCTAGCAGGAAGGCAGGAAACAGCGCGACAGCGTCTTCAAACGCGGGTTTTGCTAATACCAACCACAGCACCAGACCGATCAAGGGCACCAGCGCCAGAAGTGACAAACCCGCCCTTGGCGTTGCATACATGCCGCGCCCTTCGCCGGCCTGCACGATCAGATGTCCCAGCCATGCGTGCAACAGAACCATGCCACAGACGGCGATCAGCTTGGCAAGCATCCATGCGTCGAGAATTTCCAGGGCAAAGATCAGAATGGTCCCGACGGCTACCGCAATCACGGCGGCAGGCGTCACCACGGCAGTGTAGCTGTAATGTGTCAGCCAGCGAAACTCGGAATATCCAGCTTGCGTGCGCACTTCTGAGCGGCGTCCGTAGATGTGCAGCAATATCGGTAGCAGGATCAGCCCGGCACACCATATTGACAGGGCAATGATATGGGCGGCTTTCAGTATTGCGATCATATCCCCATTTCCCGACGCAAGATCCGATGCGCCATGATCGCGGCCAGGACTGCCACCGGGATCATGCCGGGAACCCACATGATCAGCCCTGCAAGCTGTTGGTCTGCTAGCGCAGAAAGCCCGAAGCGTTCCGCATAGGTCAGATGTTCAAGGTAAAAGGGCCGCTGTGCGAAGGTCAGCACGGCACCCAGCAACCCCATCTGCCCGATCAGGGGAATAAGCCAGATCACATGGTCCAGCTTGCTGCGCCCCAGAACGACTGACCAGAACGCCCATGCCGGAAGGATCAACGCCGCCTGCATCCCCCAATATATCACAGCGCTATCCCATGCCGCACTATAGACCTGAGGCAAGTGCCAAAGCCAGAGCGCGGCTGACAGGGCGATAAAGCTGGTCGAGATTCCGATCTTGCGCAAAGGAAAGGCCACGGCCAATGCCGGTGCCAATACACCAAATACCAGCAGGTGATGAAATGTGCGCGCTGCAAAAAGCGCAACAGTCAAGGCACAGAGCGGTGAAATGAACGCCACAACCGCCGCCCCTGACGCGACGGAAAAGGCTTTTTTCCTGTTCGCGGGTTTGCTGCGCAGCGCATAGGCACCCGTCAGGCCGAGAGCCAGCAGCATAGCGATAAGAAATGGATCAAGATTCCAGGCGGAATACCAATCCGACCATTCCGGGGCGGGGCCGCAATATGGGGACGCCTCACTCATGCCGGATTACGCGTTCCGGGTGTTCTGCGTAGCCAGTCTGTTCCGTGACTTAGAGCCATTGTCACCACGTGTGAGGAATAAAGCCGGGTTCAAAACATTTTGTCGATCACAGAACGCCGAACAGAAACAAAAGAATGATAACGGGAATAGGAACCCCGACAAACCAAAGCAGTATCCCGCGCATTTTGGTACCTCTCCTGTCTTGAGGCGTTCTTACCCCTATCACAGCGACACAACGCGAAAGGCTTGCTCTGGTTCCGCAGCGGATAAAAATTTCCGATGCTGGTCGGGTTGAAGGGTGTACAGAGCTGTGTCTTGCGGCGGGGGATTTATAACCTTGCACCTGACCAAGCTGCCATCCTGAATGTGAAACACCAGCTTTCGGGACAAAGGAGACATAGAGGAGCGCGGAACAAAGGCCGAAGGCCGCCGCGCATCGCCGGGCCGCTCCCACGGCACGGCGATTTGGCTGCTCCAAGCGCTCAGATCATATCTCGCAGGGACTTGGCCAGCATAAAGCGCTACAGATTATGCGGTGGATCGCCGCACCGCGGCCCGACGCTGCGCGGCTTACTGAAACCATCCACCGTCCGCAACGCCCTCCAAGCCGTCCTTGGGTGGCCTGCTTCTGGTCATGCACTCTCAAAACTGTGCATCAATCTGCAACAGGTCAAAAAAGACCCGCCATTCTGGCGGGTCTTGGTACTCGTTACGCAACTTCGGCAACAAGCAAGATGAGATCAGCTTTCGTATTCTGGCAGGCTTTCCATCTCTTCCTGTGTCATGGGCAATTGCACGCGCACATTCCCGTCTTCGTCGTTCCACAGGATGTCGATGTCATCGATTTCCAGTGCGACAGTGTGTTCGCCAAGGCCAAGGAAGCCGCCAACATCCATCACCGCATGAGTTACCGACCCGTCATCGCCCATCACAAGATCATCGACCGTGGCAATATTGTCGCCCTCGCGGCCATATACATCTGCTCCCAGCAGGCGGTCGACGGTACGCTCTTCAGCGCTCAGCACCTCATAGCCTGCGGGAACATCTGTGCGGGCTTCGGCCTGTGTCGCCATGTCGTCATTGCCTTGCATTCCGTCTTGGGTCTGCATCTGGGCAGAGTCGCTTTGCGGATCATCCATCGAGGTTGTGTGACCTGCACCCATTGTCGCGCCTGGTTCGGCTTGCGCGCTGTCATAGCTGCGCTGTTCAAACCCTGTGCTTAGCTGGTCCTCACTCCATTCCGGCAAGGCTTCCAATTGTTCTTCCGTCATCGAAGCAACGACGAAGAAATCATCGATACCTTCTGCGTCAGCATCGTCACGCACGAAGTACAGGTCGTCGATGTCAACCATCACGCTGCGTGCACCGATCCCCAGAAAGCCGCCAACGTCAATCAGAATGCCGCGGATTTCGCCATCCATCGTGACAATCATGTCGTCAATATTGCCCACGTTTTCCCATGAATCTCGGTCGGCTGTGAACACATCACTGCTTTCCCACCCGGTGCCGTGACCTGCCTGGCCGCGCTGTTCGGAAAGCGTCCGTGCCTCATCACTGTCCAGCGTATACAGGTTCTTGCCCGTGAAATCGGTTGCAAGGAAGGCGGGAACGTTCTCTCCGGCCTGCGCCGCACCAGTCTCTGTCGTCTGTGCGGCTGCACCCATCGAAGTTACAGCGACAATCGCGGTTGTAAGCATTAGCTTGTTCATAACAATACTCCTGTTATTCATGTGGCTCGTTATGAGCTCTGGTAGATAAAACAGTTGAGGAGTGATTGGGTTCCTGTAAAAATAATACAAATTATTTTATTTTATATTGCTCACGAAAAAACCGCCACATGCAGTTTAAATGCACGCGACGGTTTAATTTAGAAGGGGTTTTCGCTTTGGTTTGGCGAATAACGGAACCCAGTATCAGCGCTGTTTATCTGCGTTCTCTGGACCGTTCCCGCGAAGGTTTTTCGCCAACATCGTCTAGCGCGCCAGAAGGGGCCTGATCGATGTGTTCAATGCGTTTCATACCCAGACCCGGTGTCTTGTCCGTCGGGTAAGGCACTTGTTTCATTTGACTATCTTGCTTGAGCTTGAGGGCCTCTTTTGACCGCGCCTCTTGCGATGTCATTCGGGAATTCTTTGGGTTGGCCATGATGTCTCCCTTCGTGATCTGTCTTTACAACGGCGACACAGCATTTCCGTTCCATTTTTTTTGGCTTTCAAGATAAATAATCCGTCAGTTCAGTGCGGCGCGCTTCGAAATTGAAAAAATTTATAGAGTTTGGGCAAATTTCTGTAAATAAGGATAAGCCGTCTGAAGGAACTGCCCGGCAGGTTTTCCTTATTATAGCGTGCTTTTTTATTGGCGCAGACGCATCATCTGTGCTGCCTGTGAAATGGCTATGGCACCGCGCGCAAATGTCACTCTGGCCGCTCATGAATCGTTACTTGCACAAAATTCGGTTGTTTCACTTTGTCTTAAGTGTTGTTACTTATTTGTGGGTGTATGTTTGATCCGGTTTGCAGTGCAAGAATTCCAAGATCGTGGCCATGTTGTGTCTGGGGGTCATGACTCATGCTGAGAGGGTAGCATTGTGTGTGGCAAAGAACACGGCCCCGTGAGGGGGGCATGGTAAACTCTGCTTTGGCGATACGCCCTGCTGCCTCGGCAGAGGGGCAAGACATCCAGATTCATGCACTGGTCATCGACATTCTTGGCGCTTTGGTCCGTGCTCCGCTGTCGCAGACAGATGCCGCAATCCATCAGGTGCTGTCGCAACTTGGCGAATTCTTCATGATGGAGCGCGCCTATGTCGTGCGCATCCAACTTGACGGCGAGGCAGAGCGCGTTGACGCAACGCATATCTGGCAGAGCGCCGAAAGTGACCTGGCGTTGTCGCAGATCAAGGACGCGTCGCTGTCAGAAATTGTTTACCCGTTGCGCATGTTGGCTGGGGATGACGAGACAACGGATATCCCCGATGTTGATGCCTTGCCTCAAACCGTACCCGAAAGAGCGCATCTTCTTTCACATGGGGTCCAAGCGCTTTTGACCCTTCCAATGCAGGCAGAATCGGGTTGCGCAGGGTTTATCGGTTTTCATTCTGCCACACCTCGTCAGGCATTTGACAAATCGCGGCTAGAGCTGATCAAGACGGTCGCCGATGCCGTGGGCAATCTGCTTGCGCGCGCCGATGCCGAAGCCGAGATTGAGAGAACGCGCGAGTCACTTTCTGCTGCGCGCAACCGTCTGCAAGCAACACTGGATGCCGTTCCGGACCTGATCCTTGAGGTTGATGCGCAGGGCCGATATCGAAGCGTGCACACCCGAGATACCGGCCAGATGATGCTCTCTCCTGACGTCTTGCTTGGCCGCACGGATGAGGAATTGATGCCGCCTGAAATCGTGGCGCTGAACCGTCAGGCGATGGATGAGGCACGGATCAAGGGGCGATCGGGGCCACACCCGTTTGACATAGACACACCACGCGGACGCCGCCGCTATGCCCTGACGGTGGCGACCCGGGCCGCTGACAAACCCGGGGAGGCGCCGGGATATGTGTTTATTTCGCGCGATATAACTCAGGAATGGCTGCTGCAACGCGAGACGGAGCGCCTGAGCCTGATCGCGCGCCATATGACCAATCTTGTCATCATCACGGATACCGAACAGCGCATCGACTGGGTAAACCCCGCCTTCACGTCCCGCACCGGCTGGGCGCTGGATGATGTTCGTGGCAAGCGGCCCCAACAGGTGTCGCGCGGTCAGGACACGGACGAGGCGGCGAAAAAACGGATTGACCGCGCGATTGCTGCATTGAAACCCGTGAGGGATGAAATCCTGAACTACACACGCGACGGCGAACCTTATTGGGTTGATGTGCAGCTTTATCCGCTGCGCGATGCCGAAGGGCGGCATGTCGGCTATGTCTCGATCGAGACGGACATAACCGAACGCAAGCGGCAGGAGGCTGAATTGCAAAACCTCGCGCTAGAGGCCAACGAGGCGCGCGCAAGGTTGGAAATGGCGGTTGAGGCCTTGCCAGATGCATTTGCCTATTTTGATGCAGATGATCGACTCGTATTGTGCAATCAACGCCACCGCGACCTGCACCCCGCATCCTATATGGTGCCTGATGTGGCTTCGCCCACGGCAGAAGACGCGGTCACACGGCAAGAAGAACTGGTGGCCTATTCTTTGGGCCAAGACCCTGAATTCGAGCACGCTTTTGCACGAACGCGCATGGCTTCGGGGCGGTGGTTGCGTGTGATCGAGCATGCAACGCCCGATGGCGGGCGTGTGGCGATGGAAGTTGATATAACAGAGTTGAAAGAGGCCGAGCGCAGACAGGCTGACATCATTCATGGCGCACAGGCCGGAACCTGGGAATGGAACCTTCTGACTGGCAGCAATCTTGTGAACTCGCGCTGGGCGGAAATCGTGGGCTATGACCTGCAAGAGCTGGGCGCG
The DNA here is from genome assembly GCF_004366635.1 of Roseinatronobacter bogoriensis DSM 18756. Lineage (GTDB taxonomy): Bacteria > Pseudomonadota > Alphaproteobacteria > Rhodobacterales > Rhodobacteraceae > Roseinatronobacter > Roseinatronobacter bogoriensis. The sequence goes on along the minus strand of NZ_SORN01000006.1, from coordinate 126,948 downwards.
TTTGAAATCAGTGTCTGGCGCAGCTTGGTTCACCCCGAGGATCTTGCTTCTGCGGAAGAAAAGCTGGCGAAAGTATTCGCAAAAGAGATGGACAGTTTCGAATATGAATTGCGCATGCGCCACAAGGCAGGAAACTGGGTGTGGGTCTTGTCACGTGGCCGCGTTGCCCGCTGGACGGCTGATGGCGCACCAGAGGTCATGGCAGGTGTCCATATCGATATTACTGCCCTCAAACGCGCGGAAGAGCGTCTGGAGCAGATTATCGATGCGGCGTCTGCCGGGACTTGGGAATACGATGCCATCAGCGGTGTGCAGCATGTGAATGACCGCTGGGCAGAGATGCTGGGCTATAGCCGTGCAGAGCTGTCGGCGTGGCCTGATTGCGGTTTTAACGCGCTGACGCATCCATCCGATCTGGCACTGTTGAAAGAGCAGCAGGGCCACTCGTTAAGGTCGGGCTGCGAGACGTTCGGAAATGAAATTCGCATGCGGCACCGCGACGGCCATTGGGTCTGGATATTGTCACGCGGGCGTGTGGTGCAACGCGACAGTGACGGAAATCCGCTCAGGTTGGCAGGGATTCATATTGATATCACCGAGCGTAAGCGGCTTGAAGCGCAGCTTGTGATTGAACGCGACTACCTTGCCCGACTGATGGACACCTCTGCTTCGGGTATCATGGCGCTGGACAAGGAAGGCCTTATCATTTTCGCTAATCGCGAGGCAGAGCGCATTCTTGGGCGGGGCGCAGATGACGTATTGGGCAAACGCTGCGACATGCCGGAGTGGGAAATCGAGGCGCTGGACGGCGGGGCGTTCGACCCGCGTGCCTTGCCGTTCCAGCGCGCCATCACCGAACAGCAAATCGTCCGGGATGTGCGTTTCTCCATCATGCGCAGTGACGGAACGCGCCGCGCGCTGTCGGTCAATGCGGCCCCGATCAATGCCGAAGGGCTGGCCGCGCATGTTGTCGTGTCGATCAGCGATATTACCGAACAGGCCGCCGCCGAAGATGATCTGCGCGTTGCCGCGCAACAGGCCGAAGCTGCGAACCAGGCGAAATCACGTTTTCTGGCCAATATGAGCCACGAAATCCGCACGCCGCTGAATGGTGTGCTGGGAATGGTTCAGATTCTGGAAGATGAATTGTCAGAGCCGGTTCACAGGCGGATGCTGGGCATCATTCGCGATTCTGGCGAGACATTGCTGAGCATTCTGAACGATCTGCTGGACATGTCCAAGATCGAAGCTGGCAAGCTGAAGCTTGAAAAAGTTGCTTTCGCGCCAACAGAGGTGATGTCCCGGATCGAGGGGATGCACAAGCTGATTGCCTCGGAAAAGGGCTTGGGGTTCCACCTCAAGCTTGGGCCGGGAACGGAAGTGCTGCGCAAGGGCGACCCCAACCGTCTAAGCCAGATCATGCATAATCTGGTCGGAAATGCGGTAAAATTCACTGAAGCAGGGCATGTCGAGCTTGAATTGACGGTTAACATGCAGGACCAGCTTGAAATCCGGGTGCAGGATAGCGGCATCGGCATGTCGCCCGAACAGCAGTCGCGCATGTTCGAGGATTTCGAACAGGCGGATGGAACTGTCACGCGCCGTTTCGGGGGGACCGGGCTTGGAATGTCCATTGTGCGCCGCCTTGTGACCCTGATGCGCGGCAAGATCAGTGTGGACAGTACCTTGGGGCAGGGCACAACGGTACATGTCATCTTGCCGCTGTCACGCGCGGAAGAACAGCCACAGACCGCGCCTGACGCGCAACACCGTTCGTTGCAGGGAATGCGGGTTCTGGTGGCAGATGATAATGCGACCAATATGCTTATCCTCAGATCAATGCTGTCCAGCCTTGGGGTTGAGGCTGTATCGGTCAGCGATGGTCGCTCTGCGGTCGAGGCATGGGAACCGGGGCGCTTCGATGCGCTCCTGCTCGACATCTCGATGCCGGAACTGGATGGGATAAGCGCCCTTGCCCAGATTGCAGCGCGCGCAAAAGCCGCAGGCGTGGCCATGACACCAGCACTTGCAATTTCGGCCAATGCGATGACCCATCAGGTTGCCGAATACAAGGCAGCAGGCTTTGCCGATCATATCGGAAAGCCCTTCAAACGCGCCGATCTGGAAGCGGGCTTGTCTGGGGTTCTGTCACAAAGCAGCTGATCGCGAGCTTGTGAGTGCGGAAACTGAAACCAAGCGGCATAGATGCCGTAATGCTTTATGATATCTACACCATATCCGGAGGCAGCATGACCCTTTCGCGCAGAGATTTCCTGACAGCTTCGGCTACGGCTTTCGGTGCAACTGCGTTTTTGCCCGCCGTGGCCGGGGCGAATACTGTTGCGTTCGACACTGCATGGGACCATCTGACGTTTCGGCGTCTGACACCTAATCGGTTCGAGTTGCGCCAGAATTCGCTGACCGTCATCTCGGAGGGAACCTCGTCCATCCTGTATCGAATTTTACCAAGCTCCTTGCGCGGCCAGACGCGCGCGTCCTGGACATGGGAGGTGGAGCGCACCGCGCCACCCTCGGATCTGTCCGAGATCGGCAATGATGACAGGAATCTTGGGGTGTTTTTCGTCAGCATGCCCGAACAGGACGCCGCCAGCGTGCGCGAGGGGACAAGTATTTCACGCCTGCTGCGCAACCGCTCGGCGCGGGTGCTGATGTATACTTGGGGCGGCAACCAACCCCCCGGAACTGTCGTTCCCAGCCCCCATGCACCAGACAGGTTGCGCAACCTGATTACCCGGCGCCCTGAAATTGGGCGTTATTCTGAAGCTGTCGATCTGACGCAGGATTTCCCCCGCGTCTTTAATTCACCCCTTGAGCGGTTGGTCGCTGTCGCGGTTTCATCAAATAGCGAGAATACACCGACCCGTGTGGTCGCGCATGTCCAAAACCTGACGCTCGGATAGTCGCACGGCCCTGTTCACCCTTGTGGCGCGGGGGGGCGGTCATCTGCGCGCTTTTGCCATGAATACACCGCCCAAGGCAGCGCGCCAAGCAGGGCCGCACCTGCAACCGCCGTCCCGAAAACAAGGCTGGCCGCAACCGCACTTTGCGCGCCAATGCCGACAACAGGCCAGAGAAACGCAGCCGCCCCTTCGCGCAGGCCCCAACCATTCAGGGAAACCGGGATCAGCATCACCATCAGCGTCACCGGCAGGATGAAAAGTGCAAACTCCAACGGTATTACAATGCCAACGGCACGCGAAGCCGCCCAGAACCCGAACAGGTTGCACCCCAGAATGGCCATGCTCAGCCCCAGTTGCGCGGGCCAGACCTGAGGCGCAAACCAAGCCCGGCTTATGATGTCCAGCAGTCTTGGCGCGACCTGTCCCAGCGCATAGGCAATGCCAACCAGCCCGATGCCCGCCCCCAAGAGCGCCAGTGCAACACCCGGCCCATACCACAAGCCAATGCCGACGGCCGCAACTGCGGCAAGCGCGATCTGGCCCGCAAGCCGTTCAATCACGACCGTTGTCGCCACCATTTGCCAACTGCGCATATGGCGCATACGCAGCACGCGCCCAAGATCGCCCAGCACGCCGCCGGGCAAAAACGTGTTCACAAGGACCGACAGTCCGTATTCGCTGAGTGCCAAGGCGCGGGGCAGGGGCACGCCCAGAGCCTGTGCGGTCACGCGCCAGCGCAGGGCTGACAGCGGAATTTGCAGTGCCAAGGCGAGGCAGGCCACGACCAGCCAAGGCACGGACAACCCCCGCAGATCGGCAAGGATGTCACCCGCCCCGAAATGCCAGATCACCGCCACGATCAGCCCTGATGAGGCCAGCGCGCGGGCTATGAGTTTCATTCGCGCTGTCATGGTGCGCCGGTGCTCAACCGTTCCAGCAGCAGGTCGCGCAGGCGGTCCATGCGCAGTGCGGGCAGGTCCGGTGACGGGATCATCCCGTCGCTCCAGCCGATTCGTGCAAATTGTTCGACCAGATCCTCGGGCCCGATTATATGCACAGGCACGTCGTAGCCCTGCACACCAGAAACAAAGCGCGCAGGCTCGTGATCGCCCAGCATGACGATCAGCGGCGGGTCTTCGGCATGGCGCGCGGCCCAGGCCCCCACGGCCTGCAAGCTGTAGTCGATGGCCAGCCGGAACTGGTCACGCACCCGGTCATGGTCACGCCATACGACCTCGGGCGGATCGCCGGACAAGGCCCATTGGTTGAAGATCGTGCCATCACCAATGTCATCCCACGCCACCAGTTCGGGAATGGGCACCCAGGGCGCGTGGGAGGAAACCAGCGCGACCTGAACAACCTGTGGGCCACGGTCGGGCCGGTCACGTTCCAGCCTGTCCAGCGCATGCAGGGTGAACTGGTCGGGCATGGTGACCCAGTTGAACGGCGCGCCCTGATAGCCCAGATCAGCCGCGTTATAGATCGCGTCAAAGCCGAAGTAATCGCCTTCGGGCCAGGGAAAGATATGCGCGGGCTTGATCGCTACAGTGCGGAACCCATGCTGTTGTGCATAGTGAAAAAGGGTACGGCGCGGGCTGGCAAGAAGTGCGCGGTAGCGCCCTTGCGTGTTCAGCCACATACCCGATGCAACCGATCCATGCGCAAGCCAGCTTTGTCCGCCGACCATCGGTGCCGTGGCCCAGCTGGAGCGCATGGACAAGCCCCGCGCGCGCAGGTCTTCCTCGATATCGCGCAGCGTGCTGGTATGGGTTGGAATATAGAGCGGGTTCTCAAAGCTCGACCGGCCATAGCTTTCGACATAGATCACGATCATGTCGCGCCCTTCAAGCCTGTCCAGCAATGGCGTGACGCCCAGCATCGGGTCTTTCATCGCGGCCTCGCGAAAGGCGGCAAGGTCAAGCCGTGTGTCGCGAAACAATTCGACCCGCTCGACTGCGACACGCGCCGTAAAGGCCGCACCGGGCAAAGCACTGCGCACGGTGTCTGGCAATGTCCAGGCGCGCCGCGCCTGACCGATTTCAGCCACCGCCGCCGCCGCAGTTGGCAGCAATGCAATGGCGGCAATCACACGCCCCGTCCGTGTGACCGGCACCCCGGCCCAGACACCGCCCGCCCACCAAAGCGCAGCAATCAGTGCCACGAAACCCGCCAGCGCGCCAGTCGCCGCCAATGCCGCCAGCGGCAGGCCTATGCTGCCTTGCAACAGGGTCCAGCCAGCATGGACAAGGCCAAGGTCCACCAACAGGTTAAACCCCCGATTAAAGGCGATGAACGTGCCGAAATCCGCAAGCTTGAGCAGTACAATAAGGCCAAGTGCCCCCACCAGAGCACCGCGAAACGCATAGCCCGGAATGCTGCGCCTGAACAATATCAGCGCGGCGATGATAAAGGGTAGCTCCAGCGGGAAAAGACGCAGTGCCCCCCATGTCATGGCCTGCGGGTGGTTTGGCTGGATCAGGACCAGAAACAGGATCGCGGTTGCAGCCAGATAGCGCAGAAGCGTCATTTCGACAGGTCCAACTGGCGCCACTGCCAACGGATATCGACAGCAAAAGACAGGATCATGACAGACAAAAGTGTCGCAGCGATAATGCCAGAGAACGGCGGCAGCACAACCGGGGTCAGCAAGGCGACCTGTATGCTCATCTGAATGGCCGCCATGCATTTGCGCCAATACGCGTCCGGCAGGGGTATACGCAGCGCGGGCAGAAAGATGCTTGCAAACAGGTAGGCTGGCCGCAACAGGCCGATTGCGACAAACCAAAGCCCGACCTTGTCAGCCTGCCACAGCAACACCGCAAGAACGATCGAAAACGCCACGTCGGATTCGACATCAAATCTTGCCCCAAACCGCGAATGCAGGCCACTACGCCGGGCCAGCCACCCGTCCAGCCCGTCCAGAAACAGCGTGAGCGTTGCAAGCGCGACAAGGGCCCAGCCCAATTCCAGAACTGCGTTGGGCACAAGGGTCAGCCCTGCCAGAACGCAAATACCTGCCCCGCGTATGGCTGTTGCCACATTGCAAAGACCCAGCCGGTCATGCGGATATGCCCCGCGCCATAACCCTGCCAGCAAAGCGATGCAGCCCATGCCCATCAGAGCGGCAGTCGCCAGCGCTGCGCCATACGGCGCATCCGCGCCGACAACCTCGGCCATGAAGTAGGTTAGCAAGACCGACAAGGGCACCAGCACCACGAACAGCCCCACGGCCTGCGAAAGCACGGCACGCAATGCAACATCAGCAGCAAGTTTCGAGGTGAAGGATATGTGCGTCATCGACATTATCTTAGTGCCTGCGCTGCAAGGTCAATCAAAATTCAACAAAACACACGTTTTCATGAAGACTGGGCAGGGCTTGCCTTGGCCGATTATGCGCTAATCTTTATCAGGCAACTAATGGTGGACAGGTGCGGCGATGAAGAATGTGGCGATGTCAGGCGCAAAATATGCCGTTGGAACGCGGCTGTTGCATTGGGTCAGCGCAATCATGATCGTGGGCATGATCCCGATCGGGGTCATCATGCAACAGGAGGGGATGCAAAGGTCCACGCAAGACCTGCTGTTCATCATGCACAAGAATGGTGGGGTCATTTTGTTTGCTCTGGTTGCCCTGCGTCTGATCTGGCGCGCAGCCAGCCCTGCGCCCGTGTTGCCCGCGCATATGCCCGCTTGGCAGGTGAAAGCGGCCTCTGGTGTGCAATGGGGGTTGTATATCATGCTGCTGGTGATGGCCGTCAGCGGATATGTGCGCGTGCGTGCGGGGGGCTTTCCCGTCGAGATGCTGGATGCCGTGAACGCGCCCGCTTTGGTGCCACGATCCGATGCATTGGCCGAGGCTGCACAGACGATCCACTCCAACGCGCGCTTCGTTCTTGTCGCTCTGATCCTTGTCCATGTCGGCGCGGCCTTGCGTCACGCATTTGCGCGTGACGGGGTCTTTGGCCGAATCTGGCCCCCATTGGGTCGCGGATGATGCATCTGCTGACCCCTTTGCGCCGCAAACATCTGTATGTGACAGCGGTTATCACACTGGGTTTTGGGGCCTTGCTGCTTGTCGGGCTGGACTTGGGCGCAACCCATCCGGCACTTTCAGCGCTGGTTCTGGCGCTGTTCATGTGCAACGGCTACATGCTGTTTTCCGCAGCCGGTGTGGCCCTTGCTGGCCTTGAGCGGGGGTCTGCGCGGCAGCCACAAGCTGCCCTGCCGCAGGATTCTTGCGCTGTGCTGTGGCTGTTATGTGGAGAGCCGCCAGAGCCTGTCGCCCAAAGGGCGATGGCGCTGTCGCGCGAGTTGGCGCAGTCGCCCATCGGGGCAACTACGCGGATATTCGTGTTGTCCGACACAACTGACCCGCATTCACTGGCGAAGGAGAAAGCGGCCTTTGCCGGGCTTGAAGATCAGATCACCTACCGCGTCAGGGAAAACCCCGCAGGCCGCAAGCCCGGGAACCTGCATGACTGGCTGTCAACGCATGGCGCAGATTTTGATACGATGCTGGTGCTGGATGCCGATAGCGGTTTCAGCCTCGCGCGGCTGATCGAATTGCGCCAGCAGATGGAACAGGATCCTGAGCTTGGGCTTGTCCAGTCGGCGATCAGCTTGCGCCCTGCCAGCACCCGTTTCGGGCATATGCAGCGGTTATCCGCGCGCCTGTCCGGGCCTGTCTTTGCCAAAGGGCTGGCGCGGCTCAGTGGGGACGCAGGAAATTACTGGGGGCATAATGCGCTGCTGCGTGTGCGCGCATTCCGGCAGGTGGCCACGCTGCCGCCCTTGTCGGGGCGTCCCCCTTTCGGTGGACCTGTGCTGAGCCATGACTTCATCGAGGCGGCCTATCTGCGCCGCGCTGGCTGGACAGTCATCATTGAGCCAGACCATCGCGGCAGTTTCGAGGATGCGCCCGAAACCTTGGCTGCGCATCTGCGCCGCGACCGGCGCTGGTCGCAAGGCAATCTGCAACATCTCAGGCTGATTGGCGCGCCCGGGCTGCACCCCTCCAGCCGCCTGCATCTGCTGGCAGGTATTCAATCTTATCTTTCGGCCCCGATCTGGCTGTTGCTGGTTGTTCTGACCGGTTCTGGTGCTGTCCATGCCACAGCGGCTGTTATCGTGCCGCTTTTGGGTATCTTGCTGGCGTTGCTGGTTCCGAAATTCGCGGCAGTGCTGGCCCGCCGTGATTTGCGCCGCCATCGCTGGCGCCGCCGTGTTGTGCTTCGGGCCTTGTGGGCGGAGTTGGCGCTGACAACCCTGTTTGCGCCCATCAGCATGGTGCGGCGGACTGGCTTTGTGCTGGCCATCCTGTCAGGTCGGTCGCAGGGCTGGGTTCCGTCTGGTCTGGCGATTGCGCGCCAGCGCTTGCAGGGTGGGGCAGAGATGCTGGTGGGCGTCGCCATCATTGCCATCGTAACGCTGCCGCAACTCACGATCAGCTCGGTTGCCGCTGCAAAAATGTCGGGGCTGCTGGTTTTGCCAGTCGTGTTGCCACTGTTGTTTGCGCCTTTACTCTATCGGTGGTTCGATCACAGCATGAGCCGGAATTCAGTGTCGGCATATTACGATGCCAGCACGCGGCGATTCCTGAAAACGGGCGGCAGTGGTGCGGCACTTGCCATTCACAGGCCGCTTTGGGCCGAGGGGGTGCGTGATGTGGAACAGGCCTCTGGTCACGTCAATGATCTGATCGCACAAGCCGTAGAGGCGCGCCTGGGGCGCGCGCCGGAAACTGTGCGTGACCTGGGGTGCGGGGTCGGAGGCAGTGTGTTCCAGCTTGCGCGGCGTTGGCCTGATACAGAATTTTGCGGTATCACGATTAGTGCGCAACAGGTGCAGATCGCACAGCAGATTGCTGTGGAACGCGGTCTGGGCAGACGTTGCAGTTTTATCCGGTCGGATTTCACGCTTCCCATGACCTTGCCCGGGGCAGAGTTGGTCGTTGCGGTTGAAAGCCATGTCCACGCCCGCACCGCGGCGCAATTCCTTGCCGCTGCGCGGCGGCATGTCTTGCCCGGTGGGCTTTTGGTGGTTGTCGATGACATGCTGGCTATGCCGCCAGACAAACTTTCCGGTCCCGATGCCGCGCGTCTGGATGCGTTTCGCCGCGGCTGGCGTCTGGGGCACGTTCCCGCGCGCAGCAGTCTTGTTGATTTGGCTGGCAAGAATGGCTTTGAAGCGCTGCATAGCCGTGATCTGACGCCGCTGCTGAACCTGAACCGGCTGCGTGATCATGCCTTGCGGGTCGTTGGTCCGGCAGCGGACAGGATGGGTCTGGCGCAACTGCCGCTTTTCGGGAACATGATCGGGGGCAACGCTCTGACCGAAGGCTACCGTGCCGGGGTCATGTGTTATACTTTTCTTGTCTTGCAAAGGCATGACGCAAGTTTTGCCGCAGATATGGATACGAAAATCACCGGGTCAGGTATCCCCGCCTGAGGTCGTATTCTGATCGCGTATGAATTCCCCCGGCTTTCAGGGCAATGCCGTGGCTTATCCGGCCTGTGGTATATTTCCGGGGGCGGCATCGGGTGCAGTTGCACTGTCTAATTCATCTGTTTCGTTTACGTTCACGCTGTCGGTGCCCACACGAAACCGCAGGCGGGCCAGCGTCCCGCCTACCGCGCCCGTTTCCAGCGTCAGTTTTCCATCCAGCGATGTGGCAAACTGGCTTGCCACGGACAGCCCAAGGCTGTCTGCCTGCGCAAGGTCAAAGTCATCTGGCAGGCCCGGTCCATCGTCAAGAATTTCCAGCGTGGCCTCGACCGGGCCTGTTTTCAGGGGCGCGATGGATTTCAGGCTGATCGTTATGGTGATTGGCCGGTCAAGCGTTGCGCCATGCTCGATGGAGTTCATCATCAATTCACTGGCAATCAACCCCAAGGGCACCGCTACGTCATTGGGCACCACAAGCGGATCTGCTTGTATCCTCATATCCACAGGCTTCTCCAGCTTTGCAACATCAAGCGTGTCCTGCAAAACTTCGCGCAGATACTCTGCCGCATCGACCGTCTGTATATCGACCGAATGCAAGCGGCGTTGCAGCCGCGAGATGGATTTGATCCTAGCCTGTGATGCAGTCAGCGCCCGCCGCGCGCCATCGTCCTTCGTCTGGCTGGATTGCAGTCGCAACAGGGCCGCAATCGTCGCAAGGTTGTTTGAAACCCTGTGCTGCAATTCCGAAAACATGAGGCTGCGCGACTGGGCAAGCTCATGCGCCTTTAAGCGAGAGACATCAAGCTCTCGCAAGGCCCAGACAGCAGCGGTCACGAACAGCACATCCGTTGTCGTGATGAGCATGTAAAATCCGATGGCCAGAAACGCGCCATGCGTCATCCCAAATTGTCCCGCCGGTTCAATGAACCAGAACCAAGCAATCAACCCGCATGCCACAGCCACGGCAATTCCGCACCGGATAGAGCCGAAGATTAAGGACAGCATGACTGCTGGGAAGAAGGTCAGAAATGGAAATCCCGGTGGCAAGACACCGTCAAGACCAAAGCGCAGTGCCGTCGCGATAGTCACGGCCCAAAGTCCGAAAGCCGCTTGGTAACGGACACTGCGCTGCGCCATCAGCGCAGCACTCAGTCCGTTCATGAACCGCCCAAAATACCCGCGATTTTGAAAAATGCTCGTATCTGTGTCGGAACTCAAGCGACGTCCTGTCCAAACCTATGACTCTACTGGCAGAGGCGATAGTCGGCCACGCTGCGTTAGCTAAAAGGTGCCTGAGTTTCATAATATAGGCAAGCGCTTTGTCCCCGTGCCGTAGCGGCAGCATGGATTCAGGCGGTATATCGCCATTCTGCTGTGCAGGGGCTGTGTTTTTGCCAATCGAGGGGCCGCTTGGCGTGCTGGTGCGTGGAAATCCTCAACTTGCAAGGCCGGGCATGCCACGACACAGGAACCATATAGCGCCGGCCGCGTTACACATGAAAGCAACCTTTTTAATGCGTCGCTGTCCGTTTTTCTGCCGGTAGGCGCGGTTTTCGCAAGTAACGGGTTTTCAGACGAATGACAGCGATACCTATTCAACCAAGCGAGCAGAGCAGACTGCGCGCGCAGAGGAGATAACATGGCTCGATCAACAACACAGAATTCGAACAATGGCGCGGAATCGGATATCAGCGACAAGGCGGCGCAGGCCAAGAAAAACGCGGCACGCACTGCGCAGGATGTCGAAGAACTGGCAGAGCTGAGCTATGACGAATTGCAAGATCAGCTGGAACTGGTGAAGGCCGATCTGGCCGAACTGACTGCCGCAATGAAGCGCGCAGGTCAGCAGACCGCGCGCCAGGCTGCAAGACGTGCGCGGCGCACGGGCCGCAGGGTCGTGGAAACGGCAAGCGACGGTTATGATTATGCGGTAGATGAGGTGGAAGACGCACTTGGCACCGCTGAAGATTTTGCCAAGGAGCGTCCCGCTGTGGCCCTGGGACTTGCGGCAGGCGCAGGGTTCCTTCTGGCGCTGGTCATGTCGCGCCGCTGATGCTTGTTCCTTACCAACACATCCGCCTGAAAGTGCAATGGCAGATACGTCAAATTGTCCTCGCCGTCATCGGCGGGGCATTTCTTGCGGCTGGGGGCGGGTTCTTTGTTGCCTCTGGCTGGATGGTGCTGGCGCGAGAGTTTTCGCCGCTGATCGCCAATCTGGCATGCGGTGCTGTGTTGTGCGGGTTTGGGCTTATCCTGCTGGCCTTTCGCGGGCGGGACGAGCCGCGCATCCCCACTGTTGACCAACGGCTGCGCGCGCGTGCTGCACGCGGCGAGAATTATCAGCCCAAGGGCGAATTTCCAGCACTGATGGAAGCTTTTCTATTTGGTGTCAGTGTTTACTCTCAGGTCAAGAACCGCAAAAAAAGTGACGATTGCTAAACCTGTCGTGACCGTGTCGTCAAAAGCGACACGGTTTTTTTGTGTCAGCGTCCCAAGGAGTGGCCGACAGTTACGGAACCGCAAACAGAGCCGCTAGTGTCACAGCCAGAGCGGTCAGAAGAACAGCAAACAACAAGGCCAGTTTCGTGCGCATTTCAGACCAGCTCAAATATTTCATTGTCGATATGGCGAGGTTTGACACCCAGCTTGTCCAGTTCCCGGCGCAGGGCATGCACCATCGGTGCAGGGCCACATAGCAGATGCGGCCAGTTGCGCGTGTCGGCGGGTAAATGCCGGATCAGCGTTTCCCGGCTTACCCTGCCGCTTTCCCCATCCCAGTTGTCAGGCGGGTTCTCGACAACATGAACAAGCGTCAGGTTCAGCTTGCGCTTCATGGCGGCCAGTTCTTCGCGAAAGCTTGCCTCTTCCCAAGTGGAATTGGCATAGATCAGGATAATCGGCCGCCTGTCGGCGCGTGCTTCCAAAGCGTGCAGATTGGACAGGATCGGCGTAATGCCCACCCCGCCAGCGATCATGACCATACCGGGGGCTTTTGCCATCCGGTCAATCGAGAACGCGCCGTAAGGGCCGTCGATATAGGCGCGTGCGCCGACCGGGGTCTGGGCCAGTTCAGATGAATGATCCCCCAACGGTTTGATCGAGAAGGAAAGGTTTGGGCCTTTCTCGGGTGCGGTTGAAATGGTGAACGGATGCTCGATCAGTGAATAAGGGGAGCGTTCGACCTTCAGCCAGGCAAATTGTCCCGGCTTCCAGCGGTGCAGTGCACGACCTTCGGGGGCCAGTTCCAGCGTATGAACCCCGCCGCGTTCTTCGGTATTTGACACCACGCGCCAGGGATTGCGCGCGGACATCCAGGGGCGGTAGAGATGCGTGTAAACCAGCACTGCCACAAACCCGAATGTCGCGCCCAGCCAAAGCGCGCGCTTGGCGGCAGTATCAGTCAGGTTGCCCACACCCAGCACATGCGCGGTTGCGGCAAGCATGCCCATGACAGCAAGTCCCAGATGCAGTGCCCGCCACCATTCATGGCGAAGATGCAGCCGCTTGCGGAATTCCGATGTGATGATCAGCAATAGAAAACACCCCAGCCCCACGCGCCCTGCCGTCAACTCCCAGCGTGCTTCCAAGGGATTCAGAACGCCCAAAGCAGGTTGGTGAAAGACATAAAGCAGGGCAAAATGCGCCAGCATCAGCGCCACAGCGCCCCAGCTAAGATACCGATGCGCCAGATAGACAATATCGGCCCCGAAAGGGTGTGTAATCCAGCGCAACCGCCCGGTCAGCGCAAATTGCAATGCCGCCAGCCCAAGTGCTCCGAACCCCAGCCCCATGCTGAAATCCCAGATCACGCCACCAGAAGGGGTCGGCCCTGTGAAATGAAGGATGGCAAAAGGGGCCGCCACTGCCGCCACCCCCATCAGCAACACTGCTGTGGCATGTGTCAGGACATTTGTCGGGCGATCGGCTGCTGGTTGGTGCGCGCGCGCCTTGCGGGTCATGGTCTGCGATGATGGTTCCATCGCAACTTAACGGATAGTGCGCGGTGTCGGTTCCATCATTTATCTGGTGCACCGGGCATCAGGGCTTTTCATCCGGCATCTTGGTGCCGATCTGATAATCAAAGACCAGTTTGCCGCCATGCCACCCCGTCACAGCGGTCAGCCCCGCAGCGATTGCTGAAAGGATCAGGCCGAAAGGCAGCACGGCCGCCACATAATCGCCGATGCGATGTGCCCAATTCGCGCCCATGATCGACAACAGCATTACGGCGAGAATGAAATGCGTCCAACTTGCAGAGCGGTTGCGGATGCCGCGGACGACAAGCAATTCGACAGTGCCGGTGATCCCCGCGATCACACCCATCAGAAAACCGCCAAAGGCTGCCCACCCCGCTGCGCGCGCCCAGAATGCATCACCTGTCCACCAATATAGCAAATCGGTCCCGAAAACCGACATGGTCAGGGCAATCGGAAAAGCCACAAGCATGGCATGAAGCGGATGGCCCGCAAGTGCGATGCGCGACTCTGTTTCATGCAGGGCGCGGTGTTCGTCCACCGGGTCGTTCAATTCGATTTTGCGATCTTGCAATGGTAGCCCCTTTCGAGTGTTCACCCCGCAAGAGGGCTAGGCGGTAACTGCGTCAGGTCCATCTTCATTCAGGCCAGCATCACCCAGGCGCAGGCGCATTTCCCATCCCGCGCCGTTGTCATCATGGACTGCGCCAGATTCAAACTCTCCATGCACTTGCAGTGCAAAAGCGGTCATCAATTCCTGCCCCAGACCGTAGCTGACGGCCTCGTTGCCCGTGTCAGATACGGAGTTGCGCACCCGCAATTCTGCCTGCCCATCGCGTGCGGCGAAACTGATCCTGAGCAAGGGGGGCGCGTCGGCCCGAGGGGGCTTTGCATGCTTGAGTGCGTTGGTCAGCGCTTCAGCAAACAGCAAGGCCACTGGAATGATCTTGTCTGGCGGCAGGATGACAGGTTCAAATTCTGTTTCAACCTTCAATCCTGACTGTTTGGACTGTGCCAAGGTCAGGGTTTCGCGCAAGATGGTTTCAAAGAACTCTGTCGCATTCGAGTTCGAGATACGGTCCTGTTCATACAGGCGGCGGTGGATTGACGCCAGCGACCGGACGCGGGCCTGAACCCCGTGCAGGATGTTGCGGGCGTCCGAGTCCGTGATACGGCGCAGTTGCAGGTTCAGGATCGAGGCGATCAATTGCAGGTTGTTCTTGACCCGATGATGGACTTCTTTCAGCAAGACGGTTTTTTCGCGCAGGGCATCTTCCCGCTCGACCTCGTCGCGGCGGATCAGGCGCGCCATCTTGGTGAAAGTTGAATCAATTTCACGCAGCTCGGCGGGGGCTTCGTCGGGAAGGCGCTGAAACTCTTCCCGATTGCCAAGGGCGAAACGACGAAGCTGGGTGTTGATATGACGCAGATGGCGAACAACCATGTAATTCACCGCAAACATCACCACCGCAACAGAGGCCAGCCACATCAGGAATGGAAACCCTACCCGCCACAGGTTGAAGCTTCTGGATTCATCGACATTCCAACTGCCAAGGACAAATAACTGTCCTGGTACAAGTTCCGCGACCGAGAATAGACGCTCTTTTCCTGCCACGCTGATAGAGGAAAAAACCCCATGCCGCGCAGAAATCATCTCTTGCATGATCGCGGGTTGGGGCAGAAAATCCTCTGCGTCGGGTTTGTCGGCGCTGGTCAGGGTTTGCCCTTGGTGATTGACCAGAAACGAAACGCGTGGCGATGTTTCGCTGTCTGGCATTGTCGCGATCATGTCAAAGGTCCGGCGCGATATCGAGATCGACAAGAAGCCAAGAAACGTGTCGCCGTCAAATACGGGGCGGTTGATCAGCACCACGGGGCGCCCGGTTATCACGCCAGAGGGCTGAAAGCTGAACGATGCCCTGGGATTGGCACTTGCTGCCGCAAATCCTTCGCTCTGGCTGAAGTCAACAGGCTCTCCTTCCGAGATACAGGCCATCTGACCTCGTGCATCAATAAAGCCCGCAAAGGAATAAAAGCCTGACTCGGCAATGAAACTTTCCAGAAAGGCGGAACAGGCGGTCGTGTTTTCCAGCCTGTCTGCGACCAGAGGTGACAATGTATCTGCCGATAGCATTGCACTTTCCAGCAGTGCGCGTTGTCCGGTGACCGTTTCGATTGTGCGGGCGATCAGCCCCGTCTCGAAGGCCGTTTTCTGCGTGTGCCAATTCTCGATTTCAGAATAAATGGCGATTGACCCCAGCGGCGCCAAAGCCAATGTCAGCAAAATCGCCAGGCGCGACGCCAGGCGATTGCCGATCTCAATCCGTTTTATGGATCTCCACGCTATGGTACAGCCCTCAGAAAATCGTGGGTGATGCCGCCATAACGGCTGCAACAGAACTGTCGGTCGACACGAGTTGATCTTCTCTGTCCAGGTTCAAAAGTTCTGCCAATGTCTTGCGCCCGCGATTGGCACGGCTTTTGATGGTGCCGGGCGCGCATCCGCAGGTTTCTGCGGCTTCTTCGACCGAAAACCCCAGCGCCCCGACAAGCAGCAGCGCCTCGCGCTGTTCGACCGGCAAGGTTTTGAGCGCGTCATTTAGTTCCTGCAACGCCATTCGACCGTCATGGTCGGGCTTTGAGGCAAGCTTGGCGGCAAAGCTGCCTGTGCTGTCTGACACTTCTTTTGCGCGTTTGCGCTGCTGTGACAGGAATGTGTTGCGCAGAATGGTAAACAACCATGCACGCAGATTCGTCCCTTCCTTGAATTGGTCGAACTTGCTCCACGCCTTGAGAACGGTGTCTTGAACAAGATCATCTGCGCTGGTTACATTTCCCGTCAGACCACGCGCAAAGGCGCGCAATGCAGGCAGGTGCGTAACGATTTCGTCACGCGGATCGGTCGGCGCAAGCGCCTCTTTTTGCGTTGTCATTCGTCACCTGACTTTTTCTGAGCGTCTTTTTCTCGCAGCGCATTCAGAAGTTCGGTCAGGCTGGGCGGAAGATCTTCGGACGTTGTTTCTGAATATAATCGTTTCAGGTTTTCATCAATCTGTTGCGCCACTGTGGGCGGAACTGTGCGTGATTCCTGATCGTCATTACTATTCATTGTCGTCATTTCGCCAAAGGCTCCAACTTCTTTCAACCTGACATGATCTTGCCGAATTCGCAAGACGGCGGACTTAAGCCGCATCACGGAACCAAACGCGGACTTCTGTGTTTGGTTCCGTGATGCGGAAAAAAACGTTGTAATGAAGCGTCAGAATTTGGATTGTCACAGGAAGACGGATTATTCCATGCACACACCCCTGGGAGAGACTATGTCGACATCGCTGCAGATTGCTAAAGAACTGCCATACCTGCGCCGCTACGCACGCGCGCTGACCGGATCGCAGCAGTCCGGCGATAGCTATGCTGCCGCAACCCTGGAAGCAATCTTGCAGGACCGCAGTTTGCTGAATGATGCCCTGACCCCCAAGCTTGCGCTTTTTCAGGCATTTCACACGGTCTGGCAAACGACCGGGGCGCCTGTCGGGCAAGAACCGGTAGAAGGACTCGAGGCGCGAGCGCAAAAGCTGCTTGCAGAACTTACCCCCAACACGCGCGAGGCGTTGTTGCTACGCTCGCTGGAAGAGTTTTCCTATCCGGATATTGCCCGGATCATACAGGTGCCCGAAGCAGAGGCGCAGGAACTGGTTGCCATTGCATATCGTGAAATGTCGAAATCAGTGCATGGCCGTATTCAGATCATCGAAGATGAACCGCTAATCGCACTGGATGTGAAAAGTATCGTGACCGAGATGGGGCACGAGGTCACAGGGATTGCCCGGACGCATACCGAAGCGGTCGCTTTGGGCAAGCGTGAAGCACCCGACTTGATCCTTGCTGATATTCATCTGGCCGATGACTCGTCCGGTGTAGAGGCGGTGACAGAATTGCTGGAAGAATACCCCGAAATTCCGGTCATCTTCATCACGGCCTATCCCGAGCGCCTGCTGACGGGTGACAAACCCGAACCCGCATTCCTGATTACCAAGCCATTTGAAGAAGAGCAGGTGCGCTCCGCGGTCTCGCAAGCGATGTTCTTTGCCTCAACCCAGACACTGAAAGTCTGAGGCTTCGATATCTGAAGCGATGACAAAGACCAAAAGACCCGGCACAGCCGGGTCTTTATCGTATTGCACGATGGCGGCCCCACGCGGTTTTCTCAAGCGGCTATTCCTGAGCGCGCTGCCACAGTTGGCCGCGCAGCGTTTCAGTGCACGCTCACTGGCTCCATATCGTTCTGCCGCGCCATGACAAAAGCCATTGTCCGGTCGGTGACTAATGCCAGCCTTTCGCCTTCTTCATGGTGAATCGCATAAAGATCGGTCACGCCGGGCAACTGGTCGCGGATTTCTGCGGGCAGGTCACGCGCCTTGATCGGGCGCACATAAGCGATCGGGCGACCTGTCGTTTTGATAGGAAACTCGCTGTTCATCTGCTCACCTCTCAGCCTCGTGTTATCGGGACGGTCTGCACCGTGTCTTCGGGTTCCTTGCGTACAAGGTCGATATGCAACAGCCCGTCTTCAAGCTGCGCTTTTGCAACATCCACGCCATCAGCCAGTGCGAAAGCGCGTTGGAACTGTCGCGCGGCAATGCCCCGATGCAGGAAAACGCGGCTATCATTTCCATTGTCTTGCTGCTGGCCATGTACCAGCAACTGGCGTTTCTCTACCGTAATCGTCAGATCCTCTTCGCGAAACCCGGCCAAGGCAAGCGTGATGCGAAACGCGTTCGGCGCGGTTACTTCGATATTGAATGGCGGATAGCCGTCTGTGCCCGCCCGAGCCGTGCGTTCAACCAGCCTTTCGAGCCTGTCGAAACCCAGCAACAGCGGGTGTGACGGAAAATTCAGTTTTGTCATCAGCTTCAGCCCTTTCAAGTAAGCGACATTGCTGCGGGCCCCGAATGCGGCGACCCTTTGCGCTATAGATATGGTGTGTTTTGCGCCGCTCACAAGAGGCGGCACGTCGCGTTCAGGCAGATCAAAGGCTTTTGCCGCAGCCTTTTTCCGGCTATCGTCACGCCTGCATCAACAAGTATAGAATCGCGCCCATGAATTCTCCGCAGGAACTGAGCCATGAAGACGTGTTGCGTGTCAAACTTGAAGTCTTGCGTCAGAAGCACCGTGACCTTGATGAGGCGATCAATGCCCTGCATGAGCAAGGCCCGCTTGCGCAGCTGACGATCCAGCGCCTGAAAAAAGAGAAGCTGAAGCTGAAAGACCAGATATCGCGCATTGAGGATGAACTGACCCCGGATATCATTGCCTGACGCGATTGCGCCCGTAGCGACCCTTGCTATAAGTGCCATGAATTTAGCCAAGAGGGGCCATATGTCCGATATTCAGGTAGGGATCATCATGGGAAGCCAGTCTGACTGGCCCACGATGCGCGAAGCGGCGCAGATGCTTGACGCCATGCAAATCCGTTATGAGGCGCGTATCGTATCGGCCCATCGCACACCTGACCGCCTGTGGGACTACGGGCGCAGCGCGGTAGAGCGCGGCTTGCAGGTTATTATCGCAGGTGCGGGTGGTGCTGCGCATCTGCCCGGCATGATGGCGTCCAAGACGCGTGTTCCTGTGATTGGCGTGCCAGTCCAGACCAAGGCGCTGTCGGGCGTGGATAGCCTGTATTCCATCTTGCAGATGCCGCGCGGCTATCCGGTTGCGACAATGGCAATCGGAGCGGCCGGGGCCGCCAATGCAGGATTGATGGCTGCTGGCATTCTTGCATTGCAAGACGATGCGCTTGCCGCGCGTCTGGACAAATGGCGCGCGGATCTGTCTGCCTCCATCCCTCAGGAGCCGCGCGATGACTGAGTTTTTGCCAGCCGGAAGCGTGATCGGCATATTGGGGGGCGGCCAACTGGGCCGGATGCTGTCCGTCGCGGCGTCACGATTGGGCTATCGGTGTCATATCTACGATCCCAGTCCCGAACCTCCAGCGGGCCAAGTGGCCGAGCATGTCACAACGGCCCCTTGGGATGATGCCGAGGCCCTGGCGCAATTTGCCGCGCGGGTTGATGTCATTACTTTTGAATTCGAAAATATCCCCACTGCGACCCTTGATCTGCTGGAACCGTTGCGGCCCATCCGCCCCGGCCGCCGCGCCCTGTCCGTGTCGCAGGACCGGCTGACAGAGAAAGAGTTTCTGCGCGGCCTTGGGTTGCAAACTGCACCTTTTGCTGCGGTGAACAGTGCCGATGAACTGGCGCTTGCGGTTGCTGACCTTGGCACCCCCGCAATCCTGAAAACACGGCGCATGGGCTATGATGGCAAGGGGCAGGCGCGGATTGACAGCGCTGCTGATATTCAACCGGCATGGGATGCCATGCAGGGTGCACCCGCCATCCTGGAGGGGTTTGTGACCTTCTCCCAGGAAATCTCTGTCATCGCGGCGCGTGGCCTGACAGGCGAGGTTGCGGCCTTTGATCCGGGCGAGAATGTGCATGAGGCCGGAATCTTGCGCGAAACCCGTGTGCCTGCGCGACTGTCGGGTGGCCAGCGCAGCGATGCAGTTTTGCTGGCGGCAAACATCCTGAATGCGCTGGACTATGTGGGCGTGCTTGGGGTGGAACTGTTTGTCACCAAGGACGGTTTGATCGTGAATGAAATCGCGCCGCGTGTGCATAATTCAGGGCATTGGACCCAGAACGGATGCAGCACCGACCAGTTCGAGCAGCATATCCGCGCTGTTGCGGGCCTGCCGCTGGGCGATGGTGGCCGCCATGCTGATGTGGTGATGGAAAACCTGATCGGTGACGACCTGAACCGCGTGCCCGAATTGTTGCGCGAAAAGGATGTTGCGGTGCATCTGTATGGAAAGCCGGAAGCCCGCGCAGGCCGCAAGATGGGGCATGTGAACCGGATTATTCGGTCAGAGCGTTAGAGCTTTGCCTGCAAACTGGCCAAGCAAAGCTGCGCGGAATCAAGGGCGTCAGCCCGCCGCGCATCGCCGGGCCGCACCCACGGCACGGCGATTTGGCTACCACCGGCGAGAAGATTTGATTTTGCGCGGATTGGGCTAGCATAAAGTGCTACAGATTCAACCTTGTATCGCCGCACCGCGGCCCGGCGCTGCGCGGCTTGTTGAAGCGTTCCACCGTCCGCAACGTCCACAATTCAGCCGCTCACCGCTCAAAGCGTTCGGTCCCTGAACCCTCGCGTTGCAACTGGCAGCCGCTACTGCGCAGCCGCGCGCAATATCTCTGACACCCAGTCTGGCACGACCTGACTTGCAGGGCCGAACTGTGCTGCATCAAACAGCGAGGCGGTGGCCGAAGGTTCCAGATTCAATTCCAAGGTCTGCGCGCCCGCAAGCGTGGCTTCCTGCACAAATCCGGCCGCCGGATAGACATTGCCTGACGTGCCGATGGCAACAAACATATCCGCCTGCGCCAGCGCCGCCTCGATCCTGTCCATGTAATAGGGAAATTCGCCAAACCAGACGATATCAGGGCGTGTTTTGGGGGCGCTACACGCGGGGCAGGGGTCATTCGGGGCCATTTCCGCAGGCGCGGCCCAGCGATGCGCGCAAGCGCCACACAGCGCGCGTGTCAGTTCCCCGTGCATATGAATGACCGACGCGGCCCCCGCCCGTTCCAGCAGGTCATCGACATTCTGCGTGACCAGTGTCACCTGATCGGGCCAAGCCTGTTGCAGGCGCGCAAGCGCATGATGCGCAGGGTTTGGCTGTGCTTGCAGACAATTTGCCCGGCGCGCATTGTAGAAGTCATGCACCAATGCAGGGTTGCGGGCAAAGCCTTCGGGAGTGGCCACATCCTCAAGGTCGTATTTCGTCCAAAGCCCGTCCTTGTCGCGAAATGTGCCCAGCCCGCTTTCGGCAGACAATCCCGCACCGGTCAGGATGACGATGCGCTGCATCTGCTTACCTCTCGTTCAGATGGTCGTGGATAACCTGCGCCAGTGCCTCGGAAATCCCGTCCACGGCCTGCAAATCCGACAGGCCCGCCCGCGCCACGGCCTTGGCTGAACCGAAATGCGCCAGAAGCGCACGCTTGCGCCCCGGCCCCACGCCTGCGATCCCGTCCAGCGGGGATGCGCTGACCGATTTGGCGCGTTTGGCGCGATGCGTGCCAATCGCGAATCTATGCGCCTCATCGCGCAGACGCTGGATGAAATACAGCACCGGATCATTGTGGCGCAGCGCAAAGGGGCGGCCACCAGGGCGGTGGAATTCCTCTTTGCCTGCGTCGCGGTCAATACCTTTGGCCACCCCCACCACCGGAATGTCATCAACACCCAGATCAGCCATGATTCCCGCCACAGCACTGATCTGCCCTGCGCCGCCATCAATCAACAACAGGTCGGGCCATGTTTCGCCCTGCCTGTCCGGGTCCTCTTTCAGCAGCCTCTCAAACCGGCGGGTCAGCACCTCTTTCATCATGCCGAAATCATCGCCCGGCGTCAGGCCATCGCCACGAATATTGAATTTGCGATACTGGCTTTTTATAAACCCGTCCGCGCCTGCCACGATCATGGCGCCCACGGCATCGGTGCCCTGAATATGGCTGTTGTCATAAACTTCGATCCGGGCAGGCGGCCCCTCCAGCCCGAAAGCTTCGGCCAGAGCTTCCAGCATACGGCCCTGCGCAGCATTCTGCGCCATGCGTCGCGCAAGGCTCTCGCGGGCATTGCGCAATGCGTTTTCGACCAGTTCCGCCTTTTCCCCGCGTTGGGGGGTGGCAATCTCGACCTTGCGGCCTGCGCGTTCAGACAGAAGGGCGCCCATCAGGTCTGTATTTTCGATCTCATGCGACAGCAGCACCAGACGGGGCGGTTCCTTGCTGTCATAAAACTGGCCCAGAAACGCTTCCAGGATTTCCGGCTCTTCTGCCCCGGCCCCTGTGGCCGGGTAGAAATCGCGGTTGCCCCAGCTTTGATTGGCGCGGATGAAAAATACCTGCACGCAAGCTTGCCCCTTTTCGAGATGTACCGAAATGACATCAGCCTCCGCCACTGATCTGGGGTTAATGCCCTGATTTTGCTGGACATTCGTCAATGCGCGAATGCGGTCGCGCAGGGCAGCCGCGCGTTCAAACTCCATCGCGTCAGAGGCTTTGCCCATTTCTTCCGCCAGTTGCGCCTGTATTTTCGTGCTTTTGCCCGACAGAAAGCGTTCGGCATCGGCCACCAGCCCGGCGTAATCACGCTCGGAAATATAGCCCACACACGGCGCAGAGCAGCGTTTGATCTGATAGAGAAGGCAGGGGCGCGTGCGGCTGTTGAACACGGAATCCGTGCAGTTGCGCAGCAAGAACACGCGCTGCAACTGGTTGAGCGTGCGGTTCACGGCCCCTGCACTGGCAAAAGGACCGAAATAGCTGCCCTTGGTTGCGCGCCGACCGCGATGCTTGCGCAACTGGGGAAAAGCATGGTCCTTGGGCAGCAGGATATAGGGAAAGCTCTTGTCGTCACGCAGCAGCACATTGTAGCGCGGCTTCAATTGCTTGATCAGGTTCTGCTCCAGCAGCAGCGCCTCGGTTTCGGTGCGCGTGGTCAGGAACATCATCGCGGTGGTTTCAGAGATCATCCGCGCGATCCGCGCCGAGTGACCCGACGGGCGCGCATAATTCGACACCCGCGCGCGCAGATTACGCGCCTTGCCGACATAAAGCACTTCGGATTTCTCGTTCAGCATCCGGTAGACGCCGGGTGATTTGTCCAGCGTCTTCAGATAGGACTGAATGCAGGCATGACCCCGCGTTTCAGAACCGGTCTTAATGATTTCTTCGGGTTCGTCTGACATGGCCTATCGGTTTGCGTGATTCTTTCTGGCTCTGCAATGTTTTCGACGTTCCTACAACCTGAATCATGTCCACGGAACCTGTGGATAACCTTGTGGAAAGAAACTGGATTAAGGGCATTTTCCCTTGATTAAAAGGCCAATCTCCAACTTGCCTAAAAAATGTGCAGATATATAACTAACTGAAAATAAATGGGATTTTTTTTGATTCTGACAACCATATGAAAATCCTACAGAATTTATCTCATTCCTGTGACATGTCTGTGAACAGTGCACAACTTCGGTCTTTTGGCCTAGGATGGCATGTCTGGCCCTGTGATGTCGGGGGTCTTCCAGATCAGATGTTGCCCGCCATCGACACATAAAAGCTGGCCTGTAACCGCGTGTGCATCAAGGAAAAAACCCAAGGCAGCGGTAATGTCATCAGGGTTCGCGCCACGCCCGAGCACCGTGGATTCACGGCTGTGCTGATACTGGTCCAAAGGCTGGTCAGCGGCTTGCAGGGTGGGGCCGGGGCCGATGGCATTAACCCGAATTTTCGGCCCAAGCTCTTGTGCGGCCATGCGGGTAAAGGCCCATAACCCCATCTTGGCAATGGAATAGGTCATATGCTCGGGCGTCAGCTTGCGCACTTTCTGGTCGATCATATTGACGACCAGACCCTGTGCAACCGGCTCTTCAGCGCTATCAGGAAGTGGCGGCGGACATTGCGCGGCGAATTGCTGGGTCAGGACAAAGGGCGCACGAAGGTTGGACATCAGATGCCTGTCCCAGCTTTCGCGGGTGGCCGTGGCGATCGAGTCCTGCTCGAAGATTGATGCGTTGTTGACCAGTACTGTCAGCGGCCCACCAAGCGCGCGAGATGCATCCGGCACCAGTGGGGCGAGGGCGGCCTCGTCCAGCAGATCGGCGCGCAGGCATATGGCCTTGCGCCCCAGCCCTTCGATCTCCTGCGCCAGTTCCTCTGCTGCTTGCGCTGAATTCGCGTAATGAATCGCCACATCATAGCCGCGCTGCGCCAGATATAGCGCCATTGCGCGCCCCAGCCGCTGCGCGGCGCCGGTGACCAAAGCTTTGCTCAAGGACTATCCTCCGTTCAGGAACAGAGCCCACAGATAGCCCAGATATGCCAAAAGCAATATCGCCCCGAATGCGCGACCAATGGGCCGCCCGCCCCAGATGAACGGCGCAAGCACCAAGGCCGCGCCCAGCATTACCCAAAGATCAAGCCGCAGCATTTCTGCCGGAACGGTCATCGGCCCGATCACACCCGCCACGCCAAGGATAAGCAGCAGGTTGAACAGGTTCGATCCAAGGATATTGCCCAGCGCCACCCCGCCTTCGCGGCGCAGCGCCGCCATGAGGGTTGTCGCCAATTCCGGCAGCGAGGTGCCGATGGCTACAATCGTCAAACCGATCACCACATCAGAGACACCCAGCGCCTCGGCAATATCCACAGCGCCGGTGACCAGCAATTGCGCGCCAATTGGCAGGCCAATCAGCCCAAGTGCCAGAAATAGTGCAATTTTCGGCCCGTGCAGGTTCGGGTCCGCGCCTTCCAACTCGTCAAGATCAATACGCGCCTTTCTGCCACGGATGATGCTGTCAGCCATGAACAGGCCGAAAGCCGCCAGCAGGACCAACGCCTGCCACAGCCCTATGACACCGGTAAAAGCCAGCGCAATGAACAGCAGCGTGGCCCCGATCATGATCGAAAAATCGCGCAGGCTTTCGCGGCCCAGCAGCACAGGGGCCAACAGCGCAGGCGCGCCCATGACCAGCAGGATATTGGCAATATTGGACCCCACGACATTGCCCAGCGCCAAACCGCCCGCACCTGCAAGCACCGCCTGCACCGAGACCAGCAATTCAGGGGCGGATGTGCCGAACGCAACCACGGTCATCCCCACCAGAAAGGCAGGAATACCCAACCTCAACGACAGGTTGACAGCGCCACGCACGAGAAAATCGCCTGCAAACAAGAGCAGAACAAGCCCTCCTGCAACAAGCAGAAGATCGATCAACATGAATTACTTTTCCTTACAATCACACGCATCGCCGCGCAGCATGAACTTGCCGCAACGACTGCATTTACGGGGGCGGGGCAGTTTTGCGGACCTTAATTTGTCCAATGGCGTCTTGTGGTTCGGGTTCAGAAACTTCTGGATCGCGCCCATGACCACCATGAAAACTAGAAATGCGGCAACGATCTTGATAATCACGTCTTATACCCCGTAGCGGGCATAAAGCGCGCGTTCTTCGGCCAAAGCCATTGTGTCGGACAGAAGCGACAGCCCCAGACGGGACAGAAACGGGCGGCGCATTCCGTAAATGCGAAACCGTACCTTGTCGCCGTAGCGCTCTTTCATAATCGGCACCAGATGGCCCAGCCCATCGACCAGACCAAGCTCTACCGCGCGATTGCCGACCCAGAATTCGCCGGTAAACAGGCTGTCATCATCCGCCAGTTTCGCACCGCGCCGCGACTTCACCTGCGCAATGAAATTCTGATGCACCTGGTCCTGCAAACTGCGCAGGCGCGCAACATCGTCAGGGTTTTCAGGGCTGAACGGGTCAAGCTGCGATTTCGACTTGCCCGAAGTATAGACCCGCCGTTCAACGCCGTAGCGGTTCAATGCCTCATGCAGGCCAAACCCTGCTGAAATCACCCCGATGGACCCGACAATCGAATTGCCATCGACAAATATATCATCTGCCGCAGTTGCCAGCCAATACCCGCCAGAGGCCGCGACATCCTCTACAAACGCGTGGACGGGAATCTCCACCTCTGCCGCCAGTCTGCGGATGCGCGCGGCAATCAGCGCCGACTGGACCGGACTGCCACCGGGCGAATTGATCACCAGCGCCACTGCCTTGGGCTTGCCGCGCCGGAACGCCATTTCAATTAGCGGCGCAAGGCTGGCATCATTCAGCCGCCCCGGATTGCTGCCGCTGGCAATCATGCCTTGCAAGCGAATGACGGCCACGGAAGGTTTGCGTTTTATAAGCGACATAATCTTGTTCATGGCGCTGCATGTAAGGCGATTATAGTGGCGCAACAAGAGGCGCCCAAAAGAATGCACACTTGCACGCGCAGGCCAGTCGGGTCAGATAGGCGGCATCATGCTGGATCGTCTGGAAATGTTCATCGCCCTTGCCACCGAGCGCCATTTTGGCCGCGCGGCAGAACGTTGCGGCGTAAGCCAACCCTCGCTGTCCTCTGCCATAAAGCAGCTTGAGGGGGAACTTGGTGTGCAGCTTGTCTGGCGCGGGGCGCGCTTTGAGGGGCTGACGCCGGAGGGCGCGCGGGTGCTGGACTGGGCGCGCCGCATTGTGGGCGATGCCCGGACCCTGAAAGAAGAGATGCGCGCCGCGCGGCACGGCTTGTCGGGCAATCTGCGCCTTGGGGTGGTGCCGACTGCATTGCCCATGATCGCGCAACTGACCGGCCCCTATCTGCGCCGCCATCCCAATGTGAAGATCGAAATCCTCTCGCGGTCCTCAATCGAGATCCTGCATCAGATCGACAATCTGCAACTGGATGCGGGAGTGTCCTATCTGGATAACGAACCCTTGGGCCGCGTGGTCACCGAACCGCTGTATCAGGAACGCTATCTTTTATTGATGCGGGTCGATCACGCCTTGGCCAAACGCCCGGCGCTGGATTGGGCTGAACTGGCTGATCTGCCGCTCTGTCTGCTGACGCAGGACATGCAGAATCGAAGGATCATCAATAATGAACTTGCGCGCGCCAATGTGCCTGTCGCGCCGCAGTTGGAATCGAACTCTGTCGTGGCGCTGGTCGCCCATGTGCAGGAAGGGCCCTGGGTCAGTGTGGTCAATGCCCATACTGCGACCTTGTTCGCAGCGACACCGGGGCTGTGTGCTGTGCCCTTGCAAGGCGAGGGCGGTGCAAAGCAGGTCGGGCTGATCGCGCCGTGGCGCGAACCGCATACGCCAGTGCTGAATGCCCTTCTGGCCGAGGCGCGGCGCTTCTCGCAGCAGTGAGACGGGACATAACCCGCAGCGCAGTCCCTTGCGGCCTACCCCGTGACATAACGCGCCAATTATACGGTTGTATCTGGAAACTGTCCGTCCGGGCATTTATAAGTCGAGCGACTGATTACGCTCATGTACACATGGTTTTTGGAGGTCGGAATGGAGTCTTGGTTAGAAGAACTTCGCAAAAGAATGCCGGGCGACGGGGCGGTGCGTGCCTTGGTCATCGGCGGTTTGGTCCTGCTGTTTCTGATCGTACTTGTTGACGCCTTTGGCGCAAGAGAGCGCGCAGTCGCTGCGCGTGCGAACCCACCGGTCGAAGAAACCCAGACAGCAACTGTGCCGTCTGTTTACCGGATTCCGCGCGACCTTGCCAGCGAAGCGGAGGCCGCGCGCGCACAGGCGCTTGCCGCAGACAGTGACGAAGCGCCTGTCGAAGCAGAGATTGCCGAAGACGCCATCGAGACCGATGTGGCTGAGGCTGAGGTAGCTGAGGATGCCGTGGAAGCTGATGTGGCCGAGGCAGAGGCAACCGAGGATGCCGTGGAAGCTGACGTGGCTGAGGCAGAGGCAACTGAGGAAGCTGTGGAAACTGATGTGGCTGAGGCAGAGGCAACCGAGGATGCTGTGGAGGCCGACGTGGCCGAGGCAGAGGCAACCGAGGAAGCTGTGGAAGCCGACGTGGCCGAGGCAGAAGCGACCGAGGAAGCCGTGGAGGCTGAAGCAGCCGAAGCTGAAGCGACCGAAGATGCTGCGCAAGATGTTGCCGCAGGTGATGACGATGCACTGGCCCTTCTGGCTGGCGCAGATATTGCCAATGGTGAAAGCGTATGGCGTCAATGTCGCGCCTGCCATATCCATGATGCCGAACAAAACCGTGGTGGGCCACATCTTGTGAACATTATCGGGCGTGAGGTCGCCGCCGCAGAAGGGTGGCGCTATTCACGCTCTCTCTCGGAACATGGGGGCGTCTGGACAGTGGAATCACTTCTGGCATGGCTGGAAAACCCTGACAGCTACATTCCCGGCAACCAGATGGCGTTTCGCGGGTTGCGCAATGAACAGGACAGGATTGATGTGCTTGGCTTCCTGAACGCCAGCAGCGCGAACTGACCTGAGACCCGCCAATGCCGGATGTGCTTCCGGCCTCGATCTGCCCCGCTGCACATGCCTGTGCCGGCGGGGCTTTTTCTTGGGTGATCCAGTCTGGCAACCGATCCCCGGCCAAGCTGCGCAGCGGGCCGGGGGCTTGGTGCGCGGCATAGGTATCTGCCCCCTTGTCATTCCGCCCGATCAGATTTAGCTTTCCCGTCACAACCGTTGGGGTGCCCTGTCACAGGGGCTGAGAGGCGCAAGCCAACCCATCGAACCTGATCCGGGTCATACCGGCGTAGGGAACGGTGACGAACAGATGCGCAGCATCTCTGGCCCGTATCCTTGCGTTTGACCCTCAAGCAAGGAGCGCCAGTTTGGTTCCCATCGCATTGACCATAGCAGGCTCTGATTCTGGCGGCGGCGCCGGGATACAGGCGGATCTGAAAACCTTTTCTGCGCTGGGCGTCTATGGCGCATCTGTCATCACGGCGCTGACGGCGCAAAACACCCGCGCGGTTACGCTGGTCGAAGCTGCAAGTCCTGCCATGATTGCAGCGCAGATTGCCGCTGTGTTCGACGATCTGAACATCCGCGCGCTGAAACTGGGCATGCTGGGCGGGTCAGAGGCGATCGAAACCGTCGCACAGGCGCTTGCGGGCCAGCACCTGCCGGTCGTGCTGGACCCGGTCATGGTGGCGAAATCCGGCGACAGGTTGTTGCCGCCCGAAGCGTTGCAGAGCTTGCGCCATGCACTACTGCCCCTTGCCACGTTGGTCACCCCAAACCTGCCCGAAGCCGCCGATCTGCTGGATACATCCCCCGCCCGGACCGAGGCCGAGATGATTGCCCAAGGCCACGCGCTGCGCGGCATGGGCGCGCAGGCGGTGCTGATGAAAGGGGGGCATGGCACGGGCAGTACATGCGTTGATCTGCTGGTCGAGGAGGGCGGTGTCACCGCCCTGACTGCACCGCGCCTGACCACGGTCAACACGCACGGGACCGGATGCACCCTGTCGGCGGCGATTGCAGCAGGGCTGGCGCAGGGTTTGGCGCTGGACGACGCTGTGCGCCGTGCACATGCCTATCTGCAAGGTGCAATTGCTGCGGCTGACAGTCTGGGGGTCGGGTCCGGGCACGGGCCTGTGCATCATTTTCACAAGGTCTGGGCGCATGGCTGATATCACCATCATCGGGGCGGGGGTCGCGGGCCTCTGGGCTGCGTGGGAAATGTGCAAGGCCGGGTTGACCCCGCGCATTCTGGACCGCAATGGCCCGCCGGGGCCGCATAGCTGCTCATGGTGGGCAGGCGGAATGCTGGCCCCCTATTGCGAAGGGGCGGTTGCTGAACCCGCTGTCGTCCGGCATGGCAAAGACGCCGCACGCGCTTGGGCCGAGGTGACAGAGGTCACATATCGCGGTTCGCTGGTTGTTGCCTTGCAGCGCGACCGGGCGGAACTGTCGCGCTTTGCGCGGCGCACGTCGGGCCACCGCCTGATCACAAATGAATTGGCAACGCTGGAGCCGGACCTGACCACAGCAGATCAGGCCCTGTTCTTCGAGGATGAAGCCCATCTTGACCCGCGCGGGGCCTTGCTGGACCTGACCCGCGCCCTGGCCGCGCAGGGCGTGTCAATCGAACGGGCCGAGGTCACCCCCGAGGAATTCTCTGGCCCTGTCATTGATGCGCGTGGTCTGGCGGCAGGGCTGCCGGGGCTGCGCGGGGTGCGCGGTGAAATGGTCGTGTTGCGCGCGCCCGATATCCGGCTTGGCCGCCCTGTGCGCCTGCTGCACCCGCGCCATCCGCTGTATATCGTGCCACGCGCGGGCGGGCTGTTCATGCTTGGCGCGACCCAGATTGAAAGCACGGACAAGCGCGGGATTTCCGCGCGTTCGACGCTGGAATTGCTGAGTGCGGCCTATGCGCTGGACCCGCGCTTTGCCGAAGCGGAGCTGGTGGAAACCGGCACCGATCTGCGCCCGGCCTTTGCCGACAATGTGCCGCGTGTCGTGGTGCAGGGCCGTGTGCTGCACCTCAACGGGTTGTTCCGGCACGGCTATTTGCTGGCGCCGGCGCTTGCGCAACAGGCGGCGGCGTTTCTGACACAAGGGATCAAGGGGGATATGGTCCATGAAAATTGAGGTGAACGGAGAGATGCGCGAGATCGCGGCCAATACGCTTGCGGACGCGCTGAGCGAACTCGACTGGGCTGAAGCGCGCGTTGCAACGGCGCTGAACGGTGCTTTCGTGCCCAAGGCCGCGCGGGCGCAAACCATGTTGCAAGACGGCGACCGGCTGGAAGTGCTGGCACCGATGCAAGGGGGCTGAGGTATGCGCGATTTTTATGGCGTCACGCTGAACTCCCCTCTCATGCTGGGCACAGCACAATACCCGTCCCCCGCGGTGCTGGAGGCGGCGTTTCGCAAATCTGCCGCGTCGGTGGCGACCGTATCCTTGCGCCGTGAAGGCGGGCAGGGGCAGGCGTTTTGGGATATTATTCGCGGGCTTGGTGTGCATGTGCTGCCCAATACTGCGGGCTGCTACAGCGCCAGAGAGGCGATCACCACCGCGCACATGGCGCGAGAGGTGTTCGAGACGAACTGGATCAAGCTGGAAGTGATTGGCCATGCCGACACCTTGCAGCCCGACCCCTTCGGCCTGCTGAAGGCAACCGAGGCGCTGGCCGCTGACGGGTTCGAGGTGTTCCCCTATACAACCGAAGATCAGGTTCTGGCCGCGCGCCTGTTGCAGGCAGGTGCAAAAGTGCTGATGCCTTGGGGCGCGCCCATCGGCTCTGGCCTTGGGTTGAACAATCGCTACGGGCTTAAAACCCTGCGCGCGGCCTTTCCCGAGGTGCCAATGGTGATCGACGCGGGCCTTGGCCTGCCCAGCCATGCCGCCGATGCGATGGAAATGGGCTTTGATGCGGTGCTGCTCAATACGGCGGTCGCGCAGGCGGGTGACCCAGTAGGCATGGCGCGAGCCTTTGCGCTGGCGGCACAGGCGGGGGCGCTGGCCCATGCCGCCGACCCGATGACCCCGCGCGACATGGCATCCCCCTCTACCCCTGTTGTCGGAAAGGCATGGCTATGACGCTGCCCCGGTTCTACCCGATCTTTGACAACGTTGATTGGCTGGAACGTGCCCTGCCACTTGGCGTGAAATTCCTGCAATTGCGCATCAAGGAGCGCGACCCCAACGCACTGCGACTGGATATTCGCGTCGGTCTGGCCATGGCGCAAACATATGGTGCGGCGCTGGTGGTCAATGATCATTGGCAACTGGCCATTGAGGAAGGGGCCGAGTGGTTGCATCTGGGGCAGGAAGACCTTGACGCGGCAGACCTGCCCGCGATCCGTCGCGCGGGGCTGAAGCTTGGTATCTCCACGCATGACCATGCCGAACTTGACCGCGCCCTTGCCCTTGCGCCGGATTATGTGGCGCTGGGGCCGGTTTACCCCACAATCCTGAAGCAGATGAAATGGCACCAGCAAGGGCTGGACCGGGTGACCGAATGGAAAGGGCTGGTGGGGGAAATCCCGCTTGTCGCCATTGGTGGCATGTCTGTTGAACGCGCCGCCGGTGCGTTCGACGCCGGCGCGGATATCGTCTCGGCGGTGACGGATATAACGCTGAACTCCGACCCGGATGCGCGCATTGCCCAATGGCTGGGGGCCTGTGCATGACCCGTTATGCCCGCCAGATGGTCTTGCCGGAAATCGGCGCAGACGGGCAGGCGCGGCTGTCACGCGCCCATGTGCTGGTTGTAGGTGCCGGGGGGCTGGGGGTGCCGGTGTTGCAATATCTGGCAGGCGCAGGGGTGGGGAAGATCACGCTTCTCGATGGTGACACAGTGGCAGAGCATAACTTGCATCGCCAGCCGCTGTACCGGATGGACCAGATCGGCCAGCCAAAGGCGCTTGCCGCTGCTGCGGCTTTGCAGGCGCTGAACCCCGAAACAGAAATTGTTGCCTATTGCGAATGGCTGGACCCGGCCAATGCGCCCAAACTGGGGGGCGCGTCGGATCTGGTGCTTGATTGCGCGGACACTTTCGCGGTCAGCCTGACATTGTCAGACACATGCCGCGATTCTGGCAAACCCCTGATCGCAGCCTCGGCGCTGGCGCTGTCGGGCTATGTGGCAGGGTGTTGTGGCGCAGCGCCTTCGCTGCGCGCCATTTTTCCCGACCTGCCGGAACGCGGGGCCACCTGTGCGACAGCGGGGGTCATGGGGCCGGTGGTCGGAACAATCGGCGCGCTACAGGCGCAAATGGCGCTTTCCGTGCTGCTGGGGCTGTCGCCTTCACCCTTGGGGCAACTTGTCAGTTTGGATGCCGCGCGCTGGCGGATGGGGGGCTTTCGGTTTGACGGGGCACCCGAACCCGCCCGCCCGCTGCCTTTCATCGCCCGAAATGACATAGGCGAAGATGACCTGTTGATCGACCTGCGCGCCGAATCCGCCCCCTTCAGCACGGCCGCGCGCCATATCCCGCCAGACGCCATTGCGTCGCTGCGCCCGCCATCGGGGGCGCGTGTGGTGCTGGCCTGTGCCACGGGTCTGCGCGCCCATAATGCGGGCCAGATCCTGCAAGCAAATTGGGGCGGCGATATCGCCCTACTTGCCCTTACCCACTGAAAGGACCGTCATGAAACACCTGTTTGCCGTATCATTGCTGACCGCAACCCTTGCGCTTCCCGTGCATGCACAGGACCGCCTCAGCGTCATGCTGGACTGGTTCGTGAACCCTGACCATGCGCCCATCGTTCTGGCGCAGGAATTGGGCTATTTCACCGATGCGGGGCTGGAGGTGGAAACCGTTACCCCTGCGGACCCGAACGACCCGCCGCGCATGGCGGCAGCGGGCCGGGTGGATATTGCCATCAGCTACCAGCCGCAACTGCACCTTAGCCGCCATAATGACCTGCCCCTGCGCCGCGTAGGCACGCTGATTTCGACGCCGCTGACCTGCCTTGTCGTGCTGGCAGATGGGGCGGTTCAGGACATGACAGACCTGAAAGGCGGCAAGGTGGGCTTTGCCGTGGCCGGGGTGCAGGAAGTGATGCTGGACGCCATGCTGGCCCATCACGGGATGGAGCCGACAGATGTCGAGCAGATCAATATCGGCTGGTCAATCTCGCCCGCGCTGATGTCGGGGCAGGTGGATGGCGTGATCGGTGCGTTTCGTAATTTCGAGTTGAACCAGCTTGAAATCGAAGGCAGCGCGGGGCGCTGTTTCTACCCCGAGGCCGAAGGCGTGCCCAGCTATGACGAGTTGATCTATGTCGCCAATCCCGACCAGATGGATGCGGATGTGATCGCCCGCTTTCTGGATGCGACCGAACGCGCGACAGGCTTCATCCTGAACAATCCCGATCAGGCATGGCAGATATTCTCGGCCACCGCATCCGAATTGCGCAGCGAGTTGAACACCCGCGCATGGTCCGATACATGGCCGCGCTTTGCCACCCGCCCCGCCGCACTGGATGCAGGGCGCTATGCGCGGTTTGAGGCATTTCTGGCCGAACGCGGGGCAACTGCGGGCGGGCTGTCGGTCAATGAACTGGCCATCGACGTGACCGCACAGGCCACACCATGAGCGCGCCGGACTATGGCCGCGCCTTCACCCTTTGGCGCGATGCTGCGCCCTTGTGGCAGGCCTATACGCGGCATGAGTTTGTCGAGGCCTTGCGCCGGGGTGATCTGCCACGCGCGAATTTTCTGCATTATCTGCGGCAGGATTATGTGTTCCTGACCCATTTCGCGCGGGCATGGGCGCTGGCGGCTGCGAAATCTGACACGCTGGCTGAAATGCAGGCGGCATCCGCCACAGTGCAGGCGCTGGTGCATCATGAAATGCCGTTGCATGTGCAGATCTGCGCGGCAGAGGGGATTGATGCGCAGGCACTTGAGGCCACAACGGAGGCCCCCGCCAACCTTGCCTATACCCGTTATGTGCTGGAGGCGGGCTATTCAGGCGATTTTCTGGACCTGATGGCCGCGCTTGCACCATGTGTGATGGGCTATGGCGAAATTGGCGCGCGGCTCAAAGGGGCAGGCGGGCCGTATTCCGACTGGATCGAAACCTATGCCGGGGCAGAGTATCAGGCGCTGTGCCATGATGTGGGCAGTCTGATTGATGGCGCATTGGCCCACAGGCTGGGGCCGGATTGGGCCAGCCTGCCGCGCTTCGGGCAACTAGGCCAGCGCTTTGCCACCGCCACAAGGTTGGAGGTCGGCTTCTGGCAAATGGGGCTTGAGGGCGTATGACGACCCTGCGCCTCCGTGGTGATCTGTGGATGGGCACAGCGCCGCTGATCCGCGATCTCGCGCTTGATCTGCCCGCATCGCGCTGGTCTGGCTTGCTTGGTCCGTCTGGTGTGGGCAAATCGACCCTTGCCCGGCTGGTTGCGGGGCTGCCCGGCCCTTACCGGCTGGAGGGCGCAATTTGCCCTGAAGATGGCAAGCCGCTTCAGGGCCGCGTGGCGATGATGGCGCAAGAGGGGCAGCTTTTGCCCTGGGCCGATTGCGTGCAGAACGTCACCATCGGCGCGCGACTGCGCGGGGTGCGGCCAGATGTGACGCGCGCGCGCGCCTTGCTGGCGCAAGTCGGGCTGAAAGGGTTGGAGCGCCGCCGCCCAGCGGCCTTGTCAGGCGGCCAGCGCCAGCGCGTGGCACTTGCGCGTGTCCTGATGGAAGATTGCCCTATTGTTGTGCTGGATGAGCCGTTCTCGGCCCTGGACACGCTCACCCGGCTGGCAATGCAGGATCTGGCCGCATCGCTGTTGCAGGGCCGCACAGTGATTTTGATCACGCATGACCCGCTGGAGGCTATTCGCCTGTCTGATCAAGCCTATTTGCTGGGGCCGGATGGGGCAGAAGTGCTGAACCTGCCCGCCAGCCCCGTCCCGCGCGACTACACTGCGCCCGAGACACTGGCCGCGCAGGCGCAGATGCTGGCCCGGCTGCACAGGGTGGAGTCTGAAACTTGCGCTGGATGAATACGCCCTTGCTGCGCGGCCTGCTGGCCTTGGGTTTCGCGCTGGCGCTGTGGCAGGGCGTGGTCTGGGCCAGTGGGGTGCCGCCGTTCATCCTGCCGGGGCCGGGGCGTGTGGGGGCCAGCCTTTGGGCCAATGCGCCCCTGCTGTGGGAACACGCGCGCTTCACAGCGGCCAATCTGGGCATGGGGCTGGCGGCCGGGGTGGCGCTGGGGGTGGCGACGGCGCTTAATCTGGCGCTGTCGCCCGGCGCGCGGCTGTTGTTGCGGCCCATGTTGATCTTTGCGCAGGCCGTGCCAGTCTTTGCGCTGGCCCCGATCATTACCTTATGGCTTGGCTATGGCGCACCGTCCAAAATTGTCGTGGTCATGCTGGTGATCTATTTTCCGGTCACATCGGCCTTTTTTGACGGGCTGATGCGCCTGCCTGCCCCGCTGAATGATCTGGCGCAGATGATGCGCGCAACACCCTTGCGCCGTCTGTTCCTGCTGCAACTGCCCAATGCGCTGCCCGCGCTGGCCTCTGGTCTGCGGTTGGCAGTGGTCTATGCGCCTTTTGCGGTCTTGATCGGGGAATGGGTCGGTTCGTCGCGCGGGCTTGGGTATCTGATGCTTATGGCCAATGGGCGCGGGCAGACCGACCTGATGTTTGCCGCCCTTCTGGTGCTGGCGGCGCAAAGCCTGATTCTGTTTGCGCTATTTGAAACGCTTTCGCGGGGTCGACTGGACAGGGCCGGGCAGTGAATGCCCGGCCTTGATTGTGATTTGGCTGACACCAGCGCAAATATCTGATCTTGCGCGGATTTGGCTGGCATAAAGTGCTACAGATTATGCGGTGGAACGCCGCACCACGGCCCGACGCTGCGCAGCTTTACACCCAGCGTTGATTCGTCTGCAAAGCCCCACAAACCCGCCCCTTGTCGCTAAGGGGCGGGTATTTTGTGTCAGGTGCCGGAGGTTAGCGCTTGCCGCGCCGGGGTGGCTCTGCCCCGCCGGGCCGCGCGGTGGCGCGGGGTTTGCGCGCGGCAGGCTTGTCCTTACCGGGCGGTGTGAAGCGTTTGGAGCTGTCGCGCGCATCGCTGAACGAGGCGGGTTTCCCGGCATGTTTCGGCTTGGCCCTTGGCGCGGGCTTGTCGCCGGGTTTCACTGCTGGATCGCGCCGTTCATACTTGGCCTTGGCGCGCGGCGCATCTGCTTTGTCCCTGGGCTTGTAGCTGTCCTTGCCGCGCGGCGCGTCAGCTTTTTCCCGCGGCTTGTAAGCTTCGGCCTTGTCTTTCGGCTTGTAAGAATCGGGCTTGCTTTTCGCGTGCGGGGCAGTGCTGGCGCTTGCGCTGTGGCGCGGCTTTCTTTCACCCTCGGCGCGCGGGGCGGCAGCGGCCTTGCGTTCGGGGGCCGGCTCTGCGCGCGGCCGTGGCGAAGGCGCGCTGGCGCGGTATTCCGGGCGTGGTCGGGGGCTGGACTCCGGCTTTGGCCTGCCGCCGCCGGATTGCCGGTCGGGTGCTGCATCCATCGGGCGTACCTTGACCCCGTCTTCCAGTACCCCATCTGCGCCGATGGTGGCCATGAAGCCAGCGGCGCTGGCCTCGGTCAGTTCGACATGTGTTTCGGTGTCCTGCACGCGGATCGCGCCGATGGCTGTTTTGTCCAGATTGCCCGCGCGGCATAGCAGCGGCAACAGCCAGCGTGGTTCTGCCTTGTCATTACGCCCGACTGACAGGGCGAACCAGCGGCTTGGGCCAAATGGCTTATGCTCACGCGCGGCGGGTTTGGTGTCTGGTGGCAACAAGTCCTCGGGCGCGGCATTGCGCTGCTGATACAGGCGCAGATAGGCTGCCGCGACCACTTCCGGCGCATGAAGGGCCAGCAGTTTGGCAGCAAAGCTCTGCTCATCCTCGGTCAGGGGGGTGGTCCATGCCGGGTCTGCCAGCAGCCGCTCTTCATCCTTTTGCAAGACATCCTCGACCGAAGGCGCAGTGGTCCATTCTGCCGAAATCTTGGCCCATTTCAGCAGGTTCTCTGCCTTGCGCACCGCCCGTGGTGGCACGATCAGCGCCGAGATGCCCTTGCGCCCCGCGCGCCCGGTACGGCCAGAACGGTGCAGCAGGCTTTCGGTATTGCTGGGAAGGTCCGCATGAATAACCAGATTGAGGTTCGGCAGGTCAATGCCGCGCGCGGCCACATCCGTGGCCACACAAACCCGCGCGCGCCCGTCGCGCATGGCTTGCAGCGCATGGGTGCGCTCGGTCTGGCTTAACTCGCCCGACAGGGTAACAGTGGACAACCCGCGATTGGTCAGGCGCGCGGACAGATGGCTGACAGCGGCGCGCGTATTGGCAAAGACAATCGCGCTTTCTTCGGCGTGATAGCGCAGCAGGTTGAAGATGGCATGTTCACTGTCAGATGCCGCCACACGCAGCGCCTGATATGAAATATCGGCATGTTGGTCTGTGCTGCCCAAGGTGCTGATCCGGCGCGCGTCGCGCTGGTATTGCTTGGCCAGTTTGGCGATCATGGGCGAGACGGTGGCCGAAAACAGCAGCGTCCGGCGCTCTTCGGGGGCTTTGGACAGCATGAATTCAAGGTCTTCGCGGAAGCCCATATCCAGCATCTCGTCGGCTTCATCCAGCACGACAGCGCGCAATTCACCCAGATCAAGGGCACCACGTTCGATATGGTCGCGCAAACGCCCCGGCGTGCCAACAACGATATGCGCGCCGCGTTCCAGCGCGCGGCGTTCCTGCCGACTGTCCATGCCCCCCACACAAGAGGTCACAACCGCGCCGGTTTTGGCATAAAGCCATGTCAATTCGCGCATGACCTGAAAGGCCAGTTCGCGTGTGGGCGCGACGACCAGCGCCAGCGGCGCTGCCGCAGGGCCGAAGCGTTCTTCGGTTCCAAGCAAGGTGGGCGCGATGGCCATGCCAAAGCCTACCGTTTTGCCCGACCCGGTCTGGGCCGAAACCAGCAGGTCCTGATCCATGATATCGGCGGCGGTGACCGCGTTTTGAACAGGGGTGAGTTTGTCGAAGCCACGCTCTGCAAGGGCTTCGGACAGCGGAGTGATCATAGTAAGTATATCCATAGAATTTGGCAGCTTGTGCCGTTGAGATGGGTCAACGCGACATATATCGGACCCATCCCCGAACGTCACATTGGGTGTCATTGCACCGGGCACCTGTAAGTGCCGATATGCGTCCTTGCGTCTTGTCATCACAGCAAGGGAGAGAGGTGGCCTGACCTGCCTGTCCGGACAAACCAGAGACGGGCAGGCAGAATACCCTCTCTCTCGCTGCGATTTGTCGTCATGTCAAGGACATGCCGCTGAATGGGCAAGGAAGTGGCAAGCCTGTGCTATCTGGCGCGGGTTTCAGCACATATACGCCACCAGTTGACATGAATCAGTGACAGGGCCGCGCCGCCTGTGTTCAGTTGCGCCAACGTCACAACGAAGATGGCCCTCGCAGCCACAGCCAGCCAGCGCGCTGCGCGCAAGCGCCCATCCTGTTCCTGCGCGTGCTTTCATGCGCGCTACCAGCACAAGGCCGGATCATGCCACAAAAGCCCAAGCCCCCGAAATCCGCCCAACCCAAAGCGCCGTCAGCGCCCCCGCCGCGTCGAAGCGTCCCGTCGGTGCCCCATCCCACTTCTGCTGCTCCGGGGCACACGCATGCGTCATTGGATCGCAGCACAATGGCCACGCTGGCGCGGATGACATCGGGGTTGTCGCCACATGCGATTCTGGATGCCTGGGGCGATTGGGCAATGCATCTGGCCCGCGCGCCGGGGCGTCAGATCGAATTGATGGAGCGCGCGCAATCCAACTGGCTGAAACTCGCGCGGTTTGCCGCCGCTGCAACCCTTGGGCAAAGCCCTGAAAAGCCCTTTGCGCCCGGTCGCTATGATACACGCTGGACACATCAGGGCTGGGCTAAAGCCCCCTTCGCGGTCTGGCAGCAAGGCTTTCTGGCAACGCAGGATTGGTGGCAGGGGGCCACATCTGACCTGCGGGGGCTGAAGCGACAGAATGCGCAGCGCACCGGATTCATGATGCGCCAGTTGCTGGATACCGTTTCGCCCGCCAACTTTCCTGTCGCCAATCCCGAAATACTGGAAAAGACATGGCAGACCGGCGCACGCAATCTGTTTGACGGGGCAGTGCATTACGCTGATGATGCGCATCACATTCTTGCCAATGAACATCGCCCCGTGCCCGATCAATTTGCCTTGGGCAAGGTGCTGGCCTGCACCAAGGGCGAGGTGGTCTTTCGCAATGAGCTGATGGAATTGATCCAGTATAGCCCGACAACCGACAAGGTGCAGGCAGAACCGGTGCTGATCGTGCCGGCATGGATCATGAAATATTATATTCTGGACCTCTCGCCGGAAAATTCGCTGATCCGCTGGCTGGTGGGGCAGGGCTATACTGTATTCTGCATCTCATGGCGCAATCCGGGGGCGGAACATGCCGACTTGTCGCTGGAAGATTACCGCCTGCAAGGTGTGATGCAGGCACTGGAGGAAGTGAACCGGATCGTGCCGGACCAGAAGGTTCATGCCAATGGCTATTGTCTGGGCGGAACGCTGCTGGCGATCACCGCCGCGACCATGGCGCGCGACCACGACACGCGGCTGGCCTCAATCACGCTGATGGCCGCGCAGGTCGATTTTGCCGAGGCGGGCGAATTGCTGCTGTTTCTGGATGAAAGCCAGGTCGCCTATCTGGAAGACATGATGTGGGCGCAGGGGTATCTGGACCGGCCCCAGATGTCAGGCGCCTTTGCCGCCATCCGGTCCGAAGACCTGATCTGGACGCGCGCGGTCCGGCGCTATTTTCTGGGAGAGCCGGATTTGCCCACAGATATGGGGGTCTGGGTCAATGACACCACCCGTATGCCCGCGCGCATGCATTCGGAATATTTGCGCGGGGTGTTTCTGGAAAACCGTATCACGGCAGGGCGCTTCGCGGTTGAGGGGCGTGTGATCGCACTTAAGGATATCGAGGTGCCCATGTTCGTTGTGGCAACAGAAACCGATCATATTGCGCCGTGGCGGTCCGTCTACAAGACGGCCCTGTTCACCGATTGCGATATGCATGTGCTGCTGACAAAGGGCGGGCATAATGGCGGTATTCTGTCAGAGCCGGGCCATAAGGGGCGGCATTACCGTATCGGGCACCGCCCGGCTGGCGCGCATTACCTTGACCCAGACAGTTGGCTGGCCGCCAATGACCCTGTGGCGGGGTCTTGGTGGCCGGAATGGTCACGCTGGCTGGACAGCCACAGCAGCGGCACTCAGGCCGCGCGCATCCCCGCGCTGGGCCTTGGCCCCGCACCGGGGGAGTATATACACCAGTGTTGATACAGGCCACCTGTCCTCAAATCTGGTTAACGGGGGCGTGCGGCGCAGGCGCATCTTTGTTTTCCGCACCTGAGACAACACGTCGCGATGAGTCGCGACAGTCGGCTTTGCGGGATTTTACGGACATAGCAAAGCCGGGTGCAAAGCCGCGCATCGCCGGGCCGCGGTGGGGCGATATTCGGTTAAATCTGTAGCACTTTATGCTGGCCAAGCCCCTGCGAGATCTGATCTGAGCGCTTGGGGCAGCCAAATCGCCGTGCCGTGGGTGCGGCCCGGCGATGCGCGGCGGCCTTCGGCCTTGATTCCGCGCAACTGAGAGTTCGCAACGCCCCCAAAAGCTGTCATTGGAGAGCGTGTCTTGGCGGGCGCACCCTAGAACACCGCGCGTGCCGCGCTGGTCAGCGCATGATGCAAGCTTTGCGCCGAGGAACGTGGCCCATAGACATGTATCCCCTCTGTCCCACGGATCACATAGCAGCCAAGATGCTCGATGACACTGCGCCGCGCCGCACCTTGGCCCAGCTTCGCCAGATCAAGGTTGCACAGGCGTTCAAACAAACGCTCAATCCCGTCGCCGGTGACATCAAAGCGCACCCATGCATCACTTTGTTCGGTCACGCTGGCACATTCGCCCAGCTTGGCAGAAAGCATCGCGGCAAGATCTTCGTGGCTGTCGTAAGGCGCTTCCACGATCCAGATATGCGGTCCGGTCCAGAAGGCACTCATCGCAGGGCCTTGCGTATGGGCTGCAACACCGGGGATATCTGCGCCCAAGACGGACGCAAGGGCGGTGCTACAGGCTTTTTCCTGCCCAAGCCGCGCCGCGACAGAGGCCAGCGCCCAATCGGGGGCCTCGGTTATCGTAACGGGGCCGATGCTGTCCTGCACCGGCGTGGTGCCCGCAAGGGCGGTCAGGGGGGCCAGATCATGCACGAAGTCGTTCTCCCTCTGGGTCGATGAAATGGGCCGAGACGATTTCGACCTCGGTATCATCCCCTGTCAGGGGCGAGGCTGCGCGCAGCACATCGCCCATGCGTTCGTCACCCGCTTTCAAAAAGCCGATGGCGATAAAGGATTTCAGACAGGGCGAATAACAGGCCGAAGTGACATAGCCCAGGTCATTGGCCGCTGTCATATCTGCCCCGATTTCCAGCAGATGTGCGCCTGCCAAGACCCGCGCTTTCGGGTTCTTGGGCTTGAAACCCACCAGCCTCAAACCATCCGGCTGGTTCAGCCCCTCGCGCCGTGACAGGACTGCACCAATACTGTCTTTCTTGTCGCTGACCATGCGTCCCATACCCAGATCGCGCGCAGTGGTCTGGCCGTTCAGTTCATTACCGGCCGCGTGACCTTTTTCAATACGCATGACGCCAAGTGCCTCGGTGCCGTAGGGGGTAACGTCAAACTCTTCTCCCGCCTGCATCAGCCGCCGGATCAGCGCGTCGCCATAGCGCGTTGGCACCGCGATTTCATAGGCCAACTCGCCCGAGAAAGAGATGCGGAACAACCGCGCCCGCAACCCGCCACAAACCGTGATTTCTCCGCAAGCCATGAAGGGAAACGCATCATTCGAGATGTCGAATTCCGGGTCCACGATCTTTTGCAACAGCTTGCGCGCATTGGGGCCTGCAACCGCAAACTGCGCCCATGCTTCGGTGGTCGAGATCAGTTGCACATCCATATCCGGCCACAGGCATTGGCGCGCAAATTCCATATGGCGGTAAACGGGAACAGCATTGGCCGTTGTGGTTGTAACAACAAAATGGTCTTCGGCCAGACGCGCGGCAGTGCCGTCATCCATGGCGATGCCATCTTCACGCAGCATCAGCCCATAGCGCACCCGCCCGACAGCAAGTTTCGCAAAACCGTTGCAATAGATGCGGTTCAGGAATGCGGCCGCATCCCGGCCCTGCACATCTATTTTGCCAAGCGTGGTCACATCGCACACCCCGACAGAGGCGCGCGTGGCCAGAACCTCGCGGTCCACGCTTTCGCGCCATGTTTTCTCACCCGCGCGCGGGAACCATTGCGCGCGCAGCCACATGCCAACCTCGACAAAAACCGCGCCTTGCTCGGTCGCCCATTTATGGCTGGGCGTCAGGCGGGTCGGCTTGAAATCGCGTCCGGTAGAACGCCCTGCGAGAGCGCCCATTGAAACAGGCGTATAGGGCGGGCGGAAGATGGTGGTGCCTGTTGCCTCTATGCTTTTGCCGGTCAGTTCCGCCATCACCGCAAGCCCGCCCATATTCGAGGTCTTGCCCTGATCCGTGGCCATGCCCAAGGTGGTGTAGCGTTTCAGATGCTCGACCGAGCGGAAGTTTTCCTGATGCGCCAGCTTCACATCCTTGACGGTCACATCATTCTGGAAATCCAGCCAGGCGCGCTTGGTGCCGCCAACATGCCAGAACGGGGTTATGTTGACAGGTGCATCCTCTGCCTGCGGCAGATCGGGTGCGGCGGCAGAGATGCCGATATCTGCCAATATGCGCCGCGCGCTATCGGCCCCGCCATGCAAGGCCGCATGGGTGCTGAAATGTCCTTGCGCAGCGCCTGCAACCGCCATCCCTTGCGGCAATTCTGCGCCGGGCACAAAGGCCGCAATCGCATTGTTCCAGACAGGCCGGCCGCGCTGGTGACAGGTCAGCGCAACATTCGGGTTCCACCCGCCTGCAACCCCCAGTGCGCCGACATCCAGCTTGCGGCTTTTGCCATTGGCCAGACGCACCGTTACCGATTTCAGCCCCAAACGGCCCGCAGTGTCGGTGACCTGCGCCCCGGCCAGAACTTCAGCCCCTTGCAGGGCGGGCGCATCTTCGCGCGTGTCGATGACAGCGGCAACCTTCACGCCCGCGGCCAACAGGTCGCTGGCCGTGCGATGACCGTCGTCATTATTGGTGAAAACAGCGACCGTCTCGGCGGGGCTGGCGGCCCAACGGTTGACATAGGCGCGCAGCGCGCTGGCGGTCATGATGCCGGGGCGGTCGTTATTGGCGAATGCGATGGGCCGCTCAAGAGCGCCCGCACATAGAAGTGCGCGCTTGGAATAGATGCGCCACAGGATCTGGCGCGGCTTGTCAGGCGCAGGGGTAAGCAAATGGTCGGACACCCGCTCGACCGCGCCATAGACACCATGATCAAAAGCCCCGAAAATGGTCGTGCGCGACAGCAGGCGGACATTCGGAAGGCTGGCCAGTTCGGCCACAACCTGCGCGGTCCAATCTGCGCCCGACTGTGCGCCCAGCGTAAATGTTTCAGCATTCAGCCGCCCGCCCATGCGGAAATCTTCATCCGCAACGATGACCCGCGCACCTGCACGCCCGGCGGTCAGGGCCGCTGCAAGCCCGGCAGGCCCGGCCCCGATAACCAGCAGGTCGCAATGAAGGAACCCCTTGTCGTAAAGATCGGGGTCCGGCTTGGTTGTGATGGAGCCAAGCCCTGCCGCGCGCCGGATGATGGGTTCATACAGCTTTTCCCAAAAGGCAGCGGGCCACATGAAAGTCTTGTAGTAAAACCCCGCTGTCAGAAAGTTTGACAGCCGGTCATTGATTGCCAGCGCGTCGAATTTCAGGCTGGGCCATGCATTTTGGGAATGGGCCTGCAACCCGTCAAACAGCTCCACCGTGGTGGCGCGGGTATTGGGTTCCTGCCGCCCGCCAGTGCGCAACTCGACCAATGCATTGGGTTCCTCGCTGCCCGCAGTCAGGACACCACGCGGACGGTGATATTTGAACGAGCGCCCCATCAGTCGCACGCCATTGGCCAGCAGGGCAGAAGCAAGCGTATCGCCGGGGTGCCCCTTGTAATACTGCCCGTCGAACCGGAAGCTGATTTTGCGTGTGCGGTCGATCTGGCCGCCTGTTGGCAATCTGCTCATGCGCTGCGCCCCGATTTGCGCGCAACATCGCGCGCCAGTTCAACCTGTGTGATCTCATGGGTCACGGTATTGCGTGTGACCACCAGCCATGACCTGTCGCCCTGCTCATGAAACCACAATTCGCGGTGCTGGCCCGCAGGGTTATCGCGCAGATAGGCGTAGTTATAAAACGCGGCGTCAGCGCCATCAGCCATGCCGTCCGGGCGGTCGATCAGGCGTGCGTCGCCTTTGTAGGTGAATTCCTGCGCGTCA
The DNA here is from genome assembly GCF_004366635.1 of Roseinatronobacter bogoriensis DSM 18756. Taxonomy (GTDB): domain Bacteria; phylum Pseudomonadota; class Alphaproteobacteria; order Rhodobacterales; family Rhodobacteraceae; genus Roseinatronobacter; species Roseinatronobacter bogoriensis. The sequence goes on along the minus strand of NZ_SORN01000006.1, from coordinate 82,224 downwards.
CAGGGGCCAAGCAGTGGATGGTTGATGATCATGCGCGCCCCCTTTGGCGGCTGGTCCCGGTGGTGGCTGTGGGATTTGAGTATTTTTGGCAAGAAAATGACAGCATGGAATGTGCCCCTAATGCAGGTTGGGCTGTGCGCCCATGCCCTTTTCGTCGATCATCCGGCCCTTTTCGAACCGGTCGAAGCGGTAAGCAGCGGCGGTTGGATGCGGGGTATCAGTGGCCAGAAGATGGGCGAAGCACCAGCCAGAGGCCGGCGTTGCCTTGAACCCGCCATAGCACCATCCGCCATTGAAATAGAGCCCGTCAATATGGGTGCGGTCGATGATGGGCGAGCCGTCCATGCTCATATCCATCACACCGCCCCACATGCGCAGCAGGCGCACGCGGCCAAGGCCGGGAAACAGCGCCATGCCCCCTTCAATCACATCTTCGACGACAGGCAGGTTGCCGCGCTGGGCGTAGGAGTTGTAGCCGTCGATATCGCCGCCAAAGACCAGTCCGCCCTTGTCGGACTGGCTGCAATAGAAATGCCCGGCGCCAAAGGTGATGACGCCCGGCAAGACCGGCTTCAACCCTTCGGAGACAAAGGCTTGCAGCACATGGCTTTCGATCGGCAGGCGCATTCCGGCCTGCGCCATGACACGGCTGGAATTGCCCGCCACTGCAACGCCGACCTTACCCGCCCCGATGAAGCCGCGCGATGTCTCGACCCCCTTGCACTGGCCGTTTTCAATCCGAAAACCTGTGACTTCGCAATTCTGGATGATGTCGACACCCCGGCTGTCGGCACCACGGGCATAGCCCCAGGCCACTGCATCGTGGCGCACTGTGCCGCCGCGGCGTTGCGCCAGCCCGCCCTTGATGGGAAAGCGCGCATCGTCGAAATTCAGGAAGGGATATTCACGCCGGACTTGTTCCGCGCTCAGCAATTCGGCATCGGCCCCGTTCAGCAGCATGGCATTGCCGCGCCGAATATAGGCGTCGCGCTGGGCATCCGAATGGATCAGGTTCAGGATGCCGCGTTGGCTGACCATGGCGTTATAGTTGAAATCCTGCTCCAGCCCTTCCCAGAGCTTGAGCGAGAATTCATAGAATGGCTCGTTTCCATCCAGCAGGTAGTTCGAGCGGATGATCGTGGTATTGCGCCCCACATTGCCGCCCCCGATCCAGCCTTTTTCGATCACGGCGATCCTGTGCTGGCTGAATTCCTTGGCCAGATAATAGGCCGTTGCCAGACCGTGCCCGCCACCGCCAATGATGATGATGTCATATTGGGGCTTTGGTTCCGGGTCGCGCCAAGCTGGGGTCCAGCCCTTGTGGCCGCTGAGCGCCTCTTTGATCACGCGAAAACCTGAATAGCGCATATTGTCCACTCCTTGCCCGGCCAGATCTAGCAAATAATCGCAATCTGACTGTCGCTGAATCGGACATGGGTTGCCTCGGATGCGACATGCTATAATAATTTTTGAACGACTGGCGGGTGTTGGGCGGTGTCGGAATCTGACATGTTAATTCGGTTTGCCCATTTTGTGCCGGGTTGGGACGACGCGCTATGGATGCCGCAGCATCGTGGTGCTTACCAATCTTGCCCATGCCAGCAGGCGCGACAGAAGTGTGACCTGGTGTTTGTCGCCTGACATCAGAAACCCTATGACTGCTACGAGGGGCGTTGCGGACATTCAATTGCGCGGAATCAAGGCCGCAGGCCTCCGCGCAGCGCCGGGCCGCCCCCACGTCACGGCGATTTGGCTGCCATCTGCGCAAAGATCTAATCTCGCGGGGATTTGGCCAGCATAAAGCGCTACAGAGTAAACCTTGGATCGCCGCACCGCGGCCCGACGCTACGCGGCTTTGCACCCGGCCTCGCTATGTCCCCTTTGTCCCGATAGCCGCCTCTCGCGAAAACAGCGCATGTGGCGCGGGAACCTTTCGTCAGGTGGCGAACACTCGCGCGCGTAGTCCGTACAGTATTTTCGCATTCCAGGATTTGGAGCAACGCCAACAGCGCCCTGTCAAGACACCGCTTTCGCCTGCATTGGGAAGAGCCCCGCGATGCAAGATGCGCGATTTTAGTAGCTGCGAATCAACCCGACAAGCCGCCCTTGCACCTGCACCTGATCATCCCGCAGCAGGCGCGTTTCATAGGCCGGATTCGCAGCTTCAAGTGCGATCATGCCGTTCTGGCGGCGAAAGCGTTTCAGCGTTGCTTCCAGCCCTTCAACCAGCGCCACGACGATGTCGCCATTATCGGCCGTGTCCTGTTCCCGAATGACAACGATATCGCCGTCATTGATGCCCAGATCAATCATCGAGTCGCCTTGCACTTCCAGCGCGTAATGGCTGGCGCGGCCACGCAACATGCTGGCGGGCACTGAAATATCGTTCACAACCGCGCTGATTGCCTCAATCGGTGTACCTGCCGCGATGCGGCCCATGATCGGCAGGCTAAGTGCAGAAGCGTCCACAGGCAGCGCCTGCGCGGGCGGGGCGGGCTTGCCACTTGCGCCGCCGTCAATGACCTTGGCTTCGAACCCGCCCTTGTTCAGTGCATCGGGCAGTTTCAGCACTTCAATCGCGCGGGCGCGGTGATGCATCCGCCGTATGAAACCGCGTTCTTCCAATGCGGTTATCAGCCTGTGAATGCCGGATTTCGACCGCAGATCAAGCGCATCCTTCATCTCGTCAAAAGAGGGTGCAACCCCGTCCGCTTCCATGCGCGTATGGATGAGCTTGAGAAGTTCAATCTGCTTGCGTGTCAGCACGGCGGCCCCTCCGGCGATGGTTTTGCAACAAAGACTCTCAGGATGTTCTATCTCTGTTCTGCGTGTGTGTCAACGGCGTCACAAAGGGATATACCGCATTTGTTCCCCCGCCTTGCGCGGCCCGTCCCCGGCGGGGTGGATCAGAAGCGCGTCGGATTGACACAGGACACTGAGAAGCGCGCTGTCCTGATTGGGGTGGGGCGAGATGGTGCCGCCGGGGCCAAGGTTAGCGCGCATGTAATGTGTCCGCGCGCCATTTGCGGGCAGATCGCGGCCCAGCGTGGCGGTGGCGGTTTGCATCGGATACGCGCCAAGCCCTTGTAACGCGCGCAACGCCGGGCGCATGAACAGATGGCCGCAGACGATGGAAGAAACGGGGTTTCCGGGCAGCCCCAGCAAGAGCGCATCACCCAGACGCCCGGCCATAAGCGGTTTGCCCGGGCGCATGGCCACCTTATAGAAGGCCCGGCTGGCACCCATATCTTGTGCGACAGGGCCAACCAGATCATGGTCGCCTACTGATGCGCCGCCAATGGTCACGATCAGATCGGCATCCGCGGCCAGTTCCAGCACAGCGCGCAGGCTGGCCACAGTATCACTGGCAATGGGCAGGATGCGGGCGCGTGCGCCCTCTGCTTCGGCCATCGCCTTGAGCGCGAAGGCATTGGAGGCAATGATCTGATCCGCGCGCGGTTCCTCTCCGGGCATGACGAGTTCATCCCCGGTTGCGATGATCGCAACATTCGGGCGGCGGCTGACTGTGGCGCGCGGGCAGTTCATGGCCGCCAGCAGCGCCAGTTCGGCCGGGCGCAAGCGGCGCGGTGCGCTGATCTGGTCCCCGGCTTTGAAATCCGTTCCTTGGGCGCGGATGTGCAGCGGCGTTTCAAGCGGCTGTGTCAGGGTTATTCTGTCACCATCGCGCGATACATCTTCTTGAATGATCACGCGATCTGCCCCTTGCGGAATCGGCGCGCCAGTGAAGATGCGCACGGCCTCTCCGGGGGTGACATGGCCTGCAAAGGCATGGCCGGCGGCGGCTTCGCCAATCACGCGGTAGCTTTCGGCGTCATGGCTGGCAACGGCATAGCCATCCATTGCCGAAGCCGGGAAGGGCGGTTGGTCACGTTGCGCGGCCACTGGTGCGCGCAGCACACGCCCCGCAAGATGGGGTAGCTCAACTTCTTCCGTGGGCAGAGGCGAGATCAACGTGAAAACATGCGTCAGCGCCTCTTCGACCGCGATCATGGCTGCGCCTCGTAGCGACCGGATTTGCCGCCATCTTTCAGCACCACGCGGGTGGCGGTGATGGTCATCGACTTTTCAGCGGCCTTGAGCATGTCATAGATGGTCAGCGCGGCCACGGAAGCGGCGGTCAATGCCTCCATCTCTACGCCGGTCTGGCCGGTGGTGCGCACTTCGGCGCGGATACGCACGCCGGGCAGGCTGTCATCCGGGGTCAGGTCTACCGAGACTTTGGTGATCGGCAGCGGGTGGCACAGCGGGATCAGGTCGGCGCAGCGTTTGGCCCCCATGATCCCGGCCAGTCGCGCAACCCCTAGAACATCGCCCTTCTTGGCGCGCCCCTCAGTCACCAGCGCGAGGGTTTCCGGCAGCATCTGCACGGCGCTTTCGGCGACAGCGACCCGCGCGGTATGCGACTTTTGCGACACGTCAACCATATGTGCGTGGCCTTCAGCGTCGAAATGTGTCAGTTTTTCCACATTACACCTTTTCTGGCAGGATCGGGTTTGCCAGTAGCGCGCGGGTGGCCTGTGCCACATCGGACTGGCGCATCAGGCTTTCACCAATCAGGAAGCTGCGCGCGCCGTAGCCTGCCAGATCGGCCAGATCAGCGGGGGTGTAAATGCCGCTTTCTGCGATCAGCATCTTGCCTTCGGGGACCAGCCGCGACAGCCGGCGCGTGGTATCCAGCGTTACCTCAAATGTGTTCAGGTTGCGATTATTGATCCCCAGCATCGGCGAGGTCAGCGCCAGCGCACGCTCCAGTTCGTCTTCGTCATGCACCTCGACCAGCACATCCATGCCCCATGCAAAGGCGGCCTGTTCCAGCTCTTGCGCCTGCGCGTCAGAGACCGAGGCCATGATGATCAGGATGCAATCTGCATGAAGCGCGCGCGCCTCTGCGACCTGATAGATGTCGTACATGAAATCCTTGCGCAGCGCGGGCAGGGATGTTGCCGTGCGTGCGGCGGTCAGAAAGCTGTCCGCCCCCTGAAAGCTGGGCGTGTCGGTCAACACGCTCAGGCAGGTGGCCCCGCCGTCTTCATAGGCGTGGGCCAGCGCGGGAGGGTCGAAATCGGCGCGGATCAGACCTTTTGACGGGCTGGCTTTCTTAATCTCGGCGATCAGCCCATAGCCGGTGGTTTCGGCCTGACGCAAGGCAGCGGCAAAGCCGCGCGGGGCGGGGGCATTGCGCGCGACCTCTTCCACATCTGACAGTGCGCGCGTGGCCTTGCGGTCCACAACCTCTTGCAGCTTGTAGCTTTTGATCTTGTCGAGAATGGTGGCCATGTGTGCAGTCTTTCAGAGTTCAGGCGGATATGGGGCTGATGCGGGCAAGGTTTTCAACCGCGCGCATGGCTGCCCCGGAATCGAGGCTTTCGCGCGCCTGCGCCACGCCTTCGACCAAGGCACTGGCTTTGCCTGCGATCACCAGCGCGGCGGCTGCGTTCAGCAAGACCGCATCGCGGTAAGCAGGGCGGCCCGCGCCTTGCAGCACGGCGCGTAATTCTTGTGCGTTCTCATCGGGCGCGCCGCCCAACAACTGCTCGAACGGGTGCACGGGCAGGCCCGCATCCTCGGGGTGGACCGAAAACGCGCGCAGGGCACCGCCTTCCAGTGCCACAACGGCGCTTTCAGCGGCAATCGACAATTCGTCCGTGCCATCGCCGCCATGCACCAGCCACGCGCGCTCGGTGCCAAGGGCACGCAGCGTTTCCGCCATAGGGCGCAACAAATCGGTCGAGAACGCGCCGGTAAGCTGGTATTTCACCCCGGCCGGATTGGTCAGCGGGCCAAGAATGTTGAATATGGTGCGCGTGCCCAATTCCATGCGTACAGGGCCAACATGGCGCATAGCCGGGTGGTGCATAGGGGCCATCATGAAGCCGATGCCTGCCTCTTGCAAAGCCTTTTCGACCACATTGGCCCCGACCATAACGTCAATACCCAAGGCCCCCAGCGCATCTGCCGCGCCGGATTTTGACGAGAGGTTGCGATTGCCATGCTTGGCCACTGGCACGCCAGCGCCAGCAACGACAAAGGCTGTCGCGGTCGAGATATTCAGCGTGCCCTTGCCATCGCCGCCTGTGCCGACAATATCCATCGCGCCCTCAGGCGCGCGGACCTTGACGCATTTGGCCCGCATCACGCTGGCGGCGGCGGCATATTCATCGACGGTTTCACCGCGCGTGCGCAGCGCCATCAGGAACCCGCCGGTCTGCGCCGGTGTGGCCTGACCCTCAAACAACAGGTTAAACGCGGCCTCGGCCTCGGACCGGGTCAGGGGGCGGGTGGCGGCAATGCCGATCAGGGGTTTGAGGTCATCCATCATGCGGCCACGGCTGCCTGATCCAGAAAGTTGCGCAGCATCGCATGTCCATGTTCAGACCGGATGCTTTCAGGGTGGAACTGCACCCCTTCAATCGGCAGGTCGCGGTGACGCAGCCCCATGATAAGCCCATCCTCCAGCCAGCTTGTCACTTCCAGACAGTCAGGCAAAGTCTCGCGCTCGACCACAAGCGAATGATAGCGCGTCGCCATAAGCGGTGATGGCAGGCCGTGAAATACGCCTTTGCCGGCATGGTGCATTTCGCCCAGCTTGCCATGCACGATCTGCGGCGCGCGAATAACCCGCCCGCCAAACGCCTGTCCGATGGTCTGATGGCCAAGGCAGACCCCCAGAAGCGGTACACGCGCCTCGGCGGCAGCATGGGTCAGGGCAAGGCAAATACCGGCCTGATCAGGGTCGCAGGGGCCGGGCGACAAGACGATTACTGAAGGATTAAGCGCCATTGCGGCCTGTACATCCAACGCATCATTGCGCCGCACCAGCACATCGGCCCCCAACTCGCCCAGATAATGGACCAGATTGTAGGTAAAACTGTCATAATTATCTATCAGCAGCAGCATCGGCGTGTTCCGGTGTTCTTGTCCGTTGGAAACCTACATGCCCGCGCCTATAGGCCAAGGTCAAGGGCGCGCGGCCCATTCCGTTTGCTCCGCGCGTGTATTTGTGGAAGAATCACCTGCGACCGTGCAGTATAGCCGCGGGGCAGGCGTTGATTTGAGAATAAGAGGCAAAGAGTGAACAGCAGTCTTCTTGCAGGTTTGGCCGTGGGCGCGGGTGTCGTTGTGGCCGGGGTCATAGCAACCACCGTCATGTTCCCACCTGTGCCAACGGCGCAGGTCAGCGACAGCGCCGCGCAGCAACAGGCCCAGCCGGAAGCCGAGACTGTCATCCTTCAGCCGCCGATGGAAGACCAACCTGCCGCGCCAGACGACACCCCCACTGTTCTGGGCGATGGGCTGATCGTCGAAGATGCAACCGAGACGCCTATGCCCGAGGATATGGCGACTGATGATGTTGCAACAGACGATATGGCGACTGATGATGTGGCGGCAGACGATGCTGTGACAGATGAGCCAGTTTCCGAAGATTCTGCGCCTGAGGTTGCGGAAACTGTCGATTTGCCTGAAACCGAGGTCACGACCGAAGATACGGACGCCCTTGCCGATGCTTCCGAAAGCGACGTGCCCCTAGCAGAGCACCGCCCAGAGGTCGATCAAGACGGTGCCCCGGCGACCGAGGCATTGTCAGAGGATGGCGCACCTGAAGCGCCGGGTGCCGAAGATCAGCCTGAAAGATCATCTCTGCCGACCGCAATCGCATCTGTCCCGCAGGCGGATGCGGGGGTCGGCGGTGACCAGTTCCAGCCCCCTGCGCCCATTGCGCCAGTGGATGACGCGCCAGAGGCCAGCATCGGCCCCGACGCCGACACCTCCGAAGAACAGCTTCCCGAGGTTGAGCTGCAAGCCATGCCCGGAATGCGCGTGTCCGGTCTGCCCCTGATTGGCGAGGGGTCAGATGCGCCCATCGTTGTCGATCAATCCCCTTTGCCACAGGTGGACCAGCGGCCCGCATTGCTGCGCAACTCGCTGTATCAGCCCGGGGATAGCGCGGGCAACAAGATGGCCATCATCCTGTTGGATGAGGGTCTGCCAATGCCTATACGGCGTGATCTGGCCGCGCTTGAATACCCATTCACGGTAGCATTGAACCCAATGGACAGCAGCGCGACCGAGGCGGCAGAAATATATCATGCGGCTGGCAAGGAAGTGGTCATCCTTGCAGCTGACCTGCCATCGGGTGCCACCGCATCTGATCTTGATGTATCGCTGAATGCCTATTTTTCTGCACTACCACTGGCCGTGGGGGTGATGGACCTGCCAGAGAACGGCTTTGCCCGCAACGCAGGATTGCTGCGTGAGGTGTTGCCAGTATTGGGACAGGACGGGCATGGTCTTTTGACATTCGCGGGCGGTTTGACACAGGCCGCGCGCGCCTCTGACGCGGCAGGCATTGCACATTCCGAAATATTCCGGGTTCTGGATGCAGGAAATGAGAATGCCTTTACCATCCGGCGCTTTCTTGACCGCGCCGTGTTTCAGGCCGCCCAGATTGGTCAGGTGATCGTTTTTGGCAATGCCTCCAACGAAGACACCCTTGAAGCTATCGAAATGTGGCGTGAGGAGCGGCGCAGCGGTCAAGTCACGCTTGTGCCTGTTTCGGCTATCCTGTTGCAGAACGACTAATCGTCATCACCTGATACAAGCTATACAGTGACAATTTCGACGGTTTTGAGGACCATGACGCGCGCAGAGGCAAGGTCTTCAGCTCGCCCCCGCTGCCCGGCGTCATGCGGTTTCGTTCCCGGTGCAGCCATCATGGGGTGATCTTGCGAAGCTGACCCATTCCAAGCATGGCGAAACCTTGTGTCCGGTGCCGAACGACCATGCTGTCACACTCTGGGCTTGAAGCTGCCAGCGCCACGGTCTAGACCACTGCAACGCTGGCCGCTTGCTGGAACTGGTAGACAGACCGGACTTAAAATCCGTTGCTCGCAAGGGCGTGTGGGTTCGACTCCCACAGCGGCCACCAGCTTAGGGATATATGCGAATTGGCGTGCCGTCGCGCACCATAGCATAAATGTCTTCCATTTCGCGGTCGGACACAGCGATACAGCCATCTGTCCAATCACCGCGCGCGCGTTGAAATTCCGGGCCGCGCCCGTGAATGAAGATATCGCCGCCGGGTTTCCAGCCGTTTTCCTTGGCGCGTTCCTTGTCTGCCTCATTCGGGTAATCAATTCCGATTGACAGGTGGAACCGGCTGTTGGGGTTGCGCCGGTCGATGATGTAATCCCCTTCCGGGGTGCGACGGTCGCCCTCACGCTCCTTATGGCCATTGGGGTTTCCGCCCAAGTCCACACGGAAGCTGCGCAACAACTGATTATGGTGCCAGAGGTCCATTCGCCGGGTTGCCTTGTGCACGACAACCTGCGTGACCTCCGGGCCGTTATAGGTGCGGAATTTGCTTGGGGGGGCCTTGCTGCAAGATGCCACGACAGCGACCAGCGCCAGCGCGGCGAAGACACGGAAAAAGAACATTATGACTGCCTCAGGATTTTTCCAACAACAATGCCTGAAGGGCCAGCTTCTGCCAAGTCCTGTTGAATGCACGATCACGGGTATGTCATTCGGCAGGCGGTGTCTTGTCGCTCCCTTCGGCATTCAGGCGGGCCTCGATCGCCGCAAGGCGCCTGAGCACCTCGTCGCGGTAATCTTCGGTTGCCTGATTGCTTTCGGCGGCATGGGCGTCCTGCATCGAATTGACGATCAGACCGACCAGCAGGTTCACCACGGCAAAGGTCGTGACCATGATGAAGGGCACAAAGAAAGCCCATGCATAAGGATAGGCTTCCATCACAGGGCGCACAATTCCCATCGACCAGGATTCCAGCGTCATGATCTGGAACAGCGTATAGGCCGAATTGCCCAGATCGCCGAACCAGTCCGGGAAGCTGTCCTGAAACAGCTTCGTGGCCATGACCGCGCCGATATAGAACAACATTCCCATCAGCAAAAACACCGACCCCATGCCGGGCAGGGCCTTGATGAACCCCTCAACCACCCGGCGCAGATTCGGGCTGACCGACACAACGCGCAACAAACGCAGAATACGCAACGCCCGCAACACACTGAATGTTTGCGCGCCCGGTAGCAGCGATATACCGACGATCAGAAAGTCGAAGATATTCCAGCCCGAGCGCCAGAATTGCCCGCGCTGGGCATGAAGTTTCAGCAGCAACTCGACGACGAAGATGGTCAGGCATGCCGTATCCAGCCCGATGATCAGCGGCCCTGCGACCCCCATCAGCGTGTCCGATGTCTCCATCCCCAACAGGATCGCGTTGAAGATGATTACAACGATAATCCCGTTCCGCACCCAAGGCTGGTCCAGAAATGCGGCAGTTTTTTCACGGCTTAACATACGCGCCCCCAATTTTCGGCTGTAGGGCGCGATATGCTATCTTGTGAACCGGGCTGCAAGCTCCACATGGGGGCTGAAGCGGAATTGATCGACCATTTGCACCCATTCAAGGCGATAGCCGCCCGCAATCAGCAATTTCGCATCGCGTGCAAAGGTGGCTGGATTGCAGGACACAGCCGCAATCCGCTTGATGGGCGAGTCCGCCAGCGCATTGCTTTGCGCCTCGGCACCGGCGCGGGGCGGGTCGATGACGGCTGCGTCAAATTTGGTCAGTTCGGCTGGCAGCATCGGGCGGCGGAACAGATCGCGCGCCTCATGGGTGATGCGTTTAAGGCCCGTCGCCTGCCGCCAGCCCGCATCCAGCGCGCGCAACATCTCGGCCTCGCCCTCGACCGCGTGGACTTCCGCACGTTCTGCCAAGGGGATGGCAAAGGTGCCACAGCCTGCGAACAGGTCCAGAATATGGGCCGCATCGCCCAACGCGTCCAGCACGGCGGCCTGTAGGGCGCGCTCTGCCTGTTTGGTCGCTTGCAAGAATGCGCCGGGGGGCGGGGCGATCAGCGCCCGCCCGATTTGGTGAAACGGGGGCCGCGCCTGCGCGATCACCTCATCCGCCCATGCCAGCCGTGCAAGCCCGGCCTGTCCCGCCCATTGGCCCAGTTCTGCGCGCATCTTGTCATCAAGCGGCTTGCCGCCCGTGACCGCCAGATCAAGCCCCGCATCCGACCGTGTCAGCGACAGTGACAGCGTGGTTTTGCGTGCCCCAAACCGTGCGGTCAGGTCTTCCAGCAGCGGCAGGGCAGCGGTCAGGTCCGGGTGCAGAATCAGGCATTCAGGCACGGGCGTGATCACATCTGACGCGCGGGCGTGAAACCCCACCAATGCGCCTTTCTTCAGCCTGCGGCCTGCAAAACCGGCACGTCTGCGGCTGTGCAGTGGCGAGATATGTGGCATGCGAAACTCTGCCGATAGCCCCTGCGCGGCCAGCGCCTGCCGGATCACGCCTTCTTTCCATTCGGTCACAAAATCGGGCTGCGCATGTTGAAGCGCGCAGCCGCCGCAATTGCGATAATGCGGGCAGGGCGCCTTGATGCGCAGCGGTGAGGGGGTCAGGATGCGCGGCGCTTCTATCCGACCCTGCACAATTTCACCGGTGACAACTTCACCGGGCAAACTGCGCGGTACAAAGACCGGCCCTTCGGCAATGCCGTCGCCATGATGGCCAAGACGGGTAATTGTGAACATGAAGCCTCTGTCTAACGTGTCTAACATGCTGTCTTGTCGAAGTTTTCGGGCCTGCACACCTTGGCGGGTGCGGCGCGGTGCGGTGGTCTTATCATGGTGCTGCGTGACAGACAAAGCTTCCTTGATGTCATCGTGACAGGGTGTTCTGTGCGCCTTTCAGGCAAATCTGCCGCTGCCATGCTTGCCTTGCGCGGCTACCCCTTGCGCACAGATCTGAATTCTGGCGGGTTTGAGCAGTATAATGTGCGACATAGCCAGCTTTGCATTACCCGCGTCACCTAGCCCGCTTATGCGCCTTCCTCGGCTGCCATGTCGGCGTCATCATCAAAGCCCAGAAATCCGCCTGATTGCCGCGCCCAGAACCGGGCATAGGTGCCGCCCGCTGCCAGCAGATCATCATGCGTGCCCTGTTCGATGATATGGCCATCATCCAGCACGATGATGCGGTCCAGCTTGGCAATTGTTGACAGCCGGTGCGCGATGGCCAGCACGGTCTTGCCTTCCATCAGCGGCTCCAGCGCGTCCTGAACGGCGGCCTCGACTTCGGAATCCAGCGCCGATGTCGCCTCGTCCAGCACCAGTATCGGCGCATTTTTCAGGAATGCGCGGGCAAGAGCGATGCGCTGGCGCTGCCCGCCGGACAGGCGTACGCCACGTTCGCCCAGATGCGCATCATATCCGCGCCGCCCTTCATGATCTTGTAATTCCAGAATAAATTCATGCGCCTCTGCCGCACGGGCGGCTTGCTCGACCTCGGCCAATGTCGCATCCGGACGGCCATAGCGGATATTTTCAAAGGCAGAGCGGTTGAACATCGCGGTTTCCTGCGTGACCATTGCGATATTGCGCCGCAAGCTTTCCTGCGTCACCTGCCGGATGTCCTGCCCGTCAATGGTGATGCGCCCGTCTTCCACGTCATATAGCCGCAGCAGCAGCGCCACGAGCGTCGATTTGCCCGCGCCAGATGCGCCGACAATCCCGATCTTTTCGCCCGGTGCGATTTTCAGCGCCAACCCTTCCACCCCGCCAGTCTGGCGGCCATAGGCAAAACTGACGTTGTCAAAGTGCAGCGCCCCGTTCACGCGCCCCAGCTCGACAGCATTGGCCGCATCTTGCAGGTTCGAAGGCTTGGTCAGGGTTTTCATGCCATCCTCGACCTCGCCCAGATTGCCGTAAATCGCCATCAGCACGAAACTGACCCAGCCTGTCATCTGCGCGATGCGGATCGCGACCGCGCCTGCCGCCGCAATCGCCCCCGGTGTTGCCTGTCCCAGCATCCACAGCCATAACGTACCGCCAATCAGCAGTACCGGCAGCACACCGGCCACCACCATCAGCCAGAAGCGGAACCACGCCTGCACCTCGCCAAATTCCACGGCACGGTCGCGAAACACACCCATCGCGTTCAGCGCGGCGCGATCCTCGAAATCGGAATGGGCAAACAGCTTGACGGTCTTGATATTGGTGATCGTATCCACCACCTGCCCGCTGACCTGCGCGCGCGCCCCCGCCCGCGCGCCAGAGCGTTTGCGCACCTGTGGCAGGAAATAGCGGATCAACGCCAGATACCCCACCAGCCAGATGGTGAGCGCCAGCGCGATCCGTGCATCAATCGTCAGCAGCAAAATGACCGACCCGATGATCGAGGCCAGCGCGAAAGCCATCGTATTGATCGTTTCATTCGCCACATCGGTCAGCGCACGCGCTGTCTGAACCTGTTTTTGCGCAATCCGGCCTGCAAAGTCGTTGTCGAAAAACGTGACCGGCTGGCCCAATGTCCAGCGGTTCAGCCGCGATTGCACCAGAACATAGACATTTGGCTGCACCACGATCGAATTGGCCGCTGAAGACAGACCAAAGGCGACAGGGCGCAAGATGATGAAGAAGAAAATGAAACTGACCACCAGCCACTTATGCTGGGCCAGAAACGCGGTCGGGCCTGTTTCCACCACCGCGTCAATAATCATCCCCAGTAGCAGGGCCGAGATGACCTCGGTCGTGCCGACCAGTGCCGAAATCACGGCCGCCACCAGCAAGACCGGCCATGCGCCGCGCACCGACCACAGAATAAAGGCCCAAAGGCTGCGCGGTGGCGCAGATGGCGCGCGTTCGAAAGCGTTGATCAGCCCGGCCAGCCGCTGCGCAGGACCGGGCCGGTTTTCTTCTGTGAAGTCTTCGCTCTGTGTGGTCAGCTTTTGTAACACAACGCCCCCAATCCTGATGCCAGATATAGGGGCGGCGCGGGCCAAAGGCCAGTCAGCCCAGCAACTCTGCCTTGCTCAGGGTGAAATTTGAGGCGATCCAGCGTTCTTCCAGCGCGCGCAACTGCGCGCCGAGTTCCGGCCCTTGCAGATGCGGCAAATCCTGTGCGCGCAACGGAAAGCGCGCCGCCGCGCCGCGTGCGATGCTGTCTAGAAAATCGGCGGGCAAGGGCGTTTCAAACAGGGCCGCACGCGCCAGCACCACATTGCGCGCGATCCCTTCGCCCAGTCGATAGGCCATCTCTGCCGCCGGGGTCATTTTGGCCAGCGCCGCGCGCATCTTGTCCAAGTCGCGCGCCTCGCGCCGGGTCAGGCGCAAGTGGTCGGTCTGGCCGCCCAGAACCAGCAAACGGCGCAGCCAGTCCGGCGCGATGCCCGCTTCCAGATGTACCAGCACTGCCAGCGCGTCCGGCTGCGCGCCCGGCAATATGTGCGCCAGCGCCCCGCATTGCGCCATTGCGCCAACTGCGGGGGCGGGGTCGGTCGCGGAAAGCAGCTTGCGCATCTCGGCCCCGATCCGCTCATGGGAAAGCCGGTCCAACCCCTCAACCCCAGCCGCACAGGCGGCCAGCGCATCGGGGTCCAGCCCCTGCGCCGGGTCGCCATATTGCGCATGAAAGCGGAAAAATCGCAGGATGCGCAGGTAATCTTCGCGGATGCGTGCAGTCGCATCGCCCACAAAGCGTACGCGCCGTGCGTGCAAATCTGGCAAGCCCCCGAGAGGGTCCAGCACCGTGCCGTCTGCGCGGGCATAAAGCGCATTCATGGTGAAATCGCGCCGCGTGGCATCTTCGCGCAGGTCGCTGGAGAAGGCGACAGTGGCATGTCGGCCATGTGTTTCGACATCGCTGCGAAAGGTGGTCACCTCAAAGCCTTGCCCGTCGGCCACCAATGTCACCGTGCCATGTTCGATTCCAGTCGGCACCGCGCGCAAACCCGCAGTTTCAGCAAGTGACATGACTGTTTCGGGCCGCGCATCGGTCGCAATGTCAATATCGGTCACAGACACGCCTATCAGCGCATTGCGCACACATCCGCCCACCACATAGGCCTGATACCCCGCCGCCGAGATCAGATGCAGCACGTCTTGCGGTGCGGCGGCGTGCAGCCATGCGTCCTTTATCTGCACGGCCCCGTCCTTTCGGCCAGACCGCGCAGAATGCGCGCCGTGGCCCCCCAAATGTAATACGGCCCCCAAGGCACGATATAATAGTTGCGCCAGGTGCCCCGCCAGATGCGCCGTTCCACGCGGAAACGCGCGGGGTCGGTGACATGGGCAAGGGGGGCGGCAAAAATCTCTGCCACCTCTCCGGGGTCGGGGCGCGGGGTGAACTCGCGCGTGATCTCAGCCAGAATGGGCGTGACCATGAACCCGGTCACGGTTTCATGCGCGGGAAGGGCGCCCAAGACCTCTACCGCGTCGGCGGGCAGGCCGATTTCCTCTTCGGCTTCGCGCAGGGCGGTGGCGACAAGGTCTGCATCGCCCTTGTCCTGCCGCCCGCCGGGAAAGGCGATCTGGCCGGGGTGATTGCGCAGATGCGACGCGCGCTTGGTCAGCACAAGGCGCGGCCCATCCGGCGTGCGCGACACCCCCACCAGTACCGCAGCCGGGCGCAAGACACGGTTTTGCGGCAGCACAATGCCCGGGTTGAGGTCAAAGTCGCTTGACCCTTGCCATGGAACGGCAACTGCGCGGCGCAACTGATCGATTGCGTCACTCGTCATTGCCCTTCGCCTCGAAACCCAGTTCGGCAGGGTCCATCACATAATGCGCCCCGCAAAACTGGCAGTCGGCGGTCACGGTCCCTTCGGGGGTGGTCATGGTCGAAATATCCTTGGCCGAATAGATCGACAGGCTTTGACGCACCTTATCTTCTGAACAGGAACAGCCGAAATGCACCGCTTGCGGGTCAAAGACGCGGGGCGCTTCTTCATGGAACAGCCGCAACAGCAATTCAGGCGGCTGCACATTTGGGCCAACCAGTTCCAGATCTTCGACCGTGTCCAGCAGCAGATTGGCGCGTGACCAATCTTCGGCGATGTTTTCACCCTCGCGCGGGCTGCTGCCCGAGGCTTGGGGCATATGTTGCAGCATCACGCCACCAGCGCGCCATTTCTCTGGCTGGCCGGGCAAGATTGCGCGCCCAAAGCTTAGTTCAAACCGCGTGGGCAACTGTTCGGATTGGTCGAAATAGGTTTCGGCGCAATCGGACAAGGATGTGCCCGCAATCGGTGTGATCCCCTGATACGGCGTCATATCCGGGCCTTGGTCGATCAGAATTGCAAAATAACCTTTGCCAATCTGTTCGAACGCGGGGCCGTTTGGGGCAACGCGTTCTTTGTCGAAACTGGCATAGGCGCGGATGCGCGCGGGCGCGCCGTCTTCCGACGGGGCATAGTAGTCGGTCGCAATCAGCCGGATTGGCCCACTGCCGCGCACCTGTACCGATAGCCGCCAGCGCAGCTTGATTGTCTGGCCGATCATCGCGGTCAGCAGCGTGGCTTCGGCAATAAGCGCCTCGACCGCGGGGGGGTAGTCGTGGCGTGCAAGCACCCGCTCCAATGCGGTATCCAGCCGCGCGACCCGGCCGCGAATATCGCTGCGATCCAGCTGGAAGGGCAGGACAGTGTCATCCCAGGCGATCTGTGCGCCGAAGCTCATATAGGTTTTCCTTGTCTTGTCCGGCAGGCGGGCTGCCGCGTGTCTGGCCCCTCCATATAGGAAGTCACGCCCAAGGGCCAAGTGCGATCCCGGCTTTGTCTTGGCTAAGGGGCTGGGGCAGGGACAAAATGCACAGCCTGTACGCCATTTCTGCGCAAGCAAGCACGCGCTTGCGGAAATGTCGCCGTGACGGCGCGCCCACGCCATCAGGCTTGACCCCGGTGACCCGCGCGCAGCCCGGTTCAGTCGCTGACTGGCACCCCGCGATAGAACCGCGCTGGCGCTTCCTCGATCTGCTGTGCCTGATCAAATTCCAGCAACGCGCCCGAGACATCATCATCAAACTCGTCTTTGCCCGCCCAGCGCATCAATTCCCATTTCAGCGCATCGACAAATTCGACCCCTTTCAGATGGGCCAGCTTTTCAAGGGCCGATCTAAGGCCATCTTCGCCGAATTCCTCGGAATTGGGGTTGGTGCATTCGGTTATCCCGTCGCTGTATAACAGCAAGCGGTCCCCCGGTTTCAGTTGTGCCTCGATCGTGGCGAAGCTGGCATTCGGGATCAACCCGATGGGCAGCCCCCCTTCACCAATATAGTCAATCTGGCCATCTGCCCGCTGAATGACAGGGTGCGGGTGGCCCGCCTGAACCAGCCGCAACCTGCCGGTTTGCAGGTCAATATCGGCATAGGCGATGGTCAGATAGGTTTCTGTATCGAATTCTTCCAGCATCAGTTCATTGATGCGCGCCGCCACTTCATGCGGGTCGCCTGCCCGGGGTTTGCCGGTTCGGGGATCACGGATCACCACAATATTCTGATGGTGTTCGCCCCCGGAAAACAGCCCTGCAACGCGGGCACCCAGCATGGCCGCAGCGACCCCATGCCCCGATACGTCAATCGCATAGACCCCGATTCGCGCCGTCGAGATGATGAACGTGCCCACCATATCCCCGCCAACATGGCCTGAGGATTGCAACAGCAGTGACAAGGTGCTGCCACCCAGGTCGTGATGTCGTTTGCGGATCAGCGATTGTTGCAATCTGCGCGCTTCCATCAGGTCGCGATCCACCGCATCATAGAGTTTTTGCAGCTCATCAAGCGCGGCGCGGACTTCACGCTCCATCGCAAGCAGACGTTCCCCGGCGGCAATTCTTGCGCGTAATTCCACAGGGGAAACAGGCTTGGGCAGGAAGTCATCCGCGCCAACATTCAGCCCTTCGGCCACAGCGGTCTTGTCGTTTTTCGACGTCAGCAGAATAAAGTAGCTGTACCGTTCCCCCTGTTCGGCACGAAAGTTGCGGCAGAATTCCAGCCCATCCATGCCGGGCATGACCCAGTCCGACAGGATAAGGTCGAAATGCTGCCTTGCGCAGGCCTCCAGCGCTTCGAGGCCGGATGCGGCCTCGCAAGTCTGATAGCCCCAGCCCTGCAGATGCCGGGCAAAGGTCATCCGCTGTGCGCGACTGTCATCAACGATCAACGCGCATTTGCGCGACTCAGCAGTGATGGAGGGGTTCTTGATTCTATGCGCCACGCAACTGGACCCGGAAAACTAACTATTGTGCACTCTCTTGCTCTTTGTGTTTTCGCAGGGCTTTCTTAAGCAGCCGTAAAGCTGGCATGCGTTGCGCGCACTTTCTTTTCTCTGTTTTGAGACCATTTGCGTAAGGGGACGTTAGGAAACTTATGACATATGTTCTGCGCAAAACTGGAAAGGCGATACATGATCAACTGGGCGCATGTTGCAGAACTTTATGCTGAATTTGGCGAAGACGCTTTTGTGGAGGTGCTTCAGGTTTTCATGTCCGAGGTCACGGAGGGCCTTGCCACGCTGGCGGCGGCCCAATCGCCCGCCGAACACCGCGAGTCGTTTCATTTCCTGAAAGGGGCCGCGCTGAATCTTGGCTTCGAGGAAGTGGCGGCCCTGTGTGACGAAGGAGAAATCCGCGCCGAAAGCCGCGCCGATTTCATTGAGCAGAAGGCGCAGATCATGATCCTGTTCCCGTCCACTTTTGCCCAGTTCGAACAAACGTGGCGCGACAGGATTGCACTTGCCGGGTAGAGACGGGCCCTGCAATCAGTCAGATCACAAATCCCGCAATCACATCATCATCAGTGATATCGGTGAACCTGAAACCCTTGGCGGACATGCGCGCAAACAGGCTGTCGAAATTCTCTGGTCGGTGCGTCTCGATCCCGATCAGGACAGTCCCGAAATTGCGCGCGGTTTTTTTCAGATACTCAAACCTTGCGATATCATCCTCTGGCCCTAGTGTTTCCAGAAAATCGCGCAAGGCGCCGGGGCGCTGGGGCAGGCGCAGCATCAGGTATTTCTTGGTGCCCATATGGCGCATTGCACGTTCTTTGACCTCTGGCAAGCGCTCAAAATCGAAATTGCCCCCCGATGTCAGGCAGACAACCGTCTTGCCAGCCAGCTCCGCGCCAAGGGCGGGCAGGATATCGACAGCCAGCGCGCCAGCAGGTTCCAGCACAATCCCTTCGACATTCAGCATCTCCAGCATCGTGACACAGATGCGGTTCTCTGGTGCGATCAGCAGATGGGCCGGGTCAATCCGGTGCAGGTGTTGAAACGTGCGCGCCCCGATCCGCGCGACAGAGGCCCCGTCCACAAAGCTGTCCAGCCGCTCCAGCGTGACCGGCTTCCCTGCGGCAAGCGCGGCTTGCAGACTGGCCCCGCCCATCGGCTCGACATAGCGCAGGGCAGTTTCCGCGCCTGTCTCTGTCAGGTAGCGGGTGACGCCTGCACTCAAGCCCCCCCCGCCAACTGGCAGGATCACCATATCCGGTGCATGGCCCAACTGCTCCAGCATCTCGACCGCGACACTGGCCTGTCCCTCGATCACATCATCATCATCAAACGGCGACAGGAAATGCGCGCCCTGTTCGGTGCAATAGTCCTGTGCCGCTGACAGGGCCTGATCGAAAATATCGCCGATCAGCGTTATCTCGACCTGATCGCCGCCAAAGGTGCGGGTCTTCATGATTTTCTGCTGCGGCGTGGTCACCGGCATGAAGATCGTGCCCTTCACCCCGAAATGACGGCAGGCAAAAGCCACGCCCTGCGCATGATTGCCCGCACTGGCGCACACAAAATGGCGCTGGTCGGGATGGGTCGCAAGGCGCTTGCGCATCGCATTGAATGCGCCGCGTATCTTGTAGCTGCGCACGGGGCTAAGGTCTTCGCGCTTCAGCCAGATATCCGCGCCGAAACGCTTGGACAGATGCGCATTGCGTGCCAGCGGCGTGGCCTCGAATACCGCGCGCATATCAGTGGTGGCGGCCTGCGCGGCCTTGGCAAATTCGCTCATTGCGCGCCCATCCATGTTTCAAGCTGCGCGCGCACAGCCGCCGGCATGGGGGCTGATTTGCGTGTTTGCGGGTCAAATATCACTTCGACAAGATCATAGGTGGCGTGCAGCGCGCCCGTATCTGCATGCAGCATGCGCAAATGAAAGCTGCAACTTTTGGTGCCCAGCTTCTCGACACAGCCATCTATAACGATCAGGTCGCCAGCCGTCAGTTCCTGCACAAAGCGCGTGGTCGCCTGCGCGGTCACCAGATGCACGCCATGCTGTGCCTGCATGTCGCGATAGGCCAGCCCCAACCGCGTCCAGAGGTGATAGGTCGCATCATCGAAAAACGGCGCATAATGGCGCACATTCATATGCCCGAAATGGTCGTGATGCCACGGGTGGACCACCCCGCGCAAAAGCTCCAGCCGTTTGGTCATCGCGCAATTCCTTGTTCAGTCTGCCCCTGATACCAGCCGCCAGACAAGAAACGCAACTGCCGCGAAAGGCAGGCTGCGCCCGACGATAAAGATCCGCCATGACCACCAGCGGCTTTTGGCGCCCAACGCATAGACCACGCGCGCAGGCGGCAGCACCCAGCACAGCAGCCCCGCACCGATCACCCCTGAGGCGATGATGACATTTGTGCCGCCAAACTGGTCAAGAAAATCCAGAAACGGCATTCCTGCCACGGTCAATTGCACCGGGCTGAAACTCAGGGCAGATGGCAGGCCAAGGCCGAACATCAGTGCCGCAGTCACACCGACGGCGCGCGCATTGGACAGGCGCAACTCTTCGGCAAAGGCCGCGATAATGACTTTCAGCCCCGCCAGACAACTGGAAAAGGCTGCCGCAAAAAACATGCCGAAAAAGGCGATGGCCAGCCAGATGCCAATTTCCATTTCGTCAAAAACGCGCGGCAGGGTCGAGAAGGCCAGCTCACTGCCTGCGCCGGGATCCATCCCGTAGGAGAAGACAAAAGGAAAGATCATCCAGCCCGCCAGAAGCGCAATACTTGTTTCCGTAGCTGCAACAATAAGGGTTGCTCGCGGCACATTGGTCTTGCGTGGGATGTAACTGCCATAGGTGACCAGATAGCCCTGACCAATCGCCAGCGTGTAGAAGGCCTGACCAAAAGCGAAAAACCACAATTCCGGCGCGCGCAGGGCGCCTGCCTCCCATGTTGTCATGAAGGCCACCGCCTCTGACCAGCCGGGCATGGTTGCTGCCACACCGACCAGGGCCGCGATCATCACCACCAGAAGCGGCATCAGCAGTTTGGACAGCGCCTCGATCGCGCGCACCCCGCGCAACAGAACCACCCCGGCAAGGGCCGTGACAATCAGGAAATACCAGACAGAGTTATATCCCGCCGTGAAGTCATCGAAATCCTGCAATTCCAGACGAACGGCATCGACGGCATATCCCAGTGTCCAACCGGTGATGACCAGATAATAGCTGGTGATCACGATGGTCAGCAAAACCACAGCCCAGCCATACACAACGCCCAACCGTGTTGCGCCGCGATAGGTGGTGACGACTGACCCTTGCCGCAAGCGCCCGGCGGCAACTTCCAGCATCATGATCGGCATCGCCACCACAACCAGCGCCAGCAGATAGGCGACAATAAACGCCGCCCCGCCATTCTCACCCACCATATAGGGAAAACGCCACAGGTTCCCCAGCCCTACCGCGGCCGCTGCCATCGAAAAGACAAAGGCCGGTTCGGATGACCATTGCTTGCGGTTTTGCTGCTCCAAGTGTCGTGCGACCATGTCCCCTCCTGCTTGCACATACCTATGAGCGCCGCCACGGGTTTCAATCGCGCCCCCTTGCCCATAGGCAGCAAAGCCAATAGACGGTTGCCAAACCGCAAAGTGTGACCGGAGCCACCATGACCAAAGCCCCCAAGAAAGTCGTGCTTGCCTATTCGGGCGGGCTGGATACCTCGATCATCCTCAAATGGCTCAAGACTGAATATGACTGCGAAGTGGTCACATTCACCGCCGATCTGGGGCAGGGTGAGGAACTGGAACCCGCGCGCGCCAAGGCTGAGATGCTGGGTATCGCCTCGGAAAACATCTTCATCGAAGACCTGCGCGAAGAATTCGTGCGCGATTTCGTCTTCCCCATGTTCCGTGCCAATGCACTTTATGAGGGGCTCTATCTGCTGGGCACCTCGATCGCGCGCCCGCTTATCTCCAAGCGTCTGGTCGAGATTGCGGCCCAGACCGGGGCCGATGCCGTTGCGCATGGCGCAACTGGCAAGGGCAATGATCAGGTGCGGTTCGAACTGTCCGCCTATGCGCTCAACCCTGAAATCAAGGTCATCGCGCCTTGGCGCGAATGGGACCTGACCTCGCGCACGCGCTTGCTGGAATTCGCAGAGGCCAACCAGATCCCTATCGCCAAGGACAAGCGCGGCGAAGCGCCCTTCTCGGTCGATGCGAACCTGCTGCACACTTCGTCCGAAGGCAAGGTGCTCGAAGATCCTGCGGTGGATGCGCCCGATTATGTCTATCAGCGCACCGTGAACCCCGAAGACGCGCCCGACCAGCCCGAAATTGTCGAAATCACCTTTGAGAAGGGTGATGCGACCGCGATCAACGGGCAGGCGATGTCGCCCGCCACCATCCTGACCGAACTCAACGCCTTGGGCGGCAAGCACGGTATCGGGCGGCTCGATTTCGTGGAAAACCGCTTTGTCGGCATGAAGTCGCGCGGAATCTACGAAACCCCCGGCGGCACCCTGCTGCTAGAGGCGCATCGCGGGATTGAACAGATCACCCTCGACAGTGGTGCGGGCCATTTGAAAGATTCGATCATGCCGCGCTATGCGGAACTGATCTATAACGGTTTCTGGTTCTCGCCCGAGCGCGAGATGTTGCAGGCGCTGATCGACAAATCTCAGGAACATGTCAGCGGGACTGTGCGTTTGAAACTGTACAAGGGGCATGTGCGCACCATCGGGCGCTGGTCTGATCACAGCCTGTATTCCGAGGCGCATGTGACATTCGAGGAAGATGCTGGTGCTTACGACCAGAAAGACGCGGCAGGCTTCATCCAGCTTAACGCGTTGCGCCTCAAGCTGATTGCGGCGCGCAACCGTCGCCTGAAGGGCTGAGCGGGCACATTTTCTTGCCCCAAATACTCCCGCCGGAGGCAGGCTTGCCCCCGGCGCCACGCCAGACCGGGGGACCGACATGACCAAACCCGTTGTTTTGTGCATCCTTGATGGCTGGGGTCTGAGTGCCGCACGCGAAGGCAATGCGGTTGCTCAGGCAGATACCCCGAATTTTGACCGCGTGATGCGCGACTGCCCCAATGCCAGCCTGATCACACATGGCCCCGATGCAGGGCTGCCCACAGGGCAGATGGGCAATTCCGAAGTGGGGCATACCAATATCGGCGCGGGGCGTGTTGTTGCGATGGACCTTGGCCAGATAGATCTGGCCATCGAGGATGGCAGCTTCGCCGAAAACCCGGCGCTTTCCGGTTTTATCGAGAAAATGCAAGAAACCGGCGGCACAGCGCATCTTTTTTCGGTTGTTTCCGACGGCGGCGTGCATGGCCATGTTGAACATTTGAAAGCGGCGATCAAGGCTTTGACGCAGGCAGATGTTCCTGTGGTGATCCACGCCATCACGGATGGGCGCGACGTCGCGCCCAAAAGTGCCGATACATTCATTGCCAATCTGCAATCCGCTTTGCCCCCGACGGCGCAGATTGGCACTGTGATCGGGCGCTACTGGGCGATGGACCGTGACAACCGCTGGGACCGGGTTGAACGCGCCTGGCGTGCCATCATCCGCGCAGAGGGCGAGGCAGCGCCCAGTGCATCTGATGCGGTCGCGGCAGCCTATGCCCGCGACGAGACGGATGAATTCATCGCGCCGACAATCGTGGCTGGCTATGGCGGGGCCAAACCCGGCGACGGGCTGTTTTGCCTGAATTTCCGCGCCGACCGCGCGCGTGAAATTCTGGCCGCGCTTGGCGCGCCCAGCTTCAACGGGTTTGACCGTGGCGCGCCGCCCAACTGGTCAGCCATGCTGGGAATGGTCGAATATTCTGACGCCCATAACGCCTTCATGCGCACCGCCTTTCCCAAACGCGAGATCGTGAATACGCTGGGTGCATGGGTCGCGGCGCATGGTCTGCGCCAGTTCCGTCTGGCCGAGACAGAGAAATACCCGCATGTGACCTTTTTCCTTAATGGTGGCAAGGAAAACGCCGAGCAGGGCGAGGCGCGGCACATGCCCTCCAGCCCCAAGGTTGCCACTTATGACCTGCAACCCGAAATGGCCGCGCCCGAAGTCACCGCAAAGCTGGTCGAGGTGATTGGCGAAGGCTATGACCTGATCGTGGTCAATTTCGCCAATCCTGATATGGTCGGCCATACTGGCGACCTGCACGCCGCCATCCGCGCTTGCGAGGCGGTGGATGCCGGGCTTGGCGCTGCACTGGAGGCGCTTGGCAAGCGCGGTGGGGCAATGCTGCTGACTGCCGATCATGGCAATTGCGAACAGATGATCGACCCGCAAACCGGCGGCGCGCATACAGCGCATACGCTCAACCCTGTGCCTGTCGCGTTGATCGGTGGGCCAGCCGGGGCAGGGCTGCGCAAGGGGCGTCTGGCAGATGTTGCCCCCACCATTCTGGACCTGATGGGGCTGGAGCAACCGCCCGAGATGACAGGCGAAAGCCTGATCATGCGATGATCCGGCAGGCGCTGCTGACAGGGGCATTATGCCTGTTCTGGTCCGGCGTTTCTGCGCTTGCTGATCCTGCCGAACGTGCGATGGACGCGGCGCGCGCCTTGGAAGCGGCCAGTGCCGCGATGCAGGCCGCCAGCAGCGGGCGCAACCAGATCAGCGCGCTCAGCCAGACCATACAGGCCTATGAGGACGGGCTGGTTGCGCTGCGTGACGGGTTGCGCGATGCCCAGTTGCGCGAGGCCGCGCTTGAGCGTGAATTCGCCGCGCGCAGCGAGGAGATGTCGCGCCTGCTTGCCGTGCTTATGGCGACGGGCCGTGTGGATGAAAGCGTTGCCCTTTTGCACCCACAAGGCGGGCTGGAAACCGCGCGCGCCGCCATGCTGCTGGGAGAGGTGACCCCGCCGCTGGCCCGCGCCGTTACAGACCTGCGCGATTCGCTGGAGGATTTGCGCGCCCTGCGTCGCGCGCGGCAATACGGGTTTCTGGCGCTCGAACAAGGGTTGAGTGTCGCGCAGGAGGCCCGCGTTGCCCTTGCGCAAGCTGTGTCAGATCGCGGACCGTTGCCCAAACGGCTGGTTGATGAGCCTGAGCAGCTGGAGGTTCTGGCCCGCAATGCCCGGACATTGGAAGACTTCGCACAGGAACTGGCGCAAACATCGGCGGCCAGCGATAACCGGCCTGCGGTCACATTTCAGGCCGCCAGAGGGACGCTTGCACCGCCCGTACGCGCCACGATCCTGCACCGCTTCAACCAGCCCGATGCCGCCGGGATTACGCGCCAGGGGCTGGTTCTGGCGACCGCCGCTGATGCGCTTGTCACAGCCCCCTGGTCGGCAACCGTGCGCTATGCGGGGCCGCTGGCCGGGCAGGGCGAGGTGGTGATTCTGGAACCGGCAGAAGCTGTTCTTCTGGTCCTGGCCGGGCTTGGGGAATTGCTGGTCTCTACGGGGGAAATCCTGCCGCTTGGCGCACCGCTTGGCAATATGCCGGGCGGACACAGTCCCGAGATAACATCTGGCAGTCGCAGTCAAACACTCTATTTTGAGCTACGAGAAGGTAGCAACCCCATTGACCCAGAGCCTTGGTTCGCATTCAGTGGGGGCTGAACAGGACGAGGAAAGCGCGCGCTGCCAAAGCGGGCCGGCGCAGGATAGGATAGCGGGATGAAAAGATTTGTCATGGCAGGTATCGGGGGCATTGTTGGCGGTGCTCTTCTTGCGACACAGGTGGCCGGGCCGCTTCTGGCTCAGGAACGGGTGCGCACAACGAATGTTTACGAACAGCTTGACCTGTTTGGCGATGTCTTCGAGCGCATTCGCAACCAATATGTCGAAGAACCTGATACCGCCAAACTGATCGAAGCGGCGATCAACGGCATGCTCATGTCGCTTGACCCACATTCCGGCTACATGCCGCCCGATGATTTCGACGATATGCGCACCCAGACCCGTGGCTCTTTCGGGGGCTTGGGTATTGAGGTGACGCAGGAAGAAGGGTTCATCAAGGTCGTCACCCCGATGGATGGCACCCCGGCCGATGTGGCGGGTGTGGAACCGGGCGACCTGATCACCCATGTCGATGGCGAGTCGTTGATGGGCCTGACTTTGGCGCAGGCGGTGGACCTGATGCGCGGGCCGGTCGGGTCTGAGATTATCGTGACCATTCTGCGTGAAGGGGTGTCCGAACCGTTCGACCTGTCGATCATCCGTGACACCATCCGCCTGCAAGCGGTCCGCGTGCGCACAGAAGGTGATATTGTCGTGCTGCGCGTTACCACGTTTAACGAACAGACCTTTCCAAACCTGCGCGATGGCCTGAATGAGGCGATCGAGGAACTGGGCGGAATGGATCAACTCGGCGGCGTTGTGCTGGATATGCGCAACAATCCCGGCGGCCTGCTGACGCAGGCAATCCGGGTGTCGGATGCGTTTCTTGAACAGGGTGAAATCGTCTCGACCCGTGGTCGCGAAGATGATGCGGGGGAACGGTTCAACGCACAGGCGGGCGATCTGATAGATGGCAAGCCGCTGGTTGTGCTGATCAATGCGGGCTCTGCCTCGGCATCCGAGATTGTGGCCGGTGCCTTGCAGGACCACCGCCGCGCGATTGTCGTGGGCACGCGCAGCTTTGGCAAAGGCTCGGTTCAGACAGTCATGCCATTGCGCGGGGATGGCGCGATCCGTCTGACCACGTCTTTGTATTACACACCCTCGGGCCGGTCTATTCAGGCGCTGGGCGTGTCGCCTGACATTGTGGTGGAACAACCGCGCCGCCAGCCTATCGAGGATGGCGAGGCAGAGGAAGCGCCCCGGACCCGTTCTGAAAACGACCTTCGTGGCCGTCTGGAGAATAACGACATGTCCGAGGATGAGCGCCGCCAGATGGAAGAAGAGCGTCAGAAAGCAGAAGATGTGGCGCGGTTGCGTCAGGAAGATTATCAGCTTGCCTATGCGCTGGATATCCTGCGCGGTCTGACCGCCCTGAACGGTCAGCGATGACGCCTGCGCAAATCGAGAAGCTGCCCTATCGCCCCTGTGTCGGGATTGTTCTGATCAATGCGCAGGGGCTGATCTTTGCGGCACAACGCATAGACAGCCCCACCCCGGCCTGGCAGATGCCTCAGGGCGGGATTGACGCAGGCGAAAATCCGGGCGTGGCGGCCTTGCGAGAGTTGCAGGAAGAAATCAGCGTCACGCCGGATCTGGTCGCCCCCTTGTCCGA
This sequence comes from Roseinatronobacter bogoriensis DSM 18756, assembly GCF_004366635.1. Classification (GTDB taxonomy): domain Bacteria; phylum Pseudomonadota; class Alphaproteobacteria; order Rhodobacterales; family Rhodobacteraceae; genus Roseinatronobacter; species Roseinatronobacter bogoriensis. The sequence goes on along the minus strand of NZ_SORN01000006.1, from coordinate 54,969 downwards.
GACGCGCGACTGGCTGGCCTATGACCTGCCGCACGAGATTGTGCCGAATATCTGGAACGGTTGCTACAAGGGCCAGCAACAGCGCTGGTTCCTGATGCGCTATCTGGGGCGTGATGATCAGATCAATATCCAGACGGCGCATCCTGAATTCTCGGAATGGCGCTGGATTGCGGCAGATGCGATGCTGCACGCGATTGTCCCTTTCAAACGCCAGATCTACCAGCAGGTGATTGACGAATTCCGCGATTGGCTGGCCTGACACTCCTCGCGCCACTTTGTCATACTCTGGTGTCAGAAGCTGTCTTTGACATGCACATGCTCATGGCTGGTATGCCCATGTCCGTGGTCATGCGCGTGCGCTTTCGTTTCTATCGGGATCAGGAACAGATTGCCGTGTTTCACCCCGCGCTGGCCCAGAACACCGTCGGCATAGGCTTGCAAGGCGGCGATGGGTCCGCGCAGGATTGCTGTTTCCAAACAAGTGTCATGGTCCAGATGAACATGGCTTGTACTGACGCTCAGCGCGTGGTTGTCGTGGTGATGGTGCATCAGGCGGCTGGCCAATTCGCGGGTGTGGTGGTCAAAGACATAGGACAGAACACCCATTGCCTCGCCGTCCTCGGCGGTGCTGCCCGGTTGGCGCAGGGCCGTGCGCAATAGGTCGCGCACAGCTTCAGAGCGGTTGTCATAGCGACGATCCGTAACATAGCGGTCCAGTTCTTCGCATAGGGGGCCGGGCAGAGTGACAGTGACACGTTGCACGCTGGTTTCCTTTCAGGGCAAAGCCTTGGCAACAGGCGGAAAAGCCAAAGCAATCTTGCACATGCACGCTTCGTGTCGCAAGCGGCCTTTGCGCGCCCCAAGCGCTGCCGCCCGGCGCGGGCTTGCCCATGCGCATACGAGAAGCTGTCAGATTTTCAATATTTAGTGTTCGCCACCTGACGAAAGTTTCCAGCGCCACGTGCGATGCTTTTGTGAGAGGTGGCTATGCGGGACTTTGTCGTCATCGCAAAGCCGGGTGCAAAGCCGCGTAGCGTCGGGCCGCGGTGCGGCGATCCAAGGTTTACTCTGTAGCGCTATATGCTGGCCAAGCCCCTGAAAAATTAAATCTTTGCGCTGGTGGCAGCCAAATCGCCGTGCCGTGGGGGCGGCCCATTGAGTCGCAGCGGCCTTCGGCCTTGATTCCGCGCTGCTCAAAGACTGCAACGCCCTCTCCAAGCAGTCATCGGGTATCTTGTGTCAGGTGTCAAAAACTAGCCCAAATAAACCAAGTGACTAAGGCGTATTCTGTGCAATGACATGCACAAACCCGATTTTTCGTGATCTTGGAACCAGCACCTGCCCCGCGCGGCGTGTTTGTGCATCACTGGTAGGGACGGGGTGTTCCTCACGCGGCCCGGAAATGCTTTGGGCCGCATGAGGTTGGTGTCTTCAGTCGCGACAATTGCGCACAGTCTCGATCATCAGCGCCACATTCTCAGGGTCAGCGTCAGGTGTAATCCCGTGGCCCAGATTGAAGATATGCGGCCCGTTGCGGAAGGCGCGGACAACACGTTCGGTCGCGTCTACCAGCGCCTGCCCGCCTGTCACCATATGGCTGGAAGCAAGATTGCCCTGCACGCAGCCATCAACCTGCACATGCTCGGCCGCCCATTCGGGGGAAACCGAATTGTCGATGGCCACGCAATCGGCCCGGGTGGCGCGGGCGAACCCGATATAGCCATCACCCGCCTCGCGTGGGAAGGCGATGACGGGAATGCCGGGGTGGCGGGCTTTCAACGCGGCGGTGATCTTGCGCGCGGGTTCCAGCGAATAGCGCAGGAACGCGTCGCCCTTCAGTGACCCGGCCCAGCTGTCAAAAATCTTGACCACTTCGGCCCCGGCGTCAATCTGCATGGACAGATATTCGATGGTGGCCGCCGTGATCCGGTCAATCAGCGCATCAAAAGCCTCTGGCGCGCCTTCGCGCATGGCATGGGCGGGGGCCTGATCCGGTGTGCCGCGCCCGGCGATCATATAGGTGGCCACTGTCCAGGGCGCGCCGGCAAAGCCGATCAATGTCGTCTCGGCGGGCAATTCGCGCGACAGAATCTTGACCGTTTCATAAACCGGCGACAGGGTGTCGTGAATCGCGTCTACAGGTTTCAGCGCCTCAACCCCGACCATGTCATTCAATGTAGACAGGCGCGGCCCTTCGCCGGTCACAAACCACAGATCCGCCCCCAGTGCCTGTGGCACAAGCAGGATATCGGCAAACAGAATCGCGGCATCAAACCCGTAGCGCCGGATCGGCTGCAAGGTCACTTCGGCGGCCAGTTCGGGATTATAGCATAGCGACAGGAAATCGCCTGCCTGCGCGCGCGTGGCCTTGTATTCGGGCAGGTATCGCCCGGCCTGACGCATCATCCAGATCGGCGGTGTGGGCAGCGTTTCGCCTGCAAGGGCGCGCAAAATAGTCTTGGTGGGGGCAGTCGCAGTCATGTGGGTTTCTCCTTGGTCCTGTCCTCGTCCCAAGACCGGCGCGCAATGTCAAGTCTGCGATACACTCTGCGCTTGTCAGGGCCGCGCATCGTGGCTAATCAGGGCGTATGACACACAGCTACCCGACCCCCGACCAGCCCCTGAAGATTGGCACACGCGGCTCTCCGCTGGCCTTGGCGCAGGCCCATGAGACACGCGCCCGCCTGATGGCGGCCCATGCCCTGCCAGAGGCCGCTTTCGAGATTGTGGTCATCAAGACCACTGGCGATGACCGCACCCTGATCGATGCGGACCGCCCCTTGAAGGAAATCGGCAACAAGGGCCTGTTCACCAAGGAAATCGAAGAGGCGATGATCGAGGGCCGCATCGACATTGCCGTGCATTCGATGAAGGACATGCCGACAGAACAGCCGCAGGGTTTGCTGCTGGACTGCTACCTGCCGCGCGAAGACACGCGCGATGCCTTTGTCTCGCGCCATGTGAAAACTCTGGCTGATCTGGCGCCCGGTCAGGTTGTTGGCACTTCCAGCCTGCGCCGCCGCGCGCAACTGCTGAACCGTCGCCCTGACCTGAAAGTGGTTGAATTTCGTGGCAATGTGCAGACACGGCTGAAAAAGCTGGATGATGGCGTGGCCGATTGCACCTTTCTGGCTATGGCCGGGCTGCACCGGCTGAATATGGTCGAGGTGGCGCAATCCGCCATCGCGCCCGAAGACATGCTGCCTGCCATCGCCCAAGGCGCGATCGGGATTGAACGCCGCGCCGATGACGCGCGCATGGCCGAAATGCTGGCCCCGCTCAACGATCTGGAAACAACGCAGCGTCTGGCCGCAGAAAGGGCCTTTCTTGCAGCGCTGGACGGGTCTTGCGAAACGCCGATTGCCGGGCTGGCGCTGATCGAGGGGGACGAAATCTGGCTGCGTGGCGAAATCTTGCGCCCCGACGGGTCCGAGCGGCTGTTCGAGGAAGGCCGCGCGTCGATTGCCGATGGCGCTGATCTGGGGCGCGACCTGGCGGCAAGGTTGCGCGCTCGCGCGCCTGCCGGTTTCTTTTCCTGGCTCTGATACTGGCATACACCGGCCTGCCCCCTTATCTGACATTACGACAAGGGGGCAGAGCATGGTGATCGGACGTCTGGCAGATGGGGCATTGCGCGGTGTGGACCGCGTGACCACAGGCGTGACCGATACGATTTCCGAAACATTTTTTGAACCTACGCTGCGGCTTGGTGTCACGGGCCTCAGTCAGGCCGGCAAGACAGTGTTCATCACCTCGCTGGTGGCCAATTTGCTGGACCGCGGGCGCATGGGCCGGATGGGCGCTGTTGCGGGCGGCCATATTGAGGCGGCGTTTCTGCAACCCCAACCCGATGACACACTGCCCCGCTTTGAATACGAGCGCCATCTGGCCGCGCTGACCGGCCCTGACCCGCATTGGCCTGACAGCACGCGCCATATCTCGCAATTGCGCCTGTCGTTTCGCATCCGGCCCGGCGGCATGCTGGCAGGTATGCGCTCGGCGCGCGTGCGTCATATAGATATTATCGACTATCCCGGCGAATGGCTGCTGGATCTCGTCTTGCTGGACAAATCCTATGCGCAATGGAGTGCCGAGGTGCTGGCACGCATGGAAAAGCGCGACTTCGCCGCCGATGTTCTGGCGCAGCTTCGGGCGACTGATGCCACGGCCCCGCATGACGAGGCGACAGCCCAAAGACTGACAGAGGCCTTCACCCGCTATCTGCAACAGGCCCGCGCCTTGGGGCTGCCCGACATTACTCCGGGGCGGTTTCTCTTGCCCGGTGAACTGGCAGGCTCTCCGGTGCTGACCTTTGTGCCGTTGGCGGGGGCAGGCGGGCGCGGCGCGCTTGTGCGCGAAATGGCGCGTCGCTTTGACGCATACAAGGCACAGGTCATCCGGCCGTTCTTTCGCGACCACTTCGCCCGGATTGACCGGCAGGTGGTGCTGGCAGATGTGTTGGGCGCAATTCATGCCGGGCCAGAGGCCGTGGACCGCCTTGGCCAGACATTGACCGAATTGCTGTCCGCCTTCCGACCGGGGCGCAATGCATGGCTTGCGCGGTTGCTGGGCGGACGGCGGGTCGAGCGTATCCTGTTCGCCGCGACCAAGGCAGACCATTTGCATCATAGCCAGCACGCAAGACTGACCGCGATCATGGCCGCGCTGTTGCGCCAGTCGCGTGACCGGGCTGATTTTGCAGGGGCAAGGACACAGGCGCTGGCGCTTGCCGCGCTGCGCGCCACAATCGAGGAAACCCATGACCGCGACGGGCAGTCATTGGATTGTGTGCGCGGACGCTTGCTGGATACAGGGCGACAGGCTGCATTTTATGCGGGCGAGTTGCCGGATGATCCCATGCAGCTTGTCGGGCCCGCGCGCGCAGGGGCGGCGCATTGGCTTGATGTCGATTATCAGATCATGCGGTTTGCCCCAGCCCCGCTGACGCGTGCGCCCGGTGATGGGCTGCCCCATATCCGACTGGATGCGGCAGCCGAATTCCTGCTGGGGGATGTGTTGCGATGAAAACGCCAAAACCGCTGCTGATCGACCTGCCGGAGGGGGCGGAATTCGACCCGGGCACCGCCCCGCCCCCCCCCGATGATGACCTGCCCCCGCCCGAGGGGCGCGCCATGCAGATGGCGCTGCGCGCAGGTCGCGCGCGCTTGTCCCTCTGGGCGCGGCTGGGGCTAAGTGCGGTCATCGGGTTCATCGTGCTTGTCGTCAGCGTGAACGCGTGGGATTTCGTGACCTCGCTCGTCGCGCGCAATACCGTCCTTGGCATCTTGGCGCTTGTTCTGCTGGCGGGTGTTGCAGTTGCAGGGTTGGTGATGGCCTTGCGCGAATGGGCCGGGTTTCGTCGTTTGCGCCGGATTGACACGCTGCGCCGACAGGCACAAGAGGCCCGCGAAACTGCAACCCGCGCCAGCGCATTGGCCGTCATCACGGCACTGGACAGGCTTTACACTGCGCGCAGCGACATGCGCTGGGCGCGTGCACGGCTGACAGAAATGGCCCCCGACCAACTCGACTCCGAAGGGCTGCTCGCGCTTGCTGAAAGCACCTTGCTGGCAGAACTCGATGCCCGCGCCCGGCGCGAGGTCGAAAGTGCCGCGCGTCAGGTTGCGCTTCTGACAGCCCTGATTCCCCTTGCGCTGGTCGATGTGCTTGCGGCGCTTGTCACCAATCTGCGCATGATCCGCCGGATTGCCGAAATCTACGGCGGGCGCGCAGGCACACTGGGCAGCTTGCGCCTGTTGCGCGGTGTGATTGCCCATCTTCTCGCGACCGGCGCAGTCGCGGTCGGCGAAGACATGATCGGCTCTGTCGCTTCGGGCAGCATCATCTCCAAATTCTCGCGCCGGTTTGGCGAGGGGGTGGTCAATGGCGCGCTGACCGCACGGCTGGGGATCGCGGCAATGGACATCTGCCGCCCCTTGCCATTTCAGGCATTGCCCCGCCCGCGAACCAGTCAGGTCATGAGCCGCGCCTTAAGCGGCCTGTTTGATAAGCCCGCATAGACCTGACCGCCCACATTTTCTTGCCAGAAATACTCAAGGGGGTTTCCCAAGGGGGGGCTTGCCCCCCTTTGGGGCGGGGGGCTCAGCTGTGGTCGCAGACCACAGATGCCGGGGGGCAGCCGCCCCCCGTCCCCCTTGTCCATCTGCGCAAGATCTCAGCGGGCTTGCGCGTGATATTCCGGGTTCGGCTCCATCCCCGTGGCCGAAGCGATCCGGTTTGTCATCGAGAAAAAACCGACCACTGCGATAATGTCGAAAATATCCCGGTCGGTGAGACCCTGCGCGCGCAATGTGTCGCGCTCTGCTTCGCCGATCTTGGCGCTGGCCTCGGTCACAAGGGCCGCGAAATCCAGCATGGCGCGCGTGCGCATGTCCAGCGGCGCGGCGCGGTAATTCATGACCATCGCCTCGCCCAAAGCCGGGTCGCCCGAAAGCTCTCGCACTGCCGCGCCATGCGCCACCTGACAATACCAGCACCGATTGATTGACGAGACAACGACCGCGATCATCTCGCGTTCCAGCTTGCTCAATCCGCTCTCGCCCAGCATCAGGTCATTATACATCGCCACGAAAGCATCGAATTTGGTCATATCGAACAGATAGGCGCGCAGAACATTCGGCACCATGCCCAGCTTTTCTTCGCAAATCTCCAGATAGCGCTGTGTGCGGTCCGGTATCTCGTCCGTGGCTGGCAGATCCAGCCGTGTGACTTGCTGTTGTGTCATTGCAATCCCTCCCTCTCGTCCCCGGCGCGGTAATGATAGCGGGTGCAGACCTGCATCCCGAGGCGTTCATACAGCGCACAGGCGCCTGTATTCGCGTCTGTCACGGCCAGGGCCAGCGTATGTGCGCCCTGCGTCTGTGCCCACCATGCCGCCCCCTGCACGATCAGCGCGCCTACCCCCTTGCGCCGCATATGGGGCAACACCTCAATCGCGTGCAGCATGGCAATACCCTCATGCAATGCACAGAACGCAACCCCCGCAGCGCGGTCTTCAATGCGGGCGACAAATCCGGTCTTGGGCGCGCCGGCACGGCCCATCACGGCAAGGCGCTGCGCGCCGATGCCGCCCTCTGCCCAGATATCGCGCATGATTGCCAAAGGGGGCCAGATATTAAACAGTTGGACATGACCGGGCTTGCGCGCCAGCGTTTCAGCATCTCCGGCATAGATGCGTGTCGGGTCCAGCAACCGGTAGCCGCGCCCGGTCAGAACCGCGTCAAGGGCGCTATCAGCGGCCCCCAGCCTGAACAACGGGGTCTGTCCGCGTGCGCGCATCCAGTCTTCTGCAACCTCGACAGGGGCATCTTCGCGCATGGGGCTGGCGGCCGAGACGCGCTTGCCCCCGCCCGCCCCGTCACGCAGCACCCAGCCATCCTGCCTGTGGGTTGTCAGTGCCGGCCAGGTCGCATCCAGTGCGGCGACAAGTTTGCCCGCCTCTGGCAAACTCACGCAACGGCCTCTGGGAACAGCGCTGCCAGTTTGACAAGGGCGGCGTCCACTTTCGCTTTGTCCGCACCGCGCACCACGACATTGGCCCCGAATGCGCCATCGCGCTGGAACGGGTAGCACCCGATGGAAAGATCCGGGAATGCCTCTGCCAGCGTTTTCAGGTCAGCGGCAATTTCGCCCTCGCCGCGCGGGATGGTCAGGTTCTGGCTGTAGAGTGCAGCCCCTGCAGCAAGTCCGGGCAGAAGGGCCGCAACCATCGCCTGAAACACGGCTGGCACCCCTGCCATGACATGCACATTCCCGATCGAGAAGCCCGGTGCGCTGGACACCGGATTGTCGATCAGCGTTGCGCCGTCTGGAATGCGCGCCATGCGTAGGCGCGCGGCGTTCAACTCCAGCCCCGTACGGGTGTAATGTTCGGCCAGAATGGCGCGCGCGTCGTCGCGGATATCCAGCCCGACCCCGAAGGCGGCCGCAACCGCATCGGCGGTGATGTCGTCATGTGTGGGGCCGATCCCGCCAGAGGTGAAGACATTGTCATACTCTGCGCGCAGCGCATTCAGGGCGGCCACGATCTTGTCATGCTGGTCAGTGACAATGCGCACTTCGCACAGGTCTATCCCGCGCAGCGCCAGTTGTCCGGCCAGAAAATGCATATTCGCGTCGCGGGTCCGGCCTGAGAGGATTTCATCACCGATAACAAGCATTGCAGCAGTAGGGTTGGACATTTGCCTTCTCCGAAAACGCATCTGCTATCGGTATAGGAGGGCGCGTGGCAGGTTCCAACCCCCCACGCGCGCCGGGTGCGGTTGTGTGTCAGACCGCGGGGCTGGCGACCGCGCGGCGGTAGATATGCCATGTCGCATGGCCCAGTACCGGCAACGCCACGAACAGGCCCAGAAACAGCGGCAGCATTGCGACAAACAGGCTTGCTGCAATTATGGCAGCCCATTTCAGCATGACCTGCGGGTTCGCGCGCACTGTTTCGAGGCTGACAATCATGGCGGTCATGAAATCGACATCGCGTTCCAGCAACATGGGCAGGCTGACCACGGTAATCGCGAACAGCGCCACCGCGACCAGCGCCCCGGCCAGTGATCCGACCAGCAGCATCATGATACCCGGCGCGGTTGCCAGCAAGGCAAGCGATTCGGTGCCAATGCCAGATTGCGCCAGAAAGATTGCGAAAATCCCGCGCGCCAGAATGATCCAGAAGCCAAAGACGATCAGGACGACCACACCCATCACCAGCAATTGTTCATCCCCGCGCCCGCGCATCGCGCCCAAGATTGCGCCCCAATCCATCGGTTCGCCAGCCTCGCGGCGGCGGCTGACTTCATACAGGCCAACCGCCGCAAAGGGCGCGAATAGTGGAAACCCCGCCGCTATGGGGATGAACCACGCCGCCTCTCCGCGTGCAAACAGCCCGAAATACAGCGCAATCCCGCCCAGCACATAGAAGGCCGCGAAAAACAGCCCGAAGGCGGGGTAGGCCTTGAAATCACTCCAGCCCGAAGCCAGTGCCGCGCGCAGATCGCTTTCAGACAGGTCGCGCGCGATATCGACAGGGGCAATATTTGCTTCTTTGGTCACGCTCATTGGTTGCCCTCCCTAATTCAGAGAGAACAAGCGTGCCAAAAGCTGCATCACCAATCAAGGTTTTCGCGCTAACTGTCTGGTGATCTGGCGACGATGGCCGTTTTTTTGCGGGCCTTGGTGTCAGTCTGAACGCGATCCTGCGACGCTGCGCAAATCCTGCATTAATTCCTTGAGCAACTTGGCCGCGACCTCGTCTGTCAGATTGCCTTGATCGTCAAATGCTTTGGACGGGTTTGAAAGCAGCATTTCTGGCCCTTGCAACAGATTGGGCCGGAATGCGACCATCATCAGGCGCAGGGCGAATTGCGTGCGCTCGCCACCTGCACGCCCCGCAGCGGCCGAGACGATGGCGACGGGTTTGTCCTTCCACGGTGCACCGCCCCGGCTAAGCCAGTCCAGCGCGTTCTTCAGCACCCCCGGCGGGGCCTTGTTATATTCCGGGCAGGCAATCACAACGGCATCAGCATTGGCGATCAATTCCTTAAGTTGCGTAACCTCTGCTGGCATGCCCTGCGCTTCCAGATCTTCGTCAAACAGGGGCAGGCGCAAGTTGCCTTCGGTAAATTCGGCCGGGCCAAAGGCATCTTTGGCGGCATGCATCAATTTTCGGTTCCAGGACTCTTTGCGAAGGGATCCGCACAAGCCCACCAATTTCAAATCAGACATAATCTCTCCTGCTACTGTTCAGGGTTCAAGCTATTATCAGGGGAACGAAAGACAATCCTGACGGGTTGCACAGTGGCGATAAATCTCTCAATCTGATGTTGAAAAAGTGAAAAAAGAGGGTTCGATGGTACAACGGCATGGCGGGCAGATTCTTGTGGATCAGTTGAAGGCGCAGGGCGTCACGCGGGTCTTTTCGGTGCCTGGCGAAAGTTTTCTGGCAGCGCTGGATGGGCTGTATGAGTCGGGCATCACCAATATCGTTTGCCGCCACGAGGGCGGGGCCTGCATGATGGCCGAAGCCCATGCCAAACTGACGGGAAAACCCGGTGTGGTCTTTGTCACGCGCGGGCCGGGGGCCAGCAACGCGTCCAGTGGGATACATGTAGCGCGGCAGGATTCGACGCCATTGATCATGTTCGTGGGCCAGATTGACAACCGCCACCGCGACCGCGAGGCGTTTCAGGAAGTGAATTACCGCGAATTCTTCAAACCTATTGCCAAATGGGCCGCCGAAGTGGACCATACCGAGCGCCTGCCCGAATATATCAGCCGCGCCTTTCATCAGGCCAGTTCCGGTCGCCCCGGCCCTGTGGTGCTGGCGCTGCCCGAAAATATCCTGTCTGCGCAAGCGGATGTGCCGGATATGCCCGCAGTTGCACCCACGCCGCCGTCGGTCTGTTCCGAACAACTGGACGCGGTGCAGGACATGCTGTGCAAGGCCAAGCGGCCCTTGGTGATTGCGGGCGGGTCGGTCTGGTCGGCGGATACGGCGCAGGCGCTTGGGCAATTTGCCGAGAATTTTGGCCTGCCTGTCTGCGTCACTTTCCGCCGGATGGACCGGATCGACAACCGCCACCCGAATTACGCGGGCGATCTGGCCGTGGGCATGAACCCGAAACTTGCGCAGCGGGTGCGCGACGCGGATTGCCTGCTGGTTCTGGGCTCTCGTCTGGGGGATATCGCAACAGGGGGGTATGAGTTGCTTGATCCGGCTAATCCCGGCAAGACAATCATCCATATTCACCCGGACCCCGATGAATTGGGCCGCGTGTTCCGGCCCGATCTGGCGCTGGCTGCGCCAGCGGTGGATGTGATTGCGAAGCTGAGCCAGCGCAAGGCACCGGATCACCCGGACTGGGCCGAATGGACCCGCGCGGCGCATGACGATTATCTGGCATGGGTGACACCATTGGAAACCCCCGGCGCGGTGAAGCTGGAACAGGTAATTCACCAGCTTTCCGACATGCTGCCGGACAATGCCATCGTGACCAATGGTGCAGGCAATTACGCGGCATTTCTGCACCGCTACCTGCGCGCGCGCGCCTTTCCGGGCCATCTGGCGCCCACATCCGGGTCGATGGGCTATGGCTTTCCAGCAGCGATTTCGGCCAAGCTGGAACACCCCGACCGCCCTGTAATCTGTTTCGCAGGCGATGGCTGTTTCCAGATGACACTGAACGAGATGTCAACCGCGCGCCAATACGGGGCCAATATCGTGGTGATCGTGTGCAATAACGGCCAATATGGCACCATCCGCATGCATCAGGAAAAGACCTATCCGGGCCGTATCAGTGGCACGCAGATGTTCAACCCAGATTACGCGGCGCTTGCCCGTGCATATGGCGGACATGGTGAACGGGTCGAGCGGACAGAAGATTTCGCCGCCGCCTACAAGCGCGCGACAGATGCGGGGCTGCCAGCGGTGATTGAGCTGGTTCTGGACCCGGATGCGCTGTCGCCGGGGCTGACCGTGGCGGGCGCGCGCGCACTGGCCAAGTAAGGCGCTTGGGTGAAGGGGGGCAAGGCACTCCCCTCGCCGCCGGCGCCATTGCCACCTGTCGCCCTTCGCTGACGAAGACTGAGTATTTTCAGCAAGAAAATGCTACAGGCGAAGCAATTCGGGCAGATGGGCCATGTCATGGAAGACCTGCGCCCCCTCGGCGCCGAGCCCTGCGCCAGTGTCATGCGGGGCAAAGCCGTAGCAGCGCATGGCGGCGTTGCGTGCAGCGCGGGCACCTGTGGCGCTGTCCTCGATCACCACGCAATGGGCGGGCGCGGTTCCCAGCGTTCGTGCCGCGTGCAAAAACAGGTCAGGCGCGGGTTTCGGGGCCGCCACATGTTCGGCGGAAAACATGCGCCCTTGCATCCGCGCCCATAGGGCTGGGTGCTGGCCAAGGGTGATTTCCATCTTGGCCATGCGCCCGTTGGACGCAACGCAATAGGGAATCGCCGCCCGGTCAAGCATGTCCATCACCTGCAGCACGCCCGGAATCACCTCGACCCCGCGTTCCAGAAGCGCATAGATGCGGGCATACATATCTGCCACCCAGCCTTCGGGAATGGTTGCGCCCAGTTCGGCCGCGCGCGTTGCAACGCCTGCGATGGTGCCGCCGACAAACAAGGAGGTGACTTGAGCCACCTCAAGCGGCAAGCCACGCTGTTCCAGATCGTCGCGCAGCAGGTTCAGGGTCAGGGGTTCACTGTCCACGATCACACCATCGCAGTCGAAGATTACAAGCGCGGGTGTCATGGGGCCTCCTTGCGGCGCAAAAAAGTGACATGGGTTTCGCCATAGCGGCGCTGGTCCAGTAGTTCAAACCCTGCCGGGGGCAGTTGTGGGCTGGCTTCTTCCCAGATGATCCGGGCATCCGGTGCGATCCAGCCGTCCGACAGGGCCGCGCCAAGCGCCGCCTCGCCGAGGCTTTTGCCATAGGGCGGGTCGAGAAAGACTAACGAAAAGCCGGGGCCGCGATTTTCGCCAAGACGGGTTGCGTCGCGGCGGAACACTTTGGTGCAGCCCATCGCGCGCATTTTCTCGATATTGGCGCGCAGCGCCGCGCGCGCAGCCGCGCCGTCATCGACAAAGGTGCAATGTGCAGCCCCGCGCGAAAGCGCTTCCAGACCCAGCGCGCCCGTCCCTGCGAAAAGGTCCAGCACGCGCGCGCCGTCGAGTGGCAGCGCATGGCTGCCGTTGATCAGCAGATTGAAGATCGCCTCGCGGACCCGGTCCGAGGTCGGGCGCAGATGCGCCTGTGCATCGCCTTCGCCAATATCGGCCAGTTTCAATCCGCGATATTTGCCACCAATGATCCTCATGCGCGCAAAAGCGCCTTGAGGTCTCTCTGCGGGTCCGCAAGGGCGGCCGGGTCGGGGCTGCGCCCCATTTCCAGCAGCCGCTTGCCCACCATGAATGCGCGCGCGTCGCCCATCGCATCGACGGCCAGAAACTTGTCGCCCGCGAAATACCAGTGGCTTGGCGCATCGCTTTGGCGGACGACAACGCGGTCATAGCCGGTATTCAGCCCCGCGATCTGCAATTTCATGTCATACTGATCCGACCAGAACCACGGCACCGGGTCATACTCCTTACCCGCGCCAAGCATGTTTCCCGCCACAAGCTCGGCCTGATCAATGGCATTCTGCACGCTTTCCAGCCTTAAGGATGTGCCGCGATAGGGGAAGGCCGCGCAATCGCCCGCGGCCCAGATATGCGGGTCCGATGTGCGGCCCTGCGCATCGACCTTGATGCCGTTCTCGACCATCAACCCGGCCGCCTCGGCCAGGTCTGTTGCGGGGGTGACGCCGATGCCCGCAATCACGAAATCTGCATCAAGCCGCGTGCCATCGCTTAAGGCGACGCCAGTCACATGGCTGTCGCCCTCGATCCGTTCCAATCCGGTCGCAAGCATGAAACGCACGCCGTGGCCTTCGTGCAGTGCCTGAATCGCGGCCGATGTCTCTGGCGCGGCGACACGCTGCAAGATGCGCGGGGCCATTTCCAAAACAGTGACCTGTAGCCCCTTTTTGGCGGCCACGGCGGCTGCTTCCAGCCCGATATAGCCGCCCCCCACAATGACCACACGGCGACCGGCGGTGAAATCCGGGGCCATTGCGTCAACATCTGCAAGGGTGCGCACGACATGCACCCCGCCAAGCGCGCCGCCGATCATGGCGGGCAGTCTGCGCGGGGTTGAACCTGTGGTCAGGGCCAAAGCGTCATAGGGCAGAACCTTGTCGCCAAGGCGCACAAGCTGTTCGCCGCGGTCGATATGGTCAACGGCAGCGCCAAGATGTAGATCAATTCTCTGGTCTACATAAAAACTTTCAGGGCGCAGAAACAGCCGCTCTTGCGTCATCTCGCCCAAAAGATAGGCTTTTGACAGGGGCGGGCGCTGATAGGGTGGAACGGACTCTTCCCCGATCAGGGTGATCTGCCCGGAAAAGCCCAGCGCCCGCAATTTGGCGACCAGCGACGCCCCGGCCTGACCGGCACCAATAACCACAATTCTGTTCATTCTGCTTCTGCCCCTCTGGCCGCTGTGGCACGTTACGCTATGTTCCGAGGACAAATAACCTCAACCAACACAGGAGCCAATCCATGACACTCGCACCAGGGGACAAATTGCCAGAGGCCAGCTTCAGCCGTATGGGCGAAAACGGGCCAGAGCAAGTTGACCTCTCCAGCCTGACCAAGGGCCGCAAGATCGTGCTTTTTGCTGTTCCGGGCGCATTCACGCCCACCTGCCATTCGGCGCATGTCCCCAGCTTCATTCGCACCAAAGAGGAATTCTCTGCCAAGGGTGTGGATGAAATCGTCTGTCTGTCCGTCAATGACCCTTTTGTGATGAAAGCATGGGGCGAGGCGACGGGTGCGAACGCCGCAGGTCTGACCTTGCTGGCCGATGGGACGGGCGGGTTTACCAAGGCGATCGGCATGAGTTTCGACGCACCGCCTGCCGGGTTGATCGGCCGGTCCAAACGCTACGCGATGGTGGTCGAGGATGGCACTGTCAGCCTGCTGCATGTCGAGGAAGGCCCGGGCGTGTGCGAAGTTTCGGCTGGTGAGGCGCTATTGGCGGCGATGTAATGGATGACTGCGCGCTCTCGGTCACGCTGAACAGCGATCTGGGTCAGATTGATCCCGCTCTCTGGGATGCCTGCGCCAACCCCGAGGGCGCGCAGCCCCCGCTTGACCCGTTTACCACGCATCGGTTCCTACACGCGCTGGAGCAGTCGGGATCAGTGGGCGCGGGCACAGGGTGGGAGCCGCGGCATATTCTGGTGCATCAGGGCAGTGATCTGATCGCTGCTGCCCCGCTTTATGTGAAGTCGCATTCACAGGGGGAATATATTTTCGACCATGCCTTTGCGCAGGGCTATGCACGGGCAGGGGGGCAGTATTACCCGAAATTGCAGATCGCAGTGCCGTTCACCCCGGCCACAGGCCGGCGGTTTTTATGCAAACCGGGCTTCGAGCCGCAAGGCACAGCGGCAATCTTGAAGGGCATGGCGCAGATTGCGCGGGATAACCGCTTGTCTTCGGCGCATGTGACCTTCTGTACGGAAGCAGAGGCGGAACTTGGCACAGAGCAGGGCTTTCTGCACCGGGTGACAGAGCAGTTTCATTGGGAAAATCCGGGATTTCAGAATTTTGAGGGCTTTCTGGCGGAACTCTCGTCGCGCAAGCGCAAGACCATCCGCAAGGAACGCGCCACAGCGCAGGGGTTTGGCGGCACCATCCGCGCCCTGACGGGCGATGCGCTGGAACCGGCGCATTGGGATGCGTTCTGGCAGTTCTATCAGGACACAGGCGCGCGCAAATGGGGCACACCCTATCTGACGCGGGCCTTTTTTGATCTGGTGCAGGACCAGATGCGCGATGATGTGCTTCTGGTACTGGCCGAGCGGGACGGCGAACCTGTCGCAGGCGCTCTGAATTTCATCGGGCAGGATGTGCTGTTCGGGCGCTATTGGGGCTGCATTGAGGATCATCCCTGCCTGCATTTCGAACTGTGTTACTATCAGGCAATGGATTTCGCGATTGCGCGCGGGCTGGGCCGGGTTGAGGCGGGTGCACAAGGAACCCACAAGCTTGCGCGGGGTTACATGCCTTCAAGGGTGCATTCGCTGCATTACTTCCCCGAGTCGGGGTTTCACAGGGCTGTGGCGGGGTATCTGTCGGAAGAGGGGCGCGCAATCGAATATGAAATGCGCGCCCTGGCAGATTACGCACCATTTCGCAAAACGGACGGAGGTAAACATGGCTGAGAAACTGACAGATCGCACTATGCTGGACCCGCTGAAGGATGCGGGCTGGAGCATGGTCGAGGGGCGCGATGCCATTACCAAGGAATTCGTTTTTGAAAATTTTGTCGAGGCGTTCGGCTGGATGACCCGCGTGGCGCTGGTAGCTGAGAAGATGGGGCACCACCCGGAATGGTTCAATGTCTACAAGACCGTCTCTGTGACATTAAGCACGCATGATGTGGGTGGTTTGTCGGAACTTGATGTGCGTCTTGCCAAACGCATGGATGCGCTGGCCGGGTAGGGCGGGGCAAAAGCGCGCTTGGCGCGGCCCACCCACCCACCCCCGTGCGTGTCGCGTTGCACGCGCCCCGCACTTGCCACGCCAAGCGCGCTTTTGTGCTGGTGTTGAGCGGCGTTTGCCAATATCCGCGCTGGAATGACACAGCAGCAGTATAAGATATTTCTGGCCTGCCTTCCGGGGTTGGAGGCCGTTTTGGCTGACGAAGCCCGCGCCGTTGGCTTGCCCGATCCCGTGGCAGTTGCCGGGGGTGTCGAAACTTCGGGTGATATGCACATGATCTGGCGCGCCAATCTTTGGTTGCGCGGGGCCAGCCGCGTGCTGGTGCGTATGGGTGAGTTTCGCGCGATGCATCTGGCGCAACTGGACAAGCGCGCGCGGAAATTTCCTTGGGGGGATTTCTTGCGTGCGGATGTTCCGGTCAAGGTGGACGCCATCTGCCTGCAGTCGAAAATCTACCACAAGGGGGCTGCCGCGCAGCGTGTGGAACGTGCGATAGCCGAAACGCTGGGTGCGCCGATTGATGCGGGCGCCGCATTGCGGCTGATGGTGCGGATCGAGGATGATCTGGTCACCCTGTCGCTCGACACATCGGGGGAGGGGCTGCACAAGCGTGGCCATAAGCTGGCGACGGGCAAGGCCCCGTTGCGGGAAACAATGGCCGCCCTGTTCCTGCGCCAGATGGGCTATGATTGCAGCCAGCCCGTGCTAGACCCGATGTGCGGGTCGGGGACATTCGTGATCGAAGCCGCAGAGATTGCATCCGGGCTGGCACCGGGGCGCACGCGCAGTTTCGCCTTTGAACACTTCGCCAATTTCGATGCGCGCGCATGGGAAAAGATGCGCGCGATCCGTGCCACCCAGCCCCCGCCGCAGTTTTTCGGTTTTGATCGGGATCAGGGGGCCATTCGCAACAGCCAGCAGAATGCCGAACGCGCAGGCGTGGCTGACTGCACGCGGTTTGTCTGTCAACCGCTTGGCGCATTGCAGCGCCCGGATACGCCACCGGGTCTGGTGATGGTCAACCCCCCATATGGCGCGCGGATCAGCAGCCCGAAATTACTGTATGGCCTGTATGCAAGCCTTGGCGAAGTGTTGAAGGCACAGATGAAAGGGTGGCGCGTCGGGCTGGTGACATCGGATCGCAAGCTTGCGCATGTGACCGGGCTGAACCTGACCCCCGGTCCGCTGCTGCCGCATGGCGGGCTGAAGGTGCAGCTGTTTCAAAGCGGACCGCTTTGAGCTGTTGCACGAAGCGAGCGGTTGCGACAAGCCGCGCAGCGTCGGGCCGCCCCCACGGCACGGCGATTTGGCTGCCACCAGCGCACAGATCTGAACTTTCGCGGATTTGGCGGCCATAAAGTGCTACAGATTCAATCTCGCATCGCCGCACTGCGGCTTTGTCTCGCGCTTGGTTATGTCCGCAAAGCTCCGCAAGCCTGCCAGTCGGGCGCTATTGCCCCTGCATCTTCTGCCACGCGCCAAAAATATACCGCGCTGTCATCAGGTCCAGATGCGCGCCGCCGCCATTCTTGCAGATTGTGATCGCATCCGGGCTGGGGCGGACAAAGCGACCGGCTGCAATGTCATAAAAATCGGCGCAGATGTCATCGTGGCTGATAACCCCGCGCGACAGCGGGTCTTTCATCTCTCCGATATGGTCCAGCACAGTCCGGCGGTTGTCTACGAACAGCGCCGCGCGTTGCAGGGCTGTGTCATCCACCTCGCGCATATCGGGGCGGAAGGCGCCGATCAGGTCCAGATGCTGGCCCGGTTGCAACCACTCGCCCTGTATCAGCGGTGCGCGGCTCATGGTGGCTGTGCAGATAATATCCGCCCCTTCGACCGCGCGCTGCAAATCGGCCTCAGGCTGCACACCGTCCAGCTTTTGGGCGAATTGGGCGGCACTCTCAAACCGGCGGCTCCAGACGGTGAATTGCGCATCAGGAAACAGGGCGCGATAGGCATCCACCATGCTGCGCGCGACCGTGCCTGCACCAACAAGGGTTATCTTGTGGCTGTCCGGGCGCGCCAGCAAGTTGGCGGCAAACAGGCTGTCACCTGCGGTTTTCCACTTGGTGACAAGGTGGAAGTCCAGCAAAGCCTCAAGCGTGCCATCCGCGTCGGAGTAAAGCGACACACCCCCATTCACAGCCGCAAGCCCCTTGTCGGTATTGCCCGGAAAGATGGTTGCCGTCTTGACCAGTGCGCCCATCCCATCAATCCACGCCGCACGCGACAACAGCGTGTCATCGCCACGATAGAGGAAGGTATCATCCAGTTCCGCCGGGGGCAGGGCATGGGCGCGCTCAAAAGCGCCAAGCAACCCGTGCCAGTCCAGATGCGCATCTATATCAGCGGTGATGATGGGCAGGGTCATGCGGATAGCGCCCGCGCATGAAAATCGACATGATCGGCCATGAAACTGGCGATGAAGAAATAGCTGTGATCATAGCCCGCCTGCATGCGGAACACGCCCGGCTGACGGCGCGCCGCCATTGCTTCGGCCAGTGCTTCGGGGCGCAGCAGGTCCAGAAACTGGTCCTTGCTGCCCTGATCTATCAGTAATTCGCTGCGCAGGCCGGATTCGCGCATCAGCAGGGTTGAATCATGCGCGGCCCACTGGCTTTCATCCGTGCCCAGATAGGCCGTGAATTGCTTGCGGCCCCAGTCGCTGGCGGTGGGGTTGGCAATCGGGGCAAAGGCGGAAACCGATGCAAACCTGTCAGGCAGACGCATGGCCAGTGTCAGGGCGCCATGCCCGCCCATGGAATGGCCGGTTATGGCCTGACGGTCTTCTTCCAGTGCGAAATTGGCCATCAGCACGCGCGGCAATTCCTCGGAAATGTAGTCCCACATCCGGTAATGCGCGGCCCACGGTGCTTGTGTCGCATTTACGTAAAACCCTGCGCCCTGTCCCAGATCATAGGCCGCATCATCAGCCACGCCTTCGCCGCGCGGCGAGGTGTCGGGGAAGACCACTGCCAGCCCGTGCCTTGCGGCATGTTCCTGCATATGCGCCTTGGTCATGGCGTTTTCATGCGTGCAGGTCAGGCCGGACAGGTACCATAGCAACGGCACCGGATGCAGCCGCGCTTCGGCGGGTAGGAACAGGCCAAAGGTCATATCACAGCCTGTTGCCGCCGAGGCATGGCGATACACGCCCTGAACCCCACCAAAACAGGCATTCTCCGAAACTGTTTCCATATTCATTCCCCTGTATTTTGCGCAAACCTGTCAGAAGCTGGTGACCCATGCAATCACAACCGGCACAGTTGCGATACTGACCAATGTAGAAACGAGGATCGTGGCCGATACCCGCGCAGGCCCGGCATTGTAATGTTGCGCCAGAATAAAGACATTGCCCGCAACCGGCAGGGCGGCCGCGGCAATCAGCACACCCGCCGATTGCGGGTCCACCCCGAACAGTGCAAGCGCGGCAAAGGCAGTCAATGCCGGGTGCAACACCAGCTTGCCGAAAGACAACCAGCTTACAACGGCAAGACGTTCGACTTTCTTGTCGGCCAGCGACGCGCCTATGGCAAACAGCGCGCAGGGTGTCGCCGCCGCCCCCAGCAGGGTCAGGAAATCATTGGCGATTGCGGGCATGGCAAAATCTGTCGCGGCCCATGCAAGGCCCAGAACCATGGCCATCACCATCGGGTTTTTCGCCACCGCAACCAGCAGTTTGCGCGGCAGGTCGCTGTCAACCCGGCCATCGCGCGACAAAGTGATGATGATGGTGAACAAGGATGAGAAGACGATCAGATCTATCGTCAGGATCAGCAACACCATCGGCACCGAGTCTGGCCCCAGCAGCACCACCAGCAGTGGCACGCCCAGAAACCCGGTATTGCCGATGATCGAGCAATGCGCTTCGATCAGAGCTTCCTCCATGCGGGCGCGGCGCAGGAAGGCAATTGCCATCACCAGCACATACAGCGCCCCACATGCCCAGAGATAGGCCGCCGCCGCGCGCGGATTCAGCAGATCGGCCATGCTGAGATTGGCCGCAAAGCCGAACAGCATGGCAGAAAGCGCGAAATAGAACACGAATTTGGTCAGATAGGCCGTGGCCTCTGGCGGGAAAAACCCTGTGCGGCCCGCGCCGAAGCCCAGACCGATAAGGCCAAAGAAAGGAAGCGTTTTCAGGAATATCTCGATCATGTTCTGAACGTGTTAACATGCGATTCTGCGCCGCGCCATAGAGCGCGACTTTTCCTTGCGTGCGCAAGCCTCTATCGTAGGCCCCAGAGGGAGTTTCCATGAACGCACCAGCCAATGTGAACAGACAGGGCCGCAAATTCGAGCAGGTTCTGGACGGCGCGCGGACAGTTTTTGTAGCGATGGGCTATGAACGCGCCAGCGTGGACGAAATAGCCCGCGTTGCAGGCGTGTCGAAAGCGACGCTTTATTCTTATTTCCCCGAAAAACGCCTGCTTTTTAACGAGGTTTACCGCACTGAAATTCTGCGCCTTGCCGATTCTGCGGTTGCCTTGTCCGGGGCGCAGCCCCCCGAAATTGCCCTGCGCGATGCCGCGCGCCGCATTCTGGAATATCTGACCTCGGATTTTGCGATCGCGATGTATCGCATCTGTGTCGCCGAATCGCAGCGCTTCCCTGAAATCGGGCGCGCTTTCTATGAAAGCGGGCCTGAATTGGGCCGCGCGCGGCTGGGGGCCTATCTGCGGGGAGCACTGGCGCGGGGGGAAGTGCAGATCGACGACATTGACCTGGCCGCCGATCAGTTTTTCCAGTTGTGCCAAAGCACGATCTGCGACCGGATTATTTGCGGGGTCCAGACCCAATTCTCTGAAGAAGAGATGATGCGCATCGTCGATGGCGCGGTTCAGACCTTCATGGCCCGCTACGGGGCGTGATCCGCCCCGCCCGGCCAAGTGGCACCGGGACAGGCCCGGTGATGCGCCTTAGCTGATCTCGAACACGCCCTCGATCTCTACGGCAACGCCTAGCGGCAGGGATGGCGCGCCGACCGCCGCGCGGGCATGGCGGCCCGCTTCGCCAAATACGGCAACCATCAGGTCCGATGCGCCATTCACGACCTTGGGCTGGTCAGTGAAATCCGGGGCGCAATTCACAAAGCCTGTCAGCTTGACCACACGGCGCAGGCGCGTCAGATCCCCGCCGCAAGCCGCGCGCAACTGTGCGATCAGCGCCAGCGCACAGGCCCGCGCAGCCCCTACGCCATCGTCAAGCGAAAGATCAGCCCCCAGCTTGCCGCAGATCAGCCCGTCCGGCCCGGAGCTGATCTGACCCGAGACGAAAACCAGCGACCCGCTTTGGACAAAGGGCACATAATTGGCGGCAGGTGCCGGGGCGTCGGGCAATGTCAGGCCCAACTCGCTCAGGCGTTGCTCAATCTCATTGGTCATGGGGTGTTTCCTGTTCTGGTGTAACTCGGCCTGCAATATGCACAACAATATGGGCAGAAAGCCAGCCCTTCCCTAGCCCGGTCGCCGGGTTTTCCGGCTGAAAACCATTTTTTGCGAGACCAGCTTCTCGGGCGGTCCGATCCAGGCATAGGCCAGAAGCGAAGGTTCCAGATCGGCCACCGTGATCCGGTGCATCTGTCCGGGCGGGTTGAAGATCATCGAACCGGGGACATACACCCCCTGATCATTCTGCGACATGGCGCCAGACAGGCAGATATAGCTTTCGGTGATCCCGTCATGCGCATGGGCGGGATAGATACAGCCGGGCGCGAACAGCACCAGCCCAAGGATGATCTGATCGCTGGGCACAGGTCCTGTGGGGCCGACCAGTTCGGTATAGGCATATTTCTGATCCAGCCCGCGCGGCACTTTCTCATACCCATATTGCCATGAAAGCTGGTCGCGCAGCCCATCAATGCTGCGGATCACGCGGGACATTGGGGTGCCGCGCCCTTGGTCCAAGGCGCGTTGCAGATGCGCGGTGACAGGTTTGTGGGCGGCATCGCTGTCCCGAAGGCTGGGGTTGGCGCGCAGGACACCCGAGATGCGTTCGCGCACCAGCCGTTGATGCGCCCGGATGGTCGCGCTGCCGCCAGCAGGAATCATGCGATACATTTCCAGAAAGTCACGCAGCAAATAGACCCATGCAGGCCGGCTGGTCATCAAGAGTGGTGGGGCAGGCTGATCCATGCTGACACAGTGTCAGGTGGCGGTCGGTGCGGCGCGTCTTTGCGCGACACGGGCCTGCCTGTCAGCGACATGTCAGACCAGACGCGACACCTCGACCGCTGCGCGCACGAAATCGGCAAATAGCGGATGAGGGTCAAAAGGCTTTGACTTCAGCTCGGGGTGGAACTGCACACCAATGAACCACGGGTGGTCTTCATGCTCGACAATCTCGGGCAGTTTGCCGTCAGGTGACATGCCAGAGAAGGTCAGCCCCTTGGCTTCAAGGTCCTTGCGGAATTTCGTGTCCACTTCATAGCGGTGGCGGTGGCGCTCTTCGATCCGGGTGGTGCCATATATCTGCGCGACGCGCGATCCGTCTTTCAGCGTGGCACTATAGGCGCCAAGACGCATGGTGCCGCCCTTGTCATCACCCAGCTTGCGTTCCACTTTGTGGTTGCCCTGCACCCATTCCTTCAGATGGTAGACAACTGGCGTAAAGCGCCGTTTCCCGGCCTCATGGTCAAATTCCTCCGAACCGGCATCCGGGATTCCGGCAAGGCTGCGCGCGGCCTCGATACAGGCCATCTGCATCCCCAGACAGATGCCGAAATAGGGGATTTTCTTTTCACGCGCATAGGTGGCGGCGCGAATCTTGCCCTCGGTCCCGCGTTCACCGAACCCGCCGGGCACCAGAATTGCATGATAGGCCTCCAGCGCGGGGCCGGGGTCTTCTGCGTCGAACACACTGGCATCTATCCACTCGACCTGCACCCTGACACGATTGGCAATGCCGCCATGCACAAGCGCTTCCTTGATGGATTTGTAAGCATCCTCAAGCTGGACATACTTGCCCACGATGGCGATACGAACCTCGCCTTCCGGGTTGGCAAGGCGGTCCACCACATCTTCCCAGACACCAAGATTGGGGCGCGGGGCAGGGGTGATGCCGAACGCATCCAGCACCGCCTGATCAAGGCCTGCTGCATGATAGGCAAGCGGTGCCTCATAGATGGATTTCAGATCATAGGCCGGGATCACCGCCTCGGGGCGCACATTGCAGAACAATGCAATTTTCTGACGCTCTTTTTCGGGGATGGGTTGTTCAGACCGGCAGACCAGAACATCAGGCGCGATCCCGATGGATTGCAATTCCTTCACCGAATGCTGGGTGGGTTTGGTCTTCAACTCTCCGCTTGCGGCCAGATAGGGCAGCAGAGTCAGATGCATGAAGATGCACTGGCCACGCGGGCTTTCATGGCTGAATTGACGAATCGCCTCAAAGAATGGCAGCCCCTCAATGTCACCCACAGTGCCGCCGATTTCGCACAGCATGAAATCGACCTCATCCGCGCCGATAGCGAGGAAATCCTTGATCTCGTTGGTGACATGCGGGATCACCTGAATGGTCTTGCCCAGATAGTCGCCGCGGCGTTCCTTTTCCAGCACATTGGAATAAATCCGCCCGGAAGACACCGAATCGGTTCTGCGCGCGGCAACGCCTGTGAACCGTTCGTAATGGCCGAGGTCCAGATCGGTTTCAGCACCGTCATCCGTGACAAAAACCTCGCCATGCTCAAACGGTGACATGGTGCCGGGGTCGACATTCAGATACGGGTCCAGCTTGCGCAAACGAACTGTGAAACCGCGCGCCTGCAACAACGCCCCCAGCGCGGCAGAGGCAAGCCCCTTGCCCAGACTGGAAACAACACCGCCGGTTATGAAAATATAGCGCGCCATGGTCCTGCGACCCCCCGTGAGATGCGTTTTAAAGGTCAGATGCCTGTCATCAGGCAGCAACCATCACGGGGTTTGAGCAATAGTCCAGTTCCGCCCAAACCGCAAGATGGCCGCAAGATCAGGCGGTAAAAAAACGCGCCTCACACTAAAGATTGTGTCTGCTGCTTAATCTGCTGGCGGTGGCGCCAGCGTGTCATCCGATGCAGGCGGTGGCAGCAGGCTGTCGCTCAGCGGCAATGCAGGGGCGTCCGGCGCGCTTGGCGCGGTCGGTGTGCCAAGCCGGTCCAGAACCGAGCTGCTGGCGGATTGTTGGGCCGCGATCACCGTCAGCGTCAGCGATGTGGCGATAAACGCAATCGCAAGAATCCATGTCAGTTTGGCCATCGCCGTCAAGGGCGGGCGGCCCGCATTGGCACTGCCATCGCCCCCGCCAATGCCAAGACCCCCGCCTTCAGAGCGCTGCATCAGCACAACGCCGATCAGCGTCAGCGCCAGCAAGAGATGGACAATCAGCACGACATTCTGCATCAGGACAACCCGTCTTTCATTACGCGGCCTACTTAGGCGCTGAAGCGCTGTCTCGCAACCCCTGTTTACCGTCTGCGCATGGGGTGTGTGGCGTTATTTCGGGTTTTCGTTCCCGCGTGACAGCGTTAAGAGGGCTGTCGGGTCGCATATCTTATCAGGAGAGCATTCATGGCCAATGTCGTCGTTGTCGGCGCTCAATGGGGTGACGAGGGAAAAGGCAAGATCGTAGACTGGTTGTCCGAACGTGCCGATGTCGTCGCGCGGTTTCAGGGGGGCCATAACGCGGGTCACACACTGGTCATTGATGGCAAGGTCTACAAACTGCACGCGTTGCCTTCGGGCGTGGTGCGCGGCGGCAAGCTTTCGGTCATTGGCAATGGCGTCGTGCTGGACCCTTGGAACCTGCTTAAGGAGATTGAGACAATCCGCGCTCAGGGCGTCGAGATCACACCTGAAACCCTGATGATTGCGGAGAACACGCCGCTGATCCTGCCGTTTCATGGCGAGCTTGATCGCGCGCGCGAAACGCAGAATTCCGTTGCCAAGATTGGCACGACAGGTCGCGGGATCGGGCCGTGCTATGAGGATAAGGTCGGGCGGCGCGTGATTCGCGTCGCCGATCTGGCGGATGACGCCACCTTGCAGATGCGGGTCGACCGCGCGCTGGTGCATCACAACGCATTGCGCAACGGGCTGGGGCTGGAACCCATTGACCGTGACGGATTGTTGGCACAGTTGCGCGAAATCGCCTCCGAAATCCTGCAATATGTCGCGCCTGTCTGGAAAGTTCTGAATGACAAGCGCAAGGCAGGCAAACGCATCCTGTTCGAGGGGGCGCAAGGCGCGCTGCTGGATGTGGATTTCGGGACATACCCTTATGTCACATCCTCCAACGTGATCGCGGGGCAGGCGGCCACGGGTGTGGGCGTCGGCCCCGGTGCGGTGGATTTCGTGCTTGGGATTGTCAAAGCCTATACAACCCGCGTCGGTGAAGGCCCTTTCCCGACAGAGTTGAATGATGCCGATGGCGAACGCCTTGGCACGCGCGGCCACGAATTCGGCACCACAACAGGGCGCAAGCGCCGCTGTGGTTGGTTTGACGCCTGCCTGCTGCGCCAGACCTGTGCGACCTCGGGCGTGACCGGAATTGCGCTGACCAAGCTCGATGTGCTGGACGGGTTCGAGACACTGAAAATCTGCGTGGGATATGATCTGGACGGGCAGCGGCTGGATTATCTGCCAACCGCCTCTGACCAGCAGGCCCGCTGCAAGCCGATTTATGAGGAATTGCCGGGTTGGTCCGAATCCACCGAAGGCGCGCGCAGCTGGGCTGACCTGCCTGCAAACGCGATCAAATATGTGCGCCGCGTGGAAGAGTTGATTGATTGCCCGGTGGCACTACTTTCCACCTCACCCGAACGCGAAGATACAATTCTAGTCACGGACCCGTTTGCAGACTGATGGCACTTTCATGGAAAGCACGTAGACGTTGGGCGCTGTTTGCGCTGGTGGTGGCCTTGCCGCTTTATATCGTGGTGGCGGTAACTGTTGTGACGCTGTTTGAACGGCCACATTTTCTGCTGGAACTGCTGATCTATGTGGTGCTTGGAATCCTCTGGGCGTTTCCGCTGAAAAAGCTGTTCATGGGGATCAGCCAGCCGGACCCTGACGCACCGCGTCAGGACTAGATCTTGGCAGTTGCAAAAAGATACCCTGTGACGGGGTTTACGCGCTGTGCGGGCTTTGCGAAGCGCGGAATCAAGGCCGAAGGCCGCCGCGCATCGCCGGGCCGCCCCCACGGCACGGCGATTTGGCTGCCCCAAGCGCATTGATTTGATCTTTCGCGGATTTGGCCAGCATAAAGTGCGACAGATTGAATGAAGCATCGCCGCACCGCGGCCCGGCGCTGCACGGCTTTGTACCCGGCGTTACTACGTCTGCAAAGTCCTGCAATGCTGACCTGCGTAAACCTAGCCAGCCCAGTGTCGGCCGAAAAACACCAGTGCGCCGCACCTGCCACATTTCGCGTCTGGCCCAACCATCCGCAGACCGTCAGAACTGCCTTCAATGTCGCATGATCGAAGCAAGGGCGGCTTAGCCGGTCCCATGCTGCGGCAGGTTTTTTGCCGCCAGCGCTGCGCGCCGCTTGCGCAACACTTCCCAGATATATAGCGCCATAGCCGCCCAGATCATCGGAAAGGCCACCATGCGCCCGCCCTCGAACGGTTCGCGGAAAATGAAGACCGAGATCAGGAAGATCATGGTCGGAATCGAGTAGCTGGAAATCGCAATCGTCGACAGGCTCAGGCCCTTGGCACCATTGGCATACAGGATCAGTGGCACAGCCGTAATCACGCCGCAGCCCAGCAGTAACGCCCAATCCAAGGCGCTGGCCTGCGTGGCATAGAGCACGCCTTGTGTCTGCGCCCATGCCAGATAGGCCAGCGCCACAGGCATCAGGATCAACGCCTCCAGCGCAAAGCCCTGATTTGGGCCGATGGGCAGGGCGCGTTTGAAAAACGCATAGCTGCCCCAACTGAACACGATCATCAGCGCGCCCAGCGGCAGGCTGCCAGCCTCGACACTCAGCACGACAACGGCCAGTGCCGCCAACCCCACTGCGCCCCATTGGCGCAAGGACAGACGCTCGCCCAGCAATGTGGCCCCCAGAAACACACTGAAAATGGGGTTGATGTAATAGCCAAGGGCCGCTTCCATGGCCTGCCCTGACTGGATCAGCCAGACATAGGTGCCCCAGTTGACGGAAATCAGCGCCGCCGTGACGCAGGCCATGCCCAACATGCGCGGGTTGCGAAAGGCCGCGCGCAAATCGGCTGTGCGCCCCAGCCAGATCAGCAGTGCCAGCGCCACGGGGACCGCCCAGATTACGCGATGCGCGATCACCTCGACGGTGGGCACATGTTCCAATGCCTTGAAGTAGAAGGGCAATCCGCCCCAGATGATGAATGCAGCACCC
Organism: Roseinatronobacter bogoriensis DSM 18756; assembly: GCF_004366635.1. Classification (GTDB taxonomy): domain Bacteria; phylum Pseudomonadota; class Alphaproteobacteria; order Rhodobacterales; family Rhodobacteraceae; genus Roseinatronobacter; species Roseinatronobacter bogoriensis. The sequence goes on along the minus strand of NZ_SORN01000006.1, from coordinate 27,542 downwards.
GCAAAGGCAAAGCCGCGCGGGGTGTCATCGCTCATCAGTAAGCCCCGCATGCACAGCGGCGGTAAACGCCTCGCCGCGTTTTTCGAAATCCGGATATTGGTCGAAACTTGCCGCCGCAGGGGCCAGCAGCACCACATCGCCCGGCTCTGCCTCGGCCATGGAACGTGCGACGGCTTGGTCCATGGTTTCGCAGATTTCATGCGCGGTGGTGCCAAGTTGCAGCGCAAAATCGCGCGCGGAATGGCCGATCAGATAGGCTTTGCGCACGTGGCCCAGATGCGGGTGCAGCGCCGCGATCCCGCCATCCTTGCCAAGGCCACCTGCGATCCAGCGGATATTGTCAAAAGCCTGCAAGGCCTGCGCGGCGCTTTCGACATTGGTGGCCTTGGAATCGTTGACGTAGCGCACCCCGCCCGCTTCGGCGATCAACTGGCTGCGATGGGGCAGGCCCTTGAATGTGAGGAAGGCATCCTCGATCAGGCGCGGCGCAATCCCAAGGCTGCGCGCCACCGCATAGGCGGCGCAAGCATTCTGGTGGTTATGCGCCCCCGGCAGGCCGGGAATGGCGCGCAGATCAATAGAGGCCATCTGCTTGCCGCGCCGATATTCTGCAAGAAACCCCTTGCGCGCAAAGACGTTCCAGCCCGGTCCAGCCAGCTTTTTCCCGCTGGAGATTCGGATAACCCGCGCATCTTCGGGGGCCAGCGCCAGTTGTCCGGCCAGATACTGGCCCTCCACCTCATCCACGCCGATCACGGCACGGTCCGGCCCGCCTTCGGCAAACAGGCGTCGCTTGGCCGCGAAATAGCCCCCCATGCCATTATGGCGGTCCAGATGATCTGGTGACAGGTTGGTGAACACCGCAATATCGGGCGTCAGGGCGCGCGCAAGATCCAACTGGTAGCTGGACAATTCCAGAACCACGACCTCGCCATCCTGCGGCACATCAATCGACAACACCCCCTTGCCGATATTGCCTGCCATCTGGCTGGGGCGTCCGCATTCGGTCAGGATGTGATGTATCAAGGCTGTTGTGGTGGATTTCCCGTTTGATCCGGTGACCGCGACGACCTTGGGCGGCTGGTCGAACGCCATCGCCGCTTCGGTCGTGAAGCTGCGAAAGAACAGGCCAATATCGTTATCGACCGGCACACCTGCGGCATAGGCAGCCGCAATGATGCGATTGGGCACCGGGTAAAGATGCGGAATGCCCGGGCTGGTGATCAGCGACGCCACGCCAGACCAGTCCACACGCCCCAGATCATGCAGGTCTATGCCCGCAGCTTCGGCCTTGGCGCGGGCTTCGGGGCTTTCGTCCCATGCCAGCGGTATGGCCCCGCCAGCACGCAGCGCCGCGCATGTCGCAAGGCCCGATCGGCCCAGACCAAGCACCGCGACATTCTGCCCCTCAAAGCCCTGCACAGCAATCATGATGCACCCTTTTTTCCTGTCCGGTCCGAACGGCCTGTTCGCTGGCCCTGTCTGGGCCAAGTTGCCTTGACGCGCAAGACCCGCCCCGCGTGATCGGGTTTTCATTGAGGACCATGCCGGATTGCGCTAGATTTGCTGCATCGCAGCATGAGGGGCGCCATGTCCGGAATTCTTGTTATCATCGCAGCCCTTGGCGCGCTGATCTATCTTGCCTATCGGGGGCTGAGCCTATTGCTGCTGACCCCCGCACTGGCAATACTCGCCGTGCTTGCCAGCGAGGGCGGGCCGCTGCTGGCCAGCTATACCCAGATTTTCATGGAGGCGACGGGCGGGTTCATCATCCAGTATTTCCCGCTTTTCCTGCTGGGCGCGGTTTTCGGCAAGCTGATGGAGGCGTCGGGGTCCGCCCGCGTGCTGGCGGATGGCATTATTCGCGGGCTGGGGCCTGCGCGTGCCATTCTGGCGGTGATTCTGTCTTGCGCGGTCATGACCTATGGCGGCGTGTCGCTGTTCGTGGTGGCTTTTGCTGTCTGGCCCATCGCCTCGGCCCTGTTCCGGGAAGCGGAATTGCCCAAGGTTCTGATCCCGGCAACCATCGCGCTGGGCGCTTTCACATTTACCATGACGGCACTGCCCGGAACGCCCGCCATCCAGAACGCGATACCCATGCCCTATTTCGGCACGACACCTTTCGCCGCACCGGGGCTGGGCGTGATCACAGGCGCGTTGATGCTGGGCCTAGGTTGGGTCTGGCTGGAATACCGGGCGCGTGCGCTTGGGCCGGGCTATGGCGACGAGGATGACACATCAGAAACGCGCGATACCGACAGCGCTCCGTCACTGATCATCGCGGCTGCGCCCTTGGTGCTGGTGCTGGCGCTGAATCTGGCCTTCACCTTCGTTCTGATCCCTTCGATGGACACAAGCTATCTGGCGCAGCCGGAATTCGGGCAAACCGATATTGGCGCGTTGCGCGGGGTCTGGTCGATCATTGCGGCGCTGACCTTGTCGTCGCTGGTGCTTGTGGGTTTGAACTGGACATGCCTGGCCAAGGGGTTGTCACAAACGCTGGATGCGGGCGCCAAGGATTCGCTCAAGCCGATTTTCAACACGGCATCCTTGGTGGGGTTCGGCGCGGTGATTGCTTCGCTTTCGGCCTTCGCCCTGATCCGTGATTGGGTGGTAACGGCGGGAGGGGATAACCCGCTGATATCGCTGGCGATTGGCACCAGTTTGCTGGCGGGGATGACCGGTTCTGCCTCGGGTGGGATGTCGATTGCACTGTCGACCTTGGGAGAAACCTATCTGGAAATGGGGCAGGCGGCGGGCATCTCTCCTGAACTGCTGCATAGGGTCACGGCCGTTGCCACAGGCGGGCTGGATGCGCTGCCCCATAATGGCGCGGTGATCACGCTGCTGACGATCTGCGGGCTGACCCATAAGCAGGCGTATAAGGATATTGCCATGGTCGCGGTGATTATTCCGCTTGTGGCGCTGGCCGTGCTGATCACTCTGGGCACCATGCTGGGCAGTTTCTGATACCTGTTCAGATTCATTGGCTTGGTCCTGATCGCAGCCAGGTCCGCCATGTCCGACGCACCCCGCAAAACTCCGCCCGCTTCTGCTTGTAACAAAAAACTGCCACCAGGCCCTTTGCGCGACTGCCCGACCTTGCGCAGACAAGGCCAGACGCATAAAGAGTGGCGCGAAATGTCTGCGGGGAAGGGTCGGCCCATGCCGCTTCTGGTGATGAAATTCGGCGGTACTTCGGTCGCGGATCTGGAACGGATCCGCAATGCTGCGGCCAAGGTCAAGGCTGAGGTGGAACGCGGCTATGATGTGATTGTCATCGTCTCGGCGATGTCAGGTAAGACCAATGAACTGGTCGGCTGGGTCAATGAAACCTCGCCGCTCTATGATGCGCGCGAATATGATGCTGTGGTCAGCTCTGGCGAGAATGTCACCGCAGGGCTGATGGCGCTGACGCTTCAGGAAATGGATGTGCCTGCGCGGTCATGGCAGGGCTGGCAGGTTCCGATCCAGACCACCAGCGCACATGGCGCGGCGCGCTTTGTCGATATCCCGCGCGCCAATCTGGACGCGAAATTTGCCGAGGGGTTCAAGGTCGCGGTGATCGCAGGTTTTCAGGGCGTCAGCCCCGAAGGGCGGATCACCACCTTGGGCCGTGGCGGGTCGGACACGACCGCTGTGGCCTTTGCCGCAGCTTTTGAGGCGGAACGCTGCGACATCTACACCGATGTAGATGGCATCTATACGACCGACCCGCGCATCACCTCGAAAGCGCGCAAGCTGGAAAAGATCAGCTTTGAGGAAATGCTTGAACTGGCCTCGCTTGGCGCAAAAGTGCTGCAAACCCGTTCGGTCGAACTTGCGATGCGCTACAAGGTGCGGCTGCGCGTTTTGTCATCTTTTGATGATACTGACGAAACATCTGGAACCCTGGTCTGTGATGAGGATGAAATCATGGAATCGAAAGTCGTCTCGGGCGTGGCCTATAGCCGCGAAGAAGCGAAACTGACCCTTGTCACCGTCGAAGACCGCCCCGGCATCGCCGCTGCGATATTCGGGCCGCTTTCAGAAGCGGGGGTGAATGTCGATATGATCGTGCAGAACATTTCCGAAAAGAACTATCAGGGCAGCGACAAGCCTGTGACCGACATGACCTTCTCTTGCCCGGTCGATCAGGTGGGGCGCGCGCGCAAGGCATTGGAGGCGGCCCGCGATGCTGGCAGCATCGGCTATGAAAAGCTGGAAATCGACACGGACGCCGCCAAGGTTTCGGTGGTGGGCATCGGGATGCGCAGCCATGCCGGTGTTGCTGCGCGTATGTTCAGCGCACTTGCCGCCGAAGGTGTTAATATTAAAGTCATTGCCACATCTGAAATCAAGATTTCTGTATTGATAGACAGGAAATATATGGAATTGGCCGTTCAGGCGCTTCATGATGCGTTTGGACTGGACAAGACGGGCTGAGGCAGGCCCAAAAGCAGGATCGGAGGGGCCATGCCCCACAGAACGGAAACTGACAGCCGCAAGCTGTTGCGCAAATTACGCGATGAAATGTCGCTGGCCAATCCGGGGCAGGAACGTCTGGACCGGATTACCACGATCATCACCGAATCGATGGGCGTGGATGTTTGCTCGATCTATCTTTTCCGTGACTCTGACACGCTGGAGCTTTGCGCAACCGAAGGTTTGCGCCCCGAATCCGTGCATCAGACCAGATTGCGCCTTGGCGAAGGGCTGGTCGGCAAGGTTGCGCGGCTTGCGCGCCCCGTCAACACCGCCAATGCCCCTGCCGAACAGGGGTTTCGCTATATGCCCGAAACGGGGGAGGAGGTGTTTACCTCTTTTCTGGGTGTGCCGGTCCAGCGGTTGGGGGAACGGCTGGGCGTGCTGGTCGTACAGGCCAAAGAGCCGCGCCTGTATTCCGAGGATGAGGTGTATGGGCTGGAAGTGGTGGCGATGGTCATCGCCGAGATGACCGAATTGGGGGCCTTTACTGGCGAAGGCACCAGTTTCGCAACCCCGCACCAGAACCCGGCCATGCTGCGCGGTGTGACCGCTCAGGAAGGCGAGGCCGAGGGGCAGGTCTGGCTGCACCAGCCGCGCGTGGTGATTACCAACCTCATCAATGATGACAGTCGCGCAGAACTCGCCCGCCTTGAAACTGCGATCGAAACCTTGCGCGTGTCCATCGACCAGTTGCTGGCCACCGCCGGAACGCGGGACAAAGAACATATGGAGGTGTTGCAAACCTACCGGATGTTCGCCCATTCGCGCGGCTGGATGAAGCGGATGGAAGAAGACATTCGCCTTGGCCTGTCTGCCGAAGCGGCCGTGGAAAAGGAGCAATCCTCTGCGCGTGCGCGTCTGGAAAGGGTGCCTGACGCCTATCTGCGCGACCGTCTGCATGATCTGGATGACCTCTCGAACCGCCTGCTGCGGATTCTGACAGGTCAGGGCAATGAAACCGGCGCCGAGATGCCAGAGCGCCCGATACTGGTCGCGCGCAATATCGGGCCGGGGGAGTTGCTGGAATATGGCCGCAAATTGCGCGGTGTTGTGCTGGAAGAAGGGGCCGTTGGCAGCCATGCAACCATCGTTGCGCGTGCGCTGGCGATTCCGCTGGTGATCAATGTGCCGCGCATAACGACCGAGGCGTTGAACGGCGACCATATCCTTGTCGATGGGACCGAAGGCGTGGTGCATCTGCGCCCTGATGACAGCATCTCCAGCGCGTTCCGTGACAAGATGGCGATGCAGGCGAAGGCGCAGGAACGCTATGCGATCCTGCGCGACAAGCCCGCGCAGGCGCGATGTGGCACAGAAATTTCGCTCAAGATGAATGCGGGCTTGTTGGCAGATCTGCCCTCTTTGCCCAATTCCGGCGCTGACGCGGTGGGGCTGTTCAGAACCGAGTTGCAGTTTCTGGTGCAGGACCGGATGCCCAAGCGGTCTGATCTGGTGGCGAATTATGCCCGTGTCCTTGATGCGGCCGCCGGTCGAAAAGTGTATTTCCGCACGCTGGATATCGGGTCGGACAAGGTCATGCCCTATATGAACCGCCCGGACGAGCCGAACCCGGCTATGGGCTGGCGCGCGCTGCGCGTAGGCTTGGACAAGCCCGGTGTCCTGCGGATGCAGTTGCAGGCGCTGATCCGTGCTGCGAAAGGCCGCGCGCTAAGCGTCATGTTCCCGCTGGTTGCAACGGCCAGCGAATTCACGCAGGCGCATGATACTTTGCTGCGCGAGATTGAACGCGAGCGGCGCCTTGGCCACCCACTGCCTGAAAAGCTTGAAGTCGGGGCCATGCTGGAAACCCCCTCTCTCGCCTATGCGCCCGACAGTTTTTTCGAGGCCGTGGATTTCATCTCGATCGGGGGCAATGACCTGAAGCAATTCTTCTTTGCTGCCGATCGTGAAAATGAACTTGTCCGCCGTCGCTATGACACGCTGAATGTCAGTTTTCTGACATTTCTTCAGGTGATTGTGGATCGCTGCCATGCGGCCGAAACTGACCTGTCCTTTTGTGGCGAAGATGCCGGGCGGCCCATTGACGCGCTGGCACTTGCGGGGATTGGCATCACCTCTCTGTCCATGCGGCCTGCATCAATAGGGCCGGTGAAGTCATTGATCCGGCGTGCAAACCTGATCGAAGTCAGCGAATTGATCGCGCGGGTGCAGTGCCGGGGCCTGGAAACTGCGCGGCCTGCCTTGCTGGACTATGTCGCGACGCTGGTGGATTAGGGCTGCACGGTTCAGTGCCGCGCGGCTTGTGTCACTTTTCCAATCTTTCCACAGGTTGCAGGTTATCAAGACGCAGTTTCACGCAACTGGCGCGCGCGCGGCAACCTGCGCCGCAGATGGTCAATGCGATCGGTAATCTCTGTGCGCACAGGACCTTCATGCGGGGGGTCGATCAATGTGCTGCGCCATGCCTCGGGCGGGTTGCGCCCGGCTGCGCGCCGGTTCCAGCGCAACCCCTCCAGCACCTGCGCAGCCCCCTCAGGGATGTGGCCCTGCACTGCCCAGCCGTTCAGCGCGCCCCAGACGCGGGTCCAGCACCGCGCCACTGACCAAGGGTTGTAGCCGCCGCCACCTAGCACGATCAGCCGTGGCGCAAGCGCGGTCAGGGCCACGGCAACCTCGGCATGGGCGTTGTTGGACAGCGACAAGCGCGACAGCGGGTCTTCCTCTATCGCGTCAGACCCGCATTGCAGAACGATCGCGTCGGGGTCGAACCGTTCCAGCGCGGGCAGGATCAGGCGTTGCAGGATGGTGCGCATCTCGGTGTCGTTCAAGCCGCGCGGCACCGGCAGGTTCAACGCGCGGCCCCCGCCATCATCGTCCAGCGCGCCGGTAAAGGGCCAGCGCCGTTCTTCATGCACCGAGATCATCAGCATATCGCTGGCCCCCGTCAACGCAGCTTCAACCCCGTCGCAATGATGGGCGTCGATATCGACATAGGCAATCCGCGCCAGACCAAGCTGGCGCAGCGACAGCAAGCACAGGACAGGATCGTTTAGGTAGCAAAAGCCATTGGCATAGCTGGCCATTGCATGATGCGTGCCCCCGCCGGGCACATGGACAATGCCGCCGTCACGCACCAGTTCTGCCGCCAGCATGACGCCGCCTGCGCCCGTGGCCGGTCTGCGATACATTTCGGGGAAAACCGGGTTGGCGGTGCTGCCCAGGCCGTGGCGCGCGCGTGTGTCATCATCCACGCGCTGTGTGGCCTCTGCCTGTTGCAGGGCGGCGATATAGTCAGGGGTGTGAAACAGTGTCAGCGCGCGCGGCTTGGCGCGCGGGCTGGTGCGATATTGTGAAGGCGGCAGCCACCCCAGCGCGCGCGACAGGTCCATCACGGTCGAGACGCGCGGAATATGCAGCGGGTGCCATGCCCCATAGCTGGAGCCGCGATAGATTTCCGAGCCGATGAAGATCGGGGTCATTGAAGGGCAGCACGGATTTCGCGTGTAATGGCGCGCGCAGTGGGGCGCGTGGCCGAGCCCCAAAATCCGATAAGCTCCCCTTCCGGGCCGATCAGTGCCTTGTTGAAATTCCAGTTTGGCACATGCCCATGTTCTTCGGCCAGCCACTGGTAGAACGGGTGCGCCTGCTGCCCGCGCACCGGGGTGATTTGCGTGATCGGGAATGTCAGCCCGGTCTGAACGCGGCAGAAATCCGCAACTTCTTCGTTGCTGCCAAGTTCCTGCCGGAAATCATCTGACGGGACCGCCAGCACGACCAGCCCGCGTGGGCCATAATCTTCATACAGGCTTTGCATATCCCCGTATTGACGGGTGAACCCGCAAAGCGAGGCGGTGTTGACCACCAGCACCGGCTGTCCGCGCCATTGCGACAGATCCAGCGGGCTGCCGTCCAGTGCGGTAAAGTCGAACGCCCAGGCGGGCAGGGCAAAAATTGCGAGCACAAGGCCAAGGGCAGATCGTCGCATGAAACCTCCATCATCTGCACCAGAGGTAGCAGGCGAGCGCGGCAGAGCAAGTTATTGGCACTTGAACTGAACCGGAAGATGTTTAGATTTGGGCGCTGATCACTAAGTCCATGACCCATGATAAAATTTTCTTTGAAATGCAGTAACGGACATGCGTTTGACAGTTGGTTCAAGTCCGGCGCTGCCTATGATGATCTGAAGCATCGCGGCTTGATCCAGTGTCCCGACTGCGGGGGAAGCAAGGTCGAAAAGGCCCTGATGTCGCCTGCCGTGGCGCAGGGCCAGCAACAGACGCCGCCCGCCCCTGCCCCTCAGGAGGACACAGATACTGCGGCCGCCGCCGAGAAACTGAAAGCCCTGCGCAGCAAGATAGAGGCCAGTTCCGAATATGTGGGCGAACGTTTCGCCACTGAAGCGCGGGCCATGTATCTGGGCGATATCCCGAACCGTGCGATCTATGGCGAGGCCAAGCTGCAAGAGGCAAAAGCCCTGATCGAAGACGGCGTGCCCGTTTTGCCCTTGCCCTTCATTCCGACACGCAATTCCAACTGATATTTCTGGTCTGCTGCAGGGCAGGGCTACGCGTCGCGTTCGGTCCCGCAATTATTTATCAGGCGCCATTCCCCGGAATCGCCCTTGGGTCGTTTGCATCCGCTGGCGCGATGCGGGCAGCGCACGCTGTCTGACCATTTCCTTCAGCCTGTCGCGCTAATCTGCGCATGCCGCCTAACCGTGCTGCCTTGGCATATCGGCCAAGGGCGCTTGTGCGGGCAAACTGAGGACAGGCATGAGCATATGACCACCAAAAACTCCCCGCCCGGCGGGCCGACACCGGAAAACATGGTGTCCTATTCCGAGCAGCTTCTCGCCATCAGCATCTCGCGCCTGACGCGCCTGCTGGAGAGCTATGATGACATCACGCCAGCCTGTGGAAAGGAATTGACCGAAGAATTCCGCAGCCTGCGCAAAGCCCTGGAGATTGCTTATCATGAACGCGCACAGCTACAGAAACTCAAAGGTGTCGAAGCCGCCAATAGCGCTGCCCTCGACCTCGGCGCCGCAAGAGACGAGATCACCCGCCGAATTTCTTGCCTCCGCTCCGCCCGAGATGGTGACGCAGTTTCTTGACAGTCTGAGTGATGCCACGCTGGCCGCGCTGCCCTGGCTGTTCGAATTCTGGGCAGCCCCCCACCAACTGCCCCCCGAAGGCGACTGGCGCAGTTGGGTCTGCCTTGGCGGGCGAGGCGCTGGCAAAACGCGCGCGGGCGCGGAATGGGTGCGCGCGCAGGTTGAGGGCGCGCGGCCAAATGATGCAGGGCGCGCGCGCCGCGTGGCGCTGGTGGCCGAAACCTACGATCAGGCGCGCGATGTGATGGTATTTGGCGATAGCGGTATTCTGGCCTGTTCGCCCCCTGACCGGCTGCCACAATGGGAAGCGACCAAGCGCCGGCTGGTCTGGCCCAATGGCGCGATTGCGCAATGTTTCTCGGCCTCGGACCCCGAAGCGCTGCGCGGCCCGCAATTTGACGCGGCATGGTGCGATGAATTGGCCAAATGGCCTAAGGCAGAAGAAGCCTGGGACATGCTGCAATTCGCGCTGCGCCTTGGCGCACATCCGCGCCAGTTGATCACCACCACCCCGCGTGCGCAATCGACGCTGAAATCCATCCTGCAAGCGCCCTCAACCGTCATGACCCATGCCGCGACAGAGGCCAACCGGGCATGGCTGGCCCCGTCCTTTCTGGAAGAAATCCGCGCGCGCTATCGCGGCTCGCATCTGGAACGGCAGGAATTGGACGGGGTGCTGGTGGAAGATACTGAAGGCACGCTATGGCCGATCGCGCTTCTGGACCGCGCGCGGGTGGCGCAGGTGCCGGAGCTGTCGCGCATCGTGGTGGCGGTGGACCCGGCTGTCAGTTCAGGCCGGAAATCGGACCTTTGCGGGATTGTCGTGGTGGGCGCGGTGACCGAAGGCCCGCCATCAGACTGGCGCGCCTATGTGCTGGAAGATGCAAGCCTGCGCGCATCCTCGCCGACGGCATGGGCGCGCGCGGCGCTGGATGCGATGGCGCGCCACGGCGCAGACCGGATCGTGGCAGAGGTCAACCAGGGCGGTGATCTGGTGGCCGAAGTGCTGCGCCAGATTGACCCGCTGGTTGCCTACCGCGCCGTTCATGCCACGCGCGCCAAAGCCGCGCGCGCCGAACCTGTGGCGGCCCTTTATGAGCAGGGACGCGTGTTTCACGCCGCGCGACTGGGACCACTGGAAGATCAGATGATGCAGATGACCGCGCAGGGCTATCGCGGCACTGGCAGTCCTGACCGGGTGGATGCGCTGGTCTGGGCGGTGCAGGACCTGATCCTTGGCCCGGCGGCGCGCTGGTCACGTCCGATGGTGCGTACGCTGTGATAGCGGCGTCTTTACGGGCTTTGGCTAGGGTGGTTTTCGGACATGATGGCATTGTGATGCAGGCGGGGGGCTGTCTGCCCCCCGCACCCCCCGAGGATATTTTTGCAAGGATGAAATGGGCGGTGATGGAGAGAGGCAGACATGTTTGATTTTCTGCGCAAGGCACGCGCGCCTGAAATTTCGGCAACGGCGGGGCCAGAGGCGAAGGCTTCGGCTGTTGGTCCGCTGACCGCAGGGCGGATAAGCACAAGGACTGAAGCATTCGGAGGGGCTGGCGCAGCCTGGACTGCGCGCGATGGCGTGTCGTTGGCGCGTGCCGGGTTTTTGGGAAACCCGGTGGGGTTTCGTGCCGTGCGGTTGATATCGGAGGCGGCGAGCGCGCTGCCGCTGATCGTACAGGATTGCGAGCGGCGCTATGAGACGCACCCGGTGCTGGATCTGCTGTCCCGCCCCAACCCGGCGCAGGGGCGCGCAGAGTTGTTCGAGGCGCTTTATGCGCAGCTGTTATTGTCGGGCAATGCCTATCTGGAGGCGGTAACCGATGCGGTCGGGGCTGTGCGCGAATTGCACGTGCTGCGGTCCGACCGGATGCATGTGGTGCCCGGGCCTGATGGCTGGCCGGTTGCCTATGATTACACTGTGGGCGCTGCGAAGCACCGGTTTCACATGAGCGAGGGGGCCGCGCCGATCTGCCATATCCGCAGCTTTCACCCGCAAGATGACCATTACGGCCTGTCCCCGCTGGAGGCCGCACGCCGCGCGGTGGATGTGCATAATGCCGCGTCCAACTGGTCCAAGGCGCTGCTGGACAATGCCGCGCGCCCCTCTGGTGCGATTATCTATCGCGGCGATGCAGGGCAGGGCAGTATGAGCCCCACGCAGTTCGAGCGGTTGCAGGCCGAGATGGAGGCCCATCACACAGGCGCGCGCAATGCGGGCCGCCCGATGTTGCTGGAAGGCGGGCTGGACTGGAAGCCGATGGGCTTTTCCCCTTCGGATATGGAGTTTCAGAAAACCAAGGAAGCCGCTGCGCGCGAGATTGCCACGGCCTTTGGGGTGCCGCCCATGTTGCTGGGCATCCCGGGGGATGCGACCTATGCCAATTACCAGGAGGCCAATCGCGGTTTCTACCGTCTGACGGTCTTGCCGATGGCGATGCGGGTCAGCGCGAGTGTCGCGCATTGGCTGTCGGGCTTCATCCCCGGTGTGGTGGAGGTGAAGCCTGATCTGGACCAGGTGCCCGCGCTTGCGCTTGAGCGTGAACAGCAATGGCGCCGCGTGGGTGAGGCGAGCTTTCTGAGTGATGCTGAAAAGCGCGTGCTTCTGGGTTTGCCGCCGCATGTCGAGGGCGCATGAGTGCGCGCCGAGCCATCGGCGGATCGCGCTATCTGTATGACAGTTTCGAGGCGGCGCAGGCCCGCATCGACGCACAGGAGCGCGTGTTCGAGGCCCGCAAGGAAGCGCTTGAATTTCGGATGATGCGGCTGGAAGGCGCGCTGGAGCGGCTGGAAAAACGGCTGTGGGTTGCTGTGTTCGGTGTGGTGGCTGGGGTGTTGTTGCATGGCGCATTGGCGCTGGCCAGCGCGTTGCAGTGAAAGGAAAGATTGTATGGAGTATAAATTCACCCCTCCTCAGGCTGCCTTGGCGCTGATTGAAGGGCACCGGATCGAGGGCTATGCCAGTGTGTTCGGGCGGCGCGACAAGGGGGGCGATACGGTCTTGCCAGGTGCCTATGCGGGCGCGCTGGCACGCATGGAAGCGCGCGGCGACAAGGTGCGGATGCTGTGGCAACATGACCCTGCCCAGCCGATCGGCATCTGGGATGAGGTTGTCGAAGACAGCCACGGTTTGCGTGTGACAGGCCGGTTGCTGCCTGAAGTGGCGCGGGCGCGCGAGGCACAGGCGCTGCTGAAAGCCGGGGCGGTTGACGGGCTGTCGATCGGCTATCGCACCCTGCGCGCCGAAGCGCTGCCGGGGGGCGGGCGCAAATTGATCGAACTGGACTTGTGGGAGGTCAGCCTTGTGACCTTTCCGATGCAGGCAGAGGCACGGCTGAGTCAGAAAACCGATATTCTGGGACAGATTTGTGCCCTGGCGGCGCAGTTGCGCAGTGCGCGTGCGGCTGTTGCGCGGCTGTAACGAACAGCGTGCGCCCTATTCACCTGATTTTGGGCAAAGCGGCCTAACCTGCCCCTGATCGACCTGAACCTTTCCCTTGCAGGAGACTGACATGACCCGACCCGCGCCTGACGCCGCGGGCCAGAGCGGCGCGACTGCGCCCGAGGCCCTTGACCCGGATCTTGAAATGAAAGCCGCGATGCGTGGCTTTGCGCAGGAACTCGACGCCTTTCAGGCCGAGATCACCCGAAAATTTTCACAACAGGAAGAGCGACTGACCATGCTGGATCGCAAGACTGCACTTTCCCCCAATCGCCCGGTGTTGAGCACTGCACATGCGGGCGAGAACCTTCATCATAAGGCCTTTGACACCTATCTGCGGTCGGGCGACGACAGCCCCCTGCGCGGGTTGGAGCTGGAGGCCAAGGGCCTGAACACACAGGTTGCCGCCGAGGGTGGCTATCTGGTGGACCCGGAAACCGCCTCTGCCATTCGTGGTGTGTTGCATGCCACTGCTTCTATTCGCGCGATTGCCAGCGTGGTCACGGTCGAGGCGACATCTTTTGATGTGCTGGTCGATCATTCGGATGTGTCCTCGGGCTGGGCCACTGAATCGGGCAGCGTTGCGGAATCGGACACACCCAGCATCGACCGTATTCCCATCCGGCTGCATGAACTGGCGGCCATGCCGAAAGCCAGTCAGCGCCTGCTGGATGACAGCGCGTTCGATGTTGAAGGCTGGCTGGCAAATCGTATCGCTTCGAAATTCGCGCGGGCAGAGGCGGCGGCCTTTATTCATGGTGACGGGGCGGACAAGCCGCGCGGCTTTCTGACCCATGACGTGATCGAGGATGAACTGTGGGAATGGGGTAACCTTGGCTATATTGCGACCGGGGCCGATGGCGATTTTGCGACCATCAATGCCTCTGACGCCATTGTGGACCTGGTCTATGCGCTGGGCGCGACTTACCGCGCCAATTCGGTTTTCGTGATGAATTCCAAGACCGCAGGCGCTGTGCGCAAGATGAAAGACGCCGATGGCCGGTTTTTGTGGTCAGACGGGCTGGCCGCGGCAGAGCCTGCGCGGCTGATGGGCTATCCGGTGCTGGTGGCCGAAGATATGCCCGATATCGCCACTGACAGCATGGCGATTGCCTTTGGCGATTTCGCCGCCGGGTACACGATAGCCGAACGGCCCGATATGCGGGTGCTGCGCGACCCGTTCAGCGCGAAACCGCATGTGTTGTTCTATGCCACCAAGCGCGTGGGCGGCGATGTGTCGGATTTCAAGGCGATCAAGCTGCTGAAATTCGGCACCAGCTGACAAGGCTTCCTGCCCTGTGCGGTTGCGCAGGGCAGGGCGGGTGCCCTGATACCTGTTTGCCCGGTCTGACCAGCCCTGACCCTTCGCGCCCGGCTTGGGTAAGTCGGGCATGTCAGGGCACCGATCTTCCCGATTTTCTGCGCGAGGCTGACATGACCCTGACCGAGATGACCCCCATCCCCCTTGCCGCATTGCCCTTGGCCGAGTTGCGCGACCATCTGCGCCTGTCTTCGGGCTTTGCCGATGACGCGACACAGGACGGGCTGCTGGAACAGTATTTGCGCACGGCCATCGCCACGGTGGAAGGGCGGGTTGCGCGGGTCTTGTTCCTGCGCAGCTACAGCCTGCGCCTGTCGCGCTGGCGCGATGGCTATGCGCAAGCGTTGCCCGTAGCACCTGTGACCGCGCTGCACAGCGTGACCATGCTGGATGCAGGCGGCGCGCCCACACTGGTCGATCCTGCGCGTTACCGGCTGGATGCCGATGGCGTGCGTCCACGGCTGGAATCGGCGGGCACTGCGCTGCCCGCCATTCCAACTGGCGGGGCGGTGGTGATCGAATTCGCAGCCGGTTTCGGTGCGGAGTGGTCGGACATCCCGGCTGATCTGCGGCAAGCGGTGCTGCTGTTGGCCGCGCAATATTATGAAAGCCGTGACATGGGCGGCAGCGCCGATATGAGCTTTGGAATCCGCGCGCTTCTGGAGCGCTGGCGCGATCTGCGGCTGGGGGGGCGGGTATGAGCACCGCGCCCAACCTGACGCGTGCGCTGGTGCTTGAAACACCTGTCGTCAGCCCGGATGGCGCGGGCGGTTTCGTGACGCAGTGGCAGGCGCTTGGCACGCTATGGGCCGAAATCCGGGCGGGGGCAGGGCGCGAACGCTTTGCCAGCCTTGGCCCGTCGGGCGAGGTGCGGCTGCGCATTCTGGTCCGCGCCGCGCCACATGGTTCCGACGCGCGCCCGCGCCCGGACCAGCGCCTGGTCGAGGGGGCGCGGGTTTTCCGCATTCTGGCTGTGGCTGAGGCCGATAATCAGGGCCGTTATCTGATCTGCACCGCGCAAGAGGAGTTGCCCGCATGAGCTATGTCATCGCGCCGGCCCTGCAAACGGCGATTTTCCAGCATCTTGCTGCGGATACTGCGTTGTCAGTGCAGCTTGGGGGCGCGCTGTATGACGCGATCCCGCCCGCGACCCCGCCCGCTACCTATGCGCTGCTGGGCGTGGAAGATGCCATCGACCGGTCTGACACTTCCGGCCACGGGGCCGAGCACCGGCTGACAATCTCGGTTGTGACCAATGCCAGCGGGTTTCTGGCCGCCAAACAGGTGGCCGCGCGCATTTGCGAGGTGCTGGAGGAACCAGACCTGACCCTTTCGCGCGGGCGGCTGGTGGGCATGTGGTTTGACCGCGCCGAGGCCCGCAAGACCGAGGGCGACCAGACCCGCCGCATCGACCTGCGCTTTCGCGCGCGGGTCGAGGATAACTGATTTTCACATTGAAGGAGGGTGGCCCGATGGGTGCACAGAATGGCAAGGACTTGCTGGTAAAGGTCGATATGACAGGTGATGGCCAGTTCGAAACTGTCGCGGGCCTGCGGGCCACGCGCATCAGTTTCAACGCGGAAACGGTCGATGTCACGTCGCTGTCATCGGCTGGCGGGTGGCGCGAATTGCTGGGCGGTGCGGGGGTTAAATCTGCGTCCATTTCCGGCTCTGGTGTGTTTCGTGACGCTGGCACGGATGAACGCGCGCGCGCCATTTTCTTCAATGGTGAAACGCCGGATTTTCAGATCATCATCCCCGATTTTGGTATTATCGAAGGGGCCTTCATGATCTCGGGCCTTGATTACGCGGGCACCCATAACGGCGAGGCGACCTTTGAATTGTCGCTGGCCTCGGCGGGTCAGCTTACCTTTGTCGCGGATTGATCCATGAGCAACCCTAACGCAGGTGAAGTGACCCTGATGATTGACGGCCAGCCCCATATGCTGCGCCTGACCCTTGGTGCGCTGGCCGAACTGGAAGCGGCGCTGGGCGAGGATACGCTTCTGGCGCTGGTCGAGCGGTTCGAGCAGGGGCGCTTTTCAGCGCGCGATGTGTTGGCGCTGATCGTGGCGGGCTTGCGCGGCGGGGGGTGGCAGGGGCGGGCATCCGAGCTGACCGGCGCCCAGATTGAGGGCGGCTTGCAGGGGGCAGCGCGGCTGGCCGCACAGCTGCTTGCGCGCGCCTTCACGCCGCCCGCATGAGCGCCCTGGACTGGCCCGCGCTGATGCGCCTTGGCCTGCGCGATCTGCGCCTGCACCCGCGCGATTTCTGGGCCATGACCCCGGCCGAGTTGATGATCATGGCCGGGCTGGAAGGCGCGCCAGGCCCCCTGACCCGCGCGCGGCTGATGGAGTTGGCCGCGCGCTACCCCGATACTGTGAAAGGCTCGCAACATGACCAATCTCAGCGATCTTGAGGCGCAGATTTCCGCGCTGGAACAACGCCTGGGCCAGACCACGGGGCTGGTGGTCGAATTTGACAGCGAACTGGCAGGGCTGGGGCGCAGCCTGACCTTTACAGGGCGCGAGGTGGAAGGGCTTTCGCGCAACTTCTCAACCGGGTTGCGGCGGACCTTTGATGGCGTCGTCTTTGACGGAATGCGGATGCAGGATGCGCTGCGCGGCATTGCCCAGACCATGTCGAACAGCGTTTACAATACGGCCATGAAGCCCGTGCAGAACGCTTTTGGCAGCCTTCTGGCGCAGGGTGTTACCGGGGCAATGGGCGCGATCATGCCCTTTGCCAAGGGCGGTGTCATCTCTCAGGCGACGGCCTTTCCCATGCGCGGCGGCACTATGGGGCTGATGGGCGAAGCGGGGCCAGAGGCGATCATGCCGCTGTCACGCGGCGCTGACGGGCGTCTGGGGGTACGCGCTGCGGGGCAGGGGCAGGCTGTGAATGTGACCTTCAATGTCTCAACCCCCGATGTCGCTGGGTTCCAACGCTCGCAATCCCAGATTGCCGCACAGATGAGCCGCCTTCTGGCGCAGGGCAACCGTAACCGCTGACAGGGGGCACAAAATGGCATTTCACGAAATTCGCTTTCCCGCCAATATGAGTTTTGGCGCACTTGGCGGGCCGGAACGGCGCACCGAGATTGTCGAACTGGCCAATGGCTTTGAAGAACGCAACACGCCCTGGGCCGGGTCGCGCAGGCGCTATGACGCAGGGATGGGGCTGCGCGCGCTGAATGATCTGGAAGCGATGATTGCCTTTTTTGAGGCGCGACAGGGTATGCTGCATGCGTTTCGCTGGAAGGATTGGGGCGATTACCGCTCGGCCCGGGCATCCGGCCCGATTACGGCCTTCGATCAGCTTCTGGGGCTTGGCGATGGCACCAATCGGGTGTTTCAGCTGCGCAAGGCCTATCAATCCGGCGCGCAGACCATCTGGCGCGAGATTGTGAAACCTGTGGCCGGTTCGGTTCTGGTGGCGATCGGGCGCGATGCGCTGACCCTTGGCGTGGATTATGAGGTCGATTCAACCACGGGCCAGATCACCCTTGCGCGCCCGCCTGATGCGGGTGCCGAAGTTCAGGCGGGGTTTGAATTTGATGTGCCGGTGCGGTTTGACACCGATCTGATCCAGATTTCGATGGCCAGTTTCAAGGCAGGCGAGTTGCCAAAAGTGCCGGTGATCGAGGTGCGGCTATGAGCCTTGATGCGCATCTGGCCACCGGCACCACTACCATCGCGCGCGCCTGGTCGCTGACGCGCGCTGATGGGCGGTCGCTGGGTTTTACTGACCATGACCGCGATCTGGAATTCGCGGGCGTCCGCTTTCGTGCCGATGCGGGCCTGAGCGCGCGCGCGCTGGAACAGGTGACCGGGCTGGCCGTCGATAACTCTGAAGCCTTTGGCGCATTGCGTGACGCGGGTCTTACCGAAGCGGATATTATGGCTGGCCGCTATGATGGCGCTGCCTTGCGCATATGGGAGGTGAACTGGGCCGATACCCGCTTGCGCCGCATGATCTTTCGCGGAACTCTGGGCGAGATTACACGCACGGGCGGGGCGTTTCGGGCAGAATTGCGCGGGCTGTCGGAACCCTTGGGCCAGCAGGGCGGGCGGGTCTATCATGCAGGCTGCGCTGCGGTGCTGGGGGATGGGGCGTGCAAATTCGACCTTTCGACGCCGGGGTATTTCGTGGAAATACCTGTCCTGACAGTGCAAGAGGGGCAGGATTTCGGATTCTCCGCGCTGGGCGATGTGGCGCAGGGCTGGTTCGCGCATGGGCGCTTGCGCGTGCTGAAGGGCCAAGCGGCGGGTCTGGTTGGCCATATCCGCGAAGATCGCATGAAAGACGGCACCCGCCATATTTCATTGTGGCAATCCCTTCGCGCGCCCATCGCCCCCGGTGATCTGGTCCGGCTGGAGGTGGGTTGCGACAAGCAGGTTGAAACCTGTCGTGTCAAATTCGCCAATTTGCTGAATTTCAGGGGGTTTCCGCATATTCCGGGTGAAGACTGGATGATGGCCTATCCCAAAACGGGCCGGCACAATGATGGCGGCGCGCGGCGCGGATGAACGGGCAGGGCGAAATCGTAGCGCTGGCGCGGCAGTGGATCGGCACACCCTATCACCACCGCGCCGCGACATGCGGTGCGGGCGCAGATTGCCTTGGTCTGATCCGGGGTATTTGGCGGGCCCGTTTCGGGGCAGAGCCGGAGCCTGTGCCGCATTACTCCCCCAGTTGGGCCGAGATCGGGGGGCAGGAGCAATTGTTGCAGGCGCTGTCGCGCCATTTGCAGCCCGCATCCCTGCCCGAGGATGGGCAGGTTTTACTGTTTCGTCTGCAAGCGGGGGCCGATGCCAAACATCTTGGCATCCAGTCCGGGGGCGGGGCCTGCTTCATTCATGCCTGCCCGCGCGCAGGTGTGGTGCAAGCGCCTCTCTCTGCGCCTTGGGCGCGCCGGATCGTGGCGCGCTTCGCCTTTCCCCCAAGCCTTTGAATTTGATGGAGTGACACATGGCAACCTTGGTGCTTTCTGCGGTGGGTGCAGCGGTCGGGTCCAGCTTTGGCGGTTCTGTCCTTGGCTTGTCGGGCATGGTGATCGGGCGCGCAGTCGGCGCAACATTGGGCCGGGTCATTGACCAGCGGTTGATGGGCGGCGGCTCTCAGGTCATCGAGCATGGCCGTATGGACCGGCTGCGCATGACTGGGGCCAATGAGGGAACACCGGTGCCACGGATCTGGGGCCGCGTGCGGCTGGGCGGACAGGTGATCTGGTCCACCAATTTCCGCGAACGGGTGCGGACAAGTGGCGGGGGCGGTGGAAAACACGCGAAAAAGCCGAAAGTCCGCGAATACAGCTATTCGATCTCGCTTGCGGTTGCCCTGTGCGAGGGGCCAATTCTCGGGATCGGGCGCATCTGGGCCGACGGGCAGGAAATCGCCGCTGCGGATTTGAACCTGCGGTTATATCACGGCAGCGAAGACCAGCTTCCTGACCCGTTTCTGGAAGCGGTGGAGGGGCCAGGCAACGTGCCGGCCTATCGCGGCATTGCCTATGTCGTTATCGAGGATATGGCCTTGGGCGAGTTCGGCAACCGCGTTCCGCAACTGAGTTTTGAGGTCATTCGCAACACCAGTGGCGATCACCCGCAAAGCCTGTCTGACCATGTGCAAGCTGTGGCCCTTATGCCCGGCTCCGGCGATTTTGTGCTGTCTGCAAGCCCCGTTTATACGCGCGGCGCATCCAGCCCCTTCGCACTGCTTGGCAATGCCGACCGGCAGGCGATGAATCTCAATTCGCCGACCGGCAAGACTGATTTGGCGGCCTCTCTGGATGCGCTGTCGCAGGAATTGCCGAATAGCGCGTCAAGTTTGCTGATCGTGTCATGGTTCGGGTCTGATTTGCGGGCCGGTAGCTGCCAGATCACCCCGAAGGTCGAATATTCCAACCGTGTGGCGGTTGGCCAGCCCTGGTCTGTGGCCGGGCGCGCGGCTGGGCAAACCGCCGAAGTTCCGCGCCTGAATGGCCGCCCGGTCTATGGGGGCACCCCCTCGGACCGCTCTGTTCTGCAGGCCATCGCCGCGCTGAAGGCACGCGGACAGAAAGTCGTCTATTATCCGTTCATCCTGATGGAAATCCTGCCTGAAAATGGCTTGCCGGACCCTTGGTCGCAGGCGGCGGATCAGCCGGTCCTGCCGTGGCGCGGGCGTATCACCAGTGAAAAAGCCCCCGATCAGCCCGGCAGCCCGGATGGCACGGCACAGGCACAGGCGGATGTGGCCACGTTTTTCGGCACGGCAAAGGCCAGCGATTTTTCGGTTTCGGGCAGTTCGGTCAGCTATTCTGGCCCGTCCCAATGGCGCTACCGGCGGTTCATTCTGCATCAGGCGGCGCTGTGCAAGGCCGCGGGCGGTGTGGATGCATTCTGTATCGGTTCGGAAATGCGGGGGCTGACCCAGATTCGCGGGCCTGAAAACAGCTTCCCGGCTGTTGCGGAACTGATCGCGCTGGCTGCCGAAGTGCGCGCGCTTCTGGGGCCGGAGGTCAAGCTGACCTATGCTGCCGACTGGTCGGAATATTTCGGATATATCACCGCGCAGGGGGACCGTTTCTTTCATCTGGACCCGCTCTGGGCAGATGAGAATATCGATTTCATCGGCATCGACAATTACATGCCGCTGTCGGACTGGCGTGATGGCGTGGATCATCTGGATGCCGATTGGGGGGATGTGCATAATCTGGAGTATCTGCGCGCCAATGTGGCAGGCGGCGAGGGGTATGACTGGTTCTACGCCTCTGATGCCGACCGTCGCGCGCAGAACCGCACCCCTATTCTGGACAGCTCTGACTGGCGGGAACACTGGATCTGGCGCTACAAGGATTTGTGCGGCTGGTGGGAGAATGACCATCATGACCGCATAGATGGCCTGCGCGCGACTGAGCCTACAGCCTGGGTGCCGCGCTCCAAGCCATTCTGGTTCACCGAATATGGCTGTGCGGCGATTGACCGGGGCACCAACCAGCCCAATGTGTTTCTGGACCCGAAATCGTCGGAATCCTTTGTGCCCTATTTCTCGCGCGGCTGGCGGGATGATGCGATTCAGGTGCAATATGTGCGCGCTGTGAATGAGTACTGGTCCGACCCGGCACACAACCCGGTTTCGGAATTCTATGACGGGCCGATGGTGGATATGTCGCGCGCCCATCTCTGGGCATGGGATGCGCGGCCCTATCCCTGGTTTCCCGGCAATCAGGACTTGTGGTCGGATGGCGAGAACTGGGCGCGCGGGCATTGGGTCAGCGGGCGCGCGACGGCGCAACCGCTTGATGGTGTGATTGCCGAGATTTGCGCGCGCGCAGGTATCCTTGATGCAGATGTCAGCCGCGTGCATGGGGTGGTGCGCGGTTTCGCCATGGCCTCGACCGAGGCACCGCGCGCAATGCTGCAATCGCTTCTGCTGGCTTACGGCGTCGAGGCGATCGAGCGCGAAGGACGGCTGATCTTTCAGATGCGCAACGGACGGGCAAATGCGCGGCTTGGGCCGGATGACCTTCTGCGCAATGATAGCGGCGATCTGGTCGTGATCCGCGCATCAGAGGCGGAAACCAACGGTCTGGTGCGGTTGGGTTATGTCGAGGAGGGCGCGAATTACGAGATGCGCATCGCCGAGGTCGGGTTTCCTGATGAAGCGCAGCAGGGCGCGTCGGGTGCCGACCTGCCATTGGTGATGACCGAGGGCGAAGCCAGCCTGATTGCGGAACGCTGGCTGGCACAGGCGCGGGTGTCGCGCGACACGGCGCGGTTTCGCCTGCCGCCCTCTCGCGCGCTTGGGGCTGGCGATGTGGTCGCGCTGGATATGGGCGCGGGTGCTTCGCTATGGCGGATTGACCGCGCGACCCTGGCGCAGGGGCGCGAGGTTGAAGCCACGCGTGTCGAGGATGCCATTTATGACTGGGGCGATACCGCGCGCAGGGGGTCGGCGCTGATCACGCCCCAGCCGCCTGTGCCGGTGCAGCCGATTTTTCTGGACCTGCCCGTGATCGCGGGGGAAGAGCCGGCGCAAAACCCCTGGATCGCTGTTGCGGCGCGGGCATGGCCGGGGATGGTGGCGCTGCACCACATAAGCGGCGCGGACATGTTCGAACTGGACGCCCTGATCGCACAGCCAGCGCAAGTTGGTGTGACGGAAACCCCTTTGCTGGCAGCAGGGCCGGGCCTTTGGGACCGTGGCGCGGCCTTGCGGGTGCGTATGTTATCGGGCCAGTTGGACACTGTGTCACCGGCCACTGTGCTGGACGGGGCCAATCTGATGGCAATCGGGGCTGGCACCGAGTGGGAGCTGTTCCAGTTTGCCGAGGCCGAGTTGATTGAGCCGGGCCTGTATGATCTGCGGCTGCGCTTGCGCGGCCAGTACGGGACAGATGGCGTGATGCCGCCTGTCTGGGCCCCGGGGGCGGTTGTGGTGCTGATTGATCCCGCACTGGAACAGATCGCGCTGCCGCTTGATGCGCTGGGCATGGAGCGCCGCTACAGGATCGGCCCCGCCAGCCGCCCGTTGCATGACCCCAGCCATAGCGATGTCAGCCAGAGTTTTCAGGCTGTCGGCTTTCGCCCTTACCGACCTGCGCATCTGCGTGCGCGCCGCGACGGGGCCGGGGATCTGCATATATCCTGGATCCGGCGCACAAGGCGCGGCGGCGACGGATGGGGTGCGCCGGATGTGCCGCTGTCCGAAGCGTTTGAGCGCTATGTCGTGAGGGTGCGCAAGGGCGCGGCAGTGCTGCGAGAGGTGCAGTGCGATGCACCGGGATTCGTCTATACAGCAACGGCGCAATTGCAAGATGAGGTCGGCAGCGCGGGGTTTGCAATCGAAGTGGCGCAGCTGTCAGATGTGGTCGGTCACGGCCCCTTTGCCCGGTTGGAGACTGAATAGTGACCCGCCCCCGCGCGCAAGCGGCCCACCCGCCCACCCCCGCAAACCGGCTGCGCCAGTTTGCTTGCCGCTTGCGCGCGGGGGCCTGTTTTTGCGGGGCGGGCCATGCGTGAGGTCACTTTCGGTGATATCCGCGCGGCTGCGCGCGTATTGCTAGGTTGGCCTTCGGGAACCTGGCCCGAGGTGATGCACAGCCTTCTGCTAGAGGCACATTGTGCTGACTGCTATCGCAAGCGATGGGGTCGTGTGCATCCGCGCTTTGGCAATGGCACGCTGATGAGCGCTGCGCTTTCGCGTCATCCGGTGGCGGAGCCCGCACCCTCGAACCCGGCCTATCTGGCGGCACTTGCGGCCGCTATCGCGGGCGTCCTTGACTGGAAAAGCCGTAACCGATCTGACACTTCCGCCACGGGGGCTTAGGTGACGATTCCCCTTTCCCTGCCGCCTGCCTGCCCCTATATCGCCGCCATGGCACAAACACCGCTTCTGCAACTCTCGAATATCTCGCTGACCTATGGCGGCAATCCTGTCTTTGACGGGCTGGACCTTGTGGTTCAACCCGGTGACCGGGTGGCGCTGGTGGGGCGCAATGGTTCTGGTAAATCCACCCTGATGAAGGTGATGGCCGCGCTGGTCGAGGCTGACAAGGGCGCGCGCAGCCTCTCGCCCGGTGTGACCGTGGGCTATATGGAACAGGACCCGGATTTCAGCGGTTTTGCGACCCTGGGGGACTATGCCGCCCAGAATCTTGACCCGGCTGAGGCCTATCGCGTCGAGATGGCCGCCGAGGGTCTGGATTTTGACCCCAGCCTTGACCCTGAAAAGGCATCAGGTGGTGAGCGGCGCCGCGCGGCTTTGGCCAAACTGCTGGCAGAAGCGCCTGAATTGATGCTGCTGGACGAGCCGACCAACCACCTTGATATTCATGCCATCGGCTGGCTGGAAGCGCGCCTGCGCGAGACGCGCGCGGCCTTTGTGCTGATCAGCCATGACCGCGCCTTTCTGCGCGCGCTGACCCGCGCAACCCTATGGATTGATCGCGGTCAGGTGCGCCGCCGGGAATCCGGGTTTGACGGGTTCGAGGAATGGCGCGATACGCTTTGGGCGCAGGAAGACGAGGCCCGCCACAAGCTGGACCGCAAGATCAAGGCCGAAGCGCGCTGGGCAGTGGAAGGGATCAGCGCAAGACGCAAGCGCAATCAGGGCCGGGTGCGCGCGCTACAGGAATTGCGCGCGCAACGCGCCAGCCAGATCAAACGCCAGGGCACTGCCGCAATGGCGATGGAAGCGGCGGCCCCTTCGGGCAAGCTGGTCGCCGAGTTGGAACATGTGCACAAGGCCTATGGCGACCGCGTGATCCTGCGCGACTTTTCGCTGCGTGTGATGCGCGGGGAACGCGTGGCTTTCGTCGGCCCCAATGGCGCGGGCAAAACAACGTTGCTGCGGATGATCACGGGCGCGGAAGAGGCCGATCAGGGCAATATCCGGCGCGGCACCAATCTGGAAACGGCCATATTCGATCAGAGCCGCGCGCAACTGGACCCGAATGCCTCGCTTTGGGAAAACCTGACAGGGGATCCGTTGATGCGGGTGCCGGGGCAGGCAGATCAGGTCATGGTGCGGGGCCAGCCCAAGCATGTGGTTGGTTATCTGAAGGAATTTTTGTTCGATGAAGCACAGGCACGCGCCCCTGTGCGGTCCCTTTCAGGGGGGGAGCGGGCGCGCCTGCTGCTGGCGCGGATCATGGCGCAACCTGCCAATTTGCTGGTGCTGGACGAACCGACCAATGATCTGGATGTCGAAACGCTGGATTTGCTGCAAGACATTCTGAGCGAGTTCGACGGTACGGTTCTGCTGGTCAGCCATGACCGCGATTTCATCGACCGTATCGCCTCGACCACGCTTGTCTTTGAAGGGGCAGGGCGGGTGACGGCCTATGCTGGGGGGTGGTCGGATTATCTGGCGCAACGCCCCGAGGCCGACAGCCCTGCGCCTGCCTCTGGCGCGGGGTCGCGCAGCAAGGACAAGCCAAAGCCGAAAGAAAAGGTAAAGTCCGGGCTAAGCTATACTGAAACGCACCGTCTGGAGAAGCTGCCCGCCGAGATTGCACGGTTGGAGGCAGAGATTGGCAAGCTGACAGAATTGCTGGCCGATGCGGATCTGTTCACGCGCGAGCCGGTGAAGTTTCGCAAGGCGACCGAAGCAATGGCCGCGCGTCAGACCGCGCTGGAGGCGGCAGAGGAAGAATGGTTGATGCTGGCCGAAAAGGCCGAGGGGTAGGCCCTGCGCACAGGTGGCGTTGGCGCAGAGGCCCGCGCCAGGTTCAGGGCAGGATTTCGCAGGGGTAGCAAAAGTCGCGGTGCGGAAACGCACAGCGCAACCTAATCCCGCTTGCGCCCGCGCCGCAGCAACCGCCCGATCAGGAAAGACGTGCGCGGCACATACGTGTAGCGGGTGCGGTCATCGGGGGCAGGGCGCGCCCGCATCCGCACCAGCCCGAAGACTACCAACAGGATATGCGCGACAGAGATGAAGATGAACATCGCCGCAGGCCCGTATTGATCTATCAGAACAGAGGCGATCAAGGGGCTGGCAATCGCGCCAACAGCATAAAGGAACATCAGCGCCGCTGACAGTTCCACCGCCTCGGACGGGTCGGTGAAGTCATGCGCATGTGCCGCCGAGATGGAATAGATCGGAAATGTGGTCATGCCGAAAAATCCGGCTGCAAGAAAGATTGCCACCACGCCACGATCCGCACTGGCCACTGTCGCAGCACAGGCCAGAACCGAGGCCACCGACAACCATATCAGCACTGCGCGCCGGTCAAATTTATCGGCCAGCCAGCCCACCGGAATCTGCACCAGCGCGCCGCCCAGCACATAGGCCGCCAGAAACAGCGCGATCACATCTGCCTTCAGCCCGACCGACAAGGCATAAAGCGGCCCCACCATGCGAAAGGCCGCGCCAGTAATGCCAGATACAACAACCCCGGCAGCCGCTAGGGGCGAGCGATTCCATGCAAAGCCCGGCCGCAACCTTGGGGCACCAGATACGGGCGGGGCCTCGGACCGGGTCAGCACCAGCGGGAACAGCGCCGCGCAGCATAACAGCGCCAACAGGTTATAGGACACATAAGAGGCCGGAGTCAGAACCCCGATCAGAAGCTGTGCGCCCAGACTGCCCACAATATCAACCACACGGTAGACGCCCATCGCGCGGCCCCGCGTCTCGTTGGTCAGCTTGGCCTGTAACCACGCCTCAATGATCGTGTAGCAGCCCGCAACGGCCAATCCCGACGCCATGCGCAGGATGGCCCATGCCAGCGGATGAATGACGAGCATATGTGCAAGAATGCCAATCGTGCCCGCCGCTGTCAGCGCCGCAAAGGCGCGCGAATGGCCCACCTGCCCCATAAGGCGCGGCGCCCACCAGCACCCGATGAAAAACCCGATGAAATGCGCCGAGCCCAACAGCCCGATCTGACCCGCGCTGAAGCCCAGCTCAACCCCCGACAGCGCATCCAGCGGGACGACACCGCCAAGGCCAAGCTGCAACAGGACAACCGACAGGAACAGCGCGCCAAAGGATATCAACAAACGCATCTTGGCCACATGCTCCGACAGTTTCCGCAAGCAGAGTGCCGTGCGGATCAGGCAAGGTCCAGTGGCGATGTCGGATTTTGGCGGCGTTTCGATCGATTCCCGGCATTTGATTCTCGCAAACCGGGTGAGTCGGCGGTGTCAGCGCGAAGGTGCCGTGCGAATAGTATCTCAAGGGCGGGTATTGAACGAAGACACTCTGAGAGGGGGTAATTTAAATGCTCTGCAGGGCAGTCAGGCGCATTATTGCTGCGCAACGCTGATGAAATTTTGGGCAAACTGGAAAAAGTGACAGATTCATGAATTTCTCTCTTGCGTGTTTTGATTGTATTACCTAGATAGCGCTCACCGGCGGCTGAGAGGTTGCTGGGGGAGGCGGCGGGCCTGAGGGTTTGTTGCTTAGAGATTTTCGAGACAGGGTTGCATGGGGTTGCGCCGGATTGGTGTAGCGCTGTGTGTGTTTTTGTCTTGTGTTGTTTGACAGAATTGGAACTTGAAGAGATATGAGGGCGGTTTGGTTCATTTCGATGGATCGGCCCTTCACATATCGGCTCGCTAGGGAGGCTTATGTTTCCCGATGATGTGAGTGTCAGCTTCACTGTTTTGCGGCTTTTGTTTCTTTGGAACGGAAGCGCAGAACAGAGGTAACGTGTTCGGATGAATAATCTGGACGCGTTGATATGTGCTTGGGTTTGACGTCAAGGATAGCTGTTTTTCAGCTTTCAACTTGAGAGTTTGATCCTG
>NZ_SORN01000005.1:91832-245708 GCF_004366635.1 Roseinatronobacter bogoriensis DSM 18756 | reverse complement strand
CGCTATGACAGATGCCCAAAGGTGTTCCTCTCAGCCGTCGCGCTGGCCGCAACCGTGCTGTTCTGGCTTTGAATATCAATGAGTCTGGAGCCTAGATAGGTCGATCTTTGCAAACCTAAATCCTCTGAAGTTCCAACAAAAAACTTTCATTTGAGATGTCCTATTTGGTAACTATTAACGACGATACTGTCGTGAAACATCACTTTTTACGCTTCTTTTATCGAAGGTTGCATTGTATTTGATGCGAGGCAAGTGTTTTTTAATTTCTTATGCTTATAGTGTGTGACATCTCTCGTTTATCTCATAAGCTGCCCTTTCTTCATACGCTTCATCTCCAAGCCCTCTATCACTCACCCACGCCCGCGGAAGCGCGTTCCCCCTTCACATCCCCCCCATCCCGGCGTATAGCGCCCACTGACCCAATCTAGGAGCCGTTCGGATGCAAGGCAGTGCAAACCTCAACCTGATGATCAAGGCCGCCCGCAAGGCAGGCCGCGCTCTGGTCAAGGACTTCCGCGAGGTCGAGAATTTGCAGGTCTCCAGCAAGGCCGCGGGTGATTTCGTCAGTCGCGCCGATATTGCTGCCGAAAAGATCATCCGCGAAGACCTGATGGAAGCGCGCCCCAATTACGGCTTTCTGGGCGAAGAATCCGCGCCGCTGGAGGGTAAAGACCCCACCCGCCGCTGGATCGTTGACCCGCTGGATGGCACCACCAATTTCCTGCACGGGTTGCCGCATTGGGCCGTGTCCATTGCGCTGGAGTTCAAGGGCGAGATCGTCTCGGCGGTGGTGTTCGACCCGGCCAAGGACGAGATGTTCGTGGCCGAAAAGGGCATGGGCTGCTTCATGAATGACAAGCGTATGCGCGTGTCCAACCGCAACACGATGATCGAATGCATCTTTGCGACCGGCGTGCCCTTTGCCAACAAGAAAACGCTGCCCGCCACCCTGCATGATCTGGCGCAGCTTATGCCCGCCTGCGCCGGTGTGCGGCGTTGGGGGGCGGCGTCGCTAGACCTCGCCTATGTCGCGGCGGGGCGGTATGACGGTTTCTGGGAACGTGAATTGAAGCCTTGGGACCTTGCCGCCGGGCTATTGCTGGTGCGCGAAGCAGGTGGTTTCACCGGCCCCATTCGTGATGGCGAAGGCATTTTCGAGCGCGGCGAGGTGATCGCCGCAAATGCCGAGATTTTTCAGAATTTCGCGAAGATCATTCGCACGCGGCCAGAGTAAGCGTTGAAATGGGCCAGTCATGCTGGCCCAAATTCATTCTGTTTTACCCGCCCCGACTGCGGATAAAGGCGTCGGAAAACCCCATGTGACGCACGGTTCCCAGCGCAGATTGGGCATCGGTTGTGGAACTGAACGGTCCCAACGTTACCACGTCATACCCTTGCGATCTGTGAACCCGCACAGGCAGGCTGGAATTCAGCAATCTGGCGCGCAGCCGCGTGGCATTGGACGGGTTTGCAAAACTGCCCACCTGGACGACAGCCCCATATGCCCCGACAGGGCGATGGGGTGTTTTATGCCCATGATTCTGGCCACCATCCGGCAGGGCGATCGGCGCATTCGGGTCATAGCTTGGGCCATTGTGGATCGGGTCAAGGAACAATGCCGGGCTGATCACACACCGCACCAGCGGGCGGCCCAGCGTGGTGTCAACCAACTGTCCATAAGGGGCGCTTGACGGGCAGGACGGATGGCGCCCAGAGGCGTCCGCGCGTGGCAGGGCGGGCCTGCGTGGCTGGGTCGTGGCGCGTGCAGGTGCGGCGGCTGGCCTAGGTTGCGCAACTGGCGCAGGCGTAGTTTCGGCTGCCGCCTGTTCTTCTGCCGGGGGCGTTTCCGCGTCAGCGACCTCTGCTTCTGGTGCCGCTTCGGCCTGCACCTCAGTGCTTGGGGCCCCGTTGCAGACTGGTTGGCGGTCTGGTCCATAGCGCGGGATCCACGTCACCTCGCCCCCAAAGGTCGAGCGCAGGAACACACAGCCACGACTATCGACATATTCACGCCCCTCAAACCCGGCGGGTGGCAGCTCAGCCGGGCCGAGGCCATTGGTTTGTGCCTGCCCCATCGATGCAAGCCCGGCCGCAAGGCCACAAGCCATCCAAAATCTCTTCATCAAATCCCCCATGGTCACAGCAGCAGAATGCACCCATAGCCCCCATAAAGCAAAGGCTAATTCCCCTTGGGTCGCGGCTATACCGTCCCGAAAATACGGTCGCCAGCATCCCCTAGTCCGGGCACGATATAGCCTTTCTCATTGAGATGCGAATCGACCGAGGCCGTGACGATGCGCACATCGGGATGTTCGCGCGCCATGCACTCCACACCTTCAGGGGCGGCCAGCAGACATATCAGACAAATATCTGTCGCGCCTGCGTCTTTCAGCAGTGATACTGCGGCAGCAGAGGAATTGCCCGTTGCAAGCATCGGGTCGACCGCAATCACCAGCCGGTCAGACAATTCCGTTGGCAATTTGCAATAATACTGCACGGGCCGCAGGGTTTCCTCGTTGCGATACAGGCCGACAAACCCGACCTTGGCCGTCGGGATCACATCCAACACGCCGTCCAGCAGCCCATTGCCCGCCCGCAGGATCGAGACGACGACCGGGTCTGCGCAAGCCAGAACAGGTGCGTCCATGTCTGTCAGCGGTGTTGTGATGGTCTGGGTCTTCAACGGCAGGTCGCGCGCGGCTTCATAGGTCAGCAACAGGCTGATTTCACGCAAAAGCCGGCGAAAATCTGGCCCCGGCGTGCGCGCGTCGCGCATCAGCGAAAGCTTGTGCTGCACAAGCGGGTGATCGACGAGGGTAAGCTTGGGATGGGTCATTTGGCCTCCAGTTTCTTGCAAAGTGCGGTGCGGGTCTGCGCGTCGCAGAAAGCCGCATTCAAGGCGGTATTGTTGATCTGGGCGAAATCTTCGTCTTGCCAATTAAAGGCATTGGCAAGGCCCTGATACTCGCGCGTCATATCAGTGTGAAAAAACGGCGGGTCATCGGTGGAGACGGTCACCAAAACCCCCTTGCGCCGTAATTTGTCAATCGGATGCGCAATAATCTGCGGATACAGGCCCAAGGCGCTATTCGATCCGGGACAGACTTCCAGCACGGTCCCGCTTTCGGCCAGATGCGCAACCAAGGCGTCATCCTCAATGGCGCGCACCCCATGCCCGATGCGCGAGACGCGCAGGTGCTCCAGCGCGTCACGCACCGAATCCGGCCCGCCCCATTCGCCGGCATGTGCCGTCAGCCCAAGCCCCGCTTCGCGCGCAGCGTCGAATGCATAGGCAAACTCGCGCGGGTGAAACTGCGTCTCATCCCCCGCGATGCCGAACCCTGTTATGAACGCCCCCGCCGTTTCCTGTGCGCAGCGCGCGATCTGGCGGGCCTGAACGGGGCCGAAATGGCGGATGCATGTGATACAGCCGCGCAAGGTGATCCCCACCTGCGCCTCTGCCGTGGCGGCGGCTGCTTCCATCGCGGCAAGGTAGTCACGCCACGCGATCAGGTCGCCGCCACCGCAAAAATCGGGCGACAGGAAGGCTTCGGAATAGAGGACATTGTGACTGGCCGATTGTTCCAGCACCGCAAGGGTCAGGTCGTGAAAATCCTGCGGGTTGGTCAAGACCGTGCAAGCCGCTTCATACACGCGCAGGAAATCCGGGAAATCGGAATAGGCATAATTGCCGCGTTCATCGAAGATTTTCGACAGGTCAACCTTTTTGCGCGCAGCAAGGCTGCGGATAAATTCTGGCGGTGCTGCGCCTTCCAGATGCAGGTGCAATTCCACCTTCGGCAACGGGCGCAAATCGATCATGGCAGAAAACTCCGTCCGGGGCCCTGCGCCGGGATGCTGAGATGCGCCGCGATGCTTGCGGCAACATCAGAGAAGGCGCAATGCCCAATCTCACCCGCGCCGGTGCCTGCCACAAGAACAGGCACCCGCTCTCGTGTGTGATCGGTGCCCGGGGCTGTCGGATCATTGCCATGATCGGCGGTGATAACCATCATATCCCCCGGTCGCAACTGTGCCAATGCCAGCCCCGCGACCTTGTCAAAGCGTTCCAGCGCGCGGGCATAGCCGGCCACATCGCGCGGGTGGCCATACAGGCTGTCAAATTCAACAAAGTTGCAAAAGGTCAAGGAATTATCCTCTCCCTCGCCGATCAGCCGCAATAAATGTTCGAAAAGTGTAAGGTCATCGGCACCCTTATGCACGGCATTGATCCCTTTTCCGGAGAAGATATCGCTGATTTTACCCACGGCATGTACATGCCCACCGGCAGCTTGCACCCAATCGCACAAGGTTGGCGCAGGTGGGGCAATCGCAAAGTCGCGCCGGTTGCCCGTCCGCGAAAACCCGCGCTGCGCATCGCCGACAAAGGGGCGCGCAATGACACGACCAACGCGCATCTCATGCAGGACGGGCGCAAGCGCTATGCAAAGGGCATATAACCGCTCCAGACCGAACCCGTCTTCATGCGCGGCAATCTGAAAGACGCTGTCTGCCGAAGTGTAGCAGATCGGCCAACCGCTGCGCAGATGCTCTGGCCCCAATTCCTCGATAATCGGGATTCCGGCTGCATGGCAATTACCCAGAATTCCTTCTGTTCCGGACAGAGCGCAGACTTGCCGGACCAAAGCATCCGGGAAGGCAGGCGTGGTTCTTGGAAAGTAAGTCCAGTCCCACGGCACAGGAACCCCTGCCAGTTCCCAATGCCCGGATGGCGTGTCCTTTCCAAGCGAGGCTTCGGTTGCTGCCCCCCAGCGCCCTGTTGGAACGGCCTGTAACCCCGGAGTCTGCGCCCCCGACGCCAGACGGATTGCCGCGCCAAGCCCAAGCCCGTCCAAAACCGGCAATGTCAGGGGGCCACTGCGCCCGACCTCGGCTTGCCCCGCGGCACAAGCCTGCGCGATATGGGCCAGTGTATTGGCCCCCTCATCGCCAAAATCCGCCGCATCCGGCGCACCACCACATCCCACAGAATCGAGCACAACAAGAAAAGCGCGCGGCATCACGCCTGATCCATATGACCAACGCCAAAAGCCCCAGGCAACAATTCAGCCACGCTCACCGTCAGCCGCGCGCCCTGAAGCGAGCACAATGTCACCTGCACATCCTGCGCCGCAAATTCCGCTATTTTCTGGCGGCACCCGCCGCAAGGGGGGACAGGGCTGGGGCTGTCGGCAACCACGACAAGTTCGGTGATCGTCGTATCACCTGCGGCCACCATCGCGGCAATCGCCCCTGCTTCTGCACAGGTCCCCTCTGGATAGGCGACATTCTCGACATTGCAGCCAACATATACCGCGCCGGACCCAGAACGCAGCGCCGCGCCCACTTTGAAATCGGAATAGGGCGCATAGGCGTTTTCGCGCACCTTGCATGCGGCATCATAGAGCGACATTCTTACCTCCGGCAATTTTGCGGATTTTGCGCTGCAAGCAGGCGCTTTGCAAGCCAAGAGCGACATGTCGCATCAGAAGCAGGAACACCAGTGCCAGAAAACCGGACTTGTCGTCAGAAAATATTTGTTTAATGCTAAACAAATGCCGCCGGAGGGAGAAAACATGCCTGATAACTTGACAGATGACGCACGCCACCCGGCGCTTTTGTATCATGAATTCCCCCGCCCCGGTAAGCTAGAGGTGCGCCCGACCAAGCCATTGGCGAATGGCTATGATCTGTCGCGCGCCTACTCTCCCGGCGTGGCCGAAGCTTGTATGGAGATCAAGGCCAACCCCGATGACGCGGCCCGCTATACGACGCGCGGCAATCTGGTGGCGGTGGTGACCAATGGCACAGCGGTGCTGGGGCTAGGCAATATCGGCGCACTGGCATCCAAGCCGGTGATGGAAGGCAAAGCCGTGCTTTTCAAGAAATTCGCCAATATTGACTGTTTCGACATCGAACTGGACGAATCCGACCCAGAGAAGCTGGCCGAGATTGTCTGCGCGATGGAGCCGACCTTTGGCGCAATCAATCTTGAAGACATCAAGGCCCCTGACTGCTTCATTGTTGAGAAAATCTGCCGCGAGCGGATGGGCATTCCGGTTTTCCATGACGACCAGCACGGCACCGCTATCGTTGTAGGCGCCGCCGCGACGAATGCGTTGCGCGTCGTGGGCAAACGCTTTGAAGACATCAAGATCGTCAGCACAGGCGGCGGCGCTGCCGGAATCGCCTGCCTCAACATGTTGGTGAAACTGGGCGTAAGGCGCGAGAATATCTGGCTATGTGACATTCACGGGCTTGTGTATGAAGGCCGCGAGCTGGACATGAACCCGCAGAAGGCCGCATTTGCCCAAAAAACCGACAAGCGCAGCCTGAGCGAGGTGGTCGAAGGCGCAGACCTGTTCCTTGGCCTGTCTGGCCCGGGAGTTCTGACACCAGAACACGTGGCAAAGATGAGCGCCCGCCCGATCATCTTCGCACTTGCAAACCCGATGCCCGAGATCCTGCCAGATGTCGTACGCGAAGTTGCACCGGATGCGATCATTGCCACTGGCCGTTCTGATTTCCCGAATCAGGTCAATAACGTCCTGTGTTTCCCCTTCATTTTTCGGGGCGCACTGGATGTCGGCGCGACCGAGATCAATGACGCCATGCAGATTGGCTGTGTCGAGGGGATCGCCGCATTGGCCCGCGCCACGACCAGCGCCGAAGCCGCCGCTGCCTATAAGGGCGAGCAGCTAAGTTTCGGCCCTGACTACCTAATCCCCAAGCCCTTCGATCCGCGCCTTATGGGGGTTGTTGCAAGTTCTGTGGCCAGGGCGGCGATGGAGTCTGGCGTGGCAAAGCGTCCGGTTGCGGATCTTGAAGCCTACAAGGCGGAACTGGATGCCTCTGTCTTCCGCTCTGCCATGATCATGCGCCCGGTCTTTGAGACCGCCCGTCAGACAGAGCGGCGCATTGTCTTTGCCGAAGGCGAAGATGAACGCGTATTGCGCGCGGCGTCGGCCATGTTGGAAGAAACCGTCGAAGTCCCCATCCTGATTGGTCGCCCCGACGTGATCGAGATGCGCCTTGAACGCGCGGGCCTGTCGATCAAGCCCGGGCGCGATTTCGAATTGGTCAACCCACAGGACGACCCGCGCTACCGCGATTACTGGCAAAGCTATCATTCAATCATGCAGCGCCGCGGAGTAACCCCCGACCTTGCCCGCGCGATCATGCGCACCAACACTACGGCGATTGGCGCAATCATGGTGCACAGGGGTGACGCCGACAGCCTGATTTGCGGCACATTCGGGCAGTTCCTGTGGCACTTGAATTATGTCACCCAGATTCTGGGCAATGCCGAACGCCACCCGGTAGGCGCCCTGTCGTTGATGATCCAGCAAGAGGGCAATCTGTTCATTGCCGATA
The DNA here is from genome assembly GCF_004366635.1 of Roseinatronobacter bogoriensis DSM 18756. Classification (GTDB taxonomy): domain Bacteria; phylum Pseudomonadota; class Alphaproteobacteria; order Rhodobacterales; family Rhodobacteraceae; genus Roseinatronobacter; species Roseinatronobacter bogoriensis. The sequence continues at coordinate 238,334 of NZ_SORN01000005.1, read as the reverse complement.
CGCAGGTCCACCCAAACCCCACACCCGAACAGATTGCCGAAACCGCCATTGGTGCCGCGCGCCATGTGGGCCGGTTTGGAATAGCACCGAAGATTGCCTTGTGTTCACACAGCCAGTTCGGCAACCTCGACACGCCTTCGGGGCGCAACATGCGGGCCGCCCTTGAGATACTGGACGCGCAGGGCGTGGACTTCGACTATGAAGGCGAGATGCATGTTGACGCCGCCCTTGACCCTGAATTGCGTGCACGTCTGATGCCGAATGCCCGCTTTTCAGAGCCTGCGAATGTGTTGATCTTTGCCAATACCGATGCCGCCAGCGGTGTGCGCAATATCCTGAAAGCGCGCGGGGGCGCGCTGGAGGTTGGGCCGATCCTGATGGGAATGGCGAATACAGCGCATATTGTGACCCCCTCGATCACGGCGCGTGGGTTGCTGAACATGTCGGCACTGGCAGGGACGCCGGTTGCGCAATACGGCTAGCAAACTTGCCACCGCAAGTTTGCAAAGCCGCGCGCGCACCCTGAAATCTGCGCTGACCGCCCATAAGTTTGCAAATCTTACCCCAAAAAGCGTGTGAGTTTTGCAAATTTTTTTGCGTTGGCCCAGAGTGTTGCCGGTAACAGGCATTGCAGCGCGGCTTCCCTGTCGTCTATTCCTTGTTGCGGCATATCTTGGGAGGGAACCACATGCGCTACGCTCAACTTCATCAAAGATCCATCACCGACCCGAACGGCTTCTGGATGGAACAGGCGCAAGCGATAGACTGGACGACCCCGCCATCGAAAGCCTTGTTTGACGACAAGGCCCCGCTCTTTGAGTGGTTCAGGGATGGGCAGGTCAACACATGCTGGAACGCTCTCGACCGTCATGTTGAAAATGGGCGCGCAGATCAGCTCGCCGTGATTCATGACAGCCCTGTCACCAACTCGATCACCCGCCTGACCTATCGCGAAATGCGCGACCAAGTCGCAAAGCTGGCCGGCGCACTGTCCGCGCAGGGGGTCACCAAGGGGGACAGGGTAATCATCTATATGCCAATGGTGCCAGAGGCCCTGATGGCCATGCTCGCCTGTGCAAGGCTGGGGGCAATTCACTCGGTCGTATTTGGCGGCTTTGCGGCGCATGAACTGGCTGTGCGGATCAATGATGCGAAACCGAAATGTGTGATCGCAGGATCTTGCGGGATAGAGCCGGGGCGCGTTGTCGCCTATAAACCCCTGCTTGACGGCGCTATCGCCGAAGCCACCCACAAGCCGGATTTCTGCGTGATCTTGCAGCGCGATGCCCTTCAGGCAGAGCTGATTGCAGGGCGTGACCATGACTGGGCCGAATTCGTGAAAGATGCAGCCCCCGCTGATTGCGTTCCTGTCGAAGGGAGCCATCCGGCGTATATCCTCTATACCTCTGGCACGACAGGCCAGCCAAAGGGCGTGATTCGCGCAACCGCCGGGCATCTGGTGGCGCTGAACTGGTCGATGAAGAATATCTACAATGTGGATCCCGGCGACGTGTTCTGGGCCGCATCGGACGTGGGTTGGGTCGTGGGGCACAGCTACATCTGTTATGCGCCGCTGATTACGGGCAACACGACGATTGTGTTTGAGGGCAAACCCGTTGGCACACCCGATGCGGGCACCTTCTGGCGCGTGATTTCCGAACATAAGGTCAAAAGTTTTTTCACCGCGCCCACCGCCTTTCGCGCAGTCAAGCGCGAAGACCCGAAGGGCGACTATGTCGGCAAATACGACCTCTCTTGCCTCAAGACCGTATATCTGGCCGGCGAGCGCGCGGACCCTGACACGATCATCTGGGCGCAAGAACAGTTGAAAGTGCCAGTCATTGACCACTGGTGGCAAACCGAAACCGGCTGGGCCATTGCCGCAAACCCTGTGGGTTACGAAGCCCTCCCCGTCAAACTCGGCTCGCCCGCTGTTGCCATGCCGGGCTATAACCTGCAGGTGCTGGACGAAGGTGGCCACCCGGTGCCCCCCGGCACATTGGGTGCGATTGCGCTCAAACTGCCCCTGCCCCCTGGCACGTTGCCCACCCTATGGAACGCAGAAGCACGCTTTCACAAAAGCTATTTAGACCAGTTTCCCGGCTATTATGCGACGGGTGACGCGGGCTATATGGATGAGGATGGCTATGTCTATATCATGGCCCGCACGGATGACGTGATCAATGTGGCCGGGCACCGGCTTTCGACCGGCGCGATGGAAGAAGTTCTGGCCAGCCATCCAGATGTGGCAGAATGCGCCGTGATTGGCGTATCAGATGACCTGAAAGGCCAGTTGCCGCTGGGCTTTTTGTGCCTGAACAAAGGTGCTGATCGCAAGAATGACGAGATTGTTGATGAATGCGTGCGACTTGTGCGTGATCAGATCGGCCCGGTCGCGGCCTTCAAGCTTGCTGTTGTGGTCGATAGATTGCCCAAAACCCGTTCTGGCAAGATATTGCGGGCCACGATGGTCAACATAGCAGACAGCAAACCGTTCAAGGTACCTGCAACTATTGACGACCCCATAATCTTGGACGAGATTGCGGTGGAGCTTAAAAAGCTAGGATATGCAAGAAGTTGACAAAGTTGACGTTGCGTAAGCGTATAGCGCTTACGCTTTCGTCTAGGTTGGCAGTTGATTCAGAACAATGTAAATCACTTTAAGATTGAATACTCTTTATTGCAGGGCGAATTGATCGTCTCCCCTTTCTCGCAAAGGCACCCATGACAGCCCGGATATGTGATCAAATGCAATTGGACGCACTTCTGAGTTTGGGAGGGCGCGCGCTAAGCGACCAATTTGTCGCTGATCTTGCGCGGTGCGAGACGCATTTTATTGAAGCGCTTGGCGTGGCATCAACGGACAAACGGCAAGGGCTGGAATTGGCGCGGCGTGCCTTGCACGAGTTGCGCGGCATAGCGCTGACCGTTGGTGCCACATCGCTGAGCCGCCAATGCGCCAAGGCGGAAGCACTTTGTGACCTTGGCCATCTTCAGGACGTTGTAGAAGCGCGCGCAGAAATCCTTGCAACTTGCGACGCATTGACAAAACTGATCCGGGACTATCCCGAAGGGACATCGTTATGAGCGCTGATGGATCATCTTCGGCGGGGCAACTGCTACTGGTAGAAGATACGCCATCGCTGCTGATGCTGTATCGGACAGTGCTGAACAGGGCTGGTTACAGCGCAATCAGCGCGACAAATGGGACCGAGGCGCTCGAAAAATTCGATGTGCACAGGCCCGGTGTCATCATGTTGGACCTCATGCTGCCCGACATGGACGGTATGGCCGTCATGCGCGAGATACTGGCAAAACAACCAACAACGCGCGTGATTGTCATCACGGCCAACGGGTCTATCGACAAGGCGCTCGAGGCCACCCGCAAAGGGGCCTATGAATTTCTGGTAAAGCCACTGGGTGACCAGCGTCTTGTTGCGGCAGTCGCCAATGCCCTGTCAGAATTCCGGACACAGTCAGGTGCGGCCAAAGCCTTGCTGCACACCCCATATAATCTGCCGCTGGCAGATTTTCTGGGCAATTCGGACGTGATGCGGCACCTGACCCAGAAGATCAAAGCGGTCGCGAAATCAATGGCCCCAGTCTTTATTCTTGGCGAAAGAGGGACCGGCAAGAAAACCATAGCGCGCATGGTACATGAACAATCGCAGCGCGCGACACGACCTTTGGTTAGCATCAATTGCTCAGAGCATCCCAGCGACGAGTTGGAAGCTATGTTGTTTGGCAGCGTGGCGGGCACAAATGGCGACAGGGTCGAAACTGCTGGTGTGTTCAAAAACGCAGATGGTGGCACGCTGCTGCTAGAAAACCCGCAGGACATGCCCGCAGAGTTACAGGCGCGGCTGGTTTCCGTTTTGCAAGCTGGCAGCTACACCCCTGCTGCCGGTGCTGCACCCGTACCAATTGATATTCGCCTGATCAGCTGCGCCCGCGTCCACCCAACCGAAGAAATGCATGCAGGCCGCCTGAACGAAGACCTCTATTACAGGCTTTTCGTTATTCCGTTAACGGTGCCACCGCTCAGCAAACGCGGCGATGACATCGTGCAACTGGCCACAAGTTTTCTGGTCCGCATCGCGCGGCAGGAAGGCAAGACATTCACAACAGTATCGGATGATGCTGCGCGCATATTGTTGAACCAACAGTGGCACGGAAATATTCGGGAACTGATCAACGTATTGCGCCATGCGGTCGTCTTGTACCAGGGGCCAAACCTGACCGATGAAATGCTGCCGGAAGACATGATCACCCATGCGCACACGTCCAATCCTAACGCGAAGCACGATGATGCGCTGCACGGCTTTGAGGCGGCGATCAAAGGCTTGACGATGGCAGAGATCGAGCAGCGCGCTGTCATGGCCGCGATCGAGCGGCACGCGGGGTCGATTCCGCAAGCCGCCCGCGAACTGGACATCGCCCCCTCGACCATCTACCGCAAACGCGATGTATGGACAAAACCCAAAGACTGACCGCGCGCGCAGCATTCTGATCACTGGCTGTTCCTCAGGGATCGGCTATCATGCAGCACATGCGCTTCATGCCCGGGGCTGGCATGTCTTTGCGACCTGCCGACAAGAACATGATTGCATCCGCCTGCGCAACGAGGGGCTGGAAAGTCTCCGGCTGGATTACACCGACACAGTGTCCATTCGTAGCGCGATGCGTCTGGTGCTGGATGCGACGGGCGGGACGCTGGATGCGCTATTCAATAATGGGGCCTATGCCATTCCGGGCGCAACCGAAGACCTGCCCACCGATGCATTGCGCGCTTTATTCGAAACAAATCTTTTCGGCTGGCATGAGCTGACACGACAAGTCCTGCCGGTCATGCGTGCGCAGGGCCATGGCCGCATCGTGCAGAATTCTTCCGTGCTGGGGCTGGCGGCCTTGAAATGGCGCGGGGCCTATGTGGCCACGAAATTTGCGCTTGAAGGGCTGACAGATGTGATGCGGCTGGAACTTGCAGACACTGGCATTCACGTCTGCCTGATCGAACCGGGTCCGATAACCTCGCGGATCCGCGAAAATTCGATCCCGCATTTCGAGGCCTGGATCGACTGGCAGAACAGCCCCCGCGCAGAGCAATATCGCGACAGCCTGCTGGCGCGTCTGTATGACAAGCGCGACCCCGATTTCTTTGAACTGCCCCCCGAAGCCGTGACCCGCCGCCTTATCCACGCGATCGAGGCACGGCGCCCCAAACCACGCTACTATGTCACCACACCCACGCGACTGCTGGGCAGTATCCGACGGGTCTTGCCCACACGTGCGCTGGACTGGATCCTTGGCAAATTGTAACCGGGTGCAAGATTAAGGGTCGCAATCACGCGCAACCTCGCTAAGTTGCTGCACCAACGACACGCCCTGCGAAGAAGGAATGCGCCATGCTGACTGACCCACTTTTTCTGCTTGCCGCTGCGGCGTCGCTGGTGGTTCTGGTCGTTCTGGCCGTGGGCATTGGCGGTTTCGCGCGCGGCGGAGAGTTTAACCGCAAACACGGCAACCGCATGATGCGCTGGCGTATCTATGCGCAATTTGGCGCGGTCGTGCTGATCATGATTTTTGTCTATTTCCGTTCTAAAGGAGCCTGAGATGGTCGTGCTGAACAAGATCTATACCCGAACCGGCGACGCGGGCGAGACCGCCCTTGGCAATGGCGCGCGCGTGGCCAAACACGCGCAGCGCGTCACGGCCTATGGCACTGTGGATGAGTTGAATGCCGCAATCGGTGTTGCGCGCCTGCACGCCACAGGTGACATGGTCGCTGCGTTTTCGCGAATTCAGAATGACCTTTTCGATCTGGGCGCCGACCTGTGCCGCCCCGATATGGAACGCGACGCCGAAGCGGAATACACACCCCTGCGCATCATCCCATCGCAGATAGACAGGCTGGAATCCGAGATTGACAGCATGAATGCTAATCTCCAACCCTTGCGCAGCTTCATCTTGCCCGGTGGCTCTGCCCTCGCGGCGCATCTGCATGTCTGCCGGACCATCGCGCGCCGGGCCGAACGGGAAACCGTGGCACTGTCGGCAATGGAGACGGTGAACGAATCGGCGGTGAAATACCTGAACCGTTTGTCCGACTGGTTCTTCGTTGCGGGCCGTATTGCCAATAATAACGGGGCCGATGACATTCTTTGGGTTCCCGGCGCGAACCGTTAGCGCCCCCAGTTGTCAAAACGCGGCGTCGTTAGGGATAGATGCGTCGATTTTGCACTGTTTTCCACCGACTCGCCCCGCTACAAACACCTGAGGAAATAAATTGGGAGAAACACGCTGATGAAGGTGCTCGTGCCAGTCAAGCGCGTGATCGACTATAACGTGAAAGTCCGCGTCAAGGCGGATGGCAGCGGTGTCGATCTGGCGAATGTCAAAATGTCGATGAATCCGTTTGACGAAATTGCTGTCGAAGAGGCAATCCGCCTGAAAGAGGCCGGCGTCGCCACGGAAATCGTAGCCGTTTCCATTGGTGTGAAACAGGCGCAGGAAACACTGCGCACAGCGCTGGCGATGGGCGCGGACCGCGCCATCGTGATCGTGGCCACAGACGATGTGCATACCGATATCGAACCGCTGGCCGTTGCAAAACTGCTTAAGGCCGTGATCGACGAAGAACAGCCCGGCTTGGTGCTGTGCGGCAAACAGGCCATTGACAATGACATGAATGCAACCGGCCAGATGCTGGGCGCATTGACGGGTTGGGCGCAGGCAACCTTCGCCTCAGAAGTCAAGATCGAGGGCGAGAATGCCATCGTCACGCGCGAGGTTGATGGCGGTTTGCAGACCATCAAGGTCAAGCTGCCTGCAATTGTCAGCGTTGATCTGCGCCTGAACGAGCCGCGCTATGCCTCGTTGCCCAATATCATGAAGGCCAAGAAAAAGCCGCTCGATGAAAAAACACCGGCCGATTACGGCGTCGATATCAGCCCGCGACTGAGCGTGGTCAAGACCAGCGAGCCCGCCGCACGTGCAGCGGGTGTAAAAGTGGCCTCGGTTGACGAATTGGTCGCGAAACTCAAAGACGAAGCGGGGGTGATCTGATGGCGGTTCTTCTTCTGGCAGAAGTCACCGATGGCGCGCTGAATATCGACGCGACATCAAAAGCGGTCGCCGCGGCAAAAACCCTTGGCGATGTGACGGTGCTCTGCGCCGGGGCATCTGCGTCAGCAGCGGCCGCAGATGCGGCCAAGATTGACGGTGTGGCAAAAGTGCTCTGCGCCGAGGATGCCTCGCTCGGGCACAGGCTGGCCGAACCCACGGCAGCGCTGATCGTGTCGCTTGCGGGGGATTACAGCCATATCGTGGCACCAGCCACGACCGATGCCAAAAACATCCTGCCGCGTGTCGCGGCCTTGCTGGATGTCATGATCCTGTCGGATGTGTCAGGCGTCGTCGACGCAGACACATTCGAGCGCCCGATCTATGCAGGCAACGCGATCCAGACCGTCAAATCCTCGGATGCGACCAAAGTCATCTCTTTCCGCACCTCCAGCTTCGAGGCGGCGGGCCAGGGCGGGTCGGCAAATGTTGAGGCGATCAGCGCGGCCCCGAATCCCGGCCTGTCCGATTGGGTCGAGGATAAGGTTGCCGCCAGTGACCGCCCCGAACTGACTTCGGCCAAGGTTGTTGTCTCGGGCGGGCGTGGCGTCGGGTCCGAAGATGATTTCAAGATCATCGAAGGGTTGGCCGACAAGCTGGGCGCGGCAGTAGGTGCATCGCGTGCGGCGGTCGATTCGGGCTATGCCCCCAATGATTGGCAGGTTGGCCAGACCGGCAAGGTCGTGGCCCCGGACCTGTATATCGCAGTCGGTATCTCTGGCGCGATCCAGCACCTTGCAGGCATGAAAGACAGCAAGATCATCGTTGCGATCAACAAGGATGAGGAAGCACCGATCTTTCAGGTGGCCGATTACGGGCTGGTCGGCGATCTGTTCACACTGGTGCCGGAACTGACCGAGAAACTCTGAGCGCATTTACTTGCCAGATCAGGGCCGCCCCTAATAGGGCGGCCTTTGTCATGCAAGATACCCAAGCAAAGGCGGTTTATTCGTTGCCGATTCCAAAGCGCGCCCTCCAGCTTGGCAGCGCATCATCTGGCAACGCCTCCGCCTCATACACGCCCCGCGCGATCGCGCGCGCGAGACAGGTTGATGCCGCATGGCCGATCTCCAGCAATGCGGGTGCCTCTACCTTCGGTTTGGCAGCGGTTGAAACAGCAAAAACCAGATCGCCGTCAAATAGCGTGTGTGATGGCACAATCGCCCGCGCGATGCCGTCATGCGCCGCAATTGCCATGCGGGTAAGCTGCGCCTGATCAAGGGCTGCATCTGTTGCGACAATTGCGATGGTCGTCGCCTCGCGCGACAGTTTCGTCAGCGGCACGGGTGCCGCAGTTCCGACGCCAAGCCCGCCAAATTCACCCCCATATTCGAACGGAGCCGCCCAGAATTCCGGCCCCTGCCCCATCGTCACACAGCCCACAGGGTTCACTGCCACCAGCGCTCCAACTGTAACGCCCGAGGCCAACACCCAAGACGCAGAGCCGATTCCGCCCTTCAACCGGGCTGTCGTGGCGCCATAACCTGCCCCGGCTGTGCCCAGCGCAAATCCTTGGGTAGCGTTATCCAGTGCAGCGCGGCCCATGCCCGCATAGGGGTTGTGCAGCCAGTCCTTGGCCCCACCATTGGCCAGATCAAACAGGATTGCAGCGGGAACAATCGGCACGCGCATATCGCCCACAGGAAAGCCACGCCCCATTTTGCGCAACCCTTCCATGACGCCAGATGCCGCGTCCAGCCCGAAGGCCGACCCCCCAGACAGAACGAGGGCATCCACCTTTTGCACCAGCCGGTCTGGGGCAAGAAGCTCTGTCTCTCGCGCGCCCGGCGCCCCGCCCATGACATGGACGCCCGCGCGCAAAGGCATGTCGGCACAAAGCACTGTGACGCCACTGCGCAATGCGCGCTCATGACTATGACCAACACGCAGCCCGGCGACATCGGTTATCAGGTTGCGCGGTCCCGGTGCCTCGGTCATGTTTCACCGCTCATGTGCAGTCCTCGCGCTGCCAGAAAGCCAGAAGATCAGCCGCAGTACATGCACCTGCCTTGCCAAGCATAACGTAATGCACATCCGCCGCGACCATCGCCGCCAAGCGCCAGACATGTTGGGCACGCTGTCCGGTTTCCCCCACCTCTTCAAACACAACCTGCGCCGCATCCGCAGCCGAGGCGAGCGCGACAGTTAGTTCCAAAGCTGGCGCATCGGGCCATTGCACTGCCAAGCTGTGTGGAACCTGATCAAGGGCCTGAGCCGGGTCGCAAATCGCCTGCGCAACGACTTCGATCATCGCGTCCAACCGCTGCACACTCATGAGGCAGCAGCATTGTTCTTGTCGCGCGCTTTGGTCACGCGGATGACAGCGCTTATACGCATGAAACTCACCGTTCGATGCTGATGCCAGACGGCACAGGACATAGTGTTAACCCGCGCGAGAAAGTGGCGCAACGGCCCATCGGATAGCCTCAGGCGTAACAACCGCGCCAGTTTTCGAAAAATTCCTGACGATTCCAATTGTGAAATCTGTCCCAAGATGGGAAAAAGCGCCCCGAAGATTTAGGTAATGGGTCGGCACACCACCACCCTGACATGTTCAATCAAAGGAGCCCGACCCCAAAGATGGCGGATCATTCGGACCCCAATGCGCCGTGGAAATCTGTTTCCGGTATCGGCACGTCAGCCATAACAGCACTTCTATTCGTGTTTTTCCTGCAATATCTGCCGGGCATCGCTGCTGGCGATCCTGTGCGCTGGGTGATCCCGTGGATCCCCAGTCTGGATGTCAATCTGACATTCTGGATTGATGGCCTTAGCCTGATGTTCGCGCTGCTGATCACCGGCATTGGCGCGATGGTCATGCTTTATGCTGCGAAATATCTGGCCGGTCATCCGCAATACGACCGTTTCGCGCTGTATCTGTTCAGTTTCATGCTGTCGATGCTGGGGCTGGTGCTGGCCGATAACCTGATTGCGCTGTTTGTATTCTGGGAATTGACGACCTTTACATCCTATCTGTTGATCGGCTTCTCGCACACAGACCCGAAATCGCGCCGCAACGCGCTACAGGCGCTTTTGCTTACAGCGGCGGGCGGGCTTGCGCTGCTGGCTGGATTCATCATGATCGGGATCACGCAGGGCACCTTCGAGATGTCGCAGATCAACGCGTCCGGCTCTCTGGTGGGGCAAGAATACTACACGCTGATCCTGTTCTTCGTGCTTGCGGGGGCCTTTACCAAGTCGGCGCAGGTGCCGTTCCATTTCTGGTTGCCCAATGCAATGGCCGCGCCCACGCCTGTATCGGCCTATCTGCACTCGGCCACGATGGTAAAGGCGGGTGTCTACCTGCTGGCGCGCACGCATCCGGCCTTGTCTGGTAGCGATCTGTGGATCTGGATTCTGTCGATTTTTGGCGCAGTGACAGCCGTCTTCGCCTCATTCATGGCGCTGCGCCAGACCGACCTGAAGCAGACGCTGGCCTATACGACTCTAATGGCACTTGGCACGCTGGTCATGTTCCTTGCTGGGTCCACCGGCTATGCAATCACGGCAGCCATGACCTTCCTACTGGTGCATTCGCTGTATAAGGCAGGCTTGTTCCTGACCATCGGCATCATTGACCACAGCACTGGAACGCGGGACGCAAATCTGCTGGGCGGTCTGGCCAAGGCCATGCCGATCACGGGTGCAGCGGCGGCACTTGCCGGGCTGGCAATGGCAGGAATTCCACCGTTTCTGGGCTTTATCGCCAAAGAGGTCGCCTATGCGGGCGCACTGGAAATGCGGCTGATGATCTTTGTTGTGCCTATGGCGCTGGTGGCCTTTGCGCTCATGTTCGCGGTGGCGGGCATTGTCGCCTACAAGCCATTCTACGGACCACAGGGAAAGTTGCCGCATACGCCGCATGAAGGGCCGTGGCCCATGCTGCTTGGGCCCGTGGTTCTGGGCGTTCTGGGCCTGCTCTTTGGCTTGCTACCGGGGCTTAGCGCCTATTACCTGATCGAGCCTGCCGTGGCCGCCGTTATGGGTGCGCCGGATACAGGTGGGCGGGTCAAGCTATGGGCCGGGTTCAACCTGCCCCTGCTTCTTAGCCTTGTGACCTTTGCCTTGGGCTTTGTCATCTATCTCAAGCATCAGGCACTGCGCGACCGCCTTGCGCGGATCGAAGCGCGCGGCCCTGATCTGGATGCGGGCTGGGATGTGTTTCTGGAGAAATTCATGGCATTGGCCAAGGGCCAGACCAAGCTTATCCAGACCGGGGTGTTGCGCCAGTATATGTTCGCAACATTCTCCGTGTTCGCGGCAACTGTTCTGGTCACGCTGCTTACGCGCAATGTCGGCGGGTTGACTCTTGGTTTTGCAGGTCTTGGCTTCATGGAATGGGGCGTCGCCGCACTGATTGTTGCAGGCACTGTGCTTGTATTGCTGACCTCGTCGCGTATCGTCGCGCTGGTTGCGCTTGGGGTGGTGGGCATCGGCGTGGCGCTGATATTCATCATGTATTCCGCGCCCGATGTGGCAATCACACAATTGCTGGTCGAATTGCTGGTGGTGGTATTGCTGGCGCTGGCTTTCCTGAAAATGCCCAACCTGGACCCAAGCGGCACCCAGAAGCACAGCTTTGCAAATGCCGCATTGGCAACGACAGTCGGGGTTTTGACAACAATCGTGCTGTTGCTTGTGGTTGATCAACCCTTTGACCGCCGCCTGACAGAATTCTTCGAGGCCGCAAGCTGGACCGAAGCCTTCGGGCGCAACATCGTCAATGTCATTCTTGTGGACTTCCGCACGCTGGATACGTTTGGCGAGATTGCGGTTGTCATCATTGCCGCGCTCGGGGCCTTTGTGCTGCTGAAAGGGGCTGCAAAAGCCCGCGCCGCAAAAGGAGAGAAAGAATGAACTCCATCATCTTCACCGCCGCCGCGCGACTGCTGGTGGCGCTTTTGTTCGTGTTCTCACTGTTCATGCTGCTGCGCGGGCACCACTTGCCCGGTGGCGGCTTTATCGGCGGGCTGATCGGGGCGGTGGCGTTCATCGTCTACTCACTGGCGGCAGGCCCCGCCGAAGCCCGCCTTGCGCTGCGCATCTCACCCGAAGTGATTGCTATGGTCGGGCTTGGCATTGCCTTGCTTGCTGGCTTGTTCTCGTTCTTCATGGGCGATCCCTTCTTTACCGGCCAATGGTACTGGGTGGGCGGCGACAGCTACGAGACGTCGGTCTTCTCGATCAACACAGTGCTGGTGTTTGATATCGGGGTCTATCTGGTGGTTCTGGGCGGCATCCTGTCGCTGACCTACGCATTCGAGGAGGAGACCTGAGATGGAAGCCCTCACTGCTATTGTTATCGGTGTTCTGACGGCTGGCTCGGTCTATCTGATGCTGGCGCGCAATTTCATGCGCTTTCTGTTCGGGCTGATCCTGCTGTCAAACGCGGTCAACCTGACAATCTTTGCCTCTGGTCGTATGACCAAGGGCGCGCCGGCATTGGTGCCTTACGGAGAAGATGCGCCTTTGGGGATTGTGGGCAACGCCCTGCCCCAGGCGCTTGTGCTGACAGCCATCGTGATCGGGTTCGGCCTGCTGGCCTTTACCCTTGCACTGGCCTTTGAAGGATATCGACGCATGAACACAGTCGATACAGACGAGATGCGGTTTGCAGAACCCAAGGAGGACGTGACGAAATGAGTTGGGTTCTGGTAATGCCCATCGCCGTGCCCTTTGTCACGGCGGTGGTGGCCTATCTTGCGCGTAACTATCCGGCAGGACGCTGGATTTCTTTAGCCGGGTCTGCCCTGTCGCTGGTTGCCTCGGCTGTGTTGATGGTTGCGGTCCTTAATGAAGGCGTGGTTGCGGCACAAATGTCGAACTGGAATGCGCCCTTCGGGATTACATTGGTAGCGGACTACCTGAGCGCGGTCATGGTCGTCATCACCGCCATAACCGGGCTTGCAACAGCCATCTATGCGCTTGGGGAAATCCCTGAAGAAACTGAATCGTTGGGCTTCTATGCCTTGTTTCAGGTTCTGATTGCAGGCGTAACAGGCGCATTCTTGACGGGCGACCTGTTCAACCTCTATGTCTGGTTCGAGGTGATGCTTATCGCCTCCTTCTCGCTGCTGGTGATTGGCGGCGGCAAGGAACGGTTGGATGCGGGTATCAAATATGTCGCGCTGAACCTCGTCTCGACGCTGGTTTTCCTGTCGGGCATCGGGCTTTTGTACGGGGTGACCGGAACGCTCAACATGGCCGATCTGCGCGAAGCAGTCGCCAATGCTGAAAATCAGGGGCTGATCACCGTAATCGCCATGATGTTCATGGTGGGTTTCGGGGTGAAAGCGGCGGTGTTTCCGCTATTCTTCTGGTTGCCGGCGTCCTACCACACGCCGTACTTCACCATATCTGCTGTCTTTGCCGGGTTGCTCACCAAGGTTGGTGTCTATGCGCTGATGCGCATGTTCACGCTTGTTTTTGTGGGCGATGTGGGGTTCACGCATGAAATCCTGATCTGGGTGTCGCTGCTGACAATGTTTACTGGCGTTATCGGCGCGGCGGCACAGTCGGATTTCCGCAAGATCCTGTCTTTCCACATCATCAGCCAGATTGGCTATATGACGCTGGGGCTGGCGCTGTTCACACCGCTGGCGCTGATGGGGGGCGTGTTCTATCTGGTGCACCACATCATCGTGAAGGCGAACCTGTTCTTTGTTGCTGGTCTGGCCAAACAGTATGCGGGCAGCACTGACCTTAACCGGATCGGGGGGCTTTACAAATCCGCCCCCTTGCTGGCGGCCTTGTTCATCATTCCCGCCTTTTCGCTTGCAGGCTTTCCGCCCTTGTCGGGCTTCTGGGCGAAATACCTTATCGTCAAGGCCGCACTGGAACTGGATGCGTGGTTCATTGCCTTCGTGTCGCTTCTAGTCGGTTTGCTGACGATCTTCTCAATGACCAAGATCTGGGGCATGGCCTTCTGGAAGCCGCATCCTGACGGGATCGACCCGACACCGGACCGCGCCCCTGCGCGCGTGACACTTGCCATGATGATCCCGATTATCGCCCTTGCGTCCATGACCATCGTGATCGGCTTCTACCCTGAGCCCTTTGTGCAATTTGCGCAAACAGCGGCCGAACAGTTGCTGGACCCAAGCGATTATGTCACCACTGTTCTGGGGGTGCAGCCATGAATGGGCTTCTTCTAAACCTGCTGCTGGCCTTTGCATGGGCGGCGATGACAGGCGATTTCAGCTTCATGTCCTTCGCCACTGGCGCAGTTCTTGGCTTTTTCGCACTGTGGATTTCGCAACCGCTGACGGGTATCGACGCGATGTATTTCAAGCGCTTCTGGCGCTCGGTTTATCTGGCGCTGTTCTTTATCTGGGAATTGCTGCTGTCATCGGTCAAGGTTGCATGGGATGTGATCCGCCCTGTGCCACAGAACAAGCCCGCATTGATCGAAGTGCCGCTGACAGTGAAATCGGATTTTGAAATCCTGCTGCTGACCAACCTTATCTCGTTGACCCCGGGCACCCTGAGTGTCGATGTCACCGAGGATCGCGAGACGCTGATCGTACATGCCATGTTCGGTGATGACGCCGAAGAAATCACACGCGATATCAAGACCGGGTTTGAGCGGCTGATTATGGGGGTATTCGAGAAATGACCGGTTCTGCTTTTCTCAACTTCGCCGCGCAACTGTCTTTGTTGCTCATCTTGCTTGGTATGGCAGTCGCATTCGTAAGGCTGGCCAAGGGGCCATCGCTGGCCGACCGGGTTGTCGCGCTGGATATGATGACGGTCACCATCATCTCGTTTTGCGGCGTTTATGCCGTGTTCATGGACGAGCCGTCATTTCTGGATGTCGCCATCGTTCTGGCACTTGTCGGCTTTCTTGCGACAGTCGCGCTGGCCCGCTATGCCGAACGCCGCTTTGAACTGGACGAAAGCCAGCAGAAACACGCCAAACAAGAGGAGCAGGAAACATGATTGATATTCTTGTTGGCCTCTTCCTGATCGCCGGTGCGGCATTCGTCTTGATTGCGGCCATCGGAATCGTGCGCCTGCCTGACCTTCTGACACGGATGCACGCCTCGACCAAAGCAGGAACTTTGGGCGCACTGCTTGTGCTGGTTGGCCTCGCCTTTCATGAAGGCTCTGGCGAGGTGCTCAGCAAGGTTGTGGCAACATCGCTGTTTTTGCTGCTCACCGCGCCGATTGCCGCGCATATGATTGGGCGCGCTCATGCACGGGTCATGCGCAAACTCAAGGCGAGCGAGCAGAAAGACAGCTAATCAAGCGTGCCTCAGGCTGCGGGGCGCGCATCATCCTGGGTATCGGGCGTAGTGTTGCGCATTTCATGTAACGTCTTGAAATGCGCAAGCTCTGCCTGCGTCCAGGCGGATATGTCCCATGTCTTGGCGCAGCGTCGCAAAGCTGCCATCCGGGAAGACGCTTCTTCCATATCCATCGTCAAGGCCTGATCCAGCGCCGCATCCATTGACGCGTTTGAGAAGGGATTGACCGGGATGGCCCCGTCCAGCAACACTGCACAGCCCGCGAATTCCGACAATATCAGCACGCCAGGTCGTGTCAGGTCTTGCGCGGCGCAGAGTTCGGACGCGACAAGATTCAACCCATCCGCAAGCGGTGTAATAGACGCGATATCTGCCGCCGCGTAATACGCCACCAACTGCGCCAGCGGTATCGCCTGAGAGATCAGCGCGACCGGCTGCCATTCCAGACTGCCGTAACTGCCGTTGATCCGCCCGGTCAGTGCCTCTATACGCTCCTGTATCTCGGCATAGGCGGTCATGTTACGATTGGCCCCGACAGAAACCAGCATCAGCCGAACCTTGCCATGCAGGTCCGGCCTGCGTTCCAGCAGGCGCGCGAAAGCCTCCAACTGCTCGATATTGCCCTTGGTGTAATCAGTCCGAGACACAGACAGGATCAGCTTGCAGTCCCCTATTTCCTGTCGGATCGCCGCATATCTCTCTCGCACTTCGGGGGTTTTTGAAAGGCGTTCGATATAGTCGAAATTCACCCCCACAGGCCGCGTGTGAATGCTGATCTGATTTCCGAAATATTCCAACGTCAGGGGCATACGGCGATCATTCAGCGCGCCCCCTGCTGCGGCGAGTGTGGTGGGTGTCGCACATTCCTCGACCAGTTGCGCCCCTGTCAGGCTGCGCACGACAGCCGCGAAATTCTGCGCATATCGTGGGATATGGAACCCGACAGAATCGCAAGCCAACAAACTGTCGATAATCTCGCCCCGCCACGGCAGGACATTGAACATATCCGGCCCTGGAAAAGGTGTGTGATGGAAAAAACAGATCGTGGCATTGGGTTTCAACTGTCGCAGATAGCCCGGCACCAACCACAGGTTATAATCATGAATCCAGATCACCGCGTCATCGGTTGCCTGCTCTGCGGCGGCTTCTGCAAAGGCCCAGTTGACCGACCGAAATGCAGGCCAGTCAACCGGATCGTAATTATACCGCTCCTTAAAACCATGCAGAATTGGCCAGAAGGCCACTTTCGAGGTGACATGATAGAAACTGCGCACCTGTTCAGCTGTCAAAGGCAGGCGGCTGACATCATAGGTGCCGTAGCTGTCGGTAATCTCGATCACCGGGTCAAAGCCCGGGGCAGACGTGTCTTCGGCCTCTTTCCACGCAACCCAGGCACCACGCTTTGCTTTTCCCAGAAAACCCTTTAGCGTTGGTACAATACCGTTCGGGCTGGAATGCTCCCGATATTCGACACCCGCGTCGGTTACGACCTCTTCATAGGGTTGACGGTGATACACAATGACAAGGTCAGATTTCATGTCCACTCCTCAGGGGTTTTGGGAAAAAGCGCATGTGCGCGAATGGCCTCCAGTATCCCTCCAGCACCTGGCGTGCGGCAGTGATAGGCCAAGGGCAGCTGGCGGGTCGCGTCCAGCAATTCCTGCTCTGCACCACCGACGACCGCGCCATGCAGGCCCGTCTGAAACATGGACAAGTCATTCAGCGTATCACCCGCAACCAGCACCCGCGCGCGCGGCAGCTTCAGATGATCAATCAACCGCAAAAGCGATGGCCCCTTGCTGACACCCTTGGGCAGAATATCGACAAAACACCCATGAGAGATCAGGACATCCACCTCTATCCCGTCCAGGACTTGCAAGGCGGCTGCGTCGAATCTTTCATCATATTGGTACGACAGGCGGTGACGGAAGGAAGTCGGTTGCATCCATAATCCGCGCACCCCCGCAAGCCGTGTGCGCACCAATTCGGCCATACCATGCCAGCGTCGCACGATCGGCGCTTCCAGTGCCGGGATGGGCTGCACAACGCCTTCATTGAACCGGGCGATTGTGGTGCCCACATCGCCGATGACGTATTCGGGTGCCGGCACCGCCCCATCTGCGCAAAGCTGGGATATGAATTCCGGGTCACGCCCGCTCACAAAGACAAGGCGCACTGCTGGATAATGGTCGCGCACCCAGTCATACAGCGAACGCCGATGCGCGACACTGCCACCTAGAAACGTCCCATCCAGATCGGTTGCGAGGACCATTTCGCATTCGGTCGCAAGTTTGGAAACTTCGTGCACGGTTTGCATATCTTACAGCTAGAGGCCACATGCACATTGGCCAAGTCGCAGGCGCGATAAGTCAGGAAAAAACTTTAAAACAAAAAAACCGCCCAAAAATTGGGCGGCCTCGTGTATTTTATACGCAGCGCGTAAAGGCGTTGGCGTTAGGCCAGCGCGATATTGCTCGCGGACTCGCGGCCATCGCGGCTTTTTTCCAGATCAAAAGTGACCTTCTGACCATCGTCCAGACCACGCAGACCAGCGCGCTCGACTGCGGAAATGTGAACAAATACGTCCTTGGATCCGCCTTCGGGCTGGATAAAGCCGTAACCCTTGGTGGCGTTAAACCATTTCACTGTGCCGTTGGCCATGTGAAAGCTCCTGTCATTATGCTGCCCACACTATGCGGCAGCCCGGCTCAGTCAGTGCAAGATCGAAGTGACTGCGGCCTCAGACGGAGAACAGTGGTCGATAGTGGTAACGTCGCGTTTATAGAATACGCGTTTTCTTATGAATTTGCAAGGGGCAACACATGTCAGAGCCTTGCAATCCGACAGGCCATATCCAGCATACGGCACGAAAACCCCCACTCATTATCATACCATCCCATCACACGCAGCATCCCCGCGGCTGTCATCTGTGTTTCTGGCAACGCCATCACAATACTTTCCGAACGTGCGCGAAGATCGCTTGAAACCAACGGCTTGTCAGTCCAGCCGATGACACCACCAGCCTCGCGCACTGCGTGATTAATCTCATCAACACACGCTGGTTTTGACAGGGTCACACAGAGATCCACCGCCGAGACAGAGGCCGTTGGAACACGAATTGCAGCACCAAGCAAACGCCCGCTCAATTCCGGCAAGACGCGCTCAACCAGCCGCTGCGCACTTGTCGTCGTTGGCACCATCGACAACGCCGCCGCGCGTGAGCGCGCGGGGTCACCGCGCGGCGCATCGACTGTCGGCTGGCTGCCAGTATAACAATGCACGGTTGTCATGAACCCGGTTTCAATCCCCCAGAGATCATTCAGCATCCGCGCAAGCGGTGCGAGCGCATTTGTTGTGCAGGACGCATTCGAAATAAGCTTGTGCCCGGCATCAAGCAGATGTTCGTTCGCACCAATCACCAGGGTTGCTTCGGCAGCGTCAGACGGGCCGGAAATCAACACTCGATCAGCCCCGGCACGCAATCCACGCCGGGCCACTTCCGTGCGGTCCGCGCGCCCGGTACACTCCATGACAAGATCGATGTCGGACAGGTCCAGATCCGACAAATCCGCTGCATGTGTCAGCCGCAGTCTGTGACCCGCCACGATCAACCTGTTCTGTTCCAGTTGAACGGCGCCCTGAAAAGGGCCGAATACACTGTCATATTCAAACAGATAGGCGCAGTCTTCGGGGCTGGCGATGTCATTTATCGCCACGATCTCCAACTCGGGCCAACGCCCTTGCAACCAGGCGCGAAGGACAGTCCGTCCGATACGGCCAAACCCGTTGATTGCAACGCGATGCATGATCTATCCCCCTGCGCCGATCCGTACATGCACATGGACCGATTTTCCAAGCATCCGCAAGGTCTTGCAGCACAAGATCTTTCCAACCACCGAAAAACCAAGTTTTTTGGTTGGTCTTTACTTTCCCGAGTATTTTTATCATATTTGCTTCAACCAGCCAGCGAATCAGCCAGCGTGACGCGAAACCCACCAACGGAGCCCCACCATGAACGCCATGACTTCGCCCTCACGCATTCAACCCTTCCCCGCCACACCGCCAGTCCATGATGCCTATACCCTTACGAAAGGTAGCGGCCATGCGCAAATCCTGCTTGATGGAAAGATATATCAGTTGCGCATCACACGCGCGGGCAAGCTGATCCTGACAAAGTAACCCAAAGCATTTTTGCGACCGGCTTGGTCCCCTTCGGCGCGGGCATCAGGTGACAGGTGCATCGCAGGTGCCATTGTCACGGCCCATCCCGCGCCCAGAGCCGCGCAGGCCCCGTTCAGTCAACTGCGGACTAACAGGGCGAGTTACTCCCGCAGGCCAGCAACATCCGTGCTATCGATTTGATGGCCGCCTTCAAGGACAAGAAAGACCTGTCCGGCATCGTTGCGCGCCTCCAGAATGCGCGAATATCCAAGCGCTGGCGCGGCGACAACTTTCTCGCCTCCCCGGAAACCTTCAATCTCGAAAGTGTAGTAGCCAGTGCGCGGCCCCCCCTCGCTCTGATGGGGCGCCTCGAAAAGGATCTCTCGTGCGCCGGGAGAGACGGCATAGCGCGCAGCTTCTTGCCCATCAGGGTCACGCAGCACCAGATCTGCGCGATCTGAACCTTGCATATCAGGGGGGATCAGGCGCAGGGACGATCCGTCAACAAATTGCGGCGCGGGGGTCAATGCATCCCGCCCAACCCAATTGGCCAACTCCGACAACCCAAGCCTTGTGGTAAGCTGTGTCAGCAGTTCATTGGTTCTGACCTGTTGCTCCACCCCCGAAAAGGTTGCGAGTTGAACCGCAAAATCAGAGGCCTCAATCGGCTCCAGTGGGTTTTGATTCTGGATTTGAGCAGTCAGCATGCGCAGGAAAGTCTGAAAATCACTTGAAATCTCAGAATTCTGCGCCTTTGGACTGGCAAGCCCGCCAGCCTCTGTCCTGCCCACCGAAGCAGGTTGCAAATGCATGTCCATCAAACAGATTGTTCCTTTCGTAACCAGACATCAGATCGGCCAGCCTGAAGCGGCCTTGGAAGTGTGCGCACGTCCATATCTCTGTACTTACTCCTGTTCTGCACTGCACCGGGAACGACCCGACCACTCCAAGCCGCTTGCAGAACAGAGGCGCGGCCAGAGAGTGGGGCCAATACCTTTCCAGTCTCAAATGCGAATATCCATGCCATTTTCTTCCAATCTGTAGTGAAGCTGTTCTACCGGGCCAGTTTCAAAGCTGTCTTCTGGCGAATTCGCATTGGCGGCTTCAAAAGTCTCATCATCCGAACCCTGCTGATGTGAAAATGTCATATCAAGTTGCTGGTATCCGATATCTGCCAAGGCCTTCTCGAAATCTGCCGAGAATTTGCGCATCAAATCCAGCGTCTCGACGCGTTCCGCGCTGATGATAACCTGAACCCCCGCATCCGTCGGGTTCATTGTTATGCGCACCCGGCCCAACTCAACCGGTGCAAGCTGTATCTGCAACATACGGGCGGAAGAGTTACGAATACCTTCCACAACTTGCGTCCAGACGACCGGCCCCAAACGGTCCGCGACCGGATTACGCACCCTTGCCGGAGCGACATTGCCGATGGCCGAATGCGCCGCCAAGCGCAGCGCATCATCACTGTTCGAATCGACAGGGATAATGGCTGGCATATCCGAACCCCCAGCCGCCATTGCGTCACCAATAGCGGGGTTTGGCACTATTGTCATGCTGCCCACACCCGCCTCAAGCATCCGCGCCACAAAGGCTACCCGTTCCACTGCCCCAGGATTGCTGTGGCCAGTCATTGCGCCCAAAGCCACATGTGGCTTTTCACGGGCGCTTGCCGCTTTGGCGGCTTCGGAGATAAGTGCCATTTCGCCCTGAACCCGCCGTGCGGGGATTTCCCCGAATTTTCGTTGACCTTTCGCAAGCACTTCACCTTGCATGGCACCGATATTTGAAACTCCCGCAACCGAACCTGCAACAGCATGCGCTTGGCCAAACTCAGGCTCTGCGCGCAATGCGCTGGGCGAGATGCCAGAATAGTTTACGCCACCCCCCACCGCCTCAGCGATGATCGCCTCGCCACTTGTCTCCAATCCGCCCGCTTCTGTCACAGTGCCACCAGCTTGAAGCTCAGCATTCTCAAACCCGGATGTCGAACCTGTCTCCATTTCCTGAAAAGACATTGCCGGGGCAGCGTCGGTTCCCGCATCCGTCCCCCCATCCACAAGGTCGTCTTGCGCCAGTTCAGCTGAATGCGCACGAATGTTGAGCGCGGGCATTTCGCAACCCTTGATCTGCGCCGCGCCCATCAGGAATGAAACCTGACCGCGCGCAACAGGATCATGCGCCCCTTTCCTTTGCACAGTTGCCGCCGAGTCGTTCTGGCACACCACATCATCTTCGGATGAGGGATGCGCATCTGATTCGGCCTCATCCCCTCTGATTTCCGCTTTCATTCCCTGCTGCGACCGCTGTTGCTGCGAACTCCGCGCATCGGCCGCACTATTCTGGCGCGCCTGGTCCCGCATGGCTTGCGCACGCTGCCGCGCACGCAAATATTCATGAAACGCGCTTTGGCTCTCATCCGGAAGCGCGCGGCCGCCCGCAGGCCGTGCCGGGCGCGTATCAGATCCAAACAGTTTGACGGCAAGCTTTTCAGACATCCGGGCTATGCACCTTTCTACATGCCCTCAATATCCACTCCATTGCTTACCAATTCTTTACCGGAATAGCGGATTCTCCGGTCATTGCGACATACCGGAGAGGAACATATGCATATCCCGCCAGAGACCCAAATGCTGCGGCCTCCGCCCGCCGCCCGTCCATCCGATCAGCCAACGCCGCAGATGAAGCAGGCCGCGCAAGAGTTTGAGGCCGCGATCCTGTCTGAACTGCTCAAGGCAGCTGGCGCAGGCCAAAGCAGAACAGAATTCGGTGGGGGAGAGGGGGAAGAACAGTTTGCATCCCTCCTGCTGGATGCGCAGGCCAAACAGATAGCCGCGGCTGGCGGAATCGGTTTTGCGGAAATGGCGCTGCGTGGCCTGATGGCGCAGCGCGGGCCAGAACAGGGGGCAACATGACACAGAACAGACAGATCGAGGATTTGCTGACTCTCCTGCATGAAGAGAGAGAGGCGCTGCTTGGCGGTGACTATGACCAACTCGAGCGGCTGGCCAATGCAAAGGAGCAAGCGGTCAAGGCCATTCAGGCGCAGTCCATGCCACGCGGCATTCTTGCGAACCTGCAAAAACGCCTTGAGCGGAACATGGCAATGCTGGGCGCAGCAGCCGAAGGGGTTCGTGATGCCCGTCAACGGCTGGCACAACTGCGATCGGGACATGAAACGCAAATGTATGACCGGCTTGGCGCATCAAGAACAATACGCCCCCCACGCCATGAATTGGAGCATAAAGCCTAACAACGCTTAACCAACTCCTCCGAAATCCGGGCCTGATTGATAAAAAAACATTGCCTGTTCAGCTTCTGTAAATCACTTGAAGGGACACTGGCACGTAACAGCAAGAACGCTGACGCCGCGATCTCAACAGACCGCAAGCACCTGCAGAATGCAGCTATCTGCACCTTTTAAAGGTGTTTTTTTAACTGTGTAAAATGCACAAACGAAAGGCAAACTTATGTCAAGCATTCTGACAAACTCCGGCGCAATGGTCGCTCTGCAAACTATGCGCGGGATCAACAAGGACATGGCGCAAACCCAAAGCGAAATCGCCACTGGTAAAAAAGTGGCAACCGCGCAGGACAACGCGTCGACCTGGGCAATCTCCAAGGTCATGGAATCCGATGTTGCCGGGTTCAAGGCTATTTCAGACAGCCTGGCCCTCGGCAAGGCAACTGTGGGCGTTGCCTCTGCTGCTGCCGAGCAGATCGTTGGCGAATTGAACGATATCAAGCAATTGATCATTTCCGCGCAGAGCGAGAATGTGGATCACGAAAAGATTCAGAACGACATCGCGGAACGCACCGCACAGATCAGCGCTATCATCGGCGGCGCGCAATTCAATGGTGCAAACCTGCTTGCAACAGATGTCGATGGCGCAGGCGCCGACAGCGTTGGCGTACTGGCATCGCTTGACCGTGTGGGCTCCGGGGATCCGGCAGCAACCAAAATTACGGTCAAGACTGTCGATTTTGAAGCAGATCTTGATCTGGAAACGAACCTGACCGAGATCACCAATGTAACTTCAGCTGCAACAGCACTGGACGAGATTGAAGGCTTCATCCAGACCGCAATTACCGGAGCCGCGGCACTGGGGGCCTCCGCCGCCCGGATCGACAGCCAGAGCCAGTTTGTCGCGAAACTGACTGACTCCATGAACGCCGGGATCGGTGCACTGGTCGATGCCGATATGGAAGCGGCATCAGCGCGGCTGCAGGCACTTCAGGTGCAGCAGCAGCTTGCAACGCAGTCGCTCTCGATTGCGAACCAGCAGCCGCAGAACATCCTCGCACTGTTCCGCTAAGTCACTTGACCAGAGCCCTGTAAAACGGGGCTCTGGTTCTCACCGGCATCAAATTTTCCGGAAAGGGTTACAGAATGAATGCCCATGCACTGGCCGTCGCCTCTTACGGCAATCCGACCACCGCGTTGAAAACCGCACGCTCGGCCGAATACGACGTTATCGCCCGCATCACATCGCGGCTTAGATGGGCTCTCGACGCCGGGGGCGCGGGATTCCCCGCCCTGGCCGAAGCCATGACAGAGAACCGCCGCCTCTGGACCGAATTCGCAATTGATCTGGCATCGCCTGAAAACCAGTTGCCCGAGGGGCTGAGAGTACAGCTACTGAACCTCGCACAATTTACAATGAAGCAGACCGATGCTGTCCTTGAAGGACGCGGCAGCGCGGATGTTCTGGTTGAAATCAACACCGCCATCATGCGCGGGCTTTCCGGCAAGGCAGATATCTCATGACGGGCCTTGTTATCCGGCTGGCGCCACATGAGCGCGTCTTATTGAACGGGGCCGTTATCGAGAACGGCGACCGGCGGACCAGCATTTCGATCAAGACCCCCAATGCCAATGTTCTGCGCCTGCGCGATGCCATTCACCCCGAACAGGCGAATACACCGGTAAAGCGAACATGTTACCTCGCCCAGCTTATCCTCTCCGGGGATAGCAGCGCCACAGACATTGCCCCCTCACTCATTCGATCCATTGAGCAGTTGAGTCAGGTTTTCAGCGATCAGGACAGTCGAAAAATCCTTGAGAGCGCCTCTGAAAACGCAATCAAAGGTGAATTCTATCAAAGTCTGAAGTTTCTGAGACTGCTTCTCCCGCGAGAGAAACGCCTTTTTGCAATCGGTGTGTCATGAGCTTTCAACCCGTCCTGCCAGTATCCGGCCTTGCTGGCTGGGCGTTCCTGAACCGCACCCGAGAGCGCCAGGAAGACAGCTTCAATGCCGCGCCTGCAATGCAACGCGATGTTGCCTATTTTCAGGAGAAGTTCCCCGGCATTCAAACCGCCGAGGAACTTGTTTCTGACCGAAGGCTGCTTCGCGTCACTCTGGGGGCTTTTGGCCTGCAAGATGATCTGGATAACCGCGCCTTCATTCGCCAGGTGATTGAGGGCGGGACCGAAGAGCGCACGGCCCTTGCCAACCGTCTGGCAGACAAACGCTACTTTGCACTATCAAGCGCCCTTGAACACCTCGCCGGGACAGGCGGCAAGGCAGCGCCAGATGACCTGATTGGTAAACTGACAGCAAGCTACCAAGGGCGCGCTTTCGAAGTCTCCGTCGGGGAACAGGATCAAACACTGCGACTGGCCCTTACCCTTCAGCGAGAGTTGCCCAAGCTTGCAGAGGACTTCTCGTCAGAAACATCGCGCTGGTATGCCGCGCTTGGCAATCCGCCCTTGCGAGAAATTCTTGAGACAGGTCTTGGCCTGCCCAAGGAATTTGGACGTTTGGATATTGACGATCAGGTCACGCGCATGCGTGCCGCATTGCAAAACCGCTTTGGCGTCAGCGATCTGCTGGAGATGTCGCAGCCAGAGAATCTGGAAAAGCTCACCCACAGATTTCTGATCATGTCGCAGCTGAATGACATGCAATCCGCGATGACATCCAGCAGCACCGCCCTGTTTTTATTGCAAAATGCCGCTGGTTTTCAGAGGTAACACCGCCGATCCCGCCAATCTGACGCGCCTGCGCTCCCAACATCGCGGCTTCAGGCAAAACCCAAGCGTATTTTCTCCGCACACAACTGCACGACGCAATGCGCCACAAGCGATCATTTACAGCGCGCAGACCATCGCAAAGCGCTACATTTGCAAGCTATCACCTTGCAGCACCCCCAGTCGGCCCTTGGAACAAGGTTATATTGCAAAGCTCTGCCATGTCGTGGGGCAATGGTTCCCTTGCCAGATCTGGCGGGTCACATGCTGACAGATCGCGCGCGCTGCGCAGTGCCAACAGCGCCCTCTCCGCTCATATCCAGCCAATCCCCGCAATGGTAGCGTTGCACAAGCTGGCCTGCATCATCCATCCTGATCAGATGCAGCCACCCATTGTCAAACAGCGCCTGCACCTGAGGGTATCGCCCTAGAATATCGCTGATCGCGCCCGCTGGCGCGCGGACAATGACGCTCAGCCGCAGCGGATCATGCATGGGACGCTGGCCATCATGCACGGATTGCCAGGCCAAGCCCGTGCGCGGCGCATGGCCGTTGCCTTCAAAAACGCCAAAGCCCCCAACCACATTATGCAGCGCCTTGTTTCCTGCCCCAAAAGCTTGCGGTGCCGTCACTGACCCGAAATATTGCAGGCTGATCCAGCTTGCGACAACGACAGGTGCTGTCAGGATCAGTTCCAGAACACCGAAGCCCTCGTCACGCGTCCAGTCATAGTCATGCAGGAAAGCCCGACCACCAAGGTCGCAGCCACGGCTGGCAGCGCGCGGGGCCGCCAGAAAGGCCGCGCAGCCTGCAAGCCCCCATTCAGGCCGGATTTCTGCCCAATCCAGCGCGCGGGCAGGCAAGTTACAGCCCCCCTGCCCTGCATGTGGCAAGCTCGCTGCACGCTCTGCCCGCGCCATGGCGCTGGCCTGATCGAGCCAGCGCCGGATCTCGGCCTCATTCCCCGAAAGGCCGCCAAACATAGTAACATTATCGGTGGTGGTGTCATGCAAGGCGCCCAGAAACCGGGTATCTTCGGGAATGCAGATTCCCTGATGCACCAGCAGTTGGCGCACGGCAGCGTCATTCAGCACCTCTGCGAGTGCGCGCGCGCTAACCTCGCCCGAGTGGCCGCCACAGGCCCCACATTGCAGTGCCGAATGATGCGGGTTGTTGGTCACATGCGCGCCATGCCCGACAAGCAATACGACGCGGGCAAACCCTTGCGTCAGCCCCATTGCGCGCAGCACCTTGCCAGCCAGTTCGGCGCGTTGCGCCGGGTCAAGCCCCGCAATTCTGGGTGCAGGTTCGGCAGCAGTCTGGCCATGCAGGCCCAGACTGTCACGAATGATCTTGCCAAGGTACAGCGGGCCCGTCGCCTCGACAAAGGCAAAGGAGGACACCGCCGCCAGTTTGAAACGCCCCCAGGCGCGCCAGGCCCGCGCAGTAATCTGTGCAACATGGCTGGTGCGCGGGTCTGTATCGGGGCTGCTATTGAGGGACGGCGTCAGCAGAACCGGAAGATGCGCGTCATGCCCGCAAGCGCCCAGCGGAATATGGGCCAATGGCAGCCCGAAAAAGCCCGCAAACCCCAGCGTCTGGATATCTGCATCGCAGCTTTCCAATGCGCGCCGGAACCGTTCAGAGCGAACATCAATGCAGAACGCCGCTTGCAGGCTTGGGCGTGCGGGCTGCACACTGCGCACGGGTTGCGACAGCTTTTGTTGCAACTCCCGCTGATGGGCCAGCTCGATGGCCAGTTGCAATGTCACATCAATTTCCAGGTCACGATCAGCGGTGGCCGGCCGGGCATGTTCGGCGACAACCTGTTGCCACTTGTCAGCGATCTGGTCGTGATATTGCGCCAATAACGCAGCATCCCAGATCATCCGCAAAGCCAGAAAATCGGTCACGGTATCATCGCTTTGCCCATCAAGTTCCGCCTGCCACAACTTCCAGCGCGCCACTTGCGACCAGCCGCCCAGTTCCAGCAGCCAACGATGCGCGGCACTCTCGGCGCCTGCTGCGCTCAGGCCCAGTTGCTCTGCGGCGCGTAGCAGCGCGAGTGGCGCCGTATCCGGCGCATCAGCCACCAGATTGCAAAAACCACGCAGCCCCATGATTTCGGGGGTCAGGTCCTGGCTGGCAAAAGCGCGCCACGCATCATAGGCGCTGCGCCCCTGAGGCGCGGGCCAGAGCGCCTGCCCCTGATCGAAGTAACCCGCCGCCCATGCCCCGATCCGGGCCGCGACAATCTCGGGCCAGTCACGTCCGCTGACGGAGGCGGCCAATTGTGCGACTGTGGGCAACGGGCGCGGGTCGGGCCGATCTGTCGCCAGCCCCTCTTCCAATGCCTCCAACGTAAGTCCGGGGCGCAGGTCCAGTGCGGCACACAGATCGTCGCGTATCATTTTTCCGCTGGCATATGCTCCGCGAAATGCCGCGCGCGGCAATGTCACCCGCACCCCGCCCGCGCGGGCAAGCTGCGCGCCAACTTGCGCCAAGTCTTCGGTGACATGGCCCAAATAGGGGTTCACCGCCACTGTTGCCGACAAGGGAAATGCGGGCGGGATCAGGCGTGCGGCGCGGCGTGCCGCCTCGATGATTGCAAGAAAGGGTGTATCAAGGCTGGCATGGGTTGGCAGCTTCACTGGATTGATCCTTTCGAAATATGTTTCAAGCGCGGCTGGCAGGCAGACGGCCCGTCAGTCGATCAATAAGCGGGGCGACATACAGACCATTGGCAAGGTGCACGCGCAAACCCTGCGCCGCCGGATGTCCAGCCCAAAGTGGAAACAGGGCCTGCGCCAGTGCAACCAGACCGAAGCTTGCCAGCACCAGCACCATCACCGCCCATTCCAGCGCATCGGGGGCCGTTGGTCCTGGCAATGTATCGGCCATCAACCAGTCAATACCCGCATGCAGCGTGAAATAGCTGGCCGAAGTGACCAGCGCGGCAACAGATGTCCGCTTGGTCAGGCTGGCCGGCGCGGCATCGGCAAGGCCCTGCGCGATCAGATATGCCACCCCGAAGATCAGGATTGCCCCAAGGGCAAAAGCCTGCGGCGGCTTGCCCGCCAGACCGAAAGCAAAGCCCACGGCGGCAAAGATGACCAGCGCAAGGCCAAAGGCGCGCGTCACATTGCGCACAGACGGCACCGCAACCGGGCCGGGGCGACGCGCGGCCGCCACATAGGCGATTGCGCTGCCGGAACTGAGGAAGGCATGCGCCTTATACAGCGAATGCGCCAGAATATGCAGCACTGCCAGTGCAAACAGTCCAAGTCCGATTTGCAACATCATGAAGCCCATCTGCGCAATGGTTGACCATGCAAGCGAGGTCTTGACCGCAGGTTGCGCCAGCATGGCCAGACTGCCGAACAAGGCCGTAAACCCACCCAGAAGCGCCAGCGTGGCCATGATCCCGGGGGCGGTCAGCAAGATATCCGCCATGCGGATCAGGACAAAGCCGCCTGCATTCACAATGCCCGCATGCAGCAGCGCCGAAACAGGGGTGGGCGCTTCCATCACCTCGGTCAGCCAGCCATGCAGTGGGAATTGCGCTGCTTTCAGCAGCCCCCCAAGCGCCAGCAGCCCTGCGCCCAAGACAGCCATCGGGCCAGCGGCAGTGGCATTCAGCGTTGCGATATCCGCGGTATCAAATGCCAGCACGAGAACCATGGTCGCCCCGATCAGCGCGATATCGCCTGCGCGGCTGGCCATGCGCATCCGCGCAGTGGCTTGTTGCGCACGGGGCCTATCGGGATAGGTCAGCAGCAATTTACCCAGCCCAATGCCAGCGCCGATAAAACCCATCACCAACTGACCAAGGTTGCCCGCACATACCAGCGCCGTCACAGCGGCCAGCGTCAGCAACAGCCAGCCCATAAAGGCGCCCTGATGCGGCTCTCCGTCAAGATAGGTGACTGAAAACCGCGTTATGACCCAGCCTAGCAAGGCCACCAGCATCAGCATGACAACCGAGAGAAGATCCAGCCTGACTGACAGGCCCAGTGTCGCCGCCCCCAGAACTGGCGTTGTTTGGGCCCCATAGATCCACAACACCAGCCCCGCACCCAGCGACAGGGCCAAAGCAGCAAGCGAGGCGAGCTCTGCCATGAACAAGGTCATGGTTGGCCGGAATTGTTGCCCCATCAGGCAGCCAAGTCCTGCCGCAATCAGGATCACTATGGATAGATAGGGTAGCAAGGCAGGCATCGCATCTCTCCCGTAAGTTTATTCGGGGTCAGTTAAAACAGATGCACCATTAGTAAAAATACATTGTTTGTTCTTTATCGTTCCAATAATTAGAATTATGGCCCTGCTGAATTACAAACACCTGCGCTACTTTCAAGCCGTCGCAAATGACGGCAACCTGACCCGTGCCGCACAGGCGCTGAACTTGTCGCAATCTGCGCTATCGACACAGATCAAGACCCTTGAAGACCGGCTGGGGCACAAGCTGTTTGACAGGGTCGGCCGGCAGCTTGTGCTGACCGAAGCCGGGCGCATCGCCCTTGATTATGCAGATGCCATTTTCAAGACAGGCGATGAACTTGCGGCAGTTCTGGCCGAAAGCGGCACAGAACGGCGCGCTGTGCGGGTGGGCGCATTGGCTACCCTGTCACGTAATTTTCAGCTCGATTTCCTGCGCCCGCTGATCGCGCGCCCTGATGTCGAGGTTATTCTGAGGTCAGGTTCTCAGGCCGAATTGCTGGGCGACTTGCAGGCCCTGCGCCTTGACATTGTTCTGACCAACACCCCACCCCCACGCGACAAGGCCGCCCCCTGGCTGTCACAGAAAATTTCTGAACAGCCTGTCAGCCTGATCGCTACACCGGGGCTATGCCTCGATGGCGAAGATCTGGCTGACCTGCTGGCACGCGAAGCACTGGTGCTACCGACACTGGAAACGGGCCTGCGCGCGGGCTTCGATCTATGGGCCAGCAAGCGAGGCTTGCGGCACCAGGTCGCAGCCGAAGTTGATGACATCGCAATGATGCGCCTGCTTGCGCGCGAAGGTGCCGGAATTGCCGTGCTGCCACCGATTGCCGTACGCGACGAACTCGCATCTGGTCTGCTGGTCGAAGTTTCTCAGATCGAGGGCTTGGCCGAGAGTTTTCATGCAATCACACTGACACGCCGGTTTCCCAACCCGTTGGTTGATGAATTGCTGCACGCGCAGAACTGATCGCGCGCCCTGCCGCTTTCACAAGGATTACACTTCAGGCAGGGCTTGACGCGCCCGCCCAGAGAGGGCAGTTGCAGCGCATGTTGCGCATCCAAGAAATCTCCTACTCCGTCGAAGGCCGTCCCTTGTTCGAGGCGGCCTCTGCAAATATTCCCGATGGGCACAAGATTGGCCTTGTCGGGCGCAATGGGACCGGCAAAACCACACTGTTCCGCCTGATCAGGGGCGAATTGACGCTCGATGGTGGCACGATCTCGCTCCCCTCTCGCGCGCGGATCGGCGGTGTCGCGCAAGAGGTGCCATCCTCCTCGACGTCCTTGATCGAAACAGTGCTGCAAGCAGATACTGAACGCGCCGCCCTGATGACCAAGGCCGAGACGGCGCAGGATGCCGGGGATATTGCCGCCATTCAGGCAAGGCTGGTCGATATAGACGCATGGTCAGCCGAAGGGCGCGCCAGCTCCATTCTGAAAGGGTTGGGCTTTGATACCGAAGCGCAGCAGCGCCCCTGTTCCGATTTCTCGGGCGGGTGGCGGATGCGTGTGGCGCTGGCCGGGGTATTGTTTGCGCAGCCCGACCTGCTGCTTCTGGACGAACCGACCAACTATCTGGACCTTGAAGGCGCGTTATGGCTGGAAACCTATCTGGCAAAATATCCGCATACCGTTATCATCATCAGCCATGATCGCGGATTGCTGAACCGTGCCGTGGACCACATTCTGCATCTCGACGACCGCAAACTGACGCTTTACGCGGGCGGTTATGACAATTTTGCCCGCACCCGCGCCGAGCAACGTGCCGTGCTGGCCGCCGAAGCCGCCAAGGTTGCAGCCCAGCGCGCGCATATGCAAAAATTCGTGGACCGCTTCCGCGCACAGGCCACCAAGGCACGTCAGGCGCAATCGCGGCTGAAGATGCTTGAAAAGCTGACCCCGATCACCCCACCCGCCGAAGCGGCGCGGCATGTCTTCACCTTTCCCGCCCCTGAGGAACTGTCCCCCCCCATCCTGCGGCTGGAAGGGGCATCGGTCGGATATGATGGCCCGCCTGTGTTGCGCAATCTTGATCTGCGCATAGATCAGGATGACCGCATCGCCCTGCTGGGCCGCAATGGCGAAGGCAAATCGACCCTTTCAAAACTGCTTGCTGAAAAGCTGGCGGGTGCAGGCACTGTCACGCGCGCGGCGAAACTGCGCGTGGGCTATTTCGCCCAACATCAGGTTGACGAGTTAGAACTGGACGAAACACCGCTGCAACATTTGCAGCGCGCCCGCCCGGGAGAGGCACCCCCAAGGCTGCGTGCGCGACTTGCGGGTTTCGGGCTGATGGCTGAACAGGCAGAAACCGTGGTCGCGCGGCTTTCAGGTGGGCAGAAGGCGCGACTATCGCTGCTTCTGGCTACACTTGACGCACCGCATATGCTGATCCTTGATGAACCGACCAACCATCTCGACATCGAAAGCCGCGAAGCGCTGGTTGAGGCACTGACCGCCTATACCGGGGCGGTCGTTCTGGTCAGCCATGACATGCATCTTCTGTCGCTGGTCGCAGACAGGCTTTGGCTGGTATCCAACGGCAAGGTTACGCCCTATGACGGCGATCTGGAAAGCTATCGCAATTTTTTGCTGTCCAGCACCACAAAACCTGTGCGAGAGAAGCCTGCATCAAAACCCAAACCGCGCGCCACACGGGACGAGGTGAGCGCGCTGCGCAGTGAATTGCGAAAATGCGAGGGGCGCATCAGCAAGCTGGAGGATATGCGAGACAAGCTGGCCAAAAAGTTGGCCGACCCGTCGCTGTATGACGACTCTCGCCTGAGCGAGTTGCAAGTCTGGCAGGCCAAATATGCCGAAGTCATGGAAGGGCTGGACCGGGCCGAGGCACTCTGGATGAAAGCGCAAGCCGCGCTGGATGACGCACAGGCCGAGTGATCTGGTACTGTTACCTGTCGCCAACTGCTGCCATCAGTGACATCCTTGGTGTTTGCAACCTGACATAAGATACCCGATGACTGCTTGGAGGGCGTTGCGGACGGTGGATGGTTTCGACAAGCCGCGCAGCGACGGGCCGCGGTGTGGCGATCCACGGTTGAATCTGTAGCGCTTTATGCTGCCCAAGTCCTTGAGAGATCTGATCTGAGTGCTGGGGGCAGCCAAATCGCCGTGCCGTGGGGGCGGCCCTTTGAGTCGCGGCGGCCTTCGGCCTTGATTCCGCGCAACTGATGCCCGCAAAGTCCCGCATCGCCCCTCTCGCGAAAACATTACATAGGGCGCGGGAACCATTCCTCAGGCGTTACCCCCTAGCCAATCATCATCTGCGCATCCCCTTTGCGATTGTAGTAGCGGCATAGCCGCTGCAAGGCGATGCGCAGAACGATTTTACCTGATCGTGCAGACCATCCCATCGCCTGCTCTGCGGCCTCGACCCCTTCCAGACGACAGCAACAGCGCAGCGCCATATCCCCCAGCCCCGGCCCCAGATCCCGCAACACATCCAGAATACGCTGACGGGCGGCTTTGGTCCCCGAAGGCGCAATGTTCGGCCCCGGCACCTTGCGGCGTTCCAGCACATCCATGAGGCCCTGCGCATCTTGCAGCGTCAACCCATCCAGTTGCGCCAAAACGAAATCTTCGCGCAACCGCTCGGCGACCTGCACAAGGTCCTGCTCCAGAAAAGGTCGCCCATTCTTGTCCCGCCGCCGCGCGAGGACTGTCACAGGGCTTTCTACGCCCCCATATCGCACACGTCTTGCCGGTTGGTTCTCTGGCGTCACAGCAGGTTCGAATGCAAGGCCATTTCTGTCGCAGTAGCGACGCAAGGCCAAGCGTCCGGAAGGGTTTATGACATAACTGACTACCCGCCCCTGCTTGCGGCAGGTTATCCAGTCATTCAAGGCCATGACTTCGGCCACACATCTATTCATGACCGATATGCGTTGCGCAATTCCATCGTTATCTTCGCATGTGATGACCGCTTTGGGCAAATCAGTCGCCACGATCAACAACGCTCCCTCAAGTGTCAGATGCCGCAGGTTCAGCATCGCGTCCTGTTCCAGTTGCGCATGGTCATGCGGCGCATCATCGTCGCGTGAATGGGGACTCATTGCTGTGCTATCCTTTTCCGGTAAGCGATCGGGCATATCGCGCAGCGCATGGTCAAGCCGGCGCAGCGCATCGTCCACCAGCGGATCATCTCGACGGTTTTCCAGATGGCGGACCTGCCGCAACACCGTCGAGGCATGGCACCCGTGATCTTTACCAAGTGCGCGCAATGACTTTCCCGCAGCCACATGGGATAGATACAATCTGACACCAACCGGAACCAAGTCTGACAAACTCTGAACGTGGTTTCGAACAAGTTCCCCTTCACTAAGACTCTGCGCAGCCATCTACACGCGCACCCCCTCAAATACACAACCTTTGATTGCCAAGGTTACCAGTTTGTTAACCAGCCTTTTGACACTCCCAGAATGGTTACAAATTCCTAAATCCAGTTGAATCGACCGCGCGGTGCTTTTGTTTTTCGCGCAACACCCCGAATGTCGTGCGATACTCCGAGGGCTATTTATTAAGGAACAGATATATGCATTTTGCGATTTCGACCTTGGACACGCTTATCCGCCCTCGCCTTTTGATTGTAGCGGCACGCCATGCATTGGGTGACTACAACCGCACCACCCGCCTTGCCCGATTGCTTGGATTGCCAATGGCGCAACAGCTTCCGGCACCACGCGTCGTCATGACCCGGTTGCTGGAGCGTGAACGGGTTCTTGAACATGCACGCCGCGCCCATGACGCCAGTTGGAGTGCGGCAGAACATGTTGCGATCATCACAGCGCTCCTGCACGAAGCCCTGCTTGACACACAGCAACCGCCCGAACAGGTCTAGGGGTTTGTGCCTTGTCTATGTGATGGACTAGGCCCGAATGTCGCGCTCTATATTGTCGGGTGCGGCCTGTGCCATCGCCTCCAGCGCCATGTCGATGACCTCCAGCCCGGCGGTGCGACGATGGGCATTTTCCGACAGCACCCGCCGCCAGTGGCGGGCACCCGGCTTACCCGCAAACAAGCCAAGCATATGCCTTGTGATCGAGGCGAGTTTCGTCCCCTCTGACAGCTCTCGCGCGATATAGGGCCGCATCGCCTCCAAGGCAGTGTGAACTGTTGCAACAGCGGGTTGGCCATAAATCTCTTCGTCAGCGCCCAAAAGCAGATCGGCAGGGCGTTGATATGCCGCGCGCCCAATCATGACACCATCCAGCCCTTGGTCCAGAAATGCCCTCGCCTGCGAAAGGGACGTGACACCGCCATTCAAGCTGATCCGCATGTGGGGAAAGCGCGCCTTCATCGCCAGAACCAGAGGGTAGTCCAACGGCGGGATTTCACGGTTGTCCTTGGGCGACAAGCCCTGCAACCACGCTTTTCGCGCATGGATGATCACATCCGTTATGCCTGCATTCACCAGCACCTCCAGAAAGCGCGGAAGCGTTTCTGTGGGGTCCTGGTCATCCACCCCTATGCGACATTTTACTGAAATACACGCCGGGCTTGCCGCGATCATTGCGGCACAAATCTCGCCCACAAGTTCAGGCTGCGTCATCAGAACGGCCCCGAAACACCCTGACTGCACACGATCAGACGGGCAGCCACAATTCAGGTTCACCTCCTGATACCCTGCATCCCAGCCTATGCGCGTGGCCTGTGCCAGTTCCTGAGGGTCCGACCCGCCAAGCTGCAACACCAGCGGGTTTTCGGCCGGGTCATGGCTTAACAGATGCAATGCGCCACCGCGCACCAATGCAGGCGCAGTCACCATCTCGGTGTAAAGCTGCGTATGTCGTGACAACTGACGGTGAAAATACCGGCAGTGTCGATCTGTCCAATCCATCATCGGCGCAACAGACAGCAGCGCAGCATTGGTGGTCACGTGCAATGGCATCAACTGGTCCTTTCTGCGTTCCGATATGCGCACTGGGCCTGCAATGCAAACACTATCGAGGCGACATTTTTCGCCCCCCTCCCCCATGCAGCGAAAGCTGTGAATGGCCGCGATCGCGTCGCACCACGAGCAACGCGGATCTTTTCAGACGAAGTGTTTTAGCCCGGTGAGGCTAGCGCCGCTTCGATTGACTGCCACAATACCTCGACCGGCTCCACCCCGACTGACAGGCGGATGAAGCCATCCGCCACATCGTCGCCCCAGCGCGCACGGCGTTCGCCCGCACTGTGGACCCCGCCAAAACTGGTGGCCTGTTCGATCAGATTGCACCGCGCGAGGAAGCCTTCCGCCGTTGCGGCATCGGCCAGTTCAAAGCCGATCAGAAAGCCGCCATTGACCATCTGCCCCCCCACGGCCTTGTTCGAGGGATCACCCGGCAATCCCGGATAACGTACAGCGCGCACATCAGGATGCTTCGTCAGGCGTTCCGCGATGACTGCTGCCGAAGCACACATCCGGCTCAGGCGGACTTCGAGTGTTTCAAGCCCACGATGGACCAGATAGGCCTCGAACGGACCCGGAACTGACCCGGATAGCCGCCGCCAGTCCGCCACCCGCGCCATCAGCACTGTGTCCCGGCCCGCAACATGCCCGAATAGCGCATCAGAATGCCCTGCGGG
Organism: Roseinatronobacter bogoriensis DSM 18756; assembly: GCF_004366635.1. Lineage (GTDB taxonomy): Bacteria > Pseudomonadota > Alphaproteobacteria > Rhodobacterales > Rhodobacteraceae > Roseinatronobacter > Roseinatronobacter bogoriensis. The sequence goes on along the minus strand of NZ_SORN01000005.1, from coordinate 202,024 downwards.
GGCTTTGGTATCAGCGGCCACAACCAGATCGGCCCCAAGGTCCAACGGGCGCTGAAGGAGCGGGGTCATGGTGGTGTTGTCAACGATGACCCGCGCGCCTGCGGCATGGGCGCGGGTCGCAATGTTTGAAATGTCGATCGTGTCAAGCCCGGGGTTTGACGGGGTTTCAATATAGATGACATCGAAACCTGTAAAATCTGCGCTTTCCATGTCAAGGGTTGGGACAGGCACGACCTCTACCCCATAGACCTGCAACATGTCGCGGCCCAGAAGCCGTGTGACATAATAGCCATCCGAAGGGATCATCACACGCGCACCGGCCTTGAGGCAACACAGAAGCGCCGCCGTAATCGCAGCCATTCCCGACGGGAAGGAAACCACTTCGGCCCCCTCAAGGATCGCAAGCTGTGCCTCTACCGCGTCCCAGGTGGGCTGGCCTGCACGCCCGTAGGAATGCACGGCCCCCTGCGTTTGTGGCAGGTGGAACGTGGTCGCGACCGATATCGGGGGCACCACGGGTTCCCCTAATGCGAGGCCCGCTTTGCGGTGGTGAAGGAGATGTGCGATGCGCGCGTCGGTCTCGGCCGTCATTGTGCTTCCTGCGGGTTGTTCACTGAAAAAGAATGCCATTACCTGACAGTATGAATGGCTTTGCGGGTGCCTGCTGAACAAGTAGCGGCTTGCCTCGTGCCACTCAACCCTTTGTTTCAGCCCCATTTGCGGCGCAAAGCCAACGCCCGGTTGAAACATGAAATGCTTGATCTGCCGGATAATTTGGTGAACGTGTTACCAAATGACAGGCTTTGCGCGGGACTCTGCATTCGCCCCCCTGTTTTTGCAATCCGTCTGCTGGGGGCCATAGATGTCAGAACATCTGGTTTTTGATAGCCGCTATTCATGGGCACGGTTGGCTGTAACGCTGGCGATTGCAACCATCGGCAATGTTGGCATGTGGTCGGTCATTGTTATCATGCCGGCTGTCCAGGCAGAATTCGGGGTGTCACGTGCGGATTCGTCCTTGCCCTACACCCTGACCATGCTGGGCTTTGGGTTGGGCAATCTGCTCATTGGCCGCGCAGTTGACCGGTTTGGTATTTCCACCGCCCTGATCGGGGCGAGTCTGCTGTCGGGCATAGGGTATCTGGCCGCAGCGGTAAGCCCGTCCATTCTGATATTATCTGTCGTGCATTTCGTTATCGGGCTGGGGTCTGCTGCAAGTTTCGGGCCATTGATTGCCGATATTTCTCATTGGTTCCAGCGCCGCCGCGGCATCGCTGTCGCTGTGGCGGCCAGTGGAAATTACCTTTCAGGCGCAATCTGGCCGATGGCGCTGGCGGGGGTGATGTCAGACAGTGGCTGGCGCGCGGTATGTCTGGCGCTGGCGGTGATCGTGACTGTTTTGCTGATCCCGCTCGCCCTGCTGCTGCGCCGTCGGGTGCCGGAACTCAGCATGGCAGCGGCGTCGAATTTCTCGTTGGCGAACCGCGCGGCCTGTGGCCTGTCCCCCCGCGCGCTGGCTTGGCTGCTTGCCTTGGCAGGGCTGGGCTGCTGCGTGGCCATGTCCATGCCACAGGTGCATATCGTCGCGCTTTGTGTCGATCGGGGGTTTGGTCCTGCCGTGGGCGCCGAGATGCTGTCCCTTATGCTATTGGGCGGCGTCGTATCACGGCTGATATCGGGGCTGATTGCTGACCGGCTGGGGGGCGTGCTGACCTTGCTGATCGGATCGGTGCTGCAAATGCTGGCGCTGTTTCTTTATCTGCCGGCGGGCGGGCTTGCTTCTCTCTATGTGGTCAGTCTGGTGTTCGGACTGGCGCAGGGCGGCATCGTTCCCGCTTATGCGCTGATCGTGCGCGAATACATGCCAGCCCACGAAGCTGGCGCGCGTGTGGGCTTTGTCATCATGGCAACAATCCTTGGAATGGCCCTTGGCGGTTGGATGTCTGGCTGGATTCACGACATCACCGGGTCTTATCAGCTGGCATTCCTGAACGGGATTGTGTGGAATGCGCTGAATATTGCGATCATGCTTTTCATCCTGACCCGCACGCTGCGCCCGGGCCGCAACCTCTCTACTGCGGCGTGATGAAGAACGCTCTTTCCCTCCCCCGGGACAATGACGCACGGCGCAACGCCGTCCCTATATCGCTCCGGCGAAAAGAATGCCGGAGCGATATGGCAGGATCATGAAGGCACCGCTCTCAAAGGCTCAGAACAGAATGGACGGCAGCCAAAGCACCAATCCGGGGAAGATGAACAGCAGGGCTATCGCCACAATTTGCAAGCCGACAAAAGGAATCGCCCCCTTGTAGATCATCCCGGTACTGACAGAATTCGGGGCCACCCCGCGCAGATAGAACAACGAGAAACCAAATGGCGGCGTCAGGAAGGATGTCTGCAGGTTAACCCCGATCATAACCCCCAGCCAGACAGGATCGACACCCAGCAACAGCAATGTCGGCGCAGTAATTGGCAAGACAATGAAGATGATCTCGAATGTGTCCAAGATGAAGCCCAGCACGAACATGATCAGCATGACCACGATCATGGCCCCCATTGCGCCACCGGGCATCGAGGTCAGGAACTCGCGCACAAGATTATCACCGCCCATCTGCCGGAACACGATCGCAAAGACTGAGGCCCCGAAAAGGATGATAAAGATCATCGACGTGATGACCGCCGTGCGGCGCGCGACTTCGGTAAAGACCGCAATCGACAAGCGCCAGCGCAGCGCCGCCAACAAGGTCGCCCCGACAGCCCCGACCGAGGCTGCTTCAGTCGGGGTCGCAATACCACCAAGGATGGACCCCAGCACAGCCGTGATCAGCAACAAGGGCGGGACAAGAGCAAAGATGATCTCTTTCCACAGCCCCTTCTTCTCTTCTGGTGGAACGGGCGTTGCAGGGCAGCTTTCAGGATCGAAAATCGCTTTATAGACGATGTAGGAAATATATAGCGCGACCAGCAACAGGCCCGGAATCATTGCACCCGCAAACAGGTCACCCACTGACACAGTTTTTGGAGCGAAATTGCCAAGGCTCATCTGGACCTGCGAATTCATGCCCGCGATCATATCGCCCATGAAGATCAGCACAGTTGACGGCGGAATAATCTGGCCCAGCGTACCGCTTGCACAAATCGCCCCGCTGGCAAGCTTGGGGTCATACCCTGCACGCATCATCGCTGGAAGCGAGATCAGCCCCATCGTCACCACGGTCGCGCCCACCACCCCGGTCGAGGCCGCGAGCAATGCGCCCACAAGGATAACCGAGATCCCAAGCCCGCCGCGCATGTTGCCGAACAAACGCCCCATCGTGGATAGCAACTGTTCGGCGATATTGCTGCGCTCCAGCATGACGCCCATGAAAATGAACAAGGGCACTGCCACCAGCACCTCATTGATCATGTAGCCCGTATAGCGCCCTGCCAGCGCGCGCAGGTTCGACATGTCGAACACGCCGAAATACAGGCCAAGATAGGCAAACAGCACCGATGTGCCTGCCAAGGTGAAGGCCACTGGAAAGCCGATCAGCAAAAAGCCGATCACCGCAAAGAACATCAGCCCGGCAAGGATTTCGCCTATCAGCACAGGATCCATGTCAGACTGTCTCCGTATCGTATTTGTATTTGTAATCGTCCGGCACCAGATCGTAGCGACCGGCAATGATCAGGATCGACCGGATGGCCATAGCAATGCCCTGCAACGCAATGACGACGGCAAGAACCAGAATGAAGGTTTTCAGAACCCACAGGCCCGGCATCCCCCCCGGATTGGCCGATGCCTCTCCCAGCCGAATGGAGCGCTGCACGAAAACCAGCGAATAGCTCCAGACGACCCAGGCAAACGGCATAAGAAAGATGCACACGCCCAGCAGATCGAGCCACGCCTTGCGCAAGGTCGAGGCGGGGCGATAAAAGATATCCACGCGCACGTGATCGTTGCGATATAGCGCATATCCCGCAACGGCAGTGAACATCACCCCGTTCATCCACGGATACAGGTCTTGCATCCAAAGGCGCGTGTTCAGGAACACATAACGTTCAACCACCACCCAAAAGCACACCAGCACAATACCCACCGAAAGCCACATGAACACATTTCCTATGGCACGGTTCATCAGGTTTATCAGGCGCATCAGGTAGGAAAGCGCTGTCATGTCATCCTCCGGAAAGCGGGGTCTGTTGAACAACAGGCCCCGGATCACGTCCGGGGCCATGCCTTTTATATCCGGGTATCAGCTACAGCCGACAGGCCCGCCGATCAACCAAGATCTGAAACATCAAAATACTTCAGACGCGCCTGTGCGAATGTCAGGTCGGTATTTTCGGTGCGCGAGCGCAGCAGATTCAGGTTCTGGATAAAGCTTTCCGCCGTCGCCTTGGTCTTCGCATCAGAGCTGTCGAGTATCTCGACCAGCAATTCGCGCGATGCCGCCGCACCTGCTTCCAGAATGCTTTCTGGCCAGTCGTTGTGAACGATCACGCCGTGGTTCTCGACCATATCATTCAGTGCAATCGGGTCATTTGCATAGAATTCGGACGGAACCTGATCGTATTCGGCCTGACATGCATCACGGATGATCGCTTGCAGATTCGAAGGCAGTTCCTGATATTTCGCCTTGTCCACGACCAATTCGGTTGCAAGGCCCGGCTCGATGAAGGACGAGGTGTAGTAATGCTTGCGCACCTGATGGAAGCCCAGCGCGCGGTCATTATAGGGGCCCACGAATTCAGCCGCATCCAGCGCGCCCGACTGTAGCGCCGCAAAGATTTCGCCACCGGCAAGGTTGGTGACCGAGGCACCCATCTTCTGCCAGACCTGACCACCAAGGCCCGGTGTGCGGAACCGCATGCCCTGAATGTCATCAATCCCGCCAAGCTCGTCAGAGAACCAGCCGCCCGCCTGCGTGCCGGTGTCGCCTGACAGGAACGCTTGCAGACCAAAGTCGTCATAGATGTCGTCATACAGTTCCTGACCGCCCAGATAGCGCACCCAGGCCGCCAATTCGCGCGAGGTCATGCCAAACGGCACCCCTGTGAAGAACGACAGACCAACCGACTTGTTCTGCCAGTAATAGGCAGCGCCGTGGCTCATTTCTGCCGAGCCGTCGATCACGGCATCAAGGGATTGAAGCGCCGGAACCATTTCACCTGCGGCAAAGACTTCTACAGTCATCGCACCATCGGCAGCTTCGTTGATCCGGTCAGCAACACGCTGCGCGCCGGTTCCCAGACCGGGGAAGTTCCGCGGCCAGGTGGTGACCATGCGCCATGTGATGCGCCCCTGCGCAACTGCGGGTGCTGCCAGAGTGCTGGCCGCTGCCGCGCCGCCACCAAGCGCCGAGGTTTTCAAAAAAGAACGACGATCCATGTATTCCTCCCATGGGATGTTTTTTTACTTGTGCCCGACTGCGGGCCGGGATTTGATTAAAAGCACAGTGTGAGGGCAGAGTGAACCTTTTTTTCAGGCATTTTCATCAGGAAATTGCGCAAAATTCACACATTTCAAAGCGATAATTTCAAAACCCGTTCGAAACGCACTAAGTTGGCCGCTGGCGCATTTCCCGACCTCGAAGATTGACCCAATTGGCCAGCAGGATCACAGCCGCCCCCGCAAAAACCAGCGGCTCCAACGGCTCGGCATATAGCCAGACACCGACAAATGCGATAACCGGCAAACGTAGAAATTCCATCGGCGCGACTGTCGAGGCAGGCGCAAGCCCCAGCGCAGACGACAGCGCGTAATGCGCACTTAGCCCCGTAAGCCCGACCACCACCAACCAGCCCCATATCGCTGGCGAAGGCCATGTGAAACCGCCCCACTGGGCCAGAATAAACCCGAAGAAGGTTTGCGACAGCGTCATCCAGAACAAGACACAAATCACACTATCCGTGCGCATGATGCGTTTGGTCAGCATCATGTTCATGGCAAATCCGATTGCGCATAACATCCCCGCTAGATGACCACTCGTCAAAGGTTGAACGCCGGGCTGCGCAACGATCAGGATGCCCGCAAACCCCAGCAACGCCACGAAAAGGCGGCGCATCGTGAATCTCTCGCCCAGCACCAGCGGGGCAAGCAGCGCCACCCAGATCGGCATGGTGAATTCAAGCGCCACCAGTTGCGACAAGGGGATCACCATGATCCCGTAAAACCACAGGTTCTGACCTGCAAAATGAAACAGGTTGCGGGTCAGGTGCAGCACCGGGCTGGTCGGCTTAATGGCCTTTGCAAAGCCTTGATCGGTCTTGCGCAAGGTGATCAGGACAATTGAAAGCACAATCCCGAACCCGATAAGTGACCGCCAGAACATCAACTCGAATGAGTCCAGTTCCTGCTGGATCGCGCGCCCGGCAATGGCCATGGCCGTAAAAGATGCAATCGCACCGCACATCCATAGTGCGGCCAATGCGGGCTTTGCGTCGGGTGTTGCCTGTTCAGACTTCACGTTGTTTCGCTTTCAAACCCATAAATACGCGCCCTTTCCCCCAACATGGTGCTAGCGACTTTGACTCTCACTAGAGCGCACATGCCCTATTGATCTACCGCAACGCAATGCCGCCCTTCCCCATGGTATGATTTTTCACACGAAGAGAGGGGGGGATTTTTAGATGATCAATGAAAACGACATTCTGGACATGACATGTCTGACACGGGCGCAGATAGATGCGATCTCGGACCATGAACATATGGACACCGTCAGCGCCGCAGAACTGGGCGAGTACCTCATGCATATCCATCACGGCCCGCAAAAGGTTCAGAAAATGATCTGTGAAGATATCGCTGATGCCTTGCACGAAGGCAATCTGACCCAGGCAAGGCAACTCTACAAGGCGCTGAAAGAGTTTCTGGCCGATCACCCGGAAGCGTTGCGCGGCAATATTTAGTGTTCTGCACATGTCACGGGAAACCCCAAGACTGCTTGGAGTCCTGCGCCGATTTTGAGCAGCGCGGAGTCAAGGGCGCCAGCCCGCCGCGCATCGTCGGGCCGCACCCACGGCACGGCGATTTGGCTGCCCCCAGCGCAACAATCTGATCTTTCAGGGACTTGGCCAGCATAAAGCGCTACAGAGCAAGCCTTGGATCGCCGCACCGCGGCCCGACGCTGCGCGGCTTTGCGCCCGGTTTGGTTATGTCCCCTTTGTCCCGCAAAACCGACTTTCGCACAGGCATCGCATGTGGCACGCGAACCCTTCGTCAGGTGGCAAACACCAGCTGGCGCTGAAAATTCGGCGTCAACTTGGTTCGAGAGCGGTCGCGAAAGCAAATTGTGTCAAGGGCTTGCTTTTGGTGCTCTGCAATTTGGGCGATGATTGCATCCATTCAAGCAATCCTGCCGCGATGGTCCGGAAAACACATAAAAAGCCCGATGAAGCGCGCTGGTTTTCCCGAAATGGGATCAGTTGCCGGAGGCCACACTCTTTTCGTGGCAATCTTTTCGCGGCAATGTCGTGGCCAACGTAACGCGAACAGCCTTGCCCATCGGCGCGGTGCGGTCGCCAGCCGTGTAGAGTCACCGCATTTTAACTACAATCCAAATTACTTCCGCTAAAAAATGTAGCAGATTCACAAGAAGTTAAGAAGTCCATGGCATCAATCCCGATATCCTTTGGGGAGGAACTCTGCACTTGCCTAGCCACGATCTGTCCACCGGGATCGTCGCTGGTGATCAGAGAGATGCGGTGTGCTTCATTTCTGGCAATCGGATCTGATGAACCTGGCGGATACGTTGAGTAGCTTTTCAATTTGGAGATTCAAATTGCAGAATTTTCGCCTGGGTATAGGCGCCCGACTGGGCGCTGGCTTTGGTGTTATGGTCATCCTGATCGTCGCGATGACTGTTACCTATATCGGCAATGTGCACGGCTTGAATGCCGATCTCACGCAGATCAACGATGTGAACGCTGCAAAGCAGCGCTATGCGATCAATTTTCGAGGTTCGGTTCATGATCGAGCCATCGCGATCCGCGATGTCGCCATGCTTGAGTCGCGTGACCGGGCTGCGGCCGTCGATGAAATCGCTTCACTGGCAGATGATTACAGCCGCAGCGAGACTGCGCTAACCCAGATGATGCACAAGAGTGGCGGCGGCACTGCACTTGAGCGCGATATTCTGGAACGGATCGAGCGCATTCAGGCGCAGACAAATCCGCTTGTAGAGCGGATCATAGCGCTTCAGAGCGCAGGCGACACCGAAGCAGCCCTTGAGACACTTGCGCAGGTGCGTCCGCTTTTTGTGGCCTGGTTGTCGGCAATCAACGAATTCATCGACCTGCATGAGGCCGAGAACCAGCGCATCGGGGCAGAGGTGCGTGGCACGACTGAGGCATTTCGCTCTGTGGCACTGGCCAGTCTTGCGGTTGCCGTGGCGTTGGCTTTGATCACGGCATTCCTTGTCGGGCGGTCCATCCTGCGCCCGGTCGGGGGCCTGTCCGCGACCATGGCGCAGATGTCAAAAGGCGACTACACGCTCAAAGTGCCTTTCCTGACCCAACGCGACGAGATCGGTGACATGGCAAGGACGGTCGAGTTGTTCCGTCAGGCGCTGATCAAGTCCGAGGAGGTTCAGGCCAGCCAGCTTGCGATGCAGGAAGACGCCCGAAAAAAGGCCGAGAGCGAGGCCGCGCGGCAATCGCGCGTTGTGCGCGACATTTCCGCAGGTTTGACGCGACTGGCCGATGGCGATCTGACGACGCCCATCACCAGCCCTGCCGATGATCCTTTCCCTGCGGAATACGACGCCTTGCGCGCCGCTTATAATGAGGTGGTTGAGAGGCTCGCAGGGATTGTGTCGCGGATTGGGGCTGTCACAGTCTCGGTGAGGGCCGGGTCGGGCGAGATCAACGCCGCCGCGCAGGATCTGTCTGCGCGCGCTGAAACACAGGCCGCCACGCTGGAGCAATCCGCAGCTGCGCTTAACGAACTTGCCGAGAGTGTGCGCTCGACCGCGCAGCGCGCCTCGGACGCCGAGAAAGCAAGCCAGAACAATCGCAGCCATGCCGAAAGTGGTGCGCAGATCGTTCGTGACGCAATTGGCGCCATGCGCCGGATTGAGAAGAGCTCCGAACAGATCACGCGCATTATCGATGTCATAGATGATATCGCATTTCAGACCAATCTACTGGCGCTCAATGCCGGTGTTGAGGCTGCACGCGCAGGTGAAGCTGGGCGCGGCTTCGCCGTCGTCGCCTCTGAGGTGCGTGGTCTGGCGCAGAGGGCTTCGGACTCGGCACGCGAAATCAAGGGGCTGATTCAGGAAAGCGCCACTCAGGTCGAAGCAGGTTCCACCCTTGTGGAGCGGACCGGCGAAAGCCTCGAAGACATCCTGATGCGCGCGTCCGAAGTTTCCGAACTGGTCGCGGATATCGCCGGGGCCGCCTCGGAACAAGCGACAGGGCTGGCTGAAATCAACACAGGGGTAAACCAGCTTGATCAGGTGACGCAGCAAAACGCGGCTGTGGCTGAAGAAACCACCGCCGCCGCGACATCACTGCTGCAAAAAGCCGAAGACCTTACGCAAGAACTGTCCGGTTTTCGCACCGGCGGTCAACCCGGCATTCACTTCGCCGAAGTGATCGACATGCGCACACAGACCAAACGGCCGTCCGCCCGAAGCAGCAAAGACAAGCAAGCTGGCGACCCTAGCACCAAGACGGCGCTCAACAAGGGCCCATGGGAGGACTACTAAGACGGTTTGATTGATTTTCTGTCGTGAAGGTTTGTCACTACCGCGGCGGGGCGCGTTGAGCGTGCCCCGCCTGCATCTGTTCAAACAGGCGTTGTCCGTGCCTGCAGAACGATCAGTGTGTCCAGACCTGCCGCCTGTTTGTGGCAAAATTGTCGCCATAGCCACCGGGGCGCAGGTTTGCGCGGCGCGGCTTGGGGGCGATAACGTTATATTCTATGCCATGGGCGCGCGCATAGGCTTCGGCAGCCGCCTGATCGTCAAAGCGCAACTTGACTTGCGCATCCATGTCACCAGAACTTGTCCACCCCATCAACGGGTCGATCTGACGCGCCTGTGATGGCGAGAATTCCAACACCCATGATTTGGTCTTGGAATTCCCCGATTGCATGGCATTGCGGGCGGGCTTGTAAATACGTGCGCGCATCGGTGCTGCTCCTAGCGAATTCGGGGTCTTATGAAAAAAAATCATGTCAAAGGCAAGGGTGCAGACAGGAAAGGGTCGCCCGAAAGGAGGGAACGAGGAAAAAGTCTTCCGGGCTGCGGCCTTTTCCTGCCTGCCAACCAAAGCTAGGCCGCGCCCCAAAAGGCGACAAGTAGTTTCGCGGGCAAAACGCAACTTTCTGAACGGATTGCATTTTTCACAGACGATTGTGACTCTGAACGCAGTGTGAGCACATCCCTCGTAACCCAACATTCATTGCCTTCAGCCAAGCTCGTGTGACGGGATGACAGGGAAGAAGACGCCACCCGACCACAAGCCGAACCAGCTTTCACCCTGATGCATCTCATGAACGCATAACTCCACTAACCGGTAAAAACTTTTGCGATCTATCAACGCCTCCAGCCCCGCGCGGATCATGATATATGGCGACGGCTCGCCGCTCTCGGGGTCGCGCGTCACGCGGATGGGGTGCGCCTCGCCCGCCTCTGCCTCTTCGCCCAGATTGGTCACGAACACCAACTGCTGCGCGCGCCCCTCACCCTTTACTCGAAAATCAACCGCGACAAAGGGCGCATCATCGACGCGGATTCCCACCTTCTCGACCGGGGTGACCAGATAGAACTTCCCCTCTTCAAGCTTCAGGATGCTGGCAAACAGCTTGACCAGCGCTGGCCGCCCGATCGGCGTCCCCTCATAGAACCAGGTCCCGTCCCGTGCGATCCGCATGTCGATATCGCCACAGAATGGCGGGTTCCATAAATGCACAGGGGGCAGGCCCTTGCCTTTTGCAGCGGCACTTGCTGCCTGTGCCAGCGCATCGGGTGTCGGTGTCACGGTTTTTTGTTCACTCATGATTTTTGCCATTGGCTGCCTATGCGATATGTCTAATCTGACATATAAGCTGCAAATGCAGAAATTCACCCGATGAGGAGCGCGCATGAGCACCGAAACCGACCTGATCGCCGAGATCGAAGCCCTGGGCGAAAAACTGGCCCTTGCGCGCGCAAGCATCAACCGCCGCTTTATAGGTCAGAAAAACGTGGTTGACCTGACACTGACGGCCATGTTGTGCGGCGGTCATGGCTTGCTGATTGGCCTGCCGGGTTTGGGCAAGACGCGGCTTGTGGACACATTGTCCACAGTCATGGGCCTGAAGGGAAACCGCATCCAGTTCACGCCCGACCTAATGCCCGCCGATATTCTGGGCTCAGAGGTGCTGGATGTGGCCGATGATGGCAAACGCGCCTTCCGCTTTATCGAGGGGCCTATTTTTTGTCAGCTTCTGATGGCCGATGAGATCAACCGCGCCAGCCCGCGCACACAAGCCGCACTGTTGCAGGCCATGCAGGAAGGCGAAGTAACTGTCGCAGGCGATCATCACAAACTGGAACGCCCGTTTCATGTGCTTGCGACCCAGAACCCGATCGAGCAGGAAGGCACTTACCCGCTGCCCGAAGCACAGCTTGACCGCTTTCTGGTGCAGATCGACGTTGAATATCCAGACCGCGCCACCGAACGCGATATCCTGATTGCCACCACTGGCGAGGGCGAGGAGAGCGCGCATGAAGTGTTTACCGGCGCCGAACTGATGGCCGCCCAGTCGCTGTTACGCCGTATGCCTGTGGGGGAAAAAGTGGTTGAGGCCATTCTTGATCTGGTCCGCGCCTGCCGCCCGGATGAGCCAGAGGCGCATGACGCTGTGAAAGGGGCGGTCAGTTGGGGACCGGGGCCGCGTGCGGCGCAAGCGCTTATGCTGACGGTGCGCGCACGCGCACTGCTGGACGGGCGGCTTGCCCCATCGGTCGAAGATGTGGCCGCAATGGCCCGCCCGGTTCTGAGCCATCGCATGGCACTTGGGTTTGCGGCCCGCGCGCGGGGCGAAAACCTTGGCACGATCATTGACCGCGTCGCAGCAACCGCAACCCGGATGGAGGTGGCGGCTTGACGACACCCGCTGCCCTGCGCACCCAAGCCGAGGCGCTGGCCGCCCCCCTGCCCGCGCTGCTGGCGCAGGCAGAGCAACTTGCCGCGTCGGTCTTGCCCGGCGCACATGGGCGCAGGCGTGCGGGAACAGGTGACGAATTCTGGCAGTATCGTCAGGCGACATCGTCTGACGGCGGCGCGCGGATCGACTGGCGCCGCTCTGGCCGCGCGGATGTTCATTTCGTGCGCGAAACCGAATGGCAAGCGGCGCAATCCGTAACCTTGTGGGTTGACCGCTCGCAGGCAATGGGGTTCAGCGGCGACAAGTCCCGCCAACCAAAAGCGGCACGTGCACAACTTTTGGGTCTGGCCCTTTCCGTGCTGTTGCTGCGCAGCGGCGAGCGGGTGGGGCTGCTGCCGGATATGCCCCCGCGTTCCGGCCGCGCGCAGCTTGACCCATTGGCGCTGGCGCTGTCTGAAACCGACAGTGCAACCGATTACGGCGCGCCCCCCTTGTCGCCCCTGCCCGCGCATTCGCAAGCCGTTTTCCTGTCGGATTTTCTGGGCGATCCGGGCGCGGTGCAGGACGCGGTGGGACGCGCCGCAGATCGCGGAGTGAAGGGCGCATTGGTGCAAGTGCTGGACCCTGCTGAAGAGGAGTTTCCTTATCAGGGCCGGTCCATCTTTGAATCGATGGCAGGCGCGCTGCGCCACGAGACATTGCGCGCCAATGACCTGCAAGCGCGCTATCGCGCGCGACTGGCCGAGCGCAAGGACATGCTGGCCGGGCTGGCCCGCGTGACCGGCTGGCAAGTGCTGACCCATCACACGGATCAGCCTGCTGCCAATGCACTGATGTGGCTGTGGCAGGAACTTGATGCCGGACGGGGGCGCTGATGTTTACGCTTGGCCCTGTCGGTTTTGCCACACCTGCGCTATTGCTGGCGTTGGTCGCGCTGCCTGTGTTGTGGTGGCTGCTGCGTGCGGTGCCGCCTGCGCCAGTGATCCGGCGTTTTCCCGGTGTCGCGCTGCTGATCGGTCTGCGCGATGAAACCACGGAGACGGACAAAACCCCGTGGTGGCTGCTGCTTTTGCGCGCCATTGCCGTTGCAGCGCTGATTGTCGGCTTTTCTGGCCCTGTGCTGAACCCTCAGGCGGCGCGCGATGGCTCTGGCCCGCTACTGATTGCGCTGGATGCCAGTTGGGCCAGCGCGCATGACTGGCAGCGTCGGCAAGCGCGTGTCGAAGACCTGCTGGCAGAGGCACAGCGCGCAAGCCGCCCTGTTGCCGTGGTCGCGCTGACCGATCTTCCTTCGGGCGAGACGGCCTTTCGCGCAGCCGATTACTGGGTCGAGCGGGTGCCCGGCCTTGCCCCTGCCCCCTTTGTCGCGGATGGCGACAATCTCGATGCCTGGTTAGCGACATTACCGGACGCTTTCGACACATACTGGATTTCGGACGGGCTGGCGCATGACTACCGCGATGGTCTGATAGCCGCATTTCAGGCACGCGGCATTCTGACTGCGTTCGAGACATCACGCCCGCCCCTGGCGCTTGCCCCGCCCAGTTTGCGCGAAGGTGTCATCCACCTGACCGCCCATCGCCCCGAGGGGTTGCCTGCGCAAGAGATTGAAATCACCGCCACAGGCCGCGATCCGGCAGGTATTGAACGGATGCTGGCGCGTGGCACCACGAGTTTTGAGGCCGATGCCACCCAAGCCACGCTTGAATTCACCCTGCAACCCGAATTGCGCAACCGCATAACCCGCTTCCAGATCGCTGGGGAACGTAGCGCCGGGGCTGTCGCGCTGACCGATGATGCGCTGCAACGGCGCAAGGTGGCCCTACTGGCGGGCCGTGACGGCCGCGAAGGGCTGGACCTGCTGTCACCCTTTTTCTACCTGCGCCAGGCGCTGGAGCCTGTAGCGGAATTGATCGAAAGCCCTTCGGTCGATGATCTTTTGCTGACGGCCCCGGATGTTCTGATCCTTGTCGATGTCGCGCAGTTGGGAGAGCTGGAGACCGCGCAACTGCTTGATTTCGTCAATGATGGCGGGTTGCTGTTGCGCTTCGCAGGGCCACGCCTAGCAGCCAGTGATGTCGCGCGCTCGGAAGAAGATCCGCTCTTGCCCGTGCGCCTGCGTATTGGCGGGCGGACAGTGGGCGGCGCCATGAGTTGGGGAGAGCCGCGCCGCCTGCGTGAATTCGGGCAGGATTCCCCATTCGCGGGGCTGACCATTCCTGAAGAGGTGACCATCAGCGCACAGGTGCTGGCCCAACCCGACCCCATGCTGGGTGAACGCACCATCGCATCGCTGGCTGATGGCACGCCCTTGGTAACACGCAAGTTCTCTGGCGACGGGCAAGTGGTGCTGATCCACACAACCGCCAATGCGGAATGGTCGACACTGCCAATTTCAGGCCTTTTCGTGAACATGCTGGAACGTCTGGCCGTATCCACGCGCCCCGCCGCCCCCGCTGAAGACGCCTTGATCACTGCGCAATGGCAGCCTGAACGCGCCTTGGACGGGTTTGGGCAAGTCATCGACACCAGCACCCGTCCTGTCCTGCCCGGGGAAACGCTGGCCGAGGGACGTTTCGGGCCAGAGCTTCTGCCCGGCGTCTATCGCAGCGCTGTCGGCACACTGGCGCTGAATATCGGGCGCGAGGACATGGACCTACCTTCGAGCAGTTGGCCTGCATCTGTGGTGGTGGAACGCGACACTATACGACAGGAGCGAGATCTGACCGCCATCTTCCTGACTCTCGGACTAGGAGCACTCATGATAGATATTCTGGCCGCCCTTTGGGTTTCGGGCAGATTGCGTGGGGCAACTGCGGTGCTGGCCCTTGCTGCCTTTGCGCTGCAAACACCCCCGGCACAGGCACAAGACGACGACCGGCTGGCCTTGCAGGCGACATCAGATATGGTCCTTGGACATATCCTGACAGGGGATGCGCGTGTTGACGACATGGCGCGCGCGGGGCTTCTGGGGCTGGGGCGTACGCTGTTCTCGCGCACATCGGTTGAACCGGGGCCGCCTATCGGGGTTGACCTTGAACGTGACGAGCTGACCTTTTTTCCCTTCCTGTACTGGCCGATTACTGAGAATACGCCAATCCCCTCGGATGCAGCCTATGCCAAACTGAACCGCTACCTGCGCGGCGGCGGCATGATCATGTTCGACACCCGCGACGCAGAGCTTGCGGGGCTGACGCGCACAACGCCAGAGGCGCGCCGCCTTCAAGCGATCGCCCGCCCCCTCGACATTCCCCCGCTAGAGCCAGTGCCGGAAGATCATGTCCTGACCCGCACTTTCTATCTGCTACAGGAATTTCCCGGTCGTTTCACAGGTCGCGATGTCTGGGTCGAGGCCGCGCCCCCTGATGCCGAAATGACCGAAGGCATGCCCTTTCGCAACCTGAACGACGGGGTGACACCTGTCATTATTGGCGGGCATGACTGGGCCTCTGCCTGGGCGGTGGACGAAAGCGGGCGCCCGTTGGTGCGGCTGGGCATGGGCGTGTCTGGGGAACAGCAGCGCGAAATGGCCTATCGCTTTGGCGTGAACCTGATCACGCATGTGCTGACCGGCAATTACAAATCAGATCAGGTCCATGTGCCTGCGCTTCTGGAAAGGCTGGGCCAATGACGGGATGGGACGGGATTGTCTTTGCGCCCCGGCTTGACTGGCCGATCCTCTGGGCACTGATGGGACTAAGCGCGGTTATGGTGGGTCTTGCCCTGTGGCAGGGCCTGCGCGGCTGGTGGTTGCGCGGACTGGCCGCATTGGCACTGATTGCAGCCCTTACCAACCCGTCGCTGCAATCCGAAGACCGCGACAGCCTGTCAGATATTGCGCTGATCGTGGTGGATGATACAGCGTCAAACCGTCTGAGCGGGCGGGCCGAACAGACCAACGCCGCGCGCGCCCATCTGGAAACGGAGCTTGACCAACTGGGCGGGCTGGAAACCCGTGTTGTCACCTTGCCCGACGGCCCCCGCAACACCGGGACCGAGTTGAACACCGCCCTGGCCGAAGCTCTGTCAGACCTGCCGCGCGACCGTCTGGCAGGGATATTTGCCATCACTGATGGACAGGCCCATGATGATCCGCTGGACCTGTCGCTGCCAGCGCCGTTTCACCTTCTGCAAACAGGCGAGGCCGATGACTGGGACAGACGCCTGATCATCCGCAACGCGCCCGCCTTCGCCATTCTGGGGGAACCCATCACCCTTGGTCTGCGCGTCGAAGATCAGGGCGCGGTCCCGCCGGGGCAAAGCCGGTTTGCCACGCTGAACTACTCGATTGACGGCGAAGCGCCCAATACCGCGATGGTGCCGGTCGGCGAAGATATGGAAATCACTGTCACGCTGGATCGTGGCGGCATGAATGTCTTGCAGTTTGAGTTGGAAGAAGCCGAAGGTGAACTGACAACACGCAACAATTCCGCCATTGTCCAGATCAATGGCGTACGTGACCGTCTGAGCGTTCTGCTTGTCTCGGGCGAGCCGAATGCCGGGCAACGCACATGGCGCAACTTGCTGAAATCCGATCCGGCAGTGGACCTTGTGCATTTCACCATCCTGCGCCCGCCTGACCGTCATGACGGGGTGCCTGTGAATGAATTGTCGCTGATCGCCTTTCCCACGCGGGAGCTTTTCGTCGAGAAGATTGACGAATTCGACCTGATCATCTTCGACCGCTACCGGCGGCGTGGCATCCTGCCAAACAGCTATTTCAGCAATATTGCCCGCTATGTCGAAGAAGGCGGCGCACTTCTGGTGGTGGGCGGGCCGGAACTGGCCAGCGCGGACAGCATCTGGCGCTCACCCTTGGGCGATGTATTTCCAGCACGCCCGACCGCACGTGTGCTTGATGAGGGATTTCGCCCTGAAATCACCGAACTTGGCCAGCGCCATCCGGTCACCTCGGGGCTGGAAGCGCTTGTGCCTGCGCGCGAAGATGGGCCGGGTTGGGGGCGTTGGTTCCGCCAGATTGAAATGGAGCCGCTGCAAGGACAGACCGTCATGAGCGGTATTGATGGCCGGCCACTTCTGATGCTGGACCGTGTTGGACAAGGGCGGCTGGCGCTTCTGGCCTCGGACCACACATGGCTGTGGGATCGCGGCTTTGAAGGCGGTGGTCCCCAGTTGGAATTGTTGCGCCGACTGGCCCATTGGATGATGGGAGAGCCAGATCTGGAAGAAGAAACGCTGAGCGCAACAGCCGAAGGGCAACGCGTCACCATTCTGCGCCGCACCCTGCTGGATGACGTCGGCGCGGTTACTGTCACCGGCCCCGATGGCGAAAGCCAGACTGTCGATCTTGCGCAAGACAGTCCAGGCGAATACCGCGCCGAATTTGATGCACCCGAAATCGGGTTGTATCGCCTGTCCGAAGGCGATCTTGACGCGGTCGTAGCGCTTGGCCCGCAAGCGCCGCGCGAATTCGAGGAAACCATCGCCACCGCTGACAAGCTGCGCCCGCTGGTCACCTCGACACGTGGGGGCGTGCAGCGCGTGGAAGAGGGCCTGCCCGAATTGCGGTTGGTGCGCGAAGGGCGCGCAGCAGCGGGGCGCGGCTGGCTGGGCCTGACCCCGCGAGAGGCTTATGTAACGACCGAGTTGCGCACCGCAGCGCTGCTTCCGGGCTGGGTATGGCTATTGCTCGCAGCAGGGCTGGCGCTTGGGGCATGGCTGCGCGAAGGCCGGTAAGCACAGCATCAGTGGATTGGCCCGACGCGATTAAGAAACCGCGCCAATGCCTGCGCGGTCGCCTCTGCGGCGGTATCGGGAAAGAAATGCCCGCCCGGCACCGTCTGCGCCTCCATCTGTGCCAGCCTGTCGGCCCATGTGGCTGGCACATCAAAAGCGCGCGCCATCGCCCCGTCTGCCCCGTAAAGCACAAGCGCCGGGCATGTCACCTTGCGCCCCAGATCGGCGGCATCCAGCGCCAGATCATGGCTAAGGGCTGCGCGGTAATCCTGACACATACCAAAGATCGTAGCGGGATCACGCCATGCGCTGCGATAGGCCGCCAGATGATCTGGCGCGAAATCTGACAATTTGGCACCGCCCCAACCCAACAGGCAGCTTTCGAAAAAGTAATCCGGGTCCGGCGTGATCAAGCGCTCAGGAAACGGGTAGGGTTGCGCCAGAAAAAACCAGTGAAAATAGCTGCGTGCCACATCATGGGTCAAATCTGTCAACAACAGATGTGTAGGCACAATATCCATCACAGTGATGCTGGCCACCCGCGCGGGCGCATCCAGCGCCATTCTATGTGCGACCCGCCCGCCCCGATCATGGCCAACCAGATGAAACCGATCAAAGCCCAGCGCCGACATCAACGCAAACTGGTCACGCCCCATTTCCCGAAAGCAGTAAGCCGCGCAATCATTGGGGTTGTCGCCCCCCGGCTTGCCAGATGCGCCATAGCCACGCAAATCGGCGACTATGACCGTATGATCCTTTGCCAATACCTGCGCAATCTGGCCCCACATCGCACGCGTCTGAGGAAAACCATGAAGCAATAAAACCGGCGGCCCCTGACCCAGCACCGAATAGGCGATGTCCACGGCCTCGAGTGACAGTATTTCCGTTTTAAACGCCATCCCCATCATAGCCCCCGCCTTGGCAGTCTCAAACATGCGCGAAAGGTCACGCACGCGTCAACACGCCTGCGTGATTGTGCATCTTTTTCAATACTTTTACCGACGTTTGTTTGTCGGTCGCCCTGCGGCGTTCAAGCGCGCAGCGCCCTTGTGCCGAACCGTTTCAGCCCTTGTCTGTCTTACTGAACATATGATTTTTGCGAAGGCTGTCGTTACTGTGCTGCGTTGCGGCGTAAAGGCGTGGGATAGTGCGCCTGACATATGTGATTGCAAGGGAACGGAGGAGAGTACCAAGCAGAAAGGTCCATCTGATGTTGAAGGTATTTTCCGGGGTCTGGCCCCTGATGCTTGGCATCCTTCTGATCATGCTGGGCAATGGGATGCATTTCACGCTCATTGGTCTGCGCGGTGGGATCGAGGGGTTTTCTGCTGCAGAACTGGCGATTGTCACCTCTGCCTATTTCCTTGGCTTCCTGTCGGGTGCGCGGATCACGCCTGTCATGATCCGCAGCGTTGGCCATGTGCGGGTCTTCGCCGCGCTTGGCAGCTTCATGTCGGCCGGGCTGATTGCTTTTCCCATTCTGACCGAACCCTGGGCCTGGACGATCCTGCGCATTCTGATCGGGTTTTGCATGTCGGGCATTTATGTGGCTGCCGAAAGCTGGCTGAACAATGCGGCCACGAATGAGACGCGTGGTAAGGTTCTATCCGCCTATATGATCGCGCAGACATTGGGCATAATCGGCGCGCAGGGGCTTCTGACACTTGGTGATGCGGCCACTTCGGTGCTGTTCATCTGTGCCTCGATTCTGGTCTCGATTTCATTCGCGCCCATACTTTTGTCTGCAACTCCTGTGCCTGCTGCCGAAGTTGCGCGTGCAATGCCGCTGCGCAAGCTGTTCACGGAATCGCCACTGGGAACGGTGGGAATATTCCTGCTTGGCAGTGTCTATGCCACGCAATCCGGCATGGGGGCCGTCTTTGGCAGCCAGATCGGAATGACAGCCTCGCAGATTGCACTTTTTGTGGCGATGTTGTTCGCGGGCGCCTTGCTGTTGCAATACCCGATTGGATGGCTCTCTGATCGTATGGACCGCCGCAAACTAATTTTTGGCGCGTCTGTCGTGGGCATGGCGTTTTGTGCTTTGGGCTGGTTGACGGGCGGGGGCGTATATTTTCTGATGATCTCTGCATTCTTTGCGGGTGGCGTCACAACGCCTCTCTACGCGTTGTTTCTTGCCTATACCAACGACTCGCTGGCGAGCGAGGACATGCCAGCGGCGTCCGGCGGGCTTGTTTTCACCTTTGGGCTTGGCGCGATCCTGGGGCCACTGGTGACCGGCTGGGCGATGCAGGGGTTTGGCCCCTTCGCGTTCTGGCTGGTGCTCAGCGCGACATTTGCGGCCATTGCAGTATATGCACTCTACCGCATGACACAGCGCGCCAGCATTCCCGCGACCGAGACAGAGAGTTACCTTGGGGTTCTGCCGACATCGTCACCAGTCGCGGTTGAGGCTGCGGCTGTCTGGTCGGCAGAATATGCAGAGTCCGAGCGCGAAGATCATGCCGATAGCACCATTCGGACTTGATCTGACATTGCGCGCCCCGATGCGGGCGCGCCCTCACCCCAGCACCAATGCGCTTGTCCAGATACGGCGCATCAGATCGGTCTGACCGCCTAGCCCGGTCTTTGCGAATATCTGTTTGGAGTAGTAGCGCGCCGTCTCCAATGTCAGGCCAAGGCTTTGCGCGGCATCTTTCAGGCTTTCCCCTTGGGCCAAGGCGCGTACAAGGCGCGCTTCAGACAGGGTCAAGCTTAAAGCTTCGGCCAGGTATTCGGGCGCAGGCAAGGGCTGCCCGCCTGAGCGCAAAATCCCGCTGACAGTTCCGTCCGGCCCGCGTTGGCACAACAGGTCAAGGCCCGGCCCCAGCCTCAGAAGCGCCACACGCGACAGGTCGCGCGGCATGGTTGGCGCTGTTGCAAGCTGGGCCAACAAATCGGCAGCGACGGGATCACAGGGTTGCGGCTGTCCCCGCGCATCAAAGGTGACACGCCCAACACCCAGCCTACGCGCCACCCCTTCCGCCTGCCCTACACGTTGGGACAAAGATGCAATCTGCGCCGCTGTCTTGATGGCGTGTTCCAGATGCGGGGCAAGTGCATCAAGTGTGGCACTGTCGATTGCCCGAAACTCGCTGCGGCGGCGCTTGACCAGCAACCAAGCCGCGCCTTGCGGATTGCGCAGTCCGATTGCACGCCGATCACTTGTGTCATCATCAAGGGTTGGGGCGCGATCCGTCAGTTCCTCACCAGTATAAACGCGACCAAGGCGCAGTCCCGAAAGATGATCCAGCATTCCATGTGATATCGGCCCATTCTGATCCCATGCCTGCGATGGCGTCAGGAATTGCGCCTGATCTGCCTGCAAACGCTCTGCCAGCGCGCGCAGCATTGGCGGCCAGTTTCCTCCATCGGCACCGGCCTGCGCGATCGAGATCAGAAGTGCCGTTTCCTGCGCTGTAATCATGAAAACCCCGCCACCTCCCATATGGGAGGTGCGGCAAGATTAGCCGAGGGTTAAGCCCCTGCCAATAAAATTCCACACGAAACAGGCCCAAAATGTCCATTCATACGCTAACGCATTTGCAACGCCTAGAAGCAGAGGCGATCCACATCATGCGCGAGGTCGTCACACAGGCCGAAAACCCTGTGATGCTTTACTCTGTCGGCAAAGACAGCGCGGTCATGCTGCATCTGGCAAAGAAAGCATTCTACCCATCGCCCCCGCCATTTCCGCTTCTGCATGTGGATACGACATGGAAATTCCGCGATATGTACGCGCTGCGCGACCGCGCTGCGCGCAAGGCAGGCATGCAGCTTCTGGTCCATCAGAACCCCGATGCGGTGCGCCAGGGCATTAACCCGTTCGATCATGGCGGGCTGCACACGGATATGTGGAAGACCGAAGGGCTGAAGCAGGCACTTGATCTGCATGGCTTTGACGCAGCTTTTGGCGGCGCGCGGCGCGACGAGGAAAAAAGCCGCGCCAAGGAACGGATCTTCAGCTTTCGGACGTCCAGCCATCGCTGGGACCCCAAGAACCAGCGGCCAGAACTGTGGCGCACATATAACGCACGCAAAAACAAGGGCGAGTCGATGCGCGTGTTTCCCCTGTCAAACTGGACCGAGCTGGACATCTGGCAGTACATTCACCTAGAAAATATCGAGATTGTGCCGCTTTACTACGCGGCGGAACGCCCGACAGTCATTCGGGACGGGTTGATGCTGATGGTCGATGATGACCGCTTTCCACTGGCGGGGGAAACGCCGGTCATGCGCTCGATCCGCTTCCGCACACTGGGCTGCTACCCGTTGACCGGGGCGGTCGAAAGCCGCGCCACCACCCTGCCAGAGATTATTCAGGAAATGCTGCTGACCACCACATCGGAACGGCAAGGCCGCGCCATTGACCATGATCAGGCTGCCTCGATGGAGAAGAAGAAGCAGGAAGGATATTTCTGATGAACGAGATTTACAAAACAGACGCACTTATTGCCGAAAATATCGACGCTTATCTGGAAACCCATCAGCACAAGACAATGCTGCGCTTCATCACCTGCGGCTCGGTCGATGACGGCAAGTCCACGCTGATCGGACGGTTGCTTTATGACAGCAAGATGATCTTTGAAGACCAACTTGCCACGCTTGAGGCAGATTCGCGGCGCGTTGGCACCCAGGGGGAGGCGATTGACTTCGCGCTGCTGGTGGATGGATTGGCCGCCGAACGTGAACAGGGCATCACCATCGACGTGGCTTACCGTTTTTTTGCGACTGAAAAGCGCAAATTCATTGTCGCAGATACACCGGGGCATGAGCAATATACCCGCAACATGGTCACTGGCGCGTCAACGGCGGATCTGGCGGTGATCTTGATTGATGCGCGCAAAGGTGTGCTGACACAGACACGGCGTCACAGCTATCTGGCGCACCTGCTGGGCATTCGACACATCGTGCTGGCTGTGAACAAGATGGATCTGGTCGGCTATGATCATGCAGTATTCGACGCGATTGTTGCGGAGTACCGCGCCTTTTCCGAAAGCATCGGCATTGCTGAATTTACGCCTGTCCCGATTTCGGGCCTTGCGGGTGACAATATCACCACACGCAGCGACAAGACGCCCTGGTATGATGGCCCCGTTCTGCTGGAGCATCTGGAAACCGTCGAACTGGACCAGAGCGCCAACCAGCACAAACCCTTTCGTATGCCCGTGCAATGGGTCAACCGCCCCAATCTGGATTTCCGCGGCTTCTCGGGCACTATTGCGGCTGGCCAAGTGCGCCCGGGCGATGAAATTCGCGTGCTGCCCTCTGGCAAGACTTCGCGCATCTCTCGAATTGTGGCCTATGACGGTGATCTGGACTTGGCCGTTGCCGGACAGGCCGTGACGCTGTGCTTTGAAGACGAGATCGATTGTTCGCGCGGGCAGGTGATTACAGCGGCGAAATCGCCTGTTGAAGTCGCCGACCAGTTCGAAGCCAGTGTAATCTGGATGGATGAAGAAGAAATGGTGCCGGGCCGCGCCTATTGGCTGAAAGTCGGGCCGCAAACCGTCAGCGCCACAGTGGCGCACCCGAAATATCAGGTCAATGTTAACACGATGGAGCATCTGGCCGCCAAGACACTGGACCTGAATGCCATTGGGGTGGCCAATATTACCACAGACCGCGACATCCCATTCACCGCCTATGAGGAAAGCCGCGATCTGGGTGGTTTTATCCTGATCGACAAGATGACCAATCGCACTGTTGGCGCAGGGCTGATTCATTTTGCGCTGCGGCGGGCGCAGAATATCCACTGGCAGGCGACCGATATTGACCGCACGCATCATGCCAATCTGAAAAACCAGAAACCGATGGTCTTGTGGATGACAGGGCTTTCGGGGTCCGGCAAATCAACAATCGCCAATATTGTCGAGATGAAGCTGGCACGTATGAACCGGCATACATTTCTGCTCGATGGCGACAATGTGCGCCACGGTTTGAACAAGGATCTGGGCTTTACCGATGCTGACCGCGTCGAGAATATCCGCCGCGTGGGCGAGGTTGCCAGACTGATGACCGATGCCGGGCTGATTGTGATCACCGCCTTCATCTCGCCCTTCCGGTCTGAGCGTGAGATGGTGCGCGGCATGATGCAACCGGGCGAGTTTATGGAAGTCTTCATCGACACGCCACTGGAAGAAGCCGAGCGGCGCGATGTCAAAGGGCTGTATGCGAAAGCGCGTGCCGGTCAGCTGAAGAACTTCACCGGCATCGATTCCCCGTACGAGCCACCGGAGGCTCCTCAGATCCGCATCGACACAACCCGGATGACAGCGGAACAAGCCGCAGATCTGATTATTGAAAAACTGATCCCTTAACTGGCACAGGTGCCCGCCGATCTGGCGGGCACCAGCACTTTCCGGCAGGAACCTGCTCCTGCTGTTTCCTGTTTGCGCCAGCGCAAGGACAGGGCCAAACAGACCTGACATACTGCCCCAGTCACGGCTTGCTTTCGCAGGCCACACAAACCGGCACAGCGCCGGACCAGATTATGAAGGGGATGTCAGATGTTTGACTTCAAAGGAAAAACAGCCATTGTGACCGGTGCAGCATCGGGTATTGGCGAAGCCATCGCGCTTGAACTCGCCGCGAGTGGCGCATTCGTGATCGTTTCGGATTTGACAGAAGAAAGTTGCGCCAATCCCGTCGCAACCATTCTCGATCGTGGCGGAAAAGCGGCTGCTTTCGCGGCCGATGTTGCCGACCCGGAGGCGATGAAAGCACTCGTCGATTTTGCCGAGGCGCAAACCGGCGCGCTGCATCTTGCCGTAAACAATGCCGGGATCGGGGGCGGGCAGGCGCCCACAGGGGAATACCCGATTGATGCATGGCAGCAGGTGATCAATATCAACCTGAACGGCGTGTTCTACGGGATGCGCTATCAGTTACCAGCGCTGGAGCGCGCAGGCGGTGGCGCAATTGTAAATATGGCCTCTATCCTTGGGTCTGTGGGCTTTGCCAATTCATCCGCCTATGTCGCCTCAAAGCACGCGCTGCTGGGGCTGACAAAGACAGCGGCGATGGAATATGCGCAAAAGGGCATCCGCATCAATTCTGTCGGCCCCGCCTTTATCCAGACGCCACTGCTGACTTATAACCTGAGTCAGGACATGCTGGATGGTCTGGCAAGCCTGCATCCGATGGGGCGCATCGGTATCTCGGAAGAAGTGTCGGCACTGACCTGTTTTTTACTGTCGGATCGTGCAAGTTTCATCACTGGCAGCTATCATTTGGTAGATGGCGGTTATACGGCACAATAAGAACGGGACACAGAATTCATGGCGGCACCTTCTACCCCTTGGGCCAGTCCGGTCGATGAGGTTATGCAATCACTCGATGCCAGCCCCAAAGGGCTTGACCCCGATCAGATTGCTGCACGCCGCGCTGAATTCGGGGCAAACTCCTTGCCCCAGGCCCCGCGCCCCGGCCCCGTGGCGCGGTTGGCCCGCCAGTTCAACAACCTGCTGATCCTTGTGCTGATCGGCGCTGCGCTTATCACGGCGCTGCTGGGTCACTGGATCGACACAGGGGTGATCATGGCCGTGGTCATCATCAATGCCGTGATCGGATTTGTGCAGGAAGGCCGCGCAGAGGCCGCGCTAGAGGCCCTGCGCGACATGCTGGCCCCCAAGGCCAATGTCATCCGCGACGGGCAGCGCATGTCCGTTGCGGGTGCTGATCTGGTGCCCGGCGACATTGTGCTCCTAGAGGCAGGCGACAAAGTGCCTGCCGATCTGCGCCTGATCGAGGTGTCAGGCATGAGCGTTGAAGAAGCGATCCTGACAGGCGAGTCTGTGCCCGTGCGCAAGGCGCTTGACCCGGTAGATGCTGATGCCTCCTTGGGCGACCGCGCCCCCATGGCCTTTAGCGGCACGATGGTTGCCGAAGGCACTGGACGCGGCGTTGTGACAACGACCGGCGGACAGACAGAGATCGGGCGCATCAGCAAAATGATGTCGGATGTGCAGACATTGAAAACCCCTTTGATCCGCCAGATGGAGATATTCGCAAAATATCTGACCGGCTTCATCATGGTGGTGTCCGCTTCCATCTTGGCCTTCACCCTCATTCTGCGCGAGATGCCCTTTGCCGAAGCGTTCATGATCGTGGTCGGTCTGTTCGTTGCCGCAATTCCCGAAGGGTTGCCAGCAGTGCTGACGGTCACATTGGCGATTGGTGTGCAATCCATGGCACGGCGCAATGCGATCATCCGTCGCCTGCCCATTATCGAGACGCTTGGCGCTGTCTCGACCATCTGTTCGGACAAGACCGGCACCTTGACCCGTAATGAAATGATGGTCGCAAGTGTTGTGACCGCGCAAGAGCGGCTCGAAATTCCGGGAGAGGGTTATCGTCCGGAAGGTGAGATCAAGGGCGGCGACCCTGAAATTCTGTCCGCGATGGCGCAGGTTGCGGCGCTTTGCAATACTGCCGCACTTGTGCAAGACGACAAGGGCTGGCGTGTCGAGGGTGACCCGATGGAAGGGGCGCTTCTGGCCTTTGCGGGCAAATTGGGGGCGGAGTTCGACAACCGCCCAAGCCCCGCCGAAAGCATCCCCTTCGATGCCCGGTACCGCTACATGGCTGTTCTGCAAGACGGGCTTGCCCTGCTGAAAGGCGCGCCAGAACGCATTCTGGCGCATTGTGCCACCCAGATGGGCCAGAATGGCCCAGAGCCACTGGACAAGTCTTACTGGGACGAGGCTAGCCAGCAGATCGCGAATGATGGCCAGCGCGTTCTGGCATTTGCCCGAATGCCACTTGAAGGCCAGCCGCTGAGCCATGAAACTATCGCAGAGGGGTTGACCCTGCTGGGGCTTGTCGGCCTGATCGACCCGCCCCGGAGCGAGGCCATCGCCGCAGTCGCCGAATGTCATAGCGCTGGCATTTCGGTCAAGATGATCACGGGCGACCACGCTGGCACTGCCGCCGCGATTGGCCGTCAGATCGGCCTGAACCAGACCGACCAGCCCCTGACCGGCGCCGAGATTGACCGGATGGATGATGCCACGCTGGAAGCCGCGATCCGCCGCACAGATATTTTCGCCCGCACCAGCCCAGAACACAAACTGCGGCTGGTTCAGGCGCTACAGGCCCGCGGGCAGGTCGTCGCGATGACCGGGGACGGTGTGAACGACGCCCCTGCCCTGAAACGTGCCGATGCCGGGATTGCAATGGGCCAGAAAGGGTCCGAGGCAGCCCGCGAAGCTTCTGATTTCGTTCTGGCTGATGATAATTTTGCCTCTATTGCCGAGGCCGTCAAACAAGGCCGCACAGTCTATGCCAACCTCAAGAAAGTGATTACCTTTCTGCTCCCCGTCAATGGCGGCGAGTCGATCTCTCTGATCATTGCTGTGCTGTTCGGGCTGATGCTGCCGATCACACCGTTGCAGATACTCTGGGTCAATATGGTCAGTTCCGTTGCGCTGGCCATGTCACTGGCCTTTGAGCGCCCAGAGGCCGCAATCATGCGCCAGCCCCCGCGCCGCGCCAATGCACCAATCCTGTCGCGTTTTATCCTTTGGCGGGTTTTTCTGGTCTCGATCCTGTTTGCGATGGGCATTTTCGGACAGTTCGCCCTATCTCAAATGCAGGGTGCCGGACTGGATGAAGCCCGCACAATGGCGCTGAACACACTGGTGGCGATGGAAGTCTTTTACCTGTTTTCTGTTCGCTACCGCCACGGCTGGTCGATAAGCTGGCAGGGACTCAAGGGCACACCGGCCGTGTTGATCGCCGTTGTGCTTGTGATTGTGCTGCAAGCGGGATTTACCTATCTGCCCTTCATGCAAATGCTGTTTGACACGGTCGCGCTCGACCTTTGGCAATTGGCGCAATGCGTTGCTGCCGGGGTCATCCTGCTTGTGGTGCTGGAAATCGACAAACATGCTGCAAGCTTCTGGAAGCGTTTGGCAACGGACATGTCCGCAGCGCGCAGCTGATCGCTCAGGGCGCCAGCCCGGTCGCCTTGAGTGCTGCGACATAGCCCCGGCTGACAGGGACAGTTGAGCCGTCCTTCATGAACAGGCTCACCCGTCCCTGTTTGCGCCTGACCTCTCGAATGGCATCATGCGCGACCCAATGCGACCGGTGCACCCGTAGCCCAGTGCTGCCCAATTCCTGCTCGGCATCACTTATGCGCATCAGGATCAAGTCTGTGCCTTGGTCGGTGACAACTTTCAGGTAGTGATCCTGTGCCTCCAGCCGGATTAAATCGCCACGCATCTGGACTGGTAGGCGGGCCAGAAAATTTGTGTGCGCAGCGCGTTCCGGACGAGGCCGGAACCAGAGAAAAAGGGCATGAACGGCACCCGAAATCACCAGAATGATGAATACCAGCCAAAACCATTGCCCGACCCTGCCCCACCCGTCAAACAGATAGCTGTTCAGCACCCAGACCAGACTCGCCATAATGATTGCGTAGGTAAAAACCAGTCCCAAGTGCGTGGCCAGCCCTTGCCGAATGGCACGGCCCAGCCGCGAAAGCCCCCGGTCGAGCATTATCGCCACGGCGACAACGGTGCTCCAATATAGCGCGCGCGGCAAAAGCGGCAGCGCCTCCATTGTGCCAAAAGGTCCGGCGAGGGTTGCAACGATACTCAACCCCGCCCAGACCGCCAAAACTGCGCGCCATTCGCGATGCGTGGATTGCAAACCCCTGTCAAACGCAGTCATTCACGAAGCCCCTTGACCACTCACGTAGCCGATATTGCCGCGTGCATCTGCCATTGGCAAATCTCGGCGTACATTTTTCAAAAACCGTGAGAGGTAACTACCCAATGACACTCGCCCCCTTGGCACAAGCCAGTCTGGCCATTCAGGTCCATACAGCCGCCGCCTTGCTGGTGATCCTCGTGACAGTGCTGATCTTCATCCGCCCGCGCGGTACGCAAATACATCGGCGTCTGGGCTGGCTGTGGGTTGCGGCCATGCTGTGTGTGGCCGTCTCAAGCTTCTGGATAACACATGGCGGCCCGGTATTCGGGTATAGCTGGATTCACCTGCTCTCGCTCTATGTCATCGGCGGGATATTCTATGCGATATGGCAAATCCGACGCGGGGGCGTGGCGCCGCATCGGAATATGATGCTTGGCATGGTCTGGGGCGGGCTGGTCATTGCTGGTGGCTTTACCCTGATGCCCGGACGGATCATGCATGCTGTGCTGATTGGCAGTTAGGCCGTCAGCCCTTCTGGCTCTGGCAGTCCATGTGCGCGGCACGCAGCGGTCACCGTATTGGCCAGCAGGCAGGCAATGGTCATCGGCCCCACCCCACCTGGCACCGGGGTAATCGCGCCAGCGACCTGTGCAGCGCTATCGAAATGGACATCCCCCACCAGCCTTGTCTTGCCATCACGCTCGATCCGGTTGATGCCCACGTCAATGACCGTGGCACCGGGCCTGACCCAATCACCGGGAATCATTTCTGGCCGCCCGACAGCAGCCACCAGAATATCTGCGCCCTGGCAGATCGCTGGCAGGTCCTTGCTGCGCGAATGCGCAATGGTCACCGTGCAGCTATCGCCCAGCAGCAATTGCGCCATTGGCTTGCCCACAATGTTGGAACGCCCGACAACAACCGCATTCATGCCCGACAGGCTGCCATGATGGTCACGCAGCATCATCAGACAGCCAAGCGGCGTGCAGGGCACCATCGACTTCTGACCTGTCCCCAACATCCCCACATTCGAAATGTGAAAACCGTCAACATCCTTGGCGGGGTCAATTGCATTGATGACAAGGTCCGAATCCAGATGATCGGGCAAAGGCAATTGAACAAGAATCCCATGAACTTGCGGATCAGCATTCAACTTGGCAATCAAATCCAGAAGATCAGCCTCGGATGTATCCGCATTCAGCTTATGCTCGAACGAGGCCATGCCGACCTCGACCGTCTGCTTGCCTTTTGAACGGACATAAACCTGACTTGCCGGGTCTTCTCCCACCAGCACGACAGCCAGCCCCGGTGTCACTCCGTGCTGTTCTTTCAGCGCTGTGACATGTTCTGCAACTTTGGCACGCACCCGCGCAGCAAATTCTTTCCCGTCAATTATGCTCGCTGTCATCTCGTCACTTCCTATTTATCGCATCCCGTTGCAGCACTCGCAAGGGCGCATCTGTTCGTACTCTGCCTGCGTCCTAACCGGCCGATATGCAGCTTGCAATGCAGTGCCATTGCGGGACGGTGGGTGGGGCGATGCGCGCCAAGCGCGCGAGCGCCGTCCACCGTCCTGCCAGATCAGAACAGCCCTTCAATCAGGCCCTCGTCATTGAACCTGATCGACTGCGCGGCTGGCTTGCGCGGCAGGCCCGGCATGGTCATGATCTCACCGCAGATCACGACAATGAACCCTGCGCCAGCCGACAGACGGACCTCACGCACAGGAACCGAATGGTTGTCAGGCGCGCCGCGCAGATTGGGATCGGTCGAGAAGGAATATTGCGTTTTTGCCATGCAGATCGGCAATGATCCGTAGCCCGCCGCTTCCCATTCCTTCAACTGGTTGCGGATTTTCGCATCAGCCAGCACCTCGTCAGCGCGGTAGATGCGCCGTGCGATGGTTTCGATCTTCTCATACAAAGGCATATCATCGCCATAAAGCGGCGCGAATTGCGACCAGTCCCCATCTGCGAGTTCGGCCACACGCGTTGCCAGTTCGCTAATCCCCTTGGACCCTTCCGCCCAGTGACGGCACAAGATCGCCTCTGACCCAAGCGAGGCGACATAGTCCTTGACCGCCTGCACTTCGGCATCGGTATCGGAATGGAAATGATTGATTGCAACCACAACCGGCACGCCGAAAGATTTCACATTCTCGATATGGCGCCCCAGATTCGGGCAACCTTTCTGCACTGCACTGACATTTTCCGAACCAAGATCGGCTTTTACCACGCCACCATTCATCTTCATCGCGCGGACAGTTGCCACGATCACGGCGACAGCCGGTTTCAGGCCAGCTTTGCGGCACTTGATGTTGAAGAATTTTTCAGCGCCCAGATCGGCCCCAAAGCCAGCCTCGGTCACGACATAATCTGCCAGCCCCAGCGCCGTTTGCGTCGCCACGACCGAATTGCAGCCATGCGCGATATTGGCGAAGGGACCGCCATGCACGAAAGCAGGGTTGTTTTCCAGGGTCTGCACAAGATTTGGCTGCATCGCATCTTTCAGCAGAACGGTCATCGCGCCTTCGGCCCCGATATCGCGGCAATAGATCGGGGTCTTGTCGCGCTTATAGGCCACCACGATATCGCCAAGCCTGCGCTGCAAATCCTCCAGATCAGCCGCCAGACACAGGATCGCCATGACTTCCGAGGCAACCGTAATGTCAAACCCGGTCTGACGTGCAAACCCGTTCGACACACCGCCCAGACTGATGACCATATCGCGCAGGGCGCGGTCATTCATGTCCATCACACGGCGCCATGTGATGCGGCGCTCGTCAATCTCCAGTTCATTGCCCCAGTAGATGTGGTTGTCGATCATCGCCGACAACAGGTTATGCGCCGAAGTGATCGCATGAAAATCGCCAGTGAAATGAAGGTTCATATCCTCCATCGGCACAACCTGCGAATAACCCCCACCGGCAGCGCCACCTTTCATCCCGAAATTCGGCCCGAGTGAGGCTTCGCGGATACAAATCGCCGCGCGTTTGCCGATAGCGTTCAGCCCATCGCCCAGACCCACAGTTGTGGTGGTCTTGCCCTCACCCGCCGGGGTGGGGTTGATCGCGGTCACAAGGATCAGCTTGCCGCGTTTGCGTCCACGCGCATCGGCCACGAATTCCTGGCTAACCTTGGCCTTGTCATGGCCAAAAGGCAGCAGATGCTCGTTCGGAATGCCAAGTTTTGCACCGATCTCCTGGATCGGCTTTTTGTTTGCTTCGCGTGCGATTTCGATATCGGTCTTGAATGTCATGTCTCGTTCCCTGCGGCTTTGTGTCGCTCCAGCATCCGATATATCTGGACCGCCGGGCCGACACAGCCGCGATTGCGACATTTCGCGCGTCGGATGCGCCCCTGCCCTTTCCGATAGGAAACAGCCGTGCCGATCTGCGTCGTGGTGCCCTGAAACGCAAAGGGCGCGGGCTGTACAGCCCGCGCCCTTGTCATCCTTGCGAAAGGCAATCAGCCTTTCTTCAGGCACCGATTGCCCAGAACCTCGGCAATCTGGACTGCGTTCAAGGCAGCGCCCTTGCGCAGGTTATCCGACACACACCAAAGGTTCAGACCATTCTCAATTGTCGAATCCTGACGAATGCGGCTGATATAGGTCGCATATTCGCCTACACATTCGACCGGGGTGATGTATCCACCCGGTTCACGCTTGTCGATCACCAGAATGCCGGGGGACTCGCGCAGAATATCGCGCGCCTCTTCCTCATCCAGAAAATCTTCGAACTCGATATTGATGGATTCCGAATGCCCCACAAAGACCGGCACGCGCACGCAAGTCGCGGTCAATTTGATGGACGGATCCATGATTTTCTTGGTTTCTGCGACCATCTTCCATTCTTCCTTGGTCGAACCGTCTTCCATGAACACGTCGATATGGGGAATGACATTGAAGGCGATCTGCTTGGGATAGACCGAAGGGGCCACTTCCTGACCCGGCACATACAGCCCCTTGGTCTGGTTCCACAGCTCGTCAATCGCTTCCTTGCCCGAACCTGAAACGGATTGATAGGTGCTCACCACAACCCGCTTGATGCGCGCACGGTCATGCAGGGGCTTGAGCGCGACAACCATCTGCGCGGTCGAGCAGTTGGGGTTCGCGATGATGTTTTTCTTGGTATAGCCGTCCACGGCCTCGGCATTCACCTCTGGCACGACAAGCGGCACATCGGGATCGTAGCGATAGAGCGACGAATTGTCGATCACCACACAGCCCGCCTTTGCCGCAATCGGAGCGTATTGCTTGGTTGCATCTGATCCGATGGCAAACAGGGCAATGTCCCATCCGGTGAAATCGAACTGGTCAAGATCCTTGCATTTCAGCGTTGTGTCGCCAAAGCTGACCTCGGTTCCCATCGAGCGGCGCGAGGCAAGCGCCACGATCTCATCGACCGGGAATTCCCGTTCAGCCAGGATATTCAGCATTTCGCGGCCCACATTGCCCGTGGCACCGACGACGGCGATCTTGTAGCCCATATTGGCTTCTCCTTTGCAAACGTCGCCGGGGCATACCTTAATTGCGGCGAAAGGTGAAGAGGCGCTAATCGGTCCGATCTGTCGAGAATAGGTAAACAATGCAGCCTATCAGCAACAAAAGCCCAAAAAACAGAAACAGTGCCTGATAGGGCATTTCTGGCGGGTCTTGTGGTGCCAGTGCATGAACCCGCCCGCTCATAACCTGCAATACCCCGACCCCTCCGATGGAAAACAGATTCAGCAATGTCACCCCTCGCCCGGTCAGATGCGGTGGGATGAAACTGCGGCCATGCGCCATCATCATCGGGAATGACGCCCCGAAGAAACCGACAGCCGCAAACAGAAGTGCCGCCTGCCAGACCCCTGCCAATGGAAACAGCCACAGCAGGCCAAGACACGCCGCGCCAGCCATATTGCCCCCAAGAATGACCCATTTGCGTGTCCCCAGCAGCCGGTCCAGAGGGCCATATGCAAAATTGCCCGCGATCATCGCAATCGCCATGAGCAAGGTAACCTGACCAATCCCGGTCGCAGAAGCCGCGTAGACATCCGTGTAATAGGGGCCAACCCAAAGCCCGCGCAAACCTGCGGCAGGGGCATAATTGACAATCAGAAGCGGGATCAGGAACCAGATCGCCGGTATTCGCAACAGGTCCAGTACATTGCCTGCTTTTCCCTTTGGGGCCTCTGCCTTTGGCGGGTCTTGAATAACCACCCACAACACCACCGACACCAGCGCCGTGACCCCCGCTATGGCCAGAATTGAGGCCCGCCAGCCAAAGGCTTCTGCCGCCCATGCCATCGGCAGCGCCCCCAGAATATTGCCCAGCGACCCAAACCCGATCACTGCGCCCGCAAGCGTTGCGAAAATGGCCGGTGGAAAGCTGCGGGCAAAAATATAGTAGGACGCCATCAGCACCGGCGCACAGCCGATACCCAGTAGCGCCATAGCAAGGTGAAGATGCAACGCATTTTGGGCAACTGCGAATACGACAGCCCCGGTTGTGCCCCCAAATCCCAGCATGATGGCCGTTGTCCGGCGCGGCCCGAACCGGTCCAAAGCCCAACCGACCGGCAGTTGCATCGCAGCGAAGACCAGAAACCACAGACCGGATGACAAGGCCAGATCATCGGCAGTCACCCCGACATCAGCTTGCAGCAACCCTGCCAGCACCGCCAGGAATGAGCGGTAGAACTGGCTGAGCAGATAGCCGACTACCAGAAAAAAAAGCCCAAGCTTCATGCTGAATGCCCATTATTTTAGCACTTTGAGAAGTGCTTATTTCACTTGTGTAGCGGTTGCAATGGCACGAATGCGCAGCTTTCGGGTCGCGCAAAGCGACAGGCTGGTTTAGTTTTGGCACGAGATTGGAAGGGCCCCGCCATGAAAGATGCGTCTATGCAAGCAGAAAGCTATCATTACCATGTTATCGCCCGCGCGATTGCCCTGATTGACGCGCCCGGAGGCGCGCAACGCAGTCTGGCAGATCTGGCGCAAGACATGGGGATGAGCGCGGCGCATTTTCAACGCCTCTTCAGTCAATGGGCCGGGGTGTCCCCCAAGCGCTATCAGCAATATCTGACACTGGGCCATGCGCGCAAACTTCTGTCTGAAAGAATGTCAACGCTACAAACGGCCCATGCATTGGGCCTCTCGGGGCAAGCGCGGCTGCATGACCTGTTCTTGCGCTGGGAAGCCATGACACCGGGAGAGTATGCGCAGCGAGGCGCAGGGCTGACCATCCGCTATGGCTGGTTTGATACGCCTTTTGGCAAGGCGCTGGGGATGGCCAGCGCACGCGGTTTGTGCGGTCTGGCCTTTGCCGATCAGGGGCAGGAAGATGCGACCTTGTCCGACATGATGAAGCGCTGGCCAAACGCCATATACACCGCAGATGCAAGCGCCGCCGCGCCGTATGTTACGGCGGCATTTGCACAAACAGGCCACGCAGACCTGCACCTGATCGGAACCCCTTTTCAGATCAAGGTGTGGGAAGCGCTGTTACAGGTGCCGTCTGGAGAGGTGACGACTTATGGCGAATTGGGCAAGGCAATAGGCGCGGACCGCGCCGCACGTGCAGTCGGAACGGCTGTGGGGCGCAATCCGATCGGCTTCTTGTTGCCCTGCCACAGGTGTTTGCGCGGCGGGACCGGCGCGCTTGGCGGGTATCATTGGGGGCTGCCGCGCAAACGCGCCATGCTGGCATGGGAAGCCGCGCGACAGGATGCGACCACGCCTGTTGCGGCATATGAGCAGATTTCTGAACGATAAAGGGAACGTGAGGTGACCTTCTGTGTTATATAAGCGTATATCGCAGCCTTGACCTTTTGGAGGATAGCTTGATGAAGGTTTCCGTCTCAACCTTGTCGCTTGGTGCGGCAGTGATTGCACTGGCAGCATGTGCACCAGACCCTGAAAACACACAGAATCGCACCTTGGGTGGCGCACTGACAGGCGCGGCTGTGGGGGGTGTGATCGGTGCAGCAACAGGTGACGGGAGTGGCCGCCGCGCGGCTGCGGGCGCGCTGATTGGCGGCGCGACCGGGGCTTTGATCGGCCAGCAACTGGACCGTCAGGCCGCAGATCTGCGTCGGCAGCTTGGCGATAATGTGAATATCCGCAATACCGGGCAGGAATTGATCCTGACCCTGCCACAAGACCTGCTGTTTGCAACTGACAGCGCAACATTGCGCCCGGATCTGCAAAACGACCTTCGCGCCATTTCGACCAATCTGGTGAATTACCCGCGCAGCGACATTATTATTGTGGGGCATACCGACAATACAGGCAGCGCCGCCTATAACCAAAGCCTGTCAGAACGGCGCGCCGGGTCAGTGGCGCAGGTTTTGCGCAGCCAAGGGGTCGCGTCAAACCGTATCCAGACGCAGGGACGTGGCCTAACTCAGCCTGTTGCCAGCAATGCAACCCCTGCCGGTCGCGCGCAAAACCGCCGTGTCGAGATCTTCATCAGGCCGCATCAACCCGCCTGATCGACATGACATGAGATCAAGGGCCAGTCTGCGGACTGGCCTTTTTTATTGCGCAAAGGCTCAACCGGTCATATCTTTTTACCAATAACTGCATAAATTCCGTGCAATTCCCCTGTGCGGACCAAAAGCAAGGCGAAATCGCATGCCCTTTCAACGCATCCAAGCTGAGAAACTTTCGAGTAGCGTCGTCAGGCAATTGGAGATGCTGATCTTACGCGGCATCTTGCGTCCCGGGGAACGCCTGCCATCGGAAAGGGAACTTGCCGAGAAGATGGGCGTCTCGCGCCCATCGCTGCGCGAGGCTTTATCTGAAATGCAATCGCGTGGGTTGGTGACCACCAAAGCAGGCGCAGGCATATATGTGGCAGAACTACTTGATTCTGCCTTCTCGGATTCATTGGTCAGCCTGTTCGCGGGGCATGATGCGGCGCTGTTTGATTATATCAGCTTTCGTCGTGACCTGGAGGGGATGTCGGCAGAGCGCGCTGCGCGGCTTGGTTCAGAGATGGATCTGAAAGTCATCGACACGATCTACCAGAAAATGGAAGAGGCGCATCTCAAACGCGATCCGACTGAAGAAGCGCGCCTTGATGCGGAATTTCACCTGTCTATTGTGGAAGCATCGCACAACATCATCATGCTGCATATGATGCGCGCAATGTTCAACCTGCTGCATCAGGGCGTGTTCTATAATCGCCAGATGATCTTTCGCCAGCGCGGCACACGGGACGAATTACTGGATCAGCATCGCGCGATAAACGCCGCACTTCAGCAGCGCGACCCAGCGGGCGCGCGTGGCGCGGCACAAGCCCATCTGGATTATGTGAAGAAGCTGATGAGCGATCTGAAACGCAGCGAAGAGAACGAGGAGATTGCGCGCCTTCGCTTTGAGCATGCGCGCGCGATGTAAAAAACCCGGCGCGAAGCCGGGTTTTCATGTCAATTAGGTCACTGACCGGATTGCTTAGTGCAGATGTTCCTGCGCGGATGCAATCGCCTTCTGGACCAGTGCGTCATTGCCATCGGCATCCATTTGCTTCGCCATCATGTCGCCCGCAGCGGCGATGGCAATTGCCACAGCCTTGTTACGCACGTCACGGATAGCCGCCGCTTCGGCAGATGCGATCTGTTCCTCTGCGCCCTTCAGACGACGCGCGATTGAGGCTTCGATCTCGTCCTTTGCCTGTTTGGCCGCCAATTGGGCGTCGGCCTTGGCCTTCTCAACGATCCGCGCGGCATCGTCCTTGACCTCGGCATGGCGCCGCTCAAAGGATGCATGCAGCGCAAGGGCTTCTTCGCGCAAACGGCGTGCTTCGTCCAGTTCGGACTGAATCCCCACTGCGCGGCTGTCCAACAGGCCAGACACCTTTTCCGGCACCTTGAAGTATACAAGGATGCCAATAAAGATGATGAACGCCATCAACACGATCAAATCGGTGTTGTAGAGCGAGAAGAAAGGCTTACCCGCTGGCGCGGCCCATGCGGGGCTTGCCGCGATCATGGCAAGTGCTGAAAGTCTCAACATCATGCATCCCCTTTCAGTCGGGCATTCACCGCGGCCGTAACGCTACGCTTATCTGCCTTGGCACCGAAAACATCCAGGATGTCCGTCGTGACATCCTTGGAGACATCAGACACCATTTCCATCGCGCTATCGCGAATCTCGCGGATGCGCCGCTCGGATTCTGCCGCCTTGGCTGCAATCTCGGCATCGGCCTTGGCAATCTGGACATCCAGCTCTGCCTGCATTTCGGCTTTTGCCGCATCGACAATGCGTCCGGCCTCTGCGCGCGCTTCGGCCAAAGCCTTGTTATAGGCTTCTTCCGCCTGCTGCGCCTTCAGCTTGTATTCTTCAGCCGCAGCAATATCGCTGGTGATCGTCCCGCGACGGTCAGCCAAAACAGCCGCAATACGCGGCAGAGCCACGCGCGACATAACATAATATAGCACCACCAAAGTCACGATCAGCCAGAAAATCTGGTTCGAGAAGGTGGAAACGTCTAGTTGGGGCATACCTGACCCCGATGCGGCAGTTTCTGCCATGTCGTCCCCCTAAGCCCTGAATTCACCGAAGGGGCCACATGGCCCCCCCGGGCATAAGGATATAGTCGGGAAGCGCTTAGACAGCGAACATCAGCAGCAGCGCGACGAGGAACGAGAAGATCCCCAGAGCTTCTGCGAATGCGATGCCGATGAAGAGCATGGCAGTCTGACCAGCAGCAGCCGACGGGTTGCGCAATGCACCCGACAGGAAGTTGCCAGCAATGTTGCCCACACCGATTGCTGCGCCGCCCATACCAATGGCGGTCAGACCAACACCGATGTACTTGCCCATTTCTGCGATATCGCCTTCCATGTCATTTCTCCTTGAGTTGGAATTGGCTTGAGTTTGGTATTCGACCCGATACGCCCGTCAGTGCGAGGGGTGCAGTGCGTCCTTCAGGTACACACAGGTCAGAATGGTAAAGACGTAGGCCTGGATCACGGCGACCAGCAGCTCCAAAGCGTAGAGCGCGGTCACAGCCAGCACTGGCACGAAGAAGGCAGCACCCAGCGCGCCGGCAAAGCCAGCAAACACTTTCGCCACCGCATGTCCCGCCATCATCGCACCCGCAAGACGAATGGAATGGCTGATGGGGCGCGCGAAATAAGAGATCAATTCGATCAGGGCCAGCACAGGCCGCAAGGCAAGCGGCGCAGAGCTGACCCAGAACAGGCCCAGAAACTTGGTACCGTTCAGGATGAACCCCAATGCTGTCACAGACAAGAACACTGTGAAGGCCAGCACCGCTGTCACTGCGATATGTGACGTGGTCGTAAAGGCGAAGGGGATCAGGCCCAGCAAGTTCGCAAACAGCACAAACATGAACAAGGTAAACACATGCGGGAAGAAGCGCACTGCGTCATGCCCTGCTACATCCTTGACCATGTTATAGATGAACCCATAGGTCATTTCCGCCGCAGATTGCGCCCGGCTTGGGACCAGCGCACGACCGCGTGCGCCATAGATCATCAGGGCCGAAGCAGCGACAACCGTCAGCGCCATCCAGAGGGTGACGTTGGTTGGTGTGTACCAACTCACATCACCGCCGAACAGCGCCTTGACTTCAAACTGGTCCATCGGCCTGATTTCAAGGCCACCATTTTCACCCGCCACTGGTCTTGTCCCCTTGCTTTGCACCTGTTTGTGCAGGTGCCGCCCTGTCTGTTCCGGTCTCAAATTCGCGGGCGGAACGCATCATCGTCTTCACCCCGGCCGCGAAGCCCAATAATGTCAGCAGCACGAGAAAGATCGGCAAGGTGCCAAACAGCACATCAAGCCCGTATCCCATCGCCGCACCGATGCCCAAACCCGACACCAGTTCGATCACCATTCTCCAGCCGATCTGGGCCATCGAGTGGTGATCCTGCGCTGCCTTCGGCGGCTCTAGCGTGGCTTTCACCTTTGCGATCCGGTCTTCGAGAGCCTTGAGCTGCTCCATCTCTTCACGCTTGGTCATGCCCGCCACCTCCGGCTGCAAGTTGCACGGAAACTAGGCAGGCAAAGGTCTAGAGTCAAGGCAGATTAATCCAACAAAAATAGACCACAAGATATTGTTTTTATTATACTTTATCTTCATCGTGGTTTTACCACATCCTGCCTGACGTCACATTTCGCCGCTGCAGCATATTCAACCAAACAGTTGACCTTTGCCAGCCATCAGCCCAGAACACGCATATGGACCGCGAACATGCCCCCACGCTTGACCAGATTTTCATGGCACTGGCCGACCCAACGCGCCGGGCCATTCTTGCTATGCTGCTGGAAGATGATATGGCCGTCACCGATGTCGCCGACCCTTTTGAGATGTCGCTTGCGGCGATTTCAAAACATCTGGGCATTCTGGCCGCAGCCGGGCTGATCAGTCAGGAAAAACGCGGGCGCGTGAAATGGTGCAAGCTGGAACCGGATGCCTTGCGCGAGGCCAGCATCTGGATGCAAGCTTTCGGGCAGTTTGAAGCCATCAATCTGGATGCGTTCGAGCGGTTTCTGGCACAAGAACTGCCAGAAGGCACCAGCGACGATCACTTGATCTGAGTGAAAGCGTCGCGCAACGCCTGTGACCAGGCTGCCGACATCGCGGCAAATTCCTCGTCATTTGCCTCGATCCGGCGTTGTTCGTTGATACGCAGGGAATCGGCTTCGATCACCACCATATCCAGCGGCATTCCCACGCTGAGATTGGACCGCAGAGTTGAATCCATCGACAAAAGCACTGCCTTTCGGGCTTCTTCCAAAGGCGTATCAGCGGTAATCACGCGGTCCAGAATGGGTTTGCCATATTTATGCTCGCCAATCTGTAAATAGGGGGTGTCTTCGGTCGCCTCGATGAAATTACCCTCCGGGTAGACAAGGAAAAGCCGCATACGACCGCCCTTGCGCTGGCCCGCCACGATCATGGAGGCGCTGGCGCTCTGGTTCATCCGGTCCATGCGCGTCTTGGTTTCCGCAGTGACACGCGACAACATTTCGCCGACCTGTGTGGCCACATCGAGCATGTTCTCTGCCTTCATGATCGAGGTTTCATGCGTGGCTTCGGGATTGTTAATCTCTTCGGTCAACCGCGCGAGGGTCGTCTGAGTGACCGACAGATTGCCCGCAGTCATCATGACAATGACCCTCTCGCCCGGCTCTTCGAAGGTGAACATCTTGCGATAGGTGGAAATATTGTCCAGCCCCGCATTCGTGCGGGTGTCAGACAGCAAGACAAGCCCCGCATTCAGCAAAAGCCCGACGCAATAGGTCATCGCTCTATTTCCCTGGCAAGATTGGATAAGCTGTCGTAGCGCTGTCGCAGCGCGGGTGCAAGCGTCGTCACTGTTGCTGTGCCTCGATCACCACGGTTACATCCAGCGTTTCCGCCGCTCCGCCCAGAACCAATCCGCGGATGGGTGCGGCATCTTCCGCATCAAGGCCCGACCCAAGGCGAATGTAATGCTCATTGGGACAGCACTTGTTGGAAGCATCGAACCCGATCCAGCCCAAACCAGCGACATAGATTTCCGCCCAGGCATGGCTTGCTTCATGGGG
Source organism: Roseinatronobacter bogoriensis DSM 18756 (assembly GCF_004366635.1). Classification (GTDB taxonomy): domain Bacteria; phylum Pseudomonadota; class Alphaproteobacteria; order Rhodobacterales; family Rhodobacteraceae; genus Roseinatronobacter; species Roseinatronobacter bogoriensis. Next base: position 161,040 of record NZ_SORN01000005.1, on the reverse strand, counting down.
CGTGCCGTCTTCGGTCGCGTTCAGATAGCCAGAGACATAGCGCGCTGGCATATCGGCAAGATGGGCACAGGCAATCAGAACCTGCGCATGGTCCTGACACACCCCTGCCCCTTCACTCATCGCCTCGGCTGCGGTGGTATGGGCATGGGTTGCGCCCGGCCTGTAAGGCAGTGCCTCGGCCACAGCGGCAGCAAGCAGATGCGCGCGCTCCAGTTCCGGGGCGTCTTGTTTGCCGTGCAAAGTCTCATCTACCAGATCGCGGATCGCGCGGTTCGGTTCGGTGCGCAACGTGTCGCGCATATAGGCGCGCGGGGGCACCCGCTCTCGATGACCGCGCAGAATGCCCGATGTATCTGTCGTCTCGACAATACCACGGACAGTCACTTCAATGCTGGTGACGGGCATGCGCAGCGAAACGGTCTGAATATAATCCCCTGCCCCGTCGCGGAACATTTCGCCCATAACGGCGCCGGGAACATCAACCTGCCACTCGATGATCTTCTGCGCCTCACATTTCGCAGGGGTCAGCCGATGGCTTTGCAAAATGCCCCCGACAGGGGACGCGAAATCATAGCTGGTCTTGTGATAAACAGTCAGAATCATCGCGCTTCTCCGGTCAGATATTGGTCACTGATACACTGACCAAGGCCTGCATTCTCGGATATCATGCGGGTCAGGAATTCGTGCAAACCTTCATCGAACACATCTTCGATACGCGCCTCCGCCAACTCTCCCAGCAGTTTGCGGGCCGCTTCCTGTGCCGGGCTGGAACGCCCGTAAATGCGCCCAAGATGGTCCAGATGCTCATTCGCCTCGATGGAGCAGGACAGAAGCGAGCGGGGAAACTTCGGGTTCAGGATAAGGAAATGCGCAATTTGCGCGGCGCTGAGTTCACCTCCATAGGCCCAGTTATAGGCCCTATGTGCCGACAGCGCACGCAACAGCGTCGTCCATTGATAGTTGTCCAACCCGGAACCGACATAGGCCACGGACGGCAACAGGACGTAATATTTCACGTCCAGCAGCCGCGCGGTGTTATCTGCACGCTCGACTGCGTAGCCAAGATTCATGAAACGGTAGCCGTCATTGCGCAATTGTGTGGTTTCAATCGCCCCGCGGATCAGGGCTGCGGTGCGCAAGGTCCAGTCAGTCAGTTCCGGGACCTCCAACGAAGAACGCTCGCGCCGGGTAAGGGCCTTCAGTTCCTGATAACTGACGTTGATCGCGTCCCAGACCTGACTGGTCAGCGCCGTGCGCACGATCCGCGCATTCTCACGCGCAGCAGTGATGCAACTGGCAACCGAAGAGGGGTTCTCCAGATCGAAGAAAAGAAAGCTTTCGGCATTGCGCTGCACCAGATCACCATATTTGTCGGTGAATTGTTGCAGCGTACCCTTGCTTTGCAGGATCGCGCTCCATTCATTGCGAAAGCCCCCGCCAGCATTGGGCAGCAATGCATTGCGAAAGCCCAGGTCCAACAGGCGGGCGGTTGTTTCAGAACGTTCCAGATAGCGAGCCATCCAGAACAGGTTCGCGGCTGTACGGCTTAGCATGTCATTCCTCCGCGATAACCCATGTATCCTTGACCCCCCCGCCCTGAGACGAGTTGACCACCAGCGACCCTTCGGTCAATGCCACGCGGGTCAGCCCGCCCGGCACCAGTTCGACATCGCGCCCGACCAGACAGTAGGGCCGCAAATCAACATGGCGCGGTGCAATCCCTTCTTCGACAAATGTCGGGCAGGTGGACAAGGCCAATGTGGGTTGTGCGATATAGTTTGAAGGATTGGCGGCCAGCTTGGCCGCAAATGTCTCTATCGTGGCTTTGTCGGCCTTTGGCCCAACAAGCATGCCATACCCGCCAGAGCCGTGGACTTCCTTGACCACAAGATCAGCAATATTTTCCTGCACATATTTCAGGTCATCGGGCTTGGCACATTGCCATGTCGGCACATTTTCCAGAATCGGCGCCTCGCCCAGATAGAAGCGAATCATCTCTGGCACATAGGTGTAGATCGCCTTGTCATCGGCAACGCCTGCGCCAGGGGCAGAGCAGATCGTCACCCCGCCAGAGCGGTAGACATTCATCAGGCCCGGCACACCAAGGGTGGAATCGGGGCGGAAGCACAGCGGATCAAGATAGGCGTCATCAATCCTGCGATAGATGACATCCACTTTCTTCGGCCCTTCCGTCGTGCGCATCCAGCAAAAGTCGCCATCGACGAACAGATCCTGCCCTTCGACCAGTTCGATCCCCATCAGATCGGCCAGAAAACTATGCTCGTAATAGGCTGAATTGAAATGCCCCGGCGTCAGCAGCACCACACATGGGTCGCGGTCGCATTTTGCAGGCGCAACAGAGGCCAGCGTCCGCTTCAGAAGCCTTGCATAGCCATCGACAGGGGCCACGCGGTTTTCCTGAAACAGATGCGGGAACATCCGCATCATGACCTCTCTGTTCTCCAGCATATAGGATACGCCAGAGGGGGTGCGGCAGTTATCTTCAAGAACGTAGAACTGGTCAGCCCCTGTGCGCACCAGATCAATACCGACAATATGGCTGAACACTCCAAGCGGCGGTCGAAACCCCGCAACTGCGATTTCGTAGGCATCGTTGCGATAAACCAGATCTGCCGGAATACGGCCCGCGCGAATAATCTCGCCCCGGTCATAGACATCGGACAAGAACGCATTGAGCGCACGCGCACGCTGCTTTATCCCGCGTTCCAGCCTGCGCCATTCATTGGCAGCAAAGACCCTTGGAAACATGTCAAATGGAATCAGGCGATCAGGGTCGCCACCTTCGCCATAGACTGCAAAGGTGATACCATAGCGGCGAAAAAGCCCCTCTGCCTCGGCCTGCTTTACGGCCCGAAACTCGGCCGGCATGTTCTGATACCAACCTTCAAGCATCCGATAGGGCACACGTAGCCCGTTCTGATCATACATCTCATTGAAGAAAGGGTCTGTCATAAATTCAAATGCTCCCTGTGTCATTCTCATCAAAGGCAGAAGCCAGAGGAATGTAAAGAGATCAGGCAAAAAACGCTCAAATTTTAAGCATCGCCGCAGATATTCGCCGCATGATAAAGTGTTGCGCGGCGAGTCACGCAGTGAACCACGCGCAGAGCGGCTGAATTATCCTTGAAACAGCACCGGCACCAGCGATGCCAGCAGCAGCGCCGCCATTGTGTAATTGAACACGCGCAAGGCCATAGGTTTTTGCAGGAACCGCCGCAACCCCAGCCCCAGCACAGTCCAAATAATGGTCGTTGTCCACCCTACGCATAAAAACCCGAACGCCACCCATGCAACCGCCCCCCATTCCTGTCCCGGTGCATACAGCGTGACGGCCGCCAGCGACATGATCCAGGCCTTGGGGTTGACCCACTGAAACGCCGCAGCCTGTATGAAAGAAAACGGGCGCCCTGCCCGCTGCGCCCCAGCAGGTGGCGCAGCATTCGCGATCTTCCATGCCAGCCACAGCATGTAGACCGCAGAGACAACCTTGAGCGCGAATTGCACAGGCGGGTAGCTGATGAACACCCCCATCAGGCCGACCCCGACAAGAAACACCATGAATGCATGCCCGACCGCAACACCGGCCATATGCGGGATCGTCCGGCGAAACCCGAAATTCACACCTGATGCCAGCAACATGACATTGTTGGGCCCCGGCGTGACCGAAGTGACAAATGCAAATGTAATCAAAGCCAGAAACAGGTCTATTGTCATTGGGGCGCCCTTTATGCTGCCCTCGGTTCTACGGCAAATGCTCAACCGATACATTGCAAAAACTGTGCAAGATGGACTAATGCTGCAATTAATGAGTGATATTGACAAAAAATCAGAAGAAATATTGCGCATCCTCTCACGCGAGGGGCGCCTGACCAATATTGAGTTGGCCGATCGCGTCGGGCTGTCGCCCTCTGCCTGTCTGCGCCGTGTTCAGGACCTGGAGCGCCAGCGCGTGATCACCGGATACCGCGCTGTCATAGACCCTGCTTTGACAGGCATCGGCTTTATCGCTTATGTGACTGTGGGCCTGTCGAAACACACGAAAGCCGCACAGGCCGAATTCGAGCGGCTCATGCGTGCCGCCCCTCAGGTGCGTGAGTGCCACAACATCACCGGAACCGTGGAATATTTGCTGCGGGTCGAGGCGCGCGATCTTGCCGCCTATAAACAGTTTCACACAGACTATATGGGCGCATTCCCCTTTCTTGACAGGATCACGACAATGGTGGTCATGGGCTCACCCAAGGATGAACGCGCCTGAAGTTTGCACGTGCATCCTGTGAAAATTCGTCTATGCTGCGTTGCAGCGAAGACAGGCGATCACGACGAAGGGTGCGGATCATGGCCAAGGGCAAGGTAATCACTATCGCGCAGCAAAAAGGTGGGTCAGGCAAGACAACACTTGCGGTCAATCTTGGGGTCATGCTGGCGCGGGCGGGTTACAATGTCGCGTTTCTGGATACAGATCCCCAAGGCTCTCTCGGGCGCTGGTTCATGACCCGCAATGAGGCCGATCGCACCGAGAATATGGAATTCTCCACCGCATCAGCCTGGGGTGTGGGGTATGAAGTTGGCAAACTACGCGACATGGCGGATTTCGTTATCATCGACACACCGCCAAAGGCCGATTCCGACCTGCGTCCTGCCTTGCGCGTGGCCGATCTGGTGCTGGTTCCGGTGGCCTCCAGCCATGTTGACCTCTGGGCGACAGATGGCGTTCTGGACCTGACGCGACGCGAAGGGCGCGAAGTGCTTGTCGTGCTGAACCGCGCACGTGCGGGCACACGTCTGGGCACAGAGGTTATGGAAGCCGCACAGGCGCTAAGTGCTGCATTGGCAAAAACCCAGATCGCCAACCGCGTGGCCTATGCCGAAACACTGGGCCTCGGGCTTGGCGGGATCGAAGGCGCGCGCAGCCCCGCAATGCGCGCCGAACTTGAAGCGCTCGCAAGCGAAGTCAGCGCCTTGCTGCAAGACGATTGACCCCACACGCTTTTGTAACGCGCAACAGCCATGGACGCCCAAGACGGGTTGCGCTATCAACCGGCGCAACTTCATCTGACCGAGAGGCACCCCATGTCCGGCCACGGCCCTGCATTTTCCATGACTGCCCATAAATCCGGCCCTCTCTCTGGTGTTGCCGAGGTGCCTGGCGACAAATCCATCTCGCATCGCGCGCTGATCCTCGGGGCCTTGTCCATCGGCAGGACGTCGATTACCGGGCTTCTGGAAGGGCAAGATGTTCTGGATACGGCCAAGGCCATGCAGGCCTTCGGCGCCGAAGTCACGCAGCACGGCCCCGGCGAATGGTCTGTGCATGGTGTGGGTGTTGGCGGCTTCGCAGAGCCCGAGCAAGTGATTGATTGCGGCAATTCCGGCACTGGTGTGCGCCTGATCATGGGCGCCATGGCAACTACGGATATAACTGCAACATTCACTGGCGATGCCAGCCTGAACAAGCGCCCGATGGGCCGTGTTACTGATCCGCTGGCCCTGTTCGGGGCGCAGTCCTATGCACGGCGCGGCGGCCGCCTGCCACTGACGCTTATCGGCGCGGCGCAACCAGTGCCTGTGCGCTACCGCGTGCCCATGCCCTCGGCTCAGGTCAAATCCGCGGTCTTGCTGGCCGGGTTGAATGCACCGGGCCAGACTGTTGTTGTTGAACAGGAACCCACCCGCGACCATACAGAACGGATGCTGCGGGGCTTCGGGGCGTCCATCACAGTCGAGGACACCGAAGATGGCCGCGTGATCACCCTGACCGGCCAGCCGGAACTGGAAGGCCAGAATGTTGCTGTCCCGCGCGACCCATCCTCTGCCGCTTTCCCGGTTTGCGCGGCGCTAATGGTACAGAATTCCAACATTCTAGTACCCGGAGTCAGCCAGAACCCGACCAGAAATGGCATTTTCCTGACATTGCAGGATATGGGCGCTGATCTTGTGATGGAAAACCCGCGTGAAGAAGGCGGCGAACCTGTGGCCGATCTGCGGGTGCGCTTTTCTGCGCTGAAAGGGATCGAAGTGCCCCCCGAACGCGCCGCCAGCATGATCGATGAATATCCCGTGCTTGCCGCGCTTGCCGCGACAGCCGAGGGTGTGACCGTCATGCGTGGCATCAAGGAATTGCGGGTCAAGGAATCCGACCGGATCGACGCGATGGCGCGCGGGTTGGAGGCCTGCGGTGTCCGCGTGGCGGAAACTGAGGACAGCCTGACAGTTTATGGCATGGGTCCCGATGGTGTGCCGGGGGATGCCACGGTGCAAACCCATCTCGACCACCGCATCGCCATGAGCTTCCTGTGCCTTGGCCTCGTGGCACGCGCCCCGATCACAGTCGATGATGCAGGCCCAATCGCCACATCCTTCCCGGTATTCGAGTCGCTGATGCAGGGGCTAGGCGCAGAAATCACGCGCGAGACGGCTTAGTCCTGCCCCTTGTCCGCGCGCCATTTGTCCCAAAGATCAGGACGGCGCGCGCGGGTCAGCGCTTCAGCCTGTTCCTGACGCCAGCGCGCAATCGCACCATGATTGCCGGACATCAGGACCGATGGGATATCGCGCCCGGCCCATTCCGCCGGACGCGTGTATTGCGGGTGCTCCAGCAACCCGTCCGAGAAACTCTCTTCCTCGATCGACTCGGCGTTGCCCAGCACATCGGGCAGCAGACGCACGGTCGCATCAATCATGGCCTGTGCGGCAATCTCGCCCCCGGTCAGGACAAAATCCCCAAGCGAGATTTCCTCAATCCCGTAATGGTCGATCACCCGCTGGTCCACACCCTCGAAACGCCCGCAAATCATGGTGATCCCACGCGCGCCTGCCCAGTGACGGGCCGTGTCTTGTGTAAACGGACGGCCCCGCGGGCTCAGGCAGACCAAAGGCCATGCGCCACGATCCTCAGGCACGCCGCGCATGGCAACCTCAACAGCACGCCCCAGAACATCCGCGCGCAACACCATCCCTGCCCCGCCACCGGCAGGCGTATCATCGACATTGCGGTGCTTGCCCAGCCCGAAAGGGCGCAGGTCAATCGCCTCCAACCCCCAGCGCCCCCCGTTCAGCGCGCGGCCTGTAAGCGACAGGCCCAGAATACCGGGAAAAGCTTCAGGAAACAGGGTGATGACGCGCGCCTGCCACGCCTTGGCCGGCGTGCCGCGTCGGTCCAGGTCGCGCGGTGTCAGTGACGGGGTTATCGCCAATCGTCCCGCGGCGCGGCGCGGCGGCGCGCTCACTCGATCAACCCTTCGGGCGGATCCGCGACGATACGCCGTGACGCCAGATCAACAGTCGGCACGATCGCCTGCGTGAATGGCAACAAGACGGCCCCCTTGCGGCCCGGCAGAACCAGTTCCAGCAGGTCAGATGCGCCGTGATTCAACACAGCCTTGACGCGCCCCAAACACACACCACCGGTATCGAACACGTCCAACCCGATCAGATCTGCGTGGTAGTATTCGTCATCCGGCAAGGCAGGCAAATTCTCTCGTTCCGCAAACAACCGAACCCCGCGCAACGCATCCGCTTGTTCACGGGTTATTACCCCACCGATACGCGCGGCAAACCCCTGCGCCACTGGCGCGCCCAAGGTAACAGAAAACTGGCGTGCGCCGTCCTCGGACCATAAAGGCCCGTACTCTGCAATCGCCCCGGGATCGGCACAAAAGCTTTTCAGCCGCACTTCGCCACGCACCCCATAGGCGCCTGCAATAGCTCCGACACAGATGCGCGATTTGCTCATGCTGACATTTTCTTGCGACAAATACTCTCGGGGGGTGAATTGCCCGGAACGGGCAAGAGGGGGGCAGACAGCCCCCCTTTCGCCGCTTTATTCCGCCGAGGCGGCTTCGGCTTTTGCGGCCTTCTCGGCGACACGCGCCTTGGCTTTCTTGCCAGGCTCAGCCTTCTTCATATTCGCACGAGTCGCGGCGGCACGTACGCCTGCGGCTTCCAGAAAGCGCGAAATCCGGTCTGTCGGCTGCGCGCCCTGATCCAGCCAGTGCTGCACACGCTCCATGTTCAGCTTTACGCGGTCTTCGCTGTCTTTTGCCAGAAGCGGGTTATAGGTGCCCAGCTTTTCCAGAAAGCGGCCATCGCGCGGCATGCGCGAATCCGCAACAACGATCGAATAATGCGGGCGCTTCTTGGCTCCACCACGGGCCAGACGGATCTTAACTGCCATATCATATTCTCCTTTGGATGGCGTCTTGCGCAACGTCGTGATTGCGCGTTTTCTTGCTGTCAGCGTTGCAACTTCTCATGGTGACGGATCACTTCCGAGATGATGAAATTCAGGAATTTCTTGGCAAATTCCGGGTCGAGATCGGCCTCTTTGGCCAACCATTCCAGCCGCTCTATCTGGCGCTCTTCGCGCGTAGGGTCGGACGGGGGAAGATCATGCTGCGCCTTCAATCGGCCCACAGCTTGCGTGTGTTTGAACCGCTCGCCCAGCGTATAGACAAGGATCGCATCCAGCCGGTCGATGCTGTCACGATGATCGGCCAGCAGCTCTGCGGCGCGTTGCGTCAGATCACTCATGCGCGACACCTTTGCTTGGCTGGTCAACCAGTTCTGACTGTTTTTCGGATGTGCTCATCATTTCTTTTTGAACATCCCTGACAGGCCACCGGGCAGACCGCCACCGCCGCCCATTCCTGGCATACCGCCCAGTTGGCGCGCGGCCTGCTGCATCAGTTTGGGGTCCATCTGGCTGGGGTCTGGCATGGCATCGGCGCCTTTGCCCTTGCCCATCATCCCTGCCATGGCCTGTTTCAGCATGCCCTTCTTGCCCATGGTTTTCATCATGTCGGCCATCTGGCGATGTTGCTTCAGCAATTTGTTCAGGTCGGACACTTCCAGCCCAGCCCCTGCCGCGATTCGTTTCTTGCGGCTGGCTTGCAGGATTGCGGGGTTGGCGCGTTCTTTCTTGGTCATCGAATTGATCAGCGCGATCTGACGGCGCAGCATGGAGTCGTCGAACCCAGCCGCTTCAGCCTGTTTCGACATTTTGCCCATGCCCGGCATCATGCCCATCACGCCTTGCATCCCGCCCATCTTGAGCATCTGCTCAAGCTGCATCTTCAGGTCATTGAGGTTGAACATCCCCTTCTGGAAGCGCTTCATCATGCGTTCGGCCTGCTCGACCTCCAGCACTTCCTGCGCTTTTTCCACAAGGGCCACGATGTCGCCCATGCCCAGAATGCGGCCTGCAACGCGCTTGGGGTCGAAAACCTCCAGCGCATCGGTCTTTTCACCCAGACCCACGAAGCGGATCGGCTTGCCGGTGACAGCACGCATCGACAGGGCCGCGCCGCCGCGCCCATCGCCATCCATCCGTGTAAGAACCACGCCAGTCACACCGACCTTGCCGTCAAATTCCGCCGCAACATTGACCGCGTCTTGCCCGGTCAGGCCATCGACAACCAACAATGTCTCGCGCGGGCTGACCGCATCGCGCACGGCCTGCACTTCGGCCATCAGCGCTTCATCAATATGCAACCGGCCGGCCGTATCCAGAAGATAGACGTCATATCCGCCCAAAGTCGCCTGCTGCTTGGCGCGCTTGGCAATCTGAACAGCATTCTGCCCGGCAACAATCGGCAGGGTGTCGACACCAATCTGCCCGCCCAGAATGGCCAATTGCTCCATCGCGGCGGGGCGGTTGGTGTCAAGCGAGGCCATCAGCACGCGCTTGCCCTCGCGTTCGGTCAGGCGGCGCGCGAGTTTTGCTGTGGTTGTTGTCTTGCCCGAACCCTGAAGCCCGACCATCAGCAAGGATGCGGGCGGGTTGTCGATCTTCAGCGCGCCGGGGTCCCCCTCGCCTTCAAGCGTGGCGATCAATTCATCATGTACGATCTTGACGACCTGCTGACCCGGCGTGATCGATTTCGTCACGCTGGCACCGGTCGCTTTCTTCTGTACCCGCTTGATGAATTCGCGCGTCACATCCAGCGAAACGTCAGCTTCCAGAAGCGCCACGCGCACTTCGCGCAGTGCGGCACGCACATCATCTTCCGAGAGCGCACCCTGCTTCGTCAGCCGGTCAAAGACTCCGGACAGGCGCTCAGAGAGGTTCTCGAACATATGCGTCACTCCTTGCCCTGCGAACAGAGCGTCAAACCAGTATTGCACCCACGGGCGCAACGCGCTGGCGGGTGGCGATCCTTGCCGCAGCAAAGGACCGGAAGCGCAAACCTCCGGTGATTGCGGCTCGCTTATGCCTGAACACGTCAGGAGTCAAGCTTGCAGATGGAACGGCTTCCAAATTCGTGAGTTGAGTTCTCAGTCTACAATCACATGTTTGAGTGTACACAAGACGGATTTGGAGGTTTCTCATGCGCTTATCAACAACAGCCCTGATCTCATTGGCGGCGGCGGGCCTTGCCATGCCTGCACAGGCTGAAAACGGGTATTCGATTGAGACGTTGGTAGAAGGGCTTGACCGGCCTTGGGGCATGGCCTTCCTGCCCGATCATAACGATATGATCCTGACGCTCCGGGGCGGCGACGTGGTGTTGTGGAACATGGATGACGGGGTCGTTCCAATCACAGGGGCACCAGATGTTGTTTCAGAAGGTCAGGGCGGCCTGCTGGATGTCGCAGTCGGTCCGAACTTTGACAGCGACGGTTGGGTGTATATGAGTTGGGTCGCTCCGGTCGAGGACGGCACCAGCACCCATATCGGCCGCGCGCAGCTTGACCGCGATGCACTGGCGCTTACCGATCTGGAGGTGCTTCACATCGTGCAGCCCGGCATCGATAGCGGCGCGCATTTCGGCTCGCGGATTGTGTTTCAGGACGGATACCTCTTTGCGGGCTTCGGTGATCGTGGCAGCAAGGACTTTTCGGACTCCCACATCTCGCAGGACCTGAGCAGCGAGAATGGCGCTGTGATCCGCCTGACACTCGATGGCGATATTCCAGAAGACAATCCCTTCGTCGGTGAAGATGGCGCTGCGGACGCGATCTGGTCTTACGGTCACCGCAATATTCAGGCCATGACGATTCACCCCGAGACAGATGCAGTCTGGCTGGCCGAACATGGCGAAGCCGGTGGTGACGAGGTCAATATCGTCGAGCGTGGCGCAAATTTCGGCTGGCCGCTGGCCTCGGAAGGGGTGACTTATAGCGGCGGCGAACAATTTGCCGAACCGCACCAGCCTGATGACGGCTTTGTCGCGCCAATACATGCCTGGCCCGCTGGCCGCGACAATCACAATCCGCCTTCAGGCATGGTGTTTTATGAGGGCGATGCCTTTGAAGACTGGCAGGGGCATCTGCTGATTGGCAACCTGTATCACCGTTATCTGGGGCTTTGGGCCGAAGAAGATGATGGCCTGAGCGAAGTTGCCAGATTGCTGGATGGCGAGGACTTGCGGATCCGTGATGTGGCGATCGGGCCAGAAGATGGCTTCATCTATGTTCTGGCAGATGGCGAGGATGCGCCTCTGCTGCGCCTGACGCCCGACAGCTAAGGGTCCGATTCGGTGGTGTCCGAACAGGACTACACCGAATTTCCGAAAGGTGTCTCTTGGGTTTGGACACTGGTCGTGCACGACTGCTTTTGCTAGCGTCGGCACGACCCTTTCCAGAGAGGCCCTTATGCCCACTGCCCCGACCAATCCCGCCCGGACCTATTACGTGCCAAAAGGCGGCCTGCCCCCGCAATCCCAACTGATAACGGGGCGGGCCATGTTCACCGAAGCCTTCGCCATTATCCCGCGCGGTGTGCTGTCCGACATTGTGACCAGCGCCCTGCCCTTCTGGCAAGGAACACGGTTTTGGGTGCTCGCACGACCCATGAGCGGATTTTCCGAAACCTTTTCCCAATATATCGTCGAAATAGAGCTAGGCGGTGGCAGTGACCGGCCTGAAACGGACGCCAATGCCGAAGGTGCGATTTTTATTGTAGAAGGGCAGGTGTCGATCCGCCTTGAAGGCACCGAGCACAAGATGGAAGAAGGCGGCTTTTGCTACCTTCCGGCTGGTTCCGATTGGAGCATTCGGGCAACGGGCGACACAGGGTGCGCCTTTCACTGGATCAGGAAGCGCTATCAAAGCGTCTCGGGTCTGGATACGCCGGATGCCTTCTTTGCAAACGAACACGACATTGCACCGACGCCCATGCCACAAACCGACGGGGCCTGGGCAACAACACGCTTCATGGACCCGACCGATTTGCGCCATGACATGCATGTCACAATCGTCACCCTGCAACCGGGGGCGGTTATTCCATTTGACGAAACCCATGTGATGGAGCACGGACTATATGTGTTGCAAGGCAAAGGTGTTTACCACCTGAACCAGCAATGGGTCGAGGTCGAGGCAGGTGATTTCATGTGGCTGCGCGCCTTTTGCCCGCAGGCCTGCTATGCGGGCGGCCCGGAACCCTTCCGGTATCTGCTGTACAAGGACGTAAATCGCCACGCACAGTTGCCTTGATCTGAAAGCTGCGACTCTGCCCTTGCAAGAGACCGCAACTCCACGCTAAGAGGCACGCAACGGAGAGGTGGCCGAGTGGTCGAAGGCGCACGCCTGGAAAGCGTGTAGGCGGGAAACCGTCTCGCGGGTTCGAATCCCGCTCTCTCCGCCACTTTCAAATGCCAAACCCGTCCAAGGGCCCCACTGGGGCCTTTTTTCCTTTTGTTTCAAAGGGCATTGATGAGGCTGTCCGCCCTTCAGTGACCCAGCACTTGACGCAGAATAGATCTCTGAAGGGCCAACGTCTCTCTTAGAGCGCCCTTCGACAACTATGGGAAGGCGCAAAGCATCCATGGATTTCCATTGGGTTGACGGATCCAAGAGGTCGCCCCGTTCGCGAGATAGCTCGGCGACGGCGACCTACATGAAGACGTCAGGCGGTCGGATGACAGCTCCTAACGGCCCTACAAAGCTGAGAATCGCAGCGCATTGTAAAGATATCGCAAGACTGCAACTCTGAATGCCATCTCGTCACGGGGCAAAGGCTTGATGCATGTCAATGAAGTCCTGCAGATGGTTCTTTAAGCTGCATTCAACATTGGTCTCTTCACTTCAGCCGCGACGATGCCCGTCGCCAAAACCTCCAAGCCCGAAAGACTAGCTTATGGACCCTGTCATCGACCGCTATGCCCGCCGCGCATCCCCTCGCTACACCAGCTATCCGACAGCTCCGCATTTTGGTAAGGAAGTCGATGAAAGCTGCTATCGGGGCTGGCTGGCCGAACTGGACCCTGCTGCACCGGTCTCGCTCTATCTGCATGTGCCCTTTTGTCGGCAGATGTGCTGGTATTGCGGCTGCAACATGAAGCTGGCGTCGCGTTATGATCCGGTTGCGGATTATGCACGCACTCTGCGCAAGGAAATCGCGCTGACCGCAGATGCCTTGCCCGGTCGCATGACAGTTTCGCACCTGCATTGGGGCGGGGGCACGCCCACAGCGCTTTCGCCCGATGATCTGGCCATTCTGATGGACGATGTCCGCGCGCGCTGGGATTTCGCACCAGATGCCGAGATTGCCATCGAGAGCGACCCGCGTACGCTGACACCCGAGATGGCCGCGCGCATCGGCGCGCTTGGCTTTACCCGCGCAAGTTTCGGGGTTCAGGAATTCGACTTGAAGGTCCAAAAGGCCATAAACCGGGTGCAGCCGCCCGCCATGGTGCGCGATGCGGTCGAACAATTGCGCGCGGGTGGTGTATCGGGGATCAATTTCGACCTGATCTATGGTCTGCCCTATCAGACAGTCGAGAGCCTGGTCGAGACTGTGAAGCTCAGCGCCGCAATGCGCCCTGACCGCGTCGCGCTGTTCGGCTATGCGCATGTGCCGTGGATGGCAAAGAACCAGCGCATGATTGAAGACTCTGTTTTGCCGGGTGCAGAAGAACGCGCGGCTCAGGCCAGTGCTGCGGCCGAGGCGCTGGCTGCCGAAGGCTATGTTGCCATCGGGCTGGACCATTTTGCGCTGCCGGATGACGATCTGGCCATTGCTGCGCGTGACGGGTGGTTGCGCAGGAACTTTCAGGGCTATACAACCGATCAGGCCGAAACGCTGATCGGGCTTGGCGCGACCTCGATCGGGCGCACGCCTGCCGGCTATCTGCAAAACATCGCTGAAACGGGCGCATGGGCTCGCGCGGTCGAGACAGGCCACTTGCCTGTTGCCAAGGGGCGGGCCTTTATCGGTGAGGACCGGTTGCGCGCTGAGGTGATCGAGCGGTTAATGTGCGACGGGCATGTCGATGCCGCTCGCATCGGCGCGAAACATGGTGCGCCCGCAGACTGGTGGCGCGACGCGGAAGCGTGTCTTTCCGAGATGCAGGCAGACGGCCTCGTTTCGGTGAGCGAGGGGAAGGTGACGATGACCGACCGGGGGCGTCCGCTGGTGCGCCTTGCAGCGGCTGCGTTTGACGCATATCTGGCCAACAGCACGGCCCGCCATTCCGTAGCGGTCTGAGCGCGTCACTGTATTCAGCGTGCTGCGCCAGTTCTGGCGCGCCTGCCCGCGCGGCACGCACCTGCTCTGCAAAAACACCACCCTGACTATTTTCCCGGCCAAGGCATTTTGCACCGTCTTGGAGTGAGCGTTATCGCCTTACGCAGCGACCCAAAACACCCAAGGATATGACGACAACCGCCGGATAAAGAAGCAGCAGGACAAGACCTGCCTTGCTCAGCCAAAGGTTTGGGTCTTTTCTCACTGCTCAAGTCTTTGGGCGGATATCGTCGATACGGATCTGCCCTTACAGCGGCTGCTCAACCAGTCCCTGCGCAGCTTGCGCCAAGCGGCATTGAGCAAGCACGCCCCGACATCACGAAAATTCTTTACAACGTTACACCCATCAAATCAGTCAGCATGCCAGCCAGAGGGCTGTGAAGCAGGCTCAGCATATCGGTTATTGAAGGGTATACCGGCCTCAGCGGCAATTCCACAGCATATGGCTCCGACGTATCAGTGAATCCACTGCATCCATTTGCTGAGAAAAATCATTAAATAACTATTATTCTTATGAAAAATATGTTATCATATTGTTTTTTATTGATTGGAAAAGGGATTGGAAATGCAGCGGATTACATTGACCGCAGCGCCGTTTTCAAGCGGTCCCATCGGGGATGGTATGTTTCACGCCAATGCCCTTTTCACGAGCAATTTTCTGGATCCAGGGGGTCCGTTTGATCGGATGCTTCAGGATATTGGGTGGAGCGGGCTGCGGTTTCCGGGCGGGACAGTCACCGAAACGACATTTGCACCAGATTCAGACATTGTTGATCGTTTTTTTGATGTCAACACGCCCAGCGGCTTGTCGGATGACGGAAGCCCACGAATTGTGACAGCACCTGCCGCGTTCAGATATGCTGCAGAGAACGACATCTCCATCACCTTCACCTTACCGACAGAAAATTATCTGTCAGATGAAATTGGCGATGACGGATTTCGCATGCCGACTGCTTTCGGCTTGTACCGTTTGCTTGATCGCGTCGATGACATGATACGTGGCGCGTATGGCGAAATAGATATCGATACATTCCAGATTGGTAATGAATTCTGGTACCGTGACCGCATGTCGGCAGATGAATATGGTCTGCTTGTGGACAAATTATCGGTTGGGATGCAGGCGCTGTTCGATGTCTATGAAGAAGAGCGCGGCGGCCCGGATGAATGGTCCCAACCGAACATAAACATTCAGGCAACTACAAGGCGCATCCCTGACGGCAATGAGCGCATCATAGAGAAAATGTCGCTGGCCTCGCGCGAAGCGATCGATTCAATTTCAACGCATTACTACCCGCCGACTTATGCCTTGGCGACGCAACGAGATGCGACATTCGACCGACTGGATGACTGGAAAAGCTATGAAGGCATGTCGCCTGATCTGAAGTACAGCATCACCGAATGGAACATTCAGAATAGCGGTGGCGACCTGGGTCTTGCGCAGGCGTCGGGCCTGCTTGAAGCCATGCGCGTTATGCTGGAGCGTGACATCGACAATGCGGCCGTCTGGGGCACACAATATCCCAGCCTTGGAACAAGGCTGGCGGGTTTGCGCCCGAATGAGGATGAACCCGGTGGCTTTGAATACTGGCTCTCACCGGCAGGCGAAACCTACCGCATGATGTCCCAAAGCATCCGCGGCATGCAATTGCTTGATCTGGATACGCCTGAATCCCTGCGCAACGCCGTTGGCACACCAGATGCAGAAAGAGCACCAGAAGACGCTGAACAGCTTGTCATGCACGCGTATATGGGGGACGACAAGGCTGTTGTTTTCGTATCTTCGCGCAGCCTTGCAGATATTGACTTCACGCTCGACCCATCTGCGTTGATCCCTGAATACCACCATGTCTGGGCAGAACAGTTGGGGGTCATTGATGACCCCAGAACATCAGCGCGCGATGAAGGCGATCCGCTGTCGCGCTATGCGCGACCCTACAAGCAAATCCTGAACCAAAGCGATATGGCAGGGTCCGAGGGGCTTCAAGTCTCGCTCGGCCCCTACGAGATCGTGAAATTCGAATTCACTTTTGGTGATGTCGGCGTAAAGATTGCCGGTCATGACCAGATGGTCGATCCGGCTGCGAATTACGATGATGTCATTTTTGGCAGCGATTTCAATGACGTTTTAGTTTCTGATTTCGGGTCAAACAGCCTTTTTGGGCTCGATGGTGACGATACGCTGATTGGAGGTGCCGGCAATGACCTGCTTGATGGCGGTGCCGGGGATGATCTGCTGATCAGTCGTGGTGGTGAGAATACACTGATCGGTGGCGAGGGTGCAGATACCTTGGTGTCTGGTCATGGTGTCGATTATCTCGAAGGGGGAAGTGGCCTCGACGGGGACAGTGGTCCCAACCAGTTTGTGATCGACGTGAAAGGGCTGGCAACAATCGCCGATTTCGACATCGAGAGAGGGGATGGTCTAAGCTTTCGCGGGGTCTATGCCTCCGCAGAGGATGTGCGGGACAGAGCATCGGTAGACGGCGATGATATTGTCATCGACCATGACGAGGGTGGGGAAACATGGCTTCTGGGGCTGGGCAGCCAGATAGACAGCCTTGAAGACGTGTTGATCGATTTTTCAGACAACTCTCCTGTGGAAGATCTGGTTCGGGAATTGAACACACCGCCCCCGAGCGGAGAAATCCCACCCGATAGTGGCGATGAGCTACCCGAAACAGCATTTCCCCGCGAGACGCTGATAGAGCTGCTCACTGTCGAAGACCCGAGTGAAATCGCGCCACTGGTCTCTGGGCTCAGCCGCGAAGCAGAGGACTCGCTTCTTGATCA
This sequence comes from Roseinatronobacter bogoriensis DSM 18756, assembly GCF_004366635.1. Lineage (GTDB taxonomy): Bacteria > Pseudomonadota > Alphaproteobacteria > Rhodobacterales > Rhodobacteraceae > Roseinatronobacter > Roseinatronobacter bogoriensis. Next base: position 143,762 of record NZ_SORN01000005.1, on the reverse strand, counting down.
GATCAATGCAAACGCCCTCGCCTTGTCCGCCACACAGGGCGTGTGGCGGGAATTTTGCAGAAATCTCAGCACCGAGGGATTTGAACGCTTAATCAAAGACGTGGATCAGGATATCCTTGATTTGCGTTTTCAGCGTTTGACCGCAGAAGAATACGCCAATGGTCCGGACATCCTGAACGACCTGATTTCGCTACCGGTCTGTCGCACTTTCGCCTTCACAAGCGAGAATGTGCGGCTTGATTACTTTCTTGCCCTGTCAAAATCGGAACGCACACAATTTGAAGAACAGTGGGCGGCGGCATTTCCCGACGAACCCGCCCAAAGTACTGCCGAAATTCTCAACATTGATGACGAAAGCGTTGAGGCCCGCAGGCTTGAATTGATGGAGCGTGATGACGATCCTGAATTCGCGCGTTTTTTCAAGCCGGGTGAATTCTCAAAAGCCGAATTTCTAGGGGATGATGACGACTCGGAAGACGACGAGGATGAGGAAAGCGGGGGTAGCGGTGGTTCAGGCGGTTCTTGTTTTGTGGCGACCTGTGCCTATGGCGACGCGGATCACCCCGATGTCGCTTTCTTGCGGCTCTATCGCGACCTCGAACTTAGCGAGGGTCTTTTGGGCCGGGTGTTCATTCGGGTCTATTATAAACTTGGCCCCTCGCTTGCAGACCTGATCCGCCCCTACCCCGCTTTGCGCATATTCGCGCGTATGATCTTGGCGCGGGCTGTCGCGAAAATGCGTTCCCGGCGGAGTTAGGCGCCGGTCTTCGGTATCTCGCGCATTCAGCTAGAGATTGTTCGTGTTTTGGTGACGCTTGAGAGACGCCAGAATAGCCTTCACCAGTTGCTCCTTGCGAAAGGGTTTGGGCACGCAACCATCCATGCCGATTTCCTCATACTCGACCTCATGATGGCGCATGATATTGGCCGATATTGCAATAATTGGTGTGCGCGGCAACTTTGCCTTACGTTCCTCGTCTCTTATTGCGATCGTTGCGTCCAGCCCGCTCATGACCGGCATCTGAATGTCCATCAACACCAGATCGGGGCGCTTTTGTTGCCATGCGGAAAACAATGCGCCGCCATCCGAAACAATCTCGAGTGAACAGTCCAGGCCCTTCAGAAGACCACGCAGAACAAGCTGGTTGGTCTTGTTATCTTCAGCCGCCAGAATCCGATGCGGTCGCGCTTGCAGAAGTTGCTTCAGTTCCTCCTCCGGGCCTTGTTCAGAGGTGGCGCAAGGCGTCTGCGCCCGGCCGACCCTGAACCGTGCAGTGAATGTCGCACCATGGCCCTTGCTGCTTTCGACGCTCAGCTCACCATCCATGAGTTGACAAAAACGCCGTGAAATCGACAAGCCCAGCCCTGTGCCGCCGAATTCCCGAGACATGGCCGCATTGCTCTGCGCGTAGGGTTTGAAAAGTCGCCTCTGCTCTTCTGGGGAAATGCCCTTTCCGGTGTCCCTGACAATCAGGCGCAATTCATGGCCCGCCCCGACCGGGCAGACCTCGACAAGAACATGGACCGCGCCCTCTCTTGTGAATTTAATCGCATTCGAAACGAGGTTTCCAAGGATCTGGCGCAGCCGGTTCGGATCGCCCATAATCCACCCTTCGGAACCGGGGCCGAAATCAATCCGGAAGTCGAGCCCTTTTTCCTTCGCGGCAAAACCGAACATCGCTTGGACAGAGCGCACCACGTCTTTCAGATCAAAGGCGATTTCTTCAATGTCATACTTGCCCGCCTCTATCTTTGACAGATCGAGAATATCATTAAGGACATTTTGCAACAGATGCCCTGATTGCAAAACAACACCCAACATATCCCTCTGCACCTTGGTGAGGGGCGTGTCGTTCAGGGCCTCTGCCATTCCAAGCACACCATTGAGAGGTGTCCGGATCTCATGGCTCATATTTGCCAGAAAAGCCGATTTCTCCGCGCTTGCGGCTTCTGCCTGGGCCCGCGCCGCCTCAAGGTCGGCGGTGCGCTGACGTATCGTTTCTTCCAGTGACTCAGCCTGTTTGCGCAGCGCATTATTGGCCTCATACAGCTCGCGGCTTTTGGCCTCCAGCAATTGTTCCGCCTCGATCCTTGCGCGCCTTTCGCGATCATAACGTCGCCGCGAAACCTGTGCGTCACCAAAATGTGCGGAAATACGATCAATCTCGCTCATGTCGTGACCTTATGCGCGCAGATTGATCGTGAAGGCACAGGCATGTTCTTTGGTGTCTGACAAATGCTCGCGGCGGATGTCGGCGCGGTGTCCGAAATGATCAATGCACCCCTCGACCAGCCCATGGCAAAAGTCATAGAGGGGACGTGGAGACCGGTAAGTCATCCGCAGCGCATCCGCACCCAGCCTTTCAGTTTCAAAACGCGGAAGTTCGGCCTCAGGATAAAGCTTGCGAACTTCAACGTGAACTTCATCCTCTATCGCGGCAAGCATGGCCAATGCATCTGGTTTGTCGGTAAAAAACGCGGGATAGCTCGATACAAAATGCTCATGCATCCATTTGCCGAACATCCGCTGCAACTCTGCCGAGGGGGTCCCGGTATGTCTGGAGAAGGCCTCGACAAGGGCTATCATCTCAGAGCATGGGTAGTTGCCCACGGTACTATAGGCCCCATCGGTTGAAAGGTCGCATTGGTCCAAGATGTCGTCAACGGCGCTTTCGCCAATGACAGTTTCTGCCATCCGGATCAGTTCCACGAATACGATGCCTTTCATATGCCCCCATCCGAGGTGAAGCGTCAAAATCGCCTGATTATCCGGAATTCAAGCGACGCGAAGACCCTCTGACGCTAAAGATTCAACCACGATACTTTAAACATTTTCTGAATGGCGATCCATAGCTGAATCTGGGTGACACGAGATCCTGCGCAGCACGCTTCTGGCCGCAACACTTTGAAGGTGACACGAACCAGCCCTCGTTCGGAATGTCCGGGATTTGGGGCGGGTCGGTGACTGCCTTATCGGACTGTCGCATAGTCTCAGGCGGCGCGTCCGGCACCCTCTCGGGGCGCGAAAACCGCGCGCGCAGGGTCAGATATGTAGTAAGCGCTCAGTTCACCCGCTGCATCGGCAAGGGCGGCAACACTGTTGAGAATAAAGTCCACCTTGCTGTCATCCATAAGAACGCTGAGGTTAAGCCGGGTAAATCCCGGCTTTGCCAGCTCATCGCCCGACAAAATAGCCTGTCGCAATTCCCCCGATGCCGCCGGATCAATCCCAAGCAACCTGTGCACATAAGGACCCGCACAGGCACACCCGCCCCGCGCCTGAATACCATAGAAATCACTCAGCATCCGCGTGATCAATTGTTGATGCACATAACCGCCCCGACCGTCCCGCACCCTGAACGAGGCGACAGGCAGGCTGGCCAGACCTGGCCTGCCCAACAGGTCGATCCGCGGATGATTGCGCCATGATGCCTCAAACTGTGCACAAAGACGCGTATGACGGGTATCCATAACCCTCTGCCCGATCATCCCTTTGACCAGAAATACCAGGGCCGCCCGAATATCGCCGGGCACATTCGGGGTTCCTGCTTCTTCGCGGGCGACCAAACTGGGGCTGTAATCCTGTGAGATGGGTGAGACGAAACGAACAGTTCCGCCACCGGGCTGACTGGGCTTTGCCATCCGAACAGCATCATGGCGCAGGATCATCACACCCGATGCCCCCGGCCCACCCGGAAATTTATGTGGCGAAAGGACGATGGCATCTATGGGCGCGTCCGCGCACGGGGTCACTGCGATGGGAAGATAGGGGGCACCGCCTGCGTAATCCCAAACCATCTTTGCACCTGCCGCCTTGACCTGACGGGTTAGCCCCGCAACATCGGCCACGATTCCGGTGATGTTGGATGCCGCCGAAAACGCGCAGATTACCGGGCGCGCGCAGTCAAGCAGCCGCGCCAGTTGCGCCCGGTCCGGCCCCCCTTCCGGTGCTTCATCCAGTTCAATCACCGCGGCCCCGCTTTCACGCCAAGGCAGAATATTGGAATGATGCTCATAAGGGCCAAGCAAGACCCGCACCCCTGGCCCTGCACCAAGCAATCTGACCAGACGGTTGATACCCGCTGTCGCGCCTGCGCCGCAAAACACCACCGCATGGTCCGGCCCCGCGCCGCAAGCCTGTGCAATCACATCACGCGCTGCGCGCCGAAGTCGGGTCATGAACCCACCGCAGAACGAGGCTTCGGTATGGCTATTCGCGTAAAAGGGCAAAACCTGTTCAAGCATAAAGCGTTCGACCTGCATCAACGCGCGTCCTGAGGCGGTGTAATCGGCATAGAGCACACTGCGTGGGCCGAATGGGCCGTCGAACATGGCACCGTCGCCGATCAATCCGGCGCGTAGGCTCGCCAGCGGGTCGTGTGTCGCCAGCATTTCACGAAAAGCGGCGAAAAGGTCCTGAGTGTCGGTCATTTGTGCAATCCGTAGGTAATCTCACAACAAACAGAGTTTACCCTCTTGCTTCGCGGCAAATTCCCCCAAACTTCTGGACAAATGGCCCCAAAATCGTGTCATATGACCCATATGAAAGAAAGTTTCGATGAAATTGATATCCGAATCCTGAACACGCTTCAGAACGAGGCGGGCTTGTCGCAGCGTGAACTGGCCGAGCGGGTCGGTTTGTCGCAAAATGCCTGCTGGCGAAGATTGCAGCGCTTGCAATCAAGCGGCATTGTGAAAGGAACTCGAACGCTGGTTGACCTTAGCGCTTTGGGGCTGGACCTGACTGTCTTTGTGATGATCCGCACAAGGCATCATTCGCGCGATTGGTCGCAAAGCTTCGCCCGGCATGTCGCAGCTTTACCAGAGGTGATTGATTGCCACCGTATTGGCGGTGACTGGGATTACATGCTCAAAGTCGTTACCCGCGGGATGGCCGGATATGACATTTTCTATCAGCGCCTGATCAACGGGTTTGAATTCGATACAGTGACGGGGCTTTTCTCAATGGAAGGTATATTGGAAAACCGCCCGGTTGACCTTAATCGGCTTGCCTGACCACATGCGGTGTTCAAAGACATGGGACGCGCGGGGGTCGATGCGCTGGCCGAAAGACACAGATGCCTATCTGCGCTCTGTAGCCAGATATTCTCTATCGAAACAAGGGTGGCAGCGCCGCGTCACGACGAATTCTTGTCCGCAATCGGGACTTGCAACGCATTGATATAGGCTCCCAAAGCGTGCTGCGATCGTGCACCTGTCTTTTCATACGCGCTTTTCAAATGTTGGCGCACAGTCCCAAGGGCGATAGCATTGTCCCTTGCCACAGCTTCAAGCGAGCGCCCTTTCGAAATGGCCAGTGCCATGCGGGCTTCGGCTGCTGTCAGCCCACTCAGGGCCGTCAACACCTCGATTTCGGGAAGGCGGGCCTCATTCTTGGTCGTTATTGCGACTGCGGCCATTCCATTCCCAAGCATATGGCGCTTGTCCGACCGGCCAAGCGGCAAAACATAGGCGACACCTGTATCGCCGTCTTGCCCGCCAAGCGGAATGCCATTGCCCCACAAGCCGATTGCCGTATCCGTGCCGGTGCAGGCACGAAGAATGGACTCGCTCAGCGCACGCGCGCCGACCCGCGCGACGGCATTCAACCTGCGTTTATATCCGGTCACCAGTGTCGCGCGCGACAGCAAGGCCTCGCCCGCCGCATTCGCATAGGAAATCTGGCCCGATTGTCCGACCAGAAAAACCGAAACGGTCAATCCATCCAGAATCCGCGCCTGAAACATGGCTTGGCTGCGGGATTCGTCCAGCAAGTCCGAGATCAGAAGCGCCCGCCTGATATGAGGTGAAAGCTTCGCGATCAGCGCCACATCCTGATGTGAAATCACATCGCGCGCCTGCCCGGACGCACCTGACAGCATGGCCAGCATGTTGTCGCGCGCAACGATATTGGTCAGGCAATTGTCGCGCAGCCCTTGGGGTTTTACCCAAGCGCTGTAGAATTCGGTGGCCTGAAATTCCTGTTCTGACATGAATTGCAATTGGGTTGCAGGTTCATCAATCCCGGCACTGCGCATACGGTCAAAATGCGGGACGCTTGGCAAAAGCGGCTCCAGCCGCGCCAGCCACAGACTGTCCCACTGCGTGCCGACGACAAAGCCCTCTGGCGGCACATCGGGATAGCCGGGCGGGAACCTGAAGAAATGCAGCAACAGGTAAGACAGATCAAGCTGGTCGCGGATCAGACTCAGCGCATCTTCCCAACCGGATGGATCAACAGCGCAATCATATATCGCTGCAAGCGCCTTTTCAAAAAACGCCTCACTCAAAGGCCCGATTCCCTGACATCAGAGTTTCAAAAGCACGATCTTAAACCAAAAAACTGAACTGCCTACCCCATATGGGGCATGTCAGCGCGCCGCAGCGCGCCTAATGTGCTGCCAGACCATCCGGATGCCTTAAAGCAAAGATCAGAACAGACCATGCCACGCCGCGGCGCTGCTGCTGGCATGAGTCTGGGTGAACAAAGGTCTGCCCCATGATGCCGCACGATTCGTCGCGATTTCGCACCCTGCGCAAACTTGTTTCGAAGTTTTCTTTTTCTGAAAAGGCCAGCTATATGCCCACCGACAGCACACTTCCTGAAATTGCCAGCAACCCGCATATTCTGCGCTGGATCGGCATTATCGTGATTGCGGGTTTTGGGTATACTGTGGCGACTGTGGGGATGAAATTCGCAGCCCTGGGCAGTTATCCGATCGGATTGGTTCTGATTGTGGCAGGGTTCATACTGGCCACGGTGGCCGAAGTTTTTCTGCTGCGGCGCGGGGATCTGACTGTGGTCTATGTCACGATTATCGGCGTAGAGACATTGATGATTCTTGGCGCTGCAGCGCTCTTGGGTGAAATTGTCGATCTACGGCGCATGATGGGCGCGGCCTGCGTTGTTATTGGCATCGCGCTCTGTTCGAGTTGACGCCAGAGCAACCAGCGCGGGTTTCCTATATGCCTTGGGAAAACCCGGCAATGTTGCCGCCCAACCTTGAATAACATTGCCCCGGCCTTGATAGCCGGGACAGTTTGCCAAGCGGAACAGCTACTCCAACCTTGCCAAAAGGCACCAATCAGGCAAGCACAGGTTTCGCACCCCAGCTTGCGCCTGCGCCATCCCGCCCGAAACCGTCGCAGAACTGCATGTCGGGATGTGCCGCACTCAATTTCGAGATCAATGCCGCTGATGTCATGTCGCCTGCCAGAAGCTGCGCATAATCGGCGCAGATCGCGTCAAAACCCATCGATTGCGGTTGCAACCGCAAGGCGCTGATGCCCATTTGCTGTAACCTGGCCGCGTGATCGGCCATACAGGCATAGGCCTGGCTTAAGGTTTGCACGCCATTGACGGCCAGAAAGGACTGCCCCTCAAGCGTATCCACATCGCGCCCGTCAGGGTCTTGGTCGCAGACAAACTGGCACGAATCCTTTGCGCGCTCATGCAATCGCGCATGGTAGCACCGCCCCGAGATGGCCAGCGGCAAGCGTCCATGCCCCCAGACTTCCAGCGCGACACCTTCGGCCTGCGCAACCTGCGCCAGCACCGCGATGGAAGCCATCGGCAATTCAGGGGGCAGACAAATCCGCGTGGCCCCGCGCCGCGCCAGCCAGCGCAACGTGCCTTCATTATAGACATTGACCAGCGGGCCGACCCAGAAAGGCACATCTTCGGGAATGTGGTGCAGGGCCGAAAGGTCATTCACCTCCACCGGCAGGCCCATTCCCAGCAGATCAGCCGTCAGCTTGCGCTCGCGCTTCAAGGTAATCAACGCAAGCGAGGTCAGCGCGACCTCTTTGCCGCCTGCTTGCAGGGCTGCGATTGCCTGCGGGATTTCATCTTGCCAGAACGGCAAGCGCTTCGAGCAGACCAATTCCCCCAGCACTACGCGCGCGACTGGCGCATCGGCCAGCCCGGCGTAGAAGCAGCGCACGGCCTCGGCATTCCAGAAAAACGGGTTTGGGGCGACTGTCAGGTCCATTCGCATCACCTCCATGTCTTTGCATAAGCGCCAGTGGTCGCGGCCTGCCCCTCGGACAGACGTGCAAGCGCCAGTGCAGGCGGCGCACGCCCCTCATCCAGCGCATCCGTGACCGCCCGGAACGCCCGCACGATCTGTGCAACATAGGCTTTTGACCGCTGCCGTCCTTCTATCTTAAGCGCCGTCACACCTGCCTGCGCCAGCCTTGGTACAAGGGCAGAGGCATCAAGACTGACCGCATCCTCAAACACATGCCCGGTCTTGTCACCCGAGGTGAAGCAGCCTTTGCACAATGTAGGATAAGGTGCTGCGCCCCCTTTGGGCGTCCGGTGGATGGTAAATCCCCCCAGACGAGCCACGCTCTCATTGCCTTCGGTTGCATAGTCAACATGTTCCGGCGGCGAACAGACACCGTTCATATTTGGCGACCGGCCTGTTGCATAGGATGACAGCGAACAGCGCCCTTCAGCCATCACACACAACCCCCCAAAGACAAAAACCTCGGTTTCCACATCAATCTCTTTGTTGATCGCGGCGATTTCTTCAACACTGAGCACGCGCGGCAGGACCACGCGGCGCACATCAAAGGCGCTTGCGTAGAAATTGATTGCATCAGGATTGGCCGCCGCAGCCTGCACCGACAGATGACGGCGCAGATCGGGGTGATGCTCGGCCGTGTAGGCCAGCAACCCCAGATCGGCCAGAATGACCGCATCCGCGCCTGCCCTTTCCGCATCGGCCACTGCCGAATGCCATAGCGCTTCCTGCCCCGCGGTCGGAAAGGTATTGATCGCAACCAGCACTTTCGCGCCACGCGCATGAGCATAGCCGACCGCCTCGGCCAGTTCTGCGCGCGAGAAGTTCAGCCCCGGAAAATTGCGTGCATTGGTTTCATCAGCGAAGCCACAGTAGATACAATGCGCGCCCGCATCCACGGCGGCGCGTAGCGCGGCGGGCGTGCCGGCAGGGCAGACAAGTTCCATCAATATACCTCTGGTGTTGTGTCAGCGCGTTGCAGGTGAAGTCCGGTCAGTTTCTCAAGTGGCGCAAGCGCAAGGCGCAAGGGCGGGGCCAAAAGCGGCAAGGCATTCGCAATCTCAGTGCTCAGGTCCAACTCGGCATCATCCAGCGCGTTGCGCAGCGCCAGAACGGCGGACGTATCGCCCTCGATCTGCAAAGAGCCTGAAAAATAGAGCGAGTCGCCATCCTCGACCCCGTGCAGCATCGCCAGAAAGGCTGCCAGACTGCCAGAGATGCGCGCATCGGCATCGGGCGCGGCGCTGCGACGAAACGCCCGAAGCTCGGCCCGCGCCGGGTGAAGCCGCAGGATGAAAGGAAGATCAGTGATATCCAGTTCAAACAGATTTTCTTGATATTTATCAATCCTGCTCAGGATGGTCGGATGCGCGCGCAAAAGCTTGCGTGCAAGCTGGCTTAGCGCGATCGACACGGGCCATAACGGCAAAACATGCATTGGTGCCGTAAGTATTTTTGGAATGGTGACATTCTCTCTGGCTTGCTGCATCGCGCTGTCCTGCTTTGGCAGATTGATCACCTGCCCCTGTTACCGCAGGGTTACAGATAGTTGTTTGATGTATGTCAATTACCCTCACGGATTGGGCTGCTATCTGCCTTCAAACCCTGCAAACAGGTCTGAAATGCGCCAACTCCCTCCCTTCCCCGACTTGCGCAGCTTTCTGCACTGGCTGGACCAGCGCGGTGATCTTCTTACCGTGAAAGACCCCGCAGACCTGCGTCATGAGATGACAGCCTTGCAACTGGCCGCCTTGCGCGCCGCCGGGCCAGCCTTGCGGTTTGATCACGCGCATTCAGGCGGCACGCGTGCGGATTTACCGGTTATTGCCAATCTGTTCGGCACCCGCGAACGGGTTGCCGCCGGTCTGGGAATGACACTGGATGATCTGCCCAAGCTTGGTGAGTTTCTGGCCGCCTTGCGCAGCCCTGCCCCGGTGGACGGAATGCGCGACGCACTGTCGCGCTGGCCGCTACTGCGCGCCGCCCTCACGGCGCGGCCCCAGATACGCCGCAGCGCCCCAGTGCAACAAGCGCAGGACATCGCGGACCTGACACAGATTCCCGTCCAGACGCCCTGGCCGCGTGATGCTGGCCCGCTGATCACATGGCCGGTCGTCATCACCCGCCCCTATGGGACGCAGGCCGACCAGATCACGCGTTATAATCTGGGGGTTTACCGCGCGCAGGTTCTGGGGCCGGACCGGTTGATCATGCGTTGGCTGGCCCATCGCGGGGGCGCGGCGCATGCGCGCACATGGGCACAGGCGCGCGATCCCATGCCCGTCGCCATCGCGCTGGGGGCCGATCCGGCCACGCTGCTGTCTGCCGCCCTGCCCTTGCCCGAAACCGTATCTGAACTTGGCTTTTCCGGTGTCTTGCGTGGCGCAAGGACCGAACTGGTCGCGGCAAAATCTGTTCCGCTGATGGTCCCTGCACAGGCTGAAATCATTCTAGAGGGGTGGATTCACCCAGATGACAGCGCCCCTGAAGGGCCGTTTGGCGACCATACCGGCTACTATAACGCCGTGGAAAATTTCCCCGTCATGCGTATCTCAGCCATCACGCACCGGCGCGACCCAATGTATCTGACCACCGTGACAGGCCGCCCACCAGACGAGCCGTCGGTGATAGGCGAGGTGTTCAATGATCTGGCCCTGCCGGTAATCCGCGCGCAGATCCCGGAAATCCGCGACCTGTGGCTTCCCCCTGCGGGCTGTTCCTACCGGATCGCGGTGGTGCAGATCGACAAGCGCTATCCCGGTCAGGCGCGGCGGGTGATGATGGCGCTTTGGGGGATGTTGCCGCAATTCAGCTATACCAAGCTGGTGATCGTGGTCGATACGGACATAGACCCGCGCAACTGGGATGATATCGCATGGGCGCTGTCCACGCGTATGGACCCAAGCCGCGACCTGATGGTTCTGGACCGCACACCGATGGATTATCTGGACTTTGCCTCGCCGCTCGAAGGATTGGCAGGCAAGCTGGGGGTGGATGCCACAAACAAGATCGGTGCCGAGACCACCCGCGACTGGGGCGAAGTCATGACGCTTGACCCCGCACATGAAGCGCGCGCGGCAGAATTTGTCGCCCAACACATCAGTAAGGCCCGCCAATGAAAAAGCGTGTTGTTCTGGGAATCTCTGGTGCGTCTGGCGCCGCACTGGCGCTTGATTGCATGCGCCATCTGGCGCGGATAGGCGTGGCGGTTGATCTGGTCACAACCCGCATGGCTCGCCACACCTGCGATCTGGAACTGGGGCCAACCGCCACAGCAGAGCTGGAGCGCCTTGCCGATGTGATCCATGATGGCACCAATATGGGCGCAACCGTCGCCTCTGGCAGCTATCCGGTCGCTGGCATGATCGTCGCCCCCTGTTCGATGCGCAGCCTTGCGGCGATTGCCAATGGACTGGATGACACGCTTCTGACCCGCGCGGCGGGCGTACAACTGAAGGAACGCCGCCCCCTTGTGCTGCTGGCGCGAGAGGCACCGCTGACGCTAGCGCATCTGCGCAACATGACCACTGTCACCGAAATGGGCGGGATCATCCTGCCCCCGGTGCCTGCGTTCTACCTCAAACCCGATAGCGTTGCGGCCATTACCACCCAGATCGCCGCGCGCGCCGTGGACATGCTGCGCCTTGAGCGGCCGCTGGCAGATGCTTGGCAAGGCTGAAGCCTACCGCGTTTTTTTCGGGCTTGCCGCGGCATGGGCCGCACTGTCTGTTCCAATCTGGCACTGGCGCGCACTCCCTCAGGTGACGCTGGAATGGCATGTGTCGGAATTGGTGCTTGGTTTTGTCGCCGCACTGATCGCGGGCTACACCCTGACGGCATGTTCGGCATGGTCTGGCAGGGGCCCATCGCGCGGTGGCGTGATCGTTGCCTTGGCGATGCTGTGGCTAGGTGCCCGCGCGGCGATGATGGTCCCCCATCCACAGGCAGAAATCATTGCGCGCGCCCTGAATGCCGTCATATTCGCTACCATCGCTGTGCTTGTCTGTCGTGAATGGCTATACGGGTTGCAACATGGGCGGCGCGCCGTCGTGCCCCCCCTTGTTATCGGGGTTTGCCTTGTTCTTGGAACAGGCGCGCTTGTCCTACAGAACCTGCAACCTCAGTTTTTGCTGGTGCCGGTCTGGTTGGTCATGGCTGTGGGCAGCCGGATGCTGATTGCCTTCCTGAATGCCGCTGCGCACCGATTGGGCGAACAGGAATCGCGGCCCAACTGGCCTTTCATCCATGCCGCGCTTGTGTTGCTTGGCGTGGCCTTTGTGGTATGGGACAGCGCCCCACCATCCTTTGTCGCGGCCTTGCTGATGAGCGTGGCGCTGTGCCTGACGGGCTTCATCACAACCCTTGGCCTGACACCTGTGCGCCACGATGCGCTGTTGCTGATGATGACACTTGCACTGTGCTGTATCCCGGCAGGTCTGTTTATCTATGCAGGCGCGACTTTGGGATGGCCAACGCGGGGACCTGGCACCAGCGGTGCACTACATTTCATCGCGATTGGCGGGCTAAGCTGCATGGGCATTGCTGTGATGGCCCGCGCAAGTGCGCTGCGCCACCCCGGTTATCTGAAGGCACGACGCGGTGCAGTCATCGGCTTTTACTGTGTCTTTCTGGCTGCAATCTTGCGTATGTCTGATGCACTGTCTCTGGCTGCGACAAGCTGGTCAATTGGCTGGGGCCTTGTTCTGGTGGCGCATCTGCAAGCCTGTCGCCAACCTGTTCCGCACCCCGTTTTCAGCGCGAATATCCTCACGAATTCAAAGCTGATGAGGTCACACTACACAAGAGACATGTGACCATGAAGGATCAGAAAAAACCGACCACCCCTTCAAGGACTGCGAACCTGATTGAAGGGGTAGAAACAGAGATCAAAGAGTCAGCTAATACGAGCCACACACGCCCATACAAACTGAAAGCCAGCCCGCAGCGATACATCGAAACAGGCTTATTTCTGCCAGATTTTTGCGATACTCACATGACAAAGTATCGAGCTGTTATGTATGAATATTGAAAGTAGACCTGATCACTCCAAACCTGCCGCGCCCCAAAGCGTGAAACGGCGGCATGTGTTTTACATTCCGGGCTATGACCCGTTCCCGCCGCGTCGTTACAGAGAATTGTATCGCTGCGAATCCACCGATCAGGCGCGTATTTCTGGCTACCGCATCGCGCAACGCCCGCGCAAATCTGACGGGCCATATGGCTGGATTGTCACATCCGAAGTAGATGGGCAGACAACCCAGTCCGAGGTCACGATCCTTGAATGGTCCGATATCGTCAAGAACTCCATGCAGGCGGGGATCTTTTCGACCTATGTTCTGTTGGTAAAAACGGCATGGGTTTATCTGTCCACAGGTGTCTTGTTGCGGCTGTTCAGGCTGCGGGCAGCCCCCGGCATTGCGGCAATGTATCCGGTCATCATGCTGTTGGGCCAGCTACTGACGGCCGTGGCTGCGGCCGGGCTGGCCGGCTGGGCCGCCTCGGCGCTGATCCCGGCATGGCTGGCTTATCTGCTGGGCTTGGCGGTTATCCCCCCAATCTTGCAGGGTTTTCGCAAAATCGACGGTCGGTTTTTCGTGCATTACCTGCTGCTGGACTTTGCCTTTACCGCCAAGCACAGGGGCCGCAATCCACCAGAACTGGAAGCGCGGCTGGATGATTTTGTCGGTCTGATCAGCGCTGCTCTGCGCGATAACAGCCTAGATGAAGTGCTGGTCGTCGGCCATTCATCGGGCGTGCATCTGGGGGTGTCGGTACTTGCGCGGCTGATCCGCGCGGGCCATGCCAGCGAGGGGGGAAAACTGGCCTTTCTCTCGCTGGGTCATGCCGTGCCGATGCAGTCTTACCTGCCAGAGGCGCAGGAACTGCGCGAAGATTTGCGTTACTTGTCGCAACGCGACGAAGTGTTCTGGCTGGATGTCACGGCACCGGGGGACGGGTGCTGCTATGCGCTTTGCGACCCTGTGTCATCTTCTGGCGCGGCCCCCGCGACTGGCAAGCGCTGGCCCCTCATGATTTCAGCGGCCTTTACCCAAAGCCTGACACCACAGACCTATCGCAAATACAAACGCAGATATTTCCGGCTGCATTTCCAGTATCTGTGCGCTTTTGATGCCCCAAGGGATTACGATTATTTTCTTGTCACCGCAGGCCCGCTGAGGCTCGCCGACCGCTACAGGGACCGAAAACCCTCGGCCAGTGTCAGCCATGCCTGCTATTTGCCTGAAAGCCAGCGTTTACCATGACACGCCCCCCCATGCCCGACCACCGCCCGGACCATGTTCCGTTCTGGCAACATCTTGCCATGTTCCGGCGTGACATCCTGTCGACCCAGCCCGCGCGGCTGTATCGCGCCAAGATGGCGGAAGTAAAACTGCCCTTCTTGCATTCGGTCATGGTCAATACCCCCGATCTGGTGCACTTGGTGCTGCAAGACCGCGCAAGCGATTTCCCCAAATCCGAGCGCGTGCGCGAAGGATTGCGGCTATTGCTGGGCAATTCGGTTTTCGTGACCAATGATGCCATATGGGAACGACAGCGCCGCATGATCGACCCGGCGTTCGAGGGCGGGCGCTTGCGCGACACGTTTCCCGCGATGTGGCAGGCGGCGCAATCCTGCGCGGAGCGGCTGAAGGGCGGCACGCAGGAAATCGAGCAAGCCATGAGCCATGCCGCCGCAGATGTCATTTTTCGCGCCCTGTTTTCCTTGCCCATCGAGGATGAGACAGCAGCACAGGTTTACCGCACATTCCAAGCCCATCAACGCAGCGCGCCAATCCTGAACATGGCGGCCTTGGTGCCTATGTCGCGCCGCATTCCACGGTTCTTTCCCCGCCAGACGCGCGAGACTGCCGCCCAGATCCGCGCCTTGATCACGCAGATGACAGCCGCGCGGATGCAAGCCATTCAGGACGGCACCGCCCCCGATGATCTGGCCACCAAGATCATGACCACACGCGACCCTGAAACAGGTGAGGCTTTCAGCACCGACGAAATGGTCGATCAGGTCGCGATTTTCTTTCTTGCCGGGCATGAAACCAGCGCCTCGGCCCTTGCCTGGACGTTGTATCTGATCGCCACGCATCCACAATGGCAAGAGCAACTGGCAACCGAGGCCAAGGCGCTGCTGCCCTACACTGAAAGCGCGCAGCAGCCCGAATTCAGCTTGCTCAAACACTTCCCGCTGATCCGCGACACGTTCCGCGAGGCGTTGCGCCTGTATCCGCCTGTCCCGATGATGGTGCGTGAAAGCACCCGTCCAGAGCGTTTTCGCAACCGCGATCTGGGGGCAGGCACACAGGTTATCGTCTCGCCTTGGCATATGGGGCGCAATGAAAACATCTGGCGCGATCCGCATGACTTCCGCCCTGAGCGCTGGCAAGACCCAGACAACAAGGTCTGCATGCGCGATGCGTTTATCCCGTTCTCAGCCGGGCCACGTGTATGCACCGGCGCGGGGTTCGCTATGGCCGAAGCGGTCCTGATTTTGGCGCGGCTGTTGTGTTCATGGCGGTTTGAACCTGTTGCGGGTCGGGTTCCGGTGCCAATGGCCCAGATGACGGTGCGCGCGCGCGATGGGATATGGCTGGAACTGCACGCGCGCTGAGTTGCCTGAAGGACTTTGCGGGTAGTGGGCTGACGCCTCAAGTGCGGAATCAAGGGCGCTAGCCCGCCGCGCAGCACCCGGCTGCCCTCAGGTCACGGCGCTGCGCGGCTTCACGTCCGGCCTCAATATGTCTGCTTGACCCCAAACACCCTACCTTCCGGATCAAACACGTCCCCCAGACAAGGCCCGATTTTCAGGTCATAAACACCAGATCAGACCGCGCCGAAACCGAAGCCATCAGGGATCGTATCGCGCCCCTCCAGCACCAGATCGGCCATGCATCCGGCCAGAATTGGAGCCATTGCAAAACCGATCTTGAAGCCGCCATTGAACACAAAATGCCCCTCGCGCCCCGGCCATGGTCCAAGCAGTGGCGCGCGGCTTTTTGCGCGAGGGCGCACACCGGCCCAAGCGTCAATCACAGGGGCATCTTGCAGCGCAGGGCAAACAGCGCGCGCACGCGCCAAAAGCTCATCACATTGCCCATCCACGCTGGACGCGTCCGTAAACTCTCGCTCGCTGGTTGACCCAATGGCCACCGTTCCGTCAGCATGGGGCACAATATGCAGCCCGTCGGCAAAGATCTGAGGGGCGTTTTCGCAAGCATGTTGCAGAAGAATGGACTGCCCCTTGACGCCGGACCCGATGGGCCGCCCCAATGCTACGGACAGGTCTTGCAACCCTTCATAGCCCGTAGCCCAGACTGTCAGACCATCGGCCACAGGCGCGTCACCAAAGCTGATGCGGCCCCCCAGCGTCTGCACCGCAGCGGCCAGCGCCTGCCCTGCGCGCCTTGGCTGAATTCTTGCGCTCAACGTGTCATGGATCACCCATCCAGATGGGCTGATCAGCGGCAGGCCGGGCGCGTCCTGCGCAGGGATCACCCGCCAGTTTGCGAAGCCCTGCCACAACTCTTCTGCATTGGACGCGCGCGCTTGGGCCAGATCAAGTGCTGCTTCGGTGACAGGTTGCACCCGCCCCAACCGCGCATAGCCGGGATCGATATCTGATAGGGTGGCCACCCGCGCCCAGAATCCTTCGGCCATACGAAGCGCGTCAAACTGAAACGCTTTCTTGGGATTCCAGTTTTCGGGCACATGCGGCGCCAGTGCCCCGACCAGCCCGCCGCTGGACCCGGCACCGATATGGCGTTTCTCGATCACATGGACCCGCGCGCCCCGCTCTGCGCAAACCAACGCAAGCGACAGGCCAAACGCACCTGCCCCCATGATTGTTATATCGGCCATTGTCATTTTCCTTCGCGCTCTGCATGAATGCGTCACGCTCGACATAAAGCAGACCGACATGAACGACCAGCACGCGCTACTCGACTGGAGAGAGGGCGAGATTCCGATCTCGACCCGCTTCGGCGACCCCTATTTCTCGCTTCAAAGCGGGCTGGAAGAGACACGACATGTATTCTTGCGCGGCAACGAATTGCCACAGCGTGCCGTGCCGGGGTTTCATATTGCGGAACTGGGGTTTGGCACAGGCCTGAACCTGTTGGCCACACTGGACGCATTGGGCGCGCGCGGGCCAATCCGCTACACAAGTTTCGAGGCATTTCCAATGACCGCGCCGGATATGGCCCGCGCATTGGCGGCCTTTCCGATGCTGGACGCAACCGGCTTGCTGGACAACTGGTCAAACGGCGCGCAGCGCTTCACCCTTGGCCAGGCCGAGGTCGAAATCATCATTGGCGACGCGCGCGACACCCTGCCGCGCTGGCAGGGCGTCGCAGATGCGTGGTATCTGGACGGTTTCTCGCCCGCCAAAAACCCTGAACTTTGGTCCGACGATCTGATGGCAGAGGTGGGCCACCACACGGTCGCGGGCGGCACATTCGCCACCTATACGGCCGCTGGCCATGTGCGCCGTGCGTTGCAAGCGGCAGGGTTCAATGTCACGCGCAGTCCGGGCTTTGGGCGCAAGCGGCACATGAGCACAGGGCACAAACCATGACCGAGCAGAACAATACGCTTGGTATCTGGCTGATGATCGCCACCGCTTTCGTCTTTGCCATGCAGGACGGGTTGTCGCGCCATCTGGCCGGTGAATACAATGTCTTTATGATCATCATGATCCGCTACTGGTTCTTCGCCAGTTTCGTGATCGTTGTCGCTGCGCGCAAGGCGGGCGGCATACGCAAGGCCGCCGCCACCAAGCAACCCTTCGTGCAGGCATTTCGCGGGGTGTTGCTGGCACTAGAAGTCTGCGTGATGGTCACAGCTTTCGTGGTTCTGGGGTTGGTGGAAAGCCATGCAGTGTTTGCAATGTATCCGCTGCTGGTTGCGGCCCTCTCTGGCCCGGTGCTGGGTGAAAAGGTGGGGTGGCGGCGCTGGGTGGCGATTGGCATCGGTTTTGTCGGCGTGCTGATCATTCTGCAACCAGGTTTCGGGGTCTTCCAGCCCGCCGCGCTTATCCCCCTGCTTGCGGCGTTCATGTTCGCCCTTTACGGACTGCTGACACGCTATGTTGCGCGCAAAGACAGCGCTGCGGTCAGCTTTTTCTGGACCGGAACTGCGGGCGCTGTAACCATGACGGCAATCGGCATCTGGTTCTGGGAACCGATGGCCGAAGGCGACTGGATCTGGATGGGGCTGCTTTGCATCAGCTCTGCCTTCAGCCATTTCCTGCTGATCCGCGCTTATGAAGTGGCCGAAGCCAGCGCAGTGCAGCCTTTCGCCTATCTGCAACTGCCCTTTGCGGCAGCACTGGGGGTAGTGGTGTTTCATGAAGCTATTCGCACAAATGTTCTGATCGGCGCGGCTGTGGTGGTCGGGGCGGGTCTGTTCACGCTGTGGCGCGCACGGGTCAGCAAGGCGTAAAGACTTCATATATTCGGATTGCACCATATAAGTGCAGGCCCTAAGCTGCCCCTCAGGGAAGAGACAGGAAGACGATATGCACAAGTTATGGGTTCTGGTCGCCATTCAGGCCACAGTCGCGGCGGCCTCGCTGGTGGTGGAAATCGTAGCCGGACGGATGCTGGCACCTTATGTGGGCATGTCGCTATATACATGGACTTCGGTGATTGCAGTGGTGCTGGCGGGGTTCTCTGCAGGGCACTGGGTTGGCGGACGTCTGGCGGAATGGCCTGCGGACCGTGCCTTGCGCGCCAATGCCTGGGCCATGCTGCTGGCGGCTGCGACCACGGCCGGCGCGGTCTTCTTGCTGCGGATCACAGCGGGGCCAGTCATCACCGTGCTGCAAGACCCTGTTGCCGCAATTGTCGCCCTGACCATGCTGGTTTTCTTCCTGCCGTCGTTCTTTGCGGGCATTCCTGCGCCGATCCTGTCGCAGATCGCTGTCATGCGTCACCCCGAACGCTCTGGCCGGGCCTTGGGCGCGATGTTTGCAGCCGGTGCCTGGGGCGCAATTATCGGCACACTTGCGGCGGGGTTCGTGTTCATCTCTTGGCTGGGGTCAGTGGGCACACTGACATTTGTCACCATGGTCTATATTGCCGTGGCCTTCTACAGCTTCATCGCCGCAAATGGCGTCAGCCGCTGGCTGGTACAGGGGGCAGTCGCATCGCTGGTGCCGCTGGTTCTGGCCGGGGCGGCACTGTATCGGCCCGACCCCTGCACATATGAAAGCAATTATTTCTGCATCCGCGTGGTTGATATCTCGCCCAGTGAAGACGAACCCGTCCGGCTGATGGTGCTGGATCATCTGGTGCACGGAATCTCTGACGGGGTGGATGCCAGCGCCATGCTGACCCCACATGGCATGATGCAGGACGGGCTGTCACGTATGCGCATGGAGGGGCGCGCGCATTGGGACGGGTTCATCATCGGGGGGGGCACCTATACGGTGCCGCGCGCCTGGGTCGAAATGGGCGAGCCGGTCGATGTGACCGTGGCAGAGGTTGACCCGGCGGTGACCGAAGTCGCCCAAGAGAGCTTCTGGTTCGACCCAGACAGCGCCCGCGTTGTCCATGCCGATGCGCGCATTGTGCTTGCGCGTGAAGATACACAATATGACATAATCCTTGGCGATGCCTTCACCGATATCGCCGCCCCGCCACATCTGATCACGCGCGAGTTTTTTGATCTGGCGGCGTCGCGGCTGAACCCGGATGGGGCATTTCTGATGACGATCATTGACCATATGGACCGGCTTGATGTGCTTGCCTCGCTCACCGTGACGGCACGCGAGGTGTTTGACGTGGTCGAGATTTGGGCCGACCCAAGCCACGATTCCACTCAGGCGCGACGTGTGTTTCTGATGGTGGCTGGCGATAGCCCGTCCGCTGTCAGCCAGATACGCCATGACGGGCCGGAACCGCGTCAAGCCGTACGAATTGCAGCCTCCTCGCTTCAGGGCATTATCGACGATCGCAAAGCGATTGTATTGACCGATGATTTTGCACCGATCGACCGGCTGTTGGGACGCGGCGGCTGACGCAAGGCGGGTCGAAATTTCAGATATTATGATCGCAACCTGAAGCCTTGGTATCTTAGCGCACCGCGCCCCGGCCAGCTAAAAAGCCGCCCCGTGATCGTTCTGAGGGCGTTGCGGACTTTGACCGGCGCGGAAGCAAGGCGCAAAGCGCCGCCGCGCATCGCCGGGCCGCACCCTCGGCACGGCGATTTGGCTGCCCCAAGCGCAAAGATCTGATCTTTCAGGGGCTTGGCCAGCATAAAGCGCTACAGAGTAATCCTTGGATCGCCGCCCCGCGGCCCGACGCTACGCGGCTTTGCACCCGGCTTTGCTATGTCCGAAAAGTCCCGCAAAACCGACTTTGGTCATCCATGGCAGCGCCTTGCGTCAGATGCGCAACACTGGCGGCACGGTCATCTCCCGCCAGTCGCCACAACGATCAGAGGGAAACCCAACCCGCATCCGCCTGCGATGAACGCAGCGCGGCCGCGATGAAGTGCATCCCGTCCAGCCCTGCCTCTAACCCCGGCAGCACCGACAGGTCAGGCGCCTGCCCCAGTGCAACCGCGCGGATGGCACTGGCCGCGCCACTATAGATGTTGGCAAACCCTTCCAGATACCCCTCTGGGTGGCCACCGGGAATGCGGCTGACAGCATTGGCGCCAGCGCCGGCGCCAGCCCCGGCACGTGTCAGAAGGCGTTTGGGTTCACCAAATGGCGTGAACCATAGATAGTTCGGGTCTTCCTGCGCCCATTCGAGGCCGCCCTTCTCACCATAGACGCGCAGCTTCAAGGCATTCTCGTTGCCCGGTGCCACCTGACTGGACCACAGCATTCCGCGCGCACCGCCACTGAAACGCAGCAGGATATGCGCATTGTCATCCACCCGGCGATCTGGGACAAAACTTTGCAGATCAGCGGCCAGGCTCTCGACCTTCAACCTGGTTACAAAACAGGCCAGATTATGGGCATGGCTTCCGATATCTCCGATACAACCGCCAGCCCCGGATCGCGCCGGGTCTGTGCGCCATTCGGCCTGTTTGTTGGTTCCGGTCGCCTCGGCGGCTTCGGTCAGCCAGTCCTGCGGGTATTCAACCTGCACAACACGCAACTTGCCCAGATCACCCGCCGCTATCATATCCCGCGCCTGACGGATCATGGGATAGCCAGTGTAATTATGCGTCAGGATGAAAAGCGCCTTTGACTGACGGATAGCGCTGGCGATTTCATCCGCCTGTTCCAAAGTCGCGGCCAATGGTTTGTCGCAGATCACATGTATTCCACGCCGCAGAAATTCAATCGCGGGGGCTGCATGCATATGGTTGGGTGTGACGATAGATACCGCTTCGATCCCGTCGGGGCGCGCAGCCTCGGCCTCGGCCATCTCGGCATAAGTGCCGTAGCAGCGGTCTGCGGCCAGACCTAATGCCTGCCCGCTGTCGCGCGACCGCTCTGGCGTGGAAGAAAGCGCGCCCGCGACCAGTTCAAACTGCCCATCCAGCCGCGCAGCGATACGGTGCACACCACCAATGAACGCATCCTTGCCGCCACCGACCATTCCCAAACGTATCTTGTCCATGGTCTATAACCCCAACATGCGACGGTTGGCGGCCTCATCCGTGCCCCCGCCCGCGAAATCATCAAACGCTTTTTCAGTAACGCGGATGATATGGCTGCGCACAAATTCCGCGCCTTCCCGCGCGCCATCCTCCGGGTGCTTCAGCGCGCATTCCCATTCCACGACCGCCCAACCCTCAAAATCATTTGCAGCCATCTTCGAGAATACCGCACCAAAATCGACCTGACCGTCGCCCGGACTGCGAAAGCGCCCGGCACGGTTGACCCAACTCTGGAAACCGCCATAGACACCTTGGCGCCCGGTAGGGTTGAATTCGGCATCCTTGACATGGAACATCCGGATACGGTCCTTGTAGATGTCGATATTATCAATGTAATCAAGGCATTGCAGAACGTAATGCGACGGGTCGTACAGCATGTTGGCACGGGCGTGGTTACCCACTCGTTCAAGGAACATTTCATAGCTGACCCCATCATGCAGGTCTTCGCCGGGGTGGATTTCATAGCAGAGATCGACGCCGCAACTTTCTGCATGGTTCAGGATCGGCAACCAACGGCGGGCAAGTTCATCAAACGCCGCCTCGACCAGCCCAGCCGGGCGCTGCGGCCACGGGTATACGAAGGGCCAGGCCAGCGCGCCGGAAAAAGAGGCCATTGCCGTAAGCCCCATATTCCGCGATGCGGTTAGGGCTTGCATCATCTGTTCGACCGCCCATGCCTGCCGGGCCTTGGGGTTGCCATGCACCGACGGGTCAGCGAACCCGTCAAATGCCATGTCATAGGCCGGATGCACCGCGACAAGCTGGCCTTGCAGATGGGTCGACAACTCTGTCACCTCGACACCATTTGCAGCTGCGACCCCCTTGAATTCATCACAGTAATCGCGGCTTTGCGCTGCCTTCGCAAGGTTGATCAAGCGACCGTCCCAGGAGGGAACCTGAACGCCTTTGTACCCACAATCTGCCGCCCATTTCGTTATGCTATCCCATGAATTGAATGGGGCCTTATCTCCGGCGAACTGTGCCAGAAACAGGGCTGGTCCCTTGATTGTTTTCATAGTTTCTCCTCCCACAGGTCAGACGTAAGGTTTATCTTGGCGTCACAATGTCTTGCGGATGTGTCACGCGCTGCCGCGTGGCCTGCTTGCAGCGCAGGGCATCAGCCCTGACCAAGCTGGCGATCCAGCGTATCGAAGGCCTTTTGAAAAACGTTTTCATGCACATTCGGGATCAATTCCAGATCATCCTGGGGCGCGGCAATCCAATCGGCAGTCCAGACCGCAAATGTGTGGCCGCTGTCAGTCACCGGGTAAAGCCGGGCACCGGCGTGGTAGTTCATCCAGGGCATCGGGCTTTTGAGGATCCGGTAGCGAAACGCATGTTCGCGATCAGAAAGCAGGGTCAGTTGCTCGTGCAGTTGCCCGTCACCAAAGATGAAATCACGCACGCCTGAAACTGTGTCCGACCGCACGCCACCGATCATTTCCATCTGCGGGATATCTTCGTGCCAGTGCTTCATACCAGCGAAGTCGCGCATCTTTTCCCAAACCGCCGCGACAGGCGCGCGGATCACGCTGGAGGTGAACACCTTGGCAGGTCGCAAACCCTGCCAACGCTGCGCATCATCGGGCTGGACACCGTGCTTTGCCACATGCACGGCAAGCGCCTTCAGCCCGCTTGCAAAAACCGCGTCCGAAATCAGCGCGACATATGTGCCCTTATCCGCCTGCGCTTCGTCGAATGTGGCGGACCAGCGCACAAAGGATTTATCGCCGTTTGTGACTGGGATTGCCTCCAGAACGGCAATGTAGTTTTCGACCGGGAATGCAGGCGTCTCAAAATTATAGGCCATGCGATAACGGCTGTCGTCCAGTTCCAGCAGGCGTTCGCGCACGAAAGTGCCGTCTGCAAGCGTAAAGGCACGGATGCAACCGACACTGTCAGCAGCGCGTCCGTCTTCGATGGTGCTTTCGCTTACACCGGGGTTCCAGACCGGCAACCCGTTGAAGTCACGCAATATCGCCCAGACCGTTTCGACAGGCGCATCGATGATTGTAGTTGCTAGCGCTTGGGCCATGTCATGATCCTCTCAGAATGTCAGCGCCTTGAAGGCGCGCGTCGTATCTGCAAGTGCGATTTCCGTGGGCAACCGTTCCATGGAACTGGCGCCATAAAAGCCGTGGCATAATTCTGTATTGCGCAGGACGTATTCGGCGTCTTGTGGCGTGGCGATTGGGCCGCCGTGGCAGATGACCAGAATATCGGGCCGCACTTTGCGGGCCGCTTCGGCCCAGAGGTCGATATCGCGCACGCAGTCATCCAACGAGCGTACAGTTTCCGCCCCGATTGCCCCACCAGAGGTCAGCCCCATATGCATGACAAGAATATCGGCCCCGGCCAGCGCCATTGCATGTGCCTCATCTGCGCTGAACACATAGGGCGTGGTCAGAAGGTCGCGGTCATGGGCCATGCGGATCATCTCGATCTCAAGGTCATAACTCATGCCAGTCTCTTCCAGATTCTGGCGGAACGTGCCGTCAATCAGGCCCACTGTCGGGAAATTCTGCACACCGGCGAAACCCATTGCCTTCAACTTGTCCAGATGCGGGCCCATCAGCAGAAAGGGGTCTGTGCCATTCACACCTGCCAGAACTGGCGTATGGCGCACCACGGGCAACACCTCTTGCGCCATATCAAGGACAATCTCATTGGCATTGCCATAGGCCAGAAGCCCCGCAAGAGAGCCGCGCCCGGCCATGCGATAGCGGCCCGAATTATAGATCACGATCAGGTCTATGCCCCCGCGCTCTTCGCTTTTGGCAGACAGACCGGTGCCTGCGCCCCCACCAACGATGGGAATGCGTTTTTGGGCCATTGCGGAAAATTTTGCCATCAGGGCGCTGCGGTCGCGGTGGTCTGGAAGGGGGTAGGTCATGCGGTCATCCTGCGGATTTCATCAGCCATTGCATCGGCAAAAGCGGGATCGTTGATTGGAAAGGGCAATTCGATCAGGCGACGGTTCTGCGTGACTTGAAATGTGTCGCGGATCGCGGAAAACAGGGCTTCATCCGCCTCTGGGTCGTGAAAGGGCATTCCGGGCACATCAATCGCAGAAACACCGCCCAGCGGCAGAAACAGCGATACCGGGCCAAGGCATTTGTTCAACCGTTCTGCAATGAAATGTCCGATCGCCGTGTTTTCCTGCGGGGTCGTGCGCATCAGGGTGACTTGCGGATTGTGCACCAGAAATTTTCGCTGCGCGAAATGTTCGGGCACCGTTTCGCGCGCACCAAAATTCACCATATCAACCGCCCCGACAGAGCCGACCCAGGGCAAACCAGTACGCGCGGGGGCACCGTATCGGTCAGCGCTGCAAGGCATCACCCCGCCGACCAGATAATCCGCCACCTCGGTCGCGGTCACATCCAGCAACGCGGCAAGCATTCCGGAATCCGCCAGCTTTTCCATCGCCGCGCCACCAGTTCCGGTGGCATGGAACACATAGGGCTCGAAGCTGCCTTCAAGTCGCTTGCGCAAATGGGTGACGCAGTCGGTTGTGACCCCGAACATGGTCAGCCCCAGCCCCGGCGGGTCGCCCTTGTCGGGCAGCACGGGATTCAGCGCCATGCCAGCGGCAGCATGGGCCGCATTTCCGATCACCTGCCTGCTGATTGCGTTCAAACCTGCCACATCGGTCACAGAATAGACCATGCCCAGATCACTGGCACCGACATAGGGCGCAACCTGACCAGATGCGACAGTAGACACCATCAGCTTGGGCACACCGACAGGCAAGGCACGCATGGCCTGCGTGACCAGCGCCGTATTGCCTGACCCGCCAAGCCCCAGAACCGCGCCGATGTCAGACCGCGCCATCAACCAGACGGTCAGCGCATCTGCCATCGCGGACACGGCCCGCCCCCGGTCCGTGCAGCCCAGAACGGCCTGTGCGCCATCAGGGTGGTGCGCGGCGATCTGCGCGGCAGTCACATCAGGCGCGGTACCCGGCATGCGCGTACCAACATCGACCAGCACAGCTTTGCCCCCCATCGCACGGATGCAGCTACAGGCATAGCTCAGCTCGGCCTCTTTCGTGTCGCAGGTGCCGATGACATAAACCGCTTTAATGCCCATGACTGACCCCCAGATATCTGTTTTGCAAGTCACGGTCGGCAGCCAATTCCGCACTGTTAAGCGTGGCCGCAATCTTGCCTGTAACCATGATGGCGACCTGCTCGGAAACTGAAGTTGCAACGCGCAGGTTCTGCTCGATAAGCAACAAGCCCATCCCCTCTGTCGCTATGTTGCGAAGCACCTCGATCAGATGGTCCACGATAACAGGTGCCAGCCCTTCTGAGGGTTCGTCCATGATGACCAGTTTGGGGTTCATCAGAAGCGCGCGTGAAATGGCAAGCATCTGCTGTTCTCCGCCCGAAAGCTGGTCGCCGCCATTGCGCCGCCGCTCTGCCAGACGCGGAAAGGTTTCATAGACACGGTCTATCGTCCAGGCGGGGTTGCCCTTCTGAGCGACCAGAACAAGGTGCTCATGCACCGACAAGGACGGGAACATGCGCCGCCCCTGTGGCACCAGTGCAATGCCACTGCGCGCCACGCGCCCGGTGCCAAGACCCAGAATTTCCTTGCCATCCAGCTTTGCGCTGCCGCTGGCCGAAACCATTCCCATCAGCGCCGAACACATGGTCGTCTTGCCCATACCGTTGCGGCCGACAACTGATAGCGGCGCTCCAAGCACGCTCAGATCAATCCCTTGCAAGATCGTCGCACGGCCAAAACGGACCTGAAGACCTCGAATTTCAAGATGTCCCGACATCAATGCCCCTCGCCCAGATAGATCGACTGCACCACTGGATCATCTGCAATAAGATCTGGCGTATTCTCGACCACGACCTCACCATCTTTCATCACGGTGACGATATCCGCGTTTGACAGGGCCACATCCATGTCATGCTCGATCAGCACCAGTGTCAATTCGCGCGGCAACGATCTGATCAGCGCAACCAGTTCTGGCCGTTCCGCCGCCGACAGCCCGGCGGCGGGTTCGTCCAGCATCAACAGTTTCGGATTGCCCGCCAGTGCCATGCCAATCTCGACCTGGCGGCGTTGGCCGTGCGATATCGCATCGACCTGCGCGCTTAGAAGCTGCGTCACGCGAACCCGGTCGGCCAGCGCACGTGCATGGGCAACATCCGCATCATCCGGCCCTGCCTTCAACATCGAAAAGCGCCCCTTTCGCGCACCACGCACCGCCAGGTAGAGGTTTTCCAGAACACTCAACCCGGTAAACAACAGCGAAGTCTGATAGGTGCGTCCAATCCCCAACCGCGCGCGTTGATGTGGCTTGAGATGTGAAATATCCTGCCCGAACAAAAGAATCCGGCCTGATGTTGGCGGGAAGTCCCCACAGATCGTGTTGAACAGCGTTGTCTTTCCGGCACCATTCGGGCCAAGGACAGCGCGCCGCTCGCCTTGTTTTATGGTCATGCTCACATTGCTGACAGCGGCCAGTGCGCCAAAACGACGGCCAACGCCTTTCAGCACAAGCGCATCTGTGTCAGTCGGCAGAGGGGGGGGTGGTGTCATGGTATGTCCCGTTTATGAAATGCCCGCCCCGGGAGGAACATAGGGCGGGCAAGAACCGGCTTAGCGTGCCGGTGGGCAGTCTGGATTGTCGCGCGAGGGCGAACCGAGGGCGATGAACGCCTCGGTATCCATACCCATTGTCTGGCTGACATCTTCGGTGCGCCCGAATGCTTCGGTGCGCATTGTGCCGCCGTCATTTACGATACGGGTCAGGAAAATATCCGAGATGGCCTGACGGTTGTCATCAAGCCGGACATTCGCGCCCATCGGGTTTGTGAACTCGACATTTGCAAGCGCTTCCTGGAATGCCGCCTGATTGTCGGACAGATCACCCCCGACTTCTTCCAAGGCCTGAAGAACGGCAATCGTGTTGGTGTAGTAGTTGAATGCATGGATCGAAGGCGAGTCAAAGCCATCGGGCCAGCGTTCGCGGTAGTTGGCGACAAATTCCAGCCATTCCGGATCATCATTCAGATCGGCAATCGGGCCAGCAGCAACCATGCCTTCCATCAGACGCTGATGCGGACCGCGGGCCGACAGCAGGGTCTGGTCGGCGGTGATTGATCCACCAATAATCGGCAGATCGCCCCCCACTTCTGCGTATTGTGTCAGAAAGGCCAGCGCATCCGTACCGCCCTGGATAAGCAGAACCGCGTCAGCGTCGGACGGAATCTGCGCGATGATGGATGAGAAATCGGTCGTATTCAACGGTGACCACAGCTTGGTCACAGCACCGCCAAGTTCACAATATTCATGCATGAAGCCGAAAACCTGCGCATAAGGAAATGCGTAATCGGCGGCAACAAGGGCGACATGTTCGGCCCCCATATCGTTATAGGCATGGGTGCCAAGCCCGGCCATCCATTGCGTGCCTTCTGTATTGAACCTGAAGAAGTTCGGGGATGGGTCACGCAAAGTGGTATCTGCCGCGCCAGATGACCCATTGACGATGGTGCGTCCTTCCAATGTGCGGGAATAGTCGCGCAAGGCGATGCCTTCGGCACCGGAAAGCGGGCCGATTATGATATCGACATTATCCTGCTCGATCAGCTTGCGCGCCCGCGCCAACGCAACATCAGGCGTTGCGTCCGAGGATTCGCGGATCCATTCGATGGTCTTGCCGGCAACAGTATAATCCACCGCCTCGAACGCCATTTCCATCGTCCGATAGGCATCTTGCCCACCTGTCGCGAATGGACCTTCAAGCGTGGTGATCGACCCGATGCGGATCACATCCTGCGCAAGCACCTGAGAGGCTGACAGCGCTAGAACCAGCGCAGTCGTGCCCAAGGCCCATGCAGGACGGCTTCCTTTATGTGGTAATGTCATGGTTTTCTCCCGTTTGCTCCTGCGCTCCTCCACGCAGGACGATTTATGTGCGACCCTGGTCAGAATGGTGACACGACAGCCGGATCGCGGCGCCGCCGTGCCAGCGCGGGGCTATTTCCCCCCGGCCGTAAGCTTGGCAACCGGATCTGATACAGGCTCTTTGCCGCCCCCCAGCCCCGCCAGTCGTTTCCCGATCCCCCACACCCCATCGGGTGAGACTAAGACAATTGTCAGGAAAACCAGCCCGATCAGAGTGTTGAAGCGGTCATGCCCGATGATCGAAGACGCGAATGTATCCATCACCGCATAGATCAATGCGCCCAAAAACGCCCCGACCGGGTGCCCCAACCCACCGATGACCGCCATGATCAGCACCGCGACAGTCGGCCATAGGCCAATCGAACTGGGTGTGATGCCGATATTGTAAAAGGTGATCAGGACGCCACCGCAGCCCGCGATGAACCCCGCCAGTGCAAAGGCCCCGATGCGGTGCAGCGCCACGCTGAACCCGATAGCGGATGTCCGACGCGCCGAGTCGCGGATGGCCTGAAGGGCCAGCCCGAACGGCGTGCGCACGACATAAAGAACCAGCAGATACAGCAACACAGCCGTAATCAGTGCGACATAGTAAAACACCAGATGGGTGCGGAACGGCATGCCAAACACCTCTGGTCCGACAATGTTGCGAATGCCCTCATAGCCGCGGAACCATTGCGTGTTGGACTGCGCAAACAAGCTGAAGCCAACCGCCAGTGCGAGGGTTATCATCAGCAGGTAAATCTCGCGCGTATTGACTGCGATCAGTCCCACCAGTGCACCTGTCAATGTGGCGGCCAGAACAGCAAGCGGGATAGCATAGCCGTAGGACATGGCGAACGGGCCAAGGGGAATGGCGGTTGGTGCCATCATCGCCACAGCATAGCCCGCCACACCTGCCATCATCGTCTGCGCCAGCGAAATGAACCCGCCATAATGTGCCAGAAATGTCAGCGACAGGGCCACGATTCCGTAGACCATCGCACGGCCAAGAATATTGGCCAGCCAGAAATTCGGCAGAAACAGCGGAAGCATCAGCAGTAGCGCCACGACAGCCCCGGTCATAAGCCATTGACGGTTGGTCATCATGATCATGCGATCTTCCTTCCCATCAGACCTTGCGGACGAATGGCCAGCACTGCGGCCATGATCACGAATGTCAGGATCACCGAATAGGTGGGGAAGAAGACCTGCCCCCATTGTTCAGCCAGACCGATCAGGATTGCGCCAAGGGCAGTGCCCCCGATCGACCCCATCCCCCCGACAATCACCACCACAAGCGAGATCAGCAGGAACCGCGCATCGACGCCCAGCGCCATTGGCTGCGCGGTCGCGCCAATTACCCCGCCAAGACCGGCCAGAGCAGCGCCCAGCGCGAATACCGTGGCGGCAACCAGCGGCACATTGACCCCGCAAGCAGCCAGCATCTGCCTGTCATCCACCCCTGCGCGCACCATGATGCCAAGGCGCGTCTTGTTGAGCAGCAGCCAAAGCCCCACACCCACCGCAACAGCCAGCCCGACCTGAAACAGGCGAAAGACCGGGTAGCGCCCAACCCCCGGCACCTGAACCGGGCCAAACAGCATATCGGGTGCAAAGAACTGGAATGGGCTGCCGCCGAAATTCGCCAGAAGCTGGTCTGCAATAATGATCGACAGGCCGATTGTGACCAGGGCCTGACGCAACTCCTGCCCCTGCATCCACCCCAGGAAAACGACCTGCATCACCACCCCAAGGATGGCTACGGCAGCGATGCCTGCCACAATGGCGATCAGCCATGCGTAGGAATACCATGCCGAACCATAAATCGGGTCAAATACCGCAAAGCCGATATAGGCACCCACCATATACAGCGCGCCATGCGCCATGTTGACAGTACGCATCAGGCCGAAGATCAGCGAGAAGCCACTTGCAACGATGAAGTACAAGGCGGCCAGCGTCAGCCCGTTAAGGGTGACGGTAAGAATGAATTGAAGCGACAAGTTTTCCTCCCGTGGCGTCACTGTGCGCTGTTGGTCGTCCTCCCTCGCGCAGTGCGTGCCAATATTGTCGTCTGTATGGTCGGATCATTGCAGCCGAAACCAAACTTCGCCACTGGCAATTCATGTCAAATTTGGGTAAATTTGGGTAACCCATTAAAGGCCCGAACATTTGCCCTCTCTGCCTGACATCCTGATTCGCGACGGCGCCTGCGCCGGTCCCGCCAGCCACGAATCAGCGGCAGACTGGGTTTTGGCCCCCTGGCTTGCCGGGTTGCCGAAACAGGGGCGTGACCTGTTGGCGCTGTTGCCGGTTCTGGATGTCAACGCCCTGGGGCTTGCCGCGCTACCGAACCTGCCGGCCGAAACCAATAAGCACGCAATCGCTGCAATATTCTGTGCAGACCCGTTCCTGCGGGTCCGTGATGCGGTGCAATTGCTGCGTGCAGCCGGGATCGGCAAGGTGACAAATTTTCCGACCATCCAGATCATTGATGGTTCTGCGGCGCATGGCTTTGAAAGCGCGGGGCTGGGCACACGGCGCGAAGCAGGGATTCTGGGTGAATTTGCACAGGCAGGATTCGAAATCACCGGGTTTGCCACATCGGCTGAGAATGGCGCAGTTCTGGCCCGACAAGGTGTTCATGCACTGGTCCTGCATCCCGGCCCTGCATCGCAAGACTGGCGCATGCGCGCGGCAGCCGGGCGCGAGTTGGGGCAGGCCATACGCTCGTTGCGCCATCTGACAAACCTGCCCGTGCGGGCCATGTGCCCTGATGGCTATGGAACAGAACTGGACGCCGCAACGGCTTTGGCCGATGGCAGCGTTCGCTATGGCTAGCAGCTATTCCAGCAGTCCTTCCCGGCGCATCTTGTTATACAAGGTTTTGCGCGACACCCCCAGAAAAGCCGCTGTATCCCCACGTCGAAACCGGTTTCGACGTAACCCGTCCAACAGCCAGTCCCGCTCTGTCATCTGTTGTGGTAAATCCACCTCAACCGCTCCGGGATCCAGATCTCTGATCGCAGCCGCAAGCGCGGTAGACCCGATCACAGGCCCTTTCGTGTTGACTGCCGCCCGCGCAATGACACTGCGTAGCGCGGGCGTATTTCCGGGCCAAGCCTGCGCAAGCAGCATCCGATATCCCGCCGCCGATATTTGACGATGTTGCGCCTGACCCGCATCCACCAGTGACAGAATATGACGCGCGATGGCCGGAATATCCTCTGGGCGGTCTCGCAAAGGTGTCATGTCTATACGCCCCGGCTCCAGCCGCTGCGCAAGCGCAGGCTCCAGCGCCGCGCCTCCAGCGCCCTCTGGTTGCTTGATCAGAATCAAGCGCGCCGATTCTGTCGCCCGCAAACCGGTTGGCAAAAGCTCTCCCTGCTCCAACCATTCTGCAAGACGTAGCTGGACATGCGGGGCCAAGGCATGCGCCCCCTCAATCACGACAGTTGCGCCAAGGCGTGCAAGCATCGCCCGCCGCGTCGGACCAGCGCCAAACAGAATGTCCTCTGCGGCCTCCCCGACCTCGGGCGCGCGCAGGCTCAGAAGCGGGCCTTGACGCTCGGCCAAGGCATGAAGCCCCCGCGCTAGCGCGCCCCGTCCCAGCCCTGCCTCTCCCCGGATCAGGATCGGCAATCCCGTTGGCGCCAACCGCGACACCCGATCCAGAACCGCCATCACGAATTCTGATTGGCCGACAACACCAGTGATCCGCGCCACTCGCGACAATGCGCGCGACTGCGCACTTTCCGACTGTTTCAGAAATTCGAACGCTTTGAAGGCAGATGTCCGCTCTGTTACAGAGTGTTCCAGCGGCACCCGGTCGAGTGTCGAGCCGCCGACATACCCATCCGCGCGCGCTTCGGCACAGACACGGAACATATCGTCCGGGCTGATGATCGGGCCGCCTTCGAAAAAGCACAGGGTTTCCGGTGCGCGGGCGCGGATCGAGGCGAAAATCCTGCGGGCACGATCCGCCGCCTCTGAAATCGTAAAACTTTGCGCAACCGAGAGCACCCCGCCTGCATTCCAGCCAAAATTCAGGCAGATCATGCTGGCACCTGCATCAACCAAGCGCGAGATCTCGGTTCGGGTCTTGGCATAGCCGAAAGTTATTAAACCCGCCTTGCGCGCCAGCGCCAGCATCTGCGCCTCGCGTTCGAAGCCGATGCCTGCGTCTTCCAGAAGCTGGCGGAACCGACCATCGAAATGAATCGCCGACGGAAAGTTTGCCATGCCGTGATAGCCAGCTTCGCTGACCTGTGCGACCAGGGCTTCTGGGCTTCTCGCCGGATCAAAACAGGACGCGCCAAAAAACACCGGGACGGATACACGGTCCAGAATCTCGCGCCGGGCGAAGTTATCCGTGAAACTGTTGGAATCCCCGATTGGCAACATGGCAGAGACCGAAGGCGCACCCATGACCCGGTAACGCCCTGCATTCAGCGCAAGCAAAAAATCCGCGCCTCCCCGCACTGCGGCCTCGGCAGTCATGCCGATCCCGATCGCGCCGCCCACCAACAGCGTATCGCCGCCTTGTTGTCGCGGAAATGCCGTCTGCAATACCTGTGTCATCGTCCATTCATGCCCTGCATGCACGCATTTGTGCATTTGCCGCGCGATATGGCAAGTTTTCTGACAAGATCAGGGCTGTCACCCCGAAATGCAAAAGCAATCAGCCATTGAGCCGGGAAAGGCTTCGATTTAGCATATCAACCTGCGTGAATTCTCCCAATTACACGGCACTTGCACCAAAAGACAGTCACGAAGAAAGACGGGCCATAACGATGCAGAAAAAACAAAGTCCGTTATTCACAACACGCGTGAGGGACGCATTGCCCAGCCTGCATCCCAGCGAAAAGCGGCTGGCCGAACTGGTGCTGAATTTCCCCGGAGAACTGGCAAGCTATTCAGCGACAGAACTTGCACGACTTGCGAATGTGTCCAATGCGACCGTCACGCGCTTTGTTCGCAAGGTCGGCTACACCAATTTCGAAGAGGCGCGCCAACATGTGCGCGACAACAAGCAGGCGGGTGCGTCCCTGTTTCGCGTTGCGCCCGGCACCCCGGGAAAGAAGGATTTTATCGCAACCCATGTGTTTCAGGCCCAATCTGATATAGAGCAGACCTTTCATCTTATCACGGAACAGGACATCGACGCGCTGGCCCGTCAGATCATCGCGGCCCGTCGGGTGTGGTTGCTGGGCACAAGGCGCAGCGCCTCCTTCGCGCAATATCTTGGGTTGCAGATGTTTCAGGTCATCCCTGAAATATCGGTCATTCCCTCTGGCAGCGAAACTCTTGGTGAAGCGGTGTCGGCCATCACATCCAAGGATTGCGTGATCGCCTTTGGCTTGCGCCGTTCCGTCAGCGGCTTGCCGCAAGCGATTGAACAGGTGGTCAAGACAGGGGCGCGCATCGCCTATATTCACGACAGCAATGCCCTGCCGGAACTGACACTGACCTGGCGGTTCATGTGTGAAACCGCATCACCTGGCCCCTTGTTCAACCATGCGGCCGTTCTGACATTGTGCCACATTATCGCAACCCGCGTGATAGAGCTTTCAGGCGCAAGCGGTCGTCGCCGGATGAGCATGATCGAGGCGATTCATAACGCACTGGATGAAGTCTAGTGTTCGCCACCTGACGAATGTTTCCCGCGCCACATGTGATGTCTTTGCGAGAGGCGGCTATGCGGGACTCTACGGACATAGCGAGGCGGGGTGCAAAGCCGCGCATCGCCGGGCCGCCCCCACGGCACGGCGATGCGCGGCGGCCTTCGGCCTTGACTACGCGCTGGTCAAAGACTGCAACGCCCTCCAATCAGTCATGGGGTATTCTGTGTCAGGTTGCAAACACCAGCAGGCGTCATTTGCGGGCTATGAAGCGCGTCAGGCGTCCAGCCATCGAAACCTAAGGCACCAGAATCGAGGCCCCGGTCGTTGCCCGCGCTTCTATATCCGCATGGGCGGTTCCTGCATCCTGAAGCGGATAGGATTGATTGATCTCGACCTTGAACGCCCCTGATTGCAGCGCCGAGAACATGTCGGCCGCCGCGACACGGCGTTGTTGCGCGGTGTTAATGTGGTGAAACAAGGTTGGCCGCGTCGCATAAAGCGACCCCTTGGCAGCCAGCGTTGACATTTCCACCGCTGGCGGCGGACCGGACGCGCGCCCGAATGACACCCACAGGCCCCGTGTTTTCAGACTGTTCAATGACCCTTCAAAGGTATCCTTGCCAACGGCGTCATAAACCACATCAACCCCCTGCCCCCCGGTCAATTCGCGGATGCGTGCTGAGAAATCCTGTGTGCGATAGTTGATGACATGCCGACACCCATGCGCCAGCGCCAGCGGGATTTTCGCATCTGATCCGACTGTTCCGATAACCGTCGCACCAAGTGCCGCCGCCCATTGACAGAAAATCAGTCCCAACCCGCCCGCAGCGGCGTGATACAGAACCACATGCCCCGGTCCGACAGGAAATGTATCTCTCAACAGGTAGCGCGCTGTGAACCCCTTGAACATCAGGGCAGCGGCGGTCTGGTAATCCACATCATCGGGCAGCGCGATCAACTGGTCTGCCTTGATATTGCGCATCTGGGAATAGGACCCCAGCGGCCCCGCATAAGCGACCCGGTCGCCAATGTTCAGCCCCTTCACCGCATCGCCCAGCGCGGTGATGACCCCAGCCCCTTCATTGCCGGGAATATAGGGCATATCGGTCTTGTAGAATCCGGCGCGAAAATTCACCTCAAGGAAATTCAGCCCGATTGCATGATGACGCAACTGCACCTCATCCGGCGCGGGGTCTGCAAGGGTTGTGCCTTCCCATTGCAAGACCTCTGGCCCGCCGTTTTGGTGAATACGAATTGCGCGAATATCCTCGGGCATCTGATGTCCTTTCGTGTGTCAGCCAATGTCGCGCAAGGCTTCACTCAGCACCTGCACGGCCTTGTCGAAATCTGGCATCTCCATTGCCTCATCGGGGTTATGGCTGCCATTCTGGTTGCGGATAAACACCATCCCTGCCGAAACGCCCTGCCACGAAAAGGTCGCGCAATCATGGCCCGCGCCGGATGGAAGGGTCAGCGTGGGGATTGCCAGCCTTCGTGCAGCGCGTTCAAAACTGGTGACCAAAGCCGGGTCGATAACTGCGGGCGGGGCGTTGGTGTAGTCCCCGATGTCAATAACCACACGGCGACGCTCTCCGATCTCTCGCGCCATGTCGCGCAGATAGGCATCGACGCGCATCAGCACGTCGTTTGACAGGCTGCGCAGGTCCATCGTGAAATTCACGCTTCCCGGCACCTTGGTCATGCCATGCATGTCAGGATCGGTCCAGAATTCACCCACAGTTGCCACGAAATCGTCACCTTGGGCTGTCAGCGCATCCCATTTGTGTTCCAGCACCTGCACAAATTCGGCCCCGGCCAGCACCGCATCATGGCGATATTCACGGGCAAGCGCGCCTGCATGGGCATATTTGCCTGTTATGCGCGCATGTCGGTATCGCAGGTTGCCACGGATGCCATTGACCACCCCGACTGGTATGCCCTTCATATCCAAGGTCACGCCCTGTTCGATATGCACTTCAATAAAGTGCCGGATGGTGGCCGGGTCCAAAGGGCGCGCGCCTGCTTTCAAGGCGTCCGGATCACAGCCTTCCTCACGCATATGCTCCGCAAGTGATCGGCCCGTATCGGAACGCTTCACCGCATCATATTCCGAAGGGTCGAGCAGGCCAAAGGCCATCCTGCTGCCGCAATATGGCGTGGGGAACCAGACCAGCTCTTCTGCACGGATCGCCATGACGACGATATCCTGCGCAGGCGTAAACCCTTCCGCTTGCAGATCGGCGACCGCAGCCAGACCGGCAACAACACCTGCCGCGCCGTCATAATTGCCGCCATGCCGCACGCTATCCATATGCGACCCGATAAAGACGCGCGGCGCATCACGGTCCCTGCCCGGCCAGATCATGTATTGATTGCCTGCAATATCCGTGGTGACCGACAGCCCCAGTTCTTGCGCGACAGCGGCCGCCAGAGAATGTGCAAATGCCTCTCCCACGCCGAACGAGGCGCGCGTGATACCGGGGGAATCGGCCGTTTCTTTCGCCAGTTCAGCAAACATGCGCGCAGACAAAGCCTGTGACGGGCGGGGGCCTGACAAGACCATAAGCACCTCCTTTTTGCGCGAACCGTCTAAATATTCAGCGCAAGGTGACGTTATGAACTGACATGACACGTGACAACTTGCGAAATTATTTTTTCACATAAAACATCCATGATAATTTGTTTTTTGAACTCGATGCTCAGGAAACAGGCGCAGGAAAGGTTACGTGATGGAAATTGTTGCACTCGGCGCGGCTCGGATTCAAGCCGCACTCAGACAGCGGGAGGTGTCCTGCCTGGAGGTGATGCAGGCCCATCTGGACCAGATTTCTGCGCGTAACCCGCAGATAAACGCCTTTGTCACCCTATGCGCCGATCAAGCGCTGGAACAGGCGCTGGCGCTGGATAACACAGCGCAAGACGACTGGGGGCAACTTGCGGGTTTGCCGGTCGGGATCAAGGATGTCACCGAGACGGCAGGCATCCGCACGACTTTCGGGTCACGTTTGCTGGCAGATAATATTCCCGCAAAAGACGCCGCCATCGTGCGCAGATTGAAAGCGGCTGGCGCAATTGTCTTGGGAAAGACCAACACCCCGGAATTTGCCGCAGGGGCCAATACCAAGAATGCGCTTTTCGGGGCGACCGTGAACCCTTGGGACACAACCCGCTCGGTCGGCGGGTCCACAGGCGGCGGCGCGGCAGCACTGGCCGCGCATATGATCCCGCTGGCAGAGGGGACAGATTTCGGCGGCTCTTTGCGGATACCTGCCAGCTTTTGCGGCCTTGTCGGTCTGCGCCCGACGGCCGGGCTTGTCGCCAGTGATCCGGTTGCACAGCCTTGGGATGTGGGGCGCGTAAACGGCCCGATGGCGCGCAGCGCGCAGGATGTCGCCTTGATGCTTGGGGCAATTGCCGGGGTTGATGACCTTTCGCCCATTTCCACGCCGCCCGATTGGGGGTTTGCGCCGACCGATCTGGCGGATTACGTGACGCGCTTCGACCCGCGCGGTTTACGGGTTGCATATGCCCCCGACATTGCGGGGCTTGGAATTGACGCTGATGTGGCACGCACCTGCGAAAACGGGCTGGGGGCCGTTGCCGGGCTGGGTTTGTCCATGACAGACAGCGCGCTGTCGCTATCCGACAGCAACGCGGCCTATCAGCTTTTGCGCGGCCAGTGGATGGTGTGCAATTATGCCGATTATCTTGACCGGCTTGAAGAGCTGAACCCTTCTTTACGCGGCAATATCGAAGCGGGGCTGAACGTCACGTCACGGCAAATCGCTCAGGCGCGGTCGCAACAGAAGCAAGCTTGGCTGCGCATGCTGGCAGAGTTTGAAACCTGCGATCTGATTGCCACGCCGACAGTGCCCGTCACCCCGTTTCCGGTCGAGGTCAATTATCCCGACCAGATCAATGGGCGCCCGCTATCGAATTATGTGGATTGGCTTGCACAAACCTACCTGATCACGCTGACCGGCTTTCCGGCGCTGTCCGTTCCAATCGGGCTGGATTCCAACGGAATGCCTGTCGGGCTGCAACTGATCGGAAAACGATACTCTGAACCCATGCTTCTTGGGCTGGCCCATAGAATACAGCAGGCCCTGCCCCTTGCAATGCCGGGCTGAGTCGCTCGCGACAGGGCTGGTGGCGATTCAAAACTGGCCAAAAATTATGCGAATTGCGCGCAAACAAGACGAGATGCCGTGAAAAAAGAGTTTTCACGCAAATGCTCAAGAAAACTGTTTTTCAGAAACGGATAAGCTGTGCAAAAATTTTACCGTGAACAAGATGTCCGACATGTAACTTGAAACCAGATAAAGGAACCCCGCCATGACCATTCGCACCGTGCTGCTTGCCTCTGCCGTTGCCGTGTCACTGCCCTTCACGGCATTTGCCAACCCGACAGTCCTGCAAATCAACTCCTCCCTGCCCGATGGCTCCTTCGCGCATGTGTTCCTGACTGAATACGCGCAACGTGTCGAAGCGGCGATGGCGGACAAGATCGACGTGCAGATATTCATGGGCAACACGCTGGGGTCAGAAGAAGACGTGCTCCAAGGGCTTGGCTTTGGGACGCATCACGCCTCCCTGTCCGCTTCTGCCGTGGTACAGATCAACCCGCGCGCGGCAATCTTTGACCTACCCTATCTGTTTGCCGACCGCGCTGCCGTGCAGACCTTTGCCGCCAGCCCCGCAGGCGAAATGCTGGCCGAAGGGTTTGCGGGCAATGGTATGCGTCTGGCCGCACTTTGGGATAACGGCTTTCGGGTAATCACAAATTCCGTGCGCCCGATTGTGACGCCAGATGATCTGGCGGGGCTGAAAATCCGGACCCCCACCAGCCGCCAACGGGTCGAGATGTTCAACACGCTGGGCGCCAATGCAACGCCGCTTTCTTTTGGCGAAGTCTATTCTGCACTGGATCAAGGCGTTGTTGATGGTCAGGAAAACCCCGCACAGATCACAGACTCGGCGCGCCTGTATGAAGTGCAGGGCTATATGTCGATGTCGAACCACGTCTATCTGCCCACTTTCCTGTTGTTTGGTGAGCCTTTCCTTGCCAGCCTCGATGAAGAGACACGCGATCAACTGCTGGAAATCGCCGCTGATATGGCCTCATGGACATTTGAGTGGGGCGATGAAACCGATGCCTCGGTCGTGGCCGATCTTGCAGACAAGATCGCCATAAACGAAGTCGATTTCGCTGCATTTCAGGCCGCTGCACAACCCCTGTACGAAAGCCCGACTTTCGTGGATGTCGCTGGCGCAGACATGGTTGCGGCGACACTCAGCGCACTTGGCATCGAGTGATGGGTCGTGGTCATGGAGATGATTGAAAAAATCGTTCAGCGTCTGGACGCTGCGTTGCTATGGGTGCTGGACGCCTTCGTCATCTTCATGGCCGGGGCGCTTCTGGTCTTGCTGAATTACGCGGTCTATTCGCGCTTCATCCTGAATTCTTCCGTCTCTTGGGGGGAAGAATTGCCCGCACATATGCTGGCCGCGCTGACCTTTATCGGGGCGGCCTATCTGACGCGCACCAATGAACACCTGGGCTTTGACAGTGTTGTGCGCAGTCTGCCCGAGATTGTGCAAAGGGTCATCATGGGGCTGAACCTGCTGATGATGGCCTGGCTGGGTGGCTTGCTGGCCTGGTATGGCGGCAAGGCGGTGCTCAGCTTTGGCGCGCGGCAGCTTATTTCCGTCGATCTTCCGGTGGTTCTGTTTCGCGGCGCCATGCCGCTGGGCGGTGCACTGATCGTGCTGATCTGTCTGGTCCGGTTTGTGGGCCTGATGATGGATCGGATCAAACCCGATGACCTTATGACGCAAAGTGACGGCTGATGTTTCTGGACCCTGGCTATATCATTCTAATCCTTCTGATCGGCCTGTTGATGATGGGCATGCCGATTGCTTTTGTGCTTGGGGTGACAGCCTCGGTCATGATCATTCTGGACCCGGCCGTTGTGCCCCAGATCATCGGGCTAATCCCCTTTGGCGGCGCGAATAACTACCTGCTGGTCGCAGCACTGTTATTCATGATCGCAGGCGAAATCATGAACCAGGGCAAGATTGCTGAAAAGCTGATTGCCTTCGCCTCTTCCCTTGTCGGGCATATTCGCGGCGGGCTGGCGCATGTGAATATCCTGACATCGCTGTTCTTCTCGGAAATCTCTGGCACGGCAACATCAGATGCTGCGGCGATCGGGTCAGTCATGATCCCGCAGATGAAAAAGCGCGGCTATCCGGCGGCTTTTGCCGCTGCTGTCACATCCACCTCGGCGACGATGGCGATTATTGTTCCGCCCAGCCTGAACTTGATCCTTTATGCCTATGTGGCCAATGCCTCGATCGCGCAGCTTTTTGCAGCGGGCATCCTGCCGGGCTTTCTGGTCTGTTTCCTGCTGATCATGACCGCCTATCTGATTTCCGTAAAACGCGGCTATCCGACCGAGGGCGCGTTTTCATGGGCGCGTGTTGCCTCAACCGGCAAGGATGCCGCACTTCCGCTGACATTACCGATCCTTATCCTTGTCGGCATTCTGGGCGGCGTCTTTACCGCGACCGAAGCGGGCGCTGTGGCCGCACTCTGGTCCATTGTTATGGCTGCGTTTCTATACCGCACGGTCACATGGCGGGTGTTTCTGGATACGCTGCGCATCGCAGGCAAACGCAGCGCCATGCTGATGTTCATCGTCGCCACATCGACACTCTTGGGATGGTATCTGACCAACCAGCGCATCCCGCAAGAAATTGCCAACGCGATCCTTGGAATATCCGAGAATTACTGGGTCGTGCTGCTGGCAATCAATGTGTTTTTCCTGTTGGCCGGAACAATCGTGCACGGCACACCTGCCATTCTGATGCTGGTTCCGATCTTCTTGCCGCTGGCTGATCAGTTGGGCATCGACCGGGTGCATTTTGGCCTGATTGTCACGATCAATCTGGGGATCGGGCAGCAAACGCCGCCTGTCGCCTCGGTCGTGCTGATTACATGCGCGATTGCCCGCATCTCTTTGGCGCAGATCATCCCGTCCATGATGTGGTTCATCGGAGCCATGCTTATAGCGCTCGCGCTGATCAATGTGTTTCCTGCAATTTCCCTGTGGCTTCCTTCGGTGATACTCTCGTAACATGCGCATCCTAGTTGTGAACCCAAACACCTCGCTTGGGGTGACCAGGCGAATAGATCTGGCCGCGCAAGCGGCAGCCCAACCGGGAGAGGTGGTGCAAACCGTGCCTGCCGCATTCGGCCCGGAGTTGATTGTAACCCCTGAGGACAGCGCGCTTGCGATGCAAGGAGTGCTGGCCGCGGTAGAGCAAAACCACCACGGCATGGACGCTATCGTGCTGGCATCTTTCGGCGATACAGGGCTGGATCAGGTGCGCGCGCAAACAGGCAAACCGGTAATCGGAATTGCGCAGGCCGCTTTAACGCGTGCGCTGGAACACGGCCCGCGCTTTTCCATCGTGTCGTTCAGTCCCAGCGTGCAGGGATCGCTGCGCGCGATTGTTGCGCATTACGGGCTGCTTGATCATCTGGCGGATGTAACCGTACTGCAAGACAGCATCTGGACAGACCCCGGCGCCATTCACACAGAGTTGGCAGAGCCCTTGCTACGCTTGTGCCAGCAACGCGCAAAGACAGGTGGCATTGACAGCATCGTTCTTGGTGGGGGGCCTCTGGCAGGTCTGGCGCGGGGTTTTGCCCCCCATGTCAGCTTGCCGCTGGTCGATGGAACGACAGCCGCAATCGAAAGCGTCCGGCGCATGGTGACAGGGGCACGCGACAGCGCCCCCACCTGAAGCGAGATTATCGCAACCGCCCCGATCGTGACAGCGCAACGCGTTTTCCTTGAACCGGAAAAATCACGCCTGCCTAGGGTGTTCAACAGGCATGGCGCAGCCAGTGTATACATGCTTGCGGAATTGGCCTAGATTTGCCTGTATACATTTTTCGGCAGGTAGACATGGCACATGAATCGCTGACACAAACACAAAAGGCGTTGCTTGGCTTGCGCCAACGCATTCTGAGCGGCACGATTACGGGCGGCACCCGGCTATACGAGGTCGCGCTGGCTGAAGAGCTGGCGATTTCGCGCACCCCCATTCGCGCCGCCCTCTCGCGCCTTGCCGAAGAGGGGTTGCTGGAACGGGGCAGAGGTGGCGGCTTCGTCGTACGAAGCTTTGCACTTGCCGATGTGGTGGATACGATCGACCTGCGCGGCGTGCTGGAGGGGACAGCCGCCCGCTATGCCGCAGAACGCGGCGCCAGCCCGGAAGACTTGGCAAAAGCGCAGTCCATTCTGCGCGAAATCGACCGGGTTTTGGCAGATCAAGCCATTGATATGGAATCTTATTCCAGCCTGAACACCGCATTCCACAATCAACTTGCCCGAATGGCGCAAAGCGCCACACTTCAGCGCGAATTGGCGCGCATTACCGCCCTGCCCTTCGCCTCCCCCTCGGCCTTCCTTGAGGACCATGACAGGATTGAGACCCTGCAACGCACGTTGATCTCTGCACAGGCCCAGCATGTCGCAATCCTCGAAGCGATTGCCGGGCGCGAAAGCGGGCGCGCGGAGGCATTGGCCCGCGAACACGCCCGCGCCGCGCGCCGCAATGTGGAGTTTTTGCTGTCGCATGAAGGGGTCTTGCGTGAAGGCGTAGCAAGTCTGGCCTTGCTGACGGACTAACCCTTTCATGTATACATTATTATCTGAATTGAGAGTTATTTCTTGATTTACCCCGCAGGCTCGCGTATTCGATGTATACATTATGACATCTAAGGGGGGAGTCGATATGACACAGAGCCTGACCACTGCAATGGCAGCCGCCGGTAATCCGGTGCAAAT
This sequence comes from Roseinatronobacter bogoriensis DSM 18756, assembly GCF_004366635.1. Taxonomy (GTDB): domain Bacteria; phylum Pseudomonadota; class Alphaproteobacteria; order Rhodobacterales; family Rhodobacteraceae; genus Roseinatronobacter; species Roseinatronobacter bogoriensis. The sequence continues at coordinate 100,718 of NZ_SORN01000005.1, read as the reverse complement.
GCTGCGCAACTCCAAAATCGGCATGTATGTCTACCCGGTCGTTGCGCCCGAATTTTCGAACTGGCGCGCCGAGCAGGAAGCATGGCGCAAGACCGCTGTGCTGTTCGACCAGTCGCACCATATGGATGAGGTGATTGTCGAAGGCCCTCAGGCGACAGAATTCCTCAGCCATCACGGCATCAACAGCTTCTCGAATTTCGAGTTGAACCGCGCCAAGCACTACGTGCCCGTCACGCCCAATGGCCATGTAATCGGCGATCACATCATCTTCCGCGAACGCGAAGACAAATACATCCTTGTTGGCCGCGCGCCGACCTCGAACTGGCTGATGTTTGCCGCCGCTTACGGCAATTGGAATGTGCGCCTGCGCTATGACCCGCGATCGCCCTCGCGCCCTGAAGGTGAACGCGTGCTGCGCGAACATTACCGCTTCCAGATTCAGGGACCGGATGCGCCAAAAATCTTTGAAAAGATGAATGGCGGGCCAGTGCCGGATATCAAGTTCTTCCATGTCGACTGGATCAATGTCGGCTCGAAGCGGGTGCAAGCGCTGCGCCACGGCATGTCGGGTGCGCCGGGGCTGGAAATCTGGGGTCCGTACAAGGACAAGGACTATATCCACTCGACCATCCTGCAAGCTGCGCGCGATGCAGGCGTCGATCTGGTGCAATGCGGCAGCCGCGCCTATTCCACCAACACGCTGGAATCGGGCTGGATTCCATCGCCGCTGCCCGGCATCTATACTGGCGGCGGCATGCTGGCCGATTACCGCGACTGGCTGGGCGCGGACAGCTATGAAGCCTCGGGCGCGATTGGCGGCAGCTTTGTGTCGGACAACATCGAAGACTATTACGTCAACCCGTTCGAACTGGGCTATGGCTTCTACATCGGTTGGAAGAAGGACGACTTCATCGGCAAAGAGGCGCTCACCAAGATGAAGGACGCGCCCACGAACCGCAAGAAGGTCACCTTCGAGTGGAACCGCGACGATGTGCTGAAAGTCATCGCCTCGGCATTCGAGCAAGGCACACCCTATAAGTGGATCGACTTCCCACAGCCCAACTACGCCTCTTCCAGCGCGGATATGGTGATGCAGGGCGACAAGATGGTCGGCATGTCCATGTTCAACGGCTACAGCTTCAATGAACGCTGTGTCCTGAGCCTTGGTGTTGTGGACCAGTCGGTGCAGGTCAATGATGTGCTGACCCTGAAATGGGGAGAGCCGGAGACAACTGGCAAGACCTCGACAGAAGCACATAAGCAAACCGAAATCCGGGTACGTGTGGCCGAAACGCCTTATGCCGCTGAGGCACGCGAAAACTACGCCGATAGCTGGCGGACCAAGGGCAGCTAAGCCCAGATCGGGCCGGGGCACCTGCGCCCCGGCCCTTTTGCCAAAAGGAACAGAGTATGACCCGGATTCTGCTGATCCCCGGCCTGGTCTGTGATGCGCATGTCTGGCAGGCCACCCTTGCCGCGCTGGACGGGTATGATGTCGCTGTCGCAGATGTCACGCATCAGCCAAGCATAACAGCGATGGCCGAAGACCTGCTGGCCCGCCATACTGGCGATCTTGTGGTGATCGGCCATTCCATGGGCGGGCGCGTGGCTATGGAGATGGCACGCATTGCGCCCGCGCGCTTGCGTGGCATGGCATTGCTGAATACCGGGATGGCCCCGCTGAAAGAGGGCGAGTTGCCCAAGCGCGAAGCAATGATTGCATTTGGCCATAGCGAAGGCATGGCGGGGCTGGCCGAAAAATGGCTTCCCGGCATGATGGCAGATGGCATCAAACCTGACCCGCAGGTCATGAACGGTCTGCGCGCCATGGTGCAGCGCATGACCCCCGACATACACGAACGCCAGATCCGCGCGCTCATTGCGCGCCCGGATGCAAGCCAGTCCATGCCCGCCTACAAAGGCCCATTGCTGCTGATAACAGGCAGGCAAGATATCTGGTCGCCCATCGGCCCACATGAAGAGATTGCCCGCCTCTGCCCACAGGCGCGGTTGGAAATCATCGAAGAGGCAGGCCATTTCGCGCCCGTTGAACAGCCTGCGCGCGTGGCGCAGCTTTTGGCGGGATGGGTTGCCGAAATCATTCCCGCCAGACAGGAGAGACATGTATGACATCGCCTGACCGCATTCCCGATACCCCCCTGTTTGACCGCCCCCGCGCCAATGCGGGCTATGCGCTGAACAAGATGGCAATGGGCCTGTCCAGCCCAGAGGGCCGCGCGGCCTTTCTGGCGGATGAAGACGCCTATCTGGACCGCTTTGCGCTAACACCTGACCAACGCGCTGCCGTCAAGGCCCGCGATTGGGCAGAAATGGTCCGCCTTGGCGGCAACCTGTTCTATATCCTCAAGATTTCGGCAGTTGACCCGACGCCCATTCGTGAAATTGGTGCGGCGCAGGCGGGTATGGATTTGCAGGAATTTCTGGACACACGGCTGGGGAAAGTGACCAATGGCTGAACTACTTGCAGGGCTGGGCACCAGTCATGTCCCTTCAATCGCTGCGGCGCTAGACAAGGGTTTGCGCGACAGTGACGAATGGAAACCGTTTTTTGATGGCTACGTCCCCGCGCAAGACTGGGTCGCAGGCCACAAACCCGATATCGCAGTTGTTATCTTCAACGATCATGGCAATTCCTTCTTTCTGGATCGCGTGCCAACGCTGGCACTGGGGGTGGCCGACGAATACCGCCCCGCTGACGAAGGATGGGGGCCGCGGCCGGTCCCGAATTTCATCGGCGCTGCAGATTTCGCGTGGCATCTGGCCGATCGCATGGTCGAAGGGCATTTCGACCCGCTGATCTGCCGCGAACTGGACGTGGACCACGGAATGCAGGTGCCGATGGAGCTTGTCTTTGGTCGCCCAGACGCTTGGCCCGTCAAGGTCGTACCCATCTTGGTGAACACGATCCAGTACCCGATCCCGACCCCACAGCGCATGTGGGACCTGGGCCGCCTGCTGCGAGAGGCAATCGCAAGCTACCCCACGGATGAAAAGATCCTTGTCATGGGTACGGGCGGGTTGTCGCATCAGCTACAAGGCGCGCGGGCCGGATTTATTAACCCCCAGGCAGACCGGGAATGGATTGCGAAAATCGGGGCCGACCCGGCACGCTACCGCGCCATGAGCCGCGAGGATTATGTCGAGGAATTCGGGTCCGAGGGGGCAGAACTGATCATGTGGCTGGTCATGCGCGGCTGCATGGACGCGGATGTCCGCACCCTGCACCAGCACTACTTCGCCCCGGCCTCGATGACGGGCGCGGGTATGGTCCTGCTGGAGAATATGCGCTGATGTTCTTTCTCATGATCTGCCACCACAATGACGGGCCGGAAATCGGCGCTTTGCGCGACAAGTTGCGCCCGGAACATCGTGACTGGGTTGCCTCTGGCGGCAATGGGCTGGCTGTGGTGCTGACCGGGTCCGCGCTGTGGGATGAAACCGGCGCAGGCATCGGGAATTTCGGCATCCTCCAGGCGGAAAGCGAAGCACAGGCCCGCGCCTTTGCCGAAGGTGACCCCTTTGCCAAAGGCGGCGTGGTGCGCGACATCACCCTGACACGGCTGGCCGACAGCTTCCGTGCGGAGCGTATCGACCCGCTAAGCAAAACGTAAGCGCGCAGCAACACGTTCACAGCATATTTTTTTCAACGCCTGCAAACCGTGCAAACTTCGCTATGCACGGCTTGCAGGCGCCTCTTTCAGGGACGGGTGCTTACATCAATCAATGCGGCCCCTTTGCGTGCGCGCACATGCGCAAGCGCCTGATCCAGCTTCTCGGTAAATTCTGCACGGCTCTCTGCCCGGAAGGCCAGCGCGCGCGACGCGCGTGCAACAAGGGTGAAATCAGGGCTGGGTTGCAGGCCCGTCAATGGCACCTGATTGGCGCGCGCGGCATGGCCTTCGGGGTATAGCCCCAACACCGACTGGCGCACTGCGCCCCACTCGGCATTGTTCAGCACAATGATCAGGATGGGAAGTTCCAACGCCTCGGCGATCTGGTGACAAACCACAGGATTCGCGAACATATAGGTGCCATCCCCCATCGTCGCCACGATCAGCCGGTCTGGATCAGCAAGCTGCATTCCCATTGCAGCCGGCAAGGACCAGCCCAGCCCGCCGGCATGGGGTTCCTGATACCATGCCTGATGGTGGGTCAGGCGCATGGGCGGCATCGGACAGCCCAGTTCTGACAAGACTGTTGCATGGTCCCCCTCAAGCGCATCGGACAGCGCCCGCGCGATCTGCGCCTTGGTCATGCCGGGGGCGTCATCAGGGGCAGCAGCCGCAAGGGCCTGTGCGCGGTCCTGCTGGTTGCGTGCAGCGACACGCTCAAACCGCGCGCGGACTGCCGCATCCGGTTTATGTTCGGACAAAGCCTGCTCAAGCGCCACCAAGGCGGGACCGGTATCGGCAGCGATGGCCATATCCGCGCGAAAATTCCTGATCGGCGTGCGGATGGACAAAGGGTTGGGGCCAAGCTGGACAACGAAGGCATCCGGTTGCGGGGTGTGGGCATCCGGCATCCAGGGGGCCAGCACACCAAGGCAGATGACAAGATCGGCTTCGGCCAGCAGTGGCGCAGGGTCCCAGCTTGTGCACATCGGGTGATCGGTTGCCAGTGCCAGTTGGCCCGCCCAATACTGGCAGACTGGAATCCCCCAAGCCTCTGTCATCCGCGCCAATGCGGCAAACCCTTCTGCGCTGCCCGCACCATGCTGGGCAAAGATCACCGGCAATTTTGCACGGGCGATCCGCGCGGCCAGCCCTGCCAGATCGCCGGGTGAGGCATGAAGACCATGCGCGGTCATGCTGGGCGATGTGTCCAGAAACTCTGCCGGGCACGGCTCGCACAGCACTTCGCGCGGCAGCGACACATAGACCGGCCCGCGTGGGCTGGAAGACGCGATCGCATGGGCGCGGTCCACCAGCTCCGTCACCTGTTCGGGAAAGCGCAACTCGTAATCCCATTTCGACGCCTCGCGCACCAACGAGGTCTGGTCGCGCATTTCCTGCCCCCAGCCAATCGGCACAGTGCGCGCGCCGAAACGACCCTTCTCGACGGTGGGTGTGCGACCCGAAAACAGCAGGATCGGCACATGCTCGACATGGGCATTCAGCGCGCCAATGGCACAATTGGCCAGCCCCACATTGGTATGCGCAATCACCGCCTGCGCCCGACCCGAGGCCAGATAATAGCCATGCGCCATGCCCATTGCGGCGTGTTCATGCGGGATGGTCAGGGCACGGGGCAGCGCAATGTCCTTGGCCGCAGCCTCGGCCAACCCTTCGATTATGGGCGGAAAATCGGTGCCGGAATTGGCAAAGATATAATCCACCCCGACAGTTTTCAGCCGTGCCAGAAGCGCGGCCCCTGCGCTGAGCGTAACATCAGTCATGCGGCGTCTCCTATATGCGTCAGGGCTAAGCCAGCCCCAGATAATGAATAACAACGGGCAGCGTGAAGAAACTCGCAGAGGTCGCGATCAACAGCCCGAAAGCTGCCAATTGCCCCTGCCCGACCCGCGCAGAGAGCAGCGGAAAGATCGTGATCATTGGCATCGCCGCAAACAGCATACCGCCCAGCGCCATTGCTGGCGACACGCCGGGCACCAGAACCACCCCCAGCCCCACCAGCAGCGGATGAAGCAGCAGCTTGCCCCCGACGATCAGCCCCACTGCGCGCAGACGTCCCGAAACCGGCAGGCTGGCCAGCATCCCGCCAATCACCAGCAGGGCGAGCGGGGCTGAAAGGCGGCCCAACAATTCCAGCACCGCGGTTGCAGGTGCTGGCAGCCCGACCCCAATGGCCGACACAGTCCCGCCCGCCACAAGCGCGATCATCAGCGGATTGCGCAGCATGTCGCGCAACACGCGCGGACGATGTGCGGCGTTACGATCTGCAACAGCCAGCAGAAAAAGCGCCAAAGGCAAGATCACCAGGTTCTCGACAATCAGCACATGCGCAAACACCCGGATTGCCGCCTCTGACCCTAGAATGGCCTGTCCGATTGGAAAGCCCATGAACGCGCTATTGGCCATCGACACCCCCAGACCGATGGCGGCTGCTTCAGGTTTTGACATGCCAAAGGCAAGCTGCGCCACGCCATAGCAGACCCCCATCACCGCAAGTGAAGCGGCGCAATAGACCAGCAGAAATGCCACATCGAATGCCTGTTCTGTTGGGGTGGTCGCAAGCGCTAGAAAGATCATCGCAGGCAGCGCAATCCGCATCACGATCTGCCCTGCTGGCGCTACCGCCCCTTTATCCAGATAGCCAGAGCGCACGGCCAGCCAGCCAATGCCGATCACTGCGAAAATTGGCAGCAATGTCTGAACCAACACCATGCTGCCTGCCCCCCGCTAGAAAATCGCTTCGAACAGGATCTTGAGCGCAATCGCCCCAAGTGTGACCAGCATCACCATGTCAAACACCTTGGAAGAGGCACGTTTACCAAGCCAGTTGCCCAAGGGCATGGACAGAAACACCAACCCCAGCGCCCCGAACCCATAGGCCAGCATTTCTAGGCTTAACAGACCAACGCTCCACAAGGCCGGAATCTGCATTGCCGTCATTGACACAAAGAAAATCGAGATCGTGCCGATAAATGCCTCTCTCGGCAGTTTCATCGCGTTCAAGAACGTGATCGAGGCCGGCGCAGAAATGCCTGTGGCCCCCTGCAGGAACCCCCCGGCAATGCCCGCCGCGCCACACAGCCGGTTCGCGGTATCGCGCGCAAGCGTCCAGCCCGGACGCGCAAGGCGCAGCGTGATATAGGCAAGCACAGCACATGCCACCATCAGCGACAGTGTTTCCTGCGGCAATACAGCCAACAAGAATGTGCCAACAGCGACCCCCAGCATCCCGCCCCCTGCAAACAGGATCAGAAATCGGCGCGGCATCGCCTCGTTGCGGAAATGCCATGCCTGCCAGACATTGCTTAGCAGATTGGGCACGACCAGAATTGCGACAGCGGTCTGCACATTGAACAGCATTGTCAGCGCTGGTGCCGCGATCACCGGAACCCCTGCCCCGATCGCGCCTTTCATCACCCCGCCCAGTAGAATTGCCAATATGGCCAGCAAAATGCTCACGGCTGTCTCTTGTCCTTCTCATCCCTGCGCACACGGTTGCCGAGACCGCCCGAAGTTTCAAGAGCGCTCTCTTCCTGCGAAAATGCCAGTCGAATGACCTTGCTTCTATATTTTTCTAATTATTTCAGTATCTAACAGAGCGTCATTGCCCGCAAGCCAGCTATGTGATACAGTTTACTTATTACCTTTGCAGCGTTTGAATGCCGCGCGCCGCATCCGAATACTGTCCGCGCAACACAATCGCGGATATGTCGCCGCTCAGTAGCATTTGCAGCACAGGTCAGCCCGCTATGCCCGAAACTCTGCGCCCTCCTCTGCCCGACTGGCCAAATATGCGCCATCTGCGCTTGCTGGAAATCGCTGTCAGGGAAGGATCACTGACGCGCGCGGCGCAAGAGGTGAATATCTCGCAGCCCGCCGCCTCTCAGGCCATCGCAAAACTGACGCGCATTTTTCGTGCGCCACTGCTGGAACGGGTGGGAAATTCCGCTGTCGCGACCGAAGAAGGCATGATCGTGACGCAGCGTGCACGACGTGCGCTGATGCATTTGCAAGACCCTTCGCTTTGCCCGCGCGGACGTGCGCGGCAGGTCAGCGCTGATCTGCTGGAACGTTACGCCAGCATCACGCAATTGCGGGTCATGGCCCAGTTTGCCTTGACCGGCAGTTTCGCGGCGACTGCGCAATCGGTTGGACAGACCGAAGCCTCGGTCCGGCGCGCCACCAAAGAGGTTGAGCGGATTATTGGCCAACCCGTGCTTGAGGGCGGCCAACGTAATCGTGTCCTGAGTGCTGCGGGCACTATTGTCGCAACCCGCGCCAGCCTAGCACTGCGGGAGATCGACCTCGCACATGCAGAGTTGCGCGAAAGGCGGGGCGTATTCGACAGTCGATTGGTCATCGGGGCCTTGCCGCTGGCACGGACACAGATCGTGCCGCGTGCCATTGTGCGGTTGCTGAAGAAATATCCTGCGGCAACGCTGGAAGTGCTGGATGGATCGTACGAGTTTTTGCTGCAACGCTTGCGGCTTGGGGCATGTGACGTGATTGTCGGCGCCCTGCGAGAGGACGCCACCGAACAAGACCTGAGCGAATCCCGCCTGTTCACGGATAGTTTGCGCGTGGTTGCCCGCGCGGGCCATCCATTGGCGGGGCAAAAGGTGACCGGCGAACAACTTGCTGAATTTCCGTGGATCTTGCCGCGACGCGACGCACCGGCCCGCCGCGCTTTCGAATTGCTGGCACAGCGCCACGGGCTTGCATCTGGGCAGCTTGGCCACGTCGAAACAGGATCACTGGTCGTCTTGCGCGGCGTATTGCTGGCATCGGACGCATTGGCACTGATGTCGCCCAATCAAATCAGTTATGAGATTGAACAAGGCTTGATCGTGCCGTTGAATATCGCGTTGCAAGCGGCTGAGCGTGAGATCGGTTTGACGGAATTACAGGGCAATATGCCCGGTCGGCTGCATTCTGACTTTCTGGAAATAGTCGCTCAGGAAGCTTGCAACCTATCGAACCCAAGCCTGCACTCTGAAACGCAATGTACGGAAAACTTATCCGCGCGCAGCTTTTCCAATTTCACAAATGCCATCCAAAATCTGTAGAACAGGACAGGAGGAACTTGGGCGGCAGTCATATGGAGAGATTGGCTAGGCCAAAGACTCTAATGCAAAGAATGCTGATATAATAACGCCCCGAAACAACGGCATCGCAGTTGCCACCGTCAGAATACGCAAGTCAGCCGCTCGAATTAACCCTGAGGTTCAGAAAA
>NZ_SORN01000005.1:0-91736 GCF_004366635.1 Roseinatronobacter bogoriensis DSM 18756 | reverse complement strand
AAAATGCTGATATAATAACGCCCCGAAACAACGGCATCGCAGTTGCCACCGTCAGAATACGCAAGTCAGCCGCTCGAATTAACCCTGAGGTTCAGAAAAATGGACAAAAATATAATTGAAAGCATGGGCAAACGCATCGTATCCTGCGCGCACAGGCCGGGTAGAAACGTATTCGTACGGCAGCGAGATGCGCGGGCTTGCTTCGGGGAAAAGCAGGCACACCTGCCGCACACTTCTTGAGACAGATATAACCGGGAGGAAGACAATGGAACTTTCACGCAAGACAACAGCAGCCCTGAGGGCCACAAGCGCAGCGACAGCAATCGCAGTGGGGATGTTCGGCGCATCGTTTGCCAGCGCACAAACCGAATTGCGCCTGCACACCTTTGTTGGGCCCAGCCACATCATTTACACTAATATTCTGGAGCCTTTGGCCGCAGAGATCGAAGAAAGATCTGGTGGAGAACTGACCCTCACCCTTTATCCGTCCATGCAGTTGGGTGGCGGTGCGCCGCAACTGATCCGGCAGGCGCAGGAAGGCACCGTGGATATGGTGTTCAGCCTGCCCGGCTACACCTCGCCACAATTTCCACGCACACAGATGATCGAACTTCCGGGCCTGTCGGAAGATGGCGTGGCCTCGACCACTCTGATGTGGGAGTTGCTGGAGAACGGGTATCTGGACCCTGAATTCGACGGACTGAAGGTTCTGGCGCTCTGGGCAGCGGATGATGCGGGCATCTACACCCGTGAACGGCCGATCCGTGCGATGGAAGATATCGAGGGCATGATCTTGCGCTCGCCATCAGCGGCACAGGCGGGCCAGATCGAGGCTTTGGGCGGCACTCCGGTCGCGATGCCGATCACCGAACTTTACCCCCAGCTTGAGCGTGGCGTCATCGACGGGGCAATGGTGCCATTCACCACGATCCTCGATTTCCGGATGCATGAGGTGGCGAATTACTACACGCTGACCGGACCGATCTTTGGCCGCTCGCAATTTACCGTGGTAATGAATGAGGGCAGCTATAACAACCTGTCGGAAGAACATCAGGCGATCCTTGATGACCTGACCGGGATCGAGCTAAGCCGCCGCGCCACCGAAGCCTATCTGGCCCGCGCGGATGAAAGCGTTGAATTCGTGCGCAACGACTCCAGCAAGGAAGTGATCGAATTCTCGGAAGAGGAGCAGGCACGCGTGCTCGAAGCGCTGTCACCGATCTATGCCGAATGGGCCGCCGAGATGGAAGCGCAAGGCATTGATGGCCGCGCCCTTCTTGCCGTTGCCGGCATCACACTGGACTGAGTAGAGGCCCATGCTGGCACAGATCGAACGTTGGTTTGAACGCCTTTTGCGCTTCATCGCCTATGGCGGTGGTCTGGTGCTGGCCGGGTTGATGTTGCTGGTTATCTACGAGATTACCATGCGCTACTTCTTTGGCCGCCCCTTTCGGGGCGGCTATGAATTGACCGAACTGGCGATGTCGTTGATCGTGGCGCTTGGGTTTCCCTATACCGCGATCACCCGCGGGCATGTAACCGTTGACCTGCTGGGCCGCTGGCTGGATCAGCCGGTGTTTCGCTGGCTGACAGCCCTAGTGCATCTGGTTGGTGCCGCGTTCCTTGCCTATGTCGCATGGCGTGCATGGCTATATGCTGCAGGCAGCTTGCGCTGGTCCGATGTCACAAACATGATGCGTATCCCCAAGCATCCGTTTCAGTTTGCCGTTGCCATTTCACTTGGGCTGTTTGCCCTTGTTCTGGCGCTCGAAGGTCTCAAGACGCTGTTCCCCTCCAGCGCTGAAAGACAGGAAATACAATGACACCACTCATGGCCGGTCTGGTCGGCTTTCTGGCGCTGTTTGCCCTGCTCGCCTTGCGCGTTCCCATTGGCCTTGCAATGATGGCTGTGGGCGCGGGCGGTATTGCCATTCTGAATTCACCGACGGCCGCGTTGAATGTCATGGGGTCATTTCCCTATAGCTATTCGGCTGTATTCAGCCTGAGTGTTGTTCCCCTGTTTATCCTGATGGGCGCTTTTGCCACCGTCTCGGGCATGGGACAGGGGTTGTATCGCACGGCCTATAGCTGGGTCGGGCATCGGCGCGGGGGGCTTGCCTCAGCCACAATCATTTCCTGCGCGGGGTTTGCAGCCTTGTCCGGGTCCTCGATCGCGGCAGCCGCAACAATGGGCAAGGTCGCCCTGCCCGAGATGGAACGTTACAAATACGATTCCGGCCTTGCCACCGGCGCAATCGCCGCGGGCGGGACGCTGGGCATTTTGATCCCGCCTTCGACGGTGCTGATTGTCTATGCCTTGCTGACCGAACAATCCGTGGGCCGCCTGTTTCTGGCAGGCTTCCTGCCCGGGCTGTTGCTGACGCTGCTTTTCGTCGCCACTGTCATGCTGGTGTCGCGGCTGAACCCAGCCGCAGGCCCGGCTGGTCCCAGAACCAGCTTTGCCGAACGGTTCCGCGTGTTGGGCAATTCCGGGGCGCTTCTGTTCATCGTAACCATCGTGATTGGTGGCATCTATACCGGTATCTTTACAGTCACCGAAGCGGCCTCGGTGGGGGCGTTCCTAACCTTTCTGCACGCGCTGTGGTCCGGCAACATGACCATCTCGCGCTTTTTCGAAGCGCTGCTGAGCACGATCAAAACCACCTCAATGGTGTTCTTCATCCTGATCGGCGCGCATTTCTTCGCCCCCTTTCTGGCGCTGACGCGTATCCCCGTCAATCTGGCGGCGGCCGTGGGCGAATTGGCGGTCCCTGCTTTGGGTATCTTGCTGATCATCATCGCGCTTTACATCATTCTGGGCACATTCATGGAAGGGTTCGCCATGCTGGTGCTGACGGTGCCCATCGTTCTGCCCGTCATTCTGGCACTTGGTTACGATCCGATCTGGTTCGGCATCGTCATGGTGGTGGTCGTCGAAATGGGGCTGATTTCGCCGCCTGTGGGGATGAATGTCTTTGTGGTGAAAGGAGTGGCGCAGCATGTGCCCCTGTCCAAGATCTATCGTGGCATCATTCCATTCTGGCTGGCGATGGGGGTTTGTGTGTTCTTGTTGATCCTGTTCCCCGAGATTGCGCTGTATCTGCCCAACACGATGATGGGCCGGGGCTGATTGGCGGCATAATAACCCTGAAGTTAAACAAAGCAGGAAACAATATAATTGCCTGCAAGAAGAGAGAGGCCATAATTAGGCAGGTAAATGCCAGGCAAGAACCGAAACTGTTTGTCTGTGTGACCGGAAATCCGGCACGCTTTTGGGAGGAGTAGACAGATGAAACGTAGATCACTGATGATGGGCGCGGCTACCGCGGCTATACTGGCCGCCGGTATCACCGCCGCTCAGGCGCAAGATACAATCCGCCTTGGCGCTGCAGCGCCCAAGACCGGACCGCTTGCCGGTGGGGCGGATGTAACCCACTGGCCTGCAGTGCGCCTATGGGTGCACCTGACGAATGAGGCGGGGGGGCTTCAGCTTGCTGATGGGCCAGCGCTGATTGAATTGATCGAATATGACGATCAAACCAACCCGCAGCAGGCCATTCAGGCCGCGCAACGCATGGCCACCCAAGACCGCGTCGATTTCATGGTTGCGCCCTATTCGACCGGGCTGAACCTTGCCGCCGCGCCGATCTTCAGCCAGTTGGGCTACCCCCAGATCACTGGCACCAATGTCACCAACCAGCAGCCAGAGCTGTCGGCACAATTTCCCGGCATGTTCTTCGTTCTGGGCCGGACAGGTGTGATGGCCGAGGACACGGCGCAGGTGCTGGTCGATCTGCGCGAATCTGGTGAAATCGGCAGCCGCGTCGCGCTGGTGAATGTGGCCGATGCCTTCGGCATTGAGATGGCCGGAATTTCGCGCGCTGTTCTGGAAGAAAACGGCTTCGAGATTGTGTATCAGACCTCTTACCCGCTGGGCACGCAGGATATAGCGCCCATCATTGACGGTGCCCGCGCGGCAGAGCCTGACGCCTTTATCGCATGGTCCTATCCGGGCGATACATTTGCACTGACAGATCAGGCCATTGTCCAGAACTTCACGCCGAGCGTGTTCTTCACGGCCGTGGCCACGGCTTTCCCATCCTATTATGGGCGCTTTGGAGAGCAGGCCGAAGGAGTGATGGGCATGGGTGGTGTGAACCCTGATGATCCAGCCTTTCAGGCCTTTGCCGAAGCTCATACCGAGTTGAGCGGTCAGGGACCGGATTTCTGGGCCTCTGCCTCGACCTATGCCACGCTTGAAATCCTCGGACAGGCGATAGAGGCGACAGGGTCCAAGGACCGGGCTGTGGTGATGGAATATCTGCAAGACAACTCCAACACCTATGAAACCGTGCTTGGTCCGGTCCAGTTCAACGAGATGAACGATAACGAGCGGTACTGGACTGTAGGCCAATGGCAGGATGGCGTGTTCCGGGGCGTAGCCGCGCGTGGGCGCGATGGCGTGTCTGACGTGATCCTGAAAGACGGCTGGGACTAATCCCCACACAGCGCGCGGGGACAGACCCGCGCGCTGATTGCTGCCAAGCAGAACGAGAGTGCGATGTTCTTCATCCTGATCACCGGCCTGTTGCTGGGGGGCACCTATGCGTTGATCGCAATGGGGTTGAACCTGCAATATGGCGTCGCCCGTATCATGAATCTGGCCAATGGCGAGATGCTGGTCGCTGGCGGATTTGCGGCCTTCTGGGTCTATACGGCCGGACAGGTCAGCCCGATTGCGGCGCTGCTGGTCGTCGCGCCACTGGCCTTTGTGGTCAACTGGCTGATCTACCGGATCATGCTGCGCCCACTGGTCAAACGTGCCAAATCGCGCGGCGCGCTGGAGGTGGACAGCATTCTTGCAACATTCGGGCTGTCTTTCGCGCTTGTCGGCATCATGACATGGGCATTTGGTGGCGGGTATTTCAACTACTCTTACCTGTCAGGGCGGCTGGATATATTCGGGTCTTCATACGCACAAAACCGGGTCGTGGCATTTTCCATTGCATCGCTGATCGCCGCCGCACTCTGGCTATGGCTAAGCTATACACGCGCCGGATTGCGGATGCGCGCGGTCGCAGTCAGCCCGGAATCAGCCCGGCTTGTCGGAATTGACGTGCCCGCCGTATCGGCACTGGCCTTCGGTCTTGGCGGGGCGGTTACGGCCTCTGGCGGGGCGCTGATCTCGATGTTCTTCACGCTGGATGCGTCAGTCGGTGTGCTTTTCACGATGAAAGCGCTGATTATTGTCATCATGGGCGGCGTGGGCGATATTCGCGGCACCATCGTCGCGGCATTGATCCTGGGCGTTGCCGAAACTTTCGTTGCCCGCGTTATCGACCCCGGCCTGACACTTGCCGCCGCCTATGTGCTGTTTCTGGGCATTCTGTTGTTCCGCCCGCAGGGCCTGTTCGGAAAGAAACCGACATGAGCATGCGCGATCTTCGCAATCTATTTCTTGCCGCATTGGCGCTTGGGCTTGTTGCCCTGCTGCCGCTATATGACACCGGCTACATCCTCTCCATCGCGACGACGATGGCCATGTTCACAGTGCTGGCCACAAGCTGGGCGCTGTTTTCCGGGCCAACGCATTACATCTCGCTTGCGACAGCGGCCTTTTTCGGGCTGGGCACATTCGTGACCGGCCTGGGCTTTCAAACGCTGCCAATGTGGGTGCTGCCGATCATCGCAGCGGGACTGGGGGCAGTGCTCGCGGCGCTTGTGGGGCTTGTCACATTGCGCCTGTCCGGTGTTTATTTCGTGATCTTCACACTGGGGCTGGCCGAACTGGTGCGCCAGGTGGTGACATGGGTGCAAAACCGTACCGGCCAGCGCGGCATGTATGTGCTGACATCCATCACTGAACGCGACATCTATTGGCAACTGATCGGCATGGCGGCGCTTGTCTTTCTGGTGGGTTGGCTGATCGCGCGGTCGCGTCTGGGCTTTGCCCTGCGCATCATCGGCAATGACGAAACCGTTGCGAAACATTCGGGCATCGACACTGCTGCGGCCAAGGTTCTGCTGTTCATGATCTCGGGCGCAGTGGCCGCTGTGGTGGGGGCGATGATGGCACCGCGTTACATCTATATCGAGCCCTCGACCGCTTTCGCGCCGATCCTGTCCTTTCAGGTGGTTATCATGGCGCTTCTGGGGGGAACGGGGCGGCTTTGGGGACCTTTGGCAGGCGTTATCCCGTTCACGCTGCTGTGGGAATTCATCTCTCGCAACGCGCCCAACCAGACGCTTTTGCTGCTGGGGATTGCGTTTCTGGTGATTGTTTACGTTCTGCCGGGCGGTTTTGTCGGCCTTTATGAACGGCTGCGCCACCGTTTCGGGTCGGGGGGGCATTGATGGCACGCGTGGTTCTGGAAGTGCGCGACGTAACCAAACGCTTTGGCGGGCTGGTGGCCGTGCGCGAGATGGTCTTTGATGTCAACCATAACGAGGTTCTGGGCATTATCGGCCCCAATGGTTCGGGCAAGTCCACGATGATCAACATGATCTCTGGCACCTTCCCGCCCTCATCCGGGTCAATCCGCCTGAACGGGCAAGAGATTGCGGGCAAACCTGCCCACCGCATCGCCCGTCAGGGTGTGGCGCGGACCTTCCAGCTTGTGCGGCTTCTGCCAGAACTCAGCGTGGTCGAGAATGTGATTGCAGGTGCTGCCTTTGGCCATCGCAAGCGCTGGGGAGCCGAGGCAGAGAGTTTCGCCCGCACCCTGCTGGAGCGCGTGGGGCTGGGGCGGCAGATCAACATGCCCGTGTCCAGCCTGACCTATATCAACACCAAACGTGTCGAGCTTGCACGCGCTCTGGCCTGCGAGCCTGAAGTGCTGCTGCTGGATGAATGGCTGGCCGGGCTGAACCCGACAGAGTTGGAGACAGGCATCGACCTTATCAAGTCGCTGCGCGACGAAGGACGCACAATCATTCTGGTTGAACATGTGATGGACGCAATTCGTAGCCTGTGCGACCGCTGTGTGGTCATGTCTTCGGGGGCCAAGATCGCCGAAGGCACCCCTACTGAGGTGCTGGCCGATGAAGAAGTGATCCGCGCGTATCTGGGGGCTGACGAGGATGCTTGAGGTCAAGGGACTAAGCGCCACCTATGGCAAGCACCGCGCGCTTGACGGGGCATCGCTGCATGTCGCGCCGGGCGAGATTGCAGTTATTCTGGGCACCAATGGCGCGGGCAAATCCACGCTTCTCAAATCCATTGCAGGCATCTGCGAAGGGCGCGTCAGCGGGTCGGTTACCATGTCAGGCGAGGCCCTTCTGGGTTTGCCGCCACATAAGGTGGTCGAACGCGGTGTGGCACTGGTGCCAGAAGGGCGCGGCATATTCGGCGATCTGAGCGTGCGCGACAATCTGATGCTGGGGGCCAACCCCGAACGCGCCCGCGAAGATCAGGCGCAGGTCTATGACCGGCTGATCAGCCTGTTCCCCAAGCTGGAAGAGCGCGCGAACCAGATCGCGCGCACCATGTCAGGGGGCGAACAGCAGATGGTCGCGATTGGCCGCGCGATGATGTCCAACCCCGTCATCCTGATGCTGGACGAACCGTCGCTGGGCCTGTCGCCGCTTTTGTCGAAAGAGTTGTTTCAGAACCTGAAGGCCGTGCGCGAAGCGGGACTTGGCATTTTGCTGGTTGAACAGAATGCCCGGCTTAGCCTTGGGATTGCCGATCGCGGATATCTGCTGGAAAATGGTGAGATCCTGCGCGAGGACCGGGCCGAGGTGCTGCGCAATGACCCGGCTGTGCAGGCCGCCTATCTTGGTGGCGGCGGGTCTAAATCCGCACCCCGCCCTGCGGAACTCACCGGCACCGCAACCAAACCCGCCGCACCCAAACCCGCCTCTGTCACGGTGCGGCCAAAGCCTGCAAAAAGCATATCAGCGGCCGCTATTTCAGGTGTGGATATGAACGCCCTGCTTGCGCGTGCCAGCGCCCGACCCGAACCCAAGACAGTGCCCCGCGCGGCCCCTGCTTCTGTCAAGCGGACCACGGCGATGCCGGCGGCGCAAAGCGACAGGCTGCGCGCGGCGCTGACACAGATCGAAACCGCCGCGCGCCAGTGCCGCGCGCCAAACCGCAGCGCCCTGCCCCCGCTGCGCCCCTCGATCCGCGACCGACAGCGCCCTGCGACCACGCCCCACACCGAGGGCGCTCCAACACCACCCGCGACACCTTCGACCAAGCCAGCCGACACCGGCAAGGTGCAAGTCTGGCGCCGCCGCCCCGGCTCGACACAATTCGACAAGGAGATCTGAGATGCTTGATGCGAAAGCCCCCAAAAGCCTACGCGGCATGTATATTGATGGTCAGTGGCGACAAGCTGCGCGCAACTTCGCCGACATCAACCCGAATGATGGCAGCCTGTGGGCCGAAGCACCCGATGGCACCCGCGCCGATGCCCGCGCCGCAATCGAGGCTGCGCAACGTGCCTTCCCCGATTGGGCCGCGCTGAAATATACCGAGCGCGCGAAACTGGTGCATCACATCGCGGATGTGTTCGAGCGCCGCGCGCCGGACTTCATTGCCGCCGTGCAGGCCGAAGGGGGTGGTTGGTTCGGCAAGGGCGCATTCGAGGCCCATTATATCCCCGAAGTGTTCCGGTCGGCTTCGGCCAGTTGCTATCAGGCGTCAGGTGAAATCCTGCCCAGCGAATATGGCAAACTGTCCACGGCGCAGCGTTTCCCGATGGGTGTGATCTCGGTCATCAGCCCGTGGAATTTCCCCGGCATCCTGACCGCGCGCGGCTTCGCATTTGCTTTGGCGGCGGGCAATACAATCGTGCTTAAACCGTCCGAGGACACACCCTATCTGGGCGGTATTTTCTTTGCCGAAGTGCTGGAAGAGGCGGGCATTCCCGCAGGTGTTTTCAATGTCATCACCTGTTCACGCGAAAGCGTGGCCGAGATGGGCGACGAGATGGTGGAAAACCCGCTGGTCAAGGGCGTGTCCTTTACCGGCTCGACCCCGGTGGGGCGCGCGATTGCGGCCAAGGCAGGCGCACATCTGAAAAAGGCCTGTGTGGAACTTGGTGGCAAGGACAGCCTGATCATTCTGGAAGATGCCGATATGGAACGCGCCACACAGGCGGCCAATTTCGGCAGTTTCATGCATCAGGGCCAGATCTGCATGAGTGTTGAAAAAGTGTTGGTGCATGAGAAAATTTATGATGAGTTTCTGGAAAAATTTGCGGCCCGTGCAGCAAAATTGAAAGTTGGCGATACAGCCGACAAGGCCAATGTCATTGGTCCGCTGATCAATGACAGGCAGGTTGAACGGGTCAAGGCGCAGCTTGACGATGCCATCGCCAAGGGCGCGCAGATCGTCGTGGGCGGTGGGATCAAGGGCCGTTTTGTGGAACCCACGATCCTGACCAATGTCACCCCCGATATGCTGGTCTATCAGGATGAAACCTTCGGCCCAGTTGTGCCGGTTATACCCTTCGCCACGGATGACGAGGCCATCGCCCTAAATAATGACACGGAATATGGCCTGTCTGCCGGGATCATCACGCAGGATGAAGCCCGCGCGCTTGCAATGGCGCGCAAACTGGAAACCGGGATGTGCCATGTGAATTGTTCCTCGGTGAATGATGAACCGCATGTGCCCTTTGGCGGGTCGAAGGCGTCGGGTCTGGGGCGGCATGGCGGGCGCTGGTCGATCGAGACATTTACCGAAACCCGCTGGATCACCCTTGATCGGGGCGGTCGGCCCTTCCCGCCGGTGTTCTGACCCATGACCCTGCCCGCTCTCCTCTCTGGCAAGCGCATCGCGGTTCTCGGCTCGGCCTCGGGTCTTGGGCTGGCGCTTGCGGCAGCGGCAGAGGCCACCGGCGCAGAGGTGCATGGCATCGACCAGAGCCGTAATTTCGAGGGGCTAAGCGCCTTTTACATGGCGGACCTATCAGACGCGGACGCCCTGCGCGCCGCCGCCACTGCCCTGCCAGAAGGGTTGGACGGGATCGCGCTTCTGCCCGCCCTGCCAGATGGCAATCCGCGCGATGTGCTGTTGCAAGGCTTGCTTGCCCCGCGCATCTTGGTGCAGGAACTGGCCCCGCGACTGGCACAGGGCGCATCCATTGTGCTGCGCGGTGCGCCAATGACGCATCATTGGGCCGACACCCTGCCCGAGATCCGCGCAGCCATGACATTGCGCCATGACGCCGTGGACGGGTTCATCCCCCGCTGGGGGCTGAACCTTGACCCCTCGCGCGCAAGCCAGACTGTCGGCTGGGCCTTGTCAGCATGGGCAATGGCGCAGTGCTGGACATGGGCCGCGCAGGGCGTGCGGATCAACACATTGACGCCCGCCACCGCTGACGGGCACCTGCCACCGGAAATTTCTGCTGCAACGGGCGAGAGCGCCCCGCGCGGCACCGAACACGCCGCACATGCGGCGCTCTTTTTGCTGTCCGATCTGTCAAAGGGAATGACAGGGGCCAATCTGGCCACGGATGGCGGCCTGACGGCGCAGAGGCTCTGCCGCCGCGACGGGTTATAATACGCGAAACTGGCCGGAAAGGACCAAGGAGATGACTGTGATTTTCTGGATCATCGCGCTGATTGTGCTGATCGCGGTGCTGATTGCACTGGCCGCGGCATTTTACGAGCGCGCAAGCAATGCGGTCAGTCTGGTGCGCACGGGCATCGGTGGACGGCGCGTTGTCATTGATGGAGGGTTGCTGGCCCTGCCGTGGTTTCATGAGGTGACGCGCGTCAACATGCAGACCATCCGTTTGCAAGTGGATCGCCGCGCTGATCAGGCATTAATCACGCGCGACAAGCTGCGCATTGATGTGGGGGCAGAGTTTTACCTGTCTGTCCCGCCGCAAGACGCAAGCGTTGCACGCGCCGCACAGGCCCTTGGGCGGCGCAGCTTTCAGGCAGGTGACCTGCGCGAATTGCTGGAAGGGATTTTCGTCGATGCCCTACGCTCGGTCGCGGCCACACGCAGCATGGATGAATTGCACGAAGGCCGTGCAGAATTCATGGCCAGCATCCGCGAAACTGTCGGGGCCAGTGTGTCGGGCTATGGGCTGCAATTGGATGCCGTGGCGCTGACCGCACTTGACCAGACGCCCTTCGCGGCGCTGGACGAAAACAACGCCTTCAACGCCGAAGGTCTGCGCAAACTGTCGCAAGTGATCGCCCAGTCCAAGCGCGACCGCGCCGAGATCGAGTCAGAAACGCAAGTCAGCGTGCGCCGCGCCGCAATGGAAGCCGCGCGCAAGCAGCTTGATATTGAGTTGGAAGAACGCCGCGCAGAAATTGCACAGACGCAACAGGTTGAAACCCTGATGTCGGCCCAATTGGCCGAAGTTGCCCGCGCAAAGGCCGAGGCAGAGCGCGCCAGCGCCGAAGCGCGCATACAGATGGAACAGGGGATTCAGGCCGCCGATATTGCCCGCGAACAATCCATTCGAGAGGCAGAAATTCTGCGCGCCCGTGCGTTGGAACTGGCCGAACAGGACCGCGCGATTTCCATCGCCGCAAAAAGTCAGGAAGAAAGTCGCGCCTTGGCCGAGGCCGATCTGGCCCGCGCCGACGCCGTGCGCGCGCAGGAAGCGGTCGAAACAGCCCGCGCCGAGGCCGAGGCCGAACGCCGCCGCATCCTGACCCGCATCGCTGCCGAGGCCGAGGCCGAGGCCGCAGCCCGCCGCAATGAGATTGCTGCCGACTCTGCCCGCAAATCCGCCGATGCCAAACTGCAAACCACCGAGTTGGAAGCCAGCGCGCAGCTCAAGCTACAAGAGGCGCAGATATCCGCCCTGCAACTGCGCATCGCCGCCGAGAACCAGCGCACGCCCGAAGTACTGGCCCATGAAGCCGAACTTGCGCGGCTGGAGTCCATGCCCAAGCTTGTCGCAGAGATGGTCAAACCAGTCGAGAAGATCGGCAAGATCGACATCACGCAGGTGGGCAGCGTCGAAGGGTCGCGCGGGGCGGTGTTGCAGGCGCTTGAATCGGTGCTGGAACAGACAGTCCATGCGCCGGGCCTGAACCGACTTTTGCAGCGGGTGCAGGATGATATCCGCTATGATGACACGCGCCGCCGCCGCGATCGGGATGATTGACACGAGCTTTATGTATACATGATCATCAAATATTTGCCAGATAATGCACTTAGTTTGCATTTATTCGCAAATTATGTATACATGATGGCAGGTGGAGGAAATAATCATGACAGATGCGACTCGATTCACGACCGGTGCTGACCTGCTTCAGGGCTACTCCATAGAGGTGATGCCCAGAACAGCCGCGAAGATTGATGACTTCAAGACGCTGCTCCCTGTTGGCACGCGCGTCTATATTGCCCATATCGACGGCACCCCGTTCAAGGACATGCTCGCAACCGCGCGCCGACTGACAAATGACGGGTTTGAGGTCATGCCACATTTTCCGGCCCGCTCGATCCCGGATATTGCCACATTGAACGACTGGATTGCCCGCTATAAAAATGACGCCGGGATAGATCAGGCTTTGGTCATCGCGGGCGGAAACAAGAAACCAGTGGGTGACTTCACCTCTTCAATCGAGATGCTGCAAAGCGAGGCGTTTCACAAGGCCGGGTTCAAACGCCTGCACGTGGCCGGCCATCCAGAGGGTAATCGCGACATTGACCCCGATGGCCGCACAACACAGGTCGATGCCGCATTGCGCTGGAAAGCGCAGCACGCCAAAGATACCGGCGTTGAAATGGCCATCGTCACGCAATTCATGTTCGATGCCAATAGTGCTAGTGACTGGATTTCAGGCCTGCGGCGCGATGGCATTTCCCTACCGGTGCATCTTGGGCTGGCAGGTCCGGCCAAACTTCAAACCCTGATAAAATTTGCCGTCTCCTGTGGTGTTGGCCCATCGCTTTCTGTTCTCAAGAAACGCGCGCGCGATCTCAGCAAGCTTCTGGCCCCGTTCGAGCCTGATGACATTCTTCATGACCTCGCGCGCAACACACAGGCCAACCCAGATGCAGCCCCCGCGCAGATACATCTGTTCCCCCTTGGCGGGATCAAGGCCAGTGCAGAATGGGCCAGCCGTCAGGGCGCAGGCCATTTGCGCCGCGTTGCCGGATAGATCACCTACGGAAGGGGCCAGAATGGTCAAGTTGCAGCAAGGCACAGTCCTGAAAGCGCCAGAGCGCTTTTTTATCAATGGTGAATGGGTGCAACCCGCCTCTGATCGGCGGATCGATGTGATCTCGCCTGTGACCGAGGAGAAGCTTCTCAGCTACCCTGAGGCGACGCCCGCAGATATGGACCGCGCCATTTCCGCGGCGCGCACAGCCTTTGACGAAGGGCCCTGGCCACGCATGTCCGCGCGCGACCGCGCAAGCGCGCTGCGCCGCGTGGCCACCCTGATCACCGAGCGATTGGACGAAATCGCCTGGGCCTGGACAACTCAGGTCGGCGCGCCGATCAGCCTGACCCGCAAGCTGGTTCCGCAAAACGCCACCCTGTTTTCGCATTATGCCGATTTGATCGAATCCTACCCTTTCCTTGACATTCGCCACCGCGATGATGGCGGCGAAGTGCGCATGCTGCGCGAACCTGTAGGCGTCTGCGCAGCGATCTCGCCTTGGAATGCGCCAATGGTGCTGCTCAGCTACAAGATCGCGGCAGGGCTTGCAGCGGGCTGCACGATGGTTGCAAAACCCTCGCCCGAAACCCCGCTCGAAGCCTATATTCTCGCCGAGTGCATAGAGGCTGCGGGCCTGCCGCGCGGGGTGTTCAACCTTGTGCCTGCCGGACGCGAAGGCGGGGATTACCTGATCCGTCACCGCGAGATCGATAAAGTGGCCTTCACCGGCTCGACCGCCGTTGGCAAGCATATCATGCGCGTCTGCGCCGACCGTCTGGCGCGGGTGTCGTTAGAACTGGGGGGCAAATCTGCCGCCGTGCTGCTGCCAGATGCCGATTTCGCCAAGGCCCTGCCCAGCCTGATGGTCTATTCCATGCCCATAACCGGGCAAGTATGTTTCTCGCTGACCCGGCTTCTGGTGCCCGAAGCGCGCAAGGCCGAATTTCTGGATATGTTCCTGCCTGCGGTGCAGGCCATCAAGCTGGGCAACCCGGCGGATCCGGCCACGCAGATGGGCCCGCTTGCCATGGCGCGACAACGTGACCGGGTGGAAGACTACATCGCAGCGGGTAAAGCGGGCGGTGCACAACTGGCCTGCGGCGGCGGGCGGCCACGCGGCCAGGACAAGGGTTTTTTCATTGAACCGACCGTGTTCACCAATGTCACCCCAGACATGAAGGTCGCTCAGGAAGAGATTTTCGGCCCCGTCGTCTCTGTCATTGGCTATACCGATGAAGATGACGCCGCGCGCAAGGCCAATGCCACGCCTTATGGGCTGAATGGCGCGGTCTATTCCGCCGACCCGGAACGCGGCTTTGCTTTTGCGCGGCGGATGCGCACTGGCGGGCTGACCGTGAACGGGTTGATCGTGGACCCCAAACACCCGTTCGGAGGTTATCGCGAATCCGGTATGGGCCGCGAAGGCGGGCCAGAAGGGCTGGAGAATTATCTCGAGGTCAAAACAGTCCATATGGCTGGTTGAAACAGATGGAGCTTCAGACCGATAGGCTGATCCTGCGCCCGCCGGCCCCAGAGGACTTCCCCGCCTTCAAAGCCTATTTCATGTCGGAGCGCGCGCAGTTTACTGGCGGCAGCCCTGACCCGATCCTCGCCTGGAACCGCTTCTGCATCACGCTGGGCCATCGCATCATGCGGGGCTACGGCGTGCATATAATCGTCAATCGCGCAACCGGACAGCCCATCGGCGCGGCAGGGCCCTTCTTCCCCGAAGGCTGGCCAGAACCCGAAATCGCATGGCAAATCTGGACAGCCGAGGCCGAAGGCAAAGGCTATGCCTATGAAGCCGTCCTCGCCGCCCGCGCCCATGCGGCCGATGCCCTTGGCTGGGCACAGCCTGCCAGCCTGATCGCACCAGATAACTTGCGCTCACAAACGCTGGCGCAACGGCTGGGTTGCCAACAGGAACGCGATTTTTTCCATCCCCATTTCGGCACACTTCAAATCTGGCGTCATCCCGCGCCCTGATTTCATCCTTGCTCAAATATCCTCAGGGGGTGAATTGGCCAAAGGCCAAGAGGGGGCGCGAGCGCCCCCTTCTTTCCCCCTTAAGGCCGCATCAATATGGCAAACCCGTGTAATTTTCGGCAAACAAACGCTGCGCAATCGGGTTTGTTGCCAGTTGCATCAACTCGACCCGCTGCATCTGGCGGTCATATGCGCCATGTTCGGGAAAGTGGTGCATCATTGTCGTGACTGACCACGAAAACCGCATCGCCTGCCAGACCCGCGCCAGTGCCTTTTCCGAATAGGCCTCCAGTCCGGAACTGTCACCCGCCGAGTACTGCGCAATCAGCCCTTCACTGAGGTAATGCACATCCGAGGCCGCCAGATTCAACCCCTTCGCCCCTGTCGGCGGCACGATATGCGCGGCATCCCCGCAGAGGAACAGGGCACCATAGCGCATCGGTTCGCTGACAAAACTGCGCAAGGGCGCGATGGATTTCTCGATCGAGGGGCCGGTGACCAGCCCCTGCGCGACATCTTCGGGAAGTCGCGCCTTCAATTCCTCCCAGAACGCGTCATCCGACCAGTCCTCAACGTTGTCGGACAGCGGCACCTGAATATAGTAGCGCGACAGCATAGGGTTGCGCATCGAGGCCAGCGCAAAGCCGCGTGGATGGTTGGCATAGATCAGTTCTTCATGCAGCGGGGGCGTTTCGGACAGCACCCCCAGCCAGCCAAATGGATAGACCTTTTCATATTCGCGCCGCACAGTTTCGGGAATGGATTTGCGGCTCACCCCGTGAAACCCGTCGCATCCCGCAATGAAATCGCAGTCCAGGCGATGGCTTTGGCCGTCCAGATCATAGGTGACATGTGGCGTCTGCCCGTCAAGATCATGTAGCGCCACATTCTCGACGCCGTGGATATGCTGCGCGCCCAGCGCATCCTGCGCATCATACAGGTCGCGCGTCACCTCGGTCTGTCCATACACCATGACCTTGGCAGCACAGGCATTGTCAAAATCAATGCGGATCATCTGCTGGTCATGGGTCAGGTAGCAGCCTGTATGCGGCTGCCCCTCGCGCGCCATGCGCGCCCCGACACCTGCGCGCGTCAGCAGATCAACCGCGCCTTGTTCCAACACGCCTGCGCGAATGCGCGACAGCACATAGTCGCGGCTCTGACGTTCCAGAACCACAGTTTCAATGCCGGCACGATTCAACAATTGTGACAGCAACAACCCCGATGGCCCCGCCCCGATAATAGCAACCTGCGTGCGCATGGCACTCCTCCCTCGCTCAATGGTGACTCTTGGTTGCATCATATTGATCCACGGCCTTCAGAGAATGGACGCATCCCCCCAAAGATGGTATTTTTCCGCCATGTCACAAATTCCCGAGATTCCCGCATTCCAACTATATGGCGAAGCACTTGCCTTCCCCGACATTCTGCACATGGAACAGATCCGCGACCGGGCTGCCGGGCTGGACTGGACGATCAAGCCGCACAGACACACACATCTTTTTCAGATTTTCTTGCTGATTTCGGGGAAAACCACTTTCAACTCAGATGGCAATGTCACCACGCTCAAACCCCCTGTCGCCTTGAGCCTGCCGCCCGATGCCGTGCACGGGTTCTGCTTTTCCTCGGATACAGAGGGCTGGGTTATCAGTCTGCCTGTCCAGCATTATCCAGACCTTTTCAGCGATGGCGCGGAACTGGCACATCTGCTATCGGCACCAAGGGCACTGACACCACCCGAAGACATGGCCGAAGCCGTGAACACCCTCTATCAGGTCTGGCGGGGCAAGGACCGGTTCCGGCGGACAGAGTTGCGCTGCCGCCTTGGCCTGATCCTGTCAAGTTTAGCACAGCGCGACCCCGGCACCACCGCGCGCCAAAGCGACCCGCGCATCGCGCGGTTTCAGGCCCTGATCGCAACCCATGCCACGCAACACTGGCCCATAGGCCGCTATGCTCAAGCGCTTGGCCTGTCAGAACGCAGTCTGGGGCGGGTGTGCAAGGCACAAACCGGGCTTGGTCCGCAAGCCGTGATTGAGGCCCATCTGATGCGCGAAGCCTCCCGGCTTCTGGCTTATACGCAAATGTCGGCGCAATCGGTGGCACATGCCCTGGGCTTTGAGGATCCAAGCTATTTCAGCCGTCGGTTTCGCGCCTTTGCGGGGATGTCTCCGCGTGCGTATCGCGCGCGTCTGGATCAGCCCTAGCCGCCCAGATCCTGCCGCGCATCGCCTCTGCAGCGGGTCTGGCGCTCTCTGGGGCAAGGCAGGCTGACCAATCTTCCAACGCGCCAAGTGCTGCGTCATCTTGAAACACCTGCCAAAGGGGTTTGCCAGTCTCGCGCGCTTTCGCCAATGCGTTTTTGACATGCGCCCCGGCCTCCGCACGGGTCATGTGGCGCGCCAGTGCGAAACTCGCAGCCTCGGCCATAACCGCGCCCTGCCCGGCTTGAAGATGTGCCGTGAGCTGCGAAAGGTCGGCTTGCAGAGTTTCGATCAGCGCCCCGGCATGGCGCAAGCTTGCACTGGCAGCCATGCCCATTTGCGGCAAAGCCAGCCATTCCAGCGCCCAGACAGCGCCATCGCGTTCCTCCATTGGCATGGCAGCCTGAGCCAGCAAAGGTTGCAGTGCAGCGCTGTAATGGGCAAGGGTTATGATAGCTTCAGCACCCACAGGGTTGGATTTTTGCGGCATGGTCGAAGACCCGCCACCTTGCCCCGCGCGCATCTCGGCTATCTCGGTGCGGCCTGCGATAATCAGGTCGCGCGCCAGTTTTCCCAAGGCTGCCGTCAGGCGCACCAACCACGCGCCCAGCGCCTGCGGGCCGGAACGGTCAAGCTGCCAACACGCGCCTTGGGTCAGCCCCAGTGCCTGCGCCAAAGCGGCGCTCAGCACCTCGACCTTATCACCGACCGCGCTGCCCGCCCCAGAGGCGCCCCCGAATTGCACACGAAGAAGCTGCGCGCGCAGGCGCGGCAATTCAGCTTCCAGCGCGATCAGGGGCTGTGCCCAGGTCGCAATACGCAAACCTAACGTTATAGGCGTTGCGATCTGGCTGCGCGTGCGCCCGGCCATTATCGTGCTGGCATGTAAATCACTTTGCACACGCATCCTATCAAGCAGGGCTGTCAGACGCCCTTCCAGCAGGTTCAGCAGGGCGCGCCATTGCAGGACATGCGCGCAATCGACAATATCCTGCGAGGTTGCCCCCCAATGCAGCGCTTGCGCATCACGCCCGCAATCCTCGCGCAGGATTGCGACCAATGCAGGCACCGGCACCCCGGCACTGGCCATACCCTCACCCAGCGCTTGCGGTGCAATTTTCATCTGTGCCAGCCGCGCGCTTAGCGTATCTGCATCCGCTTGCGCCACCAGCCCGACCTTGGCGCTGGCGCGCGCAAACGCTGCCTCAACTGTCACCATGTGCCTGATAAAAGCCTGATCGGAGAGGATCGCTGCAGCCTCTTCCTCGCCAAATAGCTGCGCGGTCAGGTCACTGGTGAAAGGCGCAGGTGTCATCCCGGCGCCCGCAGGCCCAGAATTTCCCGCGCTTCCTGCCAGCTGGCAACTGGGCGCTGATATTTCTCGCACAACTCTACAGTGCGCGCGACCAGTGCGGCATTGGACGGGGCCAGTGTCTGTTTGTTCAATCGCATATTATCTTCTAGCCCCGTGCGGGTGTGACCCCCGCGCGCAATCGCCCATTCATTGACCACAATCTGATTTGGGCCAATCCCGGCGGCACACCAAAGCGCGTCAGGCGCAAAGCGGTTCAGCGTCTCGATATAGATATCCAGGATCCGCTCGTCGGCAATCATGGCGTTTTTCACACCCATGACGAATTGTACATAAAGTGGCCGCTTCAGCCGCCCGTCATCGGCCATGCGCGCCGCCTGAATCACATGGCTCAGGTCAAATGCCTCGATTTCCGGCATGACATCGTATTTGTGCATTTCTGATGCCAGCCAATCGACCAAATCGGGCGGATTCTCGTAGACCCGTGTTGGAAAATTGTTAGACCCAACGGAGAGGGATGCCATGTCCGGGCGCAGTGGAAGCATTCCGCCACGTGCCTGCCCTGCCCCCGAACGCCCCCCGGTCGAGAACTGGATGATCATGCCGGGGCAATGCTTTTCCAGCCCTTCTTTCAGGCGTGCGAACTTTTCCGGGTCCGAAGACGGCGTTTCATCATCATTGCGCACATGGCAATGCGCGATGGCCGCGCCAGCCTCGAATGCTTCCTGCGTGCTCTCGACTTGCTCTGCCACTGTGATTGGCACAGCAGGGTTGTTGGCCTTGGTCGGCACCGAGCCTGTAATGGCAACAGCGATGATGCAAGGGTTGGTCATGAAATCATTCCTGTGTCAGTGACCCGCCGCGCGTGCGAGACGCGGGCGGGTGGGTGGGGCGTTTCGCGCGCAAGGCGGGTGCGCGGCCCTGTGCAAGACCGGCGTAACGCTCAGATGTCCAGAAAAACCGTTTCCCCTTCACCCTGCAAGCGAATATCGAAACGGTACTGTCCCGCGCCGGTCTTTTTCGCGATCAGTGTCTCGACGCGCGGGCGCTGTTCGATCCGCGCCAGAAGCGGGTCGGCGCTGTTCTCCTCATCTTCGAAATAGATCCGGGTCTGCAAGCCAATGTTGATCCCACGCGCCACAATCCAAAGCGAGATATGCGGCGCCTGCATCCGTCCGTCACGCAGGGCGACCGGGCCGGGCTTGACCGTGCGCAAGGTGAATTCACCACTGGTCGCATCGGCCGCAAAGCGGCAAAACCCGTTCACTTTTGGGTCGGCCCCTTCCTGTCCGGCAAACCGGCCCTGCGCATCGGGCTGCCAGCTTTCGATCAGCGCATCACGCATTGCCCATCCAGTGCCGTCATAGACGGAACCAGTGATTTCAATGATCTCACCCGCCGCGCCCTCTTCAATCGGGCTTTGGCCGATTTCCTGATCAAAAATCTGACCATTTCCGGTGTACGAAGGCATCAGCCCGATATGCACATAGGGCCCTGCCGTTTGCGAGGCTGTTTCTGGCAACATGTCAAGTTTCTGGGTCATGGCTCACATTCCCTCGGGCTTGTTTTCAAACATGCTTTGGCGACGGCCACGCAGCACGATATCGAACTTGTAGGCCAGGTAATCGAGTGGCTTGGAATTGGCCATGTCCAGCGGGGCGACCAGACGGTCAAGCTGCGCACGGTTCTTGATCGTTGCGGCAATCGGGCAGAGCGGGATCAACGGGTCCCCTTCAAAATACATCTGCGTGATCAACCGTTGGGCAAAGCTGTGGCCAAAAACCGAAATATGAATATGCATGGGCCGCCAGTCATTACCACGATTGGGCCACGGATAAGCACCGGGGCGGATGGTCAGGAACTGATAATTGCCGTCAGCATCTGTCAGCGTTCGCCCGGCCCCGCCAAAATTGGGGTCTAGCGGCGCAAGATACCCATCCTTCTTGTGACGATAGCGCCCGCCTGCATTGGCCTGCCAGATTTCCACCAGCGTATGGGGCACGCCGCGCCCGCGTTCATCCAGAACGCGGCCATGCATCACAATCCGCTCGCCAATTGCGGGGGCTGCCCCGCGTGTCCAGTTCAGGATCAGGTTGTTGTCCAGCGCCCCCAATTGGCCGTGGCCAAATGTCGGGCCGGTTTCTTCAGACGCGCTGCTATCCATCGACAACAGCGGCAGGTAGGGGGACCGCGCAACAGTCGTCTTGTAGTCAGGGTCATATGGGATCGGATGTAGCGCACGGTTGCGCGGGATCAGGGGTCCATTATCAAGCATTGTCTGCCGCCTCCATCTCGGCAAAGGTCGCCTTGGCGAGTTTGATCGCGTGATTGGCCTTTGGCACGCCTGCATAGACGGCCACATGCTGGAATGCTTCCATGACATCGCGCTGGCTGGCGCCGGTGCGCATTGTCGCGCGGATATGCATGGGGATCTCTTCAAAATTTCCGGTTGCGGCCAGAATCGCCAGCGTCAGCATGGAACGCTCGCGCAGAGTGATCGCGTCAGAGGCCCAGACAGTGCCCCACGCGGATTCGGTGATCAGTGTCTGGAACGGTGTGTCCAGTGCAGTGCGCCCGGCCTCTGCCCGGTCCACATGCGCATCGCCCAACACCGTCCGGCGGATGCGCATGCCTTCATCATAGCGGTCAGTCATGAAGTTGCACCCATATTCCTGCCCCTAAATAAACTCAAATCTCACATACCCCCTGTCATGGCATGAAATTTAAACGCAATAAATTATATTTTTTAGCAAACCGTTTAACTCTGGGGTTCACAGACCCATCATGGCTGTGTCCAGTTAGCCATTTTTCACCCCTGCCCTGCCCTCGCATTTTTCTGTCAACTTATGACCTTGCACTGCTTTCCGATTTGAGCGTGCACCCGGCTTTTGGCACTGTCGCAGCCAAACCAGTTCAACAGGAGCCAATATGCCAGCCCCGAAAACCGCGCTTGTCATTTCTGCCCATGCCGCTGACTTTGTCTGGCGTTGTGGCGGTGCCATCGCCTTGCACGCACAAAAGGGTTATGACGTGACGGTGGCCTGCCTGTCCTTCGGAGAACGCGGCGAAAGCGCCAAACTCTGGAAAGAGGGCAAGTCCCTTGATCAGGTCAAATCCATCCGGCGGGGAGAGGCCGAGGCCGCCGCAAAAGCGCTGGGGGTTCATCGACTGGAATGCTTCGACCTGGGTGACTACCCACTGCATCTGGAGCAATCCGACAAGATGCGGCTGGTCGATCTGATCCGCGAGGTACAGCCCGCTTTCATGCTCAGCCATAGTCAGTACGACCCCTATAACACCGACCATATGTACACGACCCAGATCGCCTTAGAGGCGCGCATGATCGCGCAGGCTTGGGGGCACAACCCGGGCCAGACCGTTCTGGGCGCGCCGCAGCTCTACCTGTTCGAACCCCACCAGACCGA
This sequence comes from Roseinatronobacter bogoriensis DSM 18756, assembly GCF_004366635.1. Taxonomy (GTDB): domain Bacteria; phylum Pseudomonadota; class Alphaproteobacteria; order Rhodobacterales; family Rhodobacteraceae; genus Roseinatronobacter; species Roseinatronobacter bogoriensis. The sequence goes on along the minus strand of NZ_SORN01000005.1, from coordinate 69,717 downwards.
GCAGATGGGCTGGAAACCCGACACATTTCTGGACATCACGCCGGTCTGGGACCAGAAGCGCGCCGCGATGGAGGCGATGGGCGGTCAGGTGCATTTGTGGGAGTATTACACCCGCGTCGCCCAACAGCGCGCCAATCATTTCAAACGCAATTCTGGCGGCATGTCAGGGGGGCGGGAGTGCAAATATGCTGAAGGGTTCCAGTCAATCTTTCCGCGCACTGTGGACGAGCTTTGAGGAGGGCGCGCAATGACATCACCAATCACCCCAAGTTTTGATATTGCCCATCTTGGCCATGTCGAGTTGTATACCGACAAGTTTGACGAAAGCCTTGATTTCTTCACCCGTGTCTATGGGCTGAAACTGTCCGGGCAGGATGAAACAAGCGCCTATCTGCGCGCTTGGGATGATTACGAATTTCATTCCCTGAAACTGACACGCCACCACACCACGGGGGTGGGCCATATCGGCTACCGCGCCACCAGCCCCGAGGCACTTGCGCGCCGTGTGGCGATAATCGAAGGGTCTGGCTACAAGCTGCATGGTTGGACAGAGGGCGATATGGGCCATGGTCGCGCCTTTCGGTTCGAAGACCCGTTCGGCCATATTTTCGAGATCTATTATAACACGCGCCGCGCCGAACCCGATGCCAAGGACCGCCCTGCCCTGAAAAACACTGCCAGCGCCTTTACCGGCGCGCCACCACGCAGGCTGGACCACCTGAACCTTCTGGCCTCTGATGTGTCCGAATTCCGCCGTTTCATGGAAACCTGCCTTGGTAGCCGCGTGACCGAATACATCCAGTTGGACAGTGGTCGGATCGGCGGCTGCTGGTTCACCATCAATAACAAGACCTATGATCTGGCCTGCACCGAAGAACATGGCGGCGGACATGCGCGGTTGCATCACGTCACCTATGCCACCGACCAACGCGAAGACATCCTGCGCGCAGCCGACATTTTTCTGCAAAACGGCGTCCATATCGAAACCGGGCCGCATAAACACGCCATTCAGGGCACGTTCTTTCTGTATGTCTGGGAACCTGCGGGCAATCGGGTTGAACTTGCCAATGCAGGCGCGCGCCTGATCCTTGCGCCGGATTGGGAACCTGTCTGCTGGACAGAGGCAGACCGCAAGAAAGGGCAGGCCTGGGGGCTGAAAACGATCGAGACATTCCACACCCACGGAACCCCGCCCGTCGACAAGGGGCACGCGTAATGGGCGTTGTTGTTCAGAACATCCCGCGCGCCGCGCCAGAAGTGATCGCGCGCCTGGCGCAAGCAGGTGTGGCCACCGTGCACGAGGCACAGGGCCGCAGCGGGTGCATGGGCGCACAGATGCGCCCGATCTGGCGGGGCGCGAAACTGGCAGGCTCTGCCGTGACCATCTCTGCCCCGGTGGGCGATAACTGGATGCTGCATGTCGCTATTGAGCAGGTGCAGCCCGGTGACATACTGGTTCTGGCCCCGACCAGCCCTTGCGATATGGGCTATTTCGGCGATCTGCTGGCAACATCCGCTATGGCGCGCGGGTGCAAGGGGCTGGTGATAGATGCAGGCGTGCGCGATCTTGCCGACCTGAAGGAAATGGGGTTTCCGGTCTGGTCCACAGCGATTTCGGCGCAGGGCACGGTCAAGGAAACGCTGGGGTCGGTCAATGTGCCGATTGTCTGCGCGGGTCAGCTTGTGAATGCGGGTGATATCATCGTCGCGGACGATGATGGTGTCGTCGTCGTACCGTATGGCCGCGCCGCCGAGGTTGCAGATAAGGCAGACACACGACTTGCCTCGGAAGAGGCGCGCCGCAAGCGCCTTGCGGCAGGCGAATTGGGGCTGGATATCTACGATATGCGCCCAAGACTGGCCGAGAAGGGGTTGAAATATGTTTAAGGCCGGGGTCAGCCATGGCTGCTGAACCGGGCATTCCCTGCCTCTGGATGCGGGGCGGCACGTCCAAGGCCGCTGTTTTTCTGGCCTCTGATCTGCCTTCGGATGAGATGGCGCGCGACAGGCTTTTGCTGCGCATCATGGGCAGCCCCGACCCACGCCAGATTGACGGGATCGGTGGCGGCGATCCATTAAGCTCCAAGGTGGCAATTCTCTCCCCCCCATCGCGCGGCGGTGCCGATGTCGACTATCTGTTCTTGCAAGTCTTTGTCGATCAACCACGCGTCACTGCGGCGCAGCCCTGTGGCAATATTCTTGCCGCCGTCGGCCCTGCCGCATTAGAGCGCGGTCTGGTTGCGGCGCAGGACGGTGTAACGGTTTTGCGTATCCATACACGCAACACAGGTGAGGTTGCGCAGGCTGTCATTCAAACCCCTGCCAGACGTGTCACCTATTATGGCTGCGCAGAAATTGACGGGGTGCCTGCTGCACATGCACCGGTTCAACTGGTCTTTCAGAATATCGCGGGCGCAGTCTGCGGCGCAATGCTGCCGACGGGCCAGCCTTCTGACATGATTGACGGTATCGCCTGCACCCTGATTGACCACGGGATGCCTGTGGTCCTGATGCGCGCGGCAGATTTTGGGCTAAGCGGGCAGGAAAGCCCCGAGATCCTCGAATCGATGAATGACCTCAAGGCGCGGATCGAGGGTATTCGCCTGCAAGCCGGGCCGATGATGGGGCTGGGCGATGTGCAAGCCCAAAGCATTCCGAAAATGGCACTGCTTGCACCACCGTGCTGCGGCGGCGCTATCGCCACGCGGTTTTTCATTCCGCAGAGGGTGCATAAAGGGGTAGGCGTTCTTGCCGCCGTCAGTGTGGCGGCGGGATGCGTGACACCGGGCAGCATAGCCCATCCCCTGGCACAACTGCCGCAAAATGACAGCTTTCGCATCGAACATCCCAGCGGCCTGACCGAAATCCTGCTGGAACGCGAGGGCCCGCATATCCACGCAGCAGGATTTCTGCGCACGGCGCGCAAGCTTATGGACGGCTTGGTTTTCCCGGCCCCAGAGCGTCTGGCCTGATGCGGTCAGTGAACAGCAGCACACACAGGCTTGCGTTGACGCAACAGATAATAAATTATGCGATGAAACGACATTATTAACCACAGGTTATGTCATGGACCCTCGTCTGCGCCTGTGCCATTTGCGTTGCTTTCTGGAAACGGCCCGTCTGGGTGGGCTTTCGGCGGCGGCAGAAGTGTTATGCGTCTCGCAACCCGCCGCATCCAAGACTTTGCGCGAATTGGAAGAGATACTGGGCGTCCAGCTCTTTGATCGCAGCACAAGGCGGCTTTTGCTGTCACCGGCGGGGCGCGTGTTTCAACAACATGCGGGCACTGCCATGCGCGCACTGGAAGCGGCACAAGAAGCAGTGCAAGACGCTCCCGAACGGATCACGCGGCTAAATCTCGGGGTGCTGCCAACGGTCGCCACCGACCTGCTGCCACGCGCAGCCCTGAAGTATAATCAGGACGTGCCACATTGCATTTTGCAACTGACAACTGGCCCCAACTGGCTCTTGCTGTCCCAACTGCGCGAAGGCGCGCTTGATCTGATGGTGGGGCGTATGCCCGATGCCGAACACATGAACGGGCTGACCTTTCGCCAGCTTTACCCGGAGCGCGTTGTCATCGTCGTGCGCCCGGGCCACCCTTTGTTAAATGCGTCAGATTTTCCAGCCGCCCTTGCCAAATACAAACTGATGCTTCCCCCTGCTGGCGCTCTTATCGCACCTGCGGTGCGGGGTTGGCTGGTCAGCGTGGGCTTGTCCCATATGGAACCGACCTTCGAAACCGTCTCTTTGGCGTTTGGGCGAAAACTGGTGATAAATTCGGATATCGTCTGGTTCATCTCTGAAGGGGTGGTTGCCGATGAACTCGCGTCAGGCGTGCTGACGACGCTGAACCCGGAGAGTGAGCTTCCGACAGGGCCGGTCGGAATATGTCAGCGTGCGAATTCAGAGTTGACGCATGAGACGGAAGCGTTTGTGAAACTGTTGCGCGAAATGTGTGACACGATCAGGAACGGACAGCCCAGCGCGGCATTTTCGCAAAACGCTGATCAGGAGAAAAGACAATGATTGCTTTGCCCCGGCCCTATGGTTCCTTGCATCTGCGGGTGGATGGCCCGGAAGAAGCGCCTGCACTCCTGCTGATCAATTCTCTTGGCACAGATCTGCGCTTGTGGGACGCGCTGATGCCGCATCTGACGGGTTGGCGTGTTATTCGATACGACAAACAGGGGCATGGCCTCTCTGATCTGGGAGATGGCACAAGTATCGAAGATCATGCCGCCGACGCGGCCGCGATCCTCGACGCGTTGGAGTGCCCGGCCACGGTCATCGGGTGCTCAATCGGTGGTTTGATCGCGCTGCGGCTGGCGGCCGAGCGCCCCGAGTTGGTCCGCGCGCTGGTGCTGTCCAACAGTGCCGCGAAACTTGGCAGCGCCGAAAGCTGGAATGACCGGATTGCAGCAGTGCAGGCGGACGGCACCCACGCCATAGCAGATGCCGTGATGGAGCGCTGGTTTGCCGCCCCCTTCCGCGCAACGCCTGAATTGGCGCTGTGGCGCAACATGCTGGCCCGCACTGCGCGTGATGGCTACCTTGCGGCCTGCCATGCGCTGGCCAGCGACGATCAGACCGCAGCAACAGCACGCCTGACCCTGCCAACTCTGGTCATTGCAGGAAGCGAAGATGGCGCTTCGCCACCTGACATCGTGCGCGCTACCGCCGATCTGATCAAAGGTTCAGAATTTCACCTGATCGAGGGCGCTGGCCATCTTCCTTGCATAGAGACCCCGATCGAAATGGCCGCCCTGCTGAGACCGTTTCTGCAAAAGCATGCCAGATGAGTACTTGTGAGGACGTTGCAGTCTTTGAGTAGCGCGGAATCAAGGCCGAAGGCCGCCGCGCATCGCCGCACCGCGGCCCGACGCTACTCGGCTTTGCACCCCGCCTCGCTATGTCCGTAAAGTCCCGCATAGCCGCCTCTCGTGAAAGCATCGGATCGGACGCGGGAACCTTTCGTCAGGTGGCGAAAACTAGACCGCAAGCTCCGGCACATTTCCGGTATCGACGAATTGCAAACAGCTTTCGACAATATTCGCTACCCGGCGCTGCGCCACTGGCGCAAGCGCTTGCAGCCTGTGATTGTCCGGGCATTCGGTCGCAACACGGTGCCAGAATGCAAGCTCTGCCAGCGCGATGCTGGACTGCATGAACAGATGCGCATTCTCCTCGGGCGCAGCGCAGACCTTCTCGCCAAGCGTTTTCCAGTTTTTCAGCGCAAGCGATAATGACCTGTCTGCGTGTTGCTGTGCAATCTGTTCGATATAGTACGCAAACGCCGCCGCCTGTGCCCCGCCTGCATGACCAAGCCCGCGCTTGGCAAGAGTCAGTGCATGAATGCCATTCGCCCCTTCATAGATCGCGCAGATTCTTGCATCACGGTACGCCTGCTCCAAGCCATATTCATGCAGGTAGCCATATCCGCCCAGAACCTGCATCGCTGTCTCGGTCACGCGCATCCCGGCCTCGGACCCGGCAACCTTGGCCATCGGGGTCATGAAATCGGCCAGCGCATCATCGCCGGCTTCAAGCGCAACCAGTGCCGTATGGGCCAGCGCGCGCGCGGCAAGGGTGCGGCGATCCATATCATCGAGCATGCGGTGCACATCGGCATGTTGTGACAGCATGGCCGCGCCGCCATCGGGCAGCCGCCCCTGCTGTCGTTCGCCCGCATAGGCCCGTGCGACCGCATGGGCACGCGCTGCATGGGCGACGCCTTGCAACGCCACATCCAGTCGCGCATGGTTCATCAGCAAAAACATGGCCGCAAGGCCCTGACCGGGTGCGCCAATCAACTCTGCCGCGCAGTCCTCAAAAACCATGTGACAGGTCGGAGAGGCATGCAGGCCCATCTTGTGTTCCAGCCGTTCAACCCGGACGCCATTGCGGCGCCCATCGGACAATTCGGCCAAACAGGCAAACAGGCTTAGCCCGCGTGTACCCTCTGGCCCCGTGCGGGCCAGAACAAGATGCAGGATATTCTCGCTGGCATCCTGATCGCCGCCTGAAATGAAGATCTTTTCACCGCTGATCGTCCAGCCTTGCGGGCCTTCTGTCGCGCGGGTGCGAATGGCTGACAGGTCAGACCCTGCGCCCGCTTCGGTCAGGCACATTGTCGCCAACCACGCCCCCGAGGCCAATGGCGGAATCAACCGTGCCTGCTGCTCTGGCGTGGCAACATGGCGTAAAAGTCGTATCGCGCCGGGGACAAGCCCCGTCACCATCTGCAATGAATGGCACGCACCGGAAAACACCTCTGACACCAGCGCCTGAATGACCGGCCCAAGGCCCTGCCCGCCAAATTCCTCTGGCGCGCTCAGGCCTTGCCAGCCGCCCGCCGCCAGATGCTGATAGGCCGCGACAAAGCCATCGGGCAGTTGAACGCGCCCTTTGACCAAGGCGCAGCCCTGCAAATCCCCCATCGGGTTCAGCGGTGCAATCCTGTCGGTGGCAAAAGCTGAAAAATGCTCCAACACTTCGCGTGCAAGTTCTCCATCCCAACCGGGAATGCGTGCCGCGCCTGCAAATTCAATGCTCCACAGGCTGTCATCCAGAACAGACATCGCTCAGCCCAGCCCCAACAGCCGCGCTGCATTCTGTTTCAGGATCAGCGGGCGCACTTCATCACGGATCGGCAATTCGGCAAAATCCGACAGCCAGCGATCTGGTGTGATTGCAGGCCAATCCGATCCGAACAGCATCTTGCGTTTCAGGATCGTATTTGCGTAATGCACGAATATCTTGGGGAAGTATTTCGGTGACCAGCCCGACATGTCGATATAGACATTGGGCTTGTGCTGCGCCACGGCAAGCCCTTCTTCCGTCCAAGGGAAAGACGGATGCGCCAGAACGATGGGCGAGTCGGGGAAATCCACCGCGACATCATCAATATGCATGGGGTTGGAATATTTCAGCCGCATCCCCATACCGCCGCGCATGCCCGATCCAACCCCTGTCTGGCCGGTATGAAACAGCATGATCGCGCCTTCCTCGGCAATCGCCTCGTAAAGCGGATAGGCCATGCGGTCATTTGGGAAAAAACCCTGCATCGTGGGATGAAACTTGAACCCGCGCACACCAAAGTCGCGCACCAGTCGCCGCGCCTCGCGCGCGCCCAGCTTGCCCTTGGCCGGGTCGATCGAGGCGAAGGGCATCAGAATATCCGAATTCTCGGCACAGATCTGTGCGATCTCTTCATTCGTGTGCCGATAAAACCCGGTCTCTCGCTCTGCGTCCACGCCAAAGATCACAGCGGCGATCTTGCGTTCACGATAGTAGGCAGCGGTCTGCTCTACCGTTGGCAACATGCCATCTGCGCCGGCGGGATTGCGGAAATAGGCCGCCATCCCCTTCTGAAATTCCAGATAGCCATCGTCGCGGTGGCAATTGCACGGCTCTTCAGCATGGGTGTGGAAATCTATGGCGATGATCTCATCAAGATTGATGCTCATGTCTTCTCCGGTCATCAGGGCGCATCAGGCGCCTTGAGGCGCGCTGCGCGTTTCTCAAGAAAATCACGCAGCCGCTGTTTCGCTTCGGGGGTTTCAGATGTCAGGGCCGAGACGATGGATTCGGTGAATAGCCCATCCTCGACCGACATTTCCGCAATGCGCGGAAGGGCATTCAGAATCGCATAATTCGACAAAGGCGCATTGGTTGCTGCCGCTTGCGCCAGTTCCAACGCCTTTGCAAGCGCCTGCCCCTTTGGCACGACATAGGAAATCCCGCCCCATTGCTCCATCTGAGCAGGCGAAACAGTCCGCCCTGTCAGCATCATGTCACCCATGCGCGCCGCGCCGATCAACCGTGCAATGCGCACTGACCCGCCACCGCCCACGAAAATTCCGCGCTGCCCCTCTGGCAGTCCGAAAAACGCGCTTTCATCGGCCACGCGCACATGCGTTGCCGCGGCCAGTTCCAGCCCGCCCCCGACAACGGCCCCGTGCAGCGCGGTGAAAAAGGGAATCTCGCCACGTTCAAAAGTCGAAAAAATTGCGTGCCACCGCCGAGAGCCCTGAATGGCATCGAAAAGCGGCTTGTCCTTATGCTCTGCCAGATCAAGGCCCGCGCAGAAGTGATCTCCCTCGCCATAAATCACGGCGGCCCGCGCCTCTCGCTGCGCGCGCTCTGCCGCGTCGCGCAGCGCTTCAACCACGCGGTCCGAAATGGCATTTCGCTTGCCCGGACGATTCAGCCCGATGACCGCAACCTCGCCTTGCAACTGGTAACTGACCAGCGCCTCGCCAGATCCATCCATGCTGCCTCCTCCTTTAGCTTCAGGGCACTATACATATATAGTTAGGTTAGTAAACAGTATTGTCGTAATACAGTTTTACTGATAACCAGTCCAGAGGGAGAGATCGGGCAGAAAGGGAGCGCGGTCATGGCAAGGACAAATCCGGCGCCTGTTGAGGATGAATCGGGCATTGAATGGCTTCTGGGCTACAACCTGAAACGTGCCTATATGATCGTGCGCGATGATTTTCGTAAGCAGGTCGAACAAAGCGTGCTGTCACCGCGCGCCTTTTCAGTGCTGACATTGATTACCGAAACCCCACGCCTGACCCAAAGCGAAGTCGCCCGGCGATTGGGAATAGAGCGTTCAGGTCTGGTTGCCATTATCGACGAGCTGGAAAAGCGCAGCCTTGCCAAGCGCACAGCGGTGCCCGGCGACCGCCGCTCTCAGGCGCTGCTCGCGACGGACGAAGGATGCAGGCTTCACGCCCGGACCATGGCGCGCGTGCATGACCACGAGAAGGTCTTGCTCTCCGCGCTCAGCCAAACAGAGCAGGAACAGTTTCTGGCGCTGCTGCGTAAATTCCGCGCCGCGCATGAGGAGGATGAAACATGAGTACTTTCGCAAACGCTGCCGCCGTTGTGACTGGCGGAGCCTCTGGCCTTGGGGCCGCCACGGCCCGCACATTGGCGCAAGCTGGAATGCGGGTCGGGATTTTCGACCTGAATGTCGAGGAAGGCACCCTTTTGGCGCAAGAGCTTGACGGGGTGTTCTGCAAAGTGGATGTGGCCAGCCCTGACAGCGTGGCCGAAGGGTTTGAAACAGTCGGCCTGTCCCTTGGAGCGTTGCGCGTTCTGGTCAATTGCGCGGGAATCGGGCCTGTGGCGAAAACGGTATCGCGCGGGGCTGCGCATGATGCTGCACTCTTTAGCAAGACGCTGGCGGTCAATCTGGCTGGCACATTCAACTGCGCATCGCAGGCGGCCGCAATCATGGCCGCCCAAGACCCGACAGGGACAGACAATGCGCGCGGCGTGATCGTCAACACTGCATCCGTTGCGGCCTTTGACGGGCAGATCGGACAAGTCGCCTATGCGGCGTCCAAGGGCGGGATTGTCGGCATGACCCTGCCAATGGCACGCGATCTGGCAGATAAGGGCATTCGCGTTTGCACCATTGCGCCGGGGCTTTTCCTGACCCCATTGCTGCACAGCCTACCACAAGAGGCACAGGACAGTCTGGGCAAGCAGGTGCCGTTTCCGCCCCGGCTTGGCGATCCGTCCGAATTTGCGGCCCTTGCGCTGCATATCGTGGCAAACCCCATGCTGAATGGCGAAGTGATCCGCCTTGATGGCGCAATTCGCATGGCGCCAAGGTGACGGTGACAGCATGACCAAAACAGACACCCGCTTCTGGCAACCCCAATTCGAGATCACGCATCGCGAAGACGGAACAATCCTAATGCGCCAGCGTGACCCGCTGCCGGATTCCTTGCCGGTGGTGGCCGATTATCTGGATCATTGGGCCGACAAAACACCTTCGACAACATGGATTGCCCGGCGCGACAACGGGGGCGACTGGCGCAAGATCAGCTATGCACAGGCGCGCGACATGGCGCAGCGACTGGGCGCAGCACTTCTGGCGCGCGGTCTGGGGCCGGACCGGCCCTTGCTGATCCTGTCAGAAAACAGTCTGGAACATGCGCTTCTGGCAATGGGCTGCATTTATGTCGGCATTCCCTTCGCCGCTGTTTCACCCGCCTATTCGCTGGTGTCGAAAGATCACGCCAAGCTGCGCGACATCGCAGCCCTGCTCCGCCCCGGCGCAGTGTTTGCAGATAACGCGGCCGCCTTTACCCCTGCCCTGCACGCCATTGCCGCGCCAGAGCAAAGGGTCATCAGCCTTGGCGATGGCGAAGATGACTTCGCCGCGCTGCTGAAAACGCCCGCTACAGGTGCCAAACAGGCCCGCGCAGCCCTGCGCCCTGATGGTGTGGTGAAATACCTGTTCACCTCTGGTTCGACCGGCAGCCCCAAGGCGGTTATCAATACCAATCGCATGATGTGCGCGATGGGTGCCATGATCAGCGATTGTTACCGCTTTTTACGCGACACGCCCCCTGTGGTGCTGGACTGGGCACCGTGGAACCATACCGCGGCAGGCAACAAGGTGTTCATGTTGGTGCTGGCGCATGGCGGCACATATTACATTGACGATGGCCGCCCTGTGCCCGGAAAATTCGATGAAACCCTGCGCAACCTGCGTGAAATTGCCTGCACATGGTATTTCAACGTCCCTGTCGGCTATGACATGCTGGTTGACGCGCTGGAACAGGATCACACCCTCGCCGCGACTTTCTTTTCACGTCTCGGAATGCTGTTTTATGCCGGTGCGGGCATGGCACAGCATACGTGGGACCGGCTTTCAGCCCTCGGCCGACAGGTGACCGGGCAGGAAGTGTTACTTGCCACCGGGCTGGGCGCGACAGAGACTGCCCCGTTTGCCCTCGCCTGCACAGAGGTTCAAAGTCGGGCCGGGAATATTGGCGTGCCTGCGCGCGGACTGGAGCTGAAACTTGTTCCCACTGGAAACAAGCTGGAAGCGCGTCTGCGTGGTCCGACGATCATGCCCGGCTATCTGGGCGATACGCAGAAAACCGCAGAGGTATTCGACGAAGAGGGGTTTTATTGCCTTGGCGATGCGCTGCGCCCTGCAGACCCGGAGGATCTGGGCAAAGGCTTCTATTTCGACGGGCGCGTGGCTGAGAATTTCAAGCTTTCGACAGGGACATGGGTTGCGGTCGGGTCCATGCGCGCGGGACTGGTAGATGCGATGGGCGGGTTGATCCGTGATGCTGTCATCGTGGGAGAGAACCAGTCGGAACTGGGCGCATTGCTGCTGCTGTCCGAGCGCGCGAAGGAAATGCCGCCAGAGCAACGCGCAGCCGCGCTTCAAGATGCGCTGAATGCTGCGGCCAAGGCCGCGACGGGTTCGGCCAGCCGGGTCATGCGGGCACGCGTGCTGGACCAGACGCCCAGCTTCGACAAGGGCGAAGTGACCGAAAAAGGCAGCCTGAACCAGCGGGCATTGCGCGCCAATAACGCCGATCTGATCGCCGAGCTATACAAAGACACCCTGCGCACAGGGGCATTTCGCGCAAAATTGACCCGCGCCCAGTCCGTATGAAAAGAAATTGTTTGATTTGAAACATTTTCTGATTTAGCATTTCTCAAATGTAACATAAGGCAGCAGGATGACGCAGGACACGGGACAGGACTTGCTACAAACCCGCCGCGAAGATCGCGTGGCGGTCTTGCCGGATGACGGCCTGAACCTTGGAGAGTTGCGCCACAATACAGGCTTTTTGCTGCGCATGGCCTGGCTGCAAGTCTCGGAGAAGCTGGAAGAAACCGGCCAAGCTGTCACGCTGACGGCAGCCGAATACACGATCTTGCGAATGATCGCATTATCGCCGGGGGTGCGTCAGGGTCATCTGGCACAGGCGCTACATATAAAGCCCGCCGCGATGACACGCATCATCCGCAATTTTGAAGAACGCGCGCTTGTGTCACGCCAGATCCCGGACGGGGATCGGCGCACAGTTCGCCTGTCCGTGCTGCCGGCAGGCTGGACTGCATTGGAACAAGCTCGCTCTCTCTTCGGGGGCAAGGCCGAACATGAACGCGGCACCCTGAGCACCGCAGAACAGCAACAGCTGAATGGGCTGCTGCGCAAGTTCTGCGGCCTCGACAGGTCCGATACGCACGCGCCCTGAGCGGGCGAAGCAAAGACAACCATATCAAGGTCATTTAACTGGGAGGAGAAAGACCATGAAACTGTCAAGATCACTGATGATCGGTGCGGCCTTGGCCATGTGCACCACGACTGCCGCGATGTCGCAAAATCTGCGCGGCGCGGGCGGCGCCTCGCAAGCGCATCCATCAACCTATATGTATGAACGCTTCGCCACCTATCTGGAAGAAGAGAGCGGCGGCAGCATGAGCCTGAGCCTGATCGGCCCCGAAGTTGTCACGCTGACACAGGTTCCCGATGCGCTGCAATCCGAACTGATCAATATCGGCAACCTGCTGCCGCTGTTTTTTGCATCCGACTTTCCACGCACCAATGTGGCAGGTGATATGGCGCTGATTGGCCGCCTGTCCCACGCGATGGCGCTGGCCATGACCGAATTCGTGGTAAACTGCGAACCATGTCAGGAAGAATTCAGCAACAAGGGCATGGTGTTTCTGGGCGCAGGGGCATCCGACCCCTATGTGCTGATCACCACCACCCCGGTGCGCACGGCCGAAGACCTGCAAGGTCTGCGCCTGCGTTCGGGCGGGGCACCCTTCTCTCGCTGGGCAGAGAATTTTGGCGCAACCCCGGTGAACATGCCGGTCGGTGAACAATTCGAAGGGCTGAACCAGGGCACTATTGATGGCACGATGAGTTCGATCGTGGACATGCTGTCCTTCCGTCTGGTCGATGTGGCGCGCTATGTGACCGATGTTCCGCTGGGCACCTATCATGTCACATCTAACTTCACAGTCAATCAGTCGACATGGGGCGGTATGAGCGAGGATGACCGCGCTACACTGCTGCGCGCCGCCAATCGCGCCAACCCGACACTGACCGATCGCTGGGGCTTCCAACTGCCAGAAGCGGCGCGCAATGCGGTTGCAGAGGCAGGAATAGAGGTCATCACCCCTGATGAAGCCCTGCTGGAAGCGTCCAATGCCTTCGCAGCCTCTGATGCGGAATCGCGCATCAGCGCCGATGAACTGGCAGGCGACTTCGCGGCGATGGTCGAGAAATGGACCACCATCGTTGAAGAGCTTGGCGACGATCCCGTTGCCCTGTCCGAACGCGCGATGGAAGAAATCTGGGCGAATGTCGATCTGTCGACATATGGCATCTGAGAACCAGCCTTGACGCCAACCTCTGGCCCCACCGGCCAGAGGATTTCAGGATGAACGCATGCACATGATAATCAGGTTTTCCGCCGGGCTATGCCGGCTATTGTCCTTCATTGGCGGTGCCGCCGTCGTGTTGATGATGCTGCATGTCACGCTTGATGTCGTGTTGCTGAACCTGTTTCGCGTGTCGATGAATACCACCCCCGAAATCGTGGCGCGCTACTACATGGTGGCGGTCGCCTTTCTGCCGCTGGGCTGGCTGACCTTGCGCAATCAAATGATCTCGGTCGAGTTGCTGGATTTCGTCCTGCCCAAACGGCTGCGGGAAAATCTGGACGTGTTGATCGCACTGACCGGAACCCTGATCTACGGCATGTTGACCTATGCAACATGGTTCAAAGCGCTGCGAGAGATGCGCTCTGGCTCTTTCGTGGAACTGGTGCGGTTTCAGATGCCGGTCTGGCACTCGCATTTCCTTGTCCCCATTGGCTTTGGCGCGGCAACACTTGCCTGCGCGTTGATGACCATCGTGCTGCTGTCACCCAGAAGCCGCGAATTGCTTGCCTCTCACATTGGGGAAGACACTGAATGAGTGTTGAAATCGGTCTTTGGGGTGTAGCGATACTGATGGGCCTGCTGGCGCTGCGTCTGCCGGTAGCGCTGGCGCTGATCCTTGTGTCTTTTGGCGGTATCTGGGCCATGTTGGGCTGGAACCCGGCTATGGGTATTTTGGCCAATACGCCTTATTCCTTCGCCGCGCGCTGGACCATGAGTGCTGTGCCCATGTTCTTGCTGATGGGGTTTGTCGCCTATCATACGGGCCTGACCGGCGGGTTGTTTGACGCGGCCAAGGCGTTGCTTGCACGCCTGCCGGGGGGGCTTGCCATCTCGTCAATCTTTGCGTGTTCCGCCTTTGCCGCCGTGTCCGGGTCGTCACTGGCAAATTCGGCGGCTATGGGCCGAATTGCAATTCCCGAAATGGTCAAGGCAGGCTATCGCCCCTCCATCGCAGCGGGATGTATTGCGGCGGGCGGCACCATTGGCGCATTGATCCCGCCATCCATCCTGATGATCATTTATGGCGTGATTGCCGAAACCTCTATCGTTCAGGTGTTTCTCGGCGGTATCAGCATCGGCCTAATTACGGCGCTGTCCTATTGTATCGTGGTGCTGTGCATCGCGTGGTTCCGGCCTGACATCATCCCGCCCACCGGCGCAGTCGAGCCGCCAGACCTGTGGCAATCGCTGCGCCAGGTGCTGCCAATCGTTCTGTTAATTATACTGGTCTTTGGCGGTCTGTTTTCAGGCATGTTTACTGCAACACAAGCCGGGGCAGTCGGGGCTTTCGGAACTGTCGCGCTGGCAGCCGCAATGGGACGACTGACCCGCGACGTGATCCGCCGCTCCCTGAATGAGACAGTGATCACCACCAGCTCTCTGCTGATCATCGGCATTGGTGCGACCATGTTCACCCGCTTTCTGGGCATTTCGGGTGTATCGAACCTGATCGCATCATTTGTCAGCGATAGCGGCATGAGTATGATGCTGGTGCTTCTCATCATCATCTGTATCTATCTTTTGCTTGGGACATTCATGGAACCTTTCGGCGCCATGCTGGTCACCCTGCCCATCTTTCTGCCCCTGATCGACGCGCAAGGGCTTAGCCTTGTGTGGTTCGGCGTGCTGGTGGTGAAGCTGCTGGAGGTGGGGATGATAACCCCGCCAGTGGGCATGAATGTCTTTGTCATCAAGAATGTCGCCAGCCGCTATGTGATGGTCACGGATGTGTTTCGTGGGGTGCTACCCTTCATTCTGGCCGATCTTGTGGTTGTGGCCCTGATCGTGGCCGTCCCCTCGCTGGTTCTGTTCCTTCCGGAACTGGTTTCAGGCGCGCGGTAGCGGGTATTGAAGCAATCTCCGAGAGAAATCATCAAGTTTAGAATCTTTCTAAAATAAAACTTGAAGCAAACCGGATGATACACTACATCTGGATTCAACGGGTAGCCAGCCAGTCGCAAGCCAGTCCCGTGTTGACGCATCCCGCATTTGCAACACGAAACAGGAGGGGTCCATGACCCAGACAGCCCAACAATTAACCGTTTCTGCGAAAGAAGCGATTTGCGAAGCACTTAATCAATCCGTCGCTGAAACTGCGGTCACCACCATGCTCGCGCAGAATTTCCACTGGAATGTAACGGGCATGGCTTTTGGGCCTTTGCACGCATTGTTTCAGCAAATCTATGAGGACCATTTTACCGCACAAGACGACCTTGCCGAACGCATCAAGGCGTTGGGCGGCCATGCCGAGGGGCAACTGGCCGGTATGCTGAAACGGTCCAAGGTTGCCGAACATGACGGCCATGCCACGGCCGAGCAGATGATCGAGGCCCTCGCCAAGGCGCAGGACACTCTTGCAGCAACTCTTGCGGGCACTGCCGCCATTGCCGAAGAAAATGGCGATCTGCTGACGCAGGATCTGGTCATTGCCCGCGGTCAGGCACATGAAAAATTCGCCTGGCTGCTGCGCGCGCATCTTGGTTGATATGGGCTAGACCGGCGCCTTGACACCTTTCTTGTCACAGCGCTTGCGATACGCGTCTATCCAATGGCGATATTTCCCCATGTCGTTTTGCTGATGCACCAAAAGGTCCAGAAAGGCCTTTTGGTGCGCTTCCTTTTTCAGTTTCTTGAACATGGATTTCTGCGCCTTGGTCATCGAGCACCCGATGCAATGGCCTTCTCTTTTGAATTTGCACACATCGATGCAGGGTGAGGGAATCTTGCTCATGAATATGTCCTGATAGGCATCATTGGCTGTTGGCTTGGCTATTTTGTGAGGATCAGTTTCCCCGCACGGGTAATTCGCAAAACATATGTTTGCCCCATAAGGCAAATATGGGCTGTCTGCCCGCCTCCCGTCAGGCTTCTGGCGCAATGCGTGGGAACAGCTTCAGCACATCGTCCATTCCCAATGGGCACGGTCGAAATGCCGCCCGGTTGCTTATCCTCATCCTGCATAGGCATTTGCCCGGCCTGTCAGGTCGGCATAGCGCAACAAGGCCATAACCACTTTACACGCGCATTGATCCAGCATCGGTATTCCACGTCACAAACCGGATGTAACCGGATATGATTATGCCGGGCTGACCGCGCGTCTGGCTAGGCGTCTGCCTTTTTCCTGACAAAAACAATTGGATATGTCAAGCCCGTCACAGCCGCGTCAGTGATCAAACCGAAAGCACGGCCTCCACTGCCCGTTTCCAGCGTGCTGTTCGTGCCTCGCGCGCAGTCGCATCCATCCGGGAGTTAAACTGCCGCTCGACCGCCCAACCCTTGGCGAAATCCTCCATCCCCGGCCAGACACCCGCGCGCTGGCCTGCCAGCCATGCCGCACCCAGTGCCGTTGTTTCCAGCACTTGCGGACGGTCAACAGGGGCACCGATAATGTCCGACAGAAACTGCATCGCATAGTCATTCGCCGCCATGCCACCATCGACCCGCAAGGTGGGCTGCGCGCCTTCGCGCACCCAGTCGGCCTGCATCGCCTCTAGCAGGTCGCGGGTCTGGTAGCCCACCGATTCAAGCGCCGCACGGGCAAATTCGGCAGGGCCGGAATTGCGCGTCAGGCCAAAGACAGCGCCGCGCGCCTCGGGCTTCCAATAAGGCGCGCCAAGCCCGACAAAAGCCGGCACAAGGATCAGATCCTGGCTTGGATCAGCCTGTTCAGCAAGCGCTTGCGTTTCCGGGGCCGCGCGGACCACCTGCAACCCGTCGCGCAACCATTGCACAACCGCACCCGCAATGAAGATGGACCCTTCCAGCGCATAGGTGGGTTTGCCGTCAAGCTGGTAAGCGATGGTCGTCAACAGCTTGTTGGTCGAGGTGACGGGCGTCCCGCCCGTGTTGAGCACCGCAAAACAGCCCGTGCCATAGGTGGATTTCAGCATCCCGGGGGTGAAACAGGCCTGCCCGATCGTCGCGGCCTGCTGGTCACCCGCCACACCCAGAATGGGAATCTCGCGCCCGAACAGATCGGCCCGCGTTGTGCCAAAATCCGCCGCGCAATCGCGCACCTCTGGCAGCATTTCGCGCGGGATGTCGAACAGGTCGCAAATACTCTGGCTCCAGCGGCCCTTGTGAATGTCATAAAGCATGGTGCGCGCGGCATTGGTGGCGTCCGTCGCATGCACCTTGCCCCCTGTCAGATTCCAGATCAGCCATGTATCGACGGTGCCAAAAGCCAGCTCTCCGCGTCGTGCGCGGTCGCGGGCCCCCTCAACCCTATCGAGGATGTATTTCAGTTTCGTGGCCGAGAAATAGGGGTCCGCAAGCAGCCCAGTGCGCGCGGTGATCATCGGCTCATGACCATCCGCACGCAGCCGCGCGCAGAAATCGGCCGTGCGGCGGTCCTGCCAGACAATCGCATTATGAATGGGCTTGCCGGTCTTTCGGTCCCATACAAGCGTGGTTTCGCGCTGGTTGGTAATTCCGATTGCAGCAATGTCCGTGGCATGAAGCCCCGCCTTCTCGATGGCGGCGCGCGTAGTAGCTGCGGTGGTTGCCCACAGGTCCGAGGGATCATGCTCGACCCAGCCAGATTGCGGGTAATGCTGCGGAAATTCTTCCTGCGCGACAGATGCGATCTGCATCTTTGCGTCAAACACAATTGCCCGGCTAGATGTCGTGCCTTGATCAAGGGCCAGAATATGGCTCATGACGCGCCTCCCGTTTTTCATACTTTCAGATTGCCTGCTTCCGTGCCCGCGTTCAACCGGTTGCGCGCCATCCAGTCATCCAGAACCGCGACCTGCGCCTGATCCAACCGCAAACCCAGCTTCGAGCGCCGCCACAGCACATCTTCGGCGCTATGGGCATATTCGCGGGTCATCAGCCATGTGACCTCCGCCTGGGTCAGGGTAGCCCCGAAGTCCTGCCCCAGATCATCGGCGGTTTTCGCACCGCCAAGGATAGTGCGGGCTTGAGTGCCATAGGCGCGCACCAGTCGCCGCGCCCAGAAATCGCTTAGGAACGGATAATCGCGCTGCAATCCCGCCACCAGCGCGGGCACACCATCATGCGCAAAATCCCCCCCCGGAAGCGCCACACCTGCGGTCCATGCCCCTTTGGCGACAGGCAGGACGGTGCCAATCTTCTCCAATGCAGACTCGGCCAGCCGCCGGTATGTCGTGATCTTGCCGCCAAAAATGTTCAGAACAGGCGCGCCCGCACTTCGATCAATCTTCAAGGTATAGTCGCGCGTGGCCGCCGTGGCCGAACTTGCCCCGTCATCATAGAGCGGGCGCACGCCGGAATAGGTCCAGACCACATCCGCCGCGGTGACGGGCTGGGCGAAATACGCGCTGGCAAAGTCGCACAGATAATCACGCTCTTCATCCGTGCAGACGGGCGCGCGCGACGGGTCGTCATGTTCCGCATCAGTCGTGCCGATCAGGGTAAAATCCTGCTCATAGGGAATGGCAAAGATGATCCGTCCATCCGTGCCCTGAAAGAAATAGCATTTGTCATGATCATAAAGCTTGCGAGTCACGATATGACTGCCACGCACAAGGCGCACATTCTCGCGGCTATTGAGGCGCAGTTTGGCGTGAATTACATCCCCCACCCAAGGCCCGGCCGCATTCACCAGCATTTTCGCACGAACAGTTTTCGTTTCACTTTCGGTTTTGACTGTGATCTGCCAGCTACCATCCACCAGCGCAGTGGCCGAGGTCACCTCTGCCCGCGTATGAATGCGCGCGCCGCGCGCCTCTGCATCGCGGGCATTCAGGACCACCAGACGCGCATCCTCGACCCAGCAATCCGAATATTCATAGGCTTTCGCAAACCGGTCCTGCAGGGGCGCCCCCTCTGGCGTGGCGGCCAGTGCGCGGGTGGCTGTTGCTGCAAGAATCTTGCGCCCGCCCAGATTGTCATACAGAAACAGCCCCAACCGGATCAGCCAAGCAGGGCGACGCCCCTTCATCCAGGGCATAAGCCGTGACAACAGTTTAGACGTTGGCGTATCACTCTCGAAGCGCATATCTTCATGATAAGGAAGGATAAAGCGCATCGGCCATGAAATATGGGGCATTGCACGCAACAGCGTCTCGCGTTCCATCAATGCCTCGCGTACAAGGCGAAACTCGAAAAACTCCAGATACCGCAACCCGCCGTGGAACAGCTTGGTCGACGCCGAAGAGGTTGCGCCCGCAAGGTCGCCTTTCTCGAACAACGCCACTGAAAGGCCCCGCCCTGCCGCGTCACGCGCAATCCCACAGCCATTGATACCGCCACCTATGATCACAAGATCATGAACAGTCTCTGGGGTGGCCTTTCCTTCATCGGATCGCGGCATGAACTCTCCTGGTGCGCGGCGCTATTTCTCTGCGCTACCTAGTACAACGAAAATATTTCATGCAAGTTTTTTTCGTTTCAGCCCAATAATTGTTCGCTATTTTCATAACGAATATCTCAAACCGATTTGTTCTATTTTCGTTTGGGCTTTAGTTTTCGAAATTCTCGATTCTTGCGAAAACCGAACATCGGCATTCAAGCTGTTCCGAAATACTTGTTCGTGCAAGCAAACATACACGAATCGCGGCATGGCACAGGCAGAACCTTCGGTTTCACCGCTCTTTTCAGGGACCACCATCAACAGCACGGCTCCATCGATATAGCCAGACAGGCGCGATGTCGCGGCCCGCCTTGCGCAGTTGCATCCGCAATTCGCAACGCACGCTTGCCTCTGACGGCGTCAGCACAAAACTGACCCGAAGTTTCGGGCGCTCTCCCTCTATTCTATACAGCGCCTGCCCGGAAATGACCGCCCCTTCAGGTTGCGCAATGACAAGTTCAAGATCGTCGGGGACTGGCAGCGGCGTGTCGCCCGCCACGGCATAATCAATCACAAAAAGCCTTGACGCTGTGTCTTCCGGGTTGACCCCCGATGCGCTGTTGACGGGCAGCAACTCCAACCCTGCGGCTTCTGGTAGCGCGGCCAGCCCCGGTTGGGTCCAGCGTAAATCATAGCGAAACCGATGTGCGCGTCCCGGCTGCAACGGGTCAAGCGGACGCCAGAATGCCACAGTATTATCGGCATATTCATTGGCGGTGGGTATTTCCAACAGCCAGACAGCCCCTTTTCCCCATGCGCCGACAGGCTCGACAAAGGCCGAAGGACGCCGGTGATACGCCCCTTCGGCATCGCGGAACGCTGCGAAATTGTCGGGCATTTGCAGCAGTCCAAAGGCCCGAGGTCCATCATCCAGAAACCCCGACATTTCCACCTGTGCGGGGTTTGCCAATGGACGCCACAACCGCTCTCCCGCGCCATTGTCCACAACCAGCACGTCGCTGTCATGGACCGCAGGGCGGAAATCATCCACGCGGGCTGGTCCAAGGGCGTTGTGCTGAAACATCGACGTCAACGGCGCAATTCCGATATCTGCGACCACTTCGCGCACGAATAGATGCAGATCACATTGCATGACCGTTTCGGGGTTTTCTGCATTCCCCGGACGCAAGTGCACGATCAGCGCTGCCGCCGCGCGCGGACTGTCGATCAGGCAACCAAAATGAAGCTGCCCGTCATTGGTGTCGAACACATCAATCTCGCGGGTAACCGGAAATTCTTCGGGGCCTGTGCCACCCGTTCCCAATGCCAGCCCGCGCGCAGACAGGCCGTAAGCAACGTCACGCGCGAGTGCACGAAAATAACTTGCGCCTTGCAAGACGATCAGGTCATCCAGCTGGTCGGGGGAATTCAACGGATAACGAATGCGCAAGCCAGAATGCCCAAGTCCGGTGAATGGGCCTTGTGGCGCACCATCAGGGAAATAGCGCGGATCGAAGTCGAAACTTTCAGGTTCAAAATCCACCCGTGCGCGCCGACCGGGCAAAGATATCTGGACCGGTGTGTTGAACAACCATCCCGGCGGCAGCAAATCTGCTTGGAAGTGCGCACCAATGTCCAGCCCCGCAGCGCGACCTGCGCGCGGACGAATGGCGCGATACATATCGTAATCAAGGCTATCAAACGGGGGTGGCAAGGCGTCCGCAGCGCCCTGATGGGGCTGTTCCGCTAGGGCCTGCGCGCGCGTAATCAGCGCGTCAAGACCAAAGGGGTCATCACTTCTGGCGACACCGGGGACGCCGCCAAATATCGCCCCAACAGCTACCAAGGCACTGTTAGAAAGCAAATCGCGGCGCTTCATGCGGCGTAGCTTTCTTGTCTTGGTCCGGACAGAGTCTTGTCCACCCAGTTGCGCCACTCATGGATTTCTAACCAATAAACCCTGAAGCGGCATGGCAAAGAGAAAAGACACAGTAAATCAGCCCGGCGAAACACATGCTCAGGTGCAAGGCAAATGCCCATCTGATTTCCCTTCCCCTGGCTGGAACTTGTTGCCATTTTCTTCTTGGTGTTTTTCCCTGTCGCCAAGGTCAAGCACCACTTACGGTAAAACTAGCCAGCCGATGGCCCAATTCAAGCATGACCCCTCGCAGGGTCATGTCCGAGAGGAAGAAAGCGCGCGGATACAGTGTTGGCCTGACGACAGGTGCCGTTGCCACAGAAAAGCAAGCTATTCCCGGAACGCACGTTCCTTCACCCGCACCACTGGCGTTGTCAGGTATTCCAGCACGGTTTTGCGGCCAGACAGCATGTCAATCTCGGTCACCATACCCGGCATTACCTCGACCCCGATCCCGTCACGATCAAGAAAGCTCTCTTCGGTGCGGACATGGACGACAAAGAATTCTTCCGTATCACGCTCTGACCGTGTGACAGCATCGGCCCCGATGCGTGTAATCTCACCGTTCAGGCTGCCATAGCGCGAGAAATCATAGGCTGTCACCTTCACCTTGACCGGCTGGCCCGGGTAGACAAAGGCAATGTCCGAGGGCCGCACATAGGCTTCGACCAGAAGCGTGTCATCCAGCGGAACAATCTCGATCAGGTCTTCGCCGGGGCGCGCAAGGCTGCCAAGGGTGGATCGGTGAATACGGTTGACCACCCCGCGCATCGGCGCACGGATCGCCGCGCGGTCCGCACGGTCACGCAATGCTGGCAGGCTGGGTTCCAGCGCGGCAAGCTCGGCCGTGGCCAGCGCAAGATCAGACAAGGCCGCCGCGCGGCTTCGTGCGCGCAAGGCGCGGATCTGATCGTCGATCTCCTCCAGCCCGGCTTGCAATCGGGCGATGCTGGCGCGCGCGCGGGTTTCACGCCCGCGCCACTCGGACTCGCGTCGACGCATTTCTAGAAGCGTGGTTTCCGGCTCTACCCGGCGCTGGACAAGCGGCTCTATCATCGCGCGCTCTTCGGATAGGATCGCCAAAGTATCACGCGCCGTTTCCAGATCGACCAGCCCTTCGGCGAACTGCTCCTGCCGCTGGTTGCGCTGGCGTTCCATGATCGTGATCTCTGACAACAGTTCGTCACTGCGCGCATGGTAAAGTGCCGTTTCCGAGCGTACGACCGCGGGTGCCTGTGCCACAAGCACATCAGAAAAGACCAGATCGACGCGGTCAATTTCGGCCTGTAACCGTTCGATACGGGCCATCAGGCCATAGGCGCGCTGTTGTTCCTGATCAAGCTGGCTGGACAGTTGTGTGCCATCCAGTTCCATCAGAATGTCACCCTCCTCGACAATGTCGCCTTCGACAACATGCAGCGCCTGTAAAACGCCCGGCTCTGTTGCCTGAATAAGCTGAAGGTCGCGCG
Organism: Roseinatronobacter bogoriensis DSM 18756; assembly: GCF_004366635.1. Taxonomy (GTDB): domain Bacteria; phylum Pseudomonadota; class Alphaproteobacteria; order Rhodobacterales; family Rhodobacteraceae; genus Roseinatronobacter; species Roseinatronobacter bogoriensis. Next base: position 46,826 of record NZ_SORN01000005.1, on the reverse strand, counting down.
AGGGAACGATGCGCCCCTCTGCGCGGGTGACATCATCAATTTCAGTGCGTGCGGCCCAGACCCCGGCAGTAAGAAAGAACAACAAGATCACCGCAAGCAGCAGGCTGCCGCGCCAGCTTTGGCGACCCTGCATTTCACGCGCAAGGCTGTCCAGATCATGCTTGCGTGCCATTGCTACCCCCTTTCACGCCAGCGCGCGCAAGAATGGATTTTGGCCCGTCCGCCGCCACGCGCCCCTGATCGATCACAATCACCCGGTCCACCAGGTCCAGCAGGCTGGTTCTATGGGTGACAATAACCACCGTCCGGTCCGCCAGTTCGGTTTTCAGCCGCGTGATCACTTCCGCTTCGTTCTGCACATCCATGCTCGAAGTCGGTTCATCCATCAGCATGATCGGACGCCGCCCAAGCAGCGCGCGGGCAAGCGTAATCGCCTGTTTCTGCCCGCCTGACAGCCCCTCGCCGCGTTCGGCCAGCATCATGTCATAGCCCGAGGGGTGGCGGCGCACGAAATCCTCGACCCCTGCAATGCGCGCGGCCTCGATAATCTCGTGGTCGCGCGCCTGCACCGCACCAATCGCAATATTTTCCCGCACGGTCCCGGAAAACAGCCAGATGTCTTGCAGGACAGACCCCATGTTGCGCCGCAGATCCCCCGGATCAATCTGGCGAATATCGACACCATCCACCAGCACGGCCCCCTCGCGCGGCTGGTACAGCCCCAGCATCAGACGGGCGACCGTGCTTTTGCCGGACCCGATCCGGCCCAGAACAGCCACTTTCTCGCCGGGCTTGATCGTAAAGGAGATATCGCGCAGCGCGTCCACACTCTGGTCAGGATAGGCGAAAGAGACCCCGTCGAACTTGATCTCGCCATCCAACTTGGGCCGCGAAATCCAGCCCTTGCCCTCTGGCCGTTCGCTTTCCGCCTTCATTAGCGCGTCCAGACTGCGATAGGATGTGCGCGCCTGATTGAACCGTGTCAGGGTTTGCGCCAGCTGCGCCAGAGGGGCCAATGTCCGCCCTGTCAGGATCACACCTGCGATCAGCGCCCCCATGCTGACCTCACCGGCCGTAATCAGGAAAACACCATAAAACACGATCATGACCTGCGCGCCCTGCTGCGCAAAAGCTGTCGCGTTGATGGCAAATTGGGTAACCGCGCGGCTTTTCAGCCCGTGGTCCGACTGGCGTGCAATCGCATCTTCCCACCGCGCGCGCATCTGGCGCTGCGCGCCCGCAGCCTTGATGGTTTCCAGCCCTGACAGGGTTTCAACCAGCACCCCCTGCTTGGACTGCCCGTCGGCAAAACTCTTTTCCGCCAGCCGTGCAAGAATAGGTTGCACGGCGATACCGACGATCAGCACAAAGGGCACTGCCAGCGCAGGCACGATCGCCAATGGCCCGCCAATCAGATAGATCACCCCTATAAATAACAGGATGAATGGCAGGTCCACCACAGCCACCAGCGTGGCAGAAGTGAAGAAATCGCGCAATGTCTCGAACTCGCGCAGGGTGCTGGCCAGTGCCCCGGTCGAGCCCTTGCGCGCACGCATCTGCAAATCAAGGATCTGGTCGAAAATCCGTCGCCCCATCACCATATCGGCGCGCTGGCCTGCGCGGTCGATGAATCCGGCCCGCAAGGACTTGATCAGAAAATCGAACAGCAGCGCGATGCCAACCCCGATCGTCAGCGCGATCAGCGACTCAATCGCCTCATTGGGCAGCACCCGGTCATAGACCACCATGATGAACAGCGAAGTCGACAGGCTGAGAAAGTTTGCCAGAACAGCTGCCAGCAGTACCTGACTATAGGCCCAGCGATTTTCGGCAAGGGTCGACCAGAACCAATGCCCCTGCCGCCCCGTGGCATTCAGTGCAATATCCTCGCGGTGTTCGGCGCGCATCAGCAGTGCAAAGCCGGTATAGGCCGCATCCAGCTTGTCCCGCGCCAGAATACCCACACCCTGCCCCAAGGCCGGGTCAAACACGGCAAGCTGGCCATCGGCCAGTACATCTTCAAGCACCACGGCCCGGTCATCATCAAGGATCAGGATTGCCGGGGTCAGGCTGGGATCAAAATCCTTCAGCGCGCGCCTGCCAAAGCCGGCTTGCAGCCCCGCGCGCTCGGCGGCGGTGATCGCATCGCGTAGCGTCACTACCCCATGCGTTCCCGATTGTGCGGCCTGCAATGCAGCAAGGGTGATGGGCCGGTCCAGACTGGCGGCGACATGCAACATGCATGCTTCCAACGAAGTCATGCCCTCTGCATCTGCGCTGGTTGGCACCGATGCGTCCCTTCCAATCTCGAGCGTTTCGTTCATGCGCCATCCTCGGCATCAACCTCTTGGCGCGTATCTCCGGTCGGGCTTGGCAGACTAATGGCGAACGCATCCAGAATGTCCCCGGTCAGGGCCAGCGCGGCATAGCCAGACAGCGCGACTTCTTGTTCTGCCGCGATCAGTGACTCATTCGCCTCGAACAGGTCCCGCTGCGCATCCAGCAGCCCCAGAAGCGAGCGCCGCCCGATCGAGAATTCTTCGCGCGATGCCTCTACGGTTGCCTGATTGGCATTCACGGCCTCGCGTGCGGCGGCCACGCGCGCAGCACCTACCCGCTGGTCAGAGCGCAGGTCAGCCAGTGCACGCGAAATATCGCGGGCAAGCCCCTCGCGCATGGCACGAACGGCATCAAGCTGCGCTTCGGCTGCGCGAATGCGGGCCTGCTGGCTGCCAGGAGCACCGGGGTCATATGACACATCCAGATTGGCACTATGGCTGCCGCGCTGCGCGCGCCCATCCACCCGCAATTGCGGGAAACGCTGCGATCTGGCGACCGCGACATCGGCCTGAGCGGCTGCGATTCTGGCTTCCATCCCCAGAATGCGAGGACTTGACGCAATGAGGTCTTCATCGCTTGCTCTGGGCAAGCTGGGCGCTTTTGGCGCCGCGGGCAACTGCGTCGCGGGGCGCTGTCCGAAACTGGCTGCGAAACCTGCCTCTGCCCGCTCGACACGGGCATCGGCATCGGCGGCACGGGCCTGCGCCGTGGCCAGACGGGCGCGCGCGGTCAGAACATCGGAATTCCCGCCTGCCCCGGCATCTGCGCGGTCCTGCACCTGCGCAAGCACCCTTTGATGCGCGCGCACATTATCGGCAGCGATACGCGCGCGTTCGCGCGCCGCGCGCAGATCATACCACGCGGCAACAGCATCAAGCGTCAGCGCAGCGGCAACTTCCTGTCGTCCGCCACGTTCCTCAAAGACCCGCGCTTGCGCCGCGACCTGCCGACTGGCAGCTTCGCCACCATCAAACACAAGCTGCATGACCTGAACCACCGGGGTCAGGCTGTTTCCACTGACAGTTCCGTTCACGATCGAACCCAGCGTGGCGCCCACTGAAAAGCGCGGATAAAAACCGCCCCCTTCAGCATCCGCGCGCGCCTGTGCGGCGCGGACCCCGGCACTGGACGCCCCGATTTCAGGATGGCTTTCCACCGCCCGCATCACCTGCTGACCAAATGTGCTGCGCGCGACATCGGCTGAGACACGCGCTGCGCGAATATCGGGTGGTGCATCAAAACTTGTACGGATTTCATCCAGATCAGGCCGCGGAGCACAGCCCGCCAGCAATGCCGATCCAATCAGGATTACAACGGCTTGTCGTGTCAGGGCGCGGCCCGCGCCAAAGCGGGTCGTGATCCGGGACTCATCTGAAAACATGCGTCGTTTTACCCTTAATCAAATATATTCCGTAAAATATTGCCAATACATCAATGCCCGCTGCCACACTGAAATTGTGCACATGCGCCGGGACAGAATCTCTTCAAATCACTCTGACCTTACTAGGCTATTTCGACAACCGACACCACTTTCGATAAAAAAAATTGGCACCTTTGGGTGGCTTGCGTCACAAATATGCCCTGTGCGCAGCATCTACCATTGTCGCATTCCCTGCCAGATGCCACGTTGTGCAAACGCAAAACGACCCTCTGACAAGGTCATCACGAATGCGTTTTTTGCATCGGTTACAAGCGGTCAGGTCTGGACGCGGCAGACAAGCCCCTTAGAACAGTCGGCATGAATTCTCGCCGCAGCTTTCTTATCGCATCCGCAGCTACCGTCTTTGCACCCGCGACCTTGCGGGCGCGATCAAATGATCTGCGCACAGCAATCGACAGCCTGCCTCAGTTGCATTCCTTGCAGATCAGTCGCGGGTCAGAGACAGTCTTTGCCGAAGCCCCGCGCGGGCCGGGCCTTGAGCGCTTGGCAAATATCAAGTCCTGTTCGAAAAGCATTGTCGCGCTTTTGCTTGGCGCTGCCATCGACCGGGGAGAGATCGCGTCGGTGCGTGCGGCACTGGGCGATGTGGCCCCGGCCATTGTGCCACAAAACGCCACCCCCGGCGTGACCAAAATCACGATGGAAGATCTTGTCACCCTGCGCGCGGGGCTGGAACGCACCTCGGGGGCGAATTACGGCAGTTGGGTCAGCACGCGCAACTGGTTGGCCGATGCGATGACCCGCCCGATGGTCGGCGCGCCGGGAGCAGAGATGCTGTATTCAACCGGCACAACACATATTCTTGGCGCCGCTCTGGTCGAGGCGACTGGGCAAAGCTTGCTGGAACAGGCGCGCACACGTCTGGGCCGTGCCCTGGATATCGAGATCCCACCCTGGACGCGCGACCCGTCAGGCTATTTTCTGGGCGGCAACGAGATGGCATTGCGCCCGACCGCAATGCTGAAGATCGCCCAACTGGTGCGTGACACCGGCAGATTTGCCGATGAACAGGTGATTGGCGAAGACTGGATGACAGCCTCGGCGCAACCCCGCGCACGGTCGCCATGGTCGGGGCTGTCCTATGGCTATGGCTGGTTCCTCTCGCCAAGCGGTTACATGCTGGCGCGCGGCTATGGCGGGCAGATCATTGCCGCACACAAGGACCACGACCTTGCCGTTGCCATTACTTCGGACCCAACGCGCCCGGCGCGCTCTGACGGGCATTTCGGTGATCTGATGCGCCTGCTGGACGGGCCAGTGCTGGATATGGCCTGACACCTGTCTTGCCGGCGCTGTGCCGGGATGCAAGTCTCCGACACTTGCGCAACTTGCAGCAAGAAGCCAGCATCCTGCCACAAATGAAACATGCCGGGACCAATGGCCCCGGCATGACGTTAATCAGGCACTGTCAGCACCCAAGCGGCAGATCAATCACTTGCAGTCATGACGGTCAGGTCACGCAAGGTCACATCAAGCCCATCAATTTCCCACGAGTCCATGATCGCGCCATCTTCAAGCGAGATCATGTGCAAGGCGCCATTCGCAGAAAGCCACGCCGTATTCGTGCCCTCAGCATCGGTTACAATGTCGAAGCCGACAGGCCCGTCGAACATGACCCCCAGTTCACCGATCATCGCGTTGTCGCCATCATTTGGCGCAGTCTGGCGCAGCAGAGCAGCGCGATCGGTGTCGATGTTATACATTGCAGTTTCATCCGGGGTGCCGAAAGAGTTGCTATAGGCGGTCCCCCCGACCATAGGCATACCGTCGGTTCCATCTGTAAAGGTCAGATCACCATCGACCATCACTTCACCGCTTGACAGGTTTACACGGTGGTTTGTCGTGCCGGACATGAAGCGCAGGGCATCCGCCGCCGGATTGATGTCAACGATCACCGCAGCGCCTTCGGCAATGTCCATAGACATGTCCATTTCGGCAATAACAGACCACTGACCGCTTTCCGGATCAATCTCGACCACGACGAATTCATCAGTAACGCCGATCAGACTGTCCGTTGCGGGGCGGTAATCGATGCCAAGCAAACGGCCCTCATAATCAACCTCGGTCATGCCGGTAACCTGACCTGTCGAAAGGTCGATCATCGCAAGCGTACGCTCTCCCGCAAGGCCAATCGCGGTATCGGCGGCAACAGGCAGTGCAAGCGCCGAAATCAGGGCGGCGGGTATCGTGAACTTAATCATGGTCTTCTCCATTTACTCGACCGGCCAGCGCGCCGGACAGCAATAAGGACGCCGCGCAGAAGCGAAAGTTTCGCCTGCATGTCTGACAGTTTCGTGAACGCGACTTCGTACAGCCGGGAAGATTGGCAGTGCAATCGCCTGCGATAGTTGCAGGCACGCCCCGGTCAAAGACAAATATCGGCGTTGCCGTCCAGCAAGGCCACAAGGTATTAAAGGTTGACACCGCGCGCGCTCTGAAGGCAGCTAGTGAAGCGAACAGAGTGGGCGACGGTTTGAGTGACAGTGTAATAAATGATCTTCTCGAAAAAGTTGCGCGGCAGGATCGGGCAGCGTTTCGTGAGGTATACCATCTAAGCGCCCCGAAACTCACCGGCGTGCTGACCCGTATGCTCAGGGACAGGTCCGAGGTCGAGGATGCTTTGCAAGATGTGTATATCCGTGTCTGGCAGCGTGCCACACAATTCGATGGGACGCGCGGTGCCGCAATGGGCTGGCTGGTCGCGATTGCGCGCAATGTGGCGCTTGACCGGCTGCGCGCGCGGCCAGAGGCGCGCGGCATGTCGCGCATAACCGCCCGTAGTGACACGCCAGATGACGACCCTCTGGCGCAACTGCCTGCCTCGGGAACCGACGCGGAAGAACGTATTCTTGCCTCAGCCAATGCGCGCCGCGCCGTTGAATGTTTCGGAGAGTTGGAGCCAGAGCGCGCAGCAGCCGTGCGCGGCGCTTATCTGGAAGGGATCGCCTATAAGGAACTGGCAGACCGATTTGACGTGCCGCTCAATACAATAAGGACATGGCTGCGCCGCAGCCTTTTGCGCCTGAAGGAGTGTCTGGACAGATGACCGACCCGACCACTTCAGATGACTTTGGCCCCGAAGAGCAGGACGAACTGCTGGCGGCTGAATATGTGCTGGGCACCCTGTCTGCCGAGGACCGCCGCCGTGCGCGCGAACGTGCCGAGGTTGACGGCGCCTTTGCCGAACGCATCGTGGCATGGGAAATCCGGCTGAGCACGCTGAATGACGGGTATGAGGAAATTCCGCCCGCTGACTTGCTGCCACGGATCGAGGACAGACTGTTCCCCGCCGCCCCCGCTACCGCCCCCGCGCCGCAACGGCGCTGGTTCTCCTGGGGGCTGCGTGGCGGTGCTTTGATTACTGCGCTGATTGCCGCAGTGGTGATCGGAGTGCTGACACTCGCGCCGCCCACAACAGCGCCTATTGTCCTTCAGGCCGAACTCGTCGCAGAAGAAACAGACCTGCGCTTTGCCGCGCGCTGGGATGCGAGTGCCGGATTGCTGGAAGTGACACGGGCCGATGGCGCGGCCGCACCCGCAGGGCAGGATTACGAACTCTGGGTTATTGACGACAGCGGTGTGCCGCGCTCGCTTGGGTTGCTTCGTGACGATGTCACGCAGGTTCAGGCAGTGCTGGAATCGGGGCTGACGCTGGCGATCAGCCTTGAACCCGAAGGCGGATCCCCCGATGCGGTGCCCTCTGGTCCGGTTCTGGCGGCAGCACCGCTGGATGATGCCTAGTGTCAGGTGCCTTAAACCAGGCACCTAGTGTTCGCCACATGACGAAAGGTTCCCGCGCGCCAGGCGATGCTGTTGCGTGTGGCTGCTATGTGGGACCAAGGGGACTTTGCAGCATCGGACACGAAGCCGCGTAGCGTCGGGCCATGGTGCGGCGTTGTGCGGTAAAATCTGTAGCACTTTATGCTGGCCAAATCCGCAAAAGATCAGATCGTTGCGCTGGGGGCAGCCCCCACCGTTTGACGCTACAGCCCGCAAATGCGTCGCAAAACTTCTCTGGCAGGGTGCCGCGCTCTTTTATATTCCTGAGCAAACCGAAGTCGTCCTTTTTGAACGGACTTGCGTTAAGGTCAGTCTACGGGGTGGTGATATATGCGAGAACGAAAAGGGCTAGATCCCACTGACATTCGTATCCTGAGCGCTGTCCAGCGGCACGGGCAGCTCAGCAAAACCAAGCTTGCGGAAATCGTGAACCTCTCGCCTACCCCATGTTGGGCGCGGCTGGCACGGCTGCGGGCTGCTGGCTACATTCGCGGCTATCATGCAGATATTGCTCTGGACCGGGTTCTCGATGCGACACGTGTTGTCGTGACGGTGTCACTGAACTCGCATCGCAAATCCGATTTTGACAGGTTCGAGACCTATATCAGATCGGTTGACGAAATCATCAACTGTGTCGCGACGGGCGGCGGCCTAGATTACGTGATGACAGTCGTGACCCCCAGCCTTGCAACCTTTCAGGACGTGATGGAGGACTTGCTAGCTGCGGATCTGGCGATTGATCGCTACATGACCTATTTCGCAACCCGCCTGATCAAGGCAGAACAGCCAAATCTGGCCAAGCTGGCGGCATATCGCAAAACTTGACGCGCCAAGTCCAAACGGTCTTTTTTTCGCCAAATCCAAGCCCGGACTGCCGCGTAAACGCCCCGATTTCAGTCCGCTATTGCGCGCGTTTTGCATTATCTCTGCTGCACGAGGAACCGCGGCATCTGGCAGCGCCCAAGCCGCAGTAAAGGGTGGAGAAGATGAACACGACGCAAGACTTCGGATTCGGAACACAGATCCGCAAATCGCCCTATTTTGACGCAACCGTGCGTTGGGGTGCGCAAGGGTTTTCGGTTTATAACCACATGTATATTCCGCGCGATTTCGGGGATCCTGAACAGAACTTCTGGAACTTGGTAAACGACGCAATCCTGTGCGACGTGGGCGTTGAGCGCCAGGTCGAGATTACAGGCCCTGATGCCGCGCGTTTCGTCCAGATGCTGACCCCGCGCGATCTTTCGAATATGTCCGTCGGTCAGTGCAAATATGTCCTGATCACCAATGCCGATGGCGGGATTCTGAATGACCCGATCTTGCTGAAATTGGGGGAGAACCAGTTCTGGCTGTCGCTGGCCGACAGCGATATCCTGCTTTGGGCGCAAGGGGTTGCAGTGCATTCGGGGATGCAGGTGTCGATTTCCGAGCCCGATGTCTCGCCCCTGCAATTGCAAGGCCCGAAATCCGGCAAGATCATGCAGGCACTGTTCGGCGATGAGATACTGGACCTGCGCTATTACTGGTTCCGCGAAATGGAACTGGACGGCATTCCCCTGATCGTGTCGCGCACCGGTTGGTCAAGCGAATTGGGGTATGAGCTTTACTTGCGCGACTCGGCCTATGGCGATGCGTTGTGGGAACGGATCATGGCCGTTGGCATGGCATTCGGCCTGAAGCCCGGCCATACCTCCAGCATTCGTCGGATCGAAGGGGGTATGCTGTCCTATCACGCAGATGCCGATATCCACACCAACCCGTTCGAACTAGGGCTGGACCGTCTGGTTAATCTGGACATGGAAGCTGATTTTATCGGCAAATTTGCGCTACAGCGCATCCGGGACAACGGGATTACGCACAAACAGGTCGGGCTGATCATCGACGGTGATCCGTTGGCAGGGCCAAACACAAGCTTTTGGAAGATCAACCATGATGGCAACACTGTGGGCAAGGTCACATCGGCAGTCTATTCGCCGCGCCTGAAGAAAAACATCGCCCTTGCCATGGTCGCGGTTGAAGTGGCCGAGCTTGGGACCAAACTGCAAGTCTTCACCCATAGAGGCGAGACGACAGCGACGGTCGTCGAGCGCCCTTTTTTCGACCCGCGTAAAAGCCTTGCAGCGACCGGCGCGGCTGACGCAGCACAAGCTTCAGCGTAAGGGGCCTGCCATGTCCGCCCTTGCGATCGAGTTGCACTGGCAACGCACAGAACCTGCCTTGGAAACCGGCAAGTTTTCAAACGCGCATAGCGTGCATTACAACAGCAGCCACGAGTTGCAGGTTGACGCCGCCCCGGATTGGGGCGGCGCGCCCGAACACACCAACCCCGAACAGGCGCTTGCTGCGGCCCTGTCAAGCTGCCACATGATGACCTTCCTTGCGCTTTGCGCGAAGGCGGGCTGGCCTGTGGCCAGCTATCATGACTACGCCGAGGCGCATTTGGGCAAGAATGCGAAAGGGCAGATGGCGGTCACACGGATCGACCTGAACCCGGTCGTACGCTTCGACACCGGGTTTTCCGTCAGCGACGACCAACTGACCAATATGCAAGACAGGGCGCATCGCTACTGTTTCATTGCCAATACGCTGGCGGAGAGTGTCGAAATCAATGTTAACTAACCCTTCAAAAATCCCCGCATCCATGCCCGCTGAACCTGACATCCTTCTGCGCACGCTTACAGATGATGGCGTCTTGCGTCTGACCCTGAACGATGTTGCACGCCGCAACGCCTTGTCCGAGGCGATGCTTTCGGAACTGGGAAGGGCTTTCACTGCAGCGGGCCGCGACAGCGCGGTTCGCGTGATCGTCCTGGCCGCAAATGGTCCGGCATTCTGCGCGGGCCATGACCTGAAGGAAATGACAGCCGGGCGCGCGGCCCCTGATGGGGGGCGCGCCTATTTCGCAAGTGTCATGGCACAATGTTCGGCTGTGATGCAGGGTATCGTCCAGTGCCCCAAGCCCGTGATTGCCGAAGTGACGGGCGTTGCCACGGCTGCGGGCTGTCAATTGGTGGCAAGCTGTGATCTGGCGATTGCGGCGGATACTGCAAGGTTCAGCACGCCGGGGGTGCATATCGGGCTGTTCTGTTCGACCCCGATGGTGGCCTTGTCGCGCAACATCTCAAACAAGCACGCGATGGAAATGCTTCTGACCGGCGACATGACCCCGGCCCCCCGCGCGGCAGAAATCGGCCTGATAAATTACGCCGTCCCTGCTGCGGAGCTGACAACAACCACGATGGAGATGGCCCGCAAGATCGCGTCGAAATCCGGCATGACGCTGGCCACAGGCAAACGCGCCTTTTACGCACAACGCGAGATGCCCCTTGCGGATGCCTATGACTATGCCAGCCAAGTGATGGTAGAAAACATGCTGGCCCATGACGCCGAAGAGGGTATAGGCGCCTTCATCGAAAAACGTGCGCCCCAATGGCAGGATCGGTGAACAAGCCGCGTAGCTGAATTATGGCGCATCGGCATTCGGCCACGTCGAGTGATCCGGCGCTTTTGCCAGTCCGATCAAAAGTCTTTGGTCGGCTATCGCCTCAGAGCATTCAATCCTGCTGAAAGATCGCGGTAAGAAAGGCTGAACGAGAACACGATGCAACCGCTCGCCAATGCCATTGCCAGCAAAATGGCAGCGCCATCAGTCAAGTCCCAAGCCTGGGTGATCAGCAGGTAAGTTACAGCCGCCGCGATAGCCAGAATGACCTGTCCACCTACGGCCTTCATGTAATCTGCGACGCTGCACCCAACAAGTGGCAACATCACCCGAAGGCTCCAGGCAGAGAATGCGAGCGAGGAAACCGTATAGGCGATGGCAATAGCGTAAAGCCCGAACCAGACCGAGCCCAAAAGGCTAATCATCCACAGGACAGTTGACTGCATCGTCAGCCGAAGCTGAACATCCGGGCGCCCGATTGCCAGCACAAATGTTCCCAACACCCCGATGACAGGCTGGACTGCCGCTGCTGCGACAATCAAGGAAAAGACATATGCCGCCTCTCGCCATTTTTCAGAAAGCAGAATGTCGAAAATGGGTACGCTGGCCGCCCCAATCAAAGCCATAGGTACAAGCAGCAATGTTGCGATGACTTTGCTGACCAGCAGGGCCTGCGCGCGAAGCCTGACAGGATCGTTCTGCGCGTCTGCCACTTGTGGGAATAACACAAACTGAAGCGGGCCTGTCACAAGCATCCATGGCAGCTTTGCAAATTGATACGCCATGCCGAACACGCCCAGATCAGCCGCGCCCCTGAATTTCCCGATGACAATACTCTCCGCCGAACGCCCGGCGAATGTGATCGCATTCGCCACCAATAGCTTCCAGCCGAAGACCACATGTCCCCGCGCGGCCTGCCATTCAAAAACCAACTGCGGCCGGTAGGGGCTAAGAAGGCCTGTAAGCAATAGCCGGACACCGTAAAGAACGACCTGCTGCCAGACCAGCGCCCAGACGCCAAACCCATTCAAGGCCACAGCGATGGCCACGCCGATGCTTGCCAGAACCCCGGCTATCTCGGCCGCCGCGACCCGACTGAACAAACCATGCCTTTGCAGTGCGGCCCCGGGCACAAGCGTCAATGACTGTAGCAGAATTACGACTGCAAGTGTGGCCATGACGGGTGCCAGTGCCGGCTCATTCATCCAGTCAGCAAAGGTCGGAGAAAATGCCGCAAGCACTAGGCAAAGGCCTGCACCCAGCACCGTCGTCAACCAGAAGCAGGAGTGCCACGCGGTCGCCCCGGCGGTTTGGTCCCTAACAAGCGAAACGCCCAGACCGCTATCCGCAAAGAGCATGACAAACAGCAAGATCGGCATCGCCATTGCCACGATGCCATAATCTTCGGGGCTAAGCAGTCGCGCCAGCAAGGGCAGCGATACAAACTGCACCACCAGTCGCAGCATATTGACTGACGAAATCAGGGCCGTGCCCGTGACCAGCTTTCTAAAGGTCGCCATCCGTCTCTCAGTCGGCACTTACAGGAATGGGTTTTCCCTGCAGCTTTGCAATGATCGTCTTAGGAATTGCGCTTAGCACTGCGCCCAATCCACCTATGTCTGTTCGCGCCAAACGCCAGGCCTCACGAGCAGCGTTCTTTGGCTTTTTCAGCATATTTCGTATCAGGTGGTAGCTTAGTTGATCAGTTAATGCCCGAACCAACTCGTCGCTCAGTGCTTTGTTATTCGTGCTAATGAAGTTCGATCTGGATAAAGTGCGGTATGTCAGAAGCTGGTCAACCTTGATACTCAGGAAGCGAGGGGCATCCCAACCCAAGTGACCAAAGTAGATATTCAAGCCTTCACCACATACGACAATACTATCCGAGTCAAAGGCTATGCGATTGGCGCTTGCCAGAAGCGCTGTGAAAAACAAAACATCTTCACCCGAAGACTTGAGTACGGTATTAAACCGCAAATCCGGCGCTACAGCTTTCCGATAGACGATCGTTGATGCTTGACAGGGAAACTCCCTAAGGCAACAGCCAACCATGTCATCGCGGGGCAGTTCAATGATCCCCGTTTTTTCGCTAAGCTGGGCAATGAGCTTTGCAGTGCGTGCTCCATATGGTGACCAGATGTAGGAGTCATGAGAGCCTGCTCGAGAGTTATCGGTAAAGTAAAAGTCGAAACCCGCATCCAATGCTTCAATGGCGCGTCTCAGATGGTCCGCGGGCCAAATGTCATCCGAGTCCAGAAAGGCAATTGCGTCACTTTCCGGGATGGCAACATCCAGACCGCGATTTCTGGCAGCGCCTACGCCCGCGTTCTTTTGTTCAACCAGCTTCAGATATCGCGGTTCTGTCAGTTCAAAACCGTCAAGTTCGCGCTTGGCGGGCACGGGTGAGCCGTCATCAACCACCACCACCAACAAGCGCCAATCTGCCGGTAGGTCCTGAGCCTCGACAGAGCGAAGCGCGCGGCCAAGCACACCGGCTTCGGATTGATAATATGGGATTACGACCGAGACTGTACGCATGGGGACCCGCCCTCTGTTTGAAGAACTAAAACGCGATAATTCGCTAATAATGGAACGCGACCCGATGGATGCATTGCGTCAGCTTGAGTCAGCATTGCTTTCCGCCAAAAAGACCGGGTCTGCATGATCAAACTTTTGCCAGAAACCAATCGAGACGGCACCCAACACAATCACACATCAAGATCTGGCCAATTGCGGTCTTTGTCGGACATCTCTGTCGGGACCATCGGCCAGGAAATAGCGGCAACCGGATCGTCCCAGCGGACCCCCCGCTCAGCAGCAGGCGTATAGGGGTAGCTTACAAGATAGTTGACCTCGGTATCATCTGCCAAAGTCTGAAATCCATGCGCGAAGCCTTGGGGAACAAGCAATTGCGTCAGGTTTTCGGCGGTCAGTTCAAAACCTGCCCATTGCATGAATGTCGACGACTCTGGCCTGAGATCAAGGATCACATCAATGATCGCCCCGCGCGTGCAGCGCACCAGCTTGGCCTCGGCATGCGGCGCAACCTGATAGTGCATGCCCCGCAATGTTCCGCGCCGGGCAGAAACAGAAATATTTTGCTGAACGAATGTATCGGGCAGACCCTGCGCGCGGAATTCCTCGGCGCAGAACACGCGCCCGAACATTCCGCGCGCATCGGCGTGGCGTTCTACATCAATTAACTTTGCACCTTCAAAGATGGTGTTGCGGAAAATCACGAAACCGCACTCCCACTGACAGGCAGCGGCGCAACCACTGCCCTAGGCCTTAGCCAGGGCGCGCCCTGCGAATAGGCCTTTTCAAGGACATGCTTGTCACGCAGGGTATCCATGCTCTGCCAGAAGCCGTCATGGCGATAAACGGCAAGCTGCCTGCCTGCAACCAGGCGCGCCATCGGCTCTTGCTCCCAGACGGTGGCATCACCGTCGATCAGGTCAAAGACCGCCTTTTCACACACGAAAAAGCCACCATTGATCATTCCAACATCGGCAGACGCCTTTTCGCGGAACCCTTCAACAAGCTCGCCTCCGCCGGTTGTCAGCACCCCGAAACGCCCCGGTGGCTGAACTGCGGTCACGGTTGCGGTGGCACCCACGTCACGGTGATGGGCGATCAGGGCGCTGACATCGACATCTGCAAGCCCGTCACCATAGGTCAGGCAAAACGGCCCATCGCCGATAACATGCTGCGCGCGTTTCAGGCGGCCGCCGGTCATGGTGTCAATGCCAGTATCGACCACAGTAACTTTCCAGCTTTCGGCGCGCGTGTCGGCCCATGTCACCTGACCCGTGCCCAGATCGACGGTAAAATTCCCCGACCGCTGGTAATAGTTCAGAAAATAATCCTTGATGACCTCGACCTTGTATCCGCCAAGAACGACAAAATCAGTCAGGCCGTGCAATGCAAAGACAGACATGATGTGGTGCAGGATCGGCTTGCCGCCAATCTCGACCATCGGTTTGGGGCGACGGCCAGTCTCTTCCGACAATCTGGTGCCCAACCCCCCTGCGAATATGACAACTTTCATGAATAGGCCCCCTCCATTTCAGGAACGCGTGAGAACTGTCGTTCCATTTCACCATAAAGTTCCGCGACGCGACTCCCCGACGGCAGGTCCACATCTTCGAAGTGCAGCACCGCGCCCTTGGAAACCGGCCTTTTCAGGATTGCGCCCTCGGCAAGGCCCATAGGCAAAAGCCTGTCCCGCGCGATCACGTCATAATTCTCGGCTTGTCCATAGGTCATGAAGCCGCCGATCCCGTCGATCTGATCACCCGCCCCGAGGTCGCGCTTGGCGGTCGCGACAACCCCCACCTGCGGACCGGAAAGCGGCGTCAATGCGGCATCGGCAAACAAGACTGCGCGCGCGACCGTCATTGGCACTTCGAAATGGCACAGGTGGTAGGGCGTGTAGAACAGGTAGAAAGGCCCATCTCCCAGTTTATACAGCGCAAGGTAATGCTGCTGGCGCGGGTCATCATGTGTGCCCAGCACAAACACACCGGGTCCGGGCCGCGCGCCGACAACAAAATCCACGATGCCGGGGCCATCGGGGTCGATATGCGGGCGCAGCATGTCAACGAAATCTTCCAATGGGCGCAAGGGCGCTGTCGGATCTTTGCCGGTCGGGTCAGGGCCGATCATCCCGCGCCTTGCCACGCGCATACCCGTGCCATTTGCGACAATGGCTTGTTCGAACGCAATCTTGGTGCCGTCTGCAAAGGATGTGACCATCGCAACATTCTGGCCCCATTTCTCCGCAAAGCCGCGTTGCGTATCGGGGGTGCGGTCCGTGTCCTGCAATCCCTTGATGTTTCCGGCCAATACTGGCTTCACGCCAATCCCTTTGACAAAGCGGATCAGGTTCATCTGAACCCCGGGCTGGTCGCCATCGGCATTTGTATAGACCACACCCGCTGCACGCGCCCGCTGTGCCAGCAGGGGGCCGATTGTGCCGTCCAACTCTGCATTCATCAGCACCACGTGTTTACCGGTGCTGATTGCGGTTTCGACACCGCGCAGGGCGTAATCCATTGATCCTGTGACCTCAATGATCGCGTCCAGCCCCTTGGCCGCAGCCATCACGGCAGGGTCTTCGGTCACGACCGGCGCATCCTCGCGGATCGCGCGGGAGACGTCATCGACACTTTGGGTTACGCGAACAGCCTCGCCCTTGCGGCTGGCCTCGAATACCGCGCGCGCCTGATCCGTCTGGCGCGCCGCGATTGCACATATCTGCACTCCGGGCACCGACTGCGCAATCTGCAACGCGATGCCCGAACCCATGAACCCGGCCCCCACCATGCCGACACGGATTGGCCGAGCTTCGGCGGCGCGTCTGGCAAGGGCGGTGTCGATGATGATCATGCTGCGACCGCCCCGAACCGTGCTTCTGTCCAGCGCAGGCCCTCATCCAGCAGCCCGCTGTCGCACAGTTTCCGGACCATTTTCTGACGGGTATAGGCCGGCGCGCGAAAATCGGCCTCCTCCATGCCGATCCTTTCAAACAACTGCTTCATTTGCAGCGCACCGCTTTGTGCGTTCCACTGGCAGCGGAACTGCGGCAGCATCTTTCCGATACGCGCGAAGCTGACGCGATAAGACCTGTTATCCGCGCTTGGGGGACCAACCTCTATCTCGCAATTCGGAAAGGCGGCTGCCACGATATGCGCAATGTCGATCACGCGGTAACACTGATCATCCGAGCCGACATTCATGGCAACCCCGGCAACCTTTTCTGCCGGTGCTTGCAGTGCAAGATGCACCGCCTGACACACATCCTGCACATGAACAAGCGGCCGCCAAGGCATACCATTTGAGAGAAGCGTGATCTTTCCGGTGGTCCAGGCCAGCCCACACAGATCGTTCAGGACAAGGTCAAAACGTTGCCGTGGGCTTGCACCAAAAACAGTTGCGTTGCGCAGAAAACAGGGGCTGAATTCCGGGGCCATCATACGGACCAGATCACGTTCCACATCGACCTTGCACTCGGCATAAGCGGTCTGGGGTTTTACCGGGCTGTCTTCTGTCAGGATCGTATCGCCATCTGCCACCCCATAGACCGAACATGACGACATATAGACAAATCTGGTGACACCTGCCTGGCGCGCCGCCTCTGCCAGCCTGATTGACCCGCGATAATTGATATCACGTGTCAGCTCCGGCGATTGCTGCGCCAAAGGGTCATTCGACAGTTCCGCCATATGAACAACGGCGTCAAAGCCCTGCAAATCGCGGGCTGTGATATCACGGATATCCATGGTCAGCGTCGCAGGGCGCGACACTCCCGGCTCAAACAGCCAACCTTGCCGGTAGAACCCTGAATCAAGGCCCACAACCTCATGCCCTGCGGCCATAAGATAGGGACAAGCAACTGCGCCAATGTAACCATCCGAGCCCGTAACCAGTACCTTCATTGAAGACCTCCTACCAAATGCGATCTTCAACCGGTTGCAGTGCGCATTGTTCCCGCCGCGCATAGTTATTTTGGGCTTGGGGGAACATTTTTTTGCGGGTGCTGTTGGTGGGGTGAATTTCGGAGGAGTCTGATATGACTGAACGCCACTGTCTGTTGATGGCAACCTTCAATATGGACGTGCGCGCATGGAGTGGTGTGATCTGGGAATTTGTCGATGTGATTTCTCAGATCGAAAGCGCTGACATCGTTGCACCAAGTAACCGTTTTTTTGACAAGGATAACCCGAGTGCCGTTCCCCCCTTGCGCGATCGACTGGACGCAAAACTGCGAAGCATGGCAGGCCGCCATGTGGCAAGGATGCCCGTGACCATTCTGGACCGCGATTACGATCTGGCCATCTATGTCTGTCAGTTCATTCATGAGGTTGAAGAGCTTGTCCAGATCCGTGACTGGCGCAGCCGCGCCAGCAAGGCTGCGATCTTCCTGCTTGAAACCTGGCCCGCAACCTTTCCGAACGAGGCACGCACCCTCGCCAAACTTGACATGTTCGACCATGTCTTTGTTCTGAACGGGTCCAGCATTCCGGAACTTGGGCGCTACACGTCAACGCCGATCACCCAGCTATCGACCGCCACTGATGTGATGCGCACGACACCAGTGCCCGATCATCCCCAGCGCGTGGTTGACCTGTGTTGCATAGGGCGCAATAACCCCGAGGTTCACACCGAGCTTCTTGCCTTGGCAAAGTCACAGGGCATGTTTTATCATTACGACGTATGGAAAAACCAGAATGTCGGCGAAAGCTGGGATGCAGTGCGGCAATGGAATGCCGAACTGATACGGCGCAGCCGATATTATCTTGTTTGGGACCCAGCCCACAAGACAGCCGGAAATCGGCATGCAGGTCATGAGCAGGCTTTGTCGACGCGGTATTTCGAAGGGGCCGCGGGTGGGGCGGTTCTGATTGGCTCTGCGCCTGATTGTTCCGAATATCATGCCGAATTCGACTGGGCTGATGCTGTCATCCCTTTGGGCCACAACCCCGCATCCTTGATTGCCGATCTGGAAAATGATCCTGCGCGCATATCACGCATCAGGACGCAAAATATCACCCAGTCCCTGCGCCGCCATGACTGGGCGCATAGGTGGCGCCGCATACTCGACGTCTTTGGCATGGCGCCGACTGCCACGCATATCGCCCGTGAACACGCGCTGGAGGCGCGCGCGTGCCGCGCCGACCTGCATAAAGAGAACATAAGCATTGGCCTTTAACCTCAGAGGGCGGAAGCCAGACCGATGCTGTAGGTTGCCGTAGCTGACATAGCCAACCGCAAGATCTGCTGTTGCAGCTGCAATCCGCCCTGCATCCGCAACTCGAACAATCTGGCCGCACGACGCGATGCGTTGACGCCGATCAAGTCGCCGCTGACTCATTCTTGCTATGATGCACCAGTGTTTCATGATTTCTGACCGACGATCAGGGCGTGCCAAGACAAACATATTTCCAACGCAGCAGGGGGGTGTGCATGGAATTGACTGACAATCAGATCATCCGTTTCAATGACCTTGGTCGGGGCGATGTCGCGCAGGTTGGGGGCAAGAATGCCTCGCTGGGTGAAATGGTGCGCCATCTGGGCGCGCGCGGGGTCGATGTTCCCCCCGGTTTTGCCACCACGTCACGGGCCTATTGGCAATTCGTTGATGCTGGCGGCCTGCGCGAAGTGGTCGCCGGGGCGCTGGGCGCGATGCATAAGGGCAAAGCGACGCTGGCCGAGACGGGCAAGGCATTGCGCGACGCCTTTCTGAAGGCCGACTGGCCGGAACACACAGCCGCTGCGATCCGGGCTGAGTATGAGGCGCTGTGCAACCGCATCGGGCGCGAAAATGTCGATGTTGCAGTGCGCTCATCCGCCACAGCCGAGGATTTGCCAGATGCCAGCTTCGCTGGCCAGCAGGAAACCTTTCTGAATATTCGCGGGGCAGATGCACTGCTTGATGCGTGCAGGCGTTGCTATGCGTCGCTGTTCACGGACCGGGCCATAAGCTACCGCGAAGCCAAGGGGTTTGACCATCTCAAGGTTGCGCTTTCGGTCGGTGTGCAGGTCATGGTGCGCTCTGACATTGGCGGGTCTGGTGTGATGTTTTCCATCGATACCGAAACCGGATTCGAGGGCGTGGTGGTGATTGATGCCGCCTGGGGCTTGGGCGAGACGGTGGTACAGGGCATTGTGGACCCTGACGAATATCAGGTTTTCAAACCACTTCTGGCAAAAGAAGGCACCGTGCCCATTGTCGAAAAACGGCTGGGCGCAAAGACCCATAAGATGATCTACGCCCGTGCGGGCGAAGGCACGACCCGCACCGTGCCAACCTCAAAGGCCGAACGCGTAGGGTTTGTGCTAAGCGAGTCCGAGATTGTGCAACTTGCCCGCTGGGCCTGTGTGATTGAAGATCACTACGGTTGCCCGATGGATATCGAATGGGCCAAAGATGGTGACACTGGCGCACTGTTCATCGTTCAGGCCCGGCCCGAAACCGTGCAGTCGCGGCGCGAGGCGGGGGCCTATCGCAGCTACAGTGTGACAGGACAGGGCCGCAAGCTGGTCACGGGCCTGAGCATTGGCGACGCTGCCGTCGCGGGCAATGTCTGCCTGCTGGACAGCCCGCGCGACATTGACCGTTTCGTGGATGGCAGCATTCTGGTCACTGGCAATACGGACCCTGACTGGGTACCGATCATGAAACGTGCCGCCGCCATTGTCACAGACCGGGGCGGACGCACCAGCCATGCGGCCATTGTCAGCCGCGAACTGGGCCTGCCCGCGATCGTAGGGGCCGGCAGTGCCACCCATGTCCTGCATGACCAGCAGGAAGTCACCGTGTCCTGCGCCGAGGGCGATCAGGGGTTTGTCTATGAAGGGACGGCGCAGATTCTTGAGGAAATGCTTGATCCCGCCGCAGTGCCCGAAACCCGCACGCAAGTCATGCTCAATCTGGCCAATCCGGCCGCCGCGTTTCGTTGGTGGCGGCTACCGGCAGATGGTGTGGGGCTGGCGCGGATGGAATTCGTGATCAACAATCATGTGCGCATTCACCCGATGGCGCTGATCCATTTCGACACGCTGCAAGATGCTGATGCAAAGGCGCAGATCACAGCGCTTACAGCAGGCCATGACGACAAGGCCGAATACTTTGTTGACCGGCTGTCGCGCGGGCTGGCGCGCATCGCGGCAGCGCTATACCCCAAGCCGGTCATCATCCGCATGAGCGATTTCAAGACCAATGAATATGCCGACCTGATCGGGGGCGCGCAATTCGAACCACATGAAGAAAACCCGATGATCGGGTTTCGCGGGGCCTCGCGCTACACCTCACCTCGCTACCGCGAAGGGTTCGCGCTGGAATGCCGCGCAATCCGGCGGCTGCGCGAGGAGATGGGCTTTGACAATGTTGTGGTCATGATCCCTTTCTGCCGCTCGGTGGCAGAGGCGGACCGTGTGCTGGCTGTCATGGCTGAAGAAGGGTTAGAGCGCGGCAGGAACGGGTTGCAGGTGTATGTCATGGCTGAAATCCCGTCCAATATCGTGCTGGCACCGGCCTTTGCCGAACGGTTCGACGGGTTCTCCATCGGCTCGAACGATTTGACGCAACTGACCCTTGGGGTGGACCGCGACTCCGAAACGCTGGCCGAGCTGTTTGACGAACAAGACCCGGCAGTGAAATGGATGATCGGCCATGTGATCGCGGCGGCAAAGGACGCAGGCGCCAAGATCGGGCTATGTGGCCAGGGGCCAAGCGACCACCCGGAATTTGCGCGCTTTCTGGTCGAATGCGGGATCGATTCCATCTCGGTCACGCCTGACAGCTTTATTCGCGTGAAAGAACAGGTCGCCCGCGCTGAAAGGGACAGACCATAACTGAGCGGCGGCGCTTTCACAAAATGCCAGAGGCGGACGCCGTGCACGCATGCCCACTGGCGGAGAGGCGCTAGTCCAGTTGCGACCTTGCAGCCGTGAAAAACCAGACGCCAAGCTTGAGTAAAGCGCAAAACGGCAGTGCGTGGGTCCGTGAACACGGCAAACCGACCATTCAGCACCAAATTGACAGGTTCAATGCAACTTGGTGTCAGAAATCCTTAAGCAAGCGCGTTGTTTCCGGGTCCATAAACCCGGCCACAGTGGCGTCGGTTTCAAGCTGGAGCGCGCGGTGCATGTCGGTGCAGGCCGTCAGGTTAAGCGTGCGCTTCATCGCGCGCACTGCCAATGGCGGCAGAGAGGCAAGCTTTCGGGCAACAGCCATCGCTTCGTCGTGCAAGACCGCATCCGGCACGACGCGCCATGCGACACCGGCCTCGTGCAGTTCCGCAGCCGAATAACGCTGCCCCAGAAACAGCATCTCACGCGCTTTTTGCAGCCCCGCAAGCGCCGGCAAAAGGCTGGTTACAGCCCCCGTGACAAAGAGGTTCAGCGACACTTCCGGAAAGAACCCCTTGGCGCTTTCGGCCCAGACGGGAAAATCGCAATTGATCGCCCATTCAAAACCGCCGCCCACAGCCCAGCCATTAATCGCCCCCACAACGGGCTTGGGGCCGAAACTTATGGCGCGGGTGGCATCCTGTATCCCCTCGACCAGCGCCCGTGCCTGTTCCGCGCTATCGGGGTGGCTGTGATCATGACGATCATCGCCCGCACAAAACGCGCGCCCCGCGCCGGTGAACAGGATCGCATTAGAGTCCGGGTCTTCATGCGCATCGCGAAAGGCCTGCGTGACATCGCGTATAAGCTGAAGGTTCATGGCATTCAGCCGCGCGGGGCGGTTCAGCGTGACGCAGCGCACCCCGCCCGCTGCAAGAGTGCTGATCACTGTGTCATAGGCGAATTCGGTCATGTGTCTCTCCTGATGACACGGCGGGTCTTGCCTTCGGTCAGGGGAAAGCTGTCGGGCGGCAGAACCGTGACGCGCGCAGTTGCGCCAAGCTGGCGCTTGATCGCTGCCTCCAGCGCGGGGGCGATGTCGGGGTCATCAACACTGCCCCCGGCGCGTTCGACATGGAGCGGCAGATGATCATAGGGCGGCTGGCCGTCGAGGATGACCCGGTATTCGCCCGACAGCCGCGGATCGGCATTGACGATTGCGGCCACCATGGTTGGAAACAGGTTCAACCCGCGCACCACAACCATATCATCGCTGCGCCCGATCACCCGAAAGCGGAACCCTGTGCGCCCGCAAGTGCATGGATCGGTGTGATCAATCGCGATAATATCGCCTGTGCGAAACCGGACCAGCGGCTGGCAATCGCGCACCAGATGCGTCAGCACAAGTTCGCCCTCTGCCCCGGCCTGCAACGTCAATGGCGCGCCCGTGTCTGGGTCGATCAGTTCCGGCCAGAGCACATCGGCGGCCATGAAATGCAGATGCATGTCATCTTCGCATTGCGCGGCGAAATTCGAGAACACGTCCGAGACGCCATAATTTGCGTTGCGCGGCTCCATCCCCCAGACAGTGCGCAGCCGGTCGCGCAATGCCGGATCGTCCAAACCCGGTTCGCCCCCAAAGAGGCCAAGCGTCAGGCCCAGATCACGGGGCGCAAGGTCGGGAAAACGCTCGGCCAGCACGCGCTCCAGCACCGCCGGATAAGAGGGCGTGCAGGAAATCGCGTTGACACCAACCTCGCGGATGGTGCGGATCAGCAAGTCGGTGCTGCCAACTCCAAAGGGCACGACCAGCGCGCCGGTGGCTTGCAAGGTCATGTGATCGGTCAGCCCGCCCATCCACATCTGGTAATTCAGGCAATGCACGACCGTCATGCCGGGGTGCAGCCCTGCCGCCCGGTGGCAGCGCCCGCCTACAGTTTCCGTGATCGCGCAATCACGTGCGGACAGGGCAAGGTTCATCGCCTGCCCGGTTGTGCCCGAGGTTCGGTGCAAGCGAACAGCCCTGTCGCGCAGCGCGGCAAGATAGTCGCCGAACGGCGGATGATCTGCTTGCGACTTCCTGAGTTGTGCCTTGTCGGACAGTGGCAGTTGCGGCAGATCGCGCAAGTCCGTGGGCGGAGTCATGCCCTTCCAAAGCGCCTGATAGAAGCCAGAATGCGCCGTGACATGGGCTGCCTGTGTTTTCCAGGCCGCTTGTTGTTGTGCCGACAATGCGGCGGTGTCCATGAATTCAGCATCCTGTACAAGGCTCATGTTCCCATCCCCCGGTTCCAGATGAAGGTCAGTGTGTCGATAACCGCATCGCGATCCTCAGACAGTTCGGCCAGATTGGCATCGCGGTTGAAATGCAGCGTGACCAAATACTGATCGACCATGCCACCCAAGGCATAGGCGCGGCGCAACAACTCGTCTTTTGGAACGAACCGCCCCGAGCGCGCCAGCCGTCGCGCAGCGGCGTCAGCGACAGTCGTTGCCCAAGCGCGGTTGAGGGCCTGAAACCGTGCGGCGGCTTCGGGAAAATTGTCAAAACTGCTGACAAGGCAGCGCATCAGGCCGGGGTTCTGCTCAAACAGCGCGACATATTGCGCAGTCGTTGCCCGCACCGGTTCGGCAGGCAAGGTTTTTCCCGCACTCTGCATGGCATCTTGCACATGCTCAAC
The DNA here is from genome assembly GCF_004366635.1 of Roseinatronobacter bogoriensis DSM 18756. Classification (GTDB taxonomy): domain Bacteria; phylum Pseudomonadota; class Alphaproteobacteria; order Rhodobacterales; family Rhodobacteraceae; genus Roseinatronobacter; species Roseinatronobacter bogoriensis. Next base: position 22,789 of record NZ_SORN01000005.1, on the reverse strand, counting down.
AAAGGCTTGCAGCAAGACATCAAGAAGCGTGCGGATATCTGAAAAATACAGATAGAAGGTGCCATGCGCGACCCCTGCTTGGCCACAGATATCCGTGACCCGCAATGCCTCCGCAGATGTGCTTGACAGAAGATCGCACGTCGCCGCCAGCAGCGCCGCGCGGGTGCGGTCGGATTTTCGCTGTCCAGCAGCATTGAGCCGCAAGGCAGACGCAAAATCTGGGTCTGAAATCGCATGGGCTAAGGGCACAGGGAAATCTCCATTTGTAAATATGACATCATTTTCATAAATATGCTTTGTCAAGACTAAACTCCGCCATGCTGCCACGCGGGCGGCAAATTCGCGTGGAAACTCGAGGCTGCTATCTCAAGGCCGCTATATTGTGGCGGGATACCTCGCCGCCGAACTCGTCCACAGCCTGCGCTTAACGCTGGCTGTGTGTTTTGTCGGGCACAACCGATTGGCCTGTAATATCAGATTTCCGGATGAACGAGAGAAGTCTGCCCTGAAATGCTGCACAAATCGGGCTGCTGATGGTACCGCGCCGCAAGACAAAGCCGACGGTCCGCACCGCCAAAGGATCATGCAGTTCAAGCGCGCAAAGGTCATCATCTATCGACTGCGTCGCCAAAGCAGGCAAGATCGTTGCCCCTGCCCCTGCCCGCACCAATGCCAGCAGTGAAATGACATTGCGTGCGCTGAGCGCCGAGCCGCCATCCCGACCCGCTGCATCGAAATCGGAATACCCCAGCGTAGATTTATTGCTGATCAGTCGATGGGACAGCACATCTTGCCGTGTCAAGGTACGTTGCAGTCGCGCAAGCGGGTGGTCCTTGCGACAGACAAGTCGAAACGGGTCATTGAACAAGGCAACAAATTCCAGACCAGCGCTGGTTTCCGGCTTGCCGCCAATGCCCAATTCGACCACGCTCGTCTCAACCATCATATGAACGCTGGCGCTGTCGGTATCCAGCAACTCGATCTGGACGCCGGGGTGATCGGCCAGCATGGCGCTAAGCACTGGCGGCAAAAGCTGCGCGGCGACAGAAGGGACGGCTGCAATTCGCAAGTAGCCTTCGCGCCCTTGGGCAAGCGCCACGATCCGCTCAATGGTGCGATCATGTTCGCGCAGCAAGTCCTGTGCAAGCTTGTTCACCTCTAGCCCAAGCGGTGTGAGCGTGTGTTTCCGGTCCGTTTCGAACAACGGGGCACCAAGATCACTTTCAAGCTGTTTGAGCGTCATGGAAATAGCGGAATCGGTTCGGCGCAGGGCCTTGGCCGCATCACGGATATTTCCGCAACTGGCAACGGTGACGAAAACGCGCAAGGTCTGTGTTCGGATCATGGGCCTACATTTCAGCAAAACTGAAGTTTAATTCATTTTAATTCGTTTGATCTGAACAAGCCACCCTCATAGCGTAGTGTTGGGGGTGATGATGACAGACATGACACTTTCATTGGATCAGGTTGAAGTGCTTGCGCGGCAGGCTTTGGTCCGCGCGGGGGCAACCGTAGAACAAGCCGCTTCGGTCGCCCGTTCGACCCGACTGGCTGAGCGCGATGGCATTCGCAGCCACGGCCTGATGTATGTGCCGATCTATGCCGAGCATCTGCGCTGCGGCAAGGTGCTGGGCACGGCCAGCCCGGTTGTGTCCCGCCCGCGACCTGCCGCCGTGCAGGTCGATGCGGCGCATGGGTTTGCCCATGCTGCAATTGATGCAGGCTGGCCGGAATTTGATGCGGCGGTGCGCGAACAGGGCATTGCGGCAATGGCCGTGTCGCGCTCCTATAATTGCGGTGTGCTGGGCCACCATGCCGAACGGCTGGCCGAAGCCGGGCTTGTGGGCCTGTGCTTCACCAATGCACCGGCCTCGATGGCCCCGATTGGCGGCACGAAGCCAGTGATCGGCACCAATCCCTTTGCCCTCGCGGTGCCCGATGGCGCGGGCCGCGCGCGGCTGGTCATTGACCAATCTGCCAGCGCGATTGCGAAATCCGAAATCATTTTGCGCGCCCGCAAGGGCGAGGCGATAGAGCCGGGCTGGGCGCTGGATGCCGATGGCCAACCCACCGAAGATGCCGAAGCCGCGCTGGCGGGATCAATGCTGCCAGCGGGCGGCCAAAAAGGCTTCGGGATGGGGTTGATGGTCGAGGTTTTTGCCGCCGCCCTGTCAGGTGGCAATCTGGGGCTGGACGCCAGCCCCTTTTCCGGCCCCAAAGGCGGACCCCCGGGAACAGGGCAGTTTTTCATCAGCGTTGATCCGGCAGCGTTTTCCGGTGACGGGTTTCACGCGGCAATCACGCGACTGGCGGGTGCGATCACGGACCAGCCGGGCACACGGCTGCCCGGTGCGCGCCGCACTGCCAATCGCAAACGTATCGAGAGTGAGGGCGTGCAGGTCGATGCCGCCCTGATGGACAGGATCAAGGCCGCCTGAGTGGCAAAAAGGAATGATATGGAACTGGAGACCCGCAATTTCATCGCAGGCGACTGGCAGCACGGGGCAGGCACGGTAGAAAACCGCAACCCCTCGGACCTGTCGGATGTGATCGGCCATTTCGCGCAGGCCGATGCAGCGCAGCTTGCCGAGGCTTTGTCGGCAGCGCGGCGCGCGCAGGTCGAATGGGGCGCGACCGGCCCGCAGAAGCGCCATGACGTGCTGATGGCCATCGGCACCGAGATGATGGCGCGCGCCGAAGAAATAGGAACGTTGATCGCGCGTGAAGAGGGCAAACCACTGGCCGAAGGCAAGGGTGAGGTCTACCGTGCGGGCCAGTTCTTCACCTACTTCGCCGCCGAAGCGCTGCGCCAATTGGGCCAGACCGCCGACAGCGTGCGGCCTGACATCGAAATTGATGTGCGCCGCGAACCTGTGGGTGTGGTCGCGATCATCAGCCCGTGGAATTTTCCTGTGGCGACCCCCGCCTGGAAAATCGCCCCTGCGCTGGCCTTTGGCAATGCCGTGATCTGGAAACCCGCAAACCAGACCCCCGCCAGCGCGGTGGCGCTGACGCAGATCATCGCAAGGCAGGACCTGCCCAAGGGGCTGTTCAATCTGGTCATGGGGGCCGGCCGCGAGATAGGGCAGGCTTTGGCGGAAAGCGCGCGCGTCGATGCGATCAGCTTCACGGGTTCTGTGCCTGTGGGGCGCTGGATTGCGCGCGCGGCCATTCCCAACATGACCAAGCTGCAAATGGAAATGGGCTCCAAGAACCCCATGGTCATAATGGAGGATTGCGACCTTGATCTGGCCGTTGCCCACGCCACCAATGCGGCTTTTGGCGGCACCGGTCAGAAATGCACGGCGGCCAGCCGTCTGATCGTGCATGAGCGCATTCATGATGCCTTTGTCGAAAAACTTGTCGCGAGCGCGCAGGCGTTGAAAGTGGGTCACGCGCTGGAGGACGGCACCCAGATCGGCCCTGTGGTCAGCGCAGACCAGCTTTCCGCCAATCTGGACTATATCACGACCGGCAAGCGCGAAGGGGCGGAACTGCTCTGCGGCGGCGAGCGGCTGGAGCGCGCGACCGAAGGGTATTTCATGGCCCCCGCCATCTTTGCAGGCACGCGCAACGACATGGTCATCAACCGCGAGGAAATGTTCGCGCCGATCACCTGCATCCTCAAGGCGGGCAGCTACGACGAAGCCCTGCATATCGCCAATGACACTGAATTCGGCCTGACCGCGGGCATCATGACCCGCGATCTGGGCCGCGCCACGCATTTCCGCCGCAACGCACGCGCAGGTTGCGTCATGGTCAATCTGCCAACGGCTGGCACGGATTACCATGTCCCCTTTGGCGGGCGCGGCGCGTCCAGCTACGGGCCGCGCGAACAGGGCCGCTATGCCGAGGAATTCTACACCATCGTCAAGACGTCCTATATCCACTCGGGGGCGCCTGCATGAGCCCACGCATCGACGCCCTGCAATACGCCAACTGGTCGGAGAAGATCTTTCGACAGATGCGCGCAGGCGGCGTCGATGCGGTTCATGTGACGATCACCTATCACGAGAATTTCCGCGAGACGGTGCTGAATGTTGAGCGCTGGAACCGCTGGTTCGAACGCTTGCCTGACCTGATCTTCCAAGGTTTCACTGCCGATGACATTGACCTTGCCCGCCGGACCGGGCGCACGGCAATCTTCTTCGGGTCGCAAAATCCGTCCTGCATTGAAGATGATATCGGGCTGGTCGAGGTGCTCCACCGCCTCGGCCTGCGCTTCATGCAACTGACCTATAACAACCAGTCGCTGCTGGCCTCTGGCTGCTATGAGGCCGAAGATACCGGCCTGACCCGCATGGGCCGCGAGGTGGTGGCGGAAATGAACCGCGTCGGTCTGGTCATAGACATGAGCCATTCAGGCGAGCGCTCGACGCTTGACGCCATCGCGCATTCTGCCCGCCCCATCGCCATCACCCATGCCAACCCGGCAAGCTGGCATCCGGCGCTGCGCAACAAATCCGACCGCGTGTTGCGCGCGCTGGCCGAGAGCGGCGGGATGCTGGGGTTTTCAGTCTATCCGCATCATCTGCGCGCGGGCAGTGACTGCAGCCTCGATGATTTCTGCACCATGGTCGCGCGCACGGCAGACCTGATGGGGGTGGAGCGTATCGGCATCGGCACTGATCTGTGTCAGGACCAACCTGACAGCGTGGTGGACTGGATGCGCGCAGGCCGCTGGACCAAAGCGCGCGATTATGGCGAGGGCAGCGCCGCCAATCCCGGGTTTCCGCCCATGCCCGTCTGGTTTCGCGACAATCGCGATTTCGGTCAGATCGAGGAAGGGTTGCGCGCTGTTGGCCTCTCGCCCGAAAATGTCACCGCTGTCATGGGAGGCAACTGGGCGCGGTTTTTCCGTGAGAGCTTCGGCGCGGTGGAACGCGCCCGGCAAGAGGCCGCGCAATGAGTTGCGAGGGCCTGAACCCCATTCCACAGGCGCGCGCTTTTCGGCGCAGCCCCGACGAGGTGATGCGGCTGGCCCGTATGGGATGCAGCCATCCCACGCGCCTGTCCTTCCTGCGCCAGCTTCTGCGCCGGATGCAGGCCGAGGGCTGGCGCTTTGATCGGCCCGTATGGCAGATTGACGCCAAGGGCGTTGGCCGTGCTGTCTACCGAGCGATTGGCCCCACGCGGACCTACAGCCTTGTGGCCTTTGCCCATGACCTGCCGCCCGAAGCGCGTTCGGATCGGGTGATCGCCACCGCTTGGGACGCGACCTTCGCGCTGTTTGACGGCACACCCGATGCTGCCGATCTGGACCGCCTTGCCGCCAATGTGCCTTTGCAGGAGGCCGGGCGCATCTCCCCGCGCGAACTCAGCCTAAGCCGCGCCAACCGTTCGGTCCGGTTGTTCGATCATGTTGTGGAACGGCTGGCGACAGGGGTGCAGCCCGATGCCGCGATGCTTTTGGAAACCGGCTATCTGATGCGCACGACGGCTGTTTACGGCTCTGGCAAATTCGGCGCGGCAGATCGGGCGTCGATCGCTGGGCGCCCCGAACTGAGCGCGCCGTTTCAGGCTGAAATGCTGTCAGTCTGGCTGACGCGCGCCTTTACCGTCGATCTGGTCGAACATCTGGCCCGCACGCGTGGCGGCAGCAAGGCCGCGCGGCTTGCGCCAGACCTCAGGCGCGCTTTGGGCGTCGGCAATTCGACCGGGCTTGGCATGGCCCCTTTCGTGATCCGTCATCCTGTGCTGCTGAACAACTGGATGTTGGCACGCGAAGAAGCTCTGGCGCGGGTGCGCGCGCAAACTGGTGTCGGTGCGGCAGAACTGGCCGGGTTTCTGGCCGCGCTGAACGCAGCGCAGGCGAATGCAGAGATTTGGACCAGCTCTCATGACATCCAGCGCGCGAAACTGGCCGATCTGCGCGAGGGCCTTGCGCAGATTTCCGACCATGTTGCGCAGCACTGGGACCAGAATACTGCGCACCCTTGGGATGACCTGTGGCGCTGGGGGCAGGAGGTCTTGCCCCTCGAAGGGCAAGAAGCGCTGCTGGCCGCGATGCTGGAGCCACATGGCGCGCTGATCGACGGCTTAGGCGATTGCATGGATGCCAATGAGGACGCTTACTTTCCAATCAATGGCGCCATGCAGATAGGGGAGTTGCGCGCCATTTTACAGGCGCATTACGACTGGGCGATTGGAGTTGACTATACCGAGCCCACCCAATGCGCCCGCTTCTGGTATGTGTCCGAGGACAAGCTGGAACCGCGCCTTGGCGAGCGCCATCAGGAACCGGGTGCCGCGCGTGAACTGCCGCTCGATACCGGACGGCAGGCCGCAGCGCTCTGGCAGGCGTTGCAGGGCCAGCCCGAGGATATGCCAGTCGCGCATCTGCTTCTGGAAACCCCAGAGCATCGCCCGATCGTGCGCCGCGCACAAATCACGGCGCGCCATCCCTTTGCGGAAATCCGCGACAACCTGATTGCTGCCCAAATGCTGCCCATCGACATACTGCGCTGCAAACTCGCGTTTTTCGGGGCCACGCGCTTTGACCCACGCTCGGACCGCTGGGTGCGCATCAGCTTGTTTCAAGATGCCCCCTACCCTGAAGAGATGAACGGGGGCGACCATGAAGCATGACCCCTTGACGGACGAGGTGCTTGCGCTGTCGCTGTCGGAAATCGCGGCCCTGTCCGCCCGCGCCACGCGCGGGGCGGGGCGCAACTGGGGCGAGGCAGAGGAAGCCGCCGAGGCTGCCTGCTGGCTGGCCCGTGCCGGTCTGGATTGGGCAGGCGCATTGCTGGAGGTTTTGCAGCACCCTGCCCCGCAAACCGATTGCGCACTGCGCATTGGCATCGCGCTGGCTGATGCCGCCGCGCTTTCCTCCCCCACGCGAAACGCGCATCTCGCAACAAGCAGCCCTTGTTTTCTGCTGCCGTTTGTCGCGCGCGCAGCCGATCAGACCGGACAGAAGATCAGGCTGACTGTGGCGGATACGCAGGTTGTGCTGGCACCGGGCGCATGCCCGTTGATTATCGGCCCGATCTGTATTTCGCGACAAGCGCGGGTCACGATCACGACCGACCAGCACGACAGCCCCCCCTGCCCCGCCTGGCCGCAAACCCATCACGGGGCCATCCGTGCCACGGAATACGCACAACTGACGCAACTCATGATGGCCTTCACCGTGCCCACATCCGCCCATTCGCAAGCCGGGGCGGGCGCGCAAGAGGATGACAACGACTGACCCAAGACCCCACCCAAACCACATAACAGGGAGACTGAACAATGAAGAAAACACTTGTCGCCACGGCCTTTGCGGGCCTCGCTATGCCCACTGTTGCGCTTGCCGATTGCGGGCGCGTGTCGGTTGCGGAAATGAACTGGGCCTCGGCCTCGATCATTACGAAGGTCACGGAATTCCTGCTGGTTCAGGGCTATGGCTGCGAGGTCACGCTGGTGCCATCCGCAACCACGACCGCGATCACCTCTCTGGCAGAAAACAATGAACCGGATGTCGTGCCGGAACTCTGGATCAACTCCGCACCACTTTACACGCGGCTGGAAGCCGAAGGCCGGGTGCGCAAAGCGGCTGATGTATTCTCGGACGGGGGTACAGAAAACTGGTTTGTCCCGGATTATCTGATCGAAGAACACCCGCAACTGGCCACGCTTGAAGGCGTTCTTGCCAATCCCGAACTGGTTGGCGGGCGGTTTCATAACTGCCCTGATGGCTGGGGCTGCCGCATCGCCAATGACAATCTGATTATCGCGCATGACTTCGAGGGCGCCGGGATGGACGTGTTCAATCACGGATCAGGCGAAACTCTGGCGGCAGCCATGGCCACTGCCTACGAGAACCGCGAGCCGTTCTTCGGCTATATGTATGGGCCGACAGCCGTGCTTGGTCGGTATGGCATGGTCGCGATAGACATGGGGCCGCATGTTCCGGAAATCCACGAATGCAACCAGACTGTCGATTGCGCGACACCGGGCATTTCCGCCTTTCCCGCAGCGCCCGTCCTGACCGTGGTGACAGCCGATTTTGCCGAGCGCAACCCGGACGCCTTTGAACTTGTCAGCAATATCTCTTTCACCTCACAATCGCTGAGCGAGCTTCTGGCATGGCAGGATATCAACAGCGCCTCAAGCGAGGAAGCGGCCGTGCATTTCCTGACAACACAGCAAGACGTCTGGCAGGACTGGGTCAATGAAACGGCAGCCGAACGTCTGGCCGCGATTTTCCGCTAAGCCATCGCCGTGAACCGTCCGGGGCCGCCAGTGCGTGGCCTCGGACCCGCAAATTCAGCGCTAAGGGGGCCAAGGTGACGACTTACAACTTCATCTTCGACGGGTTGGGTCTGCGGAACTGGTGCGGCGAACCGGAACGCTCCGGCCCGATGACCATGGCCGAATTGATGGCGCGCGGCTCTGCCCCGGCCGAGCCGGGCAGCGGGTTTGACTGGTCCGCGATCTGGTCGCTGCCCTTTCCTTCGCTTGACGAATTGCACAAAGCCTGTGCCGCCATCCCCCGCTCACGCGACCTGACCAAATCGCTGGAAACCGGGTTTCTGAATATCCGCGAAAGCCTGAAATATGTGCTGGACCCATTAACCCAACCGCTAAGCTGGGCGCTGGAGACGGCGCTGTTCGTCGCGGTCAATACGCCGTGGTGGTTGATGCTGCTGGTTCTGCTGACAGTCGTCTGGGTTGCGGGCCGATCAGTGGCATTGGTCACACTGGTCGCCGCAGTGATGGGCTTTTTGCTGTTTGTAGACCATTATGTGTTTGCGATGCAGACACTGGCCATCATCTTCGTCTGCGCCTTCCTGTGTGTGGTCATGGGGGTGCCGGTGGGGATAGCCATGTCGCGCAGCAACCGCTTGCAGCGCCTGATGATCCCCGTGCTGGACATGCTGCAAACACTGCCCACATTCGTCTATCTGATCCCGCTGATCTTCCTGTTTTCCGTGACAGAACCAAAGCTATATGGGATTGCGATCATTCTCTATGCCATCGTGCCCGTGATCCGGTTGACCGATCTGGGCATCCGACTGGTAGACAAGGACGTGATCGAGGCCGCCGAAGCTTTTGGCATGACCCGCCACCAGAAACTGATCCGGGTGCAGATCCCGCTTGCGCTGCCCAACATCATGGCGGGCGTCAACCAGACCATCATGATGAGCCTTGCGATGGTGGTGATTGCCTCGCTTGTTTCGGCCCCCGGTCTGGGTGTTCTGGTCCTGCGCGGCATCCGCAATCTGGAACTGGGTGTCGGACTGATGGCCGGGCTTGGGATCGTTCTGCTGGCGGTCATCCTTGACCGCGTCACGAAAGCGGCCCTGGCGCGGGTCAATGCCGCCGCCAGTGTCCCACGTCATTGATCGGAAGCGCAGATGAGCCAGAGTGCAAGCATCTCCATTCGCAACCTCTACAAAATCTTCGGCAGCCAGCCGATACGCGCGCTGGAGCATGTCCGCGCGGGCATGGGCAAATCCGAGTTGATGACCAAGCACCGCCATGTGCTTGGCCTGCGCGACATCAATGTCGAGATGCGGGCGGGCGAGATTACAGTCATCATGGGGCTATCAGGTTCCGGCAAATCGACCCTGATCCGCCATGTGAACCGGCTGATCGAACCGACTGCGGGCGAAATCCTTGTGAATGGCGAGAATATCCTGAAATTTGGCGAAACCCGCCTGCGCGAAATGCGGCGCAAGCAGATGTCGATGGTGTTTCAGCATTTCGCACTTCTGCCGCACAAGACCGTTCTGGACAATGCCGGCATGGCACGCGCGGTGCGTGGCGAAGACAGGTCTGGCTATGAACAGGACGCGCGCGACTGGCTGGCGCGCGTGGGGCTTGGCGGTCAGGAAGGGCAGTATCCGCATCAACTCTCCGGTGGTATGCAGCAGCGCGTGGGAATTGCGCGCGCGCTAACCTCGAATGCCCCGATCATGCTGATGGATGAAGCATTTTCCGCCCTAGATCCGTTGATCCGCACCGACATGCAGGATTTGCTGTTGGAACTGCAGCAGGAATTGCAAAAGACGATTGTATTCATCAGCCATGACCTTGATGAAGCGCTGAAGCTCGCAGATCACCTTGTCATCCTGAAAGATGGGATCGTTGTGCAGCAAGGCGAGCCACAGGAGATACTGCTGAACCCCAGCGACCCTTACATCGTGGATTTCATCAGCGATATCAATCGCGCCCGTGTGTTGCGGGTACGCTCGATCATGGATACCGCGCCGCCCGACGCTGCGCAGATAGCGGGAAAGGTCAATGCTGATGCTACGCTTGAATCGGTCATCGCTTTGTCGGGAGGGGATACCGCACTGAGCTATGAGGTGCATCGCGTAGGCGTTCATGTCGGCTATCTGAACATGCAAAAGCTTGTGCGCGCTCTGGTCCCAACGCAAGCCGCACAAAACGGCATGCGCAAATCAGCGAGAACAGGTTCTGATTGACAAGGGCGTCAGCACTGCCCCCGCCGTCAAAAGGGAGTCAGCACTGCCTCCGCCGTCATTGCCGCAAGCTGACTTCTTTTATGCGGGTGAATGACTGCATAGACGCATGCCACTGAAAATCCGTCCAGTCGCTTTGGGTCGAGCGTGTCGATAAATATGCGCGGCGCCGAAGCGGTGTGTGGTGCACCCCTCACTGGTTTCTGTCATATGACGGGGTTCACGCTCTGAAAGAGCGATGGCTTGAAGCGTCACCTTTTCCAACGGCTGAGTGCAGCGGATCGCAAAAAAGTTTTTGGTCGGCTGTTTGCTTATCCAACTCGCATCACCTGCTCAATAAACTCTCTGCACGCACCGCCCTCATCACCATCAAACACCGCTTCGACGCTTGGGCTGGAAAGCTCTAAAAGCCCCAATGGCCACCGGTTTTTGCAATCGCCGCCTCCAACGCTGCACGCACCAACGGCGTTGGCCCAATGGTGCACCGGCTGGGTCGAATGGCGCACCCTTGGCCCTTTCATGGCAACCGGCCAGGACAGCAGCGTCACCAAGGCCAATTTCGAAACGGCGAAAGCAAGGGGCAAGAGAGCGCCACCTTGCCATCACATCGCGCAGAACAAAGCACCAAGGCAGACAGCTTTCGGTGACGATGCCAGATCGGTTCTCAGTTCCCCTCAACACCTCGCCCTACGGCCCCGGCATGATGAAATATCTTCGCATCTCCGCGTTCACCACAGGTCATTCGAAGCGGATTCTACCGCTTGTCCTTGCAATCGCAGAACCTGGGCGCGCAACTTTAACACGCGAGTTGCAAGCACCGGGTCGCAAGAACCGTCGGGATGTAGTGTTGTGGCCAGTGCTTCGACGAAATGCTGCAAACCCTCGGTTTCTTGACGGAGGCGGTCAACCTGCTGCAAGGCTACATGATCGACTGTATGGGCCTCGGCTAGGACTTGATCAAGCAGGGCATCAACCTGGGCCATATTCCCGGCGAGCAGTTCAAGCTCACGGGCCATTCGACCAAGAACCTCGGCCACCGGAACGCGCCCTTGGCCCGATGGCATGTCGCTAAGCACTGCCGTGACAGATGCCTTCATGTCAATTTACCCGTGACCAGTTCAATGCATCGCAGCATCGCCTCTTTGGTAAAAGGCTTTGCGATGAAATTGTTCATGCCTGCTGTCTTGCCGCGTTCGACCAACTCTCGGCTGGCGGTTCCAGTCACAAGAATGAACCCGATGCGCTGTGTCGATTTGTTCATGCGCAGGTTTTCAAGCAGGCTGATCCCGTCCATGCCGGGCATGTTGTAATCCGAGATTACCAGATGCACCGGTGCCGCCACCAGGCGCGCCAACGCCCTTTCGCCATTGGACTCGTACTGGACCTTGTTAATCCCGGCCCAATCAAGGGCCTGTTCGATCAAACCACGGCTAACGCTCATGTCATCGACCACCATAACATGAAGCTGGGATTTAAGGGGCATAGTTGATTTCCTTCAATTTGATTGGTCAGCGCGGTCTTGCGCAACCTTGTATGCGGTCGTTCCAACGGCGCGGAATCTGTTTGCGGCGGGGCCGTCTATGCGTTCAGAATGGCCAATCATCAGATAGCCTTCGGGATTGAGAACCGAGGCGAAGCGGCCCCACAGGTTTTGCCGCATCGGTACGTCAAAATAAATCACCACATTGCGGCAGAAGATCACGTCGAACCGTCCCGAGAAAGGCCAGGACTTGTGAAGGTTCAGCTCGCCAAAACGCAGCAATTCGGACACTTCGGGCCGAATGGCTAAGCCGTCTGGCGCAGCAGTGAAGAACTTTGCGCGCCGCGCGGAGGAAAGCCCATGCAACCTTTCTTCGGAGTAGCGACCGGCCCGTGCCTTTAAGACCATGTCGGGGTCGATGTCGGTCGCAAGTATCCGAATATCGTGACGCGCGGCATCGGGGATTGCTTCCAACACGGTCATGGCGATGGAATAAGCCTCTTCGCCCGAAGAGCAGGCAGCCGACCAGAGCCGCACCCGACCGCCTGATCTCGCCTTTGCCAGAAGCGGTGGAAGCACCTGCTGCGCAAGAAAGTCGAAGTGATGTGCCTCGCGAAAGAAGGCCGTGACATTCGTGGTGATTGCAACCAGCAAGGCGCGCCGCTCTTCGGCGCTATCTGGCTGGTCCAGCATGTCGCAATAAGCACTGTAATCGGCCAGTCGCAGCGCCCGCAGGCGCCGGTTGATCCGGGCAGATAGCAGCCCACGCTTTGTTTCGGCAAGGTATATCCCGGTATCTTCATGAACAATCCGCGCAAGGCGCGCGAATTGTTTTGCAGACATGGGGGGCAAGGTTTCAAGCATATCGGTCCCTAGCCGCCCGTTTGCGGGACATCTGGCAGAAGCTGCTTGAGGTCGATCTTGCGCAGGATGCGCCCATCTTCGAAGGTGATCATCCCCGAGATAAACTCATGCGCCGGATCAGAGGCAATATCCGGCACGGCCTGGATCGAGTCATCACTGATGGTGACGATGTCCGACACCAGATCGGCAAGCAAACCGACGATCCGGCCTTCATACATGGCGATGATGACCACATGCCTGTGCGTGGGTTCCGAAAGGCCGAAACCAAGGCGGGCAGACAGATCGATCACAGTGACGACCGCCCCCCGCAGGTTGATGACCCCGCGCACATAGTCGGGTGCATGGGGAAGCACCGTGGTTGGCGACCAACCGCGGATTTCGCGGACAAGCCCGATATCGATGCAGAAATCCTGATCGGCAAGTTTGAAGGCGATGGCTTCGTGCTTGCCCATAACATTGTCAATAATTGTCTGTAGCATGTGTCAACCTACTGCTATGAGCGCCACGCGGTCTCGGGCGGGCTCGGATGTTGTGGACATGATGATTTCCTCGGGATCAATGATGAGAGCGATCTTTCCGTCGCCAAGGATGGTGGCGGCGGAAACACCGGCCACGCGGCCATAGTTTTCTTCAAGGCTTTTGATGACGACCTGGCGCTGGTCGAAAATGGCGTCGACCTGAAAAGCCGCGCGTTTGTGGTTGTCGGTCTCGACCACGATCAGAACCCCGTCCTCCAGATTGCCCGGAGCGTCGCGCAGCCCGAAACTGCAGCCAAGATCGATGATCGGGATCAGTTTGCCACGGTTTGCAAGGGCGCGACCACCCGACCCTATGTAATGCACCGAAGCCTGATCAGGGCGCAGCGTTTCCTGGACAGCGGTGATGGGCAGCACCATGGTCTGGTCGTTCAACTGGATCAGCATGCCTTCCAGCACTGCGAGGGTCAGCGGCAGTGTAATCGTGAAAGTGGTGCCCTTGCCTTCGACCGAAGAGATCATCACCCGACCGCCCAGCGCCATGATTTCACGGCGCACAACATCCAGGCCAACACCGCGTCCCGACAGGGCCGAGACCGCGTCTTTCGAGGAAAACCCGGGAAGAAAGAGAAGCGAGTCAACCTCACCCGGCGTCAGCGCGGCACCGGGGGCAACAAGCCCCTTGTCCTCTGCAATCTGGCGTATTTTTGGCCGGTCGATGCCGCCACCATCATCGGTAACCTCGATCTGGACACGGCCAGATTTATGGGCAGCCGAAAGCGTGATCGTGCCTTCTTGCGGTTTGCCGTTGCGCTGGCGGGTCAGGGCATCTTCCAGCCCGTGATCGACCGAATTGCGGATCATATGCGTCAAGGGGTCGATCAGGCGCTCGACCATCGTCTTGTCGACTTCCGTCTGCTCGCCCACAGTCACAAGGCGAACCTGTTTGCCCGTAGCCTCGGCAGCTTCGCGCAAGATGCGGTGCATGCGTTGGAACACCTGTTTGAGCGGTTGGGCACGAATGGCCATCACGCTTTCCTGAATGTCCCCTGCCAGTTGCCGCAACCCGTCCAGCGCGCCGACGACCTCGGGTTCGGTCGCAAGACCCGCTGTCTGCACGACCTGGGTCAGCATCGCCTCTTTGATGACCAGTTCTCCGATCATGTTCATCAGCTTGTCGACACGGTCGAGACTGACGCGGATCGTGGCCGTCGCGGCAGCATCGGTCTGTTTTGGGGGGCGTCCGTCTGCTGGTGTTTCAAGACGCGGGGCGGATGGCGCGCCTTGATTGTCTACGAGCGGGCCGTCGTTCTCCCCAACAGGGATCATCTCCGCCTCGGGATCGATCTGCTCCTCAACGGCTTCGCCAAGGTCAACCTCGGCCAGCGGCTCAAGTTGCGAAATCGACAGCTTGCAACAATCCTCGACAAACTCGAAAACCGCAGCAACCTCTGCTTCGGTTGCATCGGTATAGAGCGTGATTTCCCAATTCAGGGCCGGGTTTTCCTTTGACCATTCGGACAGGACAGGCACCTTGTCCGTATTGATGCGCACCTCGGTCCGGCCAAGTTTTTCAAGCGCACGGATCAAGGCGCAGGGATCATTGCCGCTTCGATACAAATCAAGATCGGGCTCGAATTCTATTATATAGCCTTCCGCTACGACAGGGCCGCCGAAATCACCGAAATCGATCGCTGTGGGAACGAACTCGATCTCGCCTTCGACCTCTTCCTCGCGACCGATGAGGGCGTCAAGCTCTGCCAGAAGGTCGTCCTTGCCGGCATGTTCCGAACCATCTGACAAGCGCGCCGAAGATACCAGATCTGCCAGACAATCCGACGAACGATGAAACACCGACATGACCTGCGGCGTGGCATCCAGCGCATCCGATCGCAGCAGGTCCAGCGCAGTCTCGAACTTGTGGGCAAAATCGACAAGTTCGCCAAGACCAAAGGCAGCAGCCCCCCCCTTTATGGAATGGACGGCACGGAATACGGCATGAACCGTTTCCATCTCGCAGGTGCCTTCGTCTATCTGGCGCAGGCCGGTTGCGACGGATTCCAGCAGTTCGTCGCATTCGGCAAAGAACATTTCGAGAAATTCGTCCATGTCCGACATTGGCGTTACCTTCCCAAAACTTTGTCAATAATCGCAATTAGCTGGGCATCTTCGAAGGGTTTGACGATCCATCCGGTCGCCCCGGCCTTGCGCGCACGCGCCTTCAGGTCCGCGCCGCTTTCGGTGGTCAGCACCAGAATCGGCACCGACGCGTATTCGACCGAGGCGCGCACACCTTCGATCACGCCGAATCCGTCCATTCGGGGCATGTTGACATCGGTGATGATAAGGTGCGGGTCGGCATCTGTCAGCGCGCCCAGCCCATCCACCCCATCCACGGCGGTGAACACTTCAAAACCCGCGCCTTTCAAGGCCCGACCGACAATACCGCGGATGGTTGGGGAATCATCAATGGCAAGAATGCGAACCGACATATCAGACCTCATCGAACAATTCGGAAGGGCTGGCGCCCAGCGTTTCCAACGCCTGCAAGGCGGCCTCTGACCAACCGATGATTTCAAGGGCCTTGCCATCGGCGCGCCACTGCAGGGCTGCAGCAACCAACACTTCCAGCCCAACGCCGCTAAGACGCTGCACAGCCGACGCATCAAGCCCCAGGTTTTCGCCGCGCAAACCAAGAAGCTGCTCGGCAAAAGCCGAAGCACCCCCAAGATCTAGATTTTCTGGCAATGATATCCCGGACACCAACGCACTCCCTTCTGACTTTGACGAAACGCACGGTCCCGGGTCTGCTGATCAGCCCGTCTTCATGCGATTTCCCGAATCGTTACCAGCACCGTCTTAACAATCCCTTTCACCCAACCCGCTCCGGACCAGCACCAACAGAAGTTTTTTCAGGCAATGGGTTTTTAACACTTTGGCGCAATGCTGGCGGTTCAATCGATGCACCCCCTACATGCGAGTCCCTAGATGAACAGTTCTCAAACCCGAAACTTGCTTGTTGCAGATCCCAACAGCCTGCGCCGGGAAATGATCTTGCAGGCTTGTGCCAGCCACCCGGCGCTACGGGGTCACGGTGCGTCGACGGTCGCAGAGCTGTATCGCCAGACCGAAAGTCTGATGCCTGCCTATGTTGCCCTTGCCGTCGAATTCGCCCAGATGCGCGAGTTCACGGCCCTGGCAAGCCTGTTTGACATGATCGGCGCGGAGCTGGTGATTCACGGCGAAACCCCGATGAGCAGCCTGTCCTATCGCTGTTTCAGGGTCGTTGGCCCGAATGACGCGACCAGCCTTGTCGACGCGCTTGCACCAAGCAGTGCCGCCGCAACCGGTAACCCGCCCGGCCCTCCAAGACGTGTGCCATCGCCAGGGCCTATCACTCAGGTAGTGCCGCAGCGCGACCCTGCGAAAGCACCGGAAATCATCGCTATCGCAGGGTCAACCGGTGGAATTGTTGCAATCGAGAAAATCCTCTTGGAGTTTCCAGAGGATTGCCCCCCGACGCTGGTGGTCCAGCACATCCGTCCGGGCTTTGCCGACGGGCTAGTCCGGCGACTTGACCGGATTGTTGCCCCAAGGGTCGTCGGGGCGATCGACGGCGGCGCGATCCATCGTGGCCATGTCTATGTGGCAACAGATTCCGAGCGCCACCTCGGGCTGATCAGCAGGGCTGGCCTGAGAGCGCGGCTGTTGGATGCGCCAGAGGTCTCTGGCCACAGGCCGTCAATCGATGTTCTGTTCGACAGTCTTGCACAACTGGGCGGACGTCACCGCATCTCGGCCTGTCTTCTGACAGGAATGGGGGCTGACGGGGCGGATGGCATGGTAAACTTAAGGGCCAACGGCGCCTATACCATTGCGCAGGACAAGGAAACATCGGTGATCTGGGGCATGCCGCAAGCCGCCATCCAACGCGGTGGCGCGGCAGTTGTGCTGCCGCTTGACCGAATTGCCCCTGCCTTGCTGGCAGGCCGGGCGGCACTCTCACGAGTCGAAGGTTTTGTGAAATGACCTCGGCGCAGAACACGACGCGCAGCATTATTCAGGGCGAACATGCCGTCTCCAATGACCACAACCTGACGATCACAACACTCCTTGGGTCTTGCGTCGCTGCATGCATTTACGACCCGGTGTTAAAAATTGGCGGTGCGAATCACTTTCTACTGCCCGACGCCGGCAATGGACCATCAGACATTCGCTATGCCGCCGCCGCGATTGAGGTTCTGATCAACTCGCTGTTGCGTGCAGGCGCACATAAGCGACGGCTGGAAGCAAAGCTGTTTGGTGGCGCGCGCATCATGCCAAATCTGCCCGATATTGGACGCAGCAATGCGCTTGCAGCTGAAAAATTCCTAACCACAGAGGGCATTCCGGTTGTCGCGCGCGATGTCGGCGGCCAGCTGGCCCGGCGCCTGCGGTTCTGGCCAACGACCGGCCTTGTCCGCATCCAGCGGCTGGACCCCCAAAAAACCCTCCCCGTGGAAACGCCGCGTTCAGCAAGCACGCAACAGATCGAACTGTTCAACTGAAAGGTCGGCATATGGTCGAAACAAAATCTTCATATGTGAAAGCAACCGATCCGCTTCATTCCACCGGCCCCGCCGTTTTGCTTGGAGCGGTCGGTCTGCTCGGCCTGGTTGTCCTGCGTCTTGCCCCATCGGAAGATGATCGCTTTGCGGCATTGGTCTTCCCCCCATGGGTGCCCGCTCACGAAATTCTGGGCGACGCAGCGGCCCTGGACGTGCCGCTATACGACCTCGGTTGGAACGGGCGGCTTGTCTTGCTTGCGCTTGACGACGCAGCACCGGCAACCCGCCGGATTATGAACACATGGAAAGTAGGCCGCGCCCTCAGGATTGCGGCCAATGCACCGCCGACCTGCGCGCCAGTAAAGGAATCAAACTGATGAACGACGCACCGCCACTAGCACTTTTGAAGCTGCGCAGATCAGGGACCTTCTGGGTCATGATCCTGCTATGGGGCATGGCAATCCAGGCTCTCGCGATCAATGTCCTGACAGGCCAGAACGAATGGACGGTCCTGCTGGCGATTGCGGCGCTGGCAGCGATCAACATGCTGGACTATCTAAATGCCCCCGGGTCAGAGCGGAACCAACTGACCAGCGCGGCGGCCCTTGCCATTGCGGTGGCGTTGATTGTCTACAGGTTCGAGGGCCACCCGTGGCAACCCGACATGCACATGCAGTTCTTTGCCGCTTTGGCGGTGCTTGCGGTCTATTGCAACTGGCACGCGATCGTGACCTTCACCGCCATTGTCGCAGTGCATCACCTGTCCTTGACTTTCCTGATGCCCGGCGCGGTGTTTTTGGGGGAGGCAGACCTTGGCCGTGCGGTCTTGCATGCCGTCATATTGCTGGTCGAGGCGGCTGCACTGATCAGCATCGGCATTATGCTTGTCCGGGCCCTCAGGCAGGCAGCAACGGACAAGGAAACGGCCGAATCCGCGCTGAAGGAAGCGGAAATCCAGCGTCAGCAACGGTTTGCACAGCATGAGGCGGACACGCATGATCGTACTCTGCGCATGAACGAGCAACAAAGGGTCGTCACCGAAATCGAAGCCGGGCTGATCCGCCTTGCCCGAGGCGATCTGTCGAAGCCAATTGACAGCCCCGCTCATGCCCCCTTCCCCGCAGAATACGATGTCTTGCGCAGTGCCTTCAACAACACGCTGCATCAGCTGGATGACCTGATCGAACGCGTCGACGGTATTTCCGGTATCGTCCGCGGGGATGCATCCGAGATCAAACGGGCAACGCAGGATGTGCATGACAGCGCCAATGCGCAGGCCGTTACGATGTCAGACAACGCCAGAGTGCTTGAAAGCGTGATCGGAACGATGACGACGAGCCTTGAGACGGCGCGCGAAGCCGAGATCGAAAGCCGCGAGAACCAGTCTCTGGCCGAAATGGGCGGGGATGTGGTGCAACAGGCGATCACCGCCATGGATGCAATCGAAAAAAGCGCAAGCCAGATCACCCGCATTATCGGCGTGATTGAGGAGATCGCTTTTCAGACAAACCTTCTGGCGCTTAACGCCGGGGTTGAAGCGGCTCGTGCTGGCGACGCCGGCAAAGGTTTTGCCGTTGTCGCGACCGAAGTGCGCGGTCTTGCCGACCGGGCAACGGTTTCGGCACGCGAGATCCGCGCGTTGATTTCCGAAAGCGAAACTCAGGTCAAATCGGGATCGGATCTGGTTGGAAAAACCGGCGAATCACTGTCGCAGATCGTAAAGCGTGCGCAGCGCATTCGTGAACTGATCGACCGGATCGTCATCAGCTCGCAAAACCAAAACAATGACCTTATGCAGGCGCGCGCGAATCTCGAGCGCTCGGAAAAACTGACCAGCAAGACCCAGTCGGCGGTTGGGCACACGCTGACACTGGTTCAGGGTATCACCGACAAGGCGGATGACCTTGTAACCACCCTTGCCGTCTTCAAGACGCCCGTACACCCGGTCGATCCCGGTTTTCTTGCATCAGACCGATCAACCGATTCTTCAGACATTCAGACATATGCTGCAACCGGAGGCATGGGGTGAGCGGGTGAAAACCTGCGCTTTCCATCGGCCTGAAACCAAAAATCGAGGATGAACATGCTCAACAACATCAAGTTCGGAACCCAGATCGCAATCGGCTTTGCGATCGTTGTGTTCCTTTTTGCCGCATTGGCAGTCTTCAGCTGGAATCGGCTGAATTATATGGAAAGCCTCTTCCAGGAATTCGGGGATGCGGCTCAGATCTCGGTCAATTCATCTGATCTCGCGGCCGCCATTGGCCAGGCTGGCATGTCGATCGAAAGATTCATTGATCGCCATGAAGGCGCAACCGGTGAGAAGATCGTTGATGCAATGCAGGATGTCCTCGAACGGGCCCGGACACTTGAGGACGCGGGCATCGTGGCATCGCGCCGTATGGTGGCGCTGAAGATTCGGCATCTCGAAGAAACAGAGGCCTTCATCCCGCTTTTTGACCGCCGCATAGAACTGATGCAAGAGGTGGAACGTACAGGTATCGAAGGCCGGCGTGCAATCGGCAGGCTCAACGAATCACTCGGTGCACGTGGCGAGAGCGAGCTTGCCTACCTTGCACTACAGGCGTCCGAGAGCTTTCTGATTACGCGTGCCCGGATCGACCGCTTTTTCACGTCAGGCAATGCCGAGGAATTCCGGTCTGCGCGCGCACCCTATGACACCACCACATCCCTGCTGAGCCAGATCGCAGCGACCCGCTTGACCGGCGACGAACGCAGCCTGCTTGCAAGCGCACAGCGCGGCACTGCGGAATTCTGGACAAACGCGGCCGAGGGCGAAGGCGTCGTTGCCGCAAGTGCTGCCGCATTGGCAACGGTGGTAGCAACCACCGAGGATGTAAACCGCGTCATGGCCGATATCCGCATTGAGACTCTGGCGGCACGGCAAGCACAGTCGGAACATATCCAAGACACGACCCAGTCTGTCATCAACTCCATCCTGAGTGGGGTGGTTCTCGCCTCTCTCATCGCGGCGGCGATGGGCACGTTCCTGTCAATCATCCTGTCACGCCGACTGACGGCAACGGTCAATCAGACGCGCAGACTCGCAGAAGGCGATCTTGACGTTGTCATCACCGGCGATGTCGGCACCGGCGATCTTGCGCAGGTGTCCCGCGCCCTGAGCGTCTTCAAGGAGAATGCGCTGCAAAAGATCGAAGAGGAAGCCCGCGCAAAACAGGCGCAGGCCGAAGCAGCGGCCATTCGTGAAACCCAGGTCAAAACGCAGGCGCGTGTCGTGCGCGACATTAGCGAGGGCCTGAACAAGCTGGCACAGGGTGATGTCGCACATACCATTGACAGCCCCGCGGACGACCCCTTCCCCCAAGAATACGACGCTCTGCGCGAAGCCTTCAACAGCGTCACATCGACCATGTCTTCAACCTTGTCGCGTGTCTCGGATGTGGCGGTGAATGTGCGCTCGGGGTCCGAGGAAATCACCGCCGCAGCGCAAGATTTGTCGGCGCGTGCGGAAACTCAGGCCGCGACACTTGAACAGTCGGCCGCAGCGCTCAATCAACTGACCGAAAGCGTGCGCTTGACGGCATCTCGCGCCCGCAATGCCCAAGAGGTTTCGGAAGAGAACCGGATGATCGCAAAGTCCGGCGCCGATGTGGTGCGCGATGCGGTTGGTGCGATGAAGAAAATCGAGAAGTCGTCCGAGCAGATAAGCCGGATCATCGGCGTGATTGATGATATCGCTTTCCAGACGAATTTGCTGGCGCTCAATGCCGGTGTCGAGGCCGCGCGCGCGGGCGACGCAGGTCGCGGTTTTGCCGTGGTTGCATCGGAGGTTCGGGGGCTGGCCCAGCGCGCCTCTGACTCGGCGCGCGAAATCAAGGCCCTGATCTCCGAAAGCACGATGCAGGTCGAGACCGGTTCGGCCCTTGTTGACAAGACCGGCCAGAGCCTGGAGGAAATCCTGCGCAAGGCGATCGAGGTATCGGAACAGGTTTCCGCAATCGCCGGTGCTGCTGCTGAACAGTCGACGGGCCTTGGCGAGATCAATTCCGGGGTCGGTCAGCTGGATCAGGTAACCCAGCAGAATGCAGCTGTTGCGGAAGAAACCAACGCTGCAGCCAATTCCCTGCAAAGACAGGCAGAGAACCTGCAACGCGAGCTAGAGGGCTTTCGTCTCGCCCCCGCCTCCAGATCACAACTCCAAGTGGTTCGTTCTGAGGTTGCCCGCGACAGCAAACCCGCAGCTGCCTTCAAGCAGGCGACTCACAAAGCTGCTTCGGCCCAACAGGCGGTTGGAGGTGAGTTCGTTGACTTCTAGACACCAGTTGATCTGCCACGGCCCGTATTGATGGCATGGCTGCCCCCTCTCGGGCCGGGTGGTCGCCGGGTCTTCTCGCACAACGCCTTGCCGTCATGCGGCCACGTTATTGCCGAGGATGTCGACCGCCACTGCGAGCGCCACGCCCTGAGGGCGCATAGGGGTACATAAGATAATTGGGATGGGCCTGCTTGAACAACGCCACGGCGTGGAGCAGGCCCTTCTTGTCATTTACCTTCCAGACGTTAACCTGTTGTCGGGCATTCACGCGCGCCGTTCGACAATATCAGGCGCAGCGACAGATTTCAGCTTACAGTATTTAAATTGATGCCAACCCGTTCCGGGCCAATCTCCGCATGGCTGCCCGAAACGCTTGCTACAAAGATGCGGTCGAACTGGTTGTCACGGCCAAGTTGAGCACGATACGCGCGCAAGTGGGAAGCTTGAGAGGCTTTGCCAAACCCACCCGGAATTCAGATGCGATTAGCTGGATCAATTCGTGGTTCATTCACGAGCGGGTGATGTCTTGGTCATAGCGACCTCCCCGCCGGATGGATTGGCGAAGTGTTTCCTCAACCATCAGGGGTCTGCGACAACGCTGTTCTGAATCACGGAAAGGTCGGGTCAGGCAACTTGAAAGGGTTCTTGTCATCGCTTTCCTTAGGTTATACGGTTTCCGCTACGGAACCATTTTTATGAAAGTTTTCCTA
>NZ_SORN01000004.1:278468-323491 GCF_004366635.1 Roseinatronobacter bogoriensis DSM 18756 | reverse complement strand
ATGTGTTCACGGGTCTGGGGCATGGGGCCGTCAGCCGCGTTCACAACCAGAATCGCGCCGTCCATCTGCGCGGCACCGGTGATCATGTTCTTCACATAGTCCGCGTGGCCGGGGCAATCGACATGCGCGTAGTGGCGCGCATCGGTTTCATATTCCACATGCGCGGTCGAGATCGTGATCCCGCGCGCTTTCTCTTCAGGGGCACCGTCAATCTGGTCATAGGCGCGGAAATCACCGAAATACTTCGTGATCGCAGCCGTCAGTGTCGTCTTGCCGTGGTCAACGTGACCAATCGTCCCGATGTTCACATGCGGTTTATTACGTTCAAACTTTTGCTTTGCCATGGTTTCGGCACCCTTTGTTGCTGGGCCGCTTTGCGGCGCCCGAAAAGACACGCGGGCCACTTACGCAGCTTGGGCAGGAAAATCAAGCGCGGTTTGCCCTCTATCGCCCGCTTCATGCTATTTTCTGTTGGTCCGGAACAGCCAGCTGCTTCACAGCTAACTCGCTGAACCGCTTGGGGCATCCGGATTGATTGTCGCGCGCGCGCCCTCGGCGTCGATTCCCGGATCTTCCATATCCGCGCTTTCGGGTCTGGGCGGGAACCAGTCAGGGTTCGAGGCCAGCCAGTTTTCGATCGACAGGACCACATTCTCGGCCAGATTCTGCATCTGCCTTTCGCGTGTCTGGGTATTGCCCGAGCCGACGATTGTCTCGCCAGAAATGGCCTCGCCCACAATGATCCTGTGGGGGCGCGCATTGAGCTTGCGGCCCGCCGCATCATCCCACAGGTCCACCGTGACCCCAAGCGCGGATCTGGGCGACAGCACAAGCGGAATGCCTGGTGGCGCGATCATATAGGCCTGAACATTGACACCGATATGATAAAGCTTGTCACCATCATAGCGGCCCAATCTGCGCCGCATCTCCGAGACGATGGCGTCTTCCCATTCCTCTGCCTCTGCCGGACGTGATCCGGGCAGGGGCGTGGCGTCATCTGCGACGACAATGGCGTGGCTGAGGAAGAAATCCCCAAGCTCTGCGCGTTCATCCTGAAGCTGTGCGCCGCTGGCACAGGCCGACACCGCAAGCGCGGCCAGAAGCGCCAGCACGGGGCGCGGAACAGACACTGCAACCATCTGCATCCTCCGAGTTAATCCAAGGCCTTGCTATCTGATCCTGCCATGAGAGGCAAATCACACAAACCGGGCGCAGGTTTCAGGTGAATCTGTTATCGCGCGGAAAACCGCGCGGGGCCATACGGCCTGCACTGGCGCGCTTGCCACGCCATTCCGCCAGTTCGGCTTCTGTCCGCGTGCGCCCTGCCGGGTCTTTCCACGACAGCCCCTCGGACAAGGTAATCGTGCGCAGATCGGACAGGCCGCCATCCTTGTAGGATTGCAGCCTGACCCCCTTGCCGCGCCCCATTTCGGGCAATTCGGCCAAGGCAAAAACCAGCAGTTTGCGATTCTCGCCCACCACGGCGAGATGGTCCCCCTCGACCCGGCGGCAGACATGCGCGCGCACCCCTTCCTTGAGGTTCAGCACCTGTTTGCCGCTCCGAGTCTGGGCGATCACCTCATCAGAAGCGACAATGAACCCGTCCCCGCTGGACGATGCCACAATCAGCTTCAGGTCGGGCTTATGGGTAAAGATATCGACAATCTCAGCCTCATTGGGCAAATCGATCATCAGGCGCACAGGCTCTCCCATCCCGCGCCCGCCGGGTAGATTGACCCCCATCAGCGTGTAGAAGCGCCCGTTTGAGCCAAAGATCACGATCTTGTCTGTGGTTTCGGCATGGAAGGCAAAGCGCCCTTCATCGCCATCCTTGAACTTGAACGCCTGATCAAGGGCGACATGGCCTTTCATCGCGCGAATCCAGCCCATTTTCGAGCATAGCACGGTGATCGGTTCACGTTCGATCATGGCCTCCAGCGGCACATCCTCGACCTCGCCCGCCTCGGCAAAGTCGGTGCGGCGGCGGCCCAGATCGGTGGCCTTGCCGAATTTGGCCTGCACATCGCGCAATTCGGTTCCGATTCGTTTCCACTGCAATCTGTCGGAATCCAGCAGGTCTTCCAGTTCGGCGCGTTCTTTCAACAACGCGTCGCGCTCGCGCTTCAGCTCCAGCTCTTCCAGACGCCGCAAGCTGCGCAGGCGCATATTCAGGATCGCTTCGGCCTGCACCTCTGACAATTCGCCCTCACCCGGTGCGGGCGGCACATAATCGGCCTCAGACGTGGCGCGGGCGAAATCCTGCCCCCACGTCTCGCGCATCAGCGCGGCGCGCGGTGCCTCGTCATAGCGGATAATGTCGATCACGCGGTCAAGGTTCAGAAAGGCTATGATAAAGCCTTCCAACACTTCCAGCCGATGGTCGATCTTGTCCAGCCGGTGCTGGCTGCGCCGTGTCAGAACTTCGCGCCGGTGGTCAAGAAAGGCACGCAGGACTTCGCGCAACCCGCATACGCGCGGGGTCACCCCGTCAATCAGGACATTCATGTTCAGACTGAACCGCGTTTCCAGATCGGAATTCTTGAACAGCATCCCCATCATCAATTCAGGGTCAACGCTGCGGCTTTTGGGTTCAAGCACGATTCGCACATCATCCGCCGATTCGTCGCGGATATCTGCCAGAAGCGGCACCTTGCGGGTCTGGATCACCTCGGCCAGTTTCTCGATCAGGCGGGATTTCGGCACCTGAAAGGGAATTTCCGTGACGATCACCTGCCACTGGCCGCGGCCCAGATCCTCGACCTGCCAGCGTGCACGCAGCCGGAATGATCCGCGTCCGGTCTTGTAGGCGTTCAGAATCGACTCGCGTGGCTCCACAACCACGCCACCAGTCGGGAAATCGGGTCCGGGGATCAGCTTCACCAGATCTTCGTCAGGCAAATTGGGGGTTGCGATAAGCGCCAGACAACCCTCGATCAGTTCATCCAGATTATGGGGCGGGATATTGGTCGCCATGCCAACTGCAATGCCGCTTGCCCCATTGGCCAGAAGGTTGGGAAAGGCGGCGGGCAGCACGACGGGTTCTTCAAGTGTGCCATCGTAATTGGGCCGGAAATCGACCGCATTCTCGGACAGCCCTTCCAGCAGCGCTTCGGCGGCAGCGGTCATGCGCGCCTCGGTATAACGCGCGGCGGCGGGGTTATCGCCGTCGATATTGCCGAAATTGCCCTGCCCGTCGACCAGCGGGTAGCGGACGTTGAAATCCTGTGCAAGACGCGCCATCGCATCATAGATCGCGGCATCACCATGCGGGTGATAATTACCCATCACATCGCCGGTAATCTTGGCCGATTTACGAAAGCCCCCGGTTGATGACAGCTTCAATTCGCGCATTGCAAACAGAATGCGGCGATGCACCGGCTTCAAGCCGTCACGCGCATCGGGCAGCGCGCGGTGCATGATCGTCGAGAGTGCATATTGCAGGTAGCGTGACCCCAGCGCGCGGCGCAGAGGTTCGGCCACTGGGGCGGTCAGATCGGGAAGCGCGTCATCATCTTGTGCCATACCCTGCAATAGCCCCAAGAAGCGCCCCGCGTCCAGCCCCTCAACACGGCAAATTTACGCTGCCCGAAAACTTGGCGCTTGAAGGCGTCAGGCTGTCGCGCCTAGGCTGCAGCGTGTCATCCTAAATTCGGAAGGTCTGCCCATGCGTGTTGTGTCTGTCGCCGTTTTACTGGGGGCGGTCGCCCTGCCCGCGTTTGCAGATCAGCCCCCCGAGATCAGGGCCGTCACCCTGTCGCGCGCGGGTGTCGCCATGATCGAAGCGCAAGGCGCGCTGGGTCCACAGCCGCTGACCCTGTCGATCCGCCGCGCCGACATAGACGATTTTCTGAAATCCCTGCGCCTGTCTGACCCCTCCGGCGCTGTCCCGATGCTGTCGATGACCGGGCCGGGCGGGGTTGATGATGTCTTTGCCGCGCTGCCCTTTGACCCCGAAGCGCTTGGCAATCTGCGTGCCTTGCTGGATACCATGATCGGCGCGCCCATCACGGCAGAGCGGCGCGGGATCACGGTGTCGGGGGAATTGATGGGTACGCGCCCCCTGCCCTGTGCCGATGACGCGCAATCTGGCTGCGTTGCGGTGGCGGTGCTTGGCGATAATGGCGCGATCAGACAAGTGCCGCTGGATGACGGCACAGAACTGACATTCGGGGATGCCAGCGACCGCGACGCCATCGCGCGCGGATTGGCCGCCCTGCGGCAGGCCGGGCGCGCGTTGATGCTGGATGTGTCACTGACCAGCACCGAAACCGACCAGCGCGAGATCGGCCTTGGATGGCTGCAACCCGCGCCAGTCTGGAAAACCGCATGGCGCGCTGAAGATAGCGCTGACGGGCTGATTCTGACGGGCTGGGCAGTGATTGAAAACACAACCGGGCAGGATTGGGACGAGGTCGAGCTGACCCTTGCCACAGGTGCCGTTCAGGCCCTCCAGGCGCAGCTTTACGACCGGCTGGACGCCGGGCGCAAACTGGCAAAACCGATGATGGAAGACGCCCTGATGGCAAGCGCGCCACTGTCACGCAGCATGGCCTTCGAATCCGCGATGGATATTGCCCCGGTCAGCATGGATGATGGCGACAGCTTTTCGCGCTACACGCTGTCCACCCCAGTGACCTTGCAGGCGGGCGATGTGATCTCACTGCCATTTTTGCGCGAAACGCTACAGGATGCGCGGCTGACGCTGTATCGCGGCGGAACGGGCGCTGTGCATCCGTCCCTTGCAATCTCATTTGAAAACCCCCTGCCCTTGCGCCTGCCCGCCGGAATTGTGACCCTGTATGAAGACGGGCGCGGCCATGCGGGCGATGCGACCCTGCCAGAGCTTGCGCCGGGCGCAGAGGCAGAAATCGAATTTGCCCGCGACACGGCGATGCAGGTTGATGAATCGCTCTCAGAGACGCGCAGCCTGCAATCGGCGCGAATGGTTGATGGGGTGTTTGTAGCTGAAGAACGGCTTGAACGGCGCACAAGCTACCGCATAGAAGGTGCACCAGATGCAGAGCGGGTGCTGACACTCAGTCACCCGTTGCGGCAGGGCTGGGACATTCAAAACGCGGGCGCCGAGCGCGGGTTTGACGATACAAGGTTTCGCGTCGAGGTTCCGGCTGGCGAGGTTGTAACGCAAGAGGTGGTCGAACAACGCGTCACCAGCACCCGTATTGCCCTGCTGGAACTGGATCAGGAGGCGCTTGGCTTCTGGTCCGCGCGTGTGCCTGATGCCGAATTAAGCGCGATGCTGAACCAGTTTCGGGATTTGCGCGCAGAACAAGCGGTTTTGCGCCGCGAGGCGGCGCGCCAGCGCGAGATCGAGGCAGAGCTTATCGCAGATCAGGACCGGCTGGCGGGTTTGATCGTGCAATTGGGCGATGATAGCCCCGCAACTCGGGAACGGCGCGCACGGGTCGATGCGATAGACGCGGAAATTGCGCAGGCGCGCCGTGCGCGCGATGATGCCGAGGCGCGCCAGACAGAGATCGAACAGGCATTGCGCGATTTGCTGCGCCAGTCGTGACAGAACCAAAAGCGGAAGCTGCGGGTCGGACACGCAGCTTCTTCTGATTGATCTGGCTCAGCCTTTGGTGTCGCTGCGCGCCTCAAGTGCGGCAAGCCGCGCCTTCAGCGCTTCATTTTCCTCGCGCGCCTTCTGCGCCATTGCGCGCACTGCGTCAAATTCTTCGCGCGTGACAAAGTCGCGATCTGCAAGCCAACGATCCATCAGGCTTTTCATGGCAGTCTCTGCCTCTGTGCGCGCGCCTTGGGCAACGCCCATGGCATTGGTCATCAGTTGAGAGACATCATCCAGTAAACGGTTGCGGGTCTGCATCGGGCACCTCGGTATATGGTTTCACTTCACATATGTGACCTTGTCGCGGGAAACTCAAGGTTGACTTCCACCGCCAGCCCGCGCCAGACAGTCGCAACCACATCCAGCCGCAGGCGCACATGACCCCTTTTGCCATTGTTTTCCCCGATCTAAGCCCTGAAATCTTTTCGATCCCGATCGGAAATTTCAACTTCGCGCTGCGCTGGTATGCGCTGGCCTATATCACTGGCTTTCTTGCGGGCTGGTGGATCATTCAACGCCTGATGCAGCGCCCAAATCTGTGGCCTGCCAACACGGCCCCGATGGAAGCCGCCAAGGTTGAGGGCCTGTTGACCTATGTCATCATTGGCGTGATTCTTGGCGGGCGGCTGGGATTCGTGCTGTTCTACCAGCCGGGATATTATCTGGCCAATCCGGGC
This sequence comes from Roseinatronobacter bogoriensis DSM 18756, assembly GCF_004366635.1. Taxonomy (GTDB): domain Bacteria; phylum Pseudomonadota; class Alphaproteobacteria; order Rhodobacterales; family Rhodobacteraceae; genus Roseinatronobacter; species Roseinatronobacter bogoriensis. Next base: position 317,227 of record NZ_SORN01000004.1, on the reverse strand, counting down.
GAGATTCTGCGCGTCTGGGAAGGGGGCATGTCCTTTCATGGCGGATTTGCCGGGGTTATCGTCGCAGGGTTGATCTTTTGCCAGCGCCATGTCGTGCCCCCCTTGCAGATTGCCGATGCAATGGCGCTAGTCGCGCCAATCGGGATCGGCCTTGGGCGGGTGTCGAATTTCATAAATGCCGAACTTTGGGGGCGACCTACGCTACAGCCCTGGGGGGTCATCTTTCCCGGCGCGAATGCCCAGAACTGCCCCTGGGACTGGCCCGTTGACTATTGCGCGCGTCACCCGACGCAACTGTATGAAGCCGCGCTTGAAGGGCTTGTCCTGTTTGTTCTGCTGGCCTTTCTTGTCTGGCGGCGTGGCTGGCTGAAGCGGCCAGGCCTGATTACCGGGGTTTTCGTTGCTGGTTATGGTCTGGCCCGCTTCACGGTAGAGATATGGCGTCAGGCCGATGCGCAATTCATCACGCCTGACAACCCGATGGGCCATGTCATCAGCCTTGGGCCGCTGGGCCTGTCCATGGGTCAACTTTTATCCTTGCCGATGATCGCCATCGGAATTGGCCTGCTGCTGTGGCGCAGGCGCGCATGACAGCGCTAAAAGACATTCTCATGCGCCAGATCAGGGCGCAGGGGCCAATATCCATTGCGGAATACATGACGCAATGCCTGCTGCACCCAAGGCATGGCTACTACACCACGCGCGACCCTTTTGGTGCGCGTGGCGATTTCACCACCGCGCCAGAGATCAGCCAGATGTTTGGCGAGATGCTGGGCCTACTGGTTGCGCAAGTCTGGCTGGATCAGGGGCGGCCCGCGCCGTTCACACTGGCAGAACTGGGACCGGGGCGCGGAACATTGATGGCTGACATCTTGCGTGCAACAGAGCAGGTGGAAGGCTTTCACCAAGCCTTGCGCCTGCATCTGGTCGAGGCAAGCCCGGTCCTGCGTGACATCCAGACCACCCGATTGCGCGCATATGAACCGCAATTTCATGACACCGCGGACACGCTTCCCGAACACCCCCTGTTCGTGATCGCAAACGAGTTTTTCGACGCGCTGCCCATCCGGCAATTCCTGCGCACTGAAACAGGCTGGGCCGAACGCATGGTGGGCTGTGACGGGGCCGATCTGTGCTTTGGGCTGTCGCCCGAAACACACCCCGCCCAACTGGCCCACCGGCTGGACAACACTCAACCGGGGCATATGGTCGAGATTTGTCCCGCCATTGCGCCCATAATCGCGGCCCTGCGTGCCCGCATTCTGGCGCATGGTGGTCTGGCACTGATCATCGACTATGGCGACTGGCGCAGCCGGGGAGACACGCTGCAAGCCTTACGCGGCCAAAGCTATGATGACCCCCTCGCCCATCCCGGCGAATCCGATCTGAGCGCGCATGTCGATTTCGAGGCATTGGCGCTTACAGCCGCCCCGCTTGAAGCCACAAACATGACCCCGCAAGGCGTGCTGCTGGAGCGCATTGGGATCACGGCGCGCGCCAAGGCTTTGGCCAATCGACTGACCGGGGATGCGCTAGAGGCGCATGTTGCAGCACATCGACGCTTGACGCATCCACAAGAAATGGGTCACCTGTTCAAGAGTTTGGCGCTTTACCCCCCAACCGCGCCCGCACCACCCGGGTTTGACGCATGACACTAGAGATCCTGACCGCAGACAGCCTGACCCCGTTCAGACACGGGTTTTTTACCCGGCGCGGCGGGGCATCGTCCGGCATATTCGCAGGGTTGAATTGCGGGCCCGGATCAACGGACCAGAGCGACAGTGTCCGGCTGAACCGCGCGCGTGTGGCGGAGGCGATGGGCATCGAAACCGAGGCACTGGTGACTGTGCATCAGACACATTCGGCAGATGTGGTTACCCTGAACGGCACGTTGCCACAGACGCAACCGAAACCCGAAGCTGATGCGATGGTAACAGCGACACCCGGGCTTGGACTGGGGATTCTGACCGCTGATTGCCAGCCCGTCTTGTTTGCGGACCCTGTCGGGCGTGTGATCGGGGCCGCACATGCAGGCTGGCGCGGTGCCTTGTCTGGCATCTTGGAAAACACCATTAACGCCATGGTCGCATTGGGGGCCGACAGATCAAGAATAAACGCGGTCATAGGCCCCTGCATCAGCCAGGAAGCTTATGAGGTGGGCGAAGAGTTTCTTGAAAACTTTCTGTCCGAAGATTCTGATTTCATGCGTTTTTTCGTAAATGGGGTTGGTGGTAAATACCAGTTTGATCTGGTCGGATTTGGACTGGCGCGATTGCGCGATGCCGGCGTGGCAGATGCGACATGGATCGGCCATTGCACTTATGGCGACCCTGCGCGGTTCTATTCCTATCGTCGCTCCGTTCATGACGCTCAGGCAGATTATGGGCGCCTGATTTCAGTAATCCGTCTCTGAGTTCCGGCTTCGAGAGCCCTGCAAACTCCGCTATCTGGCCCAAATCTGGCCCGATTTTCAGGCGAATATGATCCTAAGACTTGAATGACACGGATTTCTTTCGGAAGGACACACCCTGATGCCACATCTGTCAAAATACCGCTGGATCAACACGCTTGTCGCCGAAAGCGCGTCTGAGATCCCCATGCTGCCTTGGGAACGCGGCACAAAACATGCACGCAGAATGGCAAGCAGACAGACAGAGAAGGCAAGCGTTTTAGCTTAAACACACCACTTAAGCTATTGTTATTATTATTTACTTATATACTGATAAACTGAAAACGGGCGCTCATTCTGAGCGCCCGTTTTAAAGGTTTTGGAGCGAATTAAGCCGCTTTCTGAGGATCGGAGGGTGTCGCCTCAACCAGCTTATCCCCAGAACGGACAATCTCGATCTGGCGTGGTTTCAACGCTTCGGGCAATTCGCGCAGCAAATCTATATGCAGCATGCCATCGCGATGCACTGCCCCACGGACACGAACATGATCGGCCAGATGGAAACGGCGCTCAAAGGCGCGTGTGGCAATACCGCGATGCAGGTACTCACGATCTTCCTGATCATCTGTAGAACGGCCTGAGATGACCAGTGCGTTTTCCTTGACCTCCACAATCAGGTCATCTGCGGAAAAGCCAGCGACAGCGATCGAGATTCGATAGGCGTTCTCGTCGGTTTTCTCAATGTTATAAGGGGGATAGCTGGGCGCTTGCAGGTCAGTTGCAAGGGCGCGATCCAGCAGGTCGGCCATGCGATCAAAGCCGATGGTTGCACGGTAAAGCGGTGTAGGATCAAATCGACGCATAAGCATCCTCCATTCAGAAGCGATACAAGTCACGCACCCTCCAGCCTGGACGGGTGCAGTTTTCCGTCAAAGGGCCCAGGTCGTGGCACCCGATGACGGAGTGGAGTTGGGAAGTCTCTTATCTGATTTCAAGAGCTTCGCAGCGCGAAAACACGACATGAAAAGCAGCTTTCAATCATTTGATAAGATTGCTTTACGGGCGCATGAACCGCGCACCGCCGCCACCGCTCATCACGCGAGGTTCCTGGCTACCGGCAGTTGGCGGCTGGATGAAGCGCCGGTCGCGGGCAGCCAGCGCGCTGCGCAGCGAGTCAAGACGCGGCCCGAGTGAGACCCCAAGCGATACATCTGAAAGCTGGCCTGCAACATGCGCGCTGCCCTTTGCAGAGACGACTGACACAATATGTGGGCGCCCATGCGACATGGCGAAAACCGGCGCGCCGGATGACCCGAAATCGACCGAGCATGACATCAATAACACACCACTGCCATCGCGATCCAGAACGCGGCACCGTTCTTGCAAGGCAGGGGCCTGCAATCTATCGCGCCCATAGGACACCACGCCAACCTGATCCCCCTGCCGTGGTTCTGAAAACACCTCGAACGGAATAACGCCACGGTTCCGTATCGGGTGCAGCAATTCCAGCAGCGCCAGATCATGCGAGACATTGTTCATACTCGCCCCCCCCAACGGGGCGTATTGCGGGTGCACGACCGAGCGTAAAACCCGACCTTCTGCCGCCGCACGACCATTGCGAAAACCGGCCCGGAACAAGATCTGATCATCCGCCAAGCGCGCGCCGCTGTCGCGGTCAAACAGGCAATGCGCCGCTGTCAGCACCAGCCTGTCGGTGATCAACGCACCAGTGCAAAACCCGGTGCTTCCAATATCAATGCGCCCCACCGCTTCCCAGCCTTGCGCCTGAAAGCTGGTGTCCAGCATCTGAAGGGGCTTGTCTTGCGCAGCACTGGCACCTGCACAGAGAATTGCAGCACCCATTGCCAGGATAACACGCCAGATCATGCCACACTCCGAAACACTCAAGGTAGGTCTAGCGTTGGACTATGGCAGCAACATGGCGTGTCAGGCAAGCGTGCATTCAGCGCAAGACAGGAACCTCAGCCCCGCCATCCACGCGCAGGCCCCTTGGCATCGGACCGCCTGTGGCCCAATCCAGCAATTCGACCGTATGGACCACCGGCAGTTTCGTGCCACTGCCGATCTGCATCATGCAGCCGATATTGCCCGCAGCAATCACATCGGGCGTTTTGGCCTCTAGCGTCTGAACCTTGCGCGCTTTTAATTGCCCGGAAATTTCAGGCTGCATCAGGTTATACGTCCCGGCAGAGCCGCAGCACAAATGGCTATCTTTCGGCTCCACCACCTCAAACCCCGCGCGGCGCAGCAGATCTTTTGGGTAAGTCTTGATCTGTTGTCCATGCTGAAGCGAACAGGCCGCATGATAGGCCACTTTCAGCCCCTTCCTGTCACCCTGTGGCAGCCCGAGTTTGATCAGCACTTCCGAAACATCCATCGCTATGGCGGCGACGGATTCCGCCTCCTTCGCCAAGGGGTCATTGCGGAACATATGGCCGTAATCCTTGACCGTTGTGCCGCAACCGCTGGTGTTGATGACTATGGCATCAAGCCCCGCGCCCTGCATTTCCCGGTTCCATGCGCGAATATTCTGCGCTGCACTTGCGTGGCTGTCGCTGGATTTGCCCATGTGATGGGTCAGCGCCCCGCAACAGCCCTGCCCTTCAACAATAACCACCTCTGCACCAAGGCGGCGCAACAGCCGGATGGTGGCGTCATTGATGTCGGTGTTCAGCGCCCGCTGTGCACAGCCCGTCATCAGTGCGACCCGCATCCGCTTCTCGCCCTCGGGCGCAAAAACCTGCGGGTCATCATTGCGGCTGACCGGCGGAATGCGTTTGGGAACCATGTCCAGCATGGCACGCAGCCGCGCATCGGGCATCAATCTCGCAAAGGGCCGCACGATCTTGCCCCCCAGCAGCGCCAGCCGGAACCGCGTGGGGTAAGGTAGTATCCGCGCCAGCACCCAGCGTAGGGCCCGGTCGGACAAGGGCCGCTTATAGGTCCGCTCGATATAGTCGCGCGCATGGTCGAGAAGATGCATGTAATGTACCCCTGAAGGACAGGTGGTCATACAGGCAAGGCAGGACAGACACCGGTCGATATGCTTGACCGTCTTCTCATCTGCGGGCCGTCCCTTCTCCAGCATATCCTTGATCAGGTATATCCGGCCCCGCGGGCTGTCCAACTCATCACCAAGAATGGCATAGGTCGGACAGGTGGCCGTGCAGAACCCGCAATGCACACATGTGCGCAGCACTTCGTTGGACCGCTGTGTGGCCGGGTCTTTCAATTGTTCGGGTGTAAAACTGGTTTGCATGATCGGTTATCCCATCAATCCGGGGTTCAGCACACCGCGCGGGTCGAATTTTGCGCGCAATCCACGCGCCAGCGCCGCGATCGCATCCGCTTCAGGCTGAAACACCGGCAGCGCCGCACGAGTCGCCTCGCTGCCACGGATCAACGTGGCATGGCCAGCAAACGAGCCCAGCCGGCGGCGCAGGTCTGTGCCCTCCGGCACCAACGCCCAGATCAGGCCCCCGCCCCAATCCATGACCACAGGACAATTGGCGCGCGCAACCAATTCGGGCGCATCCGACGGCTTGACCGAAACGCGCCAGACATCCCCGGGCTTTGCGGCAAAATCCGCCACATCGCGCAAGCCCCTCCATTGTGCCGCGCTTTTGTCGCCTTCTAGTAACTCCCAATCACCGCCCAGCACCTCGCGCAAGGCCTGACTGCGATACCCCACCTGCCTAGCAAAGCCCTCCAGGCGCAAATAGACACGCCCATCTAATGCGCGTGCAGCACCGTTCACCTCATACGGAGTCGCCAAGGCACGCGACATCAAATCAACTGCCTCCTGCGGCGTCACCTGATCGCTCACCAAACTTGCCTGCGTCTCGGGGATCGGCAGCAGCTTGAAGGAACATTCCGTCAAAACCCCCAAGGTGCCCCAGCTTCCCGCCATCAGCTTTACCAGATCATAGCCGGTGACATTCTTCATCACTCGGCCGCCATTCTTGATGATCGTGCCGGACCCATCCACGAACCGCACCCCGATCAGGCTGTCGCGGCACCCACCTGCCTGCACACGGCGTGGACCAGAGGCATTCGCCGCCACCATCCCTCCGACAGTCGGCACACCCTCGCGTGCCAACAAGCCCTGCATATCCATCGGCTCAAAGGCCAGACGCTGGCCCTCGGCGGCAGTTGCCCGCTCAACCTCCGCAAGGGGCGTGCCAGCCTGCGCCACCAAAGTCAGCGCGCCGGGCTCATAGAGGGTTATTCCGCTCAATCCGGACATCAGCACAGGCTCGCCCACCACAGGCCGCCCAATCGCTCTTGTGCCCCCACCGCATATCCGCAGCGGCCCGGAAGCATCGCGCACCAAATCTGACAGCTCTTGCTCACTTGCAGGCCGCATCAGCACTGCCTCCCTGTCTTGTGCCCTGAACGGGCATTTTCTTGCCAAAAATACTCTGGGGGTGAATGGGCGCGCACGCGCCCAGAGGGGGCAACGCCCCCTATGCCGCCCGCCGGGTTGCGCTTGCGGTCAACGGGAAAACCTTTGCCGGGTTCAGCAGCCATTTGGGGTCGAACACGTCCTTGACGCGCATTTGTGCATCCAGATCCTCGGGGGCAAACTGCACATCCATCAAATCGCGTTTTTCGATCCCGACACCATGCTCGCCAGTCAGACAGCCACCCGCCTCGACACAAAGTTTCAGGATCTCTGCGCCAAATTCTTCGCACAGTTCCAGATCACCAGGCTTGTTGGCGTCAAACAGGATCAGCGGGTGCATATTGCCGTCGCCTGCGTGAAAGACATTCGCCACATCCAGACCGAATTCCTTCGACATCTCGCCAATGCGACGCAGCACATATGGCAGGCTGGACACAGGGATTGTTCCATCCAGGCACATATAGTCATTGATCTGCCCCATCGCCCCAAACGCGGATTTGCGCCCTAGCCAGATCTTTTTGCTTTCCTCATCGGACTGGCTTTCGCGCAGCTCGACGGGGTTATGGCGGCGGGCAATGTTCTTGATGACATCAAGCTGATCGTCAATTTCGGCGTCCGAGCCTTCTACCTCGACGATCAGAAGCGCCTCGCAATCGGGATAGCCCGCTTTTGCAAAATCCTCGCACGCGCGGATGCAAGGGCGGTCCATGAATTCGATCGCAACCGGCAGGACGCCCGCCTTGATGATATCGGAAACACAGGTGCCTGCGACTTCATTGCTGTCAAAGCCCATCAAGACCGGTCGTGCGCCTTCGGGTTTGGGCAGAATGCGCAAGGTCGCCTCTGTCACCACACCCAATTGCCCTTCTGACCCGCAGATCACGCCCAACAGGTCATAGCCCGCCGCATCAAGAAACGCCCCCCCAACCTCGAGCACCGTGCCATCCATCTGGACAATCGTCACGCCCAAGAGGTTGTTGGTTGTGACGCCGTATTTCAGGCAATGTGCCCCGCCCGAATTCATCGCAATATTTCCGGCAATTGCGCAGGCCAGTTGGCTGGACGGGTCCGGAGCGTAGAAGAAACCATCACTCTCGACCTCGCCAGTCACGGACAGGTTGGTCATTCCGGTCTGAACGCGAACATAGCGATCGGGGTAATTCACCTCCAGCATATCGCGCATGCGTGCGACGCCTAGAATAATGGAATCCGCCGTCGGCAAAGCGCCGCCTGCAAGCGAGGTGCCGGAGCCGCGCGGCACGACTGGCACATCCTCTTGGTGACAGATGCGCAGAATATCCGAAACCTCTTGCGTGCTGGTCGGCAAGGTCACGGCAAGCGGCAGGCAGCGATAGGCTGTCAATGCATCGCAGTCATACGCGCGGCACTCGGCCTCGTCTGTGATCAGCGCCTCGGCCGATAACACCTGTGCCAGCCGCACAAGCACGCGGTCACGCTTGGACATGACAGATGCGTTGGGTATCGGCATTTCCATGATCAGACCCTCCCGTCGTGATTGGTAAAATATTATTACCAATTCCATCGAAAAGGCAAGGAAAACTTCAGAAGCTCAGCGCGCGTAGCGCAAGGCTGCCGGCAATTGCGCACATGATCTGCCCGATAACGATTTCCAGCACGACTTAAGCACGCGGGCGCGCCAGAACCGCTGCCAGCAGCCGCGCACCATAGCAAAGGGACGCAAAGAACACGAAAGAGGCCAGAACGGCCCCTGCCCCGAAGCCCCATTGATATGTCGCATATTGCATCGACTGCGCGCCAAAAACCGCGACCGTATCCAGATAGACATGTGGATTAAGCTATGTGAAGGCAAGCCAGATCGCCACGACGCGCCGCATTGGGACCGGGTCCGAAGCCATGGGAACAAGTGCTACCCCGCCCTTGAACGCGGCACGAAAGCGCAAGGCTCCATAAACCAGCAGAAACGCAACCCCGCCCCAAAGCATCACGCTCTGAAATCCGGGAAGCGTGGATGTCAGGAATTGCGCACCTGCCACCCCAAGCGCCACCAAAAGCGCATCAGAGGTGGCGCAGATCCGCACCAACACACCCACATGCTCTCGCCGCAAGCCTTGACTCAAGACAAAGGTGTTTTGCGCCCCGATGGCCGCAATCAGCCCCAAACGGAGAGGAAACCAGCAACACTACTGCAAAACATGGTTGCGCCTATCCGATTGAATCCATGACGCTCTCCGGCATCCATTGCACAGTGTAAACTGACCGGCGGGCGACGGCCCATCATGTCAGCGCCGCAGCCAAAGGCATACCATGGCAATGCCGCCCGCAGGGGGGTCAATCCCCCCAAGGGCGGCACTCCCTGTTTCTATTCCGCGGCGATCGGTTCCCGGTCCACCAGCGCCACGATGTCCATCATGATCGTGTTGAGCTGGAAATCTTTCGGGGTATAGACCTGTGCCACGCCCATCGCGCGCAGCCTGACTGCATCGTCATCGGGGATAATCCCGCCGACGATAACCGGCACATCGCCCAGCCCTTCGGCCTGCATGAGGTGCATCAGTTCTTCCATCAGCGGCATGTGGCTTCCCGACAGGATCGACAGGCCGACCACATGCGCCTGTTCCTCGCGCACTGCGTTGACGATCTCGGACGGGGTCAGGCGAATGCCCTCGTAATGGATATCCATTCCACAATCGCGCGCACGGGCAGCGATCTGCTCCGCCCCATTGGAATGGCCATCCAGACCCGGCTTGCCAACAACGAATTTAAGCCTGCGGCCCAGCTTGGCACTCAGCGTATCAACGGCCTCGCGCACAGGCTCCAGACCCTCTGTACGGTTGGACGGTGCGCGGCTTACGCCCGTGGGTGCGCGATACTGGCCAAAGGCCGTCCGCACGGTTTCACCCCATTCGCCTGTCGTTGCCCCGGCCTTTGCTGCCGCAATCGAGGCGGGCATGACATTGCTCCCAAGTCGCGCCGCTTCGCGCAGATCCGCGAGCGCGGCCTTGACGGCAGCCTCATCACGCGCAGCGCGCCAGGCTTGCAGACGCGCAATCTGGTCAGCCTCGGCCTGTGGGTCGGCCATCATGATGGCCCCATCGCCCGTGGTTAGCGGAGAGGGTTCGGTCGTCGTGAACTTGTTCACCCCGACAACCACAGTCTCGCCGGACTCGATACCGGTTATGCGTTCGGCATTCGCCTCGACCAGACGCGACTTCATATATTCGATCGACTTGACCGCGCCGCCCATCTCGTCAATGCGGGCCAGCTCTTCGCGCGCGCCTTCCATCAACTCGGCAACCTTGCGCTCGATCGCCGGGTTGTTGTCGAACAGGTCATCAAACTCCAGCAGGTCGGTTTCATAGGCCAGAACCTGTTGCAGACGCAGCGACCATTGCTGGTCCCAAGGGCGCGGCAGGCCCAGCGCCTCGTTCCAGGCGGGCAGTTGCAATGCGCGACAGCGCGCTTTCTTCGACAGGGTTACTGCCAAAGCCTCTATCAGAATACGATAGACATTGTTTTCCGGCTGCTGTTCGGTCAGGCCCAGCGAGTTGACCTGCACACCGTAACGAAAACGGCGGTATTTGGGGTCGTCAATTCCATAGCGATCACGGCAGATTTCATCCCACAAATCGACAAAAGCGCGCATCTTGCAAAGCTCGGTCACAAAGCGGATGCCTGCATTCACGAAAAAGGATATCCGCCCCACCATCTGCGGGAAATGTTCGGTCGGGACTTTGGTTTTCAGGTCATCCAGCACAGCGCAGGCCGTTGCCAGCGCAAAGGCGAGTTCCTGCTCTGGTGTCGCGCCCGCTTCCTGCAAATGGTAGGAACACACATTCATCGGGTTCCATTTGGGCAGATATTCGCGGGTATAGGCCGCGACATCGGTAATCATGCGCAAGCTGGGTTCGGGCGGACAGATATAGGTGCCGCGCGACAGGTATTCCTTGATCAGATCATTCTGCACGGTGCCGTTCAGCTTCGAGACATCCGCGCCCTGTTCTTCAGCGACGGCGATATAAAGCGCCAGCAACCACGGTGCTGTGGCGTTGATCGTCATCGAGGTGTTCATCTGTTCCAGCGGGATCTGGTCGAACAGCATCCGCATATCGCCCAGATGCGCGACGGGCACACCCACTTTGCCAACCTCGCCGCGCGCCAGTTTGTGATCGCTGTCATACCCGGTTTGTGTCGGCAGATCGAACGCCACGGAAAGACCAGTCTGCCCCTTGGACAGATTGTTGCGATAAAGCGCGTTCGATGCCTTAGCGGTAGAATGACCAGCATAGGTGCGAAACAGCCAGGGTTTGTCTCTCATAGGCGTGGCGTCGGACATTCTCAGCTCCTGTGACATCGTTAATCGCGTGAGGGCAAGGTAATTTTGTTACCGTTTTGGATGCTTTAGGCGCAAGATAATGTCAAGGCGAAATCGCTGCAATGCGGCAATGGCGCCTGTTCGATGCGAAAGCGCGCGCGTGCGTGCGGCGATATGAAACGCCCCCGCTTTCAGCCCAGCGCAGACTTGCGCGCCTTGATGATGGCGGCGGCCTGATCCTGAAGATGTGACAGATGCAGTGCGGGAAACTGGTCCAGCAGGTATTCGTCGCTATTGGCTGGCTTCAGCCAGGGCTCGATCATGGGATCATACATTGCGAAAACCCAGCCCAAGACATCCTTATCACGAAACTGGCGGTATTTCTCCTGCACCCAGACCTGCGCCAGATTGACCCCGAGGTCGGCAAAGAAACTGTGCAAGGCATCAATATTGTAAAAACTCTTCATTGCCCAGTGCAGGCGCGCGCCCCCGCGATTGGTCAGATGCAGCGCGCCCCCGAAACAGGGCACATAAGTCAGATCCGAGCATCTGGGTTCCATCTGTCCACGTGCCATATTGCTTTGACGTCGGCGCCTGAGGATGGAAATGCTCTGATCTACACGCCCCAGCAACTGGCGGCCATGTATCGCAGAGCCTTCGGAGAAGACCAGATGCTTTGAACGCGCATAAAGCCTCATCTGCTCTCGCAACAACAAAGCCTCTGGCTGGATGATCCTGACCCCTAGCTCGCGCAGACATGAAACCAGATACCGTTCTGCCGCATGGGCCCCCATCTTGTGATCCAACCCTGCGCGGGTGACAAAGGCCACACCACCCGGGCTGCGTTGCCGCAGATTGGGGGCGATGCGCTGTTCAAGCAGGTCAAGGTATTCTGTCGGGGTCCTCGGCCCATCCAGATGCTCGCCTTGGGCCGCGACATGAACCTGCCGGAAGAGCGTGGGCTTTTCCACAAAGTGAATCTGGCTTTGGGGAATGCGCAACCAATCCATGACAGACTTGAACATCTGCGAGGGCCCATTGGAGGTATCGCCCCGCATGCGCGTGAAGATCAGCGGCAAATCTCCATATTCGGCAAGGGCCTGCGGCAAGCGCGGGACAGTTTCCGCTGTCAGATGTCCGAAATGATTTTCATAGACCGAAGCAAATACAACCGGTTTTTCGACGATCTCAGCAGTGGTCTCATCTATCTTTGGGGCTTTGCACACAAGTTGACCCCGCCGCCGCAACCGCGCATGAACCTGTGTGTCAAAATCTGGCCATGCAGCGCCCGGCACCTGCCGGTTTGCTGCCTTATCCATCAATACATTTTCGAAGGTCATGAGGGGTGGCAGGCGATCCTGCTCATCTATGGCATGCGCTGCCTTCCCGTCTTTCGTCATGCTTGTCATGTCAACTCAACCAAACTTCAATCACACAGCGCGTCACGCAGCTATAGCGCGCTTATACACAAATATCTGCTTTGAACCCAATGTCGAAAACCAGTTTCGATTATCTGGCAGAATGCCAGTATTCAGCACGCCAGACGGACCGACGTCAGCCTTAGCCCCAATTACGGTAAGTTAAAGTTACCACTTTGATAAAGATGCAAGCAAGCCCGTTCAGGTCGCCTGGGTCAACCTTGCGATTGGCGCTTAATTGCGGGCTGTGACGGAGCTTCATGCTACATAACGGGTAGCGTCCAGCTCTGCTTCCCGCTTAATTAGGCGCGCCAGTTCATTGATCTCGGCATAGCCCGGCAGGGCCTTGGTCAGGCTGCGCGAGGCAAGTAACCTCTGCATGTCCAACTGCCACTTGGACAGATTCATGCCTAGATAGGCCGCCCGGCCACGCAACGCGGCGCGTTCGCGCCTTCGGATCGCGTGCCAGCGTTGCGCTTTATCAATGAAACGATGCGCCAGGGAATAGGCATGCCCGCGGCAGATCACCGCATAGATGAAATAGAAGGTTGTATTGACCCCCTCGATAAATGCTTCCCGTTCTGCCTCGGGCTGCGAAGGTGCGAGTGCGTCAAGTTTGCGGATCATTTCAGCGGCAGCATCCACGACCTCGACCTCAAGCCTTTCGACAAGGTCACTCAAACAATCAGTCGCGACAGAGGGATAGTGGCGCTGCAAATTTTCCTCCAGAATAGTCAGATGTGTTGCACACATCTGCTGGATGCGCGTCATGCTGACACTTCCGGAGTGAATTCGATATGCCAGATGTGGCGCTGGCAATTCGGACATTTCTGTCGAAAGGGCAAGTCGGCGGAACAGATCGAAATCCTCGGCATAGGGATAACGCGCATCATAGTGAAGCTCCGCCGAGCCAAGCCTTGAGCGTCGGAACATGACGGTCGGGTGACGCAGTGAGGTGCAAAAACGCCCCAATATCCCCCGCGCGCCGGGGGCTGTAAGAATCGGCCGTGAAGCGGGTGACAGGCGCGTCTCGTTGAAAAGCCTGTCGAAGTTCGTTCCCAACAGGCCAATATCCGGGCTGGCTTCAAAAGCGTCAAGCTGTGCCGCGAACCGCGTTGGATAGGCGATATCGTCTGCGTCCATCCGCGCGATTATATCGGTGTCTGCCAGCGCCAGCCCTTGGTTAAGTGTTTCAATCAGGCCACGGTTTTCGCGCGAGATAGCTGTGATGCGGGAATCCAGTGCCGACGCCGCCTCGAGGATGCGCGCAGACCCGTCGGTCGAGCCATCGTCAATGGCAATGATGCGGAAATCACCATGTGTTTGCTTCAACAGGCTGGCAATGGACAGGCCAAGATGCGGGCCAGCGTTATAAATCGGCAAAATAACCGAGATTTTTGTCATTTGATCCTCAGCATCTCTAAGCACAAGGCGTGTTCAATATGATCGGGCGAGCCCGGTCCAAGACCTTAACGAAGCCTCTACCTTCCGAAACGATCTTTTGTTCCACAGGGGCGAGATAATTCCTGCACTGTGGGAACAGATCACCCTTTTGCTGGTTGCGTGGGCTTGGATTTCTTTTCGCAATCGGAGTCATTGATGTTTGAGTGGCAGCATAAAACACTTGAATCTGCCCTAACGCCCGTGCGCAAATGGGTCCCCGGCGTTGTTGTTCTGGGCTTGGCGGCAACCGCGCTTGAAGGGTTTGGCATTGCTATGCTTGCCCCGCTGATCAGCATTGCGACCGGGAATGGCGACACTGTTTCACTGCCCGGGCCGTTGGCATCCTTTGGCGACGGACTAAGCGCGGCAGATAAGGTTTTGTTGCTGGGCGGTGTGATCTTCTCCCTCATTATCGCGAAAAATATTGTCGCCTGGGCAAATGGCGCCCTGCAAGCCTGGATTTACGGGCGGGCGGCCCAGAACATCCGGGACGAGCTGTCCAACGCCTTCCTCAACAGTGACCCAAGATTTTGCTTGACGGCATCTTCCTCTCGCTTGCTGAACGTGGTGTCCAATGAAAGCTGGCGCGCCGCAGATGCCGTCGCTGCGCGGCTGGCGCTTTATGTGCATATGTCGGCAACCGCGATTCTTGCACTGTTCTTGCTGTATCTGTCACCCTGGCTGACATTGGTCGTGGCCGTTGGACTGTTGTTCATGCATCTGGTGCAAGAAGCGCTGACGGGCCATTTTGGCAAGCTGGGCCGCGATGTCACAAGCCTCAATCGTGGTCTTGCAGAGCGGATGCTGCATCTGATCGGCGCATGGCGGCTGATCCGCCTCTCGGCCACCGAAACAAACGAACAGCACCGCTTCTCGGATGCATCTGACAAAGTACGCCGTGCGGCACTGCGCCTGCATGTGCGCCAGTCCGCTGTAGGACCAATGATAGAGGTGGCCTATGCTGTGCTGTTTCTGGTTGTCCTCTGGGTCGCTTGGCGTCTGGGGATCACATTTGGCGAAGCGGCCGCTTTTACAATCCTGCTTTACCGGATGCAGCCACAGGTCCGCGGCATTCAGAACAAGCGGACAGAGCTGCGCGGTTGGCTTGGCTCTCTGGATGAGGTTGCATGGCTTCTTGATCAACCCGCGCGCAATGACAGCCGAAAAGAGCAGATGCTGTCCCCCAGCCTTCAGGACGGCATCCGCTTTGATAAAGTCAGCTTCAGCTATGCCCCGGGCCGCACAGCCGCGCTTGAGGATACAAGTTTCGATCTGCATTGGGGAGAGGTGGTTGCCATCATCGGGCGCTCCGGGTCAGGAAAATCTACTGCTGTCAACATGTTATGTGGGCTGATACGCCCCGACACCGGGAATATCCTGATCGGTACAACCCCGCTTTCCAAGATCAGCCCGGCAGCGTGGTTGCCACGAATTGCGGTCGCAAGCCCGGAACTAGAACTCTTCGATGGCACAGTGATCGAAAATATCATGTATGGCACCGATCAGGCCGATTTCGACAGCGTGAAGAAAGCGGCCGAACAGTCAGGGGCCGATGATTTCATTCGTGAACTGCCACAAGGCTATCAGACACGGGTCGGCAATCGTGGCACTGAACTTTCGGCGGGCCAACGGCAGCGCATCGCTCTGGCCCGGGCTGTTCTGCGTGATCCTGACATCCTTATTCTGGATGAAGCGACAAGCGCCATGGATATGGTTTCCGAATCCCATGCACTGGAAGTTCTGGATCGCAGACGCGGCAAAGGTATCAGCATTGTCGTGTCTCATCATCTGTCATCTATCCGTGCGTGTGACCGATTCCTGCTGTTCAAGGACGGGCAGTTGATTGAAAGCGGGCCAGCGGGAAAGATGGGCCCAAGCGAGATGAATCGCCTGCTCCATGCTGTCGGCTAAGCCAACCGGAGAAACGCCGCCCAGTGGGGCGGCGTTTTCCGTTCTGTCTGTTTTCAAGGGATTATCTGACAGAGGCAAAAATAGACCCCAAAAGAGGAAAATCTTTTGCGCAAAAAGGCAGATAATTGCCTGTCGGAACAGGTTACAGCCTCCCCCGGCATCAGCCGCATTTCGAGTGGCCGCAGGCCCGACAAGTCTTACATCCCTCGATCATTACCAATTCATATGCCCCACATGATGGGCACGCCCGGCCGCGCCGGGCGTCACCCATAGCTAGTTTCAAAGCTTCCGGGTCCGTCTTAAGGCCCAGCCCCTCGCCAGCGATGAAGCCGATACGAATAAGGTGCTGCTCAATCACGCCACCAATTGCGGCCAGTATTGACGGAATATAGCGACCTTCGACCCAGGCCCCACCGCGCGGGTCAAAGACCGCCTTCAGTTCTTCGACCACGAAAGACACATCCCCGCCGCGACGGAACACTGCTGAGATCATCCGCGTCAAAGCTACCGTCCAGGCAAAATGTTCCATATTCTTGGAGTTGATGAATATCTCAAACGGGCGGCGATGTCCGTTTATGACCGTATCATTGATGGTCACATAAATCGCATGTTCCGATCCGGGCCATTTCAACTTGTACGTATGGCCTTCCAACGCCTCGGGGCGGTCGAACGGAGTAGACAGATAGACGACATCGGCACCGCTGTCGCTTTGCGGCGCTGACTCACTTACGACGGGCACCGACAGAACAGACCCCGTCACATCATTGGGCCGGTAGGTCGTGCAGCCCTTGCACCCCATATCCCAGGCTGCCATGTACACGTCCTTGAACGCATCGAAGCTGATATCTTCGGGACAATTGATGGTTTTCGAGATGGAGCTGTCCACCCATTTTTGCGCAGCCGCCTGCATCCGGACATGATCAATCGGCGCCAATGTTTGCGCGTTCACAAAGTAATCCGGCAGCGGCGCATCGCCATGCAGGTCACGCCACAGGCGCACGGCATAATCCTCAACGGTTTCTTCGGTGCGCGACCCATCTTTCTGCAAGACCTTTCGCGTATATTCATACGCAAAAACAGGCTCTATCCCAGAACTGACATTGCCTGCATACAGGCTGATCGTGCCTGTCGGCGCGATCGAGGTCAAAAGCGCATTGCGGATACCATGAGCCTCGACCGCCGCGCGGATATCGGCATCCATCGCGCGCATATTCCCGGATGCAAGAAAGGCGTCCGCATCGAATAATGGGAACGCCCCCTTCTCGCGGGCCAGATCCACGCTTGCGAGATAGGACGCGCGTGCAATGGCCCGCATCCAGCTATCCATCTGCACCACCGCTGCATCAGACCCATAACGCAAACCCACCATTAAAAGCGCATCGGCAAGCCCGGTCACGCCCAGACCGATGCGACGCTTGGCGCGCGCCTCTTGTGCCTGTGCGTCCAGAGGAAAGCGGCTGACATCGACGACATTGTCCATCATCCGCACGGCGACCCGCACAAGATCTTCAAGCGCGCCCTGATCCAGTGCGGCAGCCTCCGTGAAAGGGTCCGTGACCAAGCGTGCCAGATTGACCGACCCCAGCAGACAGGCCCCATACGGTGGCAATGGCTGCTCACCACAGGGGTTGGTCGCGGCTATCGTCTCACAATAACTTAGATTATTTGCTGCATTGATCCGGTCGATGAAAATGACACCTGGTTCCGCATAATCATAGGTTGCGCGCATGATCTGGTTCCACAGATCGCGCGCCTGAAGGGTCCGGTAAACGCGCCCGTCAAACTCCAGCTCCCACGGACCATCTTCTTTCACCGCTTCCATGAAAGCGTCCGTCACAAGGACAGATAGGTTGAACATCCGCAGGCGCGCGGCATCCTGCTTGGCGGTAATGAAATCCTCGATATCAGGATGGTCGCACCGCATTGTCGCCATCATCGCGCCACGGCGCGAGCCGGCAGACATGATTGTACGACACATCGCATCCCAGACATCCATGAATGACAGCGGCCCCGAGGCGTCCGCCGAGACCCCTTTTACCGCTGCACCCTTTGGCCGGATGGTGCTGAAGTCATACCCGATCCCGCCCCCTTGCTGCATCGTCAGCGCGGCCTCTTTCAACATATCGAAGATGCCGCCCATGCTGTCGGGAATGGTGCCCATGACGAAGCAATTGAACAAGGTGACGGATCTTCCTGTGCCCGCACCAGCAATTATGCGTCCTGCAGGCAGAAACTTGAAATCCTCAAGCGCTGTATAGAAACGATCCTCCCAAAGGGCCGGATCTTGTTCGACCGAGGCCAGATCACGGGCGATTCTGCGCCATGTTTCTTCAACCGTTGCATCCAGCGCTGCGCCGCCCGCTTCCTTCAGACGATACTTCATATCCCATATCTGTTCAGCGATCGGGGCAGCAAAACGGGTCATGACGCGGCATCCTTTGCGGTCTTGTCGGGGAATGCTACAAGATAAGCGCCTGCTTGCGGCGGGTCAACGACTTTACCCCCCTTGCCGCCAGTGCCAGCCACGCTAGAAGAACCAACATGAGCAACACGATACATCTGATCAAACTCTGCGTCGGTGCCGAACAGGTCGAAGACCTGATTCAGTGGCAGAATTCTGCACGCGCCAAAGGCGCGGATGGCCTCCCGCGCCATGTTACCCGTATGCGCCCCAAGCGGGCCACCGAAATCCTTGACGGCGGGTCGCTCTATTGGGTGTTCAAAGGGGTGGTTCTGGCCCGTCAGCGCATTCTGCGTCTGGACGAGGTGACAGGGGCAGATGGTATCGCGCGCTGCGCCATCGTGCTGGACCCGGACATCATCCGCACAGCCGCTGCAACCAAAAGGCCATTTCAGGGCTGGCGATACCTCAAACCCGAAGATGCCCCGCCAGATTTGCCCAAGGCACGCGCAGGTGACGATAAATTACCGCCTGAACTGGACGCAGCACTCGCTGAACTTGGGTTGCAGTGAACGGGCATTTTCTTGCTTCAAATACTCATACCACGGTCGCCGTGAAAACGCCGGTTTGCAAATTATCCCAGACGTTGCATTACGGGAAAAGTCTCTAACAGCCACCACGAAAAAGCAGAGAACGCCCCGGTCAACAGTGCCACGCCGACGGCCAGCAGCATTATTCCCATGACTTTCTCGATCGCGGCCATATGGCGCTTTAGCCGCGTCATCAGCCCCATGGACCGCTGCACGAAGACCGCCGCCAGCAAGAAGGGCAGCCCCAGTCCCAGCGCATAGACCCCCAGCATCGCAGTGCCGCGACTGACGGTTGCATCTGTTGCGGCAAGCGTCAGAATCGCCCCAAGAACGGGGCCAATGCAGGGCGTCCAGCCGAATGCGAAGGCCAGCCCAAGGACATAAGCGCCGAAAGCAGACCCGCCCCGATCACCAGCATCAATGCGCGCTTCACGCATCAGAAAAGGAATGCGGAACACGCCCAGAAAATGCAGGCCAAAGACAATCACCACGCCGCCCGCGATCTGGCCGAATAGTTCAGCATTTCGCAAGAAAAGATGCCCCATCGTTGACGCCGTAAAGCCAAGCAACAGGAAAACAGTGGAAAGTCCCATGAAAAAGAACAGCGCAGGCAAGATCGCCCTGCGACTGGCGCGCCCCTCATCTGTCAATTCCTGCATCGAGATACCGCCCATATAGGCCAGATAGGGCGGAACAATGGGCAAGACGCAAGGTGACAGAAAGGACAGAATTCCGGCACCGAAAGCAATCATCAGCGCAACGAGCAGACCTGCGTCAAATACATCTATTCCAAACATGCGGCCGCCTTCTGATTTCTGCTATGCGGATAAATACGCGCCTTGGCAAAGGACGTCATCAGATGATCTGTCACTTTCCCGTGCCATGCGAAAACATGTCGCAATGAAAGTGATGGCGGGCCGATTGCACGGCCCGCCGCTCAGATTACCCACGCACGGACCACCAGCCCCTGCGTTTCTTTTCTGGTTTGGCGGGCGCCTCTTGCTCAGGGCGCTCTGCCTCCTGCGTTTCCGCTGCAGGCTCGCTCAATGGCTCAGGGGCCTCCTGTGCGCTGGTCGTGTCCGGCACTGCGGCGACAGTTCCTTTGTCCGCATCATCGACAGCAGTTGGTGCCAGACTGTCTGCTGGCACTGCGTCTGCATCCGATAAGTCCGGCGCTGTTTCCTGCGCAGCCGCAGACACAGCTTGCGCGGCGGGCTGATCAGCCGCGCTGATTTCCGGCGCGATTTCCGGTGCCGCGTCAACAGGTGTCGCGGGTTCAGATGCCTCGGCTTCAGGTACGGCTGTCGCCTCTGCTTTTCCATCTTTCTTCTTGGCAGCAGGCTTGCGGCGCGTCCGCTTGGGCTTGGCAGGCGGTGCCTCGGTTTCAGCCTCGGGCGCAGCGGCAGCAATCACGTCTTCTGCGGCTGCTGGTGTTGCGCCCTCGGTCCCCTCCTGATCTACAGGCTCCGCCTTAACCGCGGCCTTTTTGGACCGGCTGCGCGTGGCGCGCTTTGGCTTGGCAGACGGGGTTTCTGCAGCTTCGACCTCTGCCTTATCACTGGACTGATCCTCGGCCGCTGCTGGCGCAGTTTCTGCTTCAGATGTGGAGTCCGCGCTATCAGCATCGCTGGAGGCGTCCTGCCCGCCATCTGCGTCATCCGCGCCGTTCTGGCCACCACCGCGCCGACGCCGCCGACGCCGACGCTTCTTGCGCGGTTGGTTATCCGCTTCAGCAGTGTCTTCAGCCCGGCTGTCGGCGCCTTTTTCCTCGACCTGATCCTCTTCTTCTTCAAGCTCTGGCATCAGTGTCGTGTTAATCGAAACGACATCGGCCTGCGGCGTCGGCACGCGTGTCGCTGTCTTGAATTTCTCGATCTCGAAATCAGGGCTGATCATATGCGGATCGGCTTCCAGCCGAACGGCCATTCCGTAGCGTGCCTCGATCTGTGCCAGATGCTCGCGCTTGAAATTGATGATGAAATTCACCACCGCCGCAGGCGCGCGCACCAGTACTTCGCGCGACCGGCCACGTGTGCCCTCTTCCTCAATCTGGCGCAGAACCGTCAGGCCCATGCTGTCATCAGACCGGATCAACCCGGTGCCGTGGCAATGCGGGCAAGGCTGCGTTGTGGCTTCCAACATGCCGGGGCGCAGACGCTGGCGGGACATTTCCAGCAAGCCAAAGCCGGAAATGCGGCCCACCTGAATGCGCGCACGGTCATGCTTGAGCTTGTCCTTGAGCATCTTTTCGACAGCTGCGTTATTCTTGCGCTCTTCCATGTCGATGAAGTCAATGACGATCAGCCCTGCCAGATCGCGCAGGCGCAACTGGCGCGCAATCTCGGCTGCGGCTTCCATATTGGTCTTGAGCGCCGTCTCCTCGATCGAGCCTTCGCGGGTGGCACGACCGGAGTTGATGTCGATCGCGACCAACGCCTCAGTGATTCCGATCACGATATAGCCGCCCGAGGGAAGCTGCACTGTCGGGTTGAACATGGCCGCAAGATAGCTTTCAACCTGATAGCGCGCGAAAAGCGGCATCTGGTCCTGATACAGCTTCACGTTCTTGGCATGGGACGGCATGATCATTTTCATGAAGTCTTTGGCCACGCGGTAGCCTGCCTCGCCCTCGACCAGAACCTCATCGATATTCTTGTTATACAGATCGCGGATCGTGCGCTTGATCAGGTCACCTTCCGCATAGATCGGGGTTGGCGCGATGGATTTCAGCGTCAGATCGCGGATCTGTTCCCACAGGCGCAGCAGGTATTCATAATCGCGCTTGATCTCGGCCTTGGTGCGGTTTGCGCCTGCGGTCCGAATGATCAGCCCTGCCCCTTCAGGCACAAGGATTTCATTTGCAATGGCCTTCAGCTTCTGGCGGTCAGCGGCATTTGTGATCTTGCGACTGATCCCGCCGCCGCGCGCCGTGTTGGGCATCAGAACGCAATAGCGACCTGCCAGTGACAGATAAGTTGTCAGCGCGGCCCCCTTGTTGCCGCGTTCTTCCTTGACCACCTGCACCAGCATGATCTGGCGCACCTTGATAACTTCCTGAATCTTATAGCGGCGCATGCGCGGCTTGCGGCGGGGGCGTACCTCTTCCGTAACATCCCCGTCCGAGATCGCTTCGATCCGGTCATCTATCTCTGTCGCATGATCAGCGGCGCGATACGGCTCTTCCTGATCTGCCTCAGGCTGTTTCGCCTCTGTATCTGCCTTGTCAGTCGGCTCGGATTCTGGTGCGGCGACCTCCTGCTCAGCTTCGGGTGTTGGCGCCGCATCATTCCCGTCGTCAAGCAAGGCGTCTTCGTCGCCTTCCAGATCAACGATATCCATACCGGATACTTCGCGTGTTTCCACCTGATCGGCCGCCTTCGCACGCTCTGCCTTCGCGCCCGAATTGCGCCTGTTTGAACTGCGCTGTACGCCCCTGCGCCCCTTTGGTGCGGCGTCGGAGTTGTCCTCCTCCTCCGCATCATCTGCGAGTGCGCGCTCTTCTTCCAGAAGTGCAGCACGATCGGCAGCGGGGATCTGGTAATAATCGGGGTGGATTTCGTTGAAGGCAAGAAACCCGTGGCGATTGCCGCCGTAATCCACGAAGGCCGCTTGCAGCGAGGGTTCAACCCGCGTTACTTTGGCAAGGTAGATATTGCCTGCAAGCTGTCGCCTGCTGGCGGTTTCGAAATCAAATTCCTCGACCTTGGTTCCATCGACCACCACAACGCGGGTTTCTTCCGCGTGGGTGGCATCTATCAGCATTTTCTGAGCCATGTATGTCCAATGCGCGCCTGCTTTCATGCTGCGCGCCATTCCCATGCCTTCTGGCAAGAGTTGGCAGCGCAAGACGTGTAGCGGCGTGACTTGTCTGTGCGGGGAGCAGCATGTGCCGCGCTTTAGCCGCAAGTGCGCCCACAAGGTTTGACCTTGGCGGGGCGACGGGCAATATGCGTGCGACAGCTGTCATCGCGTTTCCTGTTTCGCCGCATCATTGCGGCCTGGTTTCTGTCCAGTTCGGCAGCCTTGAGCGACCACGCGAACCACTGTGCCTTTCGGCCGATCCATCTGCATGAGGGCGATGCGGTACATAACCGGCGCGCCAGTCTGCCCATGCAGCGAAATTCGTTCGGATATGCCCTGATGTTCAGGATACATCTTTACATGTTCACAATAGGGGGGAATGGCAGGCAAATACAATGAGATTTTGCATCACCCTGCCCTTCTGCACGTTTTTCACACCATGAATGATGATTGTGGCCCAATTCGGGGCCGCACAAGCCGGCTGGTGTTCCCATCTGACAAAGGGTCCCGCGCTCTATGTCATGCCTTTGCGAGGGGCGGCTGTGCGGGGCAAAGGGGACATAGCGAGGCCGGGTGCAAAGCCGCGCAGCGTCGGGCCGCGGTGCGGCGATCCAAGGTCTACTCTGTAGCGCTTTATGCTGGCCAAGTCCGCGTAAGATCAGATCGTTGCACTGGGGGCGGCCCAATCGCCGTGCCGTGGGTACGGCCCTTTGAGTCGCGGCGGCCTTCGACCTTGACTCCGCGCCACTGAATGTCCGCAACGCCCTCGATGTTGTCTACAGGGATCTTGCCTCCGACGGCAAACACTAGACATAGTCTGATCTGACCAGACCATATTTTGCCATCTTCTCGTTCAAGGTACGACGCGGCAGGCGCAATTCCTCCATGACAAGGGTGATCGACCCCTTGTGGCGACGCATGGTGTTGTCAATCAACATCCGCTCGAATGCTTCGACATGATCCTTGAGCGGCTTGCCCTCGGTCGTCATCATTTCGGCGGTGGCTTCGTTGTCAGCCATGATCAACGACATCAGGCCCGCCTCTTCGCGGCGGCTTTGCAGCACGGCACGTTCGGCGATGTTGACCAGTTGGCGCACATTTCCCGGCCAGGGCGCCTGAAGCAATTGTGCGGCTTCGGGCATCGACAATTCCGGCACGCTACAGCCGTATTCTTCGGCGAAGCGGTCCAGATAGGTATTGAACAAAGACAAGATATCTTCACCCCGCATCCGCAAAGGGGGCAATGTGATCTTATGCGCGGACAGTCGGTAGAACAGATCCGGGCGCAAGGCGTCTTCGATTGTCTGATCGGCGCGATGGGCATTGCAGACCGCCACAATACGCGTTTCAGGCGGCGTGCCCAGATCGTTGATCAGCCCCAGCAATCGCGCCTGCATCGGCTCTGACAAGCTTTCGATATCTTCCAGAACAAGCGTACCGCCACGCCCCTCTTCCACAAGGGGCTTGCCCGCCCCCTCTTCCGAGGGGCCAAACAGGCGCGCGGTCAACACATCATCAGACAGGCCCGCACAACTGATACTGACCAGCTTGCGCGATGCGCGCGGTCCGACCGCATGCAGCGCATGGGCCACAAGGGTCTTGCCGGTTCCGGTTTCGCCATCGACCAACACATGACCATCGGCCTGCCCGATATCCAGAATATCTTCGCGCAGGCGTTGCATCACCTCAGACGCGCCGACAAGGCGGCGCATGATTGTCGTGCCATCCGACAATTCCGTACGCAGAGCGCGTGCCTCCAGCGCAAGGCTGCGTTTCTTGACGGCTTTCTCGGCAAGGGCCATCATCTTTTCCGGGTTGAAAGGCTTTTCCAGAAAATCAAACGCGCCAAGGCGCATGGCCTCAACCGCGATCGGCACATCGCCGTGACCTGTGATCATAATAACAGGGATCGTGCTGTCCAGCGCAACGAGGCGCTTCAATAGCCCCATGCCATCTAGATTGGGCATCCGGATATCGGTTATGACCACTCCGGGAAAATCCGGGCCAATGGCGGCCAGTGCTTCTTGCCCATCGGCATAGGTCTCGGTCGTGAAACCCGAAAGCGCCAGCCACTGGCTGATTGACTGGCGCATGTCCTGTTCATCATCGACTATCGCCACACGCATCTGACGGCTCATATCGGTCTTTCCTTATGTGGTATCGGGCCTAATGCACCCCTTGGTCCCTGATATGCAAGGCAAACTCAGGCACTTTGGCGTTATTCTGCCGCATCACGTTGAATCCCTTCGCGGGGAAACTCTACCTCAAATACTGCACCACCATCGGGGGCGTTGACCGCTGTCAGCCGCCCCCCGTGATCATTGACGATTCCTGATGAAATTGCCAGCCCCAGCCCGACGCCCATCCCTGCGGGCTTGGTGGTGTAGAATGGCTCGAACAGGCTGTCGATATCCTTGATCCCTTCGCCATTGTCGCGCACGGTCAGTTTTGCCGTCTCGCCCTGACTGATGATGATGTCGATCTGCGGGCTGTTGACCCCGCGCGTTGCGTCCACAGCGTTGCGCACAAGGTTCAGTATCACCTGCTCGACCCTGACAGTATCGCCGCGGATCATGACAGGATCTGGCGGAACAGTGCGCACCACCAATACGCGGCTGTCACGCAACATCGGCTCCATCATGGTCAGGGCATCGGCCAGACAGGTGCGCAGGTCGATCGGGGCAAATGCCTCTCCCCCCTTGCGGGCAAAGGATTTCAGCGTGCGAGCGATCGCGCCCATCCGGTCGATCAGATCATCTATGCGCTGAAAAGAGGCCAGCGCCTCTTCCGAGCGCTTGCTTTTCAACAAAAGCCGCGCACCTGCAAGATAGGTCTTCATGGCCGCCAAGGGCTGATTCAATTCGTGACTCACCGAGGCCGACATCTCGCCCAGACTGGCCAGCTTTGACGATTGCGCCAAAGTCTGTTCCGCAACAGCCAGATCTTTCTGTACCCGTACGCGCGCAGCAATCTCGCGCTGAAGCCGCGCATTCAGGGCACGCAATTCTTCGGATTCCTGCTGAAAGACAGCAGATTGCGACCACGCGCGGCGGCTGACAATGTAAAACACAAATGCAAGCAGCAGTGCGAAGCCCGTCAAGAGTAGCGCCAGCGCCGCATTCACACTTTCGCGCACGGAATCGTAGCGGGTGAAACTGACCAGCCGCCAGCCGCGAAACGGAACCCGGATTTCCGATTGCAACACGGCCTCACCGCGCACAAAGGCATCTGGTGGGCTTTGCGCCCAATCCGCCGTGGCCCGCAATGCGCGCGCAATGGCCGAAGGGGCATCGCGCAGGGCCAATGCCTCTTCCAGGGAACGCCCCCGCCAGCGCGGTTCAGTTGCCAGAATGATCCGCCCGCTGGAATCCATCAATGCCACTGCATCCGCAAAGCCTGCCCAACTGCGCTCGAATTTGGTCAGGTCCGCGCCCACGATCACCACGCCAAGAACCTCTGACCCCTGACGCACGGAACGGGCAAAGGAAAACCCGAACCCCCCGCTTTCAAGTTCCTGCACCAGAAAGGCGGTATCGCTTGAGCGCCGCGCATCGACAAAGGCCGCATCGGAAGAGCGGCTTTTGCCCAGCTGGTTGCGATCGGTCGCGGCAACGACACGGCCAGTATTATCCAGCAATTCGATTGTTGCGGCACCGATTTCAGACTGAAGGTCAATCAAGCGCTGAGAGGTGGTCGAAAAGCTGGCCTCGCGCAGCGCTGAAATCAGATCCGGGTCGCGCGCCAGCAAAAGCGGCACAACCGAATTTCGCTGCAACTCGGACTGGATGTTGCCGGAATAGAGCACAAGCCGCAATTCGGCACGGTTTCGCGTGGACTCCGTGAAACTTTCGGACAGAAAGGCATTCAGAAACCAGGTACTGACAAGCGCCACTACGACCAGAACGCCCACCACCACGCGCCCCCACAGGGGCACACCCAGAATACTGGTGCGACGATTGTCAAGATCGGGCGGGCTAACCATATCGCGCAGGATACGGGCTTTGCTTTGCGCGCTCAAGCGCGGCGCAGCGCGGAGGCGTTTACGCGGGCGCAAAAGCGCCGATCAGCCCATCGAACAGGCCACGCCCGTCAGTGCTGCCATGAATGGACGCAAAAGCGCGTTCCGGATGCGGCATCATACCCAGCACACGCCTGTTTTCCGACACGATCCCGGCGATATCATTCACCGATCCGTTCGGGTTCTCGGTGTAGCGAAACGCCACGCGCCCTTCTGCTTCGAGTTGCGCAACCGTCTCTGCGCTTGCAGTATAATTTCCGTCATGATGCGCAACAGGCAGCGTGATGACGCTTCCCTGCTCATAGGCAGAGGTAAACGGCGTCTGCGTGGTTTCGACCCGCAAGCCCACAGGTTTGCAGATATACTTCAACTGTGCATTGCGCAGCAGCGCGCCGGGCAACAGGCCCATCTCCAGAAGCACCTGAAACCCATTGCAAATGCCCAGAACATGGCCGCCGCGTTCGGCAAATCCGGTTACTGCTTGCGCAATCGGGGACCTTGCAGCAATGGCACCGCATCGCAGATAATCGCCAAAGCTGAACCCGCCGGGGATGCCCACGATGTCAAGACCATCAGGCAGGCGTGTTTCCTTGTGCCAGACGCGGCTCACCTGCGCGCCAGCCTGCTCAAAGGCGACAGCAAGATCACGGTCACAGTTCGACCCGGGAAAGGTAATGACAGCGGCTTTCATTTCGCGGTGCTCCGACAGTGCGCGTTTTTCTGCCCTTTAGCGCGATTACCCACCCGGCGCAAAGAGAAAGCGGTCCCTTCAGCCAAGGAAATCCGCGATCACCGCAACGCCCGGGGCCATTGGGCCATCAAACGCAGCCAGTTCAGCACCCGCCTGCGACAAGCCAACCTCGCGCGCGATCATCGGGGTGAAATCCACCAGCCCGCCAGCGATCATCCCTAGAAGCGAGGGGTATTTATGTGCAGGCATGCCGCGTGTGCCATAAACTGCCAGATTCTTCTGATAGACTGCGCTCATGTCGATTTCCATGCGCGCCGTATGGCCAACAGGCATACCCACCTGCACATGCCGACCCAAGGGCCGCAAACACAGCAGCGACGCATTTGTTGTCTGCGCAATACCCAGCGCCTCGACCGAGACATGCGCACCACCACCAGTAAGATCACGAATGGCCTGTGCCACATCGCCCTCTCGCGCATCAAGCGCCGCCTCTGCGCCAAGGGCGCGGGCATGCTCCAGCTTTTCGGGCACAATATCCACCGCGACAACCCGCGCCCCCAGCGCACGGCCCAGAATCAGCGTGGCCAGCCCAATGCCGCCAGTGCCGTGGACGGCCAGCCATTCCCCCGGGCGCAGCGCCGCGCGGTCGGTCAGCGCGTGAAACGCCGTTGTAACCCGGCATCCAAGCCCGGCGGCCAGAACTGGCGACATGCCGTCTGGCAGGCGCGCAAGGTTATGGGCATGGGGCACACCGATATATTCAGCAAATGCACCCGGTTCGACGAAGCCGGGCAGGCGCTGGTCAGGACAGGTATTCGACACTCCCGAACGGCAGGCCGGGCATGTGCCACAGGCCAGAATAAAGGGCGCAATCACCTTGTCACCCACCGCCCAGCCAGAGCGCGGCCCGGCCTCGACCACCTCGCCGCAATATTCATGGCCCGGAATCTGGCCAGGTTTGACGCGCGGGTGTTCACCGACCCAGCCATGCCAGTCAGACCGACAAATGCCACAGGCAAGGGTGCGCAGAACCACACCATCCTCTTCACAGACAGGGTCTGGAACCGCCTCTATGCTCAGATCCTTGCGATATTCGCGAAGCACGGCTGCGCGCATGGCGTCTCTCCCGGTCTGTTTTATCAAGCGCAAGCTGCCCGCTATCGCGGACAGCGTCAAGCGGTCAGACCTCAGGCACCATATGGCACCCAGATGGTCTTGATCTGGGTCGCCGCCAGCAGGAAATCACGCCCCTGCCCCAGCGGCTCTGTCACTTGCCACACAGGTTTGAGGTTGCCAGCCGATTCAGCTTCGACCAGCTTTGTCAGCGCGGGTTGCGCAGACCAGAGTGCCGCCACATCGTCATGCGCCGCAAGCGTTTGCGCCAGATCGGCCACCGGACCCGAGACAATGTTGATCACACCTGCAGGGATATCAGAGCAGGCAAAGACCTGCGCCAGTTCCAGTGTCGCAAGCGGGGCCGATTGCGACGGGATCGTAACCACTCGATTGCCCATCGCGATGCTTGGCAACACAAGAGACAAAAACCCGGTAAGCGGGGCTTCTTCGCCACAGATCAGCCCCATCACCCCAAAGGGTTCGTATTTGGCAAGGGTGATATGGGCGCTTTGCGTGTCATGCACGCTGGAATCGAATTTATCAGCCCATGCTGCATAATAGAAAGCCCGCGCGATACTGTCATCAATCTCGGCTTGAGAGGCGAAGGCGCGCAGGCTGACGGACCTTGCTGCAAGGTTTTCGCCCAGAAAGTATAGCACTTGAGCGCGCTGATGCCCGCTCATCGCGGTCCAGCCGGTGGCTTTATGCGCGGCCTCGACCGCGTTGCGAATGTCCTTGCGGCTACCCAAGGGCGCGTGGCCTTGCAACGCCCCGTCAACAATCACGGAATAGCTTTGTCCGCTATCGGCGCGCTTCTGCGCGCCCCCGATATACAGCTTATGGGTCCGGTCCAGCCCAGAGGTGGACGCCGATTGAGGCAGCGGCCCAAGCGCCCCCAGGGCTGGAGTGGAAGCCCCGGCGCGCGCAGGCCGAAGATAGGCCGCCATGCCCGCGCGCGCGCCTTCGCGCCCGAAGCCACTTTCCCGCATACCGCCAAATGGCGCGTTTGCGTCAAACAGATTTGTCGCGTTCACCCAGACCACACCCGCCCTGACGCGCGCAGCGATATCCATTGCCTGTGTCAGATTCTCGGACCAGATCGACGCTGCAAGCCCATAGCGGGTGTTATTGGCCAAATCGACCGCTTCATCCGGGGTTCGAAAGGTCATGACAACGGCGACCGGCCCAAATATTTCTTCGCTTACACAAGGGTTTGCGGGAGACACCTCAACCATCATCGTGGGCGGAAAGAAACATCCTTCAGGGGCGCTGCCTTGGTGAAGGACACCCCCTGCTGCCTGACCCTGCGCCACAAGATCGCGGATGCGCGCCAACTGGCGCGGATGAACGATGGCACCAATATCGGTGGATTTGTCCAGCGGCTCGCCCACGCGCAAGGCTTTCAGCCGCGTGCGCAGTCGCTCCGTGAAGCGATCGGCTACCGCCTCAGCCACCAGAATGCGCGACCCCGCGCAGCACACCTCGCCCTGATTGAACCAGATCGCGTCCACCACGCCTTCGACAGCAGCATCCAAATCTGCATCGGCAAAAACAACGAAGGGTGACTTGCCCCCCAATTCCAGCGTCAGCGCCTTGCCGCTACCGGCTGTCACACGCCGTATCTCGCGGCCCACATGTGTCGATCCGGTAAAGGCGATCTTGTCCACACCGTCATGCGCCACAAGCGCGGCCCCGGTCGTGCCGTCGCCCGTAACAATATTCACCACACCCGCAGGCAAGCCCGCCTCGATACAGATTTCGGCAAATAAAAGCGCGCTGAGTGGCGTATACTCGGCCGGCTTCAGCACCACAGTGTTGCCCGCCGCCAAAGCGGGCGCGATTTTCCACGCCAACATCAGCAGCGGAAAGTTCCAAGGGATGATCTGCCCGCACACGCCATGCGGCACCTGCCCTGCAAATTCCTCGGCCGCCAATTCAGCCCAGCCCGCGTGGTGATAGAAATGCCGGATTGCCAAAGGCACATCAATATCGCGCGCCTCGCGGATGGGTTTGCCGTTATCAAGACTTTCAAGAACCGCAAACAACCGCTCGCGCTTCTGGATCTGGCGCGCGATGGCGTAGAGATGGCGCGCGCGGGCATGGCCCGAAAGCCCCGACCAGGCGGGAAAGGCCGCACGCGCTGCATTTACAGCAGCATCCACATCCTGCGCGCTGCCTTGGGTGAGTTGCGCCAGCACGTCATCGCGTGCGGGATTGAGGCTGTCAAACAATGCCCCCGGTGCAGTAAACGCGCCGCCGATGAAATGGCCAAACGGGCCACGCGACAGCCAGTCGCGGGCGATCTTGTCATTTTCGAGAGCGGGGCCATACTCCATTGTCTCGAGTATCTCCGTGATAGTTGGCATGGAATTGTCCTCAGGCAAGGGCATGGCGGTGCTGCGCGGCATAACGCCCCGTCACATGATGCGAAAGCTGGCGCTCGATATCCGCCAGCATTGACGAGGCCCCAAGGCGAAACAGTTCCGGGCGCAGCCATGCGCGCCCCAATTCTTCGCGCATCAGCACTTGCCAGTTCAGCGCATCCTTGGCGGTTTTCATTCCGCCAGCCGGTTTGAACCCGACAATATGGCCACTCGCAGCCTGATAATCCCGGATCGCGCGGCACATGATCAGGCCGACAGGCAATGTTGCATTCACACCCTCCTTGCCGGTCGAGGTCTTAATGAAATCGGCCCCTGCCTGCATGGCAACCTGTGATGCGGCATAAACATTCGACAAGGTTACAAGATCGCCTGTCGCAAGAATGGCCTTGAGATGCGCTGCGCCACATGCCGCGCGCATGGCGGCAACTTCGTCATAGAGCGCGGCCCAGTCGCCACCCAGTACATGCGCGCGGGTGATCACGATGTCGATCTCTTGCGCGCCCTGATCGACAGCAAAACGGATTTCGGCCAGACGCAGATCAAGCGGCATCAGCCCGGCGGGAAAGCCTGTTGCGACCGAAGCCACCGGAATGCCAGACCCTTCGAGCGCCTTGACAGCAGGCGCGACCATTGTCGGATAGACGCACACAGCCCCTGTTTGCGGCATCGCGTTCAGCCCCAGACCCACGACGATTTCATCACTCAGTGGTCTGCGTGCCTTGGCACATAGCCGCCGCACCCGGTCGGGCGTGTCATCGCCCGCAAGGGTAGTCAGGTCCATGCAGGCAATGGCGTTCAGCAACCAAGCAGCCTGATACTGCCCCTTGAGCGCGCGTCGCGCGACCATGCTAGCCGCACGACGCTTGGCTGCGGGGGTGTTCACGGGCTTGAAGCTGTCACAATCAAGGGGCGTTCCGGGGGTTCGGGGGGGCATCATCAGGTCCATTTCTGGAAAAACTACGTGCACTATGCGCATGGCCTTTCGACGAGGCAATCCCTGTTTCAAAATCATGCCTGCTGAATCGCAAGATGATGTTGACGAAACTAATCAGGTATAATAACTGACAATATCAGTAGGAATTAAGCGGCGCGCCGCGAGAGGGAAGCGCATGAACGCAGTACCGAGATCTTGTTCCTGCACAGATCTGAAACCTGACCCAATGAGGGACATCATGAACTTTCTTCGAAATTCTGTCTTTGCACTTACGGCCCTGGCTGCAACGCCGACACTCGCTGATCTGACGCTGTACTCTGGCCGGGGCGAAACGCTGGTTGCGCCGATCATTGAACGGTTTACCGCGGAAACAGGAATCAATGTTGCGGTGCGCTATGGCGGCACCGCCGAGCTGACCATCTTGCTGCAAGAAGAAGGTGACCGCTCGCCTGCTGACCTGTTCTGGGCACAGGATGTCACGGCGCTCGGAATGGTTAAACCCATGTTTGCGCAGCTACCTGATGAAACGCTGGAAAAGGTCGATAGCGTGTATCGCGACGCAGATGGCCGTTGGATCGGCATCTCCGGGCGCTCCAGACTGGTGATCTATTCGCCCGAACGTCTGGCCGAAGATGACTTGCCCGCCACAATGGCGGCATTGACTGACGAACGCTTCCGCGGCCGCATGGCTTTGGCACCGACAAACGGATCTTTTGTTGCCCATGTTGCTGCCCTTCGAGAGGCGACAAGTGACGAATATGCATTGGAATGGCTGCAAGGTCTGGCCGCGAATGAGCCGGTTATCGTCAGAAACAATACCGCAGGCTATCAGGCAATCGCCGATGGCGAAGCTGATATCATGCTGACCAACAACTATTATCTTGGGCGTTTTCTGGCAGCAGATGCAGATTTCCCGGTCGCTCAAACAACTTTTGAGGCCGGTGATCTGGGCAATCTGATGATGGTTGCGGGCATCGGTGTTATAGATGAAAGTGCCAACAAGGAAGAGGCTGTTGCTTTTGTGAACTTCCTTCTGGGCCAGACGGCACAGCAGTATTTCACCGGTAATGTCTATGAATTCCCCGTAACAGGTGAAGGGATCGTCCCTGTTCAGGGCCGTGGGCTGACTTTTCAGGAAGCGACCGAAGCTGCACCAGAGTTTGACCTCAACCTGATCGTTGATATGGAAGGGACTCTGGAACTCATCCGCGAATCGGGGCTGATTTGACAACACTCGACCTTATACCGGGCCGCCGCATTCCGGCGGCCCGTGTGCTGTTTTCAGCACTTGGCCTCGGGATCGGGGCCTTGATGCTGATACCGATCTATTATCTGCTGTTGCGGGCCTTTCAGGCCGATTTGCCAACAGTTTGGGCCTTGCTGACGCGCCCGCGCACGGGACAGCTTCTGGTCAATACCTTCTTGCTAACCGCTTGCGTTCTGGCCCTGTGCACGGTGATTGCCCTGCCGCTGGCATGGCTGGTCAGCCGCACTGACCTGCCGGGTCGGCGGGTTATCAATGTGCTGGCGGTACTACCGCTTGCGGTACCGGGCTATGTGATGGCCTACGCCCTCATTGGATTGTCGGGCAATTACGGCTTTCTCAATCAGGTCTTCGGCGTGACCATACCGCGAATGCAAGGGTTGTGGGGGGCATCGCTTGCGCTGTCGCTCTATTGCTTTCCCTATCTTTACCTTAACCTGCGCGCCGCTTTTGCCGGGTTGGATCAGGGACTGGAAGAAAGCGCGCGTGCACTTGGCTGCGGCCCGAAAGAAGTGTTCGCCCGCGTCACCCTGCCCCATCTGTTGCCTGCCCTGATGGCGGGGTGGCTGGTGATCGGACTTTATGTGATTGGCGATTT
The DNA here is from genome assembly GCF_004366635.1 of Roseinatronobacter bogoriensis DSM 18756. Taxonomy (GTDB): domain Bacteria; phylum Pseudomonadota; class Alphaproteobacteria; order Rhodobacterales; family Rhodobacteraceae; genus Roseinatronobacter; species Roseinatronobacter bogoriensis. The sequence goes on along the minus strand of NZ_SORN01000004.1, from coordinate 283,549 downwards.
CGGCGCAGTGGCCCTGATGCGCTATGAAGCGTTCTCTTTTGTGATCTACCAGCAATATACCGCTGCTTTTGACAGGCTATATGCATCATGGCTGGCACTGATCCTGATTGCGATTGCGCTGTCGGTTGTCTGGTGGGAAAGCCGCTTGCGCGAGGGCGCAAGCTATGCGCGCACCGGGTCTGGCAGTGGCACCGGATCGAAGCGGCTGAAACTTGGATGGGCTGGCAAGTTTGCGGGATGGAGTTTTTCAGGCGTTGTCGTGTTTGTTTCACTGGGCCTGCCGGTTGCCGTACTCAGCTTCTGGATGACGCGCTCAGCCATCGGGCCTGTCCTTCAGCCTTTGTTCAACAGCTTCATGCAGTCGCTTTCCGTTGCAGTACCATCGGCCCTATTGGCCGCCCTGATGGCACTGCCTGTCGCGGTGCTGGCGGTACGTTACCCCTCGCGGTTGTCAACGCTGATTAACCGACTGGCCTTTGTGGGCTATGCAATTCCGGCATTGGCCTTCGCTCTGGCATTCGTGTTCTTCTCGTTGCAGGGCGCAAGATGGTTGTATCAGACGCATTTGTTGCTGATCCTGGTCTATGCGCTCAGCTTTCTGGCGCTGGCGATCGGGCCGATCCGCTCGGCCTTTTATCAGACGCGGCCATCGATAGAGGAATCCGCCCGTTCGCTTGGGCATGGCCCGCTATCGGTGTTCTGGCGTGTCACGCTGCCTTCGATCAGACCAGGGGTCGTGGCGGGAATGGTGCTTGTGTTCGTGATCGCCATGAAGGAACTGCCCATCGCGTTTTTGCTGGCACCGACGGGGTTCAGACCCTTGTCAATCACGATGTTCTCGCGCACCTCTGAAGGGATGCTGGTCGAAGCCGCCCCTTATGCCGCAGCCATCATGGCATTCTCTGCCATTTTTGTTGGCTTCGTGTTGCGTCATGACAAAAAGGCAGGATAAATCACGATCATGAATGACATGACCACGCGCCCCAAGATCCTCAGCTTCAAGATGCCTGCCGATGCCTCGCCCCTTGGCTATCGAACTCGACCGACGAAAACCTTGCTAAGCGTCGAGAAACTGCGCAAGCAATTCACAACAGGCGACGTGGCGGCAGTAGAGCGTGTCAGCTTCGATCTTGGCGAAGGCGAGATGCTGGCCCTGCTTGGCCCATCGGGCTGCGGCAAGACGACGACCCTGCGCATGATTGGCGGGTTCGAGCCCCCCGATGAAGGGCGCATTGCCCTGAATGGCCGCGACATCACGCATCTGCCCCCCGAAGCCCGCGGGATCGGGTTCGTTTTTCAGGACTACGCCCTGTTTCCGCATCTGAGCGTACTCGACAATGTCAAATTCGGCCTACGCAAACTCAGCCGCGCGCAGGCAGAGGCGCGCGCCAAAGACATGTTGGCCCTTGTCGGGCTGGAATCACTTTGCACGCGCAAACCCCATGAATTGTCTGGCGGGCAGCAACAGCGTGTGGCACTGGCGCGGACTTTGGCCGTCGCGCCCCCGCTTGTCTTGCTGGATGAGCCGTTTTCAAACCTCGACGCCGCCATGCGCGTCGAGACCCGGCAAGAAGTTCGAAAACTGCTGAAATCAGCAGGATCAGCGGCGATCCTTGTCACCCATGATCAGGAAGAGGCGATGGCTGTCGCAGACCGGATTGCCGTGATGGAGAAAGGCCGCGTCATCCAGATCGGCACTCCAGACGAGATATATCGCAACCCCGTTTCAGCCTTTGTGGCCTCTTTTCTGGGCCGCTCGAACATTCTCAATGGCACGGCTTCAGGGATGGAGGTCAAGACCGAGTTTGGCACCCTGCCCCTCTCGCGTGCGGCGAATGGCGCGGTTTCCTTGTCTGTCAGGCCCGAACAGATCATGCTTGAAGCGGACCCCAATGGACCGGCCTGTGTGGTCGGGCGGGAATTTCGCGGGCATGACCAGCTATACTGGGTGCAAGAGGGTGAGCGCTGTATGCTCGTCATCTCTGGCGCGGGTGCGATGATTGATGTTGGCGCGCGGGTGCGGCTGCGCATTTGCGATTGCGTCGTGCCCCTCGCATAACAAGCGCGTTTATCGGCGCCACGGGCTTGGTTTGAAACGGCTTTTGCGCCCGGCCTTTGGAATATCTGACTTTACGAAACGATACTGCGCCTCTGCATGGGGTGGATGGCCTGCGCAGCGTTGCCAATAGGCGCGCCCGCCCATCCGAAACCACAGGGGCAGGCACAGGACCACCCCCGCGATAAACCCGCCTGCATGCGCCCAATATGCCACGCCGCCGGCATCGGCTGGCGTGCTTAGCCCGCCAAGAATCTGGAATACAAACCAGCTGCCCAGAACCAGCCATGCCGGCACCGGGATGATGCGGAAAATGATGATCAGGAACAAAAACATATCCACCCGCGCGCGGGGATAGAACAGGAAATACCCCCCCAGCACCCCGGCAATAGCCCCAGATGCACCAACCATCGGGATCATGGAGGTGGGCTCTGTCGCATATTGCAGCCCGGCCGCTGCCAGCCCGCATACAAGATAAAAGAGCAGGAACTTCCAGTGCCCCCAGACCTCTTCCATATTGTCGCCGAATATCCACAGGAACAGCATGTTTGCGCCCAGATGCAGCAAATCACCATGCAGAAACTGGTGCGAGATCAGCGTGGCATAGCCTTCGCCATATGTCAGGCGTGCGGGCAACATGCCCCATTCATGAAACAGCCGCATCAGGGCGTATTCATCTGAATACAAAGGGAAAAACAAAACAAAAACCACGACATTCGCCGCCAGAAGCGCATAGGTCACATATGGACGCTGGGCGGACGGGTTATGATCGCGGATCGGAATGAGCATAGAGGCGTGTGTTCCAAAAAGAAACGGCGCCCTGAAAAGCTTTCATGGGCGCCGTTGTCCAATTATTGATGCAGCGCAGGCAAATTTACTCGGCGGTGAGCAGTGGCGGCTTGTTGCCCGTGATCCGCTTGGCATCCGGGCCATCCATTGTCAGCTCTAATTCGCCATCGCGAACATGAACATGCACAACCCCGCCCTTGGCCAGCTTGCCAAATAGCAATTCTTCAGCCAGCGGCTTCTTGATGTACTCCTGAATCACACGGGCCAGAGGCCGCGCGCCCATCTTGTCATCATAGCCTTTCTCACCCAGCCATGCGGCCGCGTCCTCGCTCAGGTCGATGGTCACGTTGCGGTCCATCAACTGCGCTTCAAGTTGCAGAACGAACTTCTCGACCACACGCATGATCACCGAACGCGGCAATGGCGCAAAGCTAATCACAGCGTCCAGACGGTTGCGGAATTCAGGTGTAAATGTCCGCTCGATTGCAGCGGTATCTTCGCCTTCGCGCCGGTCACGGCCAAAGCCGATTGCCGCTTTGGCCTGCTCGGACGCGCCCGCATTCGAGGTCATGATCAGGATCACGTTGCGGAAATTCACCGTGCGGCCATTATGGTCGGTCAACTGGCCGTGATCCATCACCTGCAACAGGATGTTGTAGACATCAGGATGGGCTTTCTCCATCTCGTCCAGCAGCAAGACACAATGCGGGTGTTGGTCCACCCCATCGGTCAACAGCCCCCCCTGGTCGAACCCGACATAACCCGGAGGTGCCCCGATCAGGCGCGAAACAGCATGTTTCTCCATGTATTCGGACATGTCGAAACGCAGCAGCTCGACACCCAGAGTATCCGCCAGTTGCTTGGCAACCTCGGTCTTGCCGACCCCGGTTGGACCCGCGAACAGATAGTTGCCAATCGGTTTCTCAGGTTCGCGCAAGCCGGCACGCGCAAGCTTGATCGCAGAGGACAGCGCCTCGATCGCCTGATCCTGCCCAAAGACGACCCGTTTAAGGCCCGCTTCCAGATCGCGCAGCGTTTCCGAATCGTCTTTCGAGACACTTTTCGGCGGAATACGCGCGATTTTGGCGACAACCGCTTCAATCTCTTTCGGGCCAATCGTCTTGCGGCGCTTGGATTCGGCCACCAGATGCTGGGCAGCGCCCGCTTCGTCAATCACGTCGATTGCCTTGTCAGGCAATTTGCGATCATTGATATAGCGCGCGGACAGTTCCACCGCGATCTTGATCGCATCATTGGTATAGCGAATATCGTGGTGTTCCTCGAAATAGGGTTTCAAGCCCATGAGGATCTTGATCGAGTCCTCCACCGTTGGTTCGACCACGTCGATTTTCTGGAACCTGCGCGACAGGGCGCGGTCTTTTTCAAAATGCTGGCGGAATTCCTTGTATGTGGTAGAGCCCATGCACCGCAGCTTGCCCCCCTGCAAAGCAGGTTTCAGCAGGTTCGATGCATCCATCGCCCCGCCCGATGTAGCGCCAGCGCCGATCACCGTGTGAATTTCATCGATAAACAAAACGGCATCCGGGTGATCTTCCAGTTCTTGCACCACTGATTTCAGGCGCTCCTCAAAATCGCCCCGATACCGCGTCCCTGCCAGCAATGCGCCCATATCCAGCGAAAAGATTGTTGAATTCGCCAGAATGTCAGGGGTCTGACCCTCGACAATCTTCTTTGCCAGCCCCTCGGCAATCGCGGTCTTGCCGACGCCGGGGTCGCCCACCAGAAGCGGGTTATTCTTGCGCCTGCGGCACAAGACCTGAATGCAGCGCTCAACCTCTGAGGAGCGACCGATCAGCGGGTCCACTTCACCCTTGCGCGCCTTGGCATTGAGATCCACACAGTATTTACCCAGCGCGGTCTCTTTCGCCTTTTCATCAGTCTTGGCTTGCGCGGCCTCTTCTTCATCGGCCCCGGAAACCGGGCGGTTTTCGGAATATTGTGAATTCTTTGCGACGCCGTGGGCGATAAAATTAACCGCGTCATAGCGGGTCATGTCCTGCTCTTGCAGGAAATAGGCCGCGTTTGATTCGCGTTCCGCGAAAATAGCGACCAGAACGTTGGCGCCTGTTACCTCATTGCGTCCAGAACTCTGGACGTGAATGGCAGCGCGCTGGATGACCCGCTGGAATGCGGCTGTCGGAACCGCCTCTGATCCCTCGATATCTGTGACAAGCGATGCGAGTTCTTCTTCGACAAATTCTTGCAAAGTCTTGCG
>NZ_SORN01000004.1:0-278370 GCF_004366635.1 Roseinatronobacter bogoriensis DSM 18756 | reverse complement strand
CCCGCTGGAATGCGGCTGTCGGAACCGCCTCTGATCCCTCGATATCTGTGACAAGCGATGCGAGTTCTTCTTCGACAAATTCTTGCAAAGTCTTGCGCAGAGCGTCGAGGTCCACATTGCAGGCAAGCATTACGCGGCTTGCGTCAGGTTCATCAATCAGAGAGAGCAGAAGATGCTCCAGCGTCGCAAATTCGTGCCGACGGGCATTGGCCAGCGCCAGCGCTCCATGAATGGATTGTTCGAGTGTTGTCGAAAAGCTTGGCACGTCAGACGCTCCTGTTTCTGATGGTTACTGGCATCGCCAGCTTCCAATATCGCCTCATAGTCTTAAACTTCGGTTTTATTCGGCAACCTTCAAGACTTTTTTCTGCAACTTTGCCGTATCGCACCTGATCTGGCAAGTTTTCTTAACTTTTGCCCGCAAGATGGTCGCTCAAAACCTGTCCTTCAGGTCACGCAGATAGGCAAACATTTCCAAATCGGTGGCAGCTCGCTGCCCAGACCTGTCCTTCAGGTAATCCAGCGATGCGCGAAGAAAAGGGTTTGTGGCCTTTTCAACACCCAGACTGACCGTGGCCATCGGCTTGCCTTCTGCTCGCGCGCCCTCAAGTTCCGCCAGGCGGGTTTGCAAGGCAAGATTATCAGGGTCCACACTCAGCGCGAAGGCCCCATTGCCCTTAATATAGTCATGTCCTGAACACATAAGCGTGTCCTCGGGCAGAGCCATAAGTTTGGTCAGGCTGTCCCACATCTGCGCGGCGCTTCCTTCAAACAGACGCCCGCAGCCAAGCGCCATCAGACTGTCGGCGGTAAAGGCAAGACCGCTGTCGGGGAAGTAGAAGGCAATGTGACCGACCGTGTGGCCGGGAACGTCAATCACAGTACCGCTTTCATTACCAAGGGTCACGCGGTCCCCCTCTTCCAGCAGGTGATCAAGTGCCGGTAGGCGATGCTGATCGGCGCGCGCCCCCCAGACAGTCGCCCCGGTCGCGGCACGCAAGTCCGCAACCCCGCCGATATGGTCGTCATGGTGATGTGTGATCAGAATATCGCTCAGCACCCAACCGGATTCTGCCAATGCGCGCTGGATGGGCGCGGCTTCTGGCACATCGACCACAGCCGTGCGCCCGCTGGACGCATCATGGATCAGATAGGCGTAATTGTCGCGCAGACAGGGCACGGTCTTCAGCGTGAGGGGCATGGTGTTTTCCTTGCATTTCTGTCGTATTTGGTCAGTGTGAGGGATGCGGCGATGCGGCGCAACCCATCGAATATGCGAGACAAGATGCACCAAGACGTCTGCTTTCTGCGCGATTTTTATTACACCAGCGCGCTTGGGCGTGCCGCGCAAAAGGCCATGCGCGACCGGTTACGTGTATGCTGGCCATCAGTTACCGGGCTGTCGGTGGCAGGTTTCGGCTTTGCAGCGCCGTTGCTGCGCCCCTGCCTGCTGGATGCGCGTCGCGTCATCGCGCTTATGCCTGCCCAACAAGGTGTCATGCACTGGCCCGCGGAGGCGGCAAACCATTCCGCCCTGGTCGAAGAGACGAACTGGCCGCTTGCCACTGACAGTATTGACCGTCTGGTGGTGTTGCATGGTTTGGAAACATCCGACCGTCCGGCAGCATTGATGGAAGAGGCCGCCCGCGTCCTGAAGATAGGTGCGAAGATCGTAATGATCGTTCCCAATCGCTCTGGCTTGTGGGCACGCCGCGATGGCACTCCCTTTGCACTGGGCCGCCCCTATTCGTTGGGTCAGGTCGAAGCGTTGCTGGTAGAACATGGCTTTGAGGTGGAAAACCATTCCGCCGCATTGTTTTTCCCCCCGAGGAATCGCGCATCTTGGTTGCGATGGGCCATGATGATGGAAAGCCTTGGCCAAAAACTGTCACGCTACCATGCCGGTGGTGTCTTGCTGGTTGAAGCGGTTCGCGTTGCGGACGCGCCCCGCCCGTCCGGCCTGAGTGTACGCGAACGCAAACCCTTGCGCATTCTCGATCCAGTGCGCGCGGGCGGAACCCAGCCCGCATGGCGACGCGATCTTGCCCAACTGCGGCCCCTGCAAAAAAATGTGGACGAAGGAATCATCAATCCAGAGACAGTCCGAAAGCCGTAATAGACCAACGTTTTCGGGCGCTCCCCATCATTTCCTGCGCCATGATAGCGCAAGCCTGTGGCGGATTGTCGCACTGTCGGTCTGATTTATTCGCAGCTTTCTCACGATGGCGCGACCTAGACGGTTGCAGCATTAAAAACCCTCTGCTAAACCCGCGCCGATTTCACATGCCGCGTCTAAGTTAGCATTCATGATATCGGGCCGACGCGAGGTCCGGTAAAAACAGATGGAAGGATGGACGTGTCCGAACCAGCTTCGATCTCCACTGGCATCGCCAAACGCTATGCCACTGCAGTGTTTGAACTCTCGAAAGAGTCCAAATCTCTCAAATCTCTGGAAGCAGATGTTGACGCGCTGGAAGGCGCATTGGTTGAAAGCGCCGACCTGCGCAACCTGATCATGTCACCAGTCTATTCGCGTGAACAGGTCACACAGGCGATCTCGGCTGTGGCCAAGAAGATGAAGCTGTCGCAGACAGTCAGCGGCACTTTGGGTCTAATGGCCTCGAAGCGCCGCCTTTTTGTGCTGCCGCAAGTGCTGTCTGCCCTGAAAGACCTGCTTGCCGCCGAAAAGGGGGAAATCACGGCAGAAGTCGCTTCCGCCAAGCCATTGACTCCGGCACAAGAGAAAGAACTTGTCAAAACGCTGACAGAGCGTGCAGGCAAAAAAGTGAAACTTAAGCTGACCGTCGATGAAACTCTCATTGGTGGTCTTGTCATCAAGGTGGGCTCGCAAATGATCGACACGTCGATCCGCGCGCAGCTCGCGGCCCTCAAGAACAGTATGAAAGAGGTCGGATAAATGGGTATCCAAGCAGCTGAGATCTCTGCGATCCTGAAAGAGCAGATCAAGAACTTTGGTCAGGATGTAGAAGTTGCCGAAGTGGGCCGTGTGCTGTCCGTCGGTGACGGCATTGCGCGCGTGCATGGTCTGGACAATGTTCAGGCCGGTGAAATGGTCGAATTCCCCGGTGGAATTCGCGGCATGGCGCTGAACCTTGAAGCTGACAATGTGGGTATCGTTATTTTCGGCGATGACCGCGGCATCAAGGAAGGCGACACCGTCAAGCGCACAAAATCCATCGTGGACGTGCCAGTTGGCGACGAATTGCTTGGCCGTGTTGTGGATGGCCTTGGCAATCCGATTGACGGCAAAGGCGCGATCAAGACCTCCAAGCGTTCGGTCGCAGACGTGAAAGCGCCCGGCATCATCCCACGCAAATCGGTTCATGAACCGATGGCAACGGGCCTGAAATCGGTGGATGCGATGATCCCGATTGGCCGTGGCCAGCGCGAATTGATCATTGGCGACCGCCAAACCGGCAAGACCGCTGTGGCGCTCGACACCATCCTGAACCAGAAAAGCTATAATGAAGCCGCCGGCAATGACGAGAGCAAGAAGCTCTATTGTGTCTATGTTGCTATCGGGCAAAAGCGTTCGACTGTGGCGCAGCTGGTGAAGAAGCTGGAAGAAACCGGTGCAATCGAATATTCGATCGTTGTGGCCGCAACCGCATCCGACCCCGCGCCGATGCAGTTTCTTGCGCCCTATGCCGCGACTGCCATGGCCGAGCATTTCCGCGACAATGGCCGCCACGCGCTGATCATCTATGATGACCTGTCCAAACAGGCTGTTGCTTACCGCCAGATGTCGCTGCTGCTGCGCCGCCCACCGGGCCGCGAAGCTTACCCCGGTGACGTGTTTTACCTCCACTCCCGCCTGCTGGAACGTTCGGCGAAACTGAATGAAGAGCATGGCGCGGGCTCGCTGACAGCGCTGCCAATCATCGAAACACAGGGCGGCGACGTGTCGGCCTTTATTCCGACCAACGTGATTTCGATCACCGACGGCCAGATCTTCCTTGAAACCGAACTGTTCTATCAGGGTATTCGTCCGGCTGTGAACACCGGTCTTTCGGTGTCGCGTGTGGGTTCATCTGCGCAGACCGATGCCATGAAATCGGTTGCAGGTCCGGTGAAGCTGGAACTGGCGCAGTACCGCGAAATGGCGGCCTTCGCGCAATTCGGGTCGGACCTCGATGCCTCGACGCAGAAACTTCTGAACCGTGGGGCACGCCTGACCGAGCTGATGAAGCAAGGCCAGTATTCGCCCATGACCAATGCCGAGATTGTCTGTGTTATCTTTGCAGGCACCCAAGGCTATCTGGACAAGGTTGACGTCAAGGATGTGGGCCGTTTTGAAAAAGGTCTGCTGGCGCATCTGCGTGGCCGCCACAAGGCGCTGCTGGATGACATGACCAATAACGACCGCAAGGTGAAGGGCGAGTTGGAAGAGAAAATCCGCGCCGCACTGGACGAATTCGCGAAAGACTTCGCCTGAGGGCGGGTAAGAGGAAAAGCGTATGCCCAACCTCAAGGACCTGAAAAATCGGATCGCGAGCGTCAAATCGACGCGCAAGATCACGAAAGCCATGCAGATGGTTGCGGCGGCCAAGCTCCGCCGCGCCCAGGACGCGGCAGAGGCCGCGCGCCCCTATGCCGACAAGATGGCTGATGTGGTCAATGGTCTGGCGGCTTCGGTCGCCGGGTCAGAAACCGCGCCCAAACTGCTTGCGGGCACGGGAAGCGAACAGACCCATTTGCTGGTGGTCATGACCGCTGAACGCGGTCTGTGCGGGGGGTTCAACTCTTCGATTGTGAAAATCGCACGCTACCGCGCGGAAAAGCTGATCAAGGAAGGCAAGACCGTCAAGATCCTGACGGTTGGCAAGAAGGGCCGCGAACAGCTGAAGCGCGATCTCTCCGCGCATCTGGTCGATCATGTCGATCTCAGCGAGGTCAAGCGCGTCAGCTATGAGAATGCAGCCGATATCTCGAAGAAAGTGTTCGAGATGTTTGACGCGGGCGAGTTCGACGTGGCGACTATCTTCTACAACCGCTTTGAATCGGTGATCAGTCAGGTTCCGACGCCGAAGCAGATCATTCCTGCGGTTGTTCCGGCAGACGCAGAAGCAGATGCGCTTTATGATTATGAGCCATCCGAAGAAGCGATTCTGGAAGATTTGCTGCCACGCTCGGTCACGACGCAGATATTCACCGCGCTTTTGGAAAACGGTGCCTCGGAACAGGGTGCGCGCATGTCCGCTATGGACAACGCCACACGCAACGCAGGCGACATGATCGACAAGCTGACAACCGAGTACAACCGCTCGCGTCAGGCTGCGATCACCAAAGAGCTTATCGAGATCATTTCGGGCGCTGAAGCGCTCTGACGAACCCGGAGAGACAAATAATGGCTTCAAATGGCAAAATCACACAGGTGATCGGCGCCGTCGTCGATGTGCAGTTCGACGGCGACCTGCCCCCCATCCTGAACGCGCTGGAAACGGACAATAACGGCAAGCGGCTGGTGCTCGAAGTGGCGCAGCACCTTGGTGAAAGCACTGTGCGCACCATCGCGATGGACGCAACCGAAGGTCTGGTTCGCGGTCAATCCGTGACCGACACGGGCGAGCCGATCATGGTTCCCGTGGGCGACGCAACACTGGGCCGCATCCTGAACGTGGTTGGTGAACCAGTTGACGAAGGTGCTCCGATCAAGGCAAGCGAAAAGCGCGCCATCCACCAGCCCGCCCCCGGTTTTGACGCACAGTCAACTGAGTCCGAAATTCTGGTGACCGGTATCAAGGTTATTGACCTGTTGGCCCCCTACTCCAAGGGTGGTAAAATTGGTCTGTTCGGTGGTGCCGGTGTGGGCAAGACCGTTCTGATCATGGAATTGATCAACAACATCGCCAAGGTGCATTCGGGCTATTCGGTGTTTGCTGGTGTGGGCGAACGGACCCGCGAGGGTAACGACCTTTATCACGAGATGATGGAATCGGGTGTTATCAACATCGATAACCTGTCAGAATCCAAAGTGGCGCTGGTGTATGGCCAGATGAACGAACCACCCGGTGCGCGTGCACGTGTGGCGTTGACCGGTCTAACACTGGCCGAGCAGTTCCGCGACCAGTCGGGCACGGACGTTCTGTTTTTCGTCGACAACATCTTCCGCTTCACGCAGGCCGGTTCTGAGGTGTCCGCACTTCTGGGTCGTATCCCTTCGGCGGTGGGCTACCAGCCGACGCTGGCCACCGACATGGGCGCGCTGCAGGAACGCATCACCTCGACCAAAGCAGGTTCGATCACCTCGGTGCAGGCGATTTACGTGCCTGCCGATGACTTGACCGACCCTGCGCCGGCCACATCCTTTGCCCACCTTGACGCAACCACAGTGTTGTCGCGTGCGATCTCGGAGTTGGGCATCTACCCGGCTGTGGACCCGCTCGACTCCAACTCGCGCCTGATGGACCCGACCTATATCGGGGACGAGCATTATCAGGTTGCCCGCGATGTGCAGGGTATCTTGCAGCGCTACAAGTCACTTCAGGACATCATCGCCATCCTTGGCATGGACGAATTGTCCGAAGAGGACAAAATGACCGTGGCACGTGCGCGCAAGATCCAGCGCTTCCTGTCGCAGCCGTTTGACGTGGCAAAAGTGTTCACCGGCTCGGACGGGATTCAGGTTCCGCTGGAAAAAACCATCGCATCATTCAAGGCAGTTGTTGCAGGTGAGTACGACCACCTGCCGGAAGCTGCCTTCTACATGGTGGGCGACATTGACGACGTGATCGCAAAAGCCGAGAAGCTGGCCGCTGCGGCCTAAGGGGGGCCTTATGGCTGATATGATGCAATTCGACCTGGTCAGCCCCGAGCGCAAGCTTGCCTCGGGCCAGGTGCGTGCGGTGCAGATTCCGGGTGCAGATGGTGATCTGACGGCCATGCCAGAGCATGCCGCGACAATTACCACGCTACGCCCCGGGGTCTTGACCTCCGAAGGGCCAGAGGGTGAGACGCGTTTTGTCGTGACCGGCGGGTTTGCCGAAATCACGCCTCAGGGCACATCTGTTTTGGCTGAACGCGCCTTTCCCGCCGATGCTGAAGGGCGTGCTGCGCTGGATGTGATCTTGCAAGAGATGCGCAGCAAGGCCGCGAACAATTCAGGCCCTGACAAGGATGCACTGGACAAGGCCGCTGATGATCTGGAGCGCGCAATCGCCTCTATTTCCTGACCCGGTTCAGACCTGAAGAAATGCGGCGCCGGTCCTATTTTGGGATCGGCGCTGTTTCATGTCTGGTTGCTGTGCTTCCGGGTTTGCCCCTTGCGCATATCGCGGCAATAAACATGGATCATCCAGCCCAGCATCACTGCGTTCAACAGGTGCCACATGAAATGCGTTCCAACCGGGAAAACAGCACAAAGGGCATCATCCGCCATGCGAAATCCAAGCGAAGCGACAAGCACCCCTGCTCCGATCAGCAACCCTTTGCCAGTCGGGCTATCATGCAGCCAAAGCCCGTAAGCCGCAATCAGGACCGCAACGCTGAGGTAAAGTGCATTCGCCCCAAGTCCGGGCGTGATCTGACCCATTATCCAGCCAAACCCAAGAGCATACGGGAAAAACAGTAGCGTCACCCCCAGCGACACAAGCCAAGAGAGGCGTAGGAAATCGCGCGTCGCCGCAAAGAGATAAAGCAGGATGAAGCCCAGAATAGGCAGCACATCCGCCAGCCCTGCCCATTGCGTTGCATGCGTGTGCCACAGGAAGGAGCCTACCCCAATGACCGCAAGCATCACAGCCATTGCTCGCGCCATTGGCAAGCCAGAGGTTTGTCGCCAGACCAGCATTGCGGCAATGAGGAAAGCCGCATTGGTCACGGCATTGACCGGCTCGCTCCAATACGAAAAATCGGTGCGTTCACAATAGGCGATCACCTGTTCCTTAAGCATCGTCTCACCTCAAGCGCGCGAAGAAATCTTGTAGCAAGACCTGCGACTCATCTGCATCCATGCCATCATAGACTTCCGGCGCGTGATGGCATTGTCCATGCGTAAAGATGCGCGGCCCCTGCATCACCCCGCCCGATTTAGGGTCAGCCGCACCAAAATAAAGCCGCCTGATCCGCGCATGTGAGATGGCCATTGCGCACATTGGGCACGGTTCCAGCGTGACGTAGAGATCATGACCACCAAGCCGCTCTTGTCCCAGTGTCAGACAGGCCGCGCGAATGGCCAGCATCTCTGCATGCGCGGTCGGATCGCGCAATTCTCGGGTGCGATTGCCAGCGGACGCGACAACCACGCCACTCTCTGAGACGATGACCGCGCCCACCGGCACCTCTCCGCGCAAGCCTGCGGCACGCGCCTGTTCCAGCGCCAAGGGCATATATGTGCGAAACTGGGTCATGGCCTGTAATGTCTCTGACAGGCGGCCCGGAATTACAAGATGTCTTCGAGTCCGCGCATCGTTGGGCCGAAGGCCGCCGCGCCGTCACCGTGGATTTTGTGAGGCAACGAATATTATTGAGGCTGGCGCGACCATATATGGGCGATATCATCGCCAATCTGCTGCAAGGCGGTCAGCTTGAAATGCGGCGCATCAACCAGCTGGGTCAAACCAAGCTGCGCCAATCCCGGACGCCCTTCCGAACCGATCACCTTGCCTGCCGAGAAAACAATCAATTCATCGACCAATTCCGCGCGCAGCAGACTTGCGCCCAGATGGCCGCCACCCTCACAAAACAGCCGCGTGATACCGCGTTGTCCCAACACCTGAAGCATCTGGTCCGGCACCAGCCCGTCAGAATTCGTGCCGCAATCCAGCAATTCAGCGCCCGCATCGCGCCAGCGCTGGCGCGCATCCTCGGGTGCATTCGAAGCATGTACAAGCCAGACAGGAACCTCGCGCGCGGATTGCCCCAAGCGCCCCTGCGTGTCGATATCCAGCCGAGGCGCTGCAACAATCCGCACAGGCTGGTGCATCATGCCCAAATCACGCACACGCAGGTCGGGATTGTCGGCGCGGGCTGTGCCGGCCCCCACCAGAACCGCATCATGGCGCGCACGCAGGGCATGAACCATGCGGCGCGCTTCTGGAGAGGTGATCCAGCGGCTTTCGCCGGTTACGGTGGCGATACGACCATCCAGCGTCAACGCTAGTTTCAGCGTAACCCAAGGCCGCCCTTGCGCCAGCCGCATCAGGAATCCGGCATTCAGGGTGCGCGCGGCCTGCGCCTCGACATTCTCGACCACATCCAGACCGGCGGCACGCAGCATCGCATGTCCGCGCCCGGCAACGCGCGAGTCCGGGTCTGTAAGCGCTGTGACGACACGCACAACCCCTGAATCTACCAGCGTTTTTGCACAGGGCGGCGTCAGACCGTGATGTGCGCAAGGCTCAAGGCTGACATAGGCAGTTGCACCACGCGCATCGCATTTTGCAAGTGCAACGGCTTCAGCATGGGGGCGCCCGCCCGGCTGTGTCCAGCCACGCGCAAGAACCCGCCCATCACGCACCAGCACACAGCCAACCGCCGGGTTGGGCCAGACCCGCCCAAGCCCGCGCGCGGCAAGGCCGATGGCGTGCCGCATGAAGTGACTGTCGCGCTCAGGGCTCAAGGTCTATTCCGGCTCTTTCTGATCTGGCCGCAATTCTGAAACGAATTTGTCGAAATCATCCGCTTCCTGAAAGTTCTTGTAAACACTCGCGAAACGCACATAGGCGACAGTGTCGATCCGCGCGAGGGTTTCCATCACGATCTCACCGATCATCTTGGACGGGATATCCGTATCCCCCAGACTCTCCAGTCTGCGCACGATGCCGGAAATCATCTGGTCGATACGTTCATGTTCTATAGGGCGTTTCTGCATTGCGATGCGGATCGAGCGTTCCAGCTTCTCGCGGTCGAAGGCTTCGCGCCGACCATTGGACTTGACCACCACCAAATCCCGCAACTGAACCCGCTCATATGTCGTGAAGCGGCCCCCACAGGCAGGGCAAAAGCGCCGTCTGCGGATGGCACCGTGATCTTCGGCGGGCCGCGAATCCTTTACTTGCGTATCGGTATTTCCACAAAATGGACAGCGCATGTCCTCTCCCTCGGGTTTGATTATGCTTGCTCCGCAAACACTATAGGCAAACCGCGATGGATTGGGTAGCAGCAAACGCTCCCCACCAGATCATGGGGCGCGGATGTTGCGCATCAGACTCAGGTTCTGGTCTTGCGGCTAGTTCACTACGATAACGCGGGTCTGCTCCATCCCCTCGCTGCGCACCATGTCGAAGAAGACACGGGCATTGTCAGGGTGCAGCCGCACGCAGCCAGCCGAAGCAGGACGACCAAGTCGGCTGATCTGGTCGGTGCCATGAATGGCATAATGACCGGAATAGAAAACCGAATACGGCATAGGCGCATTATTGTAGCGGCTGGAGCGGTGATTGCGCGACAGGAATTGCGGACGCCAATCGCCGGTCGGGGTGATCTTACCCTGACGCGCGGTGGAGACGGGCCATTCATACATAAGCTGTCCATGATGGTAGACATGCATCACCTGTTCGCTGATGCTGACCCGCGCAACGACCCTGTCCGCATGCGCTGGCACTGCAGGAAGCAGCGCCAGAAACAGCCCCCCAAAAACAAAAGCAATTATCCTCAACTTGAAGCCCCCCGTTCAAACTGTTGTTTTAAATGCCCCCCAAGGCCAATTCAGTCGGTCGCAGCAAGAGATTCGAGTCAAGCGGATTCTTGCCGATTGCCTGTTTGCCCCCGCGATTTGGCGCTTTGTGCATCAACCCTCTTGTCAAATTCCGCGCGAGGTGGGACTAGATCGCCCATGACAGAGCACAGTGACAAAAGACTCGCCCTAATCACCGGGGCTTCGCGTGGACTGGGGGCAGCGCTGGCTGAAACCCTGTCCACAAAAGGGTGGCATATCGTTGCGGTCGGGCGCACGCTTGGTGCGCTGGAAGAACTGGATGACCGTATTCAAGCCAAGGGCGGCAGCGCCACTTTGGCGACGATGGACATCACTAAGGATGACGCAATGCGCCATCTTTGCCGCGATATTCATGATCGTTGGGGCCGCATCGATCTATGGGCGCATACCGCAATCCACGCCCCCCCGATGACACCTGCTGATCACATCGCACTCAAGGACTGGGATAAATGCGTTGCAATCAACATGCGCGCAACAGGCTTTCTGATCCAGATGGTTGCCCCACTTCTGCTGGCCGCACCTGAACGCGCGACTGCCCTGTTTATCGACGACCCGGCCAGCACACAAAAATTCATGGGCGCTTATGGCGCGTCAAAAGCGGCACAGATGGCACTTGCCCGTGCATGGGCGGCGGAATACGCCAAGACAGGACCGCGTGTTCTGGTAGAGGCTTGCGCCCCGATGCCGACCGCGACCCGCGCAAGGTTCTTTCCGGGTGAAGATCGAAGCAAACTGACCCCCTGCATGACCGAGTCAGAACGGCTTGCAGCGCTGATATAGCGTTGCTCAATGCGACATGGCCGTGCGCATGGAAGTCTTGCAGCGGTCGGTGCGGGTCCGTGCGCCGTTGCGGAAACAGTTGCTATGTCACAGGCCAGTTCTGAACTCTGAGATCAAAGAGCGGACGACTTCACAAAGGGCTTCGTCGCTGTCCGCACCGTCTTCCTGAGCACGCGCGTAAACCGCGCGTTGTCGTTCGGCGCTGGTGCCCTGCGCAACGATATCCTGAGCCGCGCGGAGTTCATTGAGGCAGTCCAGGACCATCGCATCGGTTTCCAGCAGCTCGATCAATTCCGTGACCAGCTGCCCCATGGGAACCAGCGCCCCCTTGCCGATATCCAGCAATCCTTCGCGCGGGCCGTAACGCTGCGCGCGCCAGCGATTCTCTGCAATCAGGAACCTGTCATAGATGCGCCAGCGCTGGTTGCGGCGGCGCAATTCCACCAGCATCCGTGTGATCGACTGGATCATCGCCGCAATCGTCAAACTATGCTCCATGATCGGCATCACATCGCAGATCCGTGCCTCCAGCGTCGGAAACCGCGCCGAGGGGCGGATGTCCCACCAGATCTTGGTGGTATCTTCAATCAATCCGGCATTGATGATCATATCGACCGAACGGCGATACTCTGCATGGCTGACAAAATCCGGTGGCAGCCCGGTGCGGGGAAGGTTATCAAAAATCGTCAATCTATAGCTGTTCAGACCCGTATCTTGCCCACCCCAGAAGGGTGACGAGGTCGACAACGCCAGAAGATGCGGCAGGAAATATGTCATCTGGCGCATGATATCGATACGCAGGTCGTCATCGGGCAGCCCGACATGAACATGCGTTCCACTAATCAGCATACGCCGCACCACACCCGCCAGATCGCGCGCCAGATCATTGTAACGCTGTTTTTCGGTATGCTTGCGGCTGTGCCAATCGGCAAACGGGTGGCAGGACACCGCCAGCGGGGCCATTCCGTATTCGGCGGCACAATCCGCGATCGTGCGGCGCAGATGCCCCAGATCAGCGCGAGCCTCGGCAATATCGGCGCAGACTCCTGTGCCGACTTCGATCTGGCAGGCCAGAAATTCAGGCGAGACTTTTTTGCCCAATGCCGCTTCACAATCGCGCATCAGCGCATCGGGCACATCGACCAGCGCGCAGGTCTGCATATCGACAAGAAGATACTCTTCTTCGATACCAAGTGTATATTCGGGCAAGTCCTGTGTCATGGACCAAGCGTATCGCGGATTTTCCACCCCGCAAGATGTAATTGACGCGCCATCAACTGCGGCCTAGCACTGTGGCATGACGATCCTGCACTCAAGTTTACCATTCTCCCCCTGGACCACCCCCGCCGGCCGGCGGCTGCCCGGTATTATGCCGCTGGACCGTGCCGATTGGCTGTTATGCGATGAAGTCTATGCAGAACAAATGGCCGAGCGCGCAGCCCTGCTGGCGGCGCGCAGCGCTGATGTTCTGGCAACCCAGCCAGAGGCCGAACCGGCAGCGCTGGAATTGCTGGATGAAATTTTGCGCGATCTGCCCGCGTTGGGGTTCGAGATTCGCGGCGATCATATCCTGCGCCCGGATGGACAGACCGTGGCGCTGGATAAGACACGCCCGCTGTGGACTATTGGGCATTTGTTACAGGCCGATTTCTGTCTGCTTCAAAAACCGAAAGAGGCATCCGAGCATGTTCTGACAGGGGCAGTCCTGTGCTTTCCATCCAGCTGGACCCTGTCCGAAAAGCTGGGTAAACCCCTGATGCGCATACATGTACCCGTAGACAGCTATGATACGCAGATGGGCGCGCGGGTGCAGCGCATGTTCGACGCCATGCGCCCTGAACAACCCCTGTGGCGCGCCAATGTCCTGCGCTACACCAACCCTGCCCTGTATCAGCCGCAGCCGGAATTTGCCCCGAAGGAAAAACGCGACGGCGGTGCCTATATCCGGTCAGAACGGCAGTGTTTGCTGAAATTGCCCAGAACCGGCGCCGTGGTCTTTTCGATCCATACTGCACAGGTCAGCCGTGACAGCTTGACGGAAGAGCAACGCATCGCGTTGGAGGGAATCGAAACCTCAGCGCATAGTTTGGTCAGACAGTAGCATCCGCTCGCGCTGGTCTGGTGCGATAACCGTTCCGCGCAATTGCGCCGCACGCGCCTGCAATGCGGAAACCCGTCCGTCAGGAGGGTCGGTCAAACGTGCGGTATTTGGTCCATCCTCAACCTGCGCCAAGATGGACGATAGCGGTAAAAGCTCCGGGCTGGCCCCCTGCATATCCGCCTGACGGGGTGGCAGGTCAGTTGGTGCAAAGCACGCCGCCAACACCAAAGGCGCAAGCCAGACAAGGCGTCCTGATTGCAGACGCTGATGAAACAAAACCTGATACATCGCATCCCCGACACCAGTTGGGCGCAAGATAGCCCGAGTGACGCCTTGGGCGCAAGCGGGCTTGCGTCCGGCCATGTTTCAGGGGCAAATACCCCCGATGGCGCGCAAGAAGAATTCCTCTGCTGATGTGACAGGCCCGCGGATACGCAGCGCTGCATTGCGGCTGTTTGCGCGGCATGGCTATGCGGCCGTTTCGATGCGTCAGATCGCGTCCGAAGTTGGGGTGCAGGCGGGCACGCTGTATCTGTACACGCCCGACAAGCAGTCCTTGCTGTTCGATCTGATGCAGAACCATATGCAAGACCTATTGTCGGAACTGGCAGCATTGCCCGATGTCCAATCCCCTCTTGCAGAGTTGCAACAATTCACGCGGTTTCACATCCGTTTTCACCGTGCGCGCAGCGATGCGGTTTTCATTGCCTATATGGAGTTGCGCAATCTGGAGCCCAAGAATTTCGAGCGGATCGAAGCAATGCGCAGGCAGTATGAAGCGCATCTGGAAGGCATCCTTGCCCGTGGCAAGGCAGAGCGCCTGTTTGATCTGCCGGACACAAAGCTGGCAGCCTTTGCGCTTATTGCGATGCTGACCGGCGTGAATACATGGTTTCGCGAAGGTGGGCGACTTAGCCTTGATGCTGTGGAAGAAATTTACTGGCGGATGGTCAAGAAGGCGGTCGGCGGGTGACATCTGGCGCGGTTATCGCGCCTTGGATCAGGACCTCCTTCAGCTTAACGCCAAAGAATTGAAAATCGCCATATCATTGGCAAGGCAAATTGCTATCATGTGATCGGGGCTGCGCAGACAGATTACCGGCGCTGCCCTGAGAAAATGGGAGAATACACTATGCTGGACACCAAAGAGCCTGGTTTTCGCGAAAATGTTGATCTGATGTTCCGCCGTGCGGTATCGCATCTGGATCTGCCACCGGGGCTTGCCGCGAAAATCCAGATCTGCAATTCAACTTACACGGTGCGCTTCGGGGTCCGGCTGCGCGGCAAGATCGAGACATTTGTTGGCTATCGTTCAGTACACTCTGAACATATGGAACCCGTCAAAGGCGGCATTCGCTACGCGCCGGAAGTCCACCAGAACGAGGTCGAGGCACTGGCCGCGCTGATGACCTATAAATGTGCGCTGGTTGAAACGCCCTTTGGCGGTGCCAAGGGTGGTCTGTGCATTGACCCACGAAATTATGAAGAACATGAGCTGGAGCAGATCACTCGTCGCTTTGCCTATGAACTGGCCAAGCGCGACCTGATCCATCCGGCGCAGAATGTCCCCGCCCCCGACATGGGCACCGGAGAGCGCGAGATGGCATGGATTGCCGACCAATATGCCCGGATGAACACGACCGACATCAACGCGCGCGCCTGTGTGACGGGCAAGCCACTGAATTCCGGCGGGATAAAGGGCCGTGTCGAGGCGACGGGGCGCGGCGTGCAATACGCACTGCAAGAGTTTTTCCGCCATCCGGAAGATGTTGCCAAAACTGGCCTGACGGGCGGCCTTGCAGGTAAACGCATCATTGTTCAGGGCCTTGGAAATGTGGGCTATCACGCATCCAAATTCCTGCGCGATGAAGATGACGCAATCATCACCGCGATCATCGAACGCGACGGTGCCATCAGCAACCCCAACGGGCTGGACCCGGATGCGCTGCGCGACTGGATCGCGCAGCATGGCGGGGTCAAAGGTTTTGAGGGGGGCGAATATGTCGCCGATGGCGCCGCAATGCTGGAAGCAGAATGCGACATCCTGATTCCGGCAGCGCTGGAAGGTGTGATCAACATCAACAATGCCGAACGCATTGCCGCACCGCTTATCATCGAAGCGGCAAATGGTCCGATAACGGCCAATGCCGACGACATCCTGCGCGAGAAAGGAACTGTCATCATCCCCGACCTCTACGCGAATGCGGGCGGTGTGACCGTGTCCTATTTCGAATGGGTCAAGAACCTTAGCCATATCCGCTTTGGCCGGATGCAGCGGCGCAATGAAGAAGCCCATGCCATGACTTTGGTGCGCGAACTGGAGCGCTTGTCTGCCGACAAAAATCTGGGATGGGAATTGTCGCCAGATTTCAAGCGCCGCTATCTGCAGGGCGCGGATGAGTTGCAACTTGTCCGTTCGGGGCTGGATGACACCATGCGCACGGCCTATCAGTCCATTTCCGAAGAATGGCACCGCCGCTCTGATGTGAAGGATTTGCGCACCGCTGCTTTCATTGTAGCTATAGAACGCGTGGCGGCCAGTTACCGCGCCAAGGGGCTTTGATCTTGCACCTGGTCCATGCGCGCTTGCACTCGCTGGCGCGCATGGGCTGAATCGCGGTCGCGCAGCCCCAGCAGGTTGGACACAAGCCGCATCAACCCGTCTTCCTGTTCATGGCGCTTGCCATCGGCCAGAATGACTCGCCACAGGTCGCACAGGTATTCGGGGCGCTCCTCGTAGACGATGGCATCCTTTATCGCGCGTGTCAGGTGGACGCTGTCACCTATCGTCGCTTCCAGTGCCTCTGCCTTGGCGCGCATCGCGGACACATCCCAAGGCCCAAGTCCGAAACGCCGCGACAGGACGTCATCAATCGCGGCGATCTGCAACTTGTTGTAGTCGTCGTTGGCCCGCGCTGCGCGCACCAGCAATGCAGCCACGGCAAGCTCGCCCGTCATCTCGGGTCGGGTTGGCTGCGGTGGGGCGGGCGCAAACAAGCCCTTGATCCATTCGAACGCTTTTTCAGTCATGCTGCTCATATAGAGGGTCGGGCTGGAAACCCAAACCCCGAAAGATCACACTTGCTTCAAGCAGAAACCGGATGCCCCTCAATCTCTCCTGTTGCGTCGGGGGTAAAGGTCATCGCCAACCCATTGATACAATGTCGCTTTCCTGTGGGGGCCGGACCATCATCAAAGATATGCCCCTGATGGCCACCACAATTGGCGCAATGCACTTCCGTACGGACCATGAAAAACAGGGTTCTGTCGATTTGTGTGCCCACAGCCCCCTCAATCGCATCCCAGAAACTTGGCCAGCCTGTCCGGCTGTCATATTTCGTTTCTGAGCGGTAGAGGGCATGACCACATCCTGCACAATTATACGTGCCCACGCGCGCCTCGTCCAATAAGGGAGAGCGCTCGCCCATCAGCGTATTCGTAAAGGCGGCTTCGGTGGCATGGTCGCGCAGAACAGCATATTGCGCCGGGGTCAGGCGCGCACGCCATTGCTCATCAGTCAGGGTAAAGGGAAAGTCTGTGTTGGACGCAAACCCCCTTGATCCGATCAAGGCAAGCCCGGTTGTCAGCAGAAATGACCGTCGCTTCATCATGCTCTTCTCCTTCAATGTGGTCCTGATACGCATAGGGCGCTGACTTGGTTTCAACAATTACCGCAAAGCATGATCACCGCTTCAACAAGCCTCTGTGATCTGTCATTATACTAGGCATGAGTCTGCCCCCCGGTTTTCTGGATGAATTACGTAGCCGAGTTTCGATCTCGTCCATCGTTGGGCGCAAGGTCACATGGGACATGCGCAAATCAAACCAGGCCAAGGGCGATTACTGGGCGCCCTGCCCGTTCCATCAGGAAAAATCCGCGTCCTTTCATGTCGATGATCGCAAAGGGTTTTATTACTGCTTTGGCTGTCATGCCAAAGGCGACACCCTGAATTTTCTGTGCGAAACAGAGAATATGGGTTTTATGGAAGCGGTCGAGGTCATGGCGCGAGAGGCGGGCATGACAATGCCGGCCCGCGACCCTCAAGCCGCTGCGAAGGCCGACCGCTTGGGCGAATTGGCCGAGGTGATGGAAGGCGCGACCCGTTTTTTCAAAACACAGCTAAATTCCAGCGCCGCAACGGCTGCGCGTGACTATTTGCGCGGGCGCGGACTGGATCAGAAAGCGCTTGAACGTTTCGAGATTGGTTTCGCCCCCGATGCACGGCAAGCACTTTGGGCACATCTGACTGGCGCGGGGGTCAGCCCTGACAAGATTATCGAGGCCGGTCTGGCGATTGCCCCGGATGACGGCGGCAAACCTTATGACCGGTTTCGCGGGCGCATCATCTTTCCGATCCGCGACACGCGCGGGCGCTGCATTGCCTTTGGCGGGCGCGCAATGGATCCCAACGCACGCGCAAAATATCTGAACTCACCCGAAACGCCTTTGTTTGACAAGGGCCGTTCGCTCTACAATGCCGGGCCTGCGCGGGCGGCATCGGGCAAAGACACGCCCCTGATCGTCGCCGAAGGCTATATGGACGTGATCGCGCTGGTTGAGGCCGGTTTTGAGGCCGCAGTCGCCCCCTTGGGAACAGCGATAACCGAAGACCAGCTGCGCATGATCTGGCGCATCTCACCCGAACCCGTCATCGCGCTGGATGGCGATCAGGCCGGATTGCGCGCGGGCTATCGGCTTATGGATCTGGCACTGCCGCTGCTTGGCCCCGAGCAATCCTTGCGGTTCTGCCTGTTGCCCGAAAAGATGGACCCTGATGATGTATTGCGCACAGGAGGCACTGGCGCGATGCACAAGTTGATCAAAGGCGCAGTGCCATTGGTCAAACTTCTGTGGCAACGAGAAACGGAGGGACAGGTTTTCGACAGTCCGGAACGGCGCGCGGGACTTGATGATCGGCTGCGCGCAGCCTTGGACAAGATCACCAACAAAAGCCTGCGCGGCCATTACGCCGAAGACTTGCGCCGCCTGCAACACGCATTCTTCAAGCCACAGCGCAGTCGCCAGACGCCTTGGTTCCCAAAGGGACGCAGTGGACCCGGATTTACCGCCCCCCCGGCACATGCGCTGCAAGCAACGCGCGCGACACTTCTGGCCAATGGCGAAGGTGCCGATATCGCTGAACGGATGCGCGAGGAAATTATTCTGGCAATCCTGCTTGTCCACCCTGCCCTGCTGGAACACTTCATGAGTGATCTGGAACGCGCAGAGATGCGCACCGCTGGCCATGAAACACTGCGTCAGGCCCTGTTGATGCTGCCTGAGCGGCAATCAGATGATCTGTTACAGATTTTGCCCGATCCAGCACTGGCAGAAGCAACACGAATATTGGAACTGGGGCATGTTGCGATTGCGCCACCAGTCCGAAACCGCAACGATGGCGATTTGGCACGCAAATGCCTTGAAGAAGAATTTGCGAAACTGTTTTCCCGTCGCGGTGTCGCCCTTGAATTGCGCGAAGCGACAGAGGATCTGGCCGATCTGGCTGATGAAGGGCTGACATGGCGGCTGCGTCAGGCCGCAGAAACGCGCAATCGCGCGGAACGTTCGCGCCTGTCAGATTCGGCGGATCTGGGCGAAGACCGCGCGGCATTATCAGGCGAATTGCAGCGCCTGATCGAATCAGAAGTCTGGGTAAAACGAAAAAAGTGACCGAATCATGACACCTACGCACGTTTCAATGTGCAAAAATGCACTCGGGAACTAGAAAATCGGCTCGCGCTTGCCTAGATAGCAGTTTGCAGGGCTTAGTTTTGGGCGATTCGTCGCGCTGATTCGTTCAACGTCCTGCCCAAGCAGTTTCGGGAGCTTCCATGGCCGCTAAAGACACTGACGACACACGCATCGAAGATCAGGAAAATGAAGCGGGGCAAACTGTAAGCCAAGCCTCTATCAAGAAGATGATCGCGCAAGCGAAAGAACGCGGCTTTATCACTTATGAACAGCTGAATCAGGCGTTGCCGCCAGATCAGGTTGCCTCGGAACAGATCGAAGATGTGATGTCCATGCTATCAGAGATGGGGATCAACATCATCGAGGATGATGACGACAGCGAAGAACCGGAAACGAAAACCGGGGAACTCGTCGAAATCGGTGGCGCGCGCGATGTAACCGTGGCGACAAGCTCTAGCGAAGAGAAGCTGGATCGCACAGACGACCCTGTGCGCATGTATCTGCGCGAGATGGGCTCGGTCGAGTTGCTGTCGCGCGAGGGTGAGATTGCAATCGCCAAGCGCATTGAAGCCGGGCGCAACACCATGATTCTGGGCTTGTGCGAGAGCCCGCTGACCTTTCAGGCGATTACCATCTGGCGCGACGAACTGTTGAACGAAGATGTATTGCTGCGTGATGTCATCGACCTTGAGGCGACCTTTGGAAATGCGCTGGAGGGCGACGAGGATGGCATTCCGGTAGCCGAAGGTCTGGCCAACGCAAGCCCGGCCGCCAAGCCTGAACGCGCTTCAGAACCCGAACTGGATGCCGATGGAAACCCGATCCAGAAGGCGGATGATGATGATGAGGATGACGATCAGTCAAACCTCTCTCTGGCGGCTATGGAAGCGGCCTTGAAACCGCGCGTGCTGGAAACACTGGACCGCATCGCACATGATTTCGACCTGCTCTCCGAGATGCAGGAACAGCGCATGAATGCGACCTTGCTGGAAGAAGGCCGCTTCACCGAAGCGCAGGAACAGCAATATCAAAAACTTCGGGCGGAAATTGTGGAATTGGTGAATTCGCTTCACCTGCATAACAACCGCATTGAAGCGCTGGTTGACCAGCTTTACGGGATCAACAAGCGGATCATGTCAATCGACAGCGCCATGGTGAAGCTGGCCGATCAGGCGCGCATCAACCGGCGCGAGTTCATCGACGCCTATCGCGGGTCTGAACTGGACCCGACATGGTGCGACCGCATGACTGACAAACCTGGTCGCGGCTGGCAGGCCTTGATGGATCGCTCTCGCGACAAGGTTGAGGAATTGCGCTCTGATATGGCGCAGGTTGGCCAGTATGTTGGCGTCGACATAAACGAATTCCGCCGCTTTGTCGGACAAGTGCAGAAAGGCGAAAAAGAAGCCCGCCAGGCCAAGAAGGAAATGATCGAAGCAAACCTGCGTCTGGTGATCTCGATAGCAAAGAAATACACCAATCGTGGGCTTCAGTTTCTTGACCTAATTCAGGAAGGCAATATCGGCCTGATGAAGGCGGTCGACAAGTTCGAATACCGTCGCGGCTACAAGTTCAGCACCTATGCGACGTGGTGGATCCGGCAGGCGATTACCCGCTCGATCGCAGACCAGGCCCGCACGATCCGCATTCCGGTTCATATGATCGAAACGATCAACAAGCTGGTGCGCACAGGGCGGCAGATGCTGCATGAAATTGGCCGCGAACCAACCTCTGAGGAATTGGCTGAAAAGCTACAAATGCCACTGGATAAAGTGCGCAAGGTGATGAAAATCGCCAAAGAGCCAATCTCGCTGGAAACGCCCATCGGTGACGAGGAGGACAGCCAGCTTGGCGATTTCATCGAGGACAAGAACGCGCTTTTGCCGCTTGATTCCGCCATTCAGGACAACCTGCGCGAAACAACAACGCGCGTCCTGTCCTCGCTGACACCACGCGAAGAGCGTGTTTTACGTATGCGCTTTGGGATTGGTATGAACACAGATCACACGCTGGAAGAAGTGGGCCAGCAATTCAGCGTGACCCGCGAACGAATCAGACAGATCGAGGCGAAAGCACTGCGAAAGCTCAAGCACCCGTCCCGCTCGCGCAAATTGCGCAGCTTTCTGGATCAGTGATCTACATATTGGTGCCGTGAGAGCCACACACGGCACCATTATTTCCACATATATGTTTGAAATACTGGACGAAATTCAATTGTCTGAGTAGGATTGTATCCTATTAGGAAATTACTATAGATTTTCGGATATTGCAGACAGTGTAAATGGGCAAAATGAGAAGCTTGCTTGTGTTGGTTCTACATCCAATAGAGGGATGATTGTGGAAATTTCAGAGATTTTCAGAGCAAACCTGCTCCGAGTGTTGCAAGAGCGTAAAGTTTCAGCTGCTTCAGTTTCAAGAAAAGCAGGGTTGAACATCCGGGCTGTGAAGGACATTGAAGAGCGTCGCGCGAAAAGCCCGCGCATTCTTACCGTTTTTAAACTTGCGGAAGCGCTGGAGGTGCCTCCAGCAGAACTGCTGGGGCTAGAAAAATGCCAATGCTCCAACTCCTCTGAGCTTAGCGAGGCTGTTGAATTCTTTTCGTCGCTGTCTCAAGAGCAGCGAGAACCTCTTCTAGCCGCGATCCGTCAGTTGATTGCGGTAGCGAAGTAAGGACAGCTTGTAATATCCTGAGTTCAAGGTGCAAACACTCTGCGCCGTGCTCGCTCTCAGGCAAAATCTGGCTGTTGGTTTTGATCTCGAACACGTTCAAGCCCTAAAGTTTGCGTTTGCCCTTGGTCAGCACTGGCCTCAAGACTGTTGCCTGATGCAGCTATAGTAAGACGAAAACATCGTCACATACAAAATATACTACATTTGCATAACATAACTTTCTCGTTAGAGTAAAACAAACTCTTGACCATGTGACTATTCTCGCGCAAGGTATCGCTTAGGTTGTATGCCCAACATACTACGTAACCTATAGGTGAGCAATATGCTGCATGACGCAAAAGTCTTTGTCGAACCCAGAGTACCCGCCATTACCGGGACTGCAGTCGCGTTCATGCCATACTCCGAAGAGGCCCGCGACGTTCAGGACTGGGCTTTCGATATGTCGAGCGTAAGCGTTGTTGTTTTGGCGAAATGTCAGGACCAGCTTGCCTGGCTGCGCAACAGGAAAGTCGAATTCGACTTTGTAGTTGTTGATATAGAACATGTTGGCGGTGTGCACGCGGCGGTTGAACTATGCCTTGGCATTCGCGCAGAATGCCCCAACAGTAGGATAATCCTGTTGTCTGATGATGCAGAGAGAGACGATTTCGGCTCTGAACGCATTGCGATTTGTGACGCGACGTTCAAAAAGCCCTTAACGCACAGCAGATTCACGGAGGCGTTGATCCGTTAACCGCGCGTCAGGCCAAAAACGACACCGACCCAAAAAGCCCGAGATCTTTCTCGGGCTTTCTTTATTCGGATCGAAGAATCATGCTTCTGCATCAATGCCTGCGGCAGCGGCGCCCGCCAAAGCAGCTTCTGCATCATTATCGGAACTGTCACCAGTGACACCGATCGCACCGACAACTTTGCCTGAAACGCGCAGCAAGACACCACCGGGAACCGGTACGACCTTGCCGCCATACACGCCATTGACGGCAGCCATGAAATAAGCCTGCGCTTCCGCACGCGCCATTTGTGCACGCCCGCCCATACCCAGCATGACTGCACCATAAGCCTTGCCATGCGCAATGCCAAACCTGCCGGGTGATGCACCATCTTCGCGCTCAAACGCAAGCACATGCCCCCCGCTATCCAGCACGATTACAGTAAGCGGTTTCAATTCCATCTCGCGCCCCTTTGCCCGGGTCGCAGCAATGATGCTTCTGGCCTGATCAAGTGATAGCGTCATTGGCTTTCCTTTCGTATTCTTTGTGCAACCGTTCCGACATAAGGGGCACGCGACAAAAACCGCCAGATCAGGCGTGGATGGCACCGTCACCACACGCAAGTGCGGCCTCGCGCACAGCTTCGGAGTAGGTTGGATGGGCGTGACAGGTTCTGGCAAGGTCTTCTGCCGCAGCGCCAAATTCCATCGCTACACATATCTCATGAATCAGGTCCCCTGCATAAGGACCAATAATATGCGCCCCGATAATGCGGTCGGTTTCCTTGTCTGCGAGGATTTTCACAAACCCATCACCGGCGAAATTCGCCTTTGCGCGGCCATTGCCCATAAAGCTGAACTTGCCAACCTTATAAGCGCGGCCCGCTTCCTTGAGGCTTTCTTCTGTCTCTCCGACCGAAGCAACCTCAGGCCAGGTGTAGATCACGCCAGGGATTACGCCGTAATTCACATGCCCAGCCTGCCCTGCCAGTATTTCAGCAACGGCCATGCCTTCATCCTCGGCCTTGTGCGCAAGCATCGGCCCCTCGATCACATCCCCAATTGCATAAATGCCATCGACGCTGGTCTTGTAATGCGCGTCTGTTGCGATCTGGCCGCGCGCGGTTATTTCTATGCCCAGATCCTGCAATCCCAGCCCATCAACAAATGGACGACGCCCCGTAGAGAGCAGGACAGTATCTGCTTCGAGCGTCTGCTCACTGTCATCCTTGCGCAACTTGTAAGTTACCTTGGCCTTGGTTTTGGTCGCTGTGGCAGATTGCACCGCCGCGCCAAGCACAAAATTCAGCCCTTGCTTGGCCAGCAGGCGCTGAAATGTTTTGGCCACTTCGGCATCATTTCCGGGAATAATCCGGTCAAGATACTCAACCACAGTCACCTCTGCGCCCAGACGTGCATAGACAGAGCCCATCTCCAGTCCGATCACTCCTGCGCCGATCACAATCAGCTTTTTCGGGATCTTGCCCAGCTCCAGCGCACCAGTCGATGTGACGATGATTTTTTCATCCACGTCCACCCCATTCAAAGGGCTGGATTCCGAACCAGATGCGATGACGATTTTCTTGGTGTCATAGGTTTGCTCACCGACCTGAACACGTCCCGGCGACAGAACCTTGGCCCATCCTTTGATCCAATCGACCTTGTTCTTCTTGAACAGGAATTCAATGCCCTTGGTGTTCTGCCCGATCACATCCGATTTGTAACCCAGCATTTTCTTCCAATCGACCTTGGGCTTGGCACCGGTCAAACCCATCGCGTCAAAATTATGCTCTGCCTCATGAAGTTGATGGGTGGCATGCAGAAGCGCCTTGGACGGAATGCAGCCTACATTCAGGCAGGTTCCACCCAGCGTCTCGCGCCCTTCGA
This sequence comes from Roseinatronobacter bogoriensis DSM 18756, assembly GCF_004366635.1. Taxonomy (GTDB): domain Bacteria; phylum Pseudomonadota; class Alphaproteobacteria; order Rhodobacterales; family Rhodobacteraceae; genus Roseinatronobacter; species Roseinatronobacter bogoriensis. The sequence continues at coordinate 253,853 of NZ_SORN01000004.1, read as the reverse complement.
CGCAAGCGACCTTCAGCCCGAGTTGCGCCGCACGGATCGCACCCACATAGCCGCCGGGGCCAGCGCCGATGAAGATCACATCATAGGACATGGAAGATTTCCTTTCAGTTGCGGGGGAAAGGGGGCGCTTCGCCCCCCTCGGGCCCAAAGGCCCTCACCCCCCGAGGATATTTGGACAAGGATGAAGCAGCATCAGAAAAGTGCAACCACAAGTATGATCAATGTGGACAAAAACCCGACCGCCCAGATGATCGAGCGCCACGGGTTCAAGCCATAAGCATAGGCCGGGATGTAAAGGATCCGGGCGATGAGATAGGAATAGGCGCAGATGGCTGTCAGCACACTGGACTGACCCGAGATGCTGATCACTGTCGCGGCGATCGCGAAGAGGATAAGCCCTTCGAAATGATTGTTAAGCGCGCGTTGCAGCCGGGCCGTACGTTTCGACATGGGCTTGTCGGGCGGGAAATCGCGTGAGCCGCCAGTATAGCGCGTCCCGAGTTCAAGATTGGCAGGCAGAGCAAACAGAATAAACTGCACGAATTGCAATAGTGCCGCGAGTGTCAGGACAGTAAGTTCAGGGGTCATATTTGCCTTCGCCGCTGTGCATCAAGACAGGTCAGATTGCAGGATGCGGGTTTTATCCGCATCCTGCAAGACGATGACTTACAAATCCATCAACAAGCGCCGCGGATCTTCCAACGCTTCCTTGACGCGGACAAGGAATGTCACTGCGCCCTTGCCATCAACGATACGGTGGTCGTAGCTGAGTGCCAGATACATCATCGGGCGCGCGACGATCTGGCCCTTTACGACCATCGGGCGCTCCTGAATCTTATGCATCCCGAGAATCCCTGACTGCGGTGGGTTCAGGATCGGCGAAGACATCAGGGAGCCGTAAACACCGCCATTCGAGATGGTGAATGATCCACCTTGCATTTCTGCCATCGACAGCTTGCCATCGCGGGCGCGCTTGCCGAAATCACCGATCCGCTTTTCGATCTCGGCAAAGCCCATCTTATGCGCATCGCGCAGCACCGGCACAACCAGCCCGCTCGGCGTGCCCACGGCGACACCCATATGGACATAATTCTTGTAGACAACATCCGTGCCATCAATCTCGGCATTGACTTCGGGGACTTCCATCAAAGCATGGCAGCAGGCCTTCACGAAGAAAGACATGAAGCCCATCTTGACGCCATGCTTCTTTTCGAACTGGTCCTTGTATTCGTTGCGCAGCTCCATGATGCCGCCCATATCCGCCTCGTTATAGGTGGTGAGCATGGCTGCGGTATTCTGCGCTTCCTTCAGGCGACGGGCGATCGTCTGGCGCAGACGGGTCATCTTGACACGCTCTTCGCGGGCTGCATCATCGGCGGGCACCGGGGCGCGCGGGCCCTGTTGGGCTGCCGGGGTGGGCACAGTCGGCGCAGCCGCTGGGGCCGCCGCGGCCTTCTGGACGTCTTCTTTCATGATACGCCCATCGCGGCCAGTGCCAGTTACCTGATCCGACGAAAGCCCTTTTTCCGCCATCAATTTCTTCGCCGAAGGCGCATCTTCAACATCGCGCCCACCGCCGGAAGTTTGGGTGGCGGCCTGTGGTGCCGGGGCTTCTACCCCGTCCGCACTGCCTGAAATGACGGCAAGCTTGCCGCCTGCCGAAACAGTGCTGCCACTCTCGGCCAGGATTTCGCTTAGCACTCCTGCGGCAGGAGATGGCACTTCAACCGACACCTTGTCGGTTTCCAGCTCGCACAGCATCTCATCCATCGCAACAGCATCGCCGGGTTTCTTGAACCAGCTTGCCACGGTTGCCTCGGCCACGCTCTCTCCAAGCGCAGGCACCATGACATCAACGCTCTCGGACGTCGTCTTGTCAGATGGTGAAGCCGCCTTGGCAGGGGCGGCAGGTGTCGGCGCGTCAGAGCTGCCCGGCTCGGAAATCATCGCCAGAAGCGCATCCGCCCCCACGGTCTCGCCTTCCGCCGCCACGATTTCGCCAAGCGTTCCCGCAACTGGCGATGGCACTTCGACCGTTACCTTGTCGGTTTCCAGCTCGCACAGCATTTCATCCACGGCAACGGCATCGCCGGGCTTTTTGAACCATGTGGCGACAGTGGCTTCGGTCACGCTTTCGCCCAGGGTCGGTACTCGAACTTCGGTGGACATGTGTCTGTTATCCCTCGATTGTCAGCGCTTCGTTCACGAGCGCTTCTTGTTGTGCTTTGTGCTGGCTTGCAAGCCCTGTCGCGACAGATGCAGACGCAGCCCGGCCAATATAGCGCGGACGTTTGGTTGCACCGTTCAGCCGATTCAGAACCCATTCGATATTCGGTTCGATGAAACTCCACGCGCCCTGATTCTTTGGCTCTTCCTGACACCAGATGATTTCCGCATTTGGAAAGCGTTCCAGTTCTTTGAGCAAGGCCATCGCGGGGAAAGGATAGAACTGTTCGACGCGCAGCAGATAGATGTCCTCGATCCCACGCGCATCGCGTTCTTCCAGAAGGTCGAAATAGACCTTGCCGGAACACATGACCACGCGCTTGATCTTGTCATCAGGTTGCAGTTGCGTGTCACTATTGCCCTTCTGTGCATCATCCCACAGCACGCGATGGAAACTTGACCCTTCGGTAAAGTCCGCAGCCTCAGAGATACACAATTTATGGCGCAGCAGTGATTTCGGCGTCATCAACACCAGCGGCTTACGGAAACTGCGGTGAATCTGGCGGCGCAGGATATGGAAGTAATTGGCCGGAGTTGAGCAATTCGCAACAATCCAGTTGTCCTGCGCGCATTGTTGCAAGAAACGTTCCAGTCGGGCAGAGCTGTGTTCAGGCCCCTGCCCCTCAAAACCATGCGGCAAAAGCATCACCAGCCCTGACATGCGCAACCATTTGCTCTCGCCCGAGGAAATGAACTGGTCGAACATGATCTGCGCGCCATTGGCGAAATCACCAAACTGCGCTTCCCACATGACCAGCGCATTGGGTTCGGCAAGCGAATAGCCGTATTCAAACCCAAGCACCGCATATTCGGACAGCATCGAGTCGATAACCTCGTAGCGGGCCTGCCCCTCTTTGATGTTGTTCAGCGGGTAATAGCGGTCTTCGGTTTGCTGATCGACAAACGCAGAATGACGCTGCGAGAAGGTTCCGCGCGTTGAATCCTGTCCTGCCAGCCGGACCGGATAACCTTCGGTCACAAGGCTGCCAAAGGCCACGGCCTCTGCTGTAGCCCAATCGAAACCCTTGCCAGAAGCGAACATCTCTTTCTTGGCTTCCAACTGCCGGGCCACGGTCTTGTGGATGTTGAACCCTTCAGGATAGCGCGAGAGAGCTTCGCCCACTTCGGCCAGCGCTTCTTTGGAGATCCATGTTTCGCCGCGCTGATACTCTTCGCCTTCCCGGTTCAGGTGAGACCAGCGCCCGTCCAGCCAATCGGCTTTGTTGGGTTTATAGGTCTTGCCCGCCTCGAATTCATCATTGAGGAATGCCTGAAAGGCGGCCTTCATATCCTCGATTTCGCCCTCGGGGATCAGCCCGTCCGCAACGAGGCGCTCGGTATAGAGTTGCAGTGTCGATTTATGCTTCTTGATCCGGGTATACATGGCGGGGTTGGTGAACATCGGTTCATCCCCCTCATTATGCCCGAAGCGGCGGTAGCAGAAGATGTCGATCACCACGTCTTTCAGGAACTTCTGCCGGAATTCGGTCGCCACCTTTGCGGCATGAACAACCGCTTCCGGATCATCCCCATTCACATGGAAGATCGGCGCCTCAACCATCAGCGCAATATCGGTCGGATAGGGCGACGAGCGCGAGAAATGCGGTGCCGTGGTAAAGCCGATCTGGTTGTTCACAATGATATGGATCGTGCCGCCTGTGCGATGGCCACGCAGGCCAGACAGGCCAAAGCCTTCGGCCACAACACCTTGCCCTGCAAAGGCGGCATCCCCATGCAGCAGCACCGCCACGACCTGACGACGCTCTGCATCGTTCATCTGGTCCTGTTTCGCGCGGACCTTGCCCAGAACGACCGGATTAACCGCTTCAAGATGCGACGGGTTGGCCGTCAAGGAAAGGTGCACGGTGTTGCCATCAAACTCGCGGTCGGATGACGCACCCAGATGGTATTTCACATCACCCGAACCATCGACATCCTCCGGCTTGAAGCTGCCGCCCTGAAACTCGTTGAAAATGGCGCGATAGGGCTTGCCCATCACATTGGCCAGAATGTTCAACCGGCCACGATGCGGCATCCCGATGGCGACTTCCTTCAGGCCAAGTGCACCGCCGCGCTTGATGATCTGCTCCATCGCAGGGATGGTCGCCTCGCCTCCATCCAGACCGAAGCGCTTGGTTCCCATGTATTTCACATGCAGGAACTTCTCGAACCCTTCGGCCTCGACCATCTTGTTGAGAATGGCGCGGCGTCCGTTCTTGGTGAACTGAATCTCTTTGCCCAGACCTTCGATCCGCTCCTTGAGCCAAGCCACCTGTTCGGGGTCCGAGATATGCATGAATTGCAGCGCGAATGTCCCGCAATAGGTGCGCTGCAAGATGTCGATAATCTGGCGCAGACTGGCAACTTCCAGCCCCAGCACATTATCAATGAAAATGGGGCGGTCCATATCCGCTTCGGTAAACCCGTAAGACCGCGGGTCCAATTCGGGGTGCGGTTCTTCCTTGCGCATTCCTAGCGGGTCCAGATCAGCGACCAGATGCCCCCGAATCCGGTAAGCGCGAATGATCATCAACGCACGCAAACTGTCAATCACTGCGGCGCGCACTTGCTCTGTCGTCAGGGTTACACCTTGCGCCGCCGCCTTGGCGGTAATCTTCTCAGCCGCGGCTTTCGTCTCAACCACGGGCGCAGCAGTCGGCCATTCACCCGTCAGGGCCGATGTCAGATCGTCCTTCGGCTGCGGCGGCCAGTCCTTGCGCGCCCAGCTAGGGCCACTCGCCGCGCGCTGCGCATCCTGCGCCCCTTCGCCCAATGTGCGAAAGTAATCCGCCCAGACATCATCCACTGACGCAGGGTCTGCCGCGTGACGAGCCTGCAAGGCTTCGACATATGCGGCATTCTGACCTTCAAGAAAGGTCTCGCCATGCATCTGTTCGTTCGGGCTATGGTCGTTCATAAGAGCACCTCTGTGGCACTTGAGGGTTAAATCTAAGCTATTTGACGCGCGGCTCAGGGCCGAAACGGTTCTCGCCGCGCTGGCTGGGGCGGGTCATCCACCAGATGATAACAACACCCGCCACGAATTGCGCAACGGCCAGCAGCATGATCAAGGCAGGCTGTCCCGGCTGGACGCCCATCGGCATCCCGTTTGCAGGCCCGCCCTGCATCATGGCACCAAAGCCCCCCTGCATCATACTTGCAGAGAGGCTGCCCACCATGATGGACGAGATGACAACAATCGCGCTGGGAACCAACAGATACCAACCTGGCCGGCCCGTGTCCTGTAATCTGCGCCAGCCCACCGCAAGGAACGGCACGAAGACGACCAACTGGAACAATCGCACCAGCCAGTCGCCCGTCATGCCCATCACCATCTGAACCAGCGACAGCACGAATGCCCCCACAAAGACAAAGAGGAAGAACCACCAGTATTCGGGGCGGCGTGAGCGCCCCGAAAATTTCAGTGTGTTCTCAAAACCGCGCCTCACGGCTGCTGTGAAAGTCATGACTGTGCCTTTCCTGCGGACACCAGATACTATTTACCAATCGCCTTGAGAACGGCCTCACCCAGGCCCGCCGGACTATCCGCGACAACGATTCCGGCGCTTTTCATCGCTTCGATCTTGTCTTCTGCGCCGCCCTTGCCGCCAGCGACGATTGCGCCGGCATGGCCCATGCGCCGCCCCGGAGGGGCCGTGCGCCCGGCAATAAAGCCTGCAACCGGTTTCTTGCGGCCGCGTGCAGCTTCATCCTTCAGGAATTGCGCGGCTTCTTCTTCGGCACTGCCGCCAATTTCTCCGATCATGATGATCGAATGCGTTTCATCATCGGCAAGGAACCATTCCAGAACATCCAGATGCTCAGTACCCTTGATCGGGTCGCCGCCAATGCCCACACATGTGGACTGGCCAAGGCCTACATCAGTTGTCTGTTTAACTGCCTCATAGGTCAACGTCCCGGAACGTGACACCACCCCGACGGAACCGCGACGGTGAATATGGCCGGGCATGATGCCGATCTTGCAGGCATCTGGCGTGATGACGCCGGGGCAGTTGGGACCGATCAGAACCGATTTGCTTCCTTCAAGGGCGCGCTTGACGCGCATCATGTCCAGCACCGGAATGCCTTCGGTGATGCACACGATCAATTCCATCTCGGCATCAATCGCCTCAAGGATCGAATCAGCCGCGAAGGGCGGCGGCACATAAATCACGCTGGCATTCGCCTCGGTTTTTGACTTGGCTTCGTGCACCGAGTCGAACACCGGCAGGTCCAGATGGGTCTGACCACCCTTGCCCGGCGTCACGCCGCCAACCATTTGCGTGCCATACGCAATCGCCTGCTCGGAATGGAATGTGCCCTGCGAGCCGGTGAAACCCTGGCAGATGACTTTGGTATTTTTATCAACAAGAACAGCCATCGAACTTACCCCTTCACCGCTTTGACGATTTTCTCTGCTGCATCCGACAGGTTGTCAGCAGCGATCACATTCAGACCAGAACCAGCGATGATTTCCTTACCCTTCTCGACATTCGTGCCTTCCAGACGGACGACAAGCGGAACCTGAAGCCCAACCTCCTTGACCGCGGCAATCACACCTTCGGCGATGATGTCGCAGCGCATGATGCCACCGAAAATATTGACCAGAATGCCTTTTACATTCGGATCAGAGGTGATGATCTTGAAGGCCTCGGTCACTTTTTCCTTGGTCGCCCCACCCCCAACGTCCAGAAAGTTGGCAGGTTCCGCGCCATAAAGCTTGATGATATCCATCGTCGCCATTGCCAGACCGGCACCATTGACCATGCAGCCAATCTCGCCATCCAGCGCGATGTAGTTCAGGTCATATTTGCTGGCAGCAAGTTCCTTGGGGTCTTCTTCCGTCTCGTCGCGCAGCGCCAGAATGTCGGGCTGGCGATAGAGCGCGTTTGAGTCGAAGCCCATCTTGGCATCAAGGCATTTCAAATCGCCCTTGTCGGTCACAATCAGCGGATTGATCTCGACCATTTCGGCGTCGCGCTCGATGAACAGTTTATAGAGCTTGCTGACCAGATCGACGCATTGCTTGACCTGCTTGCCTTCCAGCCCCAGCGCGAATGCGACGCGGCGACCGTGGAAGCCCTGAATGCCGGTAACCGGATCAACGCTGAAAGACAGGATCTTTTCGGGCGTGTTCGCCGCGACTTCTTCGATATCCATGCCGCCTTCGGTGGATACGACAAAGCTGATGCGGCTGCTGACGCGGTCGACCAGAAGTGCCAGATACAACTCGCGCTCAATATCCGAGCCATCTTCGATGTAGATGCGGTTGACCTGCTTGCCAGCCGGTCCGGTCTGATGCGTAACCAATGTGCGGCCCAGCATCTGCTTGGCGTGTTCTTCGGCTTCACCGACAGACTTGGCCAGACGAACGCCGCCCTTTTCGCCGGCAGAGGCTTCTTTGAAGCTGCCCTTACCGCGCCCACCGGCGTGGATCTGCGCCTTGACCACCCAAAGCGGGCCATCCATCTCGCCTGCGGCGCTTTTTGCCTCTTCGGCCTTGAAAACAATGCGCCCGTCCGAAACAGGCACACCGTAAGAGCGCAGAAGCCCTTTTGCCTGATACTCATGAATGTTCATGAAACTGTCCCATATCTGCTGTTGTCTGTCCGTGCATCGCAGATTCAGTACGAAAAACAATGAAAAACTTCTGTAAAATAAGTGAATTCAGGTAAAATCGGAACTTTGTGATCACAGTTTTGAAACGTGTGATCACATTTTTCGCCAACATTAAGAACTGGTCTAAGAACAAGGGAAGAACCCGACATATCCTATAAAAAAGGCCGCGCTGTCGCGCGACCTTTTGATACGAATATCCGCCTGACGGCTTAGGCCAAGCTGGGATCAATGCCCTTGCAAGCCTCCACAAGGCCACGAACGGCATCAACCGACTTGTCGAACATGACCTGCTCGTCCTTCGTCAGCTTGATGTCGATGACCTTTTCAATCCCGTTGGCGCCGATGATCGTGGGCACGCCGACATACATGCCTTTCAGGCCGAACTCTCCGTCGCAATAGGCCGCGCAGGGCAGCAAGCGACGCTGGTCTTTCAAATAGGCCTCTGCCATTTCAATCGCGCTGGTTGCCGGTGCATAAAACGCAGAACCCGTTTTCAACAGGCCCACAATCTCTGCCCCGCCATCGCGCGTGCGCTGTACGATCGCATCAAGCTTGTCCTGGCTGGTCCAGCCCATCTCGATCAGGTCTGGCAGCGGAATGCCTGCAACGGTCGAGTAACGCACAAGCGGCACCATCGTGTCGCCATGCCCGCCCAGAACGAATGCCGTGACATCACGCATCGACACTTTAAACTCAAGGCTCAGGAAATGACGGAAACGTGCCGAATCAAGCACGCCCGCCATGCCGACAACCTTGTTATGCGGCAGGCCCGAAAACTCGCGCAGCGCCCAGACCATTGCATCCAGCGGGTTGGTGATGCAGATCACAAAGGCATTCGGTGCATGTGCTGCAATGCCTTCGCCCACGGATTTCATGACCTTCAGGTTGATGCCCAACAGGTCATCGCGGCTCATCCCCGGCTTGCGCGGGACACCGGCGGTAACGATGCAGACATCCGCACCCGCGATATCGGCGTAATCATTGGTGCCTTTGAAACTGCCGTCAAACCCCTCGGAAGGGCCGGATTCAGCAATATCGAGCGCCTTGCCCTGTGGTGTGCCTTCGGCAATGTCAAACAGGATAACATCGCCAAGTTCCTTGATCGCGGCAAGATGGGCAAGCGTGCCGCCAATCTGTCCCGCACCGATCAGTGCAATTCTGGGTCTGGCCATTCGTGATCTCCGGATCGTTTATGTGACGCGCCTTGCCTAGTGCCTTCCTCTCTCTGACGCAAGAGCATCACATGAATGAGAGGGTATCAGCCTTGGTGATAGCGCGCACATGGCTGGTCTTCTGGGTTATCCTTGAGTGTCTATTGTGTGGACTTTGCAAATAGGGCCCTGCCCTTGCGCCAGACTCCTGCGCCGCGCGATGATGGTTCAGCGTTCCGTCAGCTTCAACTCGATCCGGCGGTTGCGCGCACGGGCCTCTGGCGTGTCCGCAGTATCGACCGGGCGGTATTCCCCGAACCCTGTTGCTGCCAGCCTGCGCGGATCGAACCCCAACTGGTCGGTCATGAACCGCACAACCGACAATGCACGCGCCTGGCTAAGTGCCCAGTTGTCGCGCCATTCCGCCCCCGGCCCAAGCGGGATGTCGTCAGTATGTCCGTCCACCCGAAGGATCCAGTCAATTTCCGGGGGGATACTATCAGACACCTCGCGCAAGACATTGACGACATTGGCAATCTGCGCCTGCCCCGCAGGTGCAAGCGTGGCAGACCCTAGCTGAAACAGCACCTCGGAGGAGAAAACGAACCTGTCGCCCACAATCTCGATCTCGTCCCGCCCTTCAAGCACATCGCGCAAGCGGCCAAAGAATTCTGACTGGAACCGCTCCAGCCGCTCGCGCTCGGCGGCTTCCAGATTTGCGCGCGCGCGCTGTTCGACGGCCAATTGTGCCAAGGCCACATTCAAATCCGAACCAAGGCTTTCAATCTGGGTTTGCGCGGCCTCTTCGCGGGCGCGGACATCACCCAGCAAATCCTGCAAGCTGCCCACCTGCCCCCGCAAAGCGGCGACCTGCTGGTTCAGAACCTCTAGCCTGCGTTGATCTGCCAGTGATTGCGCATCCCGTTCTGACAGGCTTTGTTCCGCCATGGCGCGCAGCGCGGCAAGGCGCTCTCGCTCCGATATTTCGGCTTCAAGCGCGGCTTCTGCTTCGGCCTGCCCCTCCCGTGCGGCGGCCAGCAAGGTCAGCGTCTCCTCGGCGCGGCGGCGTTGCTCCTCCAAGGCAAGCGTCATAGCGGTCAATTCGGCATCTGCATCTTCCAGGCGCGCGCGCAGCGCTTCTGCCGCAGCGGCATCGGCCAGGCGGCGGCGCTCCTCCGCACTCAACTCTGCCTCCACCCCGGCAAGCCTTGCGCGCAAGGCTTCCGCCGCTGCACGTTCGACCAAAGCGACATTTGCAGCCGCGTCAAGATCACTGCGCAGTTCAGCCTCAACCCGCGCCTGATCCTGCACCCGCTCTTCGGCCGCCGAAAGCTGTGCGGCAAGCTGGGCAAGCGTTGCTTCTTGTGATGCGGTGTCGGCCTGCATCTGCGCCAGCGCAGCCTCGACCGCTTCGGCGCGCGCAGCAGCAAGGCGCGCGGCCTCGGCCTCGGCGTCCATCTCTTCACGCAGCGACGCCAATGCCAGCGCCATCGCGTCCCGTTCTGACAAAAGCTGGTCTTGCGCGGCTTCCAGTTCGGCCAGATCCGTGCTTAGGGCATCGCCACGTGCGACAGCGGCATCGCGCGATGAAATCAACGCTGCAACCTGTGCTTCAAAATCTGTGATCCGGGCCTGTGCTGCATCAAGCGCCTGCTCGCGCGCAGCCAGATCGTCAGTTAAGCTAGAAACCTGCGCCATTTGCGCAGCAGCCAGCGCGCGCGCCTGCTCCAGATCGCTGGACAAGGCGCCGACCTCGCCTTCCAAAGTGGCCACGCGTGCACGCGACAGGCCCAAGGCATCGGCAAGCGAAGCGACTTCGGCAGAAAGCCCCTCAAGCTGGGTATCTTGTGCGGTAATCGTGTCGCGCAGCACAAATTGCACGATCATGAAGATCGACAGCACAAACATCAGCACCAGTAAAAGCGCGGTCATCGCATCGACGAAGCCGGGCCAGATGGCCCCACTTACATCGCGCCGCTGCCCTGATCTGCGCGCCAGCGCCATCGCTTACTCTCCATCCCGGCGCGCACTGAACCCAGAGCGTGACAATTGCCGGACAGCGACAGTCAAAGACGACAAATCCGCCCGCAGATCGGCGGTCGTTTCAACACGTCCCGCCGAAACCTCTTCGGCGATGCGCAGCAACTGGCCGTCTATATTGCGCAACCGCAGGCGCATTTCGGCTTGCGCAGAGGGGCCATTGTCATCCGCATGCAGGCGCATTTCATGTAACAACGCATCCTGCCCCGCAATGATCCGTTCCATCGCGTGTATCAGTGCATTGTCGGACGATCGCGACGCGTCGCCCCCCCCTGTTGAAAGCCGGTCAATCGCTTCCGCCAGCCCCCCCAAAGCCTGATCCAACTGAGCACGTTCCTGATCGGCGATCACCTGATGACGATACATCGCCGCCATTTGTTCGATCATGCCATCCATGACCTGAACCATGGCCCCCGTATCTGCGCCGTGTTCCTGATCGCCGACAACACCAAGACGCGTGATCGAGCTGAGCCATTCTTCCAGTTGCCGGTAAAAGCGGTTCTGCCCATGACCAGCGAACAATTCCAGCATCCCAACAACCAGCGAGCCGGCAAGGCCCAGCAGCGACGAAGAAAACGCCGTGCCCATGCCGCCAAGCTGCGCTTCAAGCCCGGTCATCAGGTTATCGAAAACCTGAATGCCGGTTTCATTGTCTTCCGGCGCAAGCGAACGGATCGTGTCCACCACGGCGGGCACGGTCGTTGCCAAGCCGTAAAATGTACCCAACAGACCCAGAAAGATCAGAAGTGAGATGATATAGCGCGTTATGTCGCGCAACTCGTCCAGCCGTGTCGCCACTGAATCCAGAATGGAGGATGCAGAGCTGGACCCGATCTGACTGCCACGCCCGCGCCCCCGCAGCAATGCCGCCAACGGCACCAGCAAGGCAGGCGGAACGGTCGCTTCGTGTCCAGGGGTGCCCGCCGCAAACCCCTCGATCCAGATGATCGAGCGGTTTAGCTGGATGAGCTGCCAGAACGTGGCAAAGACCCCCACGATAAAAACAAAGAAGATGAAACCGTTCAGCCAGACATTGGCGAGGAAAATTCCTGAGACTGCTGGCAGCGCAAACCATGTCCCAACCGCAACAAGCGCGAGGACGACAAGCATCATCACGATCTGGCGCACTGGGCGGGAAAACTGTGTCTGCACCCCAATTTGGGATCTGGCCATGATCGGGCGTCCTGATCCTCTTGTGACTACTCTCACACTAAGTCAGTCTTGAGGCCCTGCCAACAGGCATTTGGCGCAGCACACAAAATATTCTTGTGTGTGCTCAATGCACAAGCGGGTCGGGCTTGTCGGCCCGCCTGCACAGTTCAAAACAGCCTTGGTCCGCTCCGGTCAGGTGAAGATCACCCTTCGGACTTGCGCGCGGCCATTGACGCAGCAAAACGCTCGAACAGATAGAAGCTGTCCTGAGGGCCGGGGCTGGCCTCTGGGTGGTGCTGGACAGAGAAGACCGGGCGATCCGTCATCCTGATGCCGCAATTCGACCCGTCGAACAGGGACGTATGCGTCTCTATCACATTTTTAGGCAGGGACTGGCTGTCCACCGCGAATCCGTGGTTCATCGAAGTGATCTCGACCTTGCCGGTGTCGTGATCCTTGACCGGATGGTTCGCGCCATGATGGCCGTGATTCATCTTGATGGTCTGCGCCCCTAGCGCCAGCGCCAGCATCTGATGCCCAAGGCAGATGCCGAAAACAGGCAGGTCTGCGGCTAGAACATCGCGGATCATAGGCACAGCATATTCGCCCGTTGCCGCCGGGTCCCCCGGGCCGTTTGACAGGAAAACGCCATCGGGGTTCAGCGCCAGCACATCTTCGGCGGTGGCGGTCGCTGGTAATACGGTCACATCACACCCAGCGGAAGCAAGGCAGCGCAAAATGTTGCGCTTTGCGCCATAATCAATTGCAACGACCTTGTGCACGGGCGCAGTCTGGCGGGTATATCCCTCAGGCCATGCCCAACGCATCTCATCCCAACGATAGGACTGCGCACAGGTCACATCACGCGCCAGATCCAGCCCGACAAGCCCTTTCCATGCGCGTGCCTTTGCGACCAGCGCCTCTATGTCGAAATTCCCATCCGGGTCATGCGCAAGCGCCACATGCGGCGCGCCCTGCTGGCGAATGGCCCGCGTCAAGCGGCGGGTATCGATCCCGCCAATACAGATGCGGCCGCGTTTGCTCAGCCAGCTCACCAGATCCTCAGCCGCGCGCCAGTTTGACGGAACTGTCGGGTCCCACTTCACCACCATGCCAGCGGCGACGGGGTCCTGCGTTTCGTCGTCATCCGGGTTTACGCCGACATTGCCGATATGCGGGAAGGTGAAAGTCACGATCTGTCCGGCATAGGACGGATCGGTCATGATCTCCTGATAGCCGGTCATGGCGGTGTTAAAGCACAACTCGGCCACTGTCTCTCCAGTTGCGCCGAAACCTCGGCCGTAAAAGATGGTCCCATCGGCCAGGGCAAGGCACGCAGTGGGCTTGGAAGTCTGGGCAGACATGGCGCGTCTCCGTCTGTTCGGATTTGCGCGCACCTCTAAGGCGCGCGCGAGAGAGAATCAAGGCGAACCGGCCTCTCGGCGCATTGTTCTGCCAAATATCATGCGGCGCTATCGGTGCTTGCTGCGCTCTGCGCAGGGCTGTAGTCTGCAATGCTTGAACATTCGTGCTGACAGGAGCGACCAGATGTCCTTGCGTGACAAGATTTCAAGCGAACTCAAGACCGCGATGAAAGCGCGGGATAGTGAGCGGCTGGCCACGCTGCGGCTGGTCAATGCCGCCATAAAGGACCGCGAAATTGCGGCGCGCGGGGATCAGGGCGTCAGCGAATTGACGGATGCCGACCTGACCGCCGTCTTGACCCGTATGGTCAAACAGCGCCGTGATTCGGCCCGCGCCTATGAAGAAGCCGCGCGGCTGGACCTGGCGGAGAAAGAAACCGCAGAAATTGCAGTGATCGAAAGCTTCCTGCCGCGACAATTGAGCGATGATGAAGTCACAGCCGCTATCGAGAAAGCTGTCGCGCAAACCGGCGCCAGTTCTGTGCGCGATATTGGCAAGGTCATGGCCGCGCTGAAAGCGGATTATGCAGGACAAATGGATTTCGGCAAGGCAGGCGGGCTGGTCAAGCAAAAGCTAACCTGAGCCGGATGCCCTTGGCATTTTCAAGGCAGCGCTATCTTGTGGGCGACTACAGGAGGGAAAACCAATGAAAATGTCACATGCTACATTTCTCGCCACATGCACCTTTCTGGTCGCAGCCCCGGCAATGGCCGAGAATTTCGAATACACCGTCGGCGAAACTGTGTTCGAGGGCTATGTTGCAATGCCAGAAGGCGAGGCACGCGGAACGGTTCTTATCGTGCATGATTGGGACGGGCTGAACGACCATGAAATCGCACGCGCCGATGCGATGGCCGAAGCAGGCTTTGTCGGGGTCGCGCTGGATCTGTTCGGGCGCGATGCCGTGCTGGACGGGATTGATGATTACCGCCGCGAAACCGGCGCACTTTATGGCGACCGGGACGAATTTCGCGCGCGGATCGCAGCCGGGGCAGAAGCCGCCGGCGCATTGGAGAATGTGCCAGATCAGATGGTGCTGACAGGCTATTGCTTCGGCGGGGCCGCAGCGCTGGAAGGGGCGCGTGCAGGTTTCGACATGGCGGGCTTTGTCAGCTTCCACGGTGGGCTTGGTGCGCCCGAAGGTCAGGATTACAGCGCGACGCAAGGGCCGGTGCTGGTCCTGCATGGCTCTGCCGATCCCGTCTCTGGCATGGCGGATCTGGCAGCCCTGATGGACGAGTTGCGCGAAGCAGGGGTTGCGCATGAATCGCGCATATTCGGTGGCGCGCGGCACTCCTTCACGGTTGAAGGGTCCAATGACTGGGATCCGGATGCCAACGCCAAGGCAGAAGCTGCTTTGCTGGAATTTCTTGACGAGGTGCTCTGATCCTCAGACAGAAAAGCGCGCTTCCGCCATCGAATCCTGACGCAGGCGCGTTTCAAAAGCCAGTGAGATATGCTGCTTCAGCGCTTCATAAGCGCGGTCGCCGTCCCCTGCGGCGATCGCCTCTACGATCCGGTGATGTTCTTCAAGGGTCTGAAGCCCGCGCCCTTCAAAAGATAGCGAAGTGGTGGCAAGCAGCGCCATCGACCGATGCACAAGATCAAGCTGCTGCACCAGATAGCGGTTATGTGACGCAAGGTGGATCTGTTTATGAAATCGTTTGTTGGCACGGCTGAGTGCCTGAGGATCATCTATCAGCGCACGATCTTCTTCGATCATACCGCGCAACAGGCGCACTTCTTCTTGTGTCGCATGGCGTGCCGCCAATCGTGCAGCGAGCCCTTCCAACTCTGACCGGACGACATAGAGTTCCGCCAACTGGTTGTGATCGAGCGAGGCCACAATCAACGAGCGGCCATCACGAGTCAGAAGGGATTGTGTCTCCAGCCGTTGCAGCGCCTCTCGGATCGGAGTGCGCGAAACCCCGAAACGCTCTGCCAGTTCTGATTCCACAAGCCGGTCACCGGGTTTGTATGTGCCCAGATCAATCGCCTCAAGGATCAGCGAATAGGCATCTTTCATGGGTTTCGTCTCTGTCATGTCATACTCATTGTTTTTTTGGTTACAAAAGACGGGATCGCGCCTGATGACAAGCCCTTGTGCCTTGCTCTTTCACATTTTCCGAATAATGTTCCCGCCATGCCAGCAGAATGTTTTACAGATGTGCGTGACTGGGTCTTTGATCTGGACAACACACTTTACCCCCCTCAAATGCGCCTTTTTGACCAGATAGAGGTCAAGATGGTCAGCTATGTGATGGACGCGCTTGGCGTCACACAGTCAGAAGCCAACCATCTGCGAAAAACCTATTGGCAACACTATGGCACGACTCTGGCCGGGCTGATGCACGAACACGGGATCGACCCGGTGCCCTATATGCAACAAGTCCATGACATCGACTTCTCGGTCCTTAGCCCCGATGTTGAATTGCGCGACCAGATAGCGGCCCTGCCCGGCCGCAGGATCATCTACACCAATGGTTCGGCCGATTATGCCTTGCGCGTGATCGAGGCGCGCGGTCTGAATGGTTTGTTCGATGCGATCTATGGGGTCGAACATGCAGGCTACCGCCCCAAGCCGGAACAGGATGCGTTTGCGCAGGTCTTTGCGTTGGACGGGCTGGACCCGGCCCTTGCTGCCATGTTCGAGGATGACCCGCGCAATCTGGCGGCCCCTTTTGAATTGGGGATGCGCACAGTCCATGTTGCCCCTGAACGCCATGATGCACCGCATATCCAGCATCATACAAATGACTTGACCGCGTTCTTGTCAAAGCTGCGCCCCTGATCACCACTCCTTCAGCGTCCGATGCGCGACAATGTGTCATGCTGCGACGCAGCGAGAAAAACCTTATGCGGGGTTTCATGTTTTCAGGAGGAACGATCATGACACACGCAGCAACCCAACCAGCTTCCGCAACAACCAGTTTGCCGAAATCACTCGCCAATGAACCTTGGGGGATCTGGGCTGCCATTCTCTTTGTGGTCGCAACCCTTGTCACCGCTGTGGTGACGATGGGCGTTGCGGGCCTCGTTGTCGTCATGGTGCCCGCCGCGCTCGCGATGCTGGTTCTGTTGTGTTTCATCGTTTTCGGCTAGCGACCTGCCTCGCGCGCAGGGCATAAACGCCCCCTGCGCGCATCAGTCGCGCGACATTGTGCCGTCCTGTCGTCGGGGTATAGTTATCATACATCTCCGATACATATTATCGGAGGATGTCCGCGATGACTGATAACTCACCCCACCATCACGAAAAAAAGCGCGACTGGCGCAATGACGAAGAACCCTGGCCGATCTGGGCAGGGTTGATGGTATTTTTGAATGTGCTTGTCATCGCAACCATGGTCTGGGGCCTGCCCGGACTGGTTTCGGTCATGGTGCCTGCCGCTATCGGCATGGTGATCGTGCTGATTTTCATTGTTTTTGGCTAGGTTTGCCGCTGCATTGCAGGTGCAGCATTGCACCCGCGACGCCAAGCGCTAGACTACTGTCAAGTTACGAAGGATGGTGCGATGCGAGAGCAGTTTGATGTGGTTGTTTCCGGGGGGGGCATAGCGGGCATGACCGCTGCTGCGGCCTTCGGCACTCAGGGGTATTCAGTCCTGTGCGTCGATCCAACCCCACCGGTGATGGCCGAATCCGATGCCGGATCTGATTTGCGCAGCACGGCTTTCCTGCAACCGTCCGTCGACATCCTGCAAAAGGCAGGATTATGGGAACGGTTTGACGCATATGCCATGCCCCTTCAGGTTATGCGGATCGTCGATGCAGGCGGCGAAGACCCAACGCCACGCGTCAGCCATGCCTTTGACGCCGCCGACATTTCCGACCAGCCCTTCGGATGGAACCTGCCCAACTGGCTGCTGAAGCGCGAATGTGTGGCCAGATTGGCGGAGTTGCCGAATGTCACATTCCGACCCGGCATTGGAACGCGTCGGCTGACCACGCGGGAATCGGCGGCGCTGATCGGCCTGACCGACGGCAGCACGGTAGAGGCGCGGCTGCTGGTCGCCGCTGACGGGCGCAACTCGCCCATGCGTCAGGCACTGGGGATCGGCGTTCGAACAACGCGCTTTGGTCAAAAAGCGCTGGCTTTTGCCGTGACGCACCCAGTGCCACACGAGAATGTTTCGACCGAGATCCACCGTTCTGGCGGACCATTCACATTTGTCCCGCTGCCTGACCGGGATGGACAGCCCTGCTCTGCCATTGTCTGGATGGAAACCGGACCCGAGGTCGCACGGTTGCAGTCGCTTGCACCCGCAGATTTCGAGGAAGAGATGAACATCCGCTCTTGTGGGCTGTTTGGTCCGTTGAAACTGGCGTCACGCCTGACTGTCTGGCCGATCATCAGCCAGATCGCAGAACGCTTCCATGCCGAACGCACGGCCTTGATGGCAGAGGCTGCGCATGTCGTGCCCCCGATCGGCGCACAAGGGCTGAACATGTCACTGGCCGATCTTTCGGCGCTGATTGACCTTGCCACGCCGGAAACGCTGGGAACGCCTGCGATGCTGTCGGCCTATAACCGCCGCCGCTACCCCGATGTTGCAATGCGTGTGACCGGGGTGGGCATGTTGAACCGCGCTTCCATGATCCATTCCCAGCCGCTGCGCGATGCACGCGCAAAGATGCTGGACATGATGTATTCGGCGGCCCCTGTGCGGCGCACGCTGATGCAGATGGGAATCGGCGTCAGGTCGTAATCCAGTGTGCCATAGCTGACACAAAGTGGCGTCTTGATGTGACGGGTCAGTATTGCGGGACTTTGCGGATATAAAGCACTGGGTACAAAGCCGCGTAGCGTCGTGCCGCGGTGCGGCGATCCAAGGTTTGCTCTACAGCGGTTTATGCTGGCCAAGTCCGCGAAAGATCAGATCGTTGCGCTGGGGGCAGCCCAATCGCCGTGCCGTGGGGGCGGCCCGGCGATGCTCGGCGGCCTTCGGCCTCGACTCCGCGCAACTGAATGTCCGCAAAACCCCTCAATGCTGTCACGGAGCATCCTGTATCAAGCAGTAAAACCTAGGCGCCCGTGGCTCCCATCGGACTCAGTCCCTTGCGAAAGCGCTGCATATTGGCCCGGTAACCCGCAGCAGAGGCGAGCAGCTTTGCCTGCGCCTCGGCGTTCAATTCACGCACAACACGCCCCGGAGACCCCATGACCAGCGATCCGTCGGGAATAACCTTGCCCTCTGTCACCAAGGCCCCCGCGCCGATCAGGCAGCCTTTGCCAATGACTGCACCATTCAACACGGTCGCCCCCATCCCGATCAGCGAACCATCACCAATCGTGCAGCCATGCAGCATGGCCTTGTGCCCGATCGTGCACTGCGCGCCGATTGTCAGCGGGTAGCCCATATCGGTGTGCAATACACAGTTTTCCTGAATATTGCTGCCCTCACCGATCACCAGCGGCTCGTTATCGCCGCGCAGGGTGCAATTGAACCAGATCGACACGCCTTCGCCAATCACGACATGCCCGATCACATGCGCGCCCGGCGCGACCCAGTAGTCGCCATTCGCGGGCAGTGTCGGACTGACCCCGTCAAGGGTATACAGCATCCTTACTCTCCCAGCTTGCGCAGCCGCGCGATCAGGGCAGAGGTGTCCCAGCGCCCGCCACCCATATTCTGCACCTCCTTGTAGAACTGATCCACAAGCGCTGTCACTGGCAGGGCCGCGCCGACTTCATCGGCGGCAGCAAGGCAAATCCCAAGATCCTTGCGCATCCAGTCCACTGCAAATCCGTGTTTGAACTCGCCATCAAGCATGGTGCCATGACGGTTCTGCATCTGCCAGGACCCCGCCGCCCCTTGAGAGATGACCTCGACGACTGCGCGCCCGTCCATACCGGCCTTCTCGCCAAAATGCAGCGCCTCGGCCAGCCCCTGAACCGCCCCGGCGATACAGATCTGGTTCATCATCTTGGCAATCTGGCCCGCGCCACTCTCGCCCATGCGCCGCGCGATCCGCGCATAAGCGTCCATGATCGGCGCGGCACGGTCGAAATCCTCCGCATCACCGCCGCACATGATCGACAGAACCCCGTTTTCAGCGCCCGCCTGCCCGCCAGATACTGGCGCATCGACATAACCCACACCCTGCGCCTTGGCGACCGCATATAACTCGCGCGTCACTTGTGCCGACACAGTCGTGTGATCGACAAAGACGCTTCCCTGCGCCATCGCGGCAAATGCGCCCTCATCGCCCAAACACACGCTGCGCAAATCATCGTCATTTCCCACACAGGCAATCACGAACTCGGCCCCTTCGGCCGCCTCTCGCGGGGTGCTGGCAAAGCTGCCGCCATGCGCCGAAACCCATCCTTCGGCCTTGGAGGTTGTGCGATTATAGACAGTTACCTCATGCCCGGCCTTCGCCAGATGCGCCGCCATCGGCCCCCCCATCACCCCAAGCCCCAGAAAAGCCAGTTTACTCATTGCATCCCCCCTCGAATTCTTGTGATTGCGCTTTGGTCGCAGGGGCAATACCTATCAGGGCCACACCCACCGTCAATATAAAGCCCCCTTCATCTCATGTTCACATTGTTTCGCTGGCTGCTAAGAATTTTCGGTACATTGGCTGTGCTGTCAGTGCTTGTTGGGATTAGTGTCTATTTCTTCCTGTCGCGCTCTCTGCCCGATTACTCTGAATCCTTCACACTTTCAGGGGTGCAGGGGCAGATAGAGATCGTGCGTAACACCCACAACGTGCCCCATATCTTTGCTGAACATGAAACCGATGTGTTCTTCGGCTTGGGTTTTGCACATGCGCAAGACAGGCTGTGGCAAATGCAGATGCTGCGGCGCACAGCCCAAGGGCGCTTATCCGAAATGTTCGGACGGCGAACACTGAGAACCGATGAATTGATGCGCAGGCTGGACCTTTACGGACTGGCGCGAAGCTCGGTGGCGGCGCAGGACAGTCAGACCCAGGCCGCGCTGCAATCCTATGCGGACGGGGTGAATGCCTGGCTGCGCCAGAGCAATGACCGCGCACGCGGGCGCGGCGCGCCTGAATTCTTCATGTTCAATGCCGAGATGCCCTTGTGGCAACCCGCCGACTCGCTTGCGATTCTGAAGCTGCTATCGGTGCAGCTAAACGGGCAGATCGCGCAAGAAGTGCTGCGCGCGCGCGCCTCTTTGCTTGTACCGAACGAAAGGTTGCAAGACCTGATGCCCGATGCGCCCGGCTCTGGCGTGGCGGCACTTCCCGACTATGCGGCCATGTTCCCAGACGTGACACCTGATTATCAATTAGCAACCCATCACGACCCGCTGTCGCCCATCCGGACACCTACGATGGCAGGTGCTTCGAACAGTTTTGCCGCCACCCCGGAACGCGCAGCAAGCGACGGTGCAATCCTTGCAAATGATCCGCATCTGGAACTGACAGCCCCGTCGCTGATGTATCTGGCGCGGCTTGAACTGGACAGCGGCGGGGTCATCGGAGCAAGCATTCCGGGCATTCCGGCCATTCTCTCTGGCCGGTCCGAAGCCTTGGGCTGGGGGATCACATCTTCATACATGGACGATAGCGACATTTTTATCGAAGAGTTGAACCCCGACAACACAACACAGTATCGCACACCAGACGGCTGGGCCGATTTCGAAACGCGCGGCACGATAATCCGCATCAAGGATGAAGACCCGGTCACGCTGACCCTGCGCTGGTCCGAGAATGGTCCGGTTCTTTCAGGCGGGTTGTTTGACCTTGGCGCGGTCACACCGCCGGGCCATGTGGCCAGCCTTGGCTGGACAGCACTGGAGGCCGAAGACACCACCATGACAGCCGCCATGCGCCTGATGCGTGCACAAAGCATCGAAGACGCTTTGGCGGCGGGCGAGTTATTCGTGGCCCCTTCGCAAAACCTGATGCTGGCCACACCCGACCGGGTCGCCATGCAAACCATCGGACGCATGCCGCGCCGCAGTGCTGAACATGAAACGCAAGGCCGCATGCCCGCGCCCGGCTGGCGCCGTGAAAACCGCTGGATTGGCACCCTGCCCTATTCGGCCAATCCGCGATTTCTGGACCCTGAAAGCGGTATTCTTGGCAATACCAACAACAAGATACTTGATCGTCCATTCCCGCTGCATGTCAGCCATGACTGGGGCGATACCCAGCGCATCGAGCGGTTTCTGCATCTGATGCGCACACGCAATGTGCACACGCGCGACAGTTTCATCGAAGCGCAGCTGGACACGGTCAGCCCTGCCGCGCGCCTGCTTCTGCCCCTGGTCGCCGCCGATCTGTGGTTTTCGGGAGAGGCGGCACCAGCGGGCACACGCGCACATCTGCGCCAGCGCGCCTTGCGGCTGATGGCCGACTGGAACGGCGAAATGAACGAACATCTGCCAGAGCCACTGATCTACGCCGCCTGGATGCGCGAATTACAGACCCGCCTGATCCGCGATGAGCTGGGTCCACTGGCCGAACGCTTCACCCATGTCGATCCGGTCTTTATCGAACGGGTGTTCCGCGACACGGATGGTGCCGGCGAATGGTGCAATATCGTGCAATCCTCGGTCCGCGAAACCTGCACGGAAATCGCCATCACCGCGCTGGATGAAGCCCTTCTGCGCCTGACAGAACGCTATGGCGACAATGTCGAAAGCTGGCGCTGGGGGGATGCGCATATGGCCACCCATACCCATTCCGTGCTGGGCGAGGTGCCGCTGCTGCGCCATTTCGTAAATATCCGCCAGTCAACATCTGGTGGCGATCATACACTCATGCGCGGGCGCACCTCTGGTCGCGACCCTGAACCCTTCGCAAATGTACATGGCGCAGTGTATCGCGGTGTGTATGACTTTGCCGACCCCGAAAGTTCGGTCTTCATCCTGTCCACGGGCCAGTCAGGACACCCGCTTTCACGCCACTACGATGATCTGGGCGATCTGTGGCGCAGGGGCGAATATATCCCCATGACACTGGACCCGGAGCTTGCACGCGGGGGGGCAGTGGGGATCACGACCATTCGCCCACTGGCAGAGTGACCGAAACCGTTGCAGTTTGAACACTATCAGCAAATCGGGCGCTAATTGACCTCAAGTCAGATGTGACAATACATCGCGTCTCGCGCCATAGATGTAACACGAGGAGCCGCGCATGCGGAGTATCCGGAAAAAGGAGGAGTTTTCCGTGTCAAGATATCTGGTACCGGGCCTGCTGGCCCTTGTTGCAAGCCCCGCATTCGCAGGCGGCATCGAACGTAACCCGCAATCAATGAATATCCTGTTCCAGGAGGGCAACTATCTGGAACTGGGCGTGACCTATGGGCGACCGCGGGTTAGTGGCAGATTGCCCGCCGCCGCTGGCGGAGATTCGACCGGGAATATCACGCGCAGGTTCTATAGCGGATCGCTCTCGTTCAAAGGTGACATCAACGATCAGCTTTCCTATGCGATCATCTTGGACCAACCTTTTGGCGCAGATACTCTCTACCCTTCTGGCTCGCCTCTCGCAGGTTCTCTCGGCAAGGTTGAAAACACCATGCTGACGGGCGTTATGCGGTATCAGTTCGGCAATGGATTCAGTGCGCATGCAGGTTTGCGATCCTCATGGACTAGGGGAGAAGTGGAGTTAACTACTGTACCATATGAAATGTCGACCAATACAGATCAGGCATGGGGCTATTTGGTCGGGGTTGCTTATGAGATGCCTGAAATCGCGCTGAGAGTGGCACTTACATACAATTCCAAGATCAAGCATAAATTCGACGCGGACGAGAGTATCTCTCCTGTAGATACGACATTCAGAACCAACCTGCCGCAATCGGTGAATCTCGAATTCCAGACAGGCGTTGCAGAAGATACGTTGGTCTTCGGGTCTGTGCGCTGGGTGAACTGGAAAGATTTTGAGATCCAGCCAACCGCATACGATTCCATCCCCACTGCGCCCACGCTGGTCAGTTACGATAAGAATTCAACCACTTACACGCTGGGTGTTGGCCGTCGTTTCAATGAAAACTGGTCTGGTTCGGTTTCGCTAGCGCACGACACCGGAAATGGGAGCACGACTGGGAATCTGGGGCCTGTCGGGACACGCAACTCCATCGGTCTGGGCCTTTCCTACACCAAGGACTCGGTCACAATCAGCGGTGGTGTTCAGTATTCGCGGCTCGGTGGCGTGACAACAAGAACTGACAGCGAATTCAGAAACAACTCCGCCATCGGCGCGGGGCTGCGGATTGGCTATAGCTTCTAAGTCATACGACCCAAAGAAAACCAAGGCCCTGCCGCCCTTGCGCGGACAGGGCCTTTTTCATGCCTGCTTGACCATTCCCGGCCCACTGGCTACCCAAAGGCCGACATATCAAGGATGCGCCCACCATGCTTTACCCCACTGCGACCGACTGGATGAACGCGCCGCGCAAGCATGTCATGCTGTTTGGCATGTCGGGCCTTGGCAAGACGCATCTGGCAAACCTGCTGCGCGAGGGGGGCGCGTGGTTTCATTACTCGATCGACTACCGGATCGGCACCCGCTATATGGGCGAATACATCGCCGATAACTTCAAGCTGGAAGCGATGAAAGTGCCGCTGCTGCGCGAATTGCTGCTGTCGGACTCGGTCTATATCAGTTCGAACATCACCTTTGACAATCTGGCACCCCTCTCGACCTATCTGGGCAAGCCCGGCAACCCCGAGCGTGGCGGCCTGCCCTTTGACGACTACATGAAGCGCCAAGACCAGCACCGCGCCGCCGAGATTGCCGCGCTGTCCGACACGCCCCATTTCATCGCACGTGCGCAGGCCCTTTACGGCTATGCGAATTTCGTTTGCGACACGGGCGGGTCAATCTGCGAGGTGATTAGCCCGGATGACCCGCAAGACCCGCTGATGACCTTGCTCTCAGCGCATGTGCTGCCAATCTGGATCGAAGGGTCTGACGCCCATACGGCAGAGTTGATCCGCCGCTTCGACCGCGCGCCCAAGCCCATGTATTACCAACCCGAATTCCTGCATACGGCATGGGAAGAGTATCAGCTTGAGACAGGCCACAGCCCCGACCAGATAGACCCTGACGCCTTTGTGCGCTGGACTTATGCCCGCGCGCTTGCCCATCGCGCGCCACGTTATGCGGCCATGGCCCGCAACTGGGGGCTGTCGGTCAGCGCACAAGAGGTCGCGCAGATCCGGGGTGCAGATGACTTCGTATCCCTGATTGCTCAAAAGCTGCCAAGCTGAGGACGAACAATGCCCATCAAACTGCCTGAGACCCTGCCTGCCTTTGACGTGCTGACCCATGAGGGGGTTATGGTCATGTCCGAACAGGCCGCCGCACGGCAGGATATCCGCCCGCTGCGCATCGGGCTGTTGAACCTGATGCCCAAGAAGATCCAGACAGAAACGCAATTCGCGCGCCTGATCGGGGCCACGCCCTTGCAGATCGAGTTTTCGCTGATCCGCATGTCGGAACATGAGACGAAGAATACCGCCGCCGAACATATGGCCGAATTCTACCGCCCCTTTCAGGACGTGAAGGACGAACGCTTCGATGGCCTGATCATCACCGGCGCACCGATCGAGCATCTGCCCTATCAGGACGTAACCTATTGGGACGAATTGACCGAAGTGTTCGAATGGACGCAAACCCATGTTCACCAGACATTCGGCGTTTGCTGGGGCGGCATGGCGATGCTGTGGCATTTCCACCGGATCAACAAACACATGCTCGATGCCAAGGCGTTTGGCTGTTTTCGTCACCGCATCCTTGCGCCGGCCTCGCCCTATCTGAGGGGGTTCTCCGATGATCTGCTGATCCCGGTCAGCCGCTGGACAGGGATGCGCCAGTCCGAGATTGACGCTGTCCCCGCACTTCAGACATTGATCGCCTCGGATCAGGTTGGCCCCTGTCTGGTGTCTGACCCCGGACATCGGGCCCTGATGGTGTTCAATCACTTCGAATATGACAGCACGACCTTGAAGGAAGAATACGACCGCGATGTCGAGGCGGGCAAACCGATCAATGTGCCGCAAAACTATTACCCAGATGACGATCCCGAGAGGGTGCCGCTGAACCGTTGGAGAAGTCACGCGCATCTTCTATATGGAAACTGGATCAACGAGATTTATCAGACCACTCCTTATGACCTTGCGCATATCGGCAAATAGACTTTCAGGGCTGGCCCTGTGCACCGCGATCATCGCGGCATGTTCGACTGCACTGGAGGACCCCATGGCCCATGCCGACCCGTCACCAGAAGGGGCATTCATCGAGTTGCCGCAAGGCCGCATTCATGCGGTAGTTCAGGGTCAGGGGCCAGATCTGGTCATGATCCACGGCGCCAATGGCAATGCGCGGGATTTCAGTTTTGATCTGATCGACCGCATGGCAGATGAGTTTCGCGTCATTGCCTTTGACCGCCCCGGCTTTGGGTTTTCGGATGATTTCGGCGGCCCGGAAAGCCCGGTCTTGCAAGCCGATATTCTTCGGGTAGCGGCTGCGGAAATCGGGATCGAGGATCCGATCATCCTTGGTCACTCCTACGGTGGCGCGGTTGCGCTGGCTTGGGCCTTGCGGGCACCAAATGACGTGGCGGGACTGACCTTGCTGGCACCTGCGTCCCACCCTTGGCCGGGCGAGTTGGGCATCTGGTACAGGCTAAGCGCATCTGCACTGGGGCAGCATCTGGTCTTGCCGCTGATCTCGCGCTTTGCGCCCCGCGCCGCGGTGGAACGCAGCCTTGAAGGGGTCTTTGCCCCCGACCCTGTGCCAGAAGGGTATCTGGACCATCTGGGCCTGGACCTGACCCTGCGTTCAGGCCAATTGCGCTTGAACGCCAACCAGATCGACAGCCTGAAAGGCCATGTCGAGGCTATGGCGGGGGGGTACCCCGCGCTGACCATGCCGATAGAAGTGCTGCACGGCACCAGTGACACAACAGTTGGCCTGCAATATCACTCTGAACGACTGGAAGCCGAGGTTGAAAGTGTTAACCTGACCCGGCTGGAAGATGTCGGCCATATGCCGCACCATGCCCGCCCGGAAGAGGTAGCCGACGCGATACGCCGCGTGGCGACGCGTCGCGCGCAGGACTAGGCCCAGCAACGCGCATAACGCCGTCGGGCGCTAGTCGAAATGCCGCCTGATGCGCCGCACCATCCCCCAGACGCCAAGCACAACCAGCGGTGCCAGGATAGCCATTGCCACCCCGCGCGAAATGCCGAATGGTTCCATGATTGGCATGGCAACATAGCTGGCAAGATTCACCGCATAATAACTGATGGCAACAACAGACAGCCCCTCGACCGTGTTCTGCAAACGCAACTGCAAATCAGCACGGCGATCCATGCTTTCCAGAAGTTTCTGGTTCTGGGCAGAACGCTCCACATCGACGCGCGTTCCCAGCAACTGACCCGCGCGCATCGCACGCTCGGCCATCTTCCTCAGCCGTTCTTCGGCGGATTTGACAGTGCGCATCGCCGGATCATAGCGGCGCCTCATGAATTCACTCAGCGTCTGACGGCCACTGAAACGCGTTTCGCACAAGACTTCGATGCGCTGATGCACCAGCGCTTCATAGGCGCCCGTGGCCCCGAAACGAAAGGAATTCACCACCATCATGTTTTCCAACTCGGACGAGATGTGCAACAGCGCATCCAGCGTTTCTTCCGAACGGCTGTCAGGTTCCATCATCGCATGGGTGATCCGCGAAAGTTCATCATCAAGCGCGGACATTTGCGGCGAGAGGTCGCGCGCGCGCAACAAACCCAACATCGAAATGGTCTTGTATGTCTCGATCTCGCACAGGCGCTGCAAGATGCGCCCCACACGCCGCCCCCCTGTGCCCGGTTTTACGAACACCGCCATACGGATATGACCCGCGCGATCTATGCGAAAGTCGCTGGCGATAATGGCCGTTTCATCCAGCACGTAAGACGCCGCCAGACTTTCGGGGACAAACCAATCCAGCAGTTTCTCATTCATTTCAGCCGGGTCATCGCTCATCACCTCGATCTGGAACAGAATCGAAGTCAGCCGCGTTCCCGGCGCATCTTTGAGCCATGCTTCTGGAAACACATCAAAGGCGGACGGATCAAAAGAACGTTCCGCGACACCTTGTTCGAAAGTCGTGTAGGTTACAAATTCCGTATGGCTTTCCCATTTCAGGTGATGGCGGCCCAATTCTGCTGAGTGATGCGTCGCCCCCGGCGACGGGTGGCCCGCCCCATGCCGGTCCAGCAATGACAGCAGATGTTTACGGTCCGCCCCCCTGTCCCGCCTCGATGCGTCGCGCGCTGGCTTTATTGCAAGGAACACTGCAACCCCCGGGGCCGTCACTTTTGGCGCGGGGCGTGCGTGCAATTCGTTCACAAGTGTGTAGCGCTCGGGGTGGTCCTCGATCGGCTTCATCTGATTGGCTGCCTTATTAGCTAGATACAGAAAAACATATTCTGCATCGCAGCGAATGAAAGTCTGATTGTGATATGCAATTGCACACTTGTAATTGTGCAACAGGACAGGTGCAGATGCAAAAAATAAACCCGCCCCGGAAACCGGGGCGGGTTAAGTTTGTCATCTCGTTGGGCTGCTTAGTCAATCAGCGGCAGCAGGCTGTCGACAGATGCTTTCGCATCGCCGTAGAACATGCGGGTGTTGTCTTTGTAGAACAGCGGGT
This sequence comes from Roseinatronobacter bogoriensis DSM 18756, assembly GCF_004366635.1. Lineage (GTDB taxonomy): Bacteria > Pseudomonadota > Alphaproteobacteria > Rhodobacterales > Rhodobacteraceae > Roseinatronobacter > Roseinatronobacter bogoriensis. The sequence goes on along the minus strand of NZ_SORN01000004.1, from coordinate 225,611 downwards.
TCTCGATACCCGAATAGCCCGTCCCCTGCCCGCGCTTCGAGACGAACACCTGTTTCGCCTTCCACACTTCCAGCACTGGCATCCCAGCGATGGGGCTGTTGGGGTCTTCCTGTGCGGCGGGGTTCACGATGTCATTCGAACCGATGACGATCACCACATCTGTGGAGGGGAAGTCCTCGTTGATCTCGTCCATCTCCAGCACGATGTCATAAGGCACCTTGGCCTCGGCCAGCAGCACGTTCATATGGCCCGGCAAGCGCCCTGCCACAGGGTGAATGGCAAAACGCACATTCTTGCCCTTGGCGCGCAGTTTGCGGGTCAGTTCCGACACGCTTTGCTGCGCCTGCGCGACAGCCATCCCATAGCCCGGAACGATAATCACGCTATCGGCCTCGTTCAGCGCAGTCGCCACGCCATCGGCGTTGATCGCGATCTGTTCGCCCTCGACTTCCATCTGCGGACCAGAAGTGCCGCCGAAACCACCAAGAATGACGCTGATAAAGCTGCGATTCATCGCCTTGCACATGATATAGGACAGGATCGCACCAGAAGACCCGACCAGCGCGCCCACCACGATCAGCAATTCATTGCCAAGGCTGAAACCGATAGCTGCGGCTGCCCAGCCTGAATAGCTGTTGAGCATGGACACCACGACCGGCATGTCAGCCCCGCCAATTCCCATGATCAGGTGATAGCCAATGAACAGGGCCAGGGCAGTCAGCACGATCAGCATGAAAATTGACGCGCCTGCACTTTCGGCAAAGGCAAGATACAAGCCTGCGAACACAACTGACGCGACCGCTGCGGCTGCATTCAGCATATGCCCGCCAGGTAGTTGTTTTGCGCTTGTATCCACTCGACCGGCAAGTTTGCCATAGGCAATGATCGAGCCGGTAAAGGTTACAGCCCCGATCCAGATCCCGATCATCAATTCCACACGCAGGATCGTTACTTCGACGGCTGTTTTCTTGCCGATGATGGCTGCGAAATTGGACAGGCTCAGCCACAATTCATAGGCAGGAACTGACATCAGCCCGGCAGGTTGTGGAAAGGGCAGCTCTGCGCTGGCAAAGGCCGCGGCAACGCGGTCGATCTCCAGATGCGCGTTGAAGCCGACCAACACGGCGGCCAAACCGACCAGCGAGTGCATGAAGGCCACAAGCTCGGGCATCTGCGTCATCTGTACGCGTGTTGCCAACTGCCAGCCGACCACGCCACCGATGGCGATCAGCACAAGTGTCAGCCCCCACAAGCCAGAGCCGGGACCGACCAGCATGGCCAGCACGGCCACAGTCATACCTGCAATGCCGTACCAGATAGCGCGCTTGGCGCTTTCCTGCCCTGACAGACCGCCAAGCGACAGGACAAAGAGAACTGTCGCAACCGCATAGGCCGCAACTGTAAAACCGAAATCCATCTCTTATTCCTCCTGCCGTCAGGACTTCTGGAACATGGCGAGCATGCGCCGTGTTACCATGAAGCCACCAAAGATATTCACCGCCGCCATCAGCAAGGCGAGCGCCGCCAGAAGCGTGATCAGGACCGAGCTGGACCCGATCTGCAACAATGCGCCCACGATAATGATCGAGGAAATCGCGTTGGTCACGGCCATAAGGGGGGTGTGCAGCGAATGAGACACTTTCCAGATCACCTGGAAGCCAACGAAGACCGCTAGCACGAAAATGATGAAATTGCGCATGAAAGATTCAGGCGCAACCAGACCGACAGCCAGCACAAACGCTGCACCACCGGCCAGAAGCGCGACCTGTGTTGTCGTCTGCGCCTTAAAGGCCGCGATTTCATTCGCGCGCTTTTCCTCCGCCGTCAGTTCCTTGACCTTTTCCTTCGGCTTTGCCGCAATGGCCTTTACCTTGGGTGGCGGCGGCGGGAACGTGATTGCCCCCTCATGGGTCACTGTCGCGCCACGGATGACATCATCTTCCATGTTATGATTGATGACACCATCTTTCTGTGGCGTCAGATCATGCAGCATATGGCGGATATTTGTCGCATAGAGCGTCGAGGATTGGGCCGCCATGCGTGACGGGAAATCCGTGTAACCGATTATGACCACACCGTTTTCTGTGACCAGACGTTCGTCCATGACAGTCAGGTCGCAGTTCCCGCCCTTTTCAGCCGCAAGGTCCACAATGACCGAACCGGGCTTCATCATCTGGACCATATCATCGGTCCAGAGTTTGGGTGCAGGGCGGCCCGGGATGAGCGCTGTGGTTATCACGATGTCCACATCGGGGGCCAGTTCGCGGAATTTTTCCAACTGCTTTTCACGGAATTCAGGGCTGGAAGGGGCCGCATAGCCGCCTGTCTCCGCCCCGTCTGTGGCGTTATCCTCAAATTCAAGGAACACGAATTCAGCGCCCATCGACTCAATCTGTTCGGCCACTTCGGGACGCACGTCAAACGCCATCGTGATTGCGCCGAGGCTGGTCGAGGTTCCAATGGCGGCCAGACCAGCCACGCCTGCACCAACGATCAAAACGCGCGCGGGCGGGATCTTGCCCGCTGCAGTAACCTGACCAGTGAAGAAGCGGCCAAAATTGTTGCCTGCCTCGATCACCGCGCGGTAGCCGGCAATATTCGCCATGGAGGACAGCGCATCCATTTTCTGGGCGCGCGAAATGCGTGGCACCATGTCCATTGCGATAACGGTCGCGCCTTGCGCCTTTGCTGCGTCCAGCATCGCTTCATTCTGCGCAGGCCAGAAGAACGAGATCAGCGTCTGCTCCGCGTGCAACAGTTTGATTTCGTCCACCTCGGGCTCGCGCACCTTGATGACAACATCAGCCGCCTGACACAGCGCGCTTGCGTCCTTCACAACGGTAACACCGGCTTTTTCATACAGCTCATCGCTGAACCCCGCCGCTGCCCCTGCGCCCGACTGGACAAAACACTCATGTCCCAGTTTCTGGATTTGCAGCGCACTTTCCGGCGTCAGCGCAACCCGCGCCTCGCCCGGCTTGATTTCCTTTAACGCCCCGACTTTCACGTGTCGTCCCCCTTTCCTTCAGGTTTACCATGTTCTGCATGTGCAAACATGGCACGATCGCACCGCGCTTCCATAACCCGCGCAACATTCTTTCACAAGCGGGCAATAATAAGTAACACGCGCATGGTGTTGCCCCTGTCGCACGCGACGAAACGACACGGCAGTGGCGAAAAGCCCCGACTTACAGCCAGCGCCGGGTTTGCGCGAAATAGCGCTGCGCCGCTGGGCCGAACTGTTGCAATATCCGGGCCTCTTCAGGCCGGATGAAGCGCACAAGCAAGACGCGCATCAAGATTGGCGCAAGTATCAGCCCGCTGAGCGCCCCCCAGCGCAGCGATAGACCAACAAGGATCAGCACATCAGCCAGATAGATCGGATTGCGCGAAAGCCGGAAAATACCTGTGGTAATCAGCTGCTGAGGGGTCTGGTGCGGTATGATCGTAGATCGCGCGCGCAGAAATGACCAACCGGCCAGCGCAAACAACACCACGCCAAGTGCGACGGTCAGTGTTCCGAAACCCTGAATGAGAGCATGGCCGAGTAGCTGTGGCGCAAGCACCGTCTCAATCCAGACAATGCCCAGCGCAAAAAGTAACCAGATCGGCGGGTAATCAATATGGCGCAACATGTCCCGACCACTCTGCCGTTACAGGCCCGAGGCACTTAAAGCCGCAAGTCCCCCTTGCAGGACCAGCACATTCGAACGCCCCAATAGCCGTGCGACAAGCACCGCTTGGGTCGAAAGCACTGCCGTGTTGCAATACACGACCACCATGCCACTGGTCGGCACTTCGCCCAGGCGCTCGACAATCTCGCGCCATTCGATGTTCAGCGCGCCCTCTACCCCGTCTTCGGCATATTCAGCAGCACTGCGCGCATCGACAAAGGTCACATCGGGCAAGATATCGGGGGTCAGTTGCTCGACCATGATCACCCCCTCGGTGTAACCGGCGAAATCCAGATAGGCGCCAAGCTCGTCCGCCAGATCATTGGCATCGGCCTGCGCGGCGAAGGCCAGACTGGCAGTCAGACAGTAAGCGAGAATGGCGCGCATCGGGTATCTCCTCCAAATAAAATCACATTCGATTATCTGCATTTCAATTTCAAGCTTCTTGCCGTGCCCTTGACCTCGGCGCATGAAACCGGCACCGATACCACTTCAAGCCGAGGGAGCAGATTCCATGACCGATTTCACAGCCACCCGCGCCATGTTCGACCTGCCCCAAGGGGTGATCTATCTGGATGGAAATTCGCTTGGCCCCCTGCCCCGCGCTGTTCCGGAAAGGGTCGAGAAGACCATTCGTGACGAATGGGGCCAGATGCTGATTACCGGCTGGAACAAGGCGGGATGGATGGATCTGCCCGCGCGGGTGGGTGACAGGGTCGGCAAGCTGATCGGCGCCCCCTCTGGCACTGTCGTGATGGGCGACACTCTCTCGATCAAGGTTTATCAGGCACTCGCCTCGGCGCTTGAATTGCGCAAGGACCGCACTGTCATCTTGTCTGATTCAGGGAATTTCCCGTCGGACCTGTATATGGCAGACGGGCTGTGCCGCACTCTGGGGCCGGACTATCGCCTCAAGACAGTCGCACCAGAGGCCGTAGCGGACTCGATTGACGAAAGCATCGCTGTGCTGATGATCACAGAAGTGGATTATCGCACCGGGCGGAAACACGATATGGCAAGACTGATCAAGCGCGCACATGATGCAGGCGCGTTGGTTGTCTGGGATCTTGCGCATTCTGCGGGGGCAATTCCGGTAGATGTATCAGGTGCCGGCACGGATTTTGCTGTCGGATGCAGCTACAAATACCTCAATTCAGGCCCCGGTGGCCCGGCTTTCATCTATGTCGCGCCACGGCTTGCAGATAAAGTGCGCCCAGCCCTGTCAGGATGGTTGGGACATGAAGCACCCTTCGCTTTCGACCTCGACTATCGCCCCGGTGCGGGCATAGACAGAATGCGCGTTGGCACCCCTTCAATCCTGCAACTGGCCGCGCTCGATGCCGCGCTCGATGTCTGGGAAGGGGTCGATATGGCCGATCTGCGCGCACGGTCGCTGGAGTTGCAAAATACCTTTATCACCCGGGTAGCGGCAAAATGCCCTGACCTTTTGCTGGCATCGCCACGAGAGGAGGGGCAGCGCGGCTCTCAGGTCAGTTTTCGGCACGAACATGGCTATGCGATCATTCAGGCCCTGATCGCCGAGGGCGTCATTGGGGATTTTCGTGCGCCTGACATCCTACGATTCGGCTTCACCCCGCTGTATTTGTCGCAACAAGATGTTGCGCTGGCTGCCGACAAACTCTGCGCCATTATGGCAGATGGCCGTTGGAACAGACCCGAGTTTCATCAACGCGCCAAGGTAACTTAGGTTAATCCGAAGTACGGTTACCGAATATAAACCAGAATCACGCTTACTCCCGTCGAGATGCGCGCGAACGCGCTGTCGGATTGCAGGAGCAAGCATGGCCGGATTTTTCGACCACATAAACCGAAATTTGGTACCGCAGGTATGGTTTGCCGCGTTGGCAATGATTTTCGCCAACATGCTGCTCTGGCCCAGCTGTGCCACGGCCTCACAACCCGCAGTTCTGTGCGAAAATGCCGCGCAACAGGCAGCAACCCGCCACGGCGTGCCGCTGGATGTCCTGCGCGCGGTGGCGCTGGTCGAAACAGGCCGCGCGCGCGCCGGACAGTGGGAACCCTGGCCCTGGGCCATTCATTCCGCCGGACAAGGGCATTGGTTTGACAGCCGCGCCGAAGCCACCGCCTATGCCAAGGGCCGGTTGAATGCAGGGTATCGGAATGTCGATCTGGGGTGTTTCCAGATCAATTATCGCTGGCATGGGGAAGAGTTCTCCTCGGTCGAAGCGATGATGGACCCGGCAAAGAATGCAGACTATGCCGCGCGACTGCTTGCCGCGCACAAGGCCCGGCTGGGGACTTGGGATCTCGCAGCAGGGGCCTATCACTCCGCAACGCCGCAACATGCGCGACGCTACATCGCCCGATTCCGTGAAATGCACGCAAAAACAGTTCTGCGCCAACAGGATCAGCCCTCACACACCACCAATGCCCGGGAAAACCAGTATAGTTTGCTGACGCCTGCGGGTGGCGGAAGACTGGGGTCACTTGTCCAGATTGACGGGCTGGGCCGTGGTGTCAGGCTGATCGACCTTGCACACGGGCAGCCTTGACCATGTTTAGCACCGAAGCGATTTTCAAGCCCACAATCCTGCTGGCCCTTGCCTTGATGGCGGTCATCGCAATGATGATTCTGCCCATTCCCGCATGGGTTCTGGACCTTGGACTGGCCACATCTTTCGCGCTTGCGATTTTGATGTTCACAGTCACCCTTTTCATCCAGCGCCCGCTGGATTTCTCCATTTTCCCGACAGTGCTTCTTGCCTCGCTCATGTTGCGGCTGTCGCTGAATGTTTCCTCGACCAAACTGATCATTGGCGAAGGGCATACCGGCACACATGCGGCAGGTGGCGTTATTCAGGGCTTTGCCAGTTTTGTGATGAGTGGCTCTGTCTTTCTGGGCGTGGTCATTTTTCTGGTATTGCTGATCGTCAATTTCATTGTGATCACCAAAGGCGCGGGACGTATGGCCGAAGTCGGCGCGCGCTTTGCGCTGGACGGGATGCCCGGCAAACAGCTTGCCATCGACAGCGATATGTCAGCCGGCGCCATCGACCATACAGAGGCCAGACGCAGACGCGAGACAGAACAGGCCGAGACGAATTTCTACGGCTCACTTGATGGTGCGTCGAAATTTGTGAAAGGCGATGCAATCGCGGGCCTGCTGATCACATTGCTCAATATTGTCATGGGGCTGATCAATGGCACCATGATGCATGGCATGAGCATTGGTGCCGCCTTTGAGACATACGCGATCCTGACAGTCGGGGATGGGCTAGTCAGCCAGATCCCTGCGGTCATCATTTCCATCGCCGCGGCGCTCTTGCTTGCGCGCGGCGGGGCGAATGGCGCGACCGACACCCAGCTTTTCGAACAACTTGGCCGCTACCCTTCTGCGATCGCCACTGTCGGCTTTCTGATGGCCATGTTCGCCTTCATTCCTGGCCTGCCTTTTATTCCCTTCGTCATCGGGGCCGGCGTTCTGATCGGGTTGGCATGGCTAGCACAAAATAGGATTAACGAGGCAGAAATAGCGGCGGCCACGCCACCCGAAACACTGCCAGAGCCGCCGAAACGGGGCCTTGGCGATATTCTCGACCTCGATGAAATCCATGTGCAATTCGCGCCAGACCTTGTTCCAATGGTGCTGGACCCGGCCTTGGGCCTCGATGGGCGGATATCGAATATCCGCAACCATGTCGCGCGCGAATTCGGGCTGATTTTGCCAGAAATCCGCCTGACCGATGACCCCAGCCTGCCAGAAGGCACATATGCCATTCTGATTCACGGGGTCGAACAGGCACGCGATCTGCTGCGTCCAAACAAGATGCTGGCTTTGGTGCAGGATGACGCCACATTCCAGATTACCGGTGAAGCCGTGAAAGAGCCGGTCTATCAGGCCCCTGCCCGCTGGATTGATCCGGCGCAGCAAGAAAACGCCACGCTGTCTGGCACGACGGTTGTCAGCCCGGTAGAAGTCCTGGCAACGCATCTTCTTGAAGTCCTGAAATCCAATTTTGCGCGGCTGCTCACCTTCAAAAGCCTGCACCGTATTCTGGACGAATTTACCAGCGTGTCCGACGCCGCACGCGCCGATGCGAACAAACGTCTGCTCAACGACATGATCCCCGACAAGGTGCCGGTCGACCTGCTGCTGGGCGTTCTCAGGCTGCTTCTGGATGAGCGCGTATCCATCCGCAACCTGCCTTTGATCCTAGAGGCGATGTCCGAAGTACGCAGCCTGTTGCAAGGGTCCGAGGCCGTTTGCGAACATGTCCGCCAGCGCCTGGGCTTTCAGTTGGTTGCCCCGCTGAAACGCGCAGACGGAACGTTGCCTCTCATCCAGCTTGCACCAGATTGGGAAGAGATTTTCTCGACCTACCAGATTTCCGGGGAGTATGGCGCGGGCGATGTGGCACTGCCGCCCGAAGACTTCACGCGCCTGACTGAACAGGTCGCGCGCAAACTTGGTGATCTTGGGCAAAGCGGCATCAGCCCGGCCCTTGTCACGTCGGCACGCCGTCGCCGGTTCTTGCGCACGGCGCTTTCGGCCAAGGGCCTTTCGGCATCTGTGCTGTCCTACGAGGAAATCGGCCTCGATGCGCGGCCCGCTCTGGTGGGAACCATCCCCGCATGAGTGGTGAACTGTTCCAGATTCTCGAAGCCCTGAGCGCGGAGCTCGCCGACACCGCGGCGGGCAGCCTTGGGGTCTTCATCCGCGTTGGCGCCATGATGGCTTTGGTGCCCGCTTTTGGAGAGCAGGTCATACCCGTCCGCATCCGCCTTGGGGTAACGCTGGCCTTCACCGCCATTACAGCCCCCGCTCTTGCGCCGATCATGCCCAAGGCAACTGCTGATCCGGCCCCCCTTTTTACACTCATCGCCGCAGAGGCACTTGCGGGGCTAGCCTTGGGCATCGGATTGCGGTTGTTCACGATCGTATTGCAGACAGCGGGCTCGATCGCGGCGCAAGCTACATCGCTTTCACAGTTTTTTGGCGGCGCAGGCGTAGATCCGCAACCTGCCATGTCGCAGATTCTGGTCATGGCAGGGCTGGCACTGGCAGTTACTCTGGGGCTTCATACCGCATTGGCAGAATTGATTATCCTGTCCTACAGCTTTTTCCCGCCAGCCCGCTTCCCCGATGCCGCCAGCCTTGCGGAATGGGGTGTTGCGCATATTGCACGCGCGTTCACGCTTGCCTTCACACTTGCCATGCCCTTCGTCATCCTGTCGCTTGTCTACTATGTGGCGCTTGGCGCCATAAACAAGGCAATGCCACAGCTTATGGTCGCGCTGGTCGGCGCACCGGCAATCACATGGGCGGGGCTGGCTGTTCTGTTGCTGACAGCACCGCTCATGCTTCCCATCTGGCACGAGGCATTTTCCGCATTCCTCTTTGACCCCGCAGGAATGCCCCAATGAGCGAAGACGATCAAAGCGGCGAGAAGGAATTCGAGCCGACCGAACAGAAGCTGAAGCAACAGCGCGAAAAGGGCGAGGTTCCCCGCTCAACCGACCTGAACACGGCAGCCGCCTTTCTGGGGCTGCTTATTGGCGCGCTGGCAATGGGACAGTATGCGATCACACGGCTGGGGAATACCGGGGTTGTGCTGCTGGGTCAGGCCGAACGACATTCCGCCCTGATCCGCGATAACGCCACCCCTGTGATTGGCGCCCTGATCGGCCATGTCGCCAGCGCGGTCTTGCCACTTTTGCTTATTCCGTTTCTGCTGGTCTGGGCGGGGCTGTTCGCGCAACGCGCTGTCATTTTCGCACCAGAAAAACTGAAGCCGAAGCTGTCGCGCATAAATCCGATCTCGAATGCCAAGAACAAGTTCGGACGCAACGGATTGTTCGAATTTGCGAAAAGCACCATCAAACTGACGGTGATATCGGTCGTCTTGTGGCAGTTTTTGATGCACAATCTGCCCTTGATCCTGACAAGTATGCATCTGACACCTGCCTTAGCCAGCTCGGAATTGCTGTCGCTGGTGATCCGCTTCCTGACGCTTGTCTTTGTGGTCAAGCTATCCGTCGGCGCGATCGACTTCTTCTGGCAGCGCGCCGAGCATCTGCGCCGCAACCGAATGTCGCACAAAGACATGCGTGACGAACACAAACAATCCGAAGGCGACCCGCACGCCAAGGGCGAGCGCGCGCGGCGCGGGCGCGCAATTGCCAGCAACCGTATGCTTGATGCAGTCCCCGAGGCCAGTGTGGTTATCGTGAACCCCACGCATTATGCCGTCGCGCTGAAATGGTCCCCTACCGATCTGGGCGCGCCAGTATGCGTTGCCAAGGGTGTTGATGAAATTGCGGCACGTATCCGCGAGCGTGCCGAAGAAGCGGGCATTCCCATTCATTCCGACCCGCCCACAGCACGCGCGCTGCACGCAACAGTAGACGTGGATCAGGAGATCCATGCCGAGCATTACGGCGCGGTGGCGGCCGCTATCCGCTTCGCCGAGGCCATGCGCGTGAAATCAAATAAAAAGGACTGGGGATGAGTGAAAAAACGCGGCTGCAAAAGTTAGAGAGGCTGGCCGGTATGGTGCGGGATCACGAGTTGGCAAAACTGAACCGACTTGCCGGCGCAGCGGACCAAACCCGTGACAAACTGGCGAAACTCCCGACCGATGTCCAGGCAAGCTCAGATGCAGCGATGATCGCAATTCAGCAAGCGCATTTGCGATGGGCCGCAACACAACGGATGCAGTTAAACCAGGTCCTCGCACGGCAACGTGCGGCCATGATGGAACAGCAAAGAAAATCCGCGCGCAGTTTCGGCCGTGCCGAAGCTGTCGCGCGTCTGATCAAGCGCGGCACATCAAAGCCTTAATCGCGGACCCATTCGCCCTTGCGCATCAGCGCCACAGGCTCGGCCCCTTCGCGGATCCCGTCCACATTCATCACATCAGATCCGATCATCCAGTCCACATGGATCAGGCTCTCATTACCGCCGCGCTCTGATATTTCGGCCTTGCTTAGTGACGCTCCGTTCTCAAAACAGGATGCGTAGCACTGCCCCATAGCGATGTGGGACGCAGCGTTTTCGTCAAACAAGGTGTTGAAATACAGCAATCCGGTTTGTGACACGGGCGACGAATGCGGCACAAGGGCCACCTCGCCCAATCGGGCGGCACCGTCATCCGTTCCCAGCATTTCGCGCAAGACATCCTCTCCGCGTGCTGCGCGGGCCGAAACGGCGCGCCCGTATTCAAACCGCATCTCGATCTCTTCCAGCAAACTGCCTTGATGCGAAAGCGGCTTGGTCGCGCGCACATAGCCTTCTGTCCGCGCGGCGTGCGGTGTCGTGAACACTTCCTCAGTGGGTATATTGGGGTTGCAAACCACCCCATTCTGCGCCTCTGTCGCCCCGCCAAGCCATGCATGCCCATCAGCCAGACCAACTGTCAGATCCGTTCCCGGGGCCTGAAAGTGCAGCGCATCAAAGCGGGCTGCATTCAGCATCTTGCAGCGCCTTGCCAGTTCGGCGTTATGCGCCTTCCATGCAGCGACAGGGTCAGGCTGGTCAAGGCGTGCGGTCACGCTGATCGCTTCAGCAAGGCGCGACAAAGCTTCTGATGCAGGCAGATCCGGAAAAATACGTCCGGCCCAATCCTCTGTCGGGCAGGAGATGATTGACCAGTTGATGTGAAACCCCGCTATTGCCACCAAGGCTGGACTATAGGCGCGCGCATTCGCGCGGTTTGCGCGCCCGACATGCACCGGGTTCTGTTCACTCAGCAACAGGGGGTCTTCGCCAACAAGCGCCAGCCGCGCAGCGCCACCTTCAAAGGCCTTGGCCATCCCCTCATAGAGCCAGCCTGCCGCACGATCAAAGCCCGCTTCCGCGCCATGTTCAAACCGCGCCAGAACCATGTCCCGGTCTGTAATGACAGGTGTGACCAGCCCGCCACCCGCGCGATAGGCCGCACGCGCAATGGCACGGGCCAAGGGCAAGGCGGATACCGGGGTGGTCATGACAAGATCCTGCTCTGGTTGCAGGTTCAGGCCCACACGCACCGCAAGTTCTGCCAGACCATCCAGCAAACCCGGATCAAGAACCGCATGATCATGGCGTCCGCTTTGCAGCATAGTTGTGTCCTGAGGCATCGGGAAACGTCTCTCCTTTACTTTTCCCCACGCTGGGACAGCTTGCACGCAAGGTCAAGCCCCCCATCCAAAGTGTCAGGCCCCGCTTCGCATGATATCTGTGATCAGCACTTTCAGCACAACGTCACGACCGACCGTCCTCTGGCCTGCCTCCAGCAAGGCGGTTCGAAGGGTCCCCAGCGAGGTATTTGTTGTAAACGATCCTGAAAAGCCGCCGGAATTCGCATGATCAAACAGAACCTGCAGCAAGGCATCGCGCAATCGCGGCAGGCTGGTTTGAACAAGCTCGCGTTGTGCATCATCGATTTCAAGCGCCAGCGAGACCAGCAATACACTCGATATCCGCTCTTCGATGATGAGCGGAACCATGAAGTGATTGGGAATCTCGAAAACACCGATCTCGCTTCCCTCCGGCAGCGACGGGTATGGCGGGGGGGCAAGGTCATCTTCGGCTTGCAGGTCAAGCTCTGGAACCGGGCGCAGCGCCAACCCGGCCCCAAGCCCGGCACCGATACCCAGCAAGATCAGAATTACAGGAATGAGCTTACCCATCAGCGGTGCCTCCTAAAGGACATCTTGAAAGCAACTTGTCAGAACGGGGCGATGATATCGGCGATCTGTGCACCATATCTGGGCTGCTGGACATTCGAGATGATGCCACGCCCCCCATAGGAAATACGCGCGCCCGCGATTTTGTCATAGGTGATTTCATTTTGCCGCGAGATGTCTTCCGCACGCACAAACCCCGTCACCAGCAACTGGCGCAATTCATGGTTCACCCGGACTTCCTGCTGCCCCTCAATGCGCATCACGCCATTGGGCAAACGCTCGACAACAGTAGAGGCAACGCGAAGGGTCAGCTTTTCATTGCGCCGAACCGAGCCTGAGCCAGTGAAGGTGCTGTTGCTGTTGGTTTCAATCCCCGCCCCCACGGCCAGCCCACCGGGCAAGTGGCGATCAACCAGCTGCGGTATGCCAAAGAACTGGGGAACCGCCATATTGCTGGAGCCACTGCGCCCGTTTGTGGTGTTGTTGGAAATCTCGGCGCTGTCGTTAATCTCGATGACGACCGTCAGAATATCGCCCTGACGGCTGGCACGCCGGTCGCCCAGAAGTGACCGTTGCCCGGCGGACCACAGCGACGCCTGATCGGTACTACGCTGGCTTTCAACCCTGTCAGGCAATGGCATCCGATATAATGCCGCATGTTCTGTCGTTGTCTCTGGCGGGCTGAAGGCTGGCGCCCGGCCCACTTCACCCAATGGCTGACAGGCCACAAGAGCCATCACGGCAAGCGGCAGCGCGAACAGTCGCGTCATGGCGGAATTCCTTTTCAGATGATGGGAAGCAAAGGGGTGCCGAAAATAAAGCCGCCGCTTTGCGCGTGTTTCGGTTGAGGGTGCCAGCGCGGTGATCATGACCAGTCTATTGTCCCCGGCCAAACGGGTCAGAAGACCCGAAAACCTCGACCAGACCCGTTGAATTGACAATGCCTTGCACGGTCTGCCGAGAGGCAAGGTTCATCACATTCAGCGAATCCCCGAGTCCCGCACGTTCCAGCGCGCGGCCCTCTGACAGAATCGTCAGCGTGCCTTGCCGGTAAACCATGCGCACGGTTTCATTCCGTTCGACGACCGCTGCCGGACCAAGGTCAGACAATCGGACCGGCCTTCCGGGATAGATCGCAACGCGCGCTTCCAGCCCGACAACCTGCTCTGCCCGTGTTGCAGCGCCCGGCACATGCGCCTCATGCAGCATCACGTCACCAGAGCCGATCACTTCGGTCGCCCGGATCAGGCGGGTCGCAACAAGTGTTTCGGCCTGCAAAGCAGGGGACCAGAGCAAGACAATAAGCATGACCCATTTCATCAGCGCACCTGTGTGGTTGCGGCCATCATCTGGTCTGCTGCCGAGATGACCTTGGAGTTCAGCTCGTATCCGCGCTGCGCCTTGATCAATTCGGTCATTTCGCGCACCGGATCGACAGAGCTTTCTTCAAGATAGCCTTGGCGCAATGTGCCCAGCCCGTCGGTTCCCGGCACACCAACAACCGCAGCACCCGAGGCCGCTGTCTCAAGAAAAAGGTTCGAGCCTATCGCCTCCAGCCCCTTTTCATTTGCAAAGCTGGCGAGGCTGAGTTGGCCTAACATCTGAGGCTGGACCTGGCCTGCGAAATAGCCATAGATCTCACCTTGCGCGTTGATCGAAATGGCACGCGTATCATTCGGGATGACAATTCCGGGCACAACTTCGAACCCGTCCGCGGTCACGATCAAACCCTCACCGGTTCGTTTCAAACCGCCGTCACGGGTGTATCCGGCCTGACCGTCAGGCAAGGTCACTTCCAGATAGCCCCTGCCTTCGATTGCAATATCGAGATCACCGCCTGTCTGTAGAGACGCGCCTTGCTGGATCTGCATGCTGACCGAGGCCGGGCGCACCCCCAGCCCGACTTGCACACCTGTTGGCAAGACAGTTCCATCAGAGGCCGCGATTGAACCCGCGCGGGCGAATTGCTGATAATGCAGATCCGCAAAATCCGCGCGCCGCGCGTTATAACCCGTGGTGTTCATATTCGCGAGGTTGTTGGCAATCGTGTCCACCCGCATTTGCTGCGCGCTCATCCCGGTCGCGGCGATCTGAAGTGATTTCATATTTGTCTCTCCTGAAAAATCAGCGGCCAAGCGTCTGGATTACGGATTTGATGCGCTCGTCTTCGCGTTCGAGCAGGCTCTGGCCGCGCTCATAGGCACGCTGCACCTCGATCATGCGGGTCAGTTCCAAGACCGGATCGACATTCGATTCCTCGATAAAGCCTTGCAACAAAACCGGCGCCTCGACCGGCTCTATCGGGCCGTCAACCTCGAACATGGTGCCGGCTGCCCGGCTCATCGTGACCGGATCAACGGGTCGGACAAGCCCCACCTGGCCAAAAGGCAGCCCATCTGCTGACAGGGTTCCGTCGCGCGCCATCTCGATTGATTTTGCATCGGGGGGAACGAATATCGCTGCCCCACCCGCATCGAGCAACCGATGGCCGTCCATATTGACCAGCTCTCCCGCCTCGTTCGGGGTGAAGATGCCTGCCCGTGTCAGCCGTGGGCCTTGCGCGGTCTCGAGTTGGAAAAACCCCTCCCCCTCGATGGCGAAATCAAATGCCCCATTCGTCTGCGACAGCGCACCCTGCATCTGGAAGCTGTGGCGCGCATTGCCCAGCGCCATCGAAAGCGAAGGTTCGTCGCGGTCAGCACGCACAACATATTCCGAGAAAATCATCCCTTCTCGGCGGTAGCCCGCTGTCGTTGCATTGGCGATATTGTTCGCCACAACCTGCATCTCGCGCCGCAGGCCCGACATGCGCGTCAATGTGATATAGGCGGCATTATCCATGTTCAGAACCCCGCTATCCGCGGCACGATCTCGGCCTGAAAGAAATCGACCAATGTCGAAGTCATGAAACTCATCGAGACCCAATAGACGACAACGATGGCGGCCAGCTTGGGCACGAATGTCAGGGTCATTTCCTGAATCGAGGTTAATGCCTGAAACAGACCGACCACGAGTCCGGAGACAAGCGCGGCGCTCAGGATTGGCACAGAAATCAGGGTTGCGACCCAGAGCCCCATGCGAAGCGTGTCAAAAAGCTGGGTTTCATCCATGACTTACACCGGCATCCTGAGGATTTCGAGATAAGCCTCGACCACCTTGTTGCGCACGGCCACGGCTGTTTCGACAGCAATTTCAGTGGCTGCCAGCGCCTCGACCAGTGCATGTGGGTCTGCGCCAGATACCATCGAGTTGGTGGCCGTCATTTCTGCCTGATGCAGGCTGTCGACAAAACTGCCCAGCGAAGCACCAAAGCTGGCCTCACTTCGCACTGGGGGCTGCGTTGGCGCGGGGGCGGCTGCCATCCGTGCGTGATTATAGGCGTTCGATGCGATTGTCGGGTGTATGGTCATTGTCATGATCCTTGCGTGTCACTCAGCGGCGGAGAAGATCGAGAAGCCCTTGCGCCATCTGTCTTGTCTGGTCAAAGACGCGCAAATTCGCTTCATAGCTGCGGCCTGCTTCGCGTGCGTCGGCGACCTCGATCATCAGATCGACGGTGGAGCCATTGTAGAACCCGTTCTCATCCGCCAGGGCGTGGCCGGGATCATAAATCCGGGGCAATTCACGTGGGTCCAGTTGCACCGGCCCCACCTGCACCCGCGACACGCCAGTTGCGCGGTCGGTTTCTGCATGAAAATTCACTGTTTTTCGCCGATACCCCGGCGTGTCGGCATTCGAGATGTTTTCCGAAACATGGCGCAGGCGACGCGCCTGCGATTCCATGCCCGAAGCGGCGATTGAGAAACTGCTGAACAGGTCAGACATCTGCGCGCCCCCTTATCGTTCAAGCGCCGCGCGCAAAACACCGCGCGCGGAACTATAGACAGCAAGGGCCAGATCATGGCTTTGGCGGTTTTGCGCGGCGCGCATCATTTCGCGCTCCAGCGACACGGTGTTACCATTGGGCGAACGGGCGGGCGCATCACTATCAACTGTGACGAGGGCCGCCTGATGCTGCGACCCAGCGTCCAAATGTCCGGGTCTGGTCGCCAGCATCTTGCCAGCCCCGGCATAGGTGGCAGAGAAATCAGCAAGATCACGGGCGCGATAGCCCGGTGTATTGGCATGTGCGATATTCTCGGCAATCACCACTTGTCGGGCGGCTGCATGGCGCGCCATGCCCTGCGCCGTGCGCATCACATCTGGTATGTCGAACATCAGGGTTTCTCCCATCAAGCTATACACCAGTCTTTAAGACCGATTCGCTTAAGGATCGGTAACCACAGTGCAACTGAGTGTCTGAGCAGAGGGAATCGGATGAATCTTTTTGATGATATGCGCGCGCAAATCGCCCATCTGCGCCCGATAAGAGTATCTGGGCGGATCACCCGAATTGACGGACAACTTGTCGCCGTGCGCGGATTGACAGATGCGGCGCGCATTGGGGACTGGCTGGACATTGATACCCGCTGCGGTGCACGCATTGGCGCCGAAATCCTGCGCTTGACGCAAGACGAAGCGCTGGCCTTACCCAATGGACCACGCGACGGGCTGGCCATCGGCGACCGCGCGGAATATCGCCCAGCGCGCGGCATTTCCCCCGATGACAGTTGGATCGGTCGCGTTATCGACCCGTTCGGGACCCCGCTGGACGGCCGCCCACTTTTGAACGGGGCCGTCACGCGCGATCTGAGCGCGCAGCCACCAGAGCCAGCACGGCGCGGCCGTTTGGGTTCTCGGCTGGAGACAGGCATGTGTGTATTCGACACGATCCTGCCGGTTGTGGAAGGGCAGCGCCTTGGGCTGTTTGCGGGCTCGGGCGTTGGCAAAACCATGCTGCTGGGCAATCTTGCCCGCCAGATGCAGGCCGATGTCGTGGTCATCGCGCTGGTGGGCGAACGCGGGCGCGAATTGCGCGAGTTTCTGGAGGATGTGCTGGGCGAAGACGGCTTGAAGCGCGCAGTGGTGATTACAGCCACTTCGGACCAGCCACCCCTGACGCGGCGGCGCTGCGCGCCTGCTGCTATGAGCGTTGCAGAGCATTTCCGCGATCAGGGCAAGCATGTCCTTCTGCTGACCGACAGTATTACCCGCATGGCAGAAGCGCACCGGGAAGTCGCACTTGCCGCAGGAGAGGACGCAAGCTTGCGCGGCTACCCGCCTTCGGTCGCACATCAGATCACGGCGCTGGCAGAACGTGCCGGGCCGGGGCATGACGGGGTGGGCGCAATCACGGCTATCATGACGGTTCTGGTGGCGGGTTCGGACATGGAAGAACCGGTTGCCGATATCCTGCGCGGGGTTCTGGACGGGCATGTGGTTATGGACCGTGCGATTGCCGAACGCGGGCGCTTTCCGGCTATTGATGTGCTGCGCTCGGTCAGTCGGTCGCTGCCGCATTGTGCGCGCCCTGAAGAAAACGCGCGCATCAGCGAGGCAAGGCGCCTGCTTGGGGCCTATGACCGCGCCGAGATGATGATCCAGGCCGGGCTTTATGAAAAGGGAACCGATCCGCGTGTGGATCGCGCAGTTCAGGTCTGGCCGCTGCTGGATTCCTTCATAGGCGAGGCGGCCCCCGGCGGGATCAAACAGTCATTTGCCCGGCTGGCAAAGTGCCTTGAGCCGCCGACACCGCAACCGCCCGGCACCAAAGCAGCGCGCAAAGGCTGAAAACGTGTTTCACATGGGTAGCGAATTGGACTAAACGGGTGCAAATCTGCAATCCGGGGAATAAAATGGCGCGTATCCTGATCACCTCTGCCCTGCCCTATATCAATGGAATCAAGCATCTGGGCAATCTTGTCGGCAGTCAGTTGCCAGCAGACCTATATGCGCGCTATTGCCGCGCACGGGGCCATGAGGTGATGTTCATCTGCGCGACAGACGAGCATGGAACCCCTGCAGAACTGGCGGCGGCAAAGGCGGGAAAGCCCGTCGCGCAATACTGCGCCGAGATGCATTCGGTGCAGACAGAGTTGGCGAATGGGTTCAAGCTGTCTTTTGACCATTACGGCCGATCATCCAGCGCGCGTAACCATACGTTGACCCAGCATCTGGCCGCCAGACTGGCCGCTGCCGGGCTGATCGAGGAGGTCGCGGAGAAACAGGTTTATTCCAATGCAGATGGCCGCTTCCTGCCTGACCGATATATCGAGGGCACCTGCCCCAATTGCGGATATGAACGCGCGCGTGGGGACCAGTGCGAGAACTGCACCAAACAACTTGACCCGATCGACCTGATCAATCCGCGCTCTGCCATCTCTGGGTCAACCGATCTGGAAGTGCGCGACACCAAACACCTGTTCCTGCGCCAGTCAAAGCTGCGCGACACACTGGATCAGTGGATTGACAGCCAGCAGGGCTGGCCTGTGTTGACCACCTCGATTGCCAAGAAATGGTTGCATGATGGGGACGGCCTGCAAGACCGCGGCATCACGCGCGATCTGGACTGGGGCGTGCCGGTGCAATTTGACGGTGCGCCCTGGCAGGGCATGGACGGCAAGGTGTTCTATGTCTGGTTCGACGCGCCTATCGAATACATCGCCGCCACCGCAGAATGGGCCGATGCACAGGGGCTGGATGACAGCGCCTGGCAGCGCTGGTGGCGCGAAGATATGGGCGCAGATGACGTGCGCTATGTGCAGTTCATGGGCAAGGACAATGTGCCGTTCCACACACTCAGCTTCCCTGCGACGCTGATGGGGGCGAATTTCGACAAATCCGAACCCTGGAAGCTGGTGGATTACATCAAATCCTTCAACTACCTTAATTACGATGGCGGCCAGTTCAGCACATCTTTGGGACGGGGCGTGTTCATGGATCAGGCGCTGTCGATCCTACCTGCCGATTACTGGCGCTGGTGGCTGCTGTCACATGCCCCCGAAAACAACGACAGCGAGTTCACATGGGAGAATTTTCAAGCCTCGGTAAACAAGGATCTGGCGGATGTGCTGGGCAATCTTGTCAGCCGGGTGACAAAATTCTGCCGCTCCAAATTCGGCGAAGTGGTGCCGGAAGGGGGCGCACTGGGCGCGCGAGAGGCGCAGCTTGTGGACGATCTTGCAAAAGGTCTGGACAGCTACCAAAAGGTCATGGACGCAATGATGGTGCGCCGTTCGGCACAGGATTTGCGCGCGCTCTGGGTGCTGGGCAATGAATATCTGCAAGAGGCCGCGCCTTGGTCAACATTCAAAACCGACCCCGAGAGCGCAGCCGCGCAAATCCGGTTGTCGCTGAACCTGATCCGGTTTTATGCAGTCATTTCTCAACCTTTCATCCCTGATGCCGCTGCGCGCGTCATGGAAGCGATCAACTGCGATGACTGGTCCTGGCCGGACGATGTGGCAAGCGCGCTGAACATGTTGCCCGCTGGCCATGCGTTCACGGTGCCAGAGGTTCTGTTTGCCAAGATCACCGATGACCAACGCGCCGAATGGGAAGCGCAGTTCTCAGGCCAGACCTAGTGGTCTGGCGCTGACACAATCGGGCGCAATGAGGGGTTAGTGGCTGGATTGAGGGCGTTGCAGTCTTTGACCGGCGCGGAATCAAGGCGCAAAGCGCCGCCGCGCATCGCCGGGCCGCCCCCTCGGCACGGCGATTTGGCTGGGACCAGCGCACAGATCTGATCTTTCAGGGACTTGGCCAGTATAAAGCGCTACAGAGTAAACCTTGGATCGCCGCACCGCGGCCCTGCGCTGCGCGGCTGTGCACCCGGCCTCGTTATGTCCCCTTTGTCCCGAAAGCAGCCGCAGACAACCTGTGCGAGGCAATACCTCCGCCATCTGCAAAAAGTCCAGCGCGGCACGACTTCTGCCAGATCAGGTTTTCTCCTTGCATCTATGCAGGCCTGCTTTAGGCTGGCCCTATGTTTACCATCGAGCATGATTTCGACGCGACAATCATCACCCTTGTGGATGAAGGCGCAGCCAGCCCCGAGGCACTGCGCGATGATGTCATCATCACCGCATTCGAGGATTGCGTGACACTGCGCCAGTTCGATCCAAGGCGCGAGGATGATGTGGTCATAACCCTGTCGCTGTCGCAGCTACGCGAACTGGCAGCAGCACTTGATCTGCCCGAAGGCAGCTACCGCTTGAAGGCCCGCAAGCACCATCCCTGACAAACATCCCGAGCTATGCTGTGATGCAGCGGAAGCTGTATTTGACATTGCCCCCGCGCCTCCGGCAGGGTGGCGCCAAGACGGCTGCCCGAATCGTGCAGCCGCACCCCCGACAGTTTTATGAAAAAGGCACCTGCCAAGGGCTGCCAGAAAGGATGTGTCATGCTGACCAATGACCAGCTAAACCAATGGGATCGCGAGAATTTCCTGCACCCCTCTACACATTTCGGCCAGCATGGGCGCGGCGAAAGCGCAACGCGCATCGTAACCACAGCGAAGGGCTGTTATATTGAGGACCGGGACGGCACAAAGCTGCTTGATGCCTTCGCCGGTCTGTATTGCGTCAATGTCGGCTATGGCCGCACCGAGATTGCCGAGGCAATCGCCAAACAGGCGCATGAACTGGCCTACTATCATTCCTATGTAGGTCACGGCACCGAGGCATCGATTACGCTCGCGCATATGGTGGCCGAACGCGCGCCTGCGCATATGAACAAGGTCTATTTCGGGCTGGGCGGATCAGATGCGAATGAAACAAATGTCAAACTTGTCTGGTATATCCAGAACGTGCTGGGCCGCCCCGAAAAGCGTAAGATTATCTCACGCTGGCGTGGTTATCACGGGTCGGGGCTGATTACCGGCTCGATGACGGGATTGGTGCCATTTCACAACAAATTCGGCCTGCCGATGGCCGAGGTAGTCCATACTGAAGCGCCGTATTATTTCCGCCGCCCTGACCCTGCCATGTCAGAAGATGCATTCACGGCGCATTGCGCCGCCAAGCTGGAAGAGCTGATCGAGCGCGAGGGTGCGGACACGATCGGCGCTTTTATCGCGGAACCCCTGCTGGGCACTGGCGGTATCGTTCCACCACCCGCAGGCTACTGGGACGCGATTCAGCCAATTCTGAAAAAGCATGATATTCTGCTGATCACGGATGAGGTTGTTACCGGCTTTGGCCGGATGGGAACGATGATGGGTTCCACCCATTACGGGATCAAACCCGATATCATTACCATTGCCAAGGGTCTGACCTCGGCCTATGCCCCTCTCTCCGGCTCCATCGTCAGTGATGATCTGTACAAGGTGCTGGAAGAGGGCACCGATAAATTCGGCCCCTTCGGTCATGGCTGGACCTATTCCGCCCACCCCATCGGGGCTGCGGCAGGGGTGGCAAACCTGAAGCTGGTCGATGAATTGGGACTGGTGCAGAATGCGCGCGACACAGGCGCCTATTTCCGCAATGCCATGGCGGCCGCGCTGAAAGATCACCGTTTCGTGGGCGACGTGCGTGGCGACGGGATGCTGGCCGCTGTCGAATTGCAGCGCGACCCCGGCGCGGGTGTTGATTTCGACGCGGCCGAAAAGGTCACGGCGCAGGTGGTGGGCGAGATGGTCAAACGCGGCGTGATTGCGCGCGCAATGCCACAGGGCGAGATCATCGGCTTTGCACCGCCGCTATGCATGACACCAGCCGAAGCCGACAAGGTTGTCGAAGTCACGCGCGACGCGCTGGATGCCGTGACAGGCGCAATGTAATGCACCGGCCCCGCCAAAACGGCGGGGCCTTTTTTCTATGCTCTTTTTGCCGGACCCCGCGCCATGACCACCACCAACCCGAATTTTACCGATGCCGAATATGAAGGGCGCATCACACGCACCCGCGCCGAAATGGAAAAGCGCGGCATTGATCTGCTGATCATCTCTGACCCGTCCAACATGAACTGGATTTCCGGCTATGATGGATGGTCGTTCTATGTGCATCAGGCGGTATTGCTTCCATTGGAGGGTGAACCGGTTTGGTGGGGGCGCGGTATTGACGAGGCGGGCGCGAAGCGTACCGTCTTCATGCGCCGGGCGGAAAGCATCGTGTCCTATGATGACACCTATGTTCAGAACCCGCAGAAACACACGATGGAAGCGCTGGCAGCGCTGATCATCGACCGGGGTTGGAATACGGGCTGGATCGGCGTCGAGATGGATAACTACTATTATTCCGCCGCAGCCCACCAGACCCTTGTCAACCATCTGCACGAAGCCCGGTTTGAAGATGCGACCGGCATGGTGAACTGGCAGCGTCTGGTCAAGTCGGAATCCGAGTTGTTGTATATGCGGCGCGCCGCGCGAATCGTCGAGCGGATGCATAATGTCATCCTTGAAGTGGCCGAACCGGGCATGGCAAAAAACATGCTTGTCGCCGAGATTGCCAAGGCCGGGATTGAAGGCGCGGACGGACAATGGGGCGACTACCCGGCAATCGTGCCAATGGCCCCCTCCGGGCTGGATGCAACAGCCGCGCATCTGACATGGGATGACCGCCCCATGCGCGCGGGCGAGGCGACTTTTTTCGAGATTGCAGGTGTGCACCGTCGCTACCATTGCCCGCAATCGCGGACCCTGTTCTTTGGCGCTGTTCCTGACCTGTATCGTCATGCCGAAGAAGCAGTGCTTGAGGCAACCGAGGCAGGGCTCGCACAATGCTTCCCCGGCGCAAGGGCAGAGGACGTGGCCAACGCGTTCAACGCCGCGCTGAACAAGCGCGGATTCGAGAAGGACAACCGCTGCGGCTATTCGATCGGGTTAAGCTATCCGCCAGACTGGGGCGAGCGGACCTTGTCCTTGCGGCGCGGCGACATGACCGAATTGAAACCGGGCATGGTGATCCATTTCATGCCTGCCCTCTGGCTGGAGGATGGCGGGCTGGAGATTACCGAGCCGGTGCTGATCACCGAGCAAGGACCAGAGCCACTTTGCACGACACCGCGCGAGATTTTTGTGAAATAGATAACTGGGCAGCCGGGCGCAGTATGGTTATTGGCGACGCAGAGCCCTAGAAAAACTGACCTGTCCGTACTGGTCCAAGCGTGTATTGAGTATTTTAGCAAGAAAATGAACATGGATGTCACACGAGGCGCTTGTTTTCTGCTTTGGTCTGCGCTTGCCTGTGATTGGGCGCGCCTATATGCGACCGCAAATCTGTACCGGAGCCGGGCCATGAGCAAGATCACCAATCTGAGGACGGTGAAGAAACAAATCGCGCGTCAGGACAAAAGGCGCGAAGCCGATGCCAATGCCGCGCGTCATGGGCGCAGCAAGGCCGAACGCAGCCGCGATGCCGATACGGTCGCAAGGCTGGAAACACATCTGGATGCGCACCGGCGCGAACCATGATTGCGCGCCCGGTCAAGCATTCGCTGACTTTGCGCGGTCATCGAACCTCTGTCTCGCTGGAGGATGAATTCTGGCGCGAATTTCGGCGCATTGCCGAAGCGCGCGGCCAACCTCTGAACCAGCTTGCAAGCGAGATTGACGCTGCGCGCGGTGATATTGGTCTGGCCTCTGCGATCCGGGTATTTGTGCTGCAAGACGCACTGGACCGGGGGACGCGTTGAGCGTTGCGCCTGATCAGATCAAGGCAAGGCACTCCGCCTGCACCGGATCTGGGAAACTGCGATACAGGCCCACCTCAAACCTGTCGATCATGCCATGCATCTGGTCATAGGCGCGGGTTGCGCTGTCATCCCGCGCGCCAAGATGTGCAAAGGCCAGATCAAGTTGGGCCAGATCCAACACATCAATGCTTAGCAGGAAATCCCCGAAGCCGGGCCCTGCCAGATGCAGCTTGCGGCGTTGCAGATGCCAACCAGAAATCTTGCCAGCATCCTTCAGCGCAGCAAACCAATGATTCACGGCATGCGCGAATGCAAGCGCATTTGCGTTGGGTTTAAGATCGATCATACAGTGGTAAGTTGTCATGACACCCTCGGATTTGAGAGCGTTGAACTTGGCAGCGAAACCCTGCCAAAAGCTTTACGCAAGTCAGTCACATCCCAGAAAAGAGTGCCTCTAGCTGTGTATCATGAAATGCTTTTGCGGCCACGGGCGGCAACGGGTACGGGCAAAGGCCCAAAGCGCTGGCCTTGATAAAAAAGCCCTGTGCGGGCAAACCAGCAGACGCCCTGCTTATAACTGTTGCGGCCCGAAAGGGGCGGCCCTGCGCCATGTCGACTTCCATCAGCGCTTCAAGCAGGTTTGTCAGGTGCCTGATGCGCCCCGGCCCATCAAACCCGATCTGAGCCGCCAACGCCCCGTAAGTGATGCATTGGCGGCGCTGCACCAGATCGTTCAGCGCGGCCTCAAGCCGCACTGACACCTCTTCGGTCATGGTTCCAGACTGTCCGAGCCGGGCTCATCGAAGGTGGTGGAAGATTCGTCGCCGGTTTCTGCGATCCGCGCAACCGATACGACATGTTCACCATTCGACGTGTTAAAAACCTTGACCCCGCCAGCAGAGCGCGAGCGAAACGATATTCCATCCACCGGGACACGGATAGATTGCCCTTTGGACGTGGCCAACATGATCTGATCCGATGTTTCGACCGGAAAGCACGCGACCAGCGCGCCGCCGCGCATGGCGCGGTCCATCGCCGCCACACCCATGCCGCCACGCCCACGCACAGGGTAGTTGTGGCTGGAGGACAGTTTGCCAGTGCCTTTTTCGGAAATGGTCAGGATCAGATCCTCGCAGGCTGACATTTCCGCATAGCGTTCGGGCGACAATGCGCCTTCGGCTGCGTCTTCTTCGTCTTCGCCATCGTCCTCGGTGACACCCGCCATGGCGCGACGCATCTTGAGATAGGTGGCGCGCTCTTCCGGTGTTGCCTCGAAATGGCGGATGACGGCCATAGAGACAACGCTGTCGCCCTCGCCCAAGCGGACCCCGCGCACCCCTGTGGAATCTCGCCCCTTGAAGACGCGCACATCAGTGCTGCGGAAACGGATCGCACGGCCGGACGCTGTGACCAGCATCACATCATCATCTTCATCGCAGATGCGCGCATTCACAAGGCTGACACCCTCGGGCAGCTTCATGGCGATCTTGCCATTGCGCATGACATTCACAAAATCTGACAAGGCGTTGCGCCGCACATCGCCTGCCGAAGTGGCAAAGACAATTTGCAGGTTTTCCCACTCTTCCTCTGGCCGTTCTACAGGCATGATGGCCGCGATGCTGACACCACTGGCAATCGGCAGAATATTGACCATTGCCTTGCCGCGCGCATTGCGGCCCGCAAGCGGCAAGCGCCAGGTCTTCAGTTTGTAGACCATGCCATCTGTGGTGAAAAACAGAAGCTGCGTATGGGTATTGGCGACAAACAAGGTGGTGACGACATCATCATCCTTGGTGGACATGCCCGACAGACCCTTGCCACCGCGACGTTGGGCGCGGAAATCGGCCAGCGGGGTGCGTTTGATATACCCCCCCGATGTGATGGTCACGACCATGTCTTCGCGCTCAATCAGGTCTTCGTCGTCCATGTCGCCCGCCCAGTCGACAATCTCGGTCCGGCGTGGCACGGCAAACTGATCGCGCACATCGCGCAATTCTGTCGAGATGATCTCCATCACGCGGGCGCGCGAGCGCAGAATATCAAGATAATCCTTGATCTTGGCGGCCAGCGCCTCCAACTCGTCCGTGACTTCTTTGACGCCCATTGCGGTCAGGCGTTGCAGGCGCAGTTCCAGAATGGCGCGGGCCTGAACCTCGGACAGGTTATAGGTGCCATCGTCATTCATCGTATGGCTTGGATCATCAATCAGCCGAATATAGGGCGCGATATCCATCGCAGGCCAACGCCGCGTCATAAGCTTTTCGCGGGCTTCAGCCGGGTCAGCGGAGCTGCGGATGGTCGCCACAACTTCATCAACATTCGAAACCGCTACAGCCAGACCGCACAGCACATGGCTGCGTTCGCGCGCCTTGTTCAACTCAAACGCCGTGCGCCGGGTCACGACTTCTTCGCGGAAACCGACAAAGGCCGTCAGGAAATCGCGCAGCGCCAGTTGCTCTGGGCGCCCGCCATTCAGCGCCAGCATGTTGCAGCCGAAACTGGTCTGCATCGGCGTAAAACGGAATAACTGGTTAAGCACTACATCCGGCGTGGCATCGCGCTTCAACTCGACCACCACACGCACACCAGTCCGGTCAGATTCATCCGCGACCGAGGAAATCCCCTCTATCCGCTTTTCGCGCACGGCATCGGCAATCTTCTCGACCATCGTCGATTTGTTTACCTGATAGGGGATTTCGTCGATAATGATCGCGAAACGGTCCTTGCGCACTTCCTCGATATGGGTTTTCGCCCGGATGATGACCGATCCGCGCCCTTCCAGATAAGCCTTTCGCGCGCCCGAACGGCCAAGGATCAGACCGCCAGTGGGGAAATCCGGGGCCGGGACATAGCCCATCAGATCTTCTGAGGTCAGGTCCGGGTTCTCGATCAGGGCAAGGGTCGCATCGGCCACTTCGCCAAGGTTATGCGGCGGGATATTGGTGGCCATACCAACTGCGATACCACCCGCACCGTTGACCAGCATATTGGGAAAGCGCGCGGGCAGAACCGTGGGTTCCTTGTCGCGGCCATCATAATTGTCCTGAAAATTAACGGTATCCTTGTCAATATCGGCCAGAAGTGCAGCGGCGGCCTTGTCCATGCGCACTTCGGTGTAGCGCATGGCAGCGGCGTTATCACCGTCCATGGACCCGAAATTGCCCTGCCCGTCCAGCAGCTTGAGAGACATGGAAAACGGCTGGGCCATCCGCACCAGCGCGTCATAAATCGCCGAATCCCCATGCGGGTGATACTTGCCCATCACATCGCCCACCGCACGCGCTGACTTGCGGTACGGTTTGTCATGCGTATTGCCTGCCTCATGCATCGCATAAAGAATGCGCCGATGCACAGGTTTTAGGCCATCGCGCAGATCAGGGATTGCCCGGCTGACGATCACGCTCATCGCGTAATCGAGATACGAGGCGCGCATTTCATGCGTGATGGAAACGCTTGGCCCCGAAGGGCCTGATGGTGGAATTTCATCCATGTTTTCAGGGGTTTCCGGACTGTCGCTCACATGGCCCTCACGTCTGTTCACACCACTCTAGATATGGTTGAAGGCACTTTATCAGAACCATGATATGGGGTGCAATGGTCGTGCTGACAATCATTTGGCAGCCACGCCACCAAGGTGCCAACAGCATGTTTTTATTGAAAATATTCTTCGCTCTGGCATGATTTTTTCAGGAACTACAAGAAGAGGTCCCATATGGAAAAACACCCGGTCGAATTGATGCTGAAGGGCTATGGGCTGACGACAGCGGAAATGATCTATCGAATGCCTGACCATATTCATGTGCTGAACACCTTCGTATGGCAGGACTATGATCTTGCGCCTGATTATCCCCGCCTGTTCAAATTCATAGAGTTCTGGCAGGACAGTATTGACGGGCCGCTGCATTCGGTGCGGTTTACGCATAGGAAACGACTGGATGCCGGGCAGTGGCGCAATGTTGTCGGTGAGTTTGAAGTCGGCAAATTCAACAAGCGCAGCATGCGCCTGAATTGAAGACGTCAGAACCCATTTTGCTAATGCGTGCGTTCGGTCCCAGTGACGGATTGTATGCCCGCTACGAAAAGAAAAGCTCAAGCGGATTAATCCTCAAAGCATGCGGGCCTATTTCTGAGCAGCGAACGACCACTTGCCCCCTTGGCGCAGGCTAAGCAGCCAAAGACCGGCAATCCCGAATGACGCGACTGCGTTCCAACTTGCCATGGACAGGCCCAGCATTTCCCACGGCACCTCGTCGCAGCGCACCACAGGCGCGGCCATGATCTGGGCCAGCAATTCCTCGGCGCTCATGCCACTCAGGTCACCGCCTGCGCTGCATGACGTCGGTCCAGGCCACCATGCCCGTTCCACCCCGGTGTGGTACACGCCGATCGCCCCGGACACGGCTGCCCCCCCTGCCCCGATCAGCGGCCAGAACACTCCAGGCAAGGCCAGCGCCCCAGCCCCGGCAAGCGCCACGACATGCGGCCAACGTTGCCAGATGCACAGCGCACATGGTGCCATGCCGCCAATGTATTCAAAAGCCAACGCGCCAAGCAGCAGCCCGACCGAACCCAGAAGCGCCAGAATCTGCAACTGCCTGCGCATCACAAATACCTCGTCAGAACGAATCCGCCCAGAAGCAACGCCATGAAGACACTAAACACAAGCCCAAGGCGGTTCTCGATGAAATCACGAATTGGTGCGCCATATCTGCGCAGCAGGGCCGCAACGATGAAAAACCGCAATCCGCGCGCCACGACCGAGGCCAGCATGAACACCGGCAGCGACAAGGCCGTTGCGCCGGACAGGATTGTAATCACCTTGTAGGGAAATGGGGTTACCCCCGCGATCAAAACTGCCCAGGCCCCCCATTCATTGTAGCGCGCCTGAAACTCTGCGAAATAGGCGTCCTTACCATAAAACTCCAGCACAGGTCGGCCCAATGTCTCGAAAGCGCCATAACCGATCCAATATCCAGCCAGACCGCCTGCTACCGAAGCCACTGTCGCCACCCCTGCGATGACAAAGGCCTGCGACGGACGTGCCACGATCATGGCAATCATCAACACATCCGGCGGTATCGGAAAAACAGAGCTTTCGACGAACGCAATCACGGCCAGCGCCCACAAGGCGTTCGGATGGCGTGCGAGCGAAAGTGTCCAATCGTAGAGCGAGCGCAACACGCCTGATCATCCAATCAATTCGTTACATGCTGGCACCCGACCGCCATCAGATCAACTCACTGGCAAGCGAAGCCCGATCACCTCTAGCCCCCAGCGGACCAGATCCCCCAGCACCTCGTCAGAGGCTACATTGAAAGCCTGCACAATATCCAGTGTTTCGGTGGATGGGGCGGGTGCCAATGCCTGAAAACTGCGCCGCGCCATCACGCGCGCATCGGATTCGCGCACCATGCGCGCGGTCAGACGAATGCGGGCAATGGCAGAATTGCCATCTTCGGACAGTTCGGCCTGAAAATCCGTGATCTCGGAAATCAGGGCGAAATCGCCTGATCCCCCCAGGGGTCTGCGCCCGACATAGGACAGCGCGCCCGTATCCTCGAAGGCGCGCAACATCACGGTCTGAAACATTGCAGGTGCCTGATCGGACCAGCGCGCGCCGGGCAGATACAGCGATTGCACAGGATTGGGTTTAATCAGGATGCGGTCGGTTTCCAACGCGCCAGAAGAGGTGGGCAGCTCGACGCTAAGCGCGCGCGCCAGCATCCGCCCAGCCTGTGGCAAGGCAGGCGCGCGCAATTCGTAAGCGTCCAGCGGTGTTGTGGCATCGCCAATTGCGGATAATGCCCCACAGCCAGACAGCAGCCCCATAGACCCTGCCCCGATTACAAAATTACGTCGTGTCACTGTCATCTTCTAAACTCCGGCGTCTGGCGATTGAGAAGGAAGCGCGCGGGATCACGTTCGATCTGGCGGGTCAGCCGGTCGAGGTTTGTGATTAGGCCGCGTGTTTCACGGGCAAGCTGGGTGATATTGGGCAAGCCTGAAGTGGTAAAGTCGCGCACCGGGCCAGAGCTTTCGCGCACAAGGCGTCCCAGATCATCAAAGGCGCGGGCCGCAGACTCCGCCGTGCGGCGCAGATCGGCGGTAACTTCCGGAATATCCTCGGACACCGAATCCACCGCACGCCCCAGCCGCCCAAGCACATCGCGCAGGTCTTCCGTGATCTGGCCCACTTCTTCATTGATCACACGGTCAGCCCCGATAAAGGCGCGCTCTGCCGCCTGAATGGCCCCTTCGCTGGTTTCCAGCGCCCGGTTGATAGCGCCCAGCGTGGTATTGGCATTTGCAAAAGTTTCGGTCACCTGATCCAGCGTGCGCAGGCCACCCGCGCTCAACTCTTCAACGCGGCCAGACACTTGTGACAGATCTTCGCCAACTGTGTTGACCACCTGCCGGATATCGGCTGTAGCCGCGCGCACATCATCCATAATGACCGGCAGGTCATTCTCTGCCACAGTTGCCACTGACGCCGCAGCATCCCGCGCAAGCGCCACCATCTCGCGTGCTTCGGCCACAAGCGCCGCCCCATCCCCGGATACCAGCGTATCAACATTGCCAGCCATGCGTTCGACCGTCTCGAATGTCGTATCGGCGCGCGCCAGCAACGGCTCCAACCGTGCCAAGGCCGGATCAAGTGCTTCAATACGCTGCGTCGCAGCCGCGCCTGTGCGGCTGAATTCGCCAAACATGGTCTGTGCCTCGCGCGAGAAGGCTTCGATCTCGCGCCCGACCAGATCGGCCGCGCTGCGCAAATCAGTCACCATCGCGTCAAGGTCGGTTTCAACAAAAGTCTCGACAGTTTGCAATGTGGCCGTGCCCGTCTCAAAGGTGATGCGCGACTCCGTCGCCAGAAGCGCGAATTCATCAATCGCAAATTGCAGGCTTTCGACAGTTTTTTCCGCCTGCAACAGGATCGGTTCCAGATTATTGCTGAATTCGGCGAATGTTTCCGTGGCTTCGGCGATCGTGTCCGTAAAGCCAGAGAAGTTATCCAGCGCGCGCGACAATTCCCCGGTCGAGCTTTCGACATTTGTCAGGATGTTCGAAACCTTGGTCTGGTTCTCCTCTCCCAGCAGTCGGTTGACCTGTTCGAGAACTTCAAGCGTTTCGGCAAGAATGCGTGGTGCCCCTTCGGTCAGCGACTGGATGGTCGAGCGGCCGGCTTCCAGCTCCGGGATATCGGTCCGATCATTGATAAGGGGCGCGGCTTGCGTGCCGGTGGAAATGGCCACGAAAGACACCCCCGTAATGCCCGAACTGTCGACGGTTGCAACAGAGTCGGCGCGCACAGGTGTATCGCGGTCCACTTCCAGCCGCACCAGTACCGTGCCATCGCCATCGGGGGACAAGCGCACATCGACAACTTGTCCAACCAGTAGCCCTGCAAACCGGACATCAGCGGCCCGCGACAGGCCCGAAACGGCGTCAAATCTTACATCATAATATGCGAATTGCCGGTCCAGCTGAAATTTCCCGAAGGCAAGGAAGAAACCCAGCACCCCAAGAAACCCCAGCAAAGCGAAAATACCGATCAGAACGTAATTGGCCCGAGTCTCCATGCCTCAGCCTGTCCTTTCCTGTGCTTCGACGGCGGCGCGCGCGCGCGGCCCATGAAAATATTCATGCACCCAAGGGTGTTCGATTGTTAACATATCAGCCATTGTCCCTGTATACAGCACACGTTTTTCTGCCAGAACCGCGATGCGATCACATGTCGCGTGCAGTGTGTCCAGATCGTGCGTGACCAGAAAAACAGTCAGACCAAGCGTTTCCGACAAGGCGCTAATCAATTCGTCAAAAGCAGACGCGCCGATCGGGTCCAGCCCTGCTGTCGGTTCGTCCAGAAAGACAATCTCGGGGTCCAGCGCAAGCGCACGCGCAAGTCCGGCACGCTTACGCATACCGCCCGACAATTCGGAAGGGTATTTGTCGCCCGCAGCATAGGGCAGGCCCGACATGGAAATCTTCAGGTCTGCAAGTTCGCGTCGCATTCCCGCATCAAGGCCCGGTAAGGTCCGCATGGGGACTTCGACATTCTCCCGCACTGTCAGGCTGGAAAACAGCGCCCCGTCCTGAAACATGACGCCCATGCGCTGATCTATCGCGCGGCGTTCAGCCTCTGAGCAATTCAGCGCTTCCTTGCCAAAAATCTCGATCTGGCCACCTTGCGGTGGGCGCAGACCTGCGATGCAGCGCAACAGGACCGATTTGCCTGTCCCCGATCCGCCAACCACGCCCAGAACCTCACCCCGGTATACATCAAGGTCCAGATTCTCATGCACGACGGTCGCGCCGAACTGGTTGCGCAGGCCCCGCAGCGATATGACCACTTCACGCGTCATCAGATCCCCATGATCGCAAAAAAGACCGAGAACAGCGCATCTGCCACGATGACCATGAAAATCGCACGCACCACAGCCGCCGAGGTCTGCGCGCCAAGGCTTTCGGCATTGCCGCCCACCTGCATCCCCGCATGACAGCCGATAACGCCGATGATCATGGCAAAGACAGGCGCTTTCACAAAACCGACCAGCACATGGTCGACGCTGGTATCTTCCAGCAGGCGGGTCAGGAACATGCCTGGCGAAATGCCCAGCTCGATCCATGCCATCATGGCCCCGCCAAACAACCCCATGACATTGGCAATTGCGCCCAGAATTGGCAGCGTGATCAGCAATGCCAGAATGCGCGGGACAAAAAGCGCTGTCGCAGGATCAATTGCCAGGGTGCGCATGGCGTCAATCTCTTCGCGCATTTTCATGGACCCGATGGCCGCTGTGAAACTGGACGCCGTGCGCCCTGCCACGATAATCGCTGTCAGCAGGATTCCCAATTCGCGCAGGATCGAGATGGCAATTAGATCGACTACAAAAATCTCGGCCCCGAACTGGCGCAGTTGCACCGAGCCCTGAAAGGCCAGAACCACACCAATCAAAAACCCCATCAAGGCGACGATAGGCACGGCTTTCCAGCCGACCTGATCGCAATGATGCACCAGCGCAGTGACGCGAAACTCGGACGGGTGACGCAGCAAATAGCCCAGACGCGCCAGAAACAAACCCAGCATGGCGACCAGATCGATCAAGAACC
The DNA here is from genome assembly GCF_004366635.1 of Roseinatronobacter bogoriensis DSM 18756. Taxonomy (GTDB): domain Bacteria; phylum Pseudomonadota; class Alphaproteobacteria; order Rhodobacterales; family Rhodobacteraceae; genus Roseinatronobacter; species Roseinatronobacter bogoriensis. The sequence continues at coordinate 192,666 of NZ_SORN01000004.1, read as the reverse complement.
GGCCAGCCCCCGTAACTGTGCGGCCAAGCTTCTCCAGCAGGTCGATTACGGAGAGCCGCGCGGCTGGCACAGACTCTGGTTTCGGCATAGCCGCTTCTACGCGGTCGATCAGCGCCTGGTGATCCGCCCGCAGGTTAACGAATTGCAAGGCAGCGCCGACCGCCGCCAGCTTCTGGCGTTGTTTTTGCAGCGCATAAGCGCCTGCCGTGTCGAGAGATTCGAGCTGCGACAAATCAAGCTCGATATCGCCCGAACCTTCAATCTGGCGCAATGCAGACGCCGCATCGCTCAGGTTCCTGACTGTCACACTCCCCGACAAGACCCAGCCCTGACCGTCGCGCGTCACGCGCACCTTGGCAGCAGCGCGATCATCGCGCAAAGCAGTGTCAGGGGTGGCAGGAAGGCTCAAGGCAACCTCATTATATCAATAAATATCCTGCTATATCTGGTCGGGCGAAAACTTGCCAGAGCCGTTGCGGCATTGCGCCAAAGCGATACAAATATGTGACGAAATTCAGTCAATCCGCGCCTGCACAATAAATCAGGTCGCGCGGCCCCTAGTCTATCGCAGCAACCTGGTGTTTGCCACCAGACACAAGATACCTGATTACTGCTTGGGGCGGTTTTGCGGTCGGTGGAAGGTTTTGACAAGCCGCGCAGCGTTGGGCCGCGGTGCGGCGATCCACGGTCAAATCTGTAGCGCTTTATACTGGCCAAATCCGCGAAAGATCAGATATTTGCGCTTGGGGCAGCCAAATCGCCGTGCCGTGGGGGCGGCCCTTTGAGTCGCGGCGGCCTTCGGCCTCGATTCCGCACAACCGAATGACGGCAAAGTCCCGCATAGCCGCCCCTCGTGAAAGCATCGCGTGTGGCGCAGGAACTTTTCGTCTGGTTGCTAGCACTGGCAGGGATCCGGCACCAGAACACGGAACATAACATTCAACTGATGCCTATACCATCACCGCGCGGATAACATCTCGTGCTTCACTTTACACAATATTCACCACAGACTATGCCAGCCGGATCAAAGCAGAGGTAAAGAATGCGAAAAACCGCAATTGTAACAGGCGCGGGCAGTGGAATTGGGCGTGCGGTTTCGCTGGAACTGGCAGCTCAGGGCTGGTCCGTGGCCCTGACCGGGCGCAGACAGGCAGCGCTTGAAGAAACTGCGCAGGCAACAAAAGGCGAGACACTGGTCCATGCTGCGGATGTGACCGACCCGGCGGCGGTGGCGCAGCTTTTCGAGTCGGTGGTGACACAGTGGGGCCGGGTTGATTTGCTGTTCAACAATGCGGGCGTCTTTCCACCTGTCGTCCCGCTTGAGGAGCTTGACCTAGCGACATGGCGTGCAGTGGTGGATGTCAACCTGAATGCTGCGTTCTATTGCCTGCAAGCTGCGTTTCGCGTGATGAAAGCGCAAGACCCGCGCGGCGGACGTATTATCAATAACGGCTCTATCTCGGCCCATGCGCCAAGACCACATTCTGCACCATATACAGCGACAAAGCACGCAATGACCGGCCTGACAAAATCGGCCGCACTGGACGGGCGCGCATACGGGATCGCCGTGGGCCAGATAGATATCGGCAATGCCGCCAGCGATATGACTGAAGCGATGGTTGAGGGTGTCTTGCAACCTGACGGCTCGCGCAGAAGCGAGCCGGTGATGGATGTTGCCCATGTCGCCCGCGCGGTTGCACATATGGCAGCCCTCCCGCCCGAGGCGAATGTGCTATTCAGCACCATCATGGCGACAGATATGCCCTTTGTGGGACGCGGGTAGCATTTCACCGGCACACATGCCCGCTATATAACAAAGTACAAACACGCTTGACTTGCCGCATCCGGCACATATTTTAGAATTATTCTAAAAGGTGTGCCATGTCAGACCCGACAGTTCTTCTTGTGCTGATCGCAGCCGCGATTACCGCCATCGCGACAGGCCTGGGTGCCCTACCCCTTCTGGCGCTTCGAGAGGTGACACCGCGCGCGCTGGCCTATGGCAATGCGGTCGCCGCAGGCCTGATGCTAGCTGCGACGTTTTCGCTGGTGGTCGAGGGGTTCGAATTCTCCGGTCCGCGCACCATCCTTGGCCTGCTGCTTGGCTTGGGCGGCATCTGGCTGGCAAAGATGTATCTTGACGGCAAGGATGATGTGTCAATTGCCAATACAAATGGCGCTGATGCCCTGAAGATCCTGCTGATCATGGGCGTGATGACCGTGCATTCCGCCGCCGAAGGCGTGGGGGTCGGGGTCGCCTATGGCAGCGGGCGCGAATTGGGCGATTTCATCACCATTGCAATTGCGCTGCACAACGTGCCCGAAGGGTTGGCGATTGCACTGGTCATGGTGCCGCGCGGGGCCAGTGTGGCCAAGGCCGGGTGGTGGGCAATTCTGTCCTCTGCCCCGCAACCGCTGCTGGCCGTTCCTGCCTTTCTGTTCGTTCTTGCATTTGCGCCGGTCCTGCCTGTCGGACTGGGGCTGGCGGCGGGCGCAATGCTGTGGATGATTTTTTCGGAATTGCTGCCCGAAGCGACTGAAGGGGTCGAAAGCGCGAATGTCGGCGTGATCGTCACGCTGGCCTTTACTGCAATGATGGGGGTCACACTGGTTTTAGGGTAATCAGCCATTGCCCTGCGCCCTGCCCTGCCCCATATCTGGCGCATGTTGAAACTGACCCCCTTCCTGATCCTACTGGCCTATGGTCTGGTCATGTACTGGTTCTCTGCCTGGCGCACCAAGCAGGAACTGGACACGAAATCATCCCCGCTTGCAGATGCGCGCCTGAAAAAGCTGACAGACCGCATGGCAGAGGCCGTGGGCGTGGACCGGGTTGTTGTGCATATATATGAGATTGAGCCTGTGAACGGGCTGGCAGCCCCAGACGGGCGCATCTTTATCACGCGCGGCTTTTACAACAAATACCGTCAAGGCGAAGTGTCCGCCGAAGAGATGGCGAGTGTCATTGCGCATGAGTTGGGACATGTCGCCCTTGGCCACACCCGCAAACGGATGATCGACTTTTCGGGCACCAACGCGATCCGGATGGCACTTGCGACAGTGTTCAACCGCTTCATTCCCGGGCTGGGTGTGATCATCGCCAATTTCATCACAACCTTGCTCATGGCGCGGCTGAGCCGCGACGATGAATATGAGGCGGATGCCTATGCCTCCGCTCTGCTGGTCAAGGCAGGTATCGGGCTGGAGCCGCAGAAATCCTTGTTTCGCAAACTTGAAAAACTGGTCGGGATGGGCGGTGGCGCGCCAGCCTGGCTGCTAAGCCACCCCAAATCGGAAGAGCGCATTCGCGCAATCGAGGAAAACGAACAGCGCTGGAAGCTGTCACCCGAGGGCTAGAAGCCAAACAAGGGGCGCGCCCCTTGCCCCCATTGAGGGGGCGGCGGGCCGCGTCGGGACTAGCACCCTCCGGTTGCGCGCGTATCAGACCACCACTCCGGCCCCTTCGGTAGAATCGCCAACTGTCGCGCGGAAGGCTGCAAACAATTCGCGCCCAATCCCGAATTCATTTGCGCTGAGGTCCGCCTGAACCGCGCTGCGTGTCTCGAAGTCGCTCTCCAGCACATCCAGTCGCCCCGCAACCGCATCAAGCCGAACCCTGTCACCGTCGCGCAGCCGTGCAAGCGGGCCACCCTTGGCGGCCTCTGGGGCGACATGGATGGCGGCGGGCACCTTGCCGCTGGCACCTGACATGCGCCCGTCTGTTACAAGCGCGACTTTCAGCCCGCGATCCTGCAAGACCGACAGAATGGGGGTAAGCGAATGCAGTTCCGGCATCCCGTTCGCCGCCGGCCCCTGAAACCGCACGACGACAATGGTATCTTCAGTGATTTCACCAGCCTGAAAGGCCGCCTTGACGCTGATCTGATCGTGGAAAACGCGTGCGCGCGCCTCGATCACATGGCGCGACGGGTCCACCGCAGATGTCTTGATCACCCCTTGCCCCAGATTGCCCGCAAGCTGGCGTAACCCGCCACTGTTCTGAAACGGGTCCGCGGCCGGGCGCAATATCCGATCATTGAGGCTTTGACCGGCACCGTCTTCCCAGACCAGCGCCCCGTCTCGTAATTTGGGTTCCTGCGCATAGCGGCGCAGCCCGTCGCCCGCGATGGTGCTGACATCGTCATGCAACAAGCCTGCCCCCAGCAATTCACCGATCATATAGCCCAGGCCGCCCGCCGCATGAAAATGGTTCACATCTGCCAGACCATTCGGATAGACCTTGGCCATCAGGGGCACGACTTCCGAAATCTCGGCGAAATCCTCTAACGTCAGCTCGATCCCGGCCGCACGCGCCATGGCAGGCAAGTGCAGGACCAGATTGGTAGACCCCCCCGTGGCCATCAGCCCGACAATCCCGTTCACAAAGGCACGTTCATCCAGCACCTGTCCGGCCGGTCGGTAATCATTGCCCAAGGCGGTAATCGCAAGCGCGCGCTCGGTCGCAGCTACGGTCAGCGCTTCGCGCAAGGGTGTACCTGGATTGATGAAGGCCGCGCCCGGCATGTGCAGCCCCATGAATTCCATCAACATCTGATTGGTATTCGCAGTGCCGTAGAACGTGCAGGTGCCGGGACCATGATAGCTGGCCATTTCAGCGGCCATCAACTCCTCTCGCCCGATCTCGCCTTGGGCGAATTTCTGGCGCACCTTTGCTTTCTCGTCATTGGGCAGACCACTGGTCATTGGCCCCGCCGGAATAAAAACCGAAGGCACATGGCCAAAAGTCGCCGCCGCAATGACCAAGCCCGGCACGATCTTGTCACACACCCCGAGCCACACTGCCGCATCAAAACAGTTATGCGACATGGCCACCCCCGCCGAAAGCGCAATCACATCGCGCGAGAACAGGGACAATTCCATCCCCGGCTGCCCTTGGGTGACCCCGTCGCACATGGCGGGAACGCCGCCCGCAACCTGCGCCGTCCCGCCTGCCCCGCGCGCTGCGCGGCGGATAACCTCTGGGTAATGCTCGAAAGGCTGATGCGCCGAGAGCATGTCATTATAGGCTGTGACGATGCCAAGATTGGGTGCGCGCCCTTCCGCGAGGGTGGATTTATCCGCCTCCATCGCCGCATAGGCATGTGCCTGGTTCCCACAACTCAGGTGCGCGCGTACAGGCCCTGCCTGCGCGGCGGCACGCATTCGGTCCAGATACGCTGTTCGGCGCTGCGCCGAGCGCGTGCGTATACGCTCTGTGACGGCTTCTATTCTGGGGTTCAGGGGCATGATTGGCTCCTCCATCGTGCAAGATGAATCCTCGGCTTGGGCTGCATATAGCCAGTTAGCGCTAACAATTCAATCACCCTGAAGCCATGCAGAAATCGCATGACGGAGTTTCCGAATTAATTATGGCGATGCTGCAGCGCAGCACATATTTTGGGGTCAGGAAAAAACGAAAGCAAAACCCATGTATGACATGACAAAATCAGAACCGATCATCATCGACACACTTCAAATCGAAGCAGAAGCGCGCCGGATGCGTGCGGAAGTCGTCGCTCAGGGGCTGTCGGCCCTAGGGCAAAAAATCGCGCGCTTGCTTGCCGGTGCATTCGGGACAACCGCCCGCAGCTGATACATAGCAAGAGGCAGGCTTTCCAAACGGTGGCGACTGGCCTATTGCACGGTCCAGAGCCATCAAGGATTGCCATCATGCCCGACTACCCGACGATTCGCCTGAAACCCAAGGCCGAAGCCCGCGCCATTCGCCACGGCTTCCCTTGGGTTTTTGCTGACGAGGTGGTCACAGACAGGCGCACCCGCGCGCTGACACCCGGGACGTTTGCAGTGCTTGAGGATGCAGAGCGCCGCGCGCTTGGGCTGGTCACGGTCAACCCCGGATCCAAGATCATTGGCCGGATGATGGACCGCAACGCGGCAACTGCCATTGATCAGGACTGGATCAGCGCAAGGCTGCGCCGTGCGCTGGAACACCGCACCCGACTGCATGACACGCCCTATTATCGCCTGATCCATGCCGAAGCAGATGGCCTGCCCGGTGTTGTGATAGACCGTTTCGGAGAGGCTGCTGTCATTCAGCCCAACGCGGCATGGGCAGAAACGCATATCGCGCTTCTTGCCGATGCCTTGCAGTCCGTGACGGGGGTCACATGTATCGTCAAGAATGGCTCCGGCCGTGCCCGCAGCCTTGAGGGGTTGGGCGAAGACACCTCAGTCCTGCAAGGTTCGCTTGACGGGCCTGTGCCCGTGCTGATGAACGGGGCGACATATATGGCCGACCTGCTGGGCGGGCAGAAGACAGGCCTGTTTTTCGACCAGCGACCAAATCATGCCTTCGCGGCCCGCCTTGCACATGGCGCACGCGTGCTCGATGTGTTCAGCCATGTTGGAGGGTTTTCCCTTGCAGCACTGGCGGCGGGCGCAACTCATGCGCTGGCTGTCGACAGCTCTGCCCCTGCGCTGGAACTGGCAACGCGCGGCGCGCAAGCCAGTGATGTGGCGGCACGACTCGAGACCCGTCAGGGCGATGCTTTCGCCGTGATGGAAGCGCTACATCAAGAAAATGCGCAGTTTGATCTGGTGATTTGCGATCCCCCCGCCTTTGCGCCCAACAAGCAGGCGCTTGATGCAGGGTTGCGCGCCTATGAGCGGGTTGCAAAGCTTGCGGCCCCGTTGGTGGCACCGGGCGGCTATCTTGGCCTGTGCTCTTGCTCTCATGCTGCTGACCTTGGGGCGTTTCGCAATGCCAGCGCGCGCGGCATCGGGCGCGCGGGGCGCAAGGCACAGATGATTCACACAGGTTTCGCTGGGCCGGACCACCCGCAACTGCCACAACTGGCCGAAAGCGGCTACCTCAAGGCCGTTTTCTTCCGCCTGAACGCATGAAGGTCGTGCTGGACGCCTGTGTCCTTTTTCCCAGTGTTCTGCGCGAAATCCTGATTGGTGTCGCAGCGCGCGGCGGATATGAGCCGCTGTGGTCCGCGCGCATTCTAGGCGAGTGGCAACGCGCGGCCAGCCGCTTGGGCGCAGAGGCCGCCGCAATCGCCACGGGTGAGATTGTGCGCCTTCGCAGCCAGTGGGCACGTGCAGAAATACCTGCCGATATGAAGCTGGAAGTCCGCTTGTGGCTGCCTGACCCTGCAGATGCGCATGTTCTGGCCACTGCGATTTCAGCGCAGGCTGACAGAATTGTTACACTGAACCTCAAGGATTTTCCCGCGCGCACCCTCGCTTCTGAAGGACTGCGCGCCCAAAGCCCGGATGATTTTCTGATGGAGATGTGGTTAAGCGCGCACGACATCGTGGAGGCCGCTGTACGAGAGGCGCAACACGCGACAGAGGCCGCATCGGGGCGCGCGCAGCCTGTGCGACCGCTACTGAAACGCGCGAAACTGCCGCGTCTGGGTAAGGCACTGGGCAGTGAGGGCTAAGACAAATTCCTGCCCGCCCCTTGCGGCTCCCAAATCGTAGCACTAAGATTCCCTCAAGAGTTTTGAGATATCAACCGACCAGACTGGTCAGTAAATAAAGGCAGGCACATGCAAGATCCGATTGATACCTATATGAACCTGGTGCCCATGGTGGTCGAACAGACCAGCCGTGGCGAAAGGGCTTATGACATCTTTTCGCGCCTGTTGAAGGAGCGGATCATTTTTGTGACCGGCCCGGTACATGACGGTATGGCCAGCCTGATCGTGGCGCAGCTACTGCACCTTGAGGCAGAAAACCCATCGAAAGAGATTTCGATGTATATCAACTCGCCCGGTGGTGTCGTGACCAGCGGCCTGTCGATCTATGACACGATGCAATATATCAAACCGAAAGTCTCGACTCTGGTCGTGGGGCAAGCCGCCTCTATGGGGTCATTGCTGCTTTGTGCGGGCGAGAAAGGTATGCGCTTCTCACTGCCGAATTCGCGCATCATGGTTCACCAGCCATCAGGCGGTTTTCAGGGGCAAGCAACAGATATCTCGATTCACGCGCGCGAGATTCTGGAACTGAAAGAGCGGCTGAACAAGATCTATGTCAAACACACAGGCCAGACCCTGAAAAAGGTCGAAGACGCGCTGGAGCGTGACAATTTCATGACTGCAGAGATGGCCAAGGAGTGGGGTCTTATTGACGATATCGTGACCTCACGCGCTGAAACAGGCACAAGCTAAGGATATCAGGGCAGACGAGGCAGGGAAATGTCAAACAGAGTGCAGTTTTGCATTGTCCCTGCTTCCGCTCTGACCTACCCTTTAATGAATCAAGGCCGTCACTTCCCTATCTGGGCCATGCCTGCCGCAGTAAAGACCACAGAGGTTTGAAATGCCGACATCCGATTCCGACAGCAAGAACACCCTGTACTGCTCCTTCTGTGGCAAGAGCCAACATGAAGTTCGCAAACTGATCGCCGGACCCACCGTCTTTATTTGCGATGAATGTGTTGAGCTGTGCATGGACATCATCCGCGAGGAAACCAAGTCCGGCGGGCTGAAAGCGACAGACGGAGTGCCCACACCGCGCGAGATTTGCGATGTGCTGGATGATTATGTCATCGGCCAGCTTCAGGCAAAACGCGTTTTGTCTGTTGCGGTGCACAACCATTACAAGCGCCTGAACCACTCTGGCAAAGCTGGCGAGGTTGAGCTTTCAAAATCAAACATCCTGCTAATCGGGCCAACAGGTTGTGGTAAGACCCTGCTGGCGCAAACCCTTGCGCGCATCCTCGATGTGCCGTTCACAATGGCAGACGCCACAACACTGACCGAGGCGGGCTATGTCGGGGAAGATGTTGAAAACATCATCCTGAAGCTGTTGCAGGCGTCTGAATACAATGTCGAACGTGCGCAGCGCGGGATTGTCTATATCGACGAGGTCGACAAGATCACGCGCAAATCAGACAACCCCTCGATCACGCGCGATGTCTCGGGCGAAGGGGTGCAACAAGCGCTGCTGAAGCTGATGGAAGGCACTGTCGCAAGTGTTCCCCCTCAGGGTGGCCGCAAGCATCCGCAACAGGAATTCCTGCAAGTCGATACCACGAATATCCTGTTTATCTGTGGTGGCGCGTTTGCCGGTCTGGATCGGATCATCAATATGCGCGGCAAAGGGTCGGCAATCGGCTTCGGAGCGGATGTGAAAGACGAAAGCCAGAAGACAATTGGCGACTCGCTCAAGCAGCTTGAACCCGAAGACCTGCTGAAATTTGGCCTGATACCTGAATTTGTGGGGCGTTTGCCCGTTGTCGCAACGCTTATGGATCTGGACGAGGATGCCCTTGTTACCATTCTGACAGAGCCGAAGAATGCGTTAGTCAAGCAGTATCAGAAGCTGTTCGACATTGAAGGTGCTGATCTGACCTTTACGGACGAGGCGCTGCGCGCGATTGCGAAGCGCGCGATTGCCCGCAAGACCGGTGCGCGCGGCCTTCGGTCGATCATGGAAGATATCCTGCTGGATACCATGTTCGATCTGCCCGGGCTGGAAAATGTCAGCGAGGTCGTGGTGAATGAAGAAGCGGTGAACTCCGAAGCAAAACCGCTGATCATCTATGCCGACGCAAAGAAAGCAGCCGCGAGTGTCGGCTGACGACTCGGGCTCGGTCACAAAACAATGAAGGGGGCCTGTGCCCCCTTTTTCTTGTCCTGCAATACCCCGCCCTACACAGCAAAAAGGTGGGGATTCCCCCGCCTTTCTATCTGTCATCGCCCTGAACAGCTTATCCGCGTGCGCGCCGTCCGCCGCGGCGCCCACCAGTGCGTGCGCCCGCGTCCATTGCCGCACGCGAGGCTTCGGCAAAGCTGACCCCATCCTTGACCGCTTCCAGCACCTTTGAAAGCCCGATCCACGCACCACCATTCGGGTCATGGTTCATCAGCATATTGGCGGCGCGAATGGCCTCCATCTCGACCGAGCGGACAGGGTTCATGATCGCGCTGGTCATACCGGCACCAATGGCCATCGGCAGGAAAGCTGCATTCACCCCGTGGCGGTTTGGCAAGCCAAAGCTGATATTCGACGCGCCACAGGTGGTATTGACCCCCAACTCATCACGAAGACGACGCACGAGCGCAAAGACCTGCTGCCCGGCCGTTGCCATTGCGCCAATTGGCATTACCAGTGGGTCAACAACAATGTCATGCGCGGGAATGCCGAAATCGGCGGCACGCTCAACAATCTTCTTCGCAACGGCAAAGCGGACTTCAGGATCTTCAGAGATACCTGTGTCATCATTCGAAATGGCGACAACCGGGACGTTGTATTTCTTGACCAGCGGCAGGATCGCTTCCAGCCGCTCCTCCTCGCCTGTGACGGAGTTCAGCAAGGGGCGGCCATTGCAGGCTTCAAGCCCGGCTTTCAGCGCCTCTGGCACTGAAGAGTCGATGCAAAGCGGCACATCGACCAGCGCCTGCACGCGTTCACACAAGGCGCGCATCAGTGGTGGTTCGACAAAGTTGTTGTCTGCATAGCGCGGGTCTTTGGCCATCTTGTTCGAGAATACGGCCCCAGAATTGATATCCAAAACCATCGCCCCGCAAGCAACCTGCTCCAAGGCGTCACGCTCGACTGTCGAAAAATCATCCAGCTCCAGTTCAGCAGCCAGTTTCTTGCGGCCAGTCGGATTGATGCGCTCACCGATGACGCAAAACGGTTCGTCAAAACCGATCACGACAGTTTTGGTCGCGGATTCAAGGACAGTACGGGTCATATTCTCTCCAGAAGTTCTAGGTTAAATCGCAGGCCGACCAGATGCGCCGCCCTGTGCGATGGTCCAGTCTGTATTCGTCTTGATCCCACCAAGCGGGAAGAAATGCAGCCGTTCGACACCGAAATCCGGGTGATCTGCCTTATAGGCCGCAATATCAGTGACCAGCCCAGTCGGCTCAAACGGAACAAGCAGCTTTGAGACATCTTTCGCGCGTTTTTGCAGAACCTTGAGCGATGGGCCAACGCCACAAGCGACCGCAAATTTGATCAATGTCTGCAACTTTGCTGGCCCTGCCACACCCAGATGCACAGGCAGTTCGATTCCCTGATCGCGCAAGCGCTGCACCCATGCAATGATCGGCTGCGCCTCAAACGCAAACTGGGTAACGATTGCCATCTCGATACCTTTCTCGCGGGCGAAATCCTGCTTCCATTGCAAGGCATTCAGGATGATCTCCTGCCCCCCGTCTGCGGCAATATCGCGATTGCCCTCTGGATGCCCGGCAACATGCAGACGGCGAAAGCCGTCGAACAAACCAGTTTCAAGCAACTGCATGGAATTGTCATAATCGCCTTTTGGGGTCGCGACGCCCCCGCCCAACATTAGCGCCTCACGAATATCTGCCTCGCCCTGATAACGCGCAATCCAATCTGCCAATTCAGCACGGTTGGCGATGATTCTCGCTGGGAAATGCGGCATCGGCTCCATGCCTTCTGCGCGCAGGCGGGCAGCAGTTGCAACCATATCGGCGATAGGCGTACCATCTATATGCGCGATATAAACACGCGTTCCGGCGGGCAGGACTGCGCGGAAATCAGCAATCTTATCTGCCGTGCGCGGCATCACTTCTATCGAGAACCCCTGTAGCAGAGCTTCGACCTGTGCATTCTGTGGCGCAGTGGACGGGGAAGTGCGGCGAAAATTCAATAGCGACATGATACGCTCCATCAGACGGGGTCGGGTCACACTTGAAAGCTCCTTATGCCCAGCCATTACTGGCGATCAACGCTTTCAACCTGTCCGCGTCATACTCTGCTTCCAGCCGCGCTGCGGTGGTTTTCGCGACATCTTCATCACTTCCAGCGACCTCGACCGGCGCAGCCTTGCGCCATTCGCCCAGATAGGCGTCTGCATCCCTGGCACCGACCTTCATTGCACATCGGTCGATGGCTTGCTCGAACCGTTCTGACAACTGGATCTTGTGAGCGCGGCGCCCCTTGCCCACGATCACTTGCGCCGGAATATCCCGCCAATATACAATCACAAGCTGCGCCATATGCCACCTTTTGTTTGGACAACGATATCCATTTAGGCGTGAATCCAACGTATGCCCGCGTGAAAACCGACACCTCGCCAAGGGATCACGACGCACAGATACAGCATTCTCCCCCCATAAGACGAGAGTGCGCCAGCGTCATTTTCCTCAAGTTCATTATGACAAGAACCTCAGTCATCGCTTTTCACGCATGTCAAAGCTTGCTTATGCCAGCCGTGTTGATTACCTTCAAATGTAACACGAAATTGGAGGGCGATTATGACGCCCGAGCGTCCCACAGGCGTGGCCGCTTCCCCGAATGATATTGGCAGACGCCCCTTTGGTGCTGCCCCGAAATCGGTAAAGGCCGCGCGCCGACCTGGGTCAGACCCGCAACTCTATGCGGCGCTTGATCTGGGAACAAATAGTTGCCGCATGTTGATTGCGCGCCCAGCGGGCGGGCATTTCGAAGTGGTGGATAGTTTTTCCAAGGCTGTAGAGCTTGGAACCGGATTGAAAACTTCGGGGATGCTGTCGCATCGCCCGATGCAACGCACGTTGCAAGCACTTCGCATATGCCGGTCGAAACTGGATCAGCACAATGTGCGCAAGATGCGGCTGGTTGCGACAGAGGCATGCCGCCGCGCGCGAAACAGCCCTGACTTCATTCGGCGCGCCCAGATGGAGACCGGCTTGAAGCTGGAAATCATCACCGCAGAGGAAGAGGCGCGCCTTGCGGTGGTGTCTTGCGCATCGCTTGTCGCGCCCGAGACAGAGCAGTTGCTGGTCATAGACATCGGCGGCGGCTCTACCGAACTTGTCTGGATCGACCTGTCGCGCGTCGCGCCTGAAAAGCGGCGCAATGCCATCATGTCGATGCATCGCGGCGCGTTCATGGGGGAGCCGGAGGATGACAAGCCGCAGGTCGTGGACTGGATCAGCGTGCCGCTGGGGGTTGCGACCTTGAAGGACTATTTCCGCGAGGTTGATGATGACGCCGCGCGCTTTGCCTTGATGAGTTGGTATTTCGAGGAACAACTCGAAGCCTTCACCCCCTATCGTGATGCCAAGGCACATAGGGCATTTCAGGTTATCGGCACTTCTGGCACCATCACGACAGTGGCTGCGTCCTATCTTCGGCTGAAACGCTATGACAGGAACAAGGTTGATGGGCTTGTCATGAATTCGGACCAAGTCGACAGTGTGATCCGGGAATATCTGGCGCTTGGGCCAATTGGCCGACGTCAGGACCCGCGCATCGGGCGGGAACGGCACACCCAGATCATGTCTGGTGCGGCCATCCTGACGGCCCTGATGCGCGTCTGGCCAACCGACAGAATGTCTGTCGCGGATCGCGGACTGCGCGAGGGACTGCTATTCGCGCAAATGAGCAGCGATGGCGCACTTAACCTTATACCTTAAGAGAAACCCGTAACACCATGAAAATTAAAAATACATCCGGGCGCGGCCAAAGAGAGCTGAAGGTCAAGGTCAAGACGGCACGCGGGCGCAAGCTCAGTTCCACCCGCTGGCTGGAACGGCAGTTGAATGACCCTTATGTGCTGGCAGCGCGGCGTGACGGCTATCGCGGTCGGGCGGCCTACAAGCTGATCGAACTTGACGACAAATACCGCTTTCTGGTGCCCGGTGCGCGCGTGGTCGATCTGGGCTGTGCGCCCGGTGGGTGGCTGCAAGTCGCGGTCGCGCGTGTGAACGCCTTGGGTGAGAAGTCGGGCAAACGCGTAGGTTCTGTGCTTGGGGTAGATTTGCAAGAGGTGGAACCACTGGCCGGTGCAGAGGCGCATGTGCTTGATTTCCTCGACGATGGCGCCGAAGAAAAGGTCAAGGAGTGGCTTGGTGGCAAGGCCGATGTCGTTATGTCGGATATGGCGGCCGCCTCTTCCGGGCATAAGCAAACCGACCATTTGCGGATCATGGCGCTCTGCGAGGCGGCGGCCTATTTCGCGTTTGACGTGCTGGATGAAGGCGGCACATTCGTCGCCAAGGTTCTGGCCGGCGGTGCCGAAGGCGATTTGCAACGCCTGCTGAAGCAGCATTTCCGCAAAGTCGCCAATGTGAAGCCCCCGGCCAGCCGTGCAGATAGTTCAGAGAAATATGTTGTTGCGCAAGGGTTCAGAGGTCTACCCAAAGGCGCAGAGGAATGACAGGGCGTTTCGACACACGCCAAGGTGAAAGACGCCTTGATGCGCAGCCCGCTTTCCACGCGCAGGTCACTTTTATCGGTCATATCACCAGCCCGTGGAGCTTGGAGGACTGCCCCAAGAACCTGAGGCAAGCGCGCGAAACCGGACAAGACGCCACAGTGCACATTGATCCGCTGTTTCGACCCGGACTATCAGGGATCGAGGCTGGTGACGCTTTGGTTCTACTCTACTGGATGAGTGAAGCCCCCCGCGACCTTATCCATCAGACACCGCGCCACCGAAGTGAGGGGACGGGAACCTTCAACCTGCGCTCGCCCGCACGACCGAACCCGATTGGGATGGGGATTGTGAAAGTGCTCGGGATTGACGCCTCGCAAGGGGTTGTCCGCATTGATGCCATTGACGCGATTGACGGAACACCGCTGATTGACATCAAACCGCATATGCCACAAGCCGACCGCGTTCCCGACTGAAGATCAGGAGGTAACATATTGCCTTGGCTGGTTAAATTTGCACTCTCAGTTGCGGGTCTATATGTCTTTGTAGCGCTGCTATTCACGGTGATGCAGGGTGCGATTGTGTTTCCACGAAGCCTTGTCGGGCCATCACCATCACTGCCGCAAGAGAGCAGACAGCTTAGCCTGACACGTCCCGATGGGAGCGTTTTGCAAGGCAGCCTTATCCCCGGCCAAGATCCAACCAAGCCTTTGATCCTGGCCTTTGGAGGCAATGCCTGGAATGCCGATGCAGTTGCCTTGTTCGTGCATAGCATCGCTCCCGAATACCCCGTTGCGGCGTTCCATTTCCGCGGCTACGCGCCCAGCACGGGACGCCCGTCAGCGAATGCGCTGAAAGCGGATGCGCTGGCCTTGCATGACCATCTTGCGCCGGATGCACCCAATGGCATGATTGCAGTAGGATTCAGTATTGGCAGCGGCGTTGCAGCATATCTGAGTTCGGAGCGGCCTATAGATGGGGCCGTGCTTGTAACACCATTTGACAGCCTTGTTGCCGTTGGGAAGCAGACCATGCCCTGGCTGCCGATCCGGTTGCTGTTCCGGCATGAAATGAACACGTTGGAGGCGTTAAAAACCTCGCCTGCGCCGGTCGCCCTCATCCTCGCCAGCCGAGACGAGGTGATCCCGCCTGCCCGCGCCGAAGCGCTGATTGATGGGCTACAAGCGCGCGACCGTGCCATTGCAGCAATATCGCGACTTCAGGCCGGACATAACGACATCTATTCACACCCGGAATTCCCGGGTGAATTGCGCAATGCCCTTTCGGCTGTGTCTGACTAGACTTTCGCGCGCGCTTCCAGATCTTCGGCAACAGCTTCCGCCCGCGCAGCGAGTTCTGTCAACGCATCGGTCACATCTGCGGGGATTACAGGCACCTCAACCCGTCGTGGCTGCGGGTCAGGGCGCGAATGAAGGCGCGATATTTCTTCACGAAGTGACGCGACTTCAGCTTGCGCGGCCTTGAGCTTGTCATCGGCTTCTGCGGTCTTGTCGGCCAGCATCAGCCCTGACATCAGCAACATGCGTTCAGCGGGGACGCGGCCAATCTGGTTCAGAAGCGTCCGCGCTTCGGCATCCAGCATTTCAGCAGCGGAAATCAGGTATTGCTCTTCCCCCGGCTGGCAGGCAACCGTAAATTCCTTGTGACCGATGGTTATGATCTGATCAGGCATTTGCATCCTCCGAGGAAATCAGCGGCTTCAATTCGCCAAGCACATCTTCCATCTCGGCCATTTCAGCGGCGCGTTCAGCGCGTAGCGCCTCCAGTTCTGCCAACAGAGAGCGGTTGATGGTGCTGGGTTCGATGATTTTTGCCTCGGACCCTTCGCGCAGCTGACGATTTGCCTCGATCAGTTTTGTATTCGCCTTTTTCAGGCGCAGCATTTCAAGGCTTTGCAAATCCAGCTGTTCTGTCATCCGCGCCAAGCGGCGCTCCAGGGTTGCAAAAGACCCTTCCTGTCGATTACGAACCGCATTCACACGCTCTGACAGTTGCGCGGTTTTTGCGCGCTCTGCCTCAAGCTTTTGACGCAGTTCATCAACTTCAGCGGAACCCTCTGGCTCCGTGGGGGCTGCGCCAAGCTTCTGGGCACTCTTCGCAATCCGATCAAGCGCGCGACCCAGGCGGCGCTCGAGGTCTGACACATTGCTCATGCGTTTATCGCTTCCTGCTTCAATGCACTTTTGACCAGCCGCAATCCCGAATCACCACACCAGTGACACAAGACGCAAGCGCTCTTAGCCTAACCTCAAACCTGTCGCTTTCCAACAAGCTGTCATGAATTGAGTCGCGTGACGGCATCGCTTTGCTTGAACTTGCCGCTGGGGCTGGTATGACGCCGCAAAGATTGGCCAGACAAGGAACACCCAACGTGGATATTGCTGCCCTGAGAGATGCGCACCCCGATCACTGGAACAAGGCAACCGCTATTCGCACTTTGGCGATGGATGCAGTTCAGGCCGCAAATTCTGGCCATCCCGGCATGCCGATGGGAATGGCGGATGTTGCAACTGTACTGTTTGAGCGGCATCTGAAATTCGACGCTGCCGCCCCTGACTGGGCCGATCGCGACCGTTTTATCCTGTCCGCTGGTCACGGCTCAATGCTGATTTATGCGCTGCTGTATCTGACCGGGTACGAAGACATGACCCTCGATCAGATCAAGAATTTCCGCCAATGGGGCGCAATCACGGCAGGGCACCCGGAATACGGCCATGTCAAAGGCGTCGAGACGACAACCGGCCCTCTGGGACAAGGCATCTCCAACGCGGTCGGCTTTGCCATGGCCGAAGAAAAACTGCGTGCGGAATTCGGACCGAAAGTGGTCGATCACTACACCTATGTCATCGCGGGCGATGGTTGCCTGATGGAAGGCATCAGCCATGAAGCGATTGGCCTTGCCGGACATCAGAAACTTGGTCGCCTGATCGTCTTGTGGGACAACAACGACATTACCATTGATGGCCGCGTCAGCCTGTCCGACAGCACTGACCAGCGCGCGCGCTTTGCTGCAGCGGGCTGGAAGGTCCTGGCCTGTGACGGGCATGACCCGGAAGATATTGACCGCGCCCTGACGGAAGCGAAAGGGTCTGACCGCCCCGTATTGATCGATTGCAAGACGATCATCGGTTTTGGCAGCCCGAAAAAGGCCGACACATCCGGGGCGCATGGCTCTCCCCTTGGCGATGCAGAAATTGCGGTCACCAAGGAGATTTACGGCTGGCCCTATGGGGCATTCGAAATCCCTGATGAGGTGCTTAAAGCGTGGCGCAGCATTGGTGCACGCGGCGGCGTTGCACGCGCGGCATGGGAAGAGCGGTTCGCCAAGCTGTCAGGCACCAAGCAGGCCGAATTCACCCGCCGGATGGCAGGTCAGGCCCCGAAAAAGCTCGAATCCGCCATCCGCGCGTTGAAAAAGCAGATTTCGGAAACCGCCCCCAGCGTGGCAACGCGCAAATCATCAGAAATGGTGCTGGAAGTGGTGAATCAGGTCATGCCTGAAACACTGGGCGGTTCCGCCGATTTGACGGGTTCCAACAATACCAAGACAAGTTGTCTGGGTGTCTTCTCTTCTGAGGATCGCAAGGGCCGCTATGTCTATTACGGCATCCGCGAACATGGCATGGCAGCCGCCATGAACGGCTTGGCGCTGCATGGTGGCGTGAAGCCCTATGGTGGAACCTTCCTGTGCTTTACCGATTATGCGCGCGGGTCGATGCGGTTGTCTGCCTTGATGGGTGTGCCGGTCACCTATGTCATGACCCACGATTCCATCGGGCTTGGCGAAGATGGCCCAACCCACCAGCCGATCGAGCATCTGGCCATGCTGCGTGCGACACCGAACACACATGTATTCCGCCCCTGCGACACGGTCGAGACGGCCGAGGCCTGGGAACTGGCATTGACAAGTGAGCGCACCCCGTCGGTTCTGGCGCTAACACGTCAGAACCTGCCGACCTACCGGGTCGAGCATAAGGTCAAGAACCTGACGGCACAGGGTGCCTATGTTCTGGCCGATGCAGAGGGCAAGCGTCAGGCGCTGCTGATGGCAACGGGTTCCGAGGTCGAGATTGCGATGCAGGCGAGAGAGTTGCTACAGGCCGAAGGTATTGGCACGCGCGTCGTATCTTTCCCCTGCTGGGAGCTGTTCGAGGATCAGCCAGAGGCCTATCGCCGCAAGGTCCTGCCCGCAGGGCCTGTGCGGGTCGCGATTGAGGCAGGCATTCGCTTTGGCTGGGATCGGTGGCTGTATGGTGAACGTGGCCGGCGCGAGAAATCCGGCTTCGTCGGGATGCATGATTTCGGGGCTTCTGCCCCAGCACCGGAACTATACAAGCAATTCGGCATTACGGCGCAGGCTGTGGCCGAAAAGGTCAAGTCCCTGCTTTAATGCGATGCCGGGCTTGCCCCGGCATCCGCTATTTCTTCGCGCAATACACCATTCAGACAAAGAAAATGCCGGGCAGATTGCCCGGCATTTTCTTGGTCTGATTTGATAGTCCCAGATCTATCCGGGCGTCACGCCCCGTAATCTTTCGCCACGGCGACGCAACAATTCGACCACTGTCAGCAACGCGATTGAGATCATCACGAGAATAGTCGCCACAGCCAGAATAGTCGGGCTGATATCCTCGCGGATACCGGACCACATTTCCCGTGGGATCGTGCGTTGTTCTACACCGGCAACAAACAGCACCACCACAATCTCGTCAAAGGAGGTGATGAAGGCAAACAGCGCACCCGACACAACACCCGGCAGGATCAGCGGCATGGTGATCTTGAAGAATGTCCGCGTCGGCGAGGCCCCAAGATTGGCCGCAGCACGGATCAGCGATTGGTCAAAGCCCACCAGCGTTGCCGTCACGGTTATCACCACAAAGGGCGTACCCAGTGCAGCATGGGCCAGCACCACCCCCAGATAGGTCTGGGCAATGTTGATCGACGAGAAAAAGAAGAACATCCCGGCCGCCGAAATAATCAGCGGTACGATCATCGGGGAAATCAGGATCCCCATGATCAGCCCCTTGGCGGGCATTTCCGAACGGGAAAGGCCAAGGGCGGCCAATGTTCCCAATGTCGTTGACACGATGGTTGCGGCAATCCCGATGCTGAACGAATTCCGGATAGACCGCATCCAGCTTTCAGAGCCAAGAAAGTCCCGATACCAGCGAAGGGAATAACCATCCGGGTTCAGGGTCAGCATCTCACGCGTGAACGTGAAGAAAGGTTGCGCATTGAAGCTGAGCGGGATCATGATCAGGATCGGCGCAAGCAAGAAGAAGAAGATTGCATAGCAGATCACCCGAAAGGTGTAATGCCAAATCTTGTCTTTTACCGTGTAATAGGCGGGCATGGACATTGCGTTTCTCCCTTACCCGAGTTTCAGGCTGTCAGCGCCGACAAGCCGGTTATACAGCCAGTACAACACCAGCACGCCAACCAGCAGCATGGTCCCAAGCGCGGCCGCCAAGCCCCAGTTCAAGGATTGCTGGATATGGCGGGCAATCTCGTTCGAGATCATGCGCCCGGATTGTCCCCCCACAAGCGCGGGCGTGATGTAGTAGCCAATAGAAATGATGAACACCAGAACACCCCCTGCCCCGATCCCCG
The DNA here is from genome assembly GCF_004366635.1 of Roseinatronobacter bogoriensis DSM 18756. Lineage (GTDB taxonomy): Bacteria > Pseudomonadota > Alphaproteobacteria > Rhodobacterales > Rhodobacteraceae > Roseinatronobacter > Roseinatronobacter bogoriensis. The sequence continues at coordinate 172,943 of NZ_SORN01000004.1, read as the reverse complement.
GCAATGTTTGCGGGAAATATACGCGGCGGAATGCGGTCCATGGCCGTGCGCCAAGGCTCTTGGCGGCGCGCATGTAGCTGGGCGGGATGGTGCGCATTACAGAATACAGCGGCAAAACCATGAAGGGCAGCAAGATATGCGTCATGGCAATGATTGTCCCAGTCTGATTGTAGATCAGACTGAACCTCCCATCATCGCCAATGAAGCCCATGCCAACCAGTGCATTATTGATGACCCCTTGTTGTTGTAATAGCACGATCCAGGCCGAGGTTCGCACCAGCAGCGAAGTCCAGAACGGCAGCAAGACAGCAATCATAAGCAGATTTGCATAGCGCATCGGCAAGGTGGACAGGTAATAGGCAATCGGAAAACCCAGAATGAAGGTCATGAAAGTGATCGCAACACTGAGCGCCAGGGTGCGCCCAAACAACGAGACATAGATCTGGCGGTTTTCGGGGCGTTTTACGATATTGCCATCTGCATCATATTCACGGTCAAGCGCTGCCACGTAATAGGACAGGGTCAGTGGTCGCCCTTCGCGTTTGATGATCTGCCATAATTCGGGTTGTCCCCATAGCCTGTGCGCATCGGTGAACGCGTCGCGGTAGGGTTCTTCGAAGTTTGGAACGCTTCGGGCCGTGCGTGAAATCGCACTGCGCGCTGCGCTCAATTCGTAATTTAGGCGGATACCAAGCGGACCGATTGCCTGTTCACGGCGCGGGCGGTCAAGATCTTCCATCATATCGGCATGAAGCGCGGCAAAGACCGGCTCATCGGGCACACCCTGCCCGTCCCAGTCTTCCAGCGCAACAAGGGTACGCGGCAAGGCGTTCACGATCTGCGGGTTATCGACGGATCGCCACATCATCTGTGCAATGGGAAAGGCGAAGAAAATCAGGATAAAGGCAAGCAGCGGTGCGACCAGTGCGAGTGCGGTCAGTTTGCGGCGTCTGTTTGCGCGTTCAAGCGCGCGGCGCAATGGCGTGCCGTCCGAAGTCACCAATCTGCCGCGACTATCAGTCGCCGTCCCGATGGCACCTTCTTCAGAAGTTGCGCTCTGAATCGCCATGTCTGCGCTCCTTGCAGCATAATGTGAAAACTAGAGGCTGCCTTTCATCAGGCAGGAAGGCAGGGCGCACAAAAGCGCGCCCTGCTGAAGGTTGCTCAGATTACTGAAGCATCCAGTTCGCGAAACGCTCGCGCAGTTCGTCGCCATAGTCGACCCAGAAATCGTTATCCAGAACGATCGGCGCGAAATAGTTTTCAGGCGCAGTTGGCATATGCGGTGCCATGTCAATGCCCAGATCGGCATGCTCACCCACCAGACCGGCCGAAGACGCGCGTGCTGGACCGTAGCTGATGAATTTGGCCTGATCTGCCAGACGCTGTGTGTCTGTTGCGAAATACAGGTATTCCATCACCAGTTCTTCATTCGGGCCATCAGCAGGCACAACCCAGCCGTCCCATTCGACGACCTGACCATCCCAGATGATGTCCGCGTCCATACCTTCGACTTCGATAGCATCGAACATACGGCCGTTATAACCGGTCGCAAACGCAACCTCGCCATCAGCCAGAAGCTGTGGTGCCTGCGCACCTTCTGTCCAGAAGATGATGTGATCCTTGATCGTGTCAAGCTTGGCAAAGGCACGGTCCACACCTTCTGGAGTGCTGAGCACTTCATAGATATCTTCCGGGTCTACCCCATCAGCATAAAGCGCCCATTCCAGATTGGTGCCGGGACGATCCTGCAGCGCGCGGCGGCCAGGGAAGTTCTCGACATCGAACAAATCCGCGATCGAGCTGGGCTGCGCGTCATCCGGGAATGCACCCGGACGATAGGTCAGCACTGTTGAATACACGATCTGCGGGATGAAGCACTCACCCAGCGAACCGGGCAGGAAGTCTTCGCTGGCAGGGGTGCCATCTGGTGCAGCGGCCAGCATCGCATCATGGTCGATCTGCAAGATGATGCCTTCATCACAGGCCAGCTGTGCATCGGATGGCAGCATGTCCACCAGATCCCATGTCACATTGCCTGCCTGTGCCTGCGCACGCAAACTTGCAAGAGCATTGGCAGAACCGTCATCATTGATGATGGTGACATGCGGGTTGGCTTCCATGAAGGGCTCATGATAGGCACGCTGCTGGCTGGCGGTATAGGCACCGCCCCAGGAGACGATCGTCAGCGATACAGGATCCTGCGCCGCGGCGCTTAGTGCCAGAACGCTGACAGCCGAGCTTAGGCCGATCAGTTTCAATTTGGATGACATTGGTAACCTCCTTGGTTTGTTATCAGTCACAGACAAAAGCCTGTGCTTTTTCAGACAGTCCCATCCCTCGGACCGTATGCTACGCCGCTTGCCCGTCACTCTGGACAGTCAAGCGCGCGACAGTCTTGCGGCATCCAGCCGATTTCGATCATGCTGCCCGGCTTGTGGCGCACCTGATCGGGCGCATTGCGGGTTTTCATGACGAAATTCTCGTTTCCAGCAACTCTCAGGCGCGTGCGGAAAACGTCGCCCATATAAATGAATTCAAGCACTTCTGCCTTGATCGTATGCGCATCCTCAGCCAGACGATCCTTGTTGGCTTCGACACGTTCCGGACGGATCGAAACGCGGGTTCTTTCCCCGACTTTCGAAACATTGACCGGCTTGGCATCAATCAGGACACCGCCGTCTAGTTGCACAACGCATGTCTCGCCCTTGATCTCTTTTACCACACCGTCAATGGTATTGTTTTCGCCGATAAACTGCGCAACGAAACTGTTGCGCGGTTCTTCATAGAGAACATCTGGCGGCGCGAGTTGTTGAATGCGGCCATCCTCGAACACGGCAACATTATCCGACATGGTCAGCGCTTCTGTTTGGTCATGGGTCACGTAAACCGTGGTGATGCCCAGATCATGTGCCAGACGGGTGATTTCGAATTGCATGTGTTCACGCAACTGCTTGTCAAGCGCGCCCAGCGGCTCATCCATCAACACCAGTTCAGGCTGGAAAACCAGCGCACGTGCAAGCGCAATACGCTGCTGCTGACCGCCAGACAGTTGCGCGGGGCGGCGATTGGCAAATGCCCCCATTTGGACCATGTCCAAGGCGCGCATCACGCTTTTTTCGCGCTCTGACTTGCCCATACCGCGCACTTCCAGCGGGAAAGACAGGTTTTCGCCGACTGTCATATGTGGGAAAAGCGCATAGTTCTGAAACACCATCCCGATGCCGCGCTTGTGGGGCGGAACGGAATTGATCGGCTTGCCATCCAGCAAGATCTCACCGCTTGTCGCGGTCTCGAACCCGGCCAGCATCATCAAACAGGTGGTTTTGCCGGACCCCGAAGGCCCAAGCATGGTCAGGAATTCGCCTTTAGCCACTGAAAGGTTAAGGTCTTTGACTACAAGGGTTTCCCCATCGTAGCTCTTCTGGACACCATCATATACGACAAATCCGTCGCCCTGCTGTGCTGCGACCACGTTCATCTCCCCGTAAATCGGCGGTATTCCGCTCTCTTCATGCCTCAAGTAAAAACCAAGGAGGATATATAATGCAACCGATAACTTTGATTAACGCTGATTTGAGCTGTTTTAAGGCGTATGAACTTTTTTCTGCAAGCATCTAAGTCGTTTGTTCTGGTATCCGCCCAGAAACAGCAAAAAAGCATAACCTTGCAAATATCCAACCTCTCAAGACATACGCTGCCAGAAGTCAGCGTCGCTGCAAAAGTCGATCTTTTTTCAAGAAGATTTGGTGCGGTCGAGAAGACTCGAACTTCCACGGGAGTTACCCCACAGCGACCTCAACGCTGCGCGTCTACCAATTCCGCCACGACCGCACATGACTTGGTGTGCGCCTGATAGCCATTCACACCGGCCTTGTGAAGAGGGAAAAACACCTTGAGCATCAAGTTTTCTATCAAACGCTGGCACCGCAAAACGGAGCATGGCGCACCGAAGGCGCGCCATGCAACAAAGCCAGACGCGTAAGCTCGCGCTCAGTCTTGCGGAACCATGAACACTGGCACCGTGGCCTCTGCCCCCGCGTCTTCTGTCAGCGCGGGCTGTTCGCCTGACATACCGAACACAGCCGCACGCAACAACGCATCTCGTTCAGGCTGCATCGGTGCAAATACCGCCTGCTTTGCAGGATCAAGCCCATATTCATACCAGGCTGCAGCCAGATCCTCGCGCTGCGTGGCGCCGTAGCCCTGCCCCAGATGGTGCGCAAGCAACTCGCCATAAGCGCGTTCGCCCATAGCGACCAGCAACAAGGCAGAACCAAGTGACAGATCCATGTCGTCCAGCTTGTAGCCCACAGCCAGACAGATGCGCGCAGTCGCGGCAAGCTGTTCGGGACTCATGCCTGATTCAAGGATAAACCCGCCGACAGAGCGCATCACCTCATCCCGTGGCTGCAACGAGAGCGCTGAAACATGGGGGCGCAGCGTTGGCGCGAATTGCTGGCATTGGGTCACGATCTGCTCGGGCGTTGCACCTTGAACCTTGGTAATCAGCTCTTCGCCGTCCGCGATTGCATAGGTACGCGCAAGGCAGAATTGTTCATTCACCACCATAAGCGGGTCGGTCATTGTGGCCTGCGTCGTAAAGCCGCCATTGGCGCTGGTCAGCAAACTGACGCGGTTGCAATGCGACGCCAGCGATCGTTCGGCCTGCCCACCACCGAAAAAGCTGGGGATTGCTGGTGACGCCTCGGCAGAACCGGCATCGGGATTGCGCGCGGCCGGCTGGGCAGAGGGCACAGACAATGCAACTTCTGTTGTGGCAGAGGGCTGCGCCGCATCTGTTTGAGGCGCCGCAACCATGACAGGGGCCTGAGTGTCGGTCATCTCGCAGGTGCCACGCGTACATGCGAACATGGCCGGTGTCACATTGAATGCCTGAAAGTCATTGCGAACATAACCTTCCGGAGTCGAGACAAAAACCTGAACCGTACAGGCTTGCGCGCTGCACCAGAAGGCACTTCCCGTCACAGAAGTGTCGATGATGTAATCCGTTCGGCCATCGCCATTCAGATCGGCAAGCTGGATGAACCCAGCACGCTGGACAAGCTGTGAAGATGACGGGTCGGATGAGGCAGCGATTTCATCAACTGCGTTAGCGACGGCGGCAGGCAACCCGTAATTGCCCGCAGATTGCACGGGCGAGCGTCCTGACATCTCATCACGAACCATCAGCAACAACCCTCGCATGCCCTGAGGATGGGACGAGACAGCTTGTGCAACCTGAGGCCCGCCGATGATTGCGCGCTGATGTGCTGTTATCAGAATGTTGCGTTCGAATTCGGTCAACTGGCCCGTGCCGGAAAAGCCCAGAAACGCCTGGTACTGCGAAATCCCCTCGCGCGAGCGCGGCCCGATCGCACCATCTACGGTGCCAACATTCCAGCCAAAGTGGTTAAGGGCCGTCTGCACAGCGCGGTTCTGCTCTCGTTGTACCGTGTTGACTGTGGGGCGCGGCGCTGTGCGCTGCTGGGTCGTGCGTTGTGGTTGCGCCCTTTGGGGCTGCGCGCGTTGTTGATTGGCAATCGCACCACCGATGATGCCGCCAATGATACCCCCGACCAGACCATCTTGCGCGCGCGCTTCAGTAACAGGAAAAGCGACAGTGCTGATGGACAGGGCGGCAATTAGACTGTATTTGAAAACCATATCATATCCCCCGAAAAATGCCTGACACCAGATTAGCGCCTGCGCTCAAATCTGACTAACGTTTTTTTGATCGCGGAGCGCAGCATCCAGATGTCAACACAACCGCCTGAATGGACCTACAAGCAAGGCTTGTCAGATTATCAGGAAACCCTTCAAGCGATGGAGGCGCGCGTCGCGGATATTGCCAAGGGCAATGCACCAGAAGCAATCTGGCTGCTGGAACATCCGCCGCTCTATACGGCCGGAACAAGTGCCTTGCCCGCGGACCTGACCCAAGCTGATCGCTTTCCTGTTCATTACGCCGGTCGGGGCGGTCAGTATACCTATCACGGACCCGGCCAACGTGTTGTCTATGTCATGCTGGACCTGAACCGACGCGGGCGCGATGTGCGGTGTTTTGTGCATAATCTGGAAAGCTGGGTGATCAATACACTGGGTGAATTCGGCATCCGCGCAGAGCGCCGCGCGGGCCGTGTCGGCGTCTGGGTTACCCGCCCGGAGAAAAGCCCCCTACCCGACGGCAGCCCCCGCGAGGACAAGATTGCCGCGATCGGAATCAAGTTGCGCCGCTGGGTCAGCTTTCATGGCATTTCAATCAATGTCGAGCCGGACCTGAGCCATTTTGAGGGAATCATTCCCTGCGGAATCCGCGAACATGGCGTCACGTCGCTGGTCGATCTGGGTTTGCCTGTCACTATGGGCGATCTCGATTTGGCGCTAAAAAGGCAATTCATGCACATATTCGGTGATTGACATGCGTTTGGCTGGCTGATTCGCACCTCATCCCTCAGCTGCACCGCAGCAATTGCCTTGATCCATGTCAAAAAATCTACCCTCTGCGACACTTGGAGCATTGCTCTATCAAAAGTCACATCCTAAAAGCATAGTATACCGCGATACACAGGGATGTGTTCTGTGCCCTTAGGATCGCGAAAGCAGACCGGCTCGTTCAACAATTGTCCGGGCCATGCACGACAACAGTTGCGATTAACGCAACAGGAATCGGGAACTGGAGTAGCCAATGGCCGATGCAGCCACGCATGACCACGGACATGAAGATACCCGCGGGTTCTTCACCCGCTGGTTCATGTCCACCAACCACAAGGATATTGGTATCCTTTACCTCTTCACGGCCGGAATTGTCGGCTTCATCGCTGTGGCCTTTTCGGTCTACATGCGTCTGGAGCTGATGGAACCGGGCGTTCAGTACATGTGTATGGAAGGCGCAAGCTTCACTGCACAGGATGACTGTACGCCCAACGGTCATATCTGGAACGTGCTGGTCACGGCGCACGGCATCCTGATGATGTTCTTTGTGCTGATCCCGGCCTTGTTCGGTGGTTTTGGCAACTACTTCATGCCGCTGCAAATCGGTGCGCCGGATATGGCGTTTCCACGGCTGAACAACCTCAGCTACTGGCTGTTTGTTGCAGGTTCGGCGCTGGCAGTCGCATCGGTGCTGTCGCCGGGTGGTAATGGCCAGCTTGGGTCTGGTGTGGGCTGGGTTCTGTATCCGCCACTCTCCACCAATGAGGCCGGCTATTCGATGGACCTTGCGATTTTTGCGGTCCATGTGTCGGGTGCCTCGTCCATTCTGGGTGCGATCAACATCATCACCACATTCCTGAACATGCGTGCCCCCGGCATGACATTGTTCAAGGTGCCTTTGTTTGCATGGTCTGTCTTCATCACCGCGTGGATGATCCTGCTGGCGCTGCCGGTTCTGGCAGGTGCGATCACCATGCTGCTGACGGATCGCAATTTCGGCACAGCCTTCTTTGACCCGGCCGGAGGCGGTGACCCTGTGTTGTATCAGCACATCCTGTGGTTCTTTGGCCACCCGGAAGTGTATATCATCATCATTCCGGGCTTTGGCATCATCAGCCACGTGATCGCCACCTTCTCGCGCAAGCCGATCTTTGGCTACCTGCCAATGGTCTGGGCGATGATTGCGATTGCGGTTCTGGGCTTCATCGTCTGGGCGCACCACATGTACACAGTCGGAATGTCATTGACACAGCAAACCTACTTCATGCTGGCGACGATGGTGATTGCGGTGCCGACCGGCATCAAGATCTTCAGCTGGATCGCAACGATGTGGCGCGGCTCTGTCAGCTTTGAGACACCGATGCTCTGGGCTTTCGGCTTCTTGTTCCTGTTCACCGTCGGTGGTGTGACCGGAATCGTGCTGAGCCAAGCGCCGATCGACCGCATCTACCATGACACCTATTATGTGGTGGCGCATTTCCATTATGTGATGTCGCTTGGCGCGGTCTTTGCCCTGTTTGCCGGCATCTACTACTGGATGGGCAAGATGTCTGGTCGCCAATACCCTGAATGGGCCGGCAAGCTGCATTTCTGGACCATGTTCATCGGTGCAAACATCACCTTCTTCCCGCAGCACTTCCTCGGTCGTCAGGGTATGCCGCGCCGCTATATCGACTATCCCGAGGCCTATGCGCTTTGGAACTATGTCAGCTCGATCGGTGCATTCATCAGCTTTGCGTCCTTCCTGTTCTTCATCGGGATCGTGTTCTACACGCTGAAATATGGCCGCCGCGTCACTGAAAAGAACTACTGGAACGAGCATGCAGATACGCTGGAATGGACCCTGCCCTCGCCCCCGCCCGAACATACGTTCGAGCAGCTTCCAAAGCGCGAGGACTGGGATAAACAGCCTGCACATTAAGGGCTCAAGACAGAAACTATGCCTGTCATCTGGTCGATAACACCAAAAGCCCCGGGCACTGCGCCCGGGGCTTTTGCACTCGCGTCCAGTGATCGTGCAGAATACCGGCTGTCGCTGATGCCCCATCTGTCAATGGGGCCGCGTGGGTTTGTCCGCATCATTGCAATCAGTGCCACAGTTCTGGCCCTGCCACTTCTGGGTGTTCTGGGGACGCCTGTTCTATGGGGACTGCTGCCATTTGCGGGCCTTGCACTTTGGGCGCTATGGTATGCGCTCAGTCGCAACAGCGCCGAAAGACGCGCCCTGCGCGAAGATGTCTTGCTTACCAAAGAGCGGATCGAGATTACGCGAGTGAACCCGCGCAAGCCCGCGCAGCACTGGCATGCCAATCCCTATTGGGTCAGAGTAAAGCTGGCCGAAAAAGGGGGGGCGGTGGAAAACTACCTGACGCTGGAAGGCAATGGCCGCGAGGTGGAACTGGGCGCATTTCTCAGCCCGGAAGAACGCGCATCACTCTATCACGAGTTATCACGCGCGTTGCGGCAAATGCGCTGAACGCGCGTTTCGAAAAGCAATGGCAATCGCATTGGCCCGGCGACGATCGGCAACAGTTTCCGGGCCACGCGCAGTCGGCAAGAACCTGAAGCGAAAAGCTTGCAGGCGTTTTTCGGCCTCCACCGCCGGATAGCCGATAGCATCCAGACTATCGGCAAGCGGCAGATCATCGCCCATGCCATCAGGACAAAACCCTAGCGAGAGGCGGTCGAGCCGCCGCCAGTCAAAGCGTGGGCCGGGGTCTTCCTTCCGCTCTGGTGCCATATCGGAATGGGCTATGACTTGATGCGGCGGAATATTCCACCTGTCCATCATACTGCTGAGCAGCATCTCAAGGCGGTGCATCTGTGGCTCTGGGAAAGGTTGCGCACCAGTATTCACCAGTTCAATGCCAAGGGAATGAGAGTTGATGTCACTCACCCCACACCAAGACCCTGCCCCGGCATGCCATGCGCGATCAGCCTCTTGCACCAGTTGCCAGACCTGCCCCGATGGCGAGATAACATAATGCGCCGAAACTTCCGCCGTTGGATCACATAGCCGATCGAGTGCGGCGTCGGAATCGCGCATTCCAGTGTAGTGCAGAACGATCAAGGATGGACGCGCGCCATTGCGGCGCTGTCCAAAATTGGGGGATGGGGTCCAGTTTGACTGCAACAGCCGCGATCACTCGCGCGCGCGTACTGTGCGGGCAGCTTGCCGGAATGGCGTGGGGTCCCACCAGCAGGCGAAGCCATCGCCATCCGGGTCCAGATGATTGGGATCACGCTCTGGCCCGCCAGCTGCAAGAAACGCCTCTTGCGCAAGGTCCTGGCTTGGGAATTGCGCACAAGCCGTTTCCGAACGGCGCCAGCGGAACGGATTGGTTCTGTTATAACGCTGCTCGCCCACATTATGCTGCGTGGATAAGGCATAGACAAACAGGTTTGGGCCGCTTGTCCCCGCCGACATCTCGCTTTCGCTGACGCGCACTTGCGGCACGAAATCCCGCTCTACCAGCCTGTCAGGCTGGGCGGTGCCAAATGGCTGCGGTGTGAATTGCTGCTCGCTGACCCCGGTTGCTGGGCTCGCAGTCTGTGTGGGAGCCGTTGGCGACAGGGCAGATAGCGGCGCGCCAGCTTCTTGCTGTGCAACGGGGAATTGCTGCGCTGTGGGCTGCGATGGTTCGGCAGGCGCGCTGCCCCGCACAGCCGCAACCGCTTCCTGCCCGATCGAGGTCGGTTGACCTGACGGTTGCGCGAATTGGGGGCCGCTTGTCGCAGGTGCTTGTGTATTGCGGGCCTGCGCGGCCTCATTGCGCCGAATGCGCGACAACTCTTCTTGCGCGCGCATGTATTGCGCGTAATCGCTGAAGCCCACACCGCGCCCTGTGGTGTCGATAACGTTGGAATAGGGCGCAGAGGTGTCGCACCCTGCCAAGACCACGGCGGTGGCGCCTATCACGATCAGTGCTTTGGGAAAACGCATCAAACCTCTCAGCCTTGCAAAGCCATAGGGTAAGTTACCACCATTTTTCAGGTTTGGAAACAAAGCCGGATGCCGCTTCAAGAACATGTGCTGTATTCAGCAACGCCCCTTCTTCCCAAGGCCGCCCGATCAGTTGCAGCCCCAGCGGCAGCCCTTTCGCATCCAGCCCGGCAGGCAGGGCAATACCCGGCAGTCCCGCAAGGTTCACCGTCACAGTGAACACGTCATTGAGATACATCTCTACCGGGTCAGCATCCGCCATTTCGCCCAGCCCAAAGGCCGCCGATGGTGTTGCAGGCGTCAAGATTGCGTCGATGCCCTGGGCAAACACCGCCTCGAAATCACGCTTGATCAGGGTACGAACCTTGCGCGCGCGGTTGTAATAGGCATCATAGAACCCCGCAGACAGCACATAAGTGCCGATCATGACACGCCGCTGCACTTCCATCCCGAACCCTTCGGCGCGGGTTTTCTCATACATCTGGGTAATGCCATCGCCCGGCCCCAAGGTGGCGCGGTGCCCATAGCGCACCCCGTCATAGCGGGCGAGGTTGCTCGACGCCTCTGCCGGAGCGATCACGTAATAGGCGGGCAACGCGTATTTCGTGTGCGGCAGCGAAATATCGACAATTTCCGCACCCGCATCGCGGAGCATCTCTGCGCCTTTGTCCCAGAGCGCCGCAATCTCGGCGGGCATTGCGTCCAGCCGGTATTCGCGCGGAATGCCGATCTTGGTGCCACGAATGTCACCTGTCAGCATTGCTTCAAAATCCGGCACGGGCAATTCGGCGCTGGTCGAATCTTTCGGGTCATGGCCGCACATCGCCTGCAACATGATCGCAGAGTCGCGCACGGTTTTGGTCATTGGCCCCGCCTGATCCAGTGACGAGGCAAATGCAACGATCCCCCAGCGCGAACAACGCCCATAGGTGGGCTTGATCCCGACTGTGCCGGTAAAGGCCGCCGGCTGGCGGATCGAGCCGCCCGTATCTGTGCCGGTTGCAGCAAGGCAGAGGTCCGCCGCAACTGCCGCCGCTGATCCGCCGGATGACCCCCCCGGTGTCAGATCGCGGGCATCAATCTTCCACGGGTTGATCGCATTTCCATAGACCGAAGTTTCATTGCTGGACCCCATGGCGAATTCGTCCATGTTCAGCTTGCCCAGCATCACGGCCCCCGCATCACGCAGTTGCGCAGACACAGTGGATTCGTATTCGGGCCGGAACCCCTGAAGGATACGTGACGCGGCCTGAGAGGCGACCCCCTCTGTGCAAAACAGATCCTTGATGCCCACCGGGATGCCGCACATCGCTGGCGCATCCCCTGCCTTGATCCGGGCGTCGGCGGCCTTCGCCCGGTCCAACGCAATTTCAGGTGTGTGATGGACGAACGCATTCAGCTTGCCCGCCCCCTCTATTGCCGCAAGGCAGGCTTCGGTCAGAGCAACCGATGTCACATCGCCCGAACGCAGGTGATCGCGCGCCTCGGCAATTGTCAGTTTGTTCAGATCACTCATTCCACCACCTTTGGAACAGCAAAGAAACCTTCGCGCGCGTCAGGCGCATTGGACAGGATCCTGGCCTGTATATCGCCATCGGTCACACCGTCCTTGCGGCGTTTCAGGCGCATGGGCGTCACCGATGTCATCGGCTCCACGCCCTCGACATCTACCTCGTTCAATTCTTCCATAAAGGTCAGAATCTGGCTGAGTTCCTGCGCCAAGGCGGGCAGATTTTCTTGGGGAACTGCAATGCGGGCAAGATGGGCCACCTTGCGCGCTGTCTCCAGGTCGATCTCGGACATGACCCCTCCGGGTTTTCTGGCATTTACAGCCGCGTTTAGCCCGATGCCGCGACAGGTGCAAGCACAGGGAATGCTGACAGGTGACATGCAGGAATGCGCCCAACCAGAACCACGCAACGAAATGTGAATTAACCTGAACCCAACCCATGGCTAGGGTTGCAAGGGCTGTGCCTAAAGAGATTTCTGACCATGCTGCGTGTCCTTGCTATTTTGGGTCTATGCGCCCTTGCCGCCCCTGCTTTGGCCTGCCCTGCCCCGCCAGCCGCAGAAATGGAAATTCATCTGGCCGCCGTGAATGCAGAGAGGCGCAAGGCGGGACGCGCGCCGCTTGCGCTTGCACCCGACCTTAGCCGCGTGGCGCAAGCCCATGCCTGTGATATGGCGAGGCGCGGTTATTTCAGCCATACCAGCCCCGATGGGCGCAGCATGTCCGCCCGGTTGGGCCAGGCCGGGCTAAGCGGGCTTTGCGCGATGGGCGAGAATATCGCACGCGGCCAACGCGATGTGCCCAGTGTGATGGAGGGCTGGATGCGCTCTGCCGGGCACAGGCGCAACATTCTGGACAGCGATTACACGCTTGTCGGGTTTGGTCGCGCTGACGGGCCGAACTGGGTTCAGGTTTTCGCGCGGCCTTGTTGATTGTCCATGCACGCGCCCTGCGCTACATCTGACCCAGATCTGGTACAGCCCGCAGGAGTGAGACATGCGCGATACAGCCCCGCAGCCCATCCATCTGGCCGACTATCAGCCCCCGCCCTTTCTGGTCGAGGATGTGGCGCTAACCTTTCGCCTTGCCCCAACGGCGACCCGCGTCATCGCACATATCCGCTTCAGCCCAAATCCACTTGCCACACCCGGCCATGACCTGCGCCTTGACGGCGAAGGCGTGAAACTGATTTCAGCCAGTCTCAACAACACGGAAATTACAGCCACACCAGATGCAACCGGCCTGACCATCCCAGCGCAAGACCTGCCCGAGGGCCCCTTTGACTGGGCATGCGAGGTAGAAATAGCACCCGAAGGCAATACTGCGCTGGAAGGGTTGTACATGTCGCGCGGCATGTATTGCACCCAATGCGAAGCCGAGGGCTTTCGCAAGATCACTTTTTACCCCGACCGACCCGATGTGATGGCCCCGTTTCGGGTGCGAATCGAATCCGATCTGCCGATCCTTTTGTCGAACGGCAATCCTGCATCTTCAGGCCCCGGCTGGGCTGAATGGCACGACCCCCACCCCAAACCTGCCTATCTCTTTGCGTTGGTGGCGGGTGATCTGGTCGCCACAACCGACCGTTTCACCACAATGGGGGGGCGCGATGTAGCGCTGAACATCTGGGTACGCAGGGGCGATGAGGACAAGATAGCCTATGCAATGGACGCGCTCAAACGCTCGATGCTCTGGGATGAACAGGTCTATGGACGCGCCTATGATCTGGATGTGTTCAACATCGTGGCGGTCGACGATTTCAACATGGGCGCAATGGAAAACAAGGGCCTGAACATCTTCAACTCGCGCTATGTTCTGGCCTCTCCGCAGACCGCGACCGACAGCGATTATGCCAGTATCGAACGGATTATCGCGCATGAGTATTTCCACAACTGGACCGGCAACCGCATCACTTGCCGCGACTGGTTCCAACTGTCGCTGAAAGAAGGGTTGACGGTCTTCCGCGACCAGCAATTCATGGGTGACATGCGCAGCCATGCCGTCAAGCGGATCGAGGATGTCTTGACCCTGCGCGCGCGCCAGTTCCGCGAAGATGACGGACCTCTGGCCCACCCGGTGCGACCTGAAAGCTATGTCGAGATCAATAATTTCTACACCGCCACTGTCTATGAAAAAGGTGCTGAACTGATCCGCATGTTGCAGCTACTGGTCGGCGAAGACCGCTACCGCGCTGCGCTGGATTTGTATTTCATCCGCCATGACGGGCAGGCCTGCACGATCGAAGACTGGATCGCCGTGTTCGAAGAAGCGGCCGGGCGCGATCTGTCGCAATTCAAGCGCTGGTATGAACAGGCAGGCACCCCGCGTGTCGATGTATCTGACGCGTGGGATGACGGCACTTACACGCTGACCCTGCGCCAACATACTCCACCAAGCCACGGACAGCCGCTGAAAGAACCGCTGGTCATTCCGGTCGCGATGGGGCTTCTGGCGGCAGACGGGACCGAGTTGTTGCCCACTCAGGTGCTGGAACTCGACAGCCCCGAGCAAAGCTTCTCATTTGAGGGACTGCCAGAGCGGCCCGTGGCCTCTCTCTTGCGGGGGTTCAGTGCGCCTGTTGTGCTGAACCAATCCCTTAGCCGCGAACACCGCGCGTTGATGCTGGCCCATGACACCGACCCGTTTAACCGCTTTGAAGCAGGCCGCACATTGGCGCGCGAGATATTGCACGCGATGGTGCTGGAGGGCGCGAAGCCCGGCCCCGATTACGTGCAGGCGTTGCGTGTCATGCTGCGGGATGAGGCGCTTGACCCTGCATTTCGGGCACTTGCGCTGCATATCCCCGGACAAGACGATCTGGCCGCGTCACTGCACGCCGCAGGCCATGTGCCGGACCCGGACGCCATTCACTCTGCGCGCAGCACGGCCTTGCGCCTGATTGCCGAAGCCCTGATCGATGACCTTTTGCAGGTCTATGAGTCCATGCAGACCCCCGGCCCCTATAGCCCCGATGCCAAAGATGCCGGGCGGCGCGCGCTGCGCGTTCAGACGGTCGCCCTGCTGGCACGCGCGGATCAGGGCGAAAAAGCAGCTGAATTGTTTGCACGCGCAGACAACATGACAGAACAACTGGGCGCGTGGGGCGCGCTGCTGGCGATTGGCAAAGGGCAGCAAGAGGGCGCGCAATTCTACCGGCAAGGGACCGAAGAACGGCTGGTGGTCGATAAATGGTTCTCGGCGCAGGTGATGCATGCAGCCCCTGCAAAGGCAGCAAGCCTTGCGCAAGAGCTGACACAGCACCCGGATTTCGATTGGAAGAATCCGAACCGTTTTCGTTCGGTCATCGGCGCGCTGGGGGCCAACCCGGCGGGGTTCCATAATCGCAATGGCGCGGGGTATCGCTTGGTCGCGGATTGGTTAATTCGCCTCGATGGCGTTAATCCGCAAGCTGCGGCGCGTGTCTCGACCTTGTTCGAGACATGGAAGCGATATGATGAGACGCGACAAAGCCTGATCCGCGCAGAATTGGACCGCATCATGGCGCAAGACCGCCTCAGCCGGGATATGGGCGAGATGGTGGGACGGATGCTGGGCTAGTCGTCACCTGACACAAAAACTCTATAGCGGCATCGCGGGGCTTTGCGGACATAGCAAAGCCGGGTGCAAAGCCGCGCAGCGTCGGGCCGCGGTGCGGCGACCCAAGGTTTACTCTGTAGCGCTTTATGCTGGCCAAGTCCCTGAAAGATCAGATCGTTGCGCTTGGGGCAGCCAAATCCCCGTGCCGTGGGGGCGGCCCTTTGAGTCGCGGCGGCCTTCAGCCTCGATTCCGCGCCGGTCAAAGACTGCAAAACCCCTCTTAGCGGCCCCTTACCTCGCATTGCGAAACAATGTGTCAGGTGGCGAACACCAGAGACTGAAATATCCCGGCGTCACCGCCGGGATATGTCGCCGTGCAGTTGATCCCGACCCCAAATGGCCGGGATCACGAATTCAGCTTAGTCAAACGCCGCGTCTGTCACGGCAGAGGTCACAGCCCCTTCCGGTTCAGCCGTGATGACCGGATCAGAACCCCCACCCAGAAGTGTGGCCACTGTGCGCTCATAATCTTCCATGTCCAGAGTACCGTTTGACCCTTCGATCAGCAGGGCAACCTCGCCCATCATGCGAATCTGGTGCTCTTCGGTCTGTGCGCCAGTGTCGTCATATTCCAGCACGATCATGGCCGCTTCTTCGACATTCTCTGCGGCCCATTCCCAGCCGCGCATGGACGCCCGCACGAAACGCGCCATCTTGTCCACGAATTCCGGGTCTTCCAGATTGCTTTCTAGCACATACAACCCGTCTTCCAGCGTGGCGACGCCCTGATCCTCATATTTGAAGGTCACAAGCTCGTCCTCAGAGATGCCCGCATCAATGACCTGCCAGTATTCGTTATAGGTCATGGTGCTGATGCAATCGGCCTGACGCTGTAACAGCGGGTCGACATTGAACCCCTGACGCAGCACCTCGACCCCTTCATCACCGCCATCGGTGGGAATGCCAAGTGTGCTCATCCAGCTTAGGAACGGATATTCATTGCCAAAGAACCAAACACCCAGAGTCCGACCGGGGAAATCTTCTGGCCCGCTGATACCGGTTTCGGCCAGACAGGTCAGCATCATGCCTGACGCCTTGAAGGGCTGCGCGATATTCACCAGCGGAAGGCCATTTTCACGCGCGGCCAAAGCTGCTGGCATCCACTCGACGATCACATCGGCACCACCACCTGCGATCACCTGCGGGGGGGCAATATCGGGGCCGCCCGCGCGGATGGTGACATTCAGGTTTTCATCTTCGTAAAACCCGTTTTCAAGCGCAACATAATAGCCCGCGAATTGTGCCTGTGTCACCCATTTCAGTTGCAGTGTCACATCATCCATTGCCCATGCCGCAGGCGCAAAACCCAAACCAAGGGCCGCAACCGACCCGTAAACCACTTTCTTCATTTACTTTCACCTCCATGTTGCCTGACCCGTTTTTCGGGCGCAGGGTGTTAACGCCCGCGTTGTGACGGGTGCCAGAAGGTCACCCCTCGCTCCACCAGCGCGATAAGGCCGTAGAACAGCGAGCCCGCAAGGGCAGCTACGGCAATTTCTGCCCAGACCATATCCAGTTGCAACCGCCCGACCTCGGTTGAGATGCGAAAGCCCATCCCACGTGTCGGAGAGCCGAAAAATTCAGCAACAATAGCCCCGATCAGTGCCAGTGTTGATGAGATTTTCAGCCCGTTGAAAATGAAGGGCATCGCAGCGGGCAAGCGCAGCTTGATCAGCGCCTGCGCCCAACTGGCGTTATAGGTGCGCATCAGGTCGCGTTGCATTGCCTCGGTCGCGGCCAAGCCCTGTACGGTATTGACCAGCATCGGGAAAAACACCATCGCCACAACCACCGCCGCCTTGGACGGCCAGTCAAAGCCAAACCACATGACCATGATCGGCGCGGTGCCGATAATTGGCAGGGCGGCCAGAAAATTGCCCACGGGCAACAGCCCCCGGCGCAGGAAATCGGACCGGTCCACCAGCAGCGCAAATACCAGCGCCGCGCCCACACCAATGGCATAGCCCGACAAGGCGCCCTTGATAAAGGTTTGCACAAAATCGACCCAAAGCACATCTGTTGACCGCAGAATTCGTTCCCAGATCATGCTTGGCGCTGGCAGGATCACGCGCGGGACTTCCAACGCGCGCACAACCACTTCCCACAACCACAAAAGCGTTGCCCCGAAGGCCAGCGGCGCCAGCAAGCCCTGCAACCGCCCCGGAATGCCAGGCAGGCGCGGACGATCGGCCAGTTGCGCCACCAGCATCCAGGCCCCAAGCCAGACAGCAATAACCGCACCCCAGACCGGCAAACTGGATGTCGCAAAGGGCAAAAGTGCCTGCGCCGCACCGGCCAGCGCCGCCGCAACCGCAAATGACCAGGCCCAGCCCTTACGCGATTGCGGCAAGACGCCCAGCATGACCACGGCCAGCAACAAAAGCAGCGTGCCTGCCGACAGGTCGCCTGTAACGCCAAGACCAGCAGCCAGAAGAAAGGCCAATGTCATGCCCACCCAATGGACACCCCCGGTGTCACGCAGGACCGTCATGCCGCCATCCCCATCCGTTTCAGCGTTGCACGCTGGACCACACCGATCAGCGCCACCATGCTGGCGGCAAGGATGGCTGCGGCAAAAAGGGCCGACCATATCTGTACGGTCTGGCCGTAATAGCTGCCCGATAGCAGCCGCGCGCCCAGTCCCGCGACAGCCCCTGTCGGCAGTTCCGCGACAATGGCCCCGACAAGCGCGGCCGCAATCGCCACTTTCAGCGAGGCAAAAAGATAGGGCATTGCCGAGGGCCAACGCAGTTTCGCAAAGACCTGTCCACCCGTCGCGCTATAGGTTTTCATCAGGTCCAGTTGCATCTGGTCAGGCGCGCGCAGCCCTTTGACCATACCAACGACGACCGGAAAGAAACTGAGATAGGTCGAGATAATCGCCTTGGGGACCAACCCGGTAATCCCCACCGCATTGAGGACCACGATAATCATGGGCGCGATGGCAAGGATTGGAATGGTCTGGCTGGCAATCGCCCAGGGCATGACAGAGACATCCATCGCGCGATTATGCACGATCCCCACAGCAAGCGCGATACCAAGGGCTGATCCGATGGCAAAGCCCAGAAGCGTGGCTGAAAGCGTGACCCAACCATGATAAATCAGGCTGCGATTAGACAGGCTGCCGGTATTCATGAAGCCACGCCGCCCGGTCATTTCCTCAACCACAGTAGAGTTCCACAACTCTGTCGCCACCTGATGCGGGGCAGGCAGACGGGGGCGTTGTTGCGACATGGTGTCTGCAACAAGCGTGGGCAGTGTCAATTCGACGCCAGCGCGCCGGGCCTGATCCTGCGCCCATTGCGCGTTCATCGGGATGACAGCCGCATACCAAAGCGCAACCAAAGCGGCGGTGACGGTGAGGACCGGGATTACGTTGCGCATGAGCATTGCCGGGGTTTGGGGGGCTCTGCCCCCCTCGCCCCCCCCGGGATATTTTTGCAAGGATGAAAGCTGACTAGTCATCAAGATGCCCCGCCCTGAGCCCTTCGCGCACGCGGTGCGCAATTTCGATGAATTCCGGCGTGTCGCGGATATCCAATGGCCGCTCTCGCGGCAGCGGGCTGTCGATGACATCCGAGATGCGCCCGGGACGGGGCGACATGACCACGATCTTGGTGGACAGATAGACTGCCTCTGGAATGGAGTGGGTCACGAAAGCGATGGTCTTTTCGGTGCGTGCCCATAATTCCAGAAGTTGCTCGTTCAGGCGGTCGCGCACGATTTCATCCAATGCGCCGAACGGCTCGTCCATCAGCAGGATGTCGGCATCGAAAGCCAAGGCGCGGGCGATCGAGGCGCGTTGCTGCATCCCGCCGGAAAGCTGCCAGGGGAATTTCCGCGCAAAACCCGAAAGTTCGACCAGTTCCAGCACCTTTTTCACGCGGCTGTCCTGATCGGCGCGGGAATAACCCATGATTTCCAGCGGCAGCTTTATATTCCCGGCAATGGTGCGCCAGGGATACAGCCCTGCCGCCTGAAACACATAGCCATAGGCACGGGCCTTGCGCGCTGCTTCGGACGACAGACCATTGACCGAGATTGTGCCGGATGTGGGCTGTTCAAGATCGGCGATCACGCGCAGGAACGTGGTCTTGCCACAGCCCGACGGGCCGATAAAGCTGACGAATTCGCCTTTGGCGATGTCAAGATTTACATCCTTGAGGGCATGGACAGGCCCATCCCCGGTCTGAAAGGTCAGATTGAGGTTCTGGGCCGAAATCACAGGCGCGGTGGCAATGTCGCGCATCAGACCCCCGTCGCGGGGATGCCGCTGCGTTGCACAGGCCGGGGCGCCGTCAGATCCTTCCAGGTTGAAAGCGCCTGGTTCACAGGGCCGTTAGGGCAGCGTTCGACAAACTGGCCATGCCCTTCCTGACCATCGAACACCCCGTCATTCACCATCACACGTCCGCGCGACAGCACATGACGCGGCAGCCCAGTGACTTCCTGCCCCTCAAACACGTTATAATCGATATTCGACGCCTGCTTGCTGGCAGTAATGGTTTTCGTTGCTTCGGGGTCCCAGACCACCAGATCGGCATCTGCGCCTACGGCCACCGCCCCCTTGCGCGGATACATCCCGAAAATCTTGGCCACATTGGTCGAGGTGACGGCGACAAATTCGTTCATTGTGATCCGGCCTGTGCGCACGCCATGCGTCCAGAGCATGGGCATCCGATCTTCAAGCCCGCCGGTGCCATTGGGGATCTTGGTGAAATCGCCCACACCGTATCGCTTCTGGTCCGTGGTGAAGGCGCAATGATCTGTCGCCACGACAGACAGCGACCCCGATGCCAGACCGGCCCAGAGACTGTCCTGATGGGCCTTGTTGCGGAACGGGGGCGACATGACGCGGCGCGCGGCATGGTCCCAGTCGGGGTGAAAATACTCGGACTCGTCCAAGGTCAGATGCTGGATCAACGGCTCGCCCCAGACACGTTTGCCCGCCTGCTTGGCCCGCCGGATCGCTTCATGCGATTCCTCGCAGGATGTATGGACAACATAGAGCGGCACACCAGCCATATCCGCGATCATGATGGCGCGGTTTGTGGCCTCGCCCTCGACCTGCGAGGGGCGGGAATAAGCATGCGCTTCGGGGCCGGTATTGCCTTCGGCCAGCAGGCGGGCGGAGAGTTCCGCCACCACATCGCCGTTTTCGGCATGGACCATGGCAATGGCCCCCAATTCGCGCAACCGCTGGAAAGATGCAAAAAGTTCGTCATCATTGACCATAAGCGCGCCCTTATAGGCCAGAAAATGTTTGAAGCTGGTAATGCCGCGCGCGACCACTTCGGGCATTTCGTCAAAGACCTGCTGCGACCACCATGTGACCGCCATGTGATAGGAATAATCACAATGCGCGCGGCCAGATTTGTTGTCCCACATCTTCAACGCATCAAGCAGCCCCTGACCGGGGCTGGGCAGCGCGAAATCGATCACCATCGTCGTGCCACCCGACAGCGCCGCGCGGGTGCCGGATTCGAAATCATCGCTGGAATAGGTGCCCATGAAGGGCATTTCCAGATGCGTATGCGGATCTATCCCGCCGGGCATGACATAGGCGCCTGTCGCGTCCAGTTCCGTGTCGCCCGACAGGTTCGGGCCGATTTCAATGATCTTGCCGCCATCGATGCGGATATCGGCCTTATAAGTCAGGTCATGGGTGACAATGGTGCCGTTCTTGATGACGGTGCTCATGTGGTTACTCCCTGTTTCATCTGCCGCATGTCGCGGCTGTAATTTCCGGTGCTGCCCGTCAGCCCACAACCTCGGCGGTTTCCAGCACGGCATGCATCAACACATTTGCGCCCGCTTCCGCCCATTCGGGAAATATCTCCTCGGCCTCATTATGGGACAGACCATCCACGCAGGGGCACATAACCATTGTGGTAGGGTAAAGGCGATTGATCCAGCAGGCATCATGCCCTGCACCCGAGATGATATCCATATGGCTGTAGCCCAGCCTCTCGGCCGCATCGCGCACGCGGCCAACAAGGGCTTCATCAAAGGCGGGCGGGTCGAAAAAACCGACCAGCTCGGCGGAGAATTTCACACCGATATCGGCGCACAAGCCCGGTGCGCGGGCATTGAGTTCGGCCACCATCGCGTCCAGTGTGTCCAGCACATGGGACCGAAAGTCGATGGTGAACACCACCTTTTCAGGGATGATGTTACGCGAATTGGGGTAGACATCAATCTGCCCGATCGCACCCACGGCGTTGGGCTGGTGTTTCAGGGCGATTTCATGAACCAGTTCGGTCACCCGTGCCAGCCCGCGACCTGCATTGCGGCGCATATACATGGGGGTTGATCCGGTGTGCTGGCCCTTGCCAGTCACGGTGCATTCGATCCAGCGCAGGCCCTGACCATGGGTGACAACGCCCACTTGTTTGCCTTCGGCCTCGAGAATCGGGCCTTGTTCGATATGCAGTTCAAAAAAGGCATGCATTTCGCGCGCGCCGACAGATTCGCTGCCCTTCCAGCCGACACGCGCCAACTCGTCGCCAAACCGTTTGCCCTTGGCGTCAACCCGGTCATAGGCCCAGTCACGCTCCAGCACGCCTGCGAAGACACCAGAGGCCAGCATGGCGGGGGCGAAACGCGTGCCTTCCTCATTGGTCCAGTTTGTTACCACAATCGGCCGACGGGTCTTTATGCCCAGATCGCGCATGGTGCGGATAATCTCCAACCCGGCAAGCACGCCCAGCACGCCATCATACTTCCCACCGGTGGGCTGGGTGTCGAGATGGCTGCCGACATAGACCGGCAAGGCGTCTGGGTCGCTCCCCTCAAACCGCGCGAACATGGTGCCCATCTCATCCACGCCCATCGTGCCGCCTGCATCTTCGCACCATTTCTGGAACAGGTGGCGGCCTTCGCTATCCTCATCGGTAACGGCCTGACGGTTGTTCCCACCTGCAACACCGGGTCCGATCTGCGCCATGTCCATCAGACTGTCCCACAGTCTTTCGCTGTTGATCTTCATGTTCTCGGCTGGTGCAGACATCTTAACTTCCTCGTGTCACAGCGTTTCTTGTTCTTCTTTGCCGGTTTTTCATCCGGGGATGATCGTCGCCGACAAGCGGGTGTGCTGGTGTTGCTTGCGCTTGGGCTTGCGGGACGCTATCAAGTTTGACCATCCAGTCAAGAAGCTTGTCCTGCAATGACCGCGCATCGACCACCCATCGCTGAAAAAGCTGGCAGCGCGCGAAAAGCGCCGCGCTCGCGCATCCAGACGCGCAATCGCCAGATCATTCTGGATGCCGCGCTGGAGGTGTTTTCGACACATGGATTTCGCGGGGCAACACTTGACCAAATTGCCGCGCAAGCGGGGCTGTCGAAGCCCAATCTGCTGTATTACTTCGACAGCAAGGACGCCATTCACTGCGAATTGCTGACGCGATTGCTGCATAACTGGCTGGACCCCCTGCGCATTCTGGATGCAAATGGCGACCCGCAAGCCGAGATCATGGCCTATATGCGCCGCAAATTGCAGATGTCGCAGGACTTTCCGCGCGAAAGCCGGTTGTTTGCCAATGAAATCCTGCAAGGTGCGCCGCGTATGGAAAGCTTTATCCGCAATGACTTGCGCGCCCTTGTTGATGAGAAGGCACAGCTTTTGCAGGCATGGGCCGATGCCGGGCGTATTGCGAAGATTGACCCCTATCATCTGATCTTTTCGATCTGGGCGCTGACGCAGCATTACGCCGATTTCGCCCCCCAGATCAGCATGATCCGGGGGGAAGGGCATGACCCGAACGAAGGCGCCGAAGTGTTCCTCGAGCATCTTTATACCCGCCTGCTTGCGCCCTGATCATTCTGCCGCTTTGGCCATCGGGTTATTGGGGTGAGTTGTCCAGTTGCCATAATCACCGACCACTTCACCTGTGCGCGGATCGACAGCCCCCTTGGGCATCTCCTCCATTGTGATGCAATCCTGCACAGGGCAGACATTGACACACAGATTGCAGGCCACGCATTCTTCGTCAATCACCTCAAACACCCGGTCGGGCGACATAGAGATGGCCTGATGCGAAGTATCTTCGCAGGCTGCGAAACAGCGCCCACAAGAAATGCACAGATCCTGATTGATCTTCGCCTTGGTGACGTAATTCAGGTTGAGATACTGCCAATCCGTCACATTCGGCACCGCACGGCCAACAAGCTGATCGACAGAAGTAAAGCCCTTCTGATCCATATACTGTGACAGGCCAGCCGTCAGTTCCTTGATGATCCCAAACCCATAGGTCATGGCCGCCGTACAGACCTGCACATTGCCCGCGCCCAGCGTCATGAATTCCGCCGCATCGCGCCATGTCGTGACGCCGCCAATTCCGCTGATCGGCAAATCCGCCGTTTCGGGAGAGCGGGCAATCTCTGACACCATGTTCAGGGCAATTGGCTTGACTGCCGGACCACAATACCCGCCATGCGCGCCCTTCCCGTCGATCATCGGTTCGGGGCTGAACGTGTCCAGATTGACGCTTGTGATCGAATTGATCGTGTTGATCAGGCTGACGGCATCCGCGCCGCCGCGCTTTGCGGCCTCTGCCGGTTTGCGGATATCGGCAATATTCGGGGTCAGTTTCACGATGCAGGGCATGCGCGAGTGCTGCTTGACCCAGCGCGTGACCATTTCGATATATTCGGGCACCTGCCCCACAGCCGCACCCATGCCGCGTTCGGACATGCCGTGCGGACAGCCGAAATTCAACTCGACTCCATCGGCCTCTGTATCCTCGACATGTTTCAGAATTGCTTTCCAGGATTCCTCATCACAAGGGACCATAAGCGAGACGACCATTGCGCGGTCGGGCCAGTCGCGCTTGACCTGCTTGATCTCGCGCAGGTTCACCTCCAGCGGGCGGTCGGTAATCAACTCGATATTGTTCAGCCCCAACAAACGCCGGTCTGCGCCCCAGATCGCACCATAACGCGGGCCATTGACGTTGACGATGGGCGGCCCTTCGGCGCCCAGCGTCTTCCAGACAACGCCCCCCCAGCCCGCCTTGAAGGCGCGCACAACGTTGTATTCCTTGTCGGTCGGCGGGGCAGAAGCCAGCCAGTAGGGATTGGGTGACTTGATACCGATGAAATTCGTGGTCAGGTTTGCCATGTCAAAAACTCCTATGAGCGCGGTATCCTACGCGCCGCTTTTCATCAGGCTTGCGTGAATGCTCTCGGCTGCATCGCGCCCCTGCGCCACCGCCGTGACAGTCAGATCCTCGCCGCCGCCCGTGCAATCCCCCCCGGCCCAGACACCGGGAACCGAAGTGCTGCCATCAGCCGCGACCTTGATCTTGCGACCATCCAGCGCCACACCCTCAGGCGCGCCAACCAGCGTTTGTCCGATGGCCTTGAACAGCTGATCGGCCTTCAGGCGAAATGTCTCGCCCGTAGGCTCCATGCCGGTCTCTCCGGCATGGGTATAAGCAAACTCCACTTCGCGCACAGCGCCATTGGCGTGGATGGCAATTGGCATGGCGTTTGTGATGATCTTGACGCCTTCATTGGCTGCGTGACTAAGCTCATAATCCGACGCGCTCATTGCGTCGCGTCCGCGCCGATAGACCATGCTGACATGCTCTGCCCCCAGCAGGCGCGACTGAACCGCGGCATCGACCGCAGTCATGCCGCCGCCGATAACCACAACATGCCGGCCAATCGGAAGCGTGGACAGATCCTCTGTCTGGCGCAACTCTGCAATGAAATCGACTGCATCACGCGCACCCAGAACCACTTCACCGTCAAGCCCAAGCGCATTTACGCCAGCAAGCCCTATTCCAAGGAACACCGCATCAAACTCTGCCTGCAAATCGGCCAAGGTGCCATCAGCGCCCAATGTCCAGCCCTGCCGCAAGGTGATGCCGCCGATCTGCATCAGCCAATCGACCTCGGCCTGCGCAAATCCGTGCGCGGCCTTGTAGGCGGCAATCCCGTATTCATTCAGACCGCCCGGTTTCTCGCGCCGGTCCAGGATGGTGATGTCATGGCCATGCATGGCAAGCCTGTGTGCACATGCCAGCCCGGCTGGCCCAGCCCCCACAACGGCCACCCGCTTGCCGGTCGAGGGCGCGCGTGTGTAGGGGTGTGCATTTTTCTGTATCAGCGTCTCGGTTGCGTAGCGCTGCAAGCGGCCAATCTCGACCGGTTTGCCCTCTGCCGCCTCTCTCACGCAGGCCCCTTCGCAAAGCGTCTCGGTCGGGCAAACACGGGCGCACATTCCGCCCAGGATGTTCTGATCAAAGATCGTGCGCGCGGCCGCTTCGGGCTGGCCTGCCTGTATCTGGCGAATGAAAAGCGGGATATCAATCTCTGTCGGGCAGGCGGTAATACAGGGTGCATCGTGACAGAAATAGCACCGATCCGCCGCGACCATCGCTTCATGCGGGTCATAGTCGGGGTAAAGATCGTCGAATTGTTCGGCATATGCGTCCGGGTTCAGACGTGCGGGCACAATTCCGGGGGTCGTCAGGCTGTTGGACATGTGGCTGGCCTTTGGTTGACTGGCTCTTGTGTGAAAGATCAAAACACGGATCAAAATTTTTATCAATTAGTAAAATTTTTTAAAACTGCCTAAATTTCCATCACTCCGAACCGATCATTTCCGACACTGACAGACACTATGCAACGTGCTGAAAACGCCGCCTCTGGTGCAGATAAAACAAAGCTATATCTGCGATAAACCGTCGGCCCTGCCTTGCCCTATTGTGCGGCAACCGGCTTGATCGCGGCAGTGTCTGCCGCCGGGCGAGGTGTCAGTTCCAGCGGGAAGCTGACCCGAAACGCAGCACCACCCTGCCCCGGCACATAGCTGATATCCCCGCCCAGATTATGCATGATCTCGCGGCAGATCGCCAAGCCCAGGCCCGCCCCGCCAGCATGCATCGAATCTGTCAATCTGGAGAATTTCTCGAAGATCAGCGCCTGCTTGTCCCGGGGAATCCCGGAACCGTTATCGATGAAATCGACCTCTACCATAGATTTGTTTTGCCGCACTTTGATCTGCACCTGAGGAACAGCAGCATCGCAATACTTTCGCGCATTCGACAGGATATTGATGAAAACCTGTGTCAGGCGTCCGGCATCTGTGATGACCTCTATCGCTTCGGGGTCACGACTGCGCAAAATTCGGAACTTGCGATCAGCCTGTACCGAATTGGACGCGGTCATCGCCTTGTCAATCAATGTCTTCAGACTGACAGGCGCGATGTTCAACTGCACCTGCCCGTGCTCCAAAACCGACAGGTCAAGAAGATCATCCAGCAAGCGCGTCAGACGGATCGACTCGTCATGGATGATCTGGGCAAAGTGGTTTCTTTCTTCCGGCGTCATGTCCTCATTATCCATCAATATCTCGGAAAACGCCCGGATAGAGGTCATGGGTGTGCGCAACTCGTGGCTGATCTGGCTCAGGAACGCATCTTTCTGCACAGACAGTTTCTGCAACATCTCATTGGCATCGCGCAGCTTCCGGGCTGTGCGAGAGAGTTCATTCGACTTCGCCTCTAGCTGGGCGGAATATTCCATGATCTGCGCCGTCTCTGATGCCACGGCCATCAAATCCTCGACCGATACGACTGCGGTGCCCACAGTCTGCGCCAGCATCGCATGTGCCGTCGCAGACCCGACAGAGCCAGAGAGTTTCAGTTCCAGCGCTTCCAGAAATTCTGGCGTGATATCTGGCAAATACCCTTGTTTCCCTTGCAGCTTCGCCTGCGCACTGAAAAACGCCTGCCCCTCGGTCGTGCCAAGGATGCGCTGGGTCATGGGTAGAAGATCTTCTGCTTCGGCCACGGGTCTGGTCCAGCTGCGTGCAGGGCCTGGCCGATCAAAGATATTGACGAATAACGCGCCTTGAACCCGCTCGATCGGGCTGGGAAAACTGAGGAAAGACCCAAGGCAGAATGCAAGCGCATTCAATGCAAGCGACCAGAACAAGGCATGCAGCAGTGGGTCAAGGGCATTTAGGCCAAACAAGCTGTAGGGGCGCAGCCATGACAGGCCCATGGGCCCCTGGTCCATGACTTGCGCTGACAAAAAAATATCCGGGCCAAAACTTGGCAGGAACAAAGTGTAGAACCACAGCAATGTTCCGACGATCAACCCAAGGGCCGCCCCCGTGCGACTCGCCCCGCGCCAGAACAAGGCCCCCAGAAGCGCAGGCATGGTTTGTGCGACACCGACAAAGGCGATCAGACCGATGGCAGCCAGCGCAGCCGAGCCACCTGAAACGATGTAATAGATATACCCCAACCCAAGCACGAGGGTGATCGACAAGCGCCGTACACTCAGCACCAGCAGCCGCATATCACCCGTATCCAGATTCTGCGCCGAGCGCACCTTGAGCCAGAGCGGAACAACTATGTGGTTCGACACCATCGTGGCCAGTGCGAGCGAGGCCACGATGACCATGGATGTCGCCGCAGAGAACCCGCCCAGAAAGGACAACAGCGCCAGCCCGTCTTGCCCAAGAAACAGCGGCAGGGTCAGCACGAACATGTCCGGGTTTGTGCCCGGCGGCATGACCTCCAGCCCGACTACGGCAATCGGCAGCACAAACAAACTGATCAGGAACAGATACAGCGGAAAGGCCCAGCTGGCAGTGACAAGATGCTGGTCATTTGTGTTCTCGACCACCATCACCTGAAACATGCGCGGCAAGCAGATGATGGCAATCGCCGAAAGAAGAATCAGCCCAGTCCAGCGCCCCGGCTGAATTTGCCATTCCGGCAGGGCCTGGGCATCTATGCGGGCCAGAATATCCGCAGGGCCAGAGGCCACGAACCAGACCGCAAAAATACCCACTGCAATAAGCGCCAGCAGCTTGACCACAGCCTCAACCGCAATGGCGGTAACGACGCCGGGATGCTGTTCATTTGCATCCAGATTGCGTGTCCCGAAGGCAATCGTGAAGAGTGCAAGCCCCCCTGCGACCCAAAGCGCAATCAGGTTGCGATCCGCAGCTAGGCCAGATCCGACCTGATCGGTCGCGAAGACTGTGAAAGACTGTGAAATTGATTGCAGTTGCAGAGCAATGTAGGGGGTTCCGGCCGAAACACATAGCAGCGTAACGATCACACCCAAAAGATTGGATTTTCCATAACGCGCCGAAATCATATCCGCGATGGATGTCACGCGGTTCTCGCGCCCGATGCGTACAAGTTTGCGCAGGATGACCCACCAGCCAACAAAGACTAGTGTCGGCCCAAGATAGATGGTCATGAATTCCAGACCAGAGCGCGCTGCGTAACCGACCGCCCCATAAAACGTCCACGCGGTACAATAAACCGAGAGCGACAACGTGTAGACCATAGGCGAACGCAGCCAGCGCGCGTACCCTTCTGCGGCGCGGCGCTCTGCGGCAGATGCGACCGCAAACAGCAAGATCACATAGGCCAGACAGGTCAGCACCAACAGGTTAAAGGACATGCATCTAGTCTTTCTGGTCGGGGTCCGGGCGGGAGTCCTCTTTTTGCGGCAATCCCTTTTTCGGGGGGTCCAATGTCCGGCGCAACCCCAAAGACATGAAAAACGCTGCCAGCACCAGCGAAATCCAGACCGCAAACAGATAGACACTTTCCGCGGCAGTCGGGGGCGCTTCACTGCTGTAATCATGGCGCATCAACGGCAATAACAGCAAAACCAGCCCGAAAGCAGGCAAGAAGCGTGCAGCGTCCATCAACCGGCGAATCCGGTAGCTGTCACGGGCCAGAAACTGGGCGCTTTGCGGGGGCTTCATGACGCGGTCAATTCTCTGACGGCGTCCAGCACCTCAGCGTTTGCGAATGGCTTGGTCATGAAGCGCGTCACACCCAGCCTTTCGGCCTCGAACCGGTCCGCAGCATGGCCCTTGGCGGTCAGCATCAGGACCGGCAGATCGCGTGTGCCATCCTGAGCGCGCAGGGATTTAAGGATGTCAAACCCGCTTATCCCGGGCAACATTAGGTCAAGTATCAACAAATCCGGCGGATCACTGCGAAGCGCCCCCAATGCCGTATCACCATCGGCAGACACATCAACCTGCCAGCCATTGCGGGTCAGGATGAAGCGCAATGCCTCTGATATGTTTGGCTCATCCTCGATCACCAACACTCTCTTTTCCATCACAAGGTTCCTCCCTCCCTTGCGGGGACCGGGGCAATGTTGCGCAAGCGCGCCCTGATCACCTGTGCAAACCGGTCGCCTCCTGCTGCCGCCTTGCGATCGTAGTCTTCCAGCACCGCTCCCTCATGTCAAAGCGCGTCTGCGGACTCGGTGGCTGACATAAGTATCGACGGCTCTCGTCGGGCCGCGCAATCCATTTGCGCGCATGTCCTGCAACTTGCGCCTACGACCACCGGCGCGCCAAGCTCTGACGCATTGGCGCTGTCGGCGGGAATAATCAACATACTGGCCTGCAAAACTGTCGGCTTGTCAAATCCCAGCACAACTTCGGTCGCCGCATAGGCATAACTCTGGAATGACCGGCCCAGTCGACCTGCGGTCACCAGTCGCTGGCGCATGGGCTGATGCGGGCGCTGAAGTGCCTGATACAGCGGCCAAAGCGGGCAACCACCACCAAAGCGCGGCAAGGCAAAACCTTCGACACCGCGCCGGAACATCAGCGTGCCGGAATTGTCGCAAATCACCAGCCCCGGCGCTGGCAGGCCCAGATCAGCACACGCCTTGGGCGGCAACATGGCCAGTCGGCGCAAAACCTGATCAAAGCGCACATTGAACTGTTGCGCCAAGGCGTCCGGCGCGAAACCGTGGACTGAGAGGGCGGCAAGAACCTTGTCCAGCGGCAATGCCAAGGTATCTGCCTGAAACCGCCCTATCCACTGGCGCGCCAATGCGCGGGACGCATCGGAAGACAGTTCGATCTGACCCTGCACCATCGCCGCAATATCCGCGTCGCCCTGCTCAAGCTGCGGCAGGTGGAAATCGCGCGCTGCAAGCCACGCCTCGACTTCTTCTTGCGGGGCTGCAAGGCCAGTCTCTTCGGTCTTGCCCGCATCCAGATAGTTGACCAGCGCAACCGCACCTTCCGCCAGTCGCGCGCTGTCTTGCAAGATATTCTGATGAAAGCGCGTCTGCCAATCAGGTTCAATCTCGCCCGAATCATTCAGAATGCTTGCCGTTGATTGAACGGATGTCACGGCCGAGATGATTTCGTGTAGCGCTTCGCCCAGATAAGGATCATGGGTCATTCGGTCATTCAACTGCTCGACCACACGTTCCAACCGCTCGACCCGCGCTTGCGTTTCGGCCAGCACTTTGGACCAACCCGGAAACCGCCCGGTGAATTCGTCGATCCGCTCCAACTCTGCCAGTTCCGCATCACAGCGCAACGCGGCGGCGCGCGCCCCCTCGACAAGGCGCGCGTCTGTATCTTCGACCAAAGCATCAGACGAAACCCCCAATGCATGCGCAAGCGCGCTCAGCAAATCGGGGCCGACCTTGCGGCGATTATGCTCGATCAGGTTAAGATAGGAAGGCGACACCCCGACCACGCGCGCCAGTTCAGCCTGACGTAACCCACGCAGATTGCGGCGGGCGCGTATCCGAGTTCCTGTCAAAGCCGCGCGTGGCATAAGGTCGCCCCCTCTCGCGTCAATTTACAAAAACTTACAAATGAAGAAAGCCCTTTTTTCCCAGATTGACTCCGTAGCTGTCCCAGATCGCGAAAAAGGCGGCTTCACAGGGGGAATAGCCTCAAGTATAAGGCCCACGACCTGCGCGGCGCGACAGCGACCGTGTAACAGAAAGCCCAACAGTTGAGGATTGAGATGACGCAGAGCCGCAATGACGCCGATGTTGCCTTTATCAAAGCACTTGCGGAACTTCTCAATGAGAACGAGTTGTCCGAACTGAGCGTGAAGCGCGACTATGGCGAGAATGACAGCCTGAACGTCAAGGTTTCCAAGCTTTCTGCGCAGCCTGTCCCGATGCAATATGCAGCGCCACAAGCGACTGCACCACAAGCCCCTGCATCCTCGCCAGCCAGCCCAGCTGCTCCAAAGGCCGAAACACCCGCTGACCCGGCTCAGCACCCCGGCGCGGTAACCTCGCCCATGGTTGGCACGGCCTATCTTGCGGCGGAACCCGGTGCCGCAAACTTTGTAAGCATCGGCGCGCAAGTGGCAGAAGGGGATACGCTGATGATCATTGAAGCGATGAAGACCATGAACCACATTCCGGCACCGCGCGCTGGCACCGTCAAGCGCATACTTGTCAGCGATGGCAGCCCGGTCGAATTCGGCGCACCCTTGATGATCATCGAATAAGGCGCGGATGATGATAAGCAAGATCCTGATCGCCAATCGTGGAGAAATTGCCCTGCGGGTTATCCGGGCCTGTCGTGAAATGGGAATCGCGTCGGTCGCCGTCCATTCCACAGCCGATTCTGACGCGATGCATGTGCGCATGGCAGATGAAGCGATTTGCATCGGCCCTCCGGCCTCAAGCCAAAGCTATCTGCATATTCCCTCTATCATCTCAGCCTGCGAGATTTCGGGCGCGGATGCGATCCATCCCGGTTATGGCTTCCTGTCCGAAAATGCCGCCTTCGTGCAGGTGGTCGAAGATCACGGGATCACCTTTATCGGGCCCACTGCCGAGCATATCCGCATGATGGGTGACAAGATCACGGCCAAGGAAACCATGAAAGCGCTGGGCGTGCCTTGCGTTCCTGGCTCTGACGGGGGGGTGCCGGATTATGAAACGGCCAAGACCGTGGCCGAGCAGATCGGCTACCCTGTTATCATCAAGGCAACCGCAGGCGGTGGCGGGCGCGGCATGAAACTTGCGCGCAGTGCAGCCGAGCTTGAGAATGCATTCCGCACGGCCCGATCCGAGGGAAAGGCGGCCTTTGGCAATGACGAGGTCTATCTCGAAAAGTATCTGGGCGCACCGCGCCATATCGAGATTCAGGTCTTTGGCGATGGCAAAGGCAACGCCGTCCATCTGGGAGAGCGCGACTGTTCACTGCAACGCCGCCATCAGAAAGTTCTGGAAGAAGCCCCCGGCCCCGCGATTGACCCGGAAACCCGTGCCCGCATCGGCCAGACATGTGCAGAAGCAGTCGCCCGGATTGGCTATCGCGGCGCGGGCACGATTGAATTTCTCTATGAAAATGGTGAGTTCTATTTCATTGAAATGAACACACGCCTACAAGTCGAACACCCTGTGACCGAAGCAATCTTTGGTGTTGATCTGGTGCGCGAGCAGATTCGCGTTGCTGCCGGTCTGCCGCTCTCCTTCGGGCAAGAAGATTTGCAGGTGAACGGCCATGCTATCGAAGTGCGCATCAATGCCGAAAAGCTGCCGAATTTCACCCCCTGCCCCGGTCGCGTTGCGACATATCACGCGCCTGGCGGTTTGGGTGTTCGGATGGATTCAGCGCTTTATTCGGGCTACACGATCCCACCTTATTACGACAGCCTAATTGCGAAACTGATCGTGCATGGCCGGGACCGCCCCGAAGCACTGGCGCGCTTGAACCGGGCCTTGGGCGAATTGATCATTGATGGCGTGGATTCCTCGATCCCGTTATTTCGGGCGTTGCTTGCAGAACCTGATGTCCAAAGCGGTAATTACGACATCCACTGGCTGGAATCGTTCTTGGCCCAGCCACCTGTGCAGTAATCCGGCGGCCAGATGTGACGCTGGCCCCGGTTCCTCGCGCAGCGCTCAGGAATGCGCCTGCGCCCACCGAAGCAATAATTCCTGCTTCATCAGGCGGGCTTGCTGCGACCAGGCGGCAGTCCCTTCTGGCCGGTCAACTTGACCGCCCGCCACGCGTGCACGGCGTGCAAGGTCCGCCGAGCAGATGGCAAAGGCCAGATCCCGCCCCCCCGGCGCACGCAAGTATCCCCCCAGGGCCGAGACGAAATACAGCGTGCCTGTTTTCGCCCGGACATCCATATCCGTCCGGGGGCGCAAGTTGCCACTAGCGTCACGGAAAGGGTGTTCGCGCAGAATCGCGCGCAGGGCGCCATCCTGACCGGAAAGCCGGAACATATTGGCAAGATCGGTCATCGATACCCGCGAATCTGCCCCCAACCCTGAGTGGTCAACCATACGTGCACTGGACATGCCAAAGCGCATCCGCGCCCAATCGGACATCTGCGCTGCCGACGCGCCCAGACTGGCGGGCCGCCCCTGCCGTGCAGCACTGGCCGTCATGCCGATTGCCTCGGCGCTGAGATTGGTCGAAAAGCGCAGCATATCGCGCAGCATCGCCTGTAACGGCTCTGATCGATGGGTGACCAGGTCTTGGCCTGCGGGCGCATTTCGAGTGATTTCAGGCGCAGGAAGGGCCAGCCCCTGCACCTGTGCAAGGCCGCGAAACACCTCGCCCGCGTAAAGTTCTGGATGCCGCACAGGCAACCAACGAGAGCCGGAATTGCCCAAGGCACTGCGCGCGACACTCCATTGGTCCTGCACGGCCGTGCGTCGATAAGTGTAAAGCGGGCTGGACCTGTTGGCGACCTGCATTTGCGCCATACTGACAGCTGGGCGATGGCGGTTTGATCGGGCGTCCATCGAGACGGAATAATCAGACCCGGCGCGCTGCCATTCGAAATGGACCCGGTTATAATTCAGATTCATCCCCGATACCGATGGATTATACCCAGCCTGAACAGACTGGTCATCGGCAATCGCCTCAACAAAGGGCAAGGCACCGCCCCAGACAAGAAACTTACCCGTAACTTGCCGGACACCGCCACGCACCAACTCCGCAGCCATTGCCGCCAGCATATCGGTATCAAGTGTCGGGTCGCCCCCACCTGCCAACACCAGATCGCCGCGCAAGACACCATCGCTGACAGGTCCCGTCGCAACCAGCCGGGTACGGAACTGATACCCTGCGCCCAAAGCCTCCAGCGCATAAAGTGCGGTCATCGCCTTTGCGACACTTGCAGGCGGCAGCGCGGTATTCGCACCCTGCCCTTCCAACAGATTACCCGACTGCATGTCGATCACGGCAAAGGCCAGCTCCCCCCCAAGCGCGGATCTTGCCACGATCCCTTCAACAGGGGGGGCGGGTTTCAATGCCGGACGGATCGAGCGTTCGGGCGCGTTGGCGCAGGCAGGCATCGCCATCATCGCAGCCCCACCCATCAAGAGATTCAGGAGTCTGCGCCGATGCAACATTTTTTGCGATACCATGTCTGTCACGAACCCTGCCTTGCTTGAACGGGATAAAGAATTTCAATCCTGTGTTGCGCGTCTAATCTTCTTCAGCTGCGTTAGCTTAAGAAAATTTTGACGGCTCAAGCAAGCTTTTAGCCGTGGTTGGCGGTCATATTCCTGTGCCATCTGGGTATTGATTATCCGCGCCCTGCCAAACGCCTTTCGCCCGCAACCCACTAGATGAGATGTCCCGCATCGGTCCGGTCAGGAAACACCATGCCGGGGCGCGTGCCTTGCTAAGGAGCGGGGCCGCGCGCTGTGGCAACCGGGCATGCATATATCGGCGTGCGGCGACCGAAGACAGCGCGGCCAATTGTTGGCCAGGGCGCGCCACCACAGCAATTGGCAGGCTTTCCATGATCACACGCCAGTTGTCCCAACGGTGGAATCCGGCCAGATTGTCTGCACCCATGATCCATACAAAGCGGCGGCGCGGGTACAGACGCAACAGCGCGCGCAGCGTATCGGCCGTGTAGCGCGTGCCCAGTTGCGCCTCAATCGGGGTTACCTGAACACGCGGATGGCGCATCAGACTGCGGGCCTGTCCCAGTCGCGTATCCAGCGGCGCAGGGCCCGATCGCTTGAGGGGATTCTGTGGTGAGACAAGCCACCAAATCTGGTCCAGTTGCAGCCGGCGCAGGGCGTGCTGCGTCACATGCACATGCCCCTCATGCGCAGGGTCGAACGAGCCGCCAAACAGGCCAATGGCCGCCCCGATGGGCGCAGATGGCAGAGCGTGGCGGGGAAGAACAGGCATGACGCGCATACTTTATTGGTAAATTTGTATCTGCCTAGCCAGATACGGAACCCGCGCGGCACTGGCAAGCGCCGCTTCATCGGATTTTTGCTTTAGGGCGATGGTACCGCCTCCCCGGCTTGAACGGGGGACCTCTGGATCCACAATCCAGCGCTCTAACCAACTGAGCTAAGGCGGCACTTGGCGCGATTTAGCCTTGGACGCGGATGAATGCAAGAGGGCGGATGCTTGATTATCATCTTCCGAAGCCGTATCGCACAGAAAGATCAGTCAGCGGACAAGGAAAACACGTCATGGGCATCAATAGCGAAAGCGATATTTCAGCAAATCTACAAATCGGGCCAACAACTGCGGGGATGGTGCGCATCTATGTTGCGGGTGACGGCATCGACCTTCCATTGGATTTTGACCCAGAAGAAGCCGAAGAGATCGCGGATGAGTTGCGCGGCGCAGCCCAGGCGGCGCGCAAGATGTCAGAAAAGCCAAAGGGAAAAAAACGCTAAGGCAATTTCCTGCCACCCGCCAAGATCGCCAAGTCACTGATATATATAGAATATATCACATCGCTGCAGCTTGCACCTGCAAGAATCAGCAAGCAACGGCCATTGTTACATTGCGTCACAATCTGTGAATTGTCCCCAACAACTACCGCACATACAATCGTTAACACAAAAAGAAACGGTTAGAGCGGGCCAATCAGATGCAAAATACCATCAGGTCAGACAGACAGGTTATCGGGACAGGCCTTCATAGTGGCATGCCTGTCTGTTTGCGTTTGCGCCCTGCGGCGGCAGATACCGGGCTACAATTTCATCGGGTGGATCGCGCGAAACACGAGCGGGTGGTGCAGGTCAGCCCCGACAGCTGGGTTGAAGCCAGCTTGTGCACTGTTTTGGAAAACAGCGCTGGCGTGCGCGTCAGCACGGTAGAGCATCTGCTTGCGGCCCTGCATGGTTGCGGCATCCATAATGCGATTATCGAAATTGATGGACCGGAAGTGCCCATTCTTGATGGCAGCGCTTCCCCTTTCGTCCGCTTGATCCTTGATGCGGGGATCAAACCACTGGATGCGCCTTTGCAAGCAGTGCGGGTTCTGAAGCCTGTCAGCGTCGAAAAAGACGGGGCGTCGGTGCGGCTGCTGCCCTCCGAGCGACTGGAAATCGATTTCAGGATCGACTTTACCGACCCGGCCATTGGCCAACAGCACAAAAATCTGAATATGCGCAACGGCACATTTCTGCGCGAACTCAGCGATTGCCGCACGTTCTGCATGCGCCAGGATGTCGAACTCATGCAGCAGCACGGGCTTGCCCTCGGTGGCAGCCTCGACAATGCTGTGGTGTTTCATGATGGCGAAGTGCTCAGCCCCGGTGGCCTGAGGCGGCCTGACGAACCCGTGCGCCACAAGATTTTGGACGCGATGGGCGATCTTTATGTCGCAGGCTATCCATTGATCGGGCGCTACGAGGGGGTGCGTGCTGGCCACGCGCTGACCGGGCGCGCGTTGCAAGCGCTGTTTTCCAGCACCGAAAACTACGAATTGATTACCTGCAACCCCGCGATTTGTGGCTCTCT
The DNA here is from genome assembly GCF_004366635.1 of Roseinatronobacter bogoriensis DSM 18756. Taxonomy (GTDB): domain Bacteria; phylum Pseudomonadota; class Alphaproteobacteria; order Rhodobacterales; family Rhodobacteraceae; genus Roseinatronobacter; species Roseinatronobacter bogoriensis. Next base: position 135,944 of record NZ_SORN01000004.1, on the reverse strand, counting down.
TCCCGGACTGGGTCTGTCAATTGACGAGATGCGCTTGTCCGCTTAGACACATGCTGCGCGGTAAAGCGGTGCCAAGTGGAAAAAGGCATTTTGCGCCACCGTTTTTTCTGTGATAACAGAGCAGAAAGTCAGAAACGCGATGGGGTGGCAGGAGATGATTTCGAAGTCTGGAATCCGGAATCTGGGGGCTGTCATACTGGTTGTGGCGGCTGCTTCCGCTTGCAACCGAAATACCGGCCCCGACGAATCCCTGGCAGGGTTTTCGGCGGAAGAGATTTTTCAGCGCGGCGAATATGAATTGGAAACCTCGCGGCGGAGTGCCTCCTCACTGCGGTATTTTCAGGAAATAGAACGCCTTTATCCCTACACGGAGTGGTCGCGCCGGGCCTTGATCATGCAGGCCTACGCGCATCATCGCGCACGCGAGTATGAAGAAAGCCGCGCCGCAGCCCAGCGGTTCCTTGACACTTACCCGACAGACGAAGACGCACCCTATGCCGCCTATCTGCTGGCCCTGTCGTTTTATGACCAGATCGACGATGTTGGGCGCGACCAAGGCGTGACATTTCAGGCATTGCAACATCTGCGCCGCCTGATTGAGCAATACCCCGACACAGACTATACCCGCTCTGCCATCCTGAAATTCGAACTGGCATTTGACCATCTGGCAGCCAAAGAAATGGAAATCGGGCGCTATTATTTGCGGCGCGGCAATTTCAACGCTGCCGTCAACAGGTTCCGTGTCGTTGTCGAGGATTTCCAGACATCTACCCATACACCAGAAGCCCTGCACAGGCTGGTCGAAGCTTACCTGTCGCTGGGACTGCGTGACGAAGCACAGACCGCCGCCGCCATTCTTGGCTACAACTTCGAAGCCAACCCCTTCTATCAGGACAGCTTCCGCCTGCTTGGCGGTCAGGGGCTGGAGCCTGAAGCGCGCGGCGAAGGGTGGTTGCGCACAATTTACCGGCAGGCCTTGCGTGGCGACTGGATCTGATTGCGCACAACATTTTCACGCAAGGGGCTGAGCAAACAGAATGCTCTTGTCGCTCGACATCCGCGATGTGCTGATCATTGACCGACTGGAGCTTCGCTTTCAGCCCGGCCTGAATGTCTTGACCGGCGAAACCGGCGCAGGCAAGTCAATCTTGCTGGATTCGCTTGGGTTTGTGCTGGGATGGCGCGGGCGTGCCGATCTGGTCCGGCAGGGCGCGGATCAGGGCGAAGTCATCGCGGAATTCGACCTGTTCCCCGACCATCGAGCGCAGGATATTCTTGCTGAAGCGGGGCTTCCGCGTGCTGACACGTTGTTGCTGCGCCGCGTGAACAGCCGCGATGGGCGCAAGACGGCATGGATCAATGACCGCCGTGCCTCGGGCGAGGTGCTGCGCGCGCTGTCGGACACACTGGTCGAACTGCATGGCCAGCAAGATGACAAGGGACTGCTGAACCCACGCGAACATCGCAACCTGCTGGACGCCTTTGGCACCTCAGAGGCCGCGCTGGCAGACTGCCGCGCCGCGTGGCGCGCCCTTCGAAATGCCACCAAGGCCCATACAGAAGAAACAGCGCGCCTGCAGGAATTGGCCGCAGAGGAAGGTTTTCTGCGCCACGCAGTCACAGAGCTTGAAGCGCTGGCCCCAGAGCCGGGGGAAGAGGCGACACTCGACACAACACGGCGCAGAATGCAGGCTGCTGAGCGCTTGCGCGCAGATGTCGCGCGGGCGAATACTGCCCTTTCCGAAGAAGGGGTAGAGCGGCTTCTGGTCGACTCGATCCGCTGGCTGGAAGGTGCTTCTGACGGGCTTGACGGGCAAGCACACGCGCCGCTTGAGGCACTGGCCCGCGCCCTTGATGCCTTGGGTGACGCGCAACAAGGTGTCGAAAATTGCCTGGAGGCATTGAACATCTATCCTGGCGAGTTGGAGGCCGTTGAAGAGCGGTTATTTGCCTTGCGCGGGCTGGCACGCAAGCATTCCTGCCTACCGGATGATCTGGCAACATTGACGGAAACGCTGTCTGCTCGCCTCGCGCGGCTGGACAATAGCGCCCGCGAGATTGAGGAAATGGCACGCAACATGGCACAGGCGCAAAAGGCCTATGACGCCGCTGCGGAGATTCTGTCACAAGAGCGCAATCAGGCCGCCAGCAAGCTGGACGCTGCCATGAAACAGGAACTCGCGCCCTTGAGGATGGAACGCGCCGAATTTCGTACGGCCATCATCAGCGGCGACCCCGGCCCCGATGGCCGCGATCAGGTCAGTTTTGAAGTTGCCACCAACCCTGGTGCCCCTGCCGGCCCATTGTCGCGCATCGCGTCAGGCGGGGAATTGTCGCGTTTTCTGCTGGCGCTGAAAGTGTGCCTGACCCGCGGCACGACGGGCATGACCATGATCTTTGATGAAATCGACCGCGGTGTCGGCGGCGCGACCGCCGATGCGGTGGGCAGGCGTTTGCTGGCGCTCTCTGGCGGCGCTCAGGTGCTGGTCGTGACCCATTCGCCGCAGGTTGCCGCACTCGGGCAACACCATTGGCGGGTTGAAAAGCAGGTCACGGATGACATGACTCTCTCTCGGGTTGTGCCACTTTCCGCCGACGATCGGATTGAAGAGATTGCAAGAATGCTATCGGGTGATACCATCACTGATGTCGCGCGGGCGGCAGCGAAGGAATTGCTTGGTGCGGGCTAAGACCGCACAAGATGGCCGCATATCGCGCATATCCTGCCAGAAGACGGAGAGATCTTATGTTAATTCGTGTAAAAGGCCGCCGCATAGGCCCCGTATGCGGCGTAGTAGCCATACTTGCATTGGCTGGCTGCACCTTGAACCCAATGGGACAACCAGCCCCACGCCCTGTATCTGTCGCCCCGTCTGCGCCCATGACCGGCACCACCTCAACAGATATGTCGGCGGGCACAACAGCGTCTGCGGCTGAACAGGCTTGCATGGGTGCAGGGCGTGAACGCGATCTGGATGTGATTGGCGTTGTGGGGTCGCGAAGTGCGAGCGATGCGAATGGCGATGCCTCGCGCGATGTCATGCTGCGCGTGCGCCGCAACGGCGCGGAAATTGAAGTGCGCTGCAACTATGTCAGCAGCACAGGGCTTGCGCGCATCATGCTGATTTAAAGAATAAACCCAAGGCGTTTTACGCCTTGGGTTTACGTTCATCTGCTGACGGATACCGGAATATGCGCAATCAGCGTTTACGGTCCCGGCGTGAACTCATCGGTTGGAACGCAACCGAGACATGCGCCTCGCAATAGGGTTTTCCCGCTTTAACAGGCAGCCCACAAAACCAGAAATCTTCTGTCGCTGGGTCACCGATGGGCCATTTGCAGGTTCTTTCGGTCAGTTCCAGCAGGGACAGTTTGCGCGCGGTCTTCTCAACCTCGCGCACAGTGGCGAGTGCTTCTGGGTCAATTTCGTTGGCAGAAGGTTGCGGTGGCAAGGGCTGACCAGCCGGGATAATAGCACGCGGCGTGTAAACCTCTGGCTCATCCTCTTCCTGCTCCTCGGGCGCACTGGTCGTCCCAGCGGCTGCGGCACGTTCTGCCTTCGCCTTGGCAAGATCCACGACCGGCGTCTCCACAGCGGGCTTTGGCTGCGCTGGCTTGACCGCTGAAGGGGGGGGCGATGCCGGGGTCTGAACCGGCGGCACATCCTCTATCGCACCCTTCGGATCAGGTGTTACCACGGGCTTGGGTTCAGCCTTTGCCTCTGTTTCGGGGGCATTGCGGTTCGACAATCCGAGGCGGTGGACTTTCCCGATCACGGCATTGCGCGTAACGCCGCCCAGCTCTTTCGCGATCTGAGAGGCAGAGTGCCCCTCATTCCACATCTTCTTCAGCAGTTCGACGCGTTCATCAGTCCAGGACATCTTTGGTTCTCCGGCAGGCGGAAGGGGCGCGTGGCATCCCTTGGCATGTAACTTGCCCATAGCATCGGGCGAGTGGATGAAATACATGGCAACGGGGCTAAATACAATCACTCTGGGCAGGAAAAACGCGACCTGCCCTTTATTGCATAATTCGGGGGACTGGCATGGCCGACAACACAGCACAGAAGTTTCCAATGGGCGCGCGGCGCTTTGGGCGGGTCAACTGGTTGGGACTGGCTGCGCTGGCCAATCGAGAGGTGCAGCGCTTTCTTGTTGTATGGACACAAACGCTTGCTGCGCCGCTGGTGACGGCGGGTCTGTTCCTGGCCGTATTCTCGCTGGCCATCGGCCCCTCACGCGGAGAGGTGTTCGGCGTGGCCTTCATCGCGTTTCTTGCGCCCGGTATCCTGATGATGACCGTCATCCAGAACAGTTTTGCGAACACATCCTCCTCCATCGTGATCTCTAAAGTGCAAGGCAACATCGTCGATACACTGATGCCCCCGCTTTCACCGACAGAGTTGTTGCTGGGTTATCTGGCTGGCGGCATCGCGCGGGGCTTGATGGTCGGGACAGTCATCACCCTTGCGCTATGGCTGTTTCTTGGACAGACTGTCGCGCATCCTGCCTGGTTGCTGTTGTTTTTGATCCTTGGCGCTGGCCTGCTTGGTCTGATTGGCATTGCCGCTGGTATTATCTCGAACAAGTTCGACCAGATTGCAGCGATCACCAATTTCATCGTGGTGCCTTTGTCCTTCTTGTCGGGAACGTTCTATTCCATCGCCACCCTGCCACCGACACTGGAAACAATCAGCCGCTTCAATCCGGTGTTTTACCTGATTGATGGTGCCCGCTATGGAATGATCGGTGTATCTGATGCATCGCCAGTTCTGGGGGCGGGTGTGGTTGCAGGAGTGATTGCCCTGATGGGGACACTTTGCTGGCAATGGCTGCGTAGCGGCTATCGCCTGAAGCCCTGATGGGCTGCCGAAGTCGTGAGCGGCGACGAGTTGTCAGCACCACAAGACATGATACAGTCGAGTTTCTAATAAAGGTGCGCCCAGCATGAAAATTTCTGCTCTTGTTATTGCTTCAGCTTTTACGATGACCGCGACAACTGTTGCCTTGGCCGATGACTCTCGGTGGCGGGACTGTCGTACCTGCCATGCGGTCGTTGCCCCCGATGGGACAGAGCTTGCACGCGGTGGGCGCAGCGGTCCAAACTTGTATGGGATCGCCAACCGCCCCCTTGCAGGCGATTCGGCGTTTCGTTTCTATAGTGACGATCTTAGGGCCGCAGGCGCGGCAGGTCTGCGCTGGAGTGAAGCTAACTTCGCTGAATATCTTGCTGATCCAGACCAGTTTCTGCGATCCGCAACCGGTAATCCAGAAGCGGAAAGCGGGATGCATGTGCAACTGCGGCGCGGTGCGACCGAGCTGTTTGACTACCTGCGCGGATTGTCCAACTGACCAAACCTGATTTTGGGAAGGTGAGAGACTGGACAGCGACCCAGACGGAAAATGCTGCGGCTGCTTCCTTCCGGACCTGACCGGGTTGGCAAGGCGTCTGCCCGCGCCAGCCTCTCACCGCGTCACTTAAGTGTTTCGCGCAAGCTTTGCAAGCACACAAGACCGCATTCGTACCCGAAAACCTACCTGCATTCATAGCAATATCGCAGGTGTCCTTCTGCCGGAAATCCGATGGAGTACAAAGCAAAAAGAGCCAGCACAATGGCTGGCCCTTTTATCTTTGTGCAAAGTATTGCCTACGCCTTAATTTGCCTGTCTGCGCAAGAAGGCCGGGATCTCGATGCGATCATCCGATGGCGCAGGTGTAGGGTCTTCATCATACTGCGTGACAGGCGGGGCCACACGGCGCTGTGCCGCACCCTGCCCTTCCGATGCATGGCCTGCCATCCGGCTGATAAGAGAGCCAATCCCGAACCTGCCAGCGCTTCTGTCGGCAGCCGCCTCTTCACGCTCTACAGGGGGGCGATTATACCCGGCTTCAGGCGCTTTCTGAACCGCACGTTGCAGTTTCGCCAGTGTTTCGGGAGAAGGCGTCCCCGGCATCTGACGACGCGGCGCGGTGAAATCGGCGCCCGGCATCGGGCGTGCGGCGGCAGCGCGTTGCTGATCTGCCAGAACCGAGTCGATATCGAACTGATCCTCATGCGCTTCTACCGGCGCTTGTGCCCGACCAGTGTAGCGCGGGGCTTGCTGCGGATAGTCCCCTGCGTATTGGCCAGCATTGTCAGATTGCGGGCGGTAGCTGTCTTGCGCAGGGGCCTGCTGCGCGGCTGCCGGCTGCGAGGCGGGCTGCCGGACAGGTTCCGGGGCAGGTACACGCTCAAACAGGTTTCTTTGCTCTGCATGATCCTCTGCATCACGCGCGGCAGGGGCCGGGGCTGGTGCGGGCGCTTGCTCAGCATAGCTTGGCTGTGAGGCTGGCTTTTCCGCAATTTCTGCGCGTACCGGCGTCGACATGCTGCGGCGCGGTGTGGCTTCGACCTGGGTATTCGGGGCCACGTCAATGCCTGTTGCGACAACAGACACACGCAGCGCGCCTTCCATTGCAGGATCGAGTGTGGAGCCGACAATGATATTCGCCTCGGGATCGACCTTCTCGCGGATACGGTTCGCAGCCTCATCCAATTCGAACAGAGTCAGGTCGTAACCGCCTGTGATGTTGATCAGTACGCCACGCGCACCATGCAGGCTGATTTCGTCCAGAAGCGGGTTGGCAATGGCTTTCTCAGCGGCCTGAATGGCGCGATCTTCGCCCGTAGCTTCGCCCGTCCCCATCATGGCCTTGCCCATTTCATCCATGACGGCGCGCACATCTGCAAAATCAAGGTTGATCAGCCCCGGACGGACCATCAGGTCGGTCACGCCCTTGACACCCTGATACAAAACGTCATCGGCCATCGCGAAGGCTTCGGTAAATGTCGTCTTTTCATTCGCAAGACGGAAAAGGTTCTGGTTGGGAATGATGATAAGTGTATCAACCACCTTTTGCAGCGCCTCGACCCCTTCCTCGGCCTGACGCATCCGCTTGGAGCCTTCGAACTGGAAGGGTTTGGTCACCACCCCCACAGTCAGCACGCCCAATTCCCGCGCGGCTTGCGCAATGATCGGCGCGGCGCCGGTCCCGGTTCCGCCGCCCATGCCTGCCGTGATGAAGCACATATGCGACCCGGCCAGATGATCGATGATCTCCTCGATCGTTTCTTCTGCCGCAGCAGAACCAACCGAGGGGCGTGCGCCCGCGCCCAGACCTTCGGTGATCTTGACACCCATCTGAATGCGGCCCGGTGCGCGGCTTTGCTGAAGCGCCTGCGCATCCGTGTTCGCAACCACGAACTCCACGCCTTCAAGCGCCTTTTCGATCATGTTATTGACCGCGTTCCCGCCTGCACCACCAACACCGAAAACCGTGATCCGGGGGGACAGGTCGTCATGACGTGTATTTTCCGTGAAGTTCAGTGCCATTTGCTCACTCCGCCTCTCTTTTTGCCGACGCACCCTGCCACAAGCTGTCGTCGAATTACCGCTTTTTTATGAATCCTACAGATGTTGCGCCACAAGGTCACCAAAAAATTCACATTTCAACACCATATATGGCAATTTTTTTCCTGTTTTCCGCCGTGTTTCGGTGTGCAGACCAGATTTTGCCCTTACCAATGATCTCTGAACCATTTCACCGCCCGCTTGAGCGATCGTGCCGGATAGCTGTCAACAGGCAGATCGAAATCCCACCATTCATCTTGGGGATGTGTTGCCAGCAAACTCAGCCCCACCGCACTTGAAAATGCGGGGCCGGACGCTGCTTGCGGCAAACCCCTTACACGAACGGGCCGGCCTAGCCGCACTTGTTGCCCGAAAATGCGCGCGGCAAGGCTATCTATGCCAGGCACCTGTGATCCGCCACCAGTGAGGACCACTTGCTGGCTGGGCAGATGGTTGAACCCAGCCGCATCCAGACGCGCGCGCACCTCTTCAAGTATTTCTTCAATCCTCGGGCGCATGATACCGATCAACTCGGCCCGGCTGACGCTGCGCCGGTCTTTTTCCCAATCGCCGCTATCGCCTGTCAGTGCGATCATTTCCCGGTCATCCATGGATGTGGCCTGAACCCCGCCATGCACTGTCTTGATCCGCTCGGCGGTGGAGAAGTCGATCTGCAGACCTTTTGAGATATCAGAAGTCACATGGGCGCCGCCCATGCGGACGCTGTCGGCATAAATCATGTGCTTCTTGATAAAGACCGAAACACTGGCCGACCCTGCCCCCAGATCAATACAGGCCGCGCCAAGTTCCTGCTCATCCTCGACCAGCGACGCCATTCCCGCCGAATAGGCACTGGATGCGATGCCTGCCAGTTCCACATCGCAGCGCTTCAGGCAGTTGCACACGTTCTGGATAAGGCTGGCATCGACTGTCAGCAAGTGCATATCGCAGGCCAGCATACGGCCACTCTGACCACGCGGATCGGACAGTCCCGTGCGGTGATCGAGCGCGAAGTTGATCGGCTGCGCATGAAGGACATCGCGCCCTGCCCCGAAATCGGGCATTTCACACGCGGCCATGACGCAGGCGATATCATTCTCTGCAACGGTGCCGTTTTCAACCTCGGTTTCGCCCGCCAACCCGTAAGACCGAACATTGCCGCCAGAGAGGCAGACCATCACATGATCAACCCGCGTCTGCGCCATTTTCTGGGCCGCCTGCAATGCGGTGCGGATTGCGCTTTCCGTCTCTGCCATTGCTGAGACTTCGCCAAATCGCACCCCACGAGAGCGGGTTGTCCCCGCACCGATCACACGGAACGCAGCCTGCCCTGCCATATTTCCAATGCCAGGGTGATCCTGCACCGTGCTTTCAGGTTCTAGCTTGAGGACCAGCGCTGCAATCTTGTAGGTGCCGATATCCAGCGCCGCGATGACGCCGCGTTGCATGGCTGCGCGCCGCATCTGGCGCATGGCACGTTGCGAGGCATAGGGGTCTGTAATCACTGTAAGGCCTCCGTGGTCTGTGAACGAATTTCGCGCAGGGTTTCCATTGCCCCTGAACTGATTTGAAGAATGGGGCGGGACGGGTTGCGCATGTCGGCAATCAACAGATCGCGCGACAATAAATCCTGTGCCTTTTCCAACGCGATCACCCGCTCCAGCGCGGCGACAGCGCCCACCTCTGGCAGCCGAATGCGCTGGTCACGGTCCAACACAACGTCCCAGCGCCGTTCCCCCATGCGAACCAACCCCCGCAACCTGTGCCCAAGCGGTGCCGCTGCATCGAGCAGTTGCAATGCTTCGGGGATATGCAGATCTGCCCCTTCGCCCGCGATAAGCGGCAGGTCGGACCGGATGTTGCGATGCGCTACATAGGCAACGCGCACCCCTTCCTCATCCAGCAGCTTCAGCCCATTGCTTGAACGCCACAGGATTGCGGGCGTGCGTTCTGTGACTGACAGCGCAATCACCCCACCTGACAGCAATCGCAGATTTGCAGAACGCACCCAATCCAGCGTCTCGACCTCCAGACGCAAAGCATCAAGGTCAATTCGGAAAGAGGATTGCGGCAGGTCGATATCCAGCTTCTCGCGCAAAGCCTGTTCAAGTTCCGGCGACATTTCGGGCAATTGCAGACTCGTCACCATGAATTCCGGGCGATCCACGAATGCATCACGCAGCGCTTCGACATGACCTGCAAATGTATCGCGGCGCGATTCATCTGCAAAAAATGTCGCGGCGAGCGCCATAGCGAAAATGACCGGTGCGCCGAATTTGATGAATAGCCGATAGCTGGGGGTCAGCCAAACCCGTTGCAGCCGATATGCCAGCCTGCCGTCGCGCACCCGACCTGCGCGCATACGCCGCGACTGTGGCCGATGCTCTAGCCCGGCGGCGATGGGCGCTTCAGGAACAAGCGGGATTTCCTGAGGGTCACGCCACGGCATATCGCTGTCCGGACCAGAATGAGCAGTCGACGGGTAGGGCTGACGCTCTGGCGAGGGCGTTGGTTCCGGCCCCATATCCACTGCCGGGGCGTCCAGGGTTTCAACCAGACTGGCAGTCTGGATGCCGGACATATCCAGAGCTGGATGGAAAGCGACTTCGGAATGATATGCCGCCTGAGGATCTGGTACCATGTCAGGCAACAGGACATGCGGCAACACATCATCCTGCGCATATTCCTCTGCGCGGGTCGCGCTGAGATGATCCCAGAAACTGCGTGTTTGCGACATTGCCGACACTGGCACAGCAGCGTCTTCGCGTTCCAGTTCGGGCGACTGCGCGCCCAGGTCATGCGCCGTGGCAGGCGTCATCTGTCGCATGACGCATCCTCCACGATCCACTGACACAAGGCAGAGAAGCTGATACCGCAATGCGCAGCCTGTTCTGGCACCAGCGAGGTTGGGGTCATTCCCGGCTGTGTGTTGGTCTCAAGCAGGATCAGCCCATCCAGCCCGCGCGCCGCATCCCAACGAAAATCGGTGCGGCTGACACCCCGACAGCCCAGCGCTTGATGCGCGCGAAGCGCATAATCAAGGCAGGCATCCGAAATCTCGGTCGGGATGTCTGCGGGCACAACATGGCGAGAGCCGCCGGGCTTGTATTTTGCATCATAATCATACCAGCCATCGGTCACGATATCGGTTACGGTCAGCGCCCGGTCACCTATGACCGTGGTGGTCAACTCGCGCCCCGGCGCGAAAGCCTCGACCATCACCTGCTCTGGCATCTCTGGCCCCAGTTGCGGGGGGGTATTGGCCCGATCCGAAACCAGATAGACCCCGACAGAACTACCCTCGTTGTTGGGTTTGACCACGTAGGGCGGCTCCATCAGGTGCCGCGCCATCACATCGGATTTCGGCGCAATGATGCTATGAACAATCGGCAGTCCCGCAGACACAAACGCCGCCTTGGAGCGGTCCTTGTCCATTGCCAGCGCAGAAGCCAGAACGCCTGAATGCGTGTAGGGAATGCGCAACCATTCAAGAATGCCCTGAATGCAGCCATCCTCGCCGTAACGGCCATGCAATGCGTTGAAAACAACATCCGGCGCAATCTCGACCAGACGCTGCACGACATCGCCGCGCGCATCCAGCTCGATCACCTCGAAACCCGCCACCCGCAGCGCCTTCGCGCATTCATGGCCTGACGATAGCGACACCTCGCGCTCAGCCGAGAGTCCGCCTTTCAGAACACATATCCGGGGGGCTGCCCTGCTCGACATGCCCATTCCCACTGCCTCATGGCCTTTTTGGCCTTTATTGCCCCAATTTCAGGGCGTTTTATTTCGTCTTTTCCGCGCCAGAGGTTAATTCCAGTCGCGGCAATTCGACATTTGGCACTGCTTCGCCAACCCGTCGTATTTCCCACTGTAGCGAAATACCGCGCACTTGCAAAACCCTTTTTCGCACTTCTTCGCCCAATGCCTCTAATTCTGCCGCGGTCGCGCCCTGTGCATTGATCAGAAAATTCGGGTGTTTGGGCGACATTTGCGCGCCACCAAGGCGCGCGCCGCGCAGACCGGCCTCTTCAATCACTTTCCACGCCTTCAGCTCGTGACTGTCATCTGCCAGCCCGGTAGAGCTGAAACCGGCTGGATTACGAAAGGTTGAACCCGCGCTACGCTCTTTGGTGGGCTGGGTTGCGTCGCGCTTTGCAAGCTGGTCCTCCATACGCGCATGAAGCGCGGCCGCATCCCCCTTCGCCGCATTGAAGCGCGCCTGCGTGATGACCATCCCCTCTGGCAGGTCCGACTGGCGATAGGCCAGTTTCAAATCGGCAGCCGGGATCACATGCCGCTGCCCTTGACGGTCGATGGCTGTTATATCAATCAGATGATCCGCGACATAAGACCCGTAGCAGCCCGCATTCATTCGCACGGCGCCGCCAATACTGCCGGGAATGGTGCGCAAAAACGTCAGGTCGCGCCCGGCATCGGCCGCCTTGCGGGCCACATGCGCGTCCAGCGCAGCCGCACCGGCGGTGAGTGTTTCGCCGATCTCGATGGCGTTGAACCCTCGCCCCAGCCGGATCACAACCGCCCGCAACCCACCATCGCGTACAATCAGGTTGGAACCGACCCCCATTGGAAAGACAGGAACAGACGGATCGAGCGCGGCCAGAAAGCTGCTGAGATCTGCCTCATCAGCGGGCTGAAACAGCCAGTCGGCTGGCCCGCCCACGCGCAGCCATGTCAGCGTGTCGAGCGGTTTTTGCGCACTCAAGGTGCCACGTACTGGGATTTGGTCAGGTGTCATGCTGCGTGATTAGCGCGCAAACGGGGGCCTTGTCGAGAGGATCGGAAACGCGCCTGCATCGATTATCCGCACCCACGCGCACCGGACAAACGCAGAAAGGCTTCGGGTCCATGGAACCAAAACGACATTGAGCGCTTACTAAGATAACGAAAGAAAACTGTTCGAGGGAAATTATGAACGCAAATTTTTCCGGCTTCCTTGGGTTAATTCATCTTGCGCTTGTTGTCTGGGCGGCTGTCGCGATCCTTGGTTCAGGTGCGACGCAATTGCAGAAAGTGCTTTGGATATTGCTTGTCTTGCTCTTCCCGGTGGTCGGCTTGATCATCTGGTTTATTGCCGGGCCTAAGAAAACTTGAAGGGTGCGGCCACGCGCCCCGTGACCTTGGCATGTCAGACTTCGACAGATAGCTAGAACAGGTGATAGCTGGAGGCAGGACCCCAAACCTTGAGTATTGCCCTCAGTTCCCCCCAAGCAGCCCTCTCAAGCGGCTGCCAATCTCGGCTTCAAGCCCGCGGCGCAATGTATCTTCAATGCGCTCGCCGTCTTGCCGCTCGACCCCTAGCTCCTGCTGCAATCGCCGCTCGGCTTGTGCGCGCGCGCGCTCTTCTAGGCGCTGCGCCTCTTCTCTCGCCATATCCTCCAGTCGTTCTTGATCTATGCGCAACTGCTCTCGCGCCAGCGCCTCCAGATCCAGACGGAAACGCGGTGACTCCCACGGCCCGGTAATCATCAGCGGGACACGCAGCACCTCACCGGCGTCACTTCCCAAGGCGGCGGGTATGATCCGGTAATCCAGATTGCGCGCCCCAAGACCGACCTGCCCTTGTCCGACAACCGATAGGCGCGAAGCATCCAGCCGCAGATCATTGTTCCGCAATACCCCATCGGCGATAGTGAAGCTGCCATTGATCGACTGATAGACTGTGCGGTTCCCCTCTCCCATATAAGACATGTCCAGATTGCGCAGCATCCCGGCAAGATCAAAGCCGATGATCTCGCCTTGCGAAAAGGCCAGCGACCCTTCGCCGCGCAGCGAATTCATAATGTCATGCATGGTATTGCCGACACCCAGAAATTGCAGATCTGCATTGGCCAGCCCCTGTAAACGGCGATAATCGGCAAGCTCGGTAAGCAAAGGCAATAAATCTATGCCGCGCGCGCGCAAGTTGCCGCCGACGGACAGGCCAGAGCGGTTGTTCATCACGAATTCGCCTGCCACCTGCCCCCCGAATGCGGCGACTTCGCGCAAATCGAACACAGCGCGGGCGCGATCAATCGTCAGGCCAAGCCTTGTGCGGCCCAGCGTTGTCAGATCCGTGCGCAGCCCGGCCAAAGCCAGCGTAATCTCGGCATCCAGAAGGCCAAGCGCATCGGCATCTATGGGCGCGCGCGACCAGCCATTCGAACCGCCTGCCTGCCCGCTTTGTCCGCCCTGCCCGCTCTGACCCGTTGCGCCAGCGCTGCGCAGATCCAGCACAGCGCCAGATAATTGCCCCGTAAGACGCGGGAGGTCCGCGCCCGGCACCAGATCAAGCGCCCCTGACAGGCGCACCCCGCCCGCGCGGAATTGGGCATCCCGCGCAAATACCCGGCCATCGGCTGTGCGTGTCAACTGCCCCGACATGCCAAGTGGCAAGAAATCCGAAGAAATATCTCCGCCACTCTGGCCCGCAAGTTGCATAAGCGGGGACAGGGCCGGGATCGAGGTGGTCACCTGCCCTTCCAGCGCAAGCGCCTCCAGACCCGCGCGCCCAGCAAAACTGAGGGTCGCACCCGCAACTGTCGCCTCTACCGTGATCGGAGTGACCGCGCCGGAAACAAGACGCTCCGCATTTTCCGTCTGGGCTGTCATCTGAAAGGGCTGGCCATTCATCCGGCCAGAAGCGACCAGTTCCGCTGCACCCGCATAGCTGGGCAAACGCAAACCGGCCTCCAGCCCTTCAACGCGCAGATCGGTGCCAGATTGCCGGTCTTCAAACCGCAGATTGCCCCCTATGATACGCGCTTCGGCCAGCGAGAAGCCGCGCTGCTGCCGAGAGGGTTGCGCTTCGCTGGGCGCGTCACTTGGCGCAGCTTCAGAGGTCCCGCTGCCCTCAGCCTGTGTCAATGTCCAGTTCGTGCGGCCCTGCGCATCGCGGATCAGGTGCAAGTCGGGGTCACGCAGAACAACCCGTTCGACGACAATATCGCCGCGGATCAGTGCCATGACATCAAGGCCGAAATCCATTTCTGCGGCAGACAACATCGGCGCGTCGCCAGCCCAATCCGGGTTGCCAATCTGTATGGATTGCGCGGTCGCCCCGATGACAGGGTAAAAACTGGCCTTCACATCGCCACCAAAATGCAGACTGCGTCCGGTGGTGTTCTGAAATTGTTGCGCGGCAATATTTGCGATCCGGTCCGCAGGCATCACAAGGGCTGCGACACCGAACAAGACTGACAGACCAATGATCATGGCGACAAAAGCTTTGAGCAAACGCATGAACCCCTCCGAACACCCCGCGCGACAAACCAGTTGTCCAGAGTCTATCCTTGCCCCAATCACATGTCGCGGCCAAAATCCGTGCATTTCGTTTTCTGCGCGAGATTGTGACTTTCGAGGGCGCATCAAATGCGCCCAGTGGCGGCGCGTTTAAGGTCAGGGCCTTGCACTGCGCCATGCCATGTGAAAGAGGAAGGCTGGTTTCAGGAGGTCTGCCCATGTCCCGTATTGTCACGCGCTTCGCCCCGTCCCCGACAGGATATCTGCATATCGGGAATTTGCGCACGGCGCTTTTCAATTACCTGATTGCACGAAAATCAGGTGGCGAATTTGTTCTGCGGCTGGATGACACCGATGCCGAACGCTCGAAACAGGAGTATATCGACGCCATTCAGCATGATCTGGAATGGCTCGGCCTGACATGGGACAGGATCGAGCAACAGTCAAAACGGCTGGAGCGCTATAATGACGCGGCGGAGCAATTGCGCGCAGATGGCCGCTTCTATGAATGTTTCGAGACACCGGGCGAACTGGACCTCAAGCGCAAGAAGCAACTGAACATGGGCCGCCCCCCTGTCTATGACCGCGCCGCCCTTACATTGGAAGATGCAGATAGGGTCAGGCTACGGGCAGAGCGTGCAGGCTATTGGCGCTTTTTGCTGAACCAGACCCGGATTGAATGGGATGATGGCATTCTGGGGCCGCTATCAATCGACGCGGCCAGTGTTTCTGACCCGGTCCTGATCCGTGCTGATGGTCAGGTACTCTACACACTTGCCTCGGTTGTCGATGACATGGACATGGGCATCACTCATATCGTGCGCGGGTCGGACCATGTAACCAACACTGCCACACAGATTCAGATCATCGAAGCATTGGGTGGCACGCCCCCCGGCTTCGCGCATCATTCGCTGCTGACCGGCGCACAGGGTGAGGCGCTATCTAAACGCCTTGGCACCTTGTCCCTGCGTGATCTGCGCGCGCAAGGGGTGACGCCGGCGGCATTGCTGTCGCTGATGGCGCGGCTTGGCTCCAGCCAGCCGGTTGAACTGCGCATGTCACTGGACGAGATTGCCGAAGGCTTCGCGCTTGACCAGTTCGGGTCTGCGCCGACGAAATTCGACGCCCAAGACCTGTGGCCGCTGACGCGCGCCGACCTGCAAACCCGCCCCTATGAGGCCGTCGCGGACCAGATCGCGGCCCTTGGCGTGCCATCGGAACTGGGCGCACAATTCTGGCAGGTGGCGAGAGAGAATATCACCCGTCTGGATGATCTGGGGGCATGGTGGGCCCTGTGCCGCGATGGCGCAGCGCCCGATATCGCGCCAGAAGATGCCGAGTTTGTGGCCCAAGCCCTGACACTTCTGCCCTCACCGCCTTATGGGCCGGATGCCTGGTCAGACTGGACCAGCGCCGTCAAGGCCGCAACGGGACGCAAGGGCAAAGGGCTGTTCATGCCGTTGCGCAAAGCCCTGACCGGTCAGGCGCATGGCCCGGACATGTCCGCCCTGATGCCGCTTTTGCAGCGCATCCCCGCACGCGATCAGGCATGAGGCACGCGCGCCAAGCAGGCTTCAGGCTTGCCCCAAAGGCTATGCTGGCCTAGACAGGCACTAAATTTGATATGGGAGGCGGTATGCGTCGAGTTGTTATTACCGGGCTGGGGATCATCTCGCCCATCGGGAATTCTGCCACGGAAGTGTCGGAGAGTTTGCGCGCCGGGCGATCGGGAATTATTTTTGCCCCCGAATATGCCGAGCATGGGTTCCGCAGCCAGGTCCACGGCCAGCCTCAGATCGTGCTGGAAGACCATATCGACAAGCGCAACCTTCGGTTCATGGGTGCGGGCGCGGCCTATAACTTCCTGTCGATGGAACAGGCCATTGCCGATGCCGGGCTGGAAGAGTCGGATGTCTCAAACCCGCGCACAGGGTTGATTACCGGCTCTGGCGGGCCATCTACGGCGAACCTGTTTCAGGCCCATAAGATCGTCATCGAGAAAGGCAGCCCAAAGCGCATGGGGCCATTCATGGTGACGCGCTGCATGTCCTCGACCAATTCGGCCTGTCTGGCAACGCCGTTCAAGATCAAGGGCGTGAATTACTCGATCACCTCTGCCTGCTCGACTTCTGCGCATTGCATCGGCAACGCTGCAGAGTTGATCCAGATGGGCAAGCAGGACATCATTTTCGCCGGTGGTGGCGAGGAACTGGACTGGACCCTGTCGTGCTTGTTTGACGCAATGGGCGCGATGTCCTCAAAATACAATGACACCCCCGAAACCGCCGCGCGCGCCTTCGATGCGACCCGCGACGGGTTCGTGATCGGCGGCGGTGGCGGGATGCTGGTGCTGGAAGAACTGGAACATGCGAAAGCACGCGGCGCAAAGATCTACGCCGAAGTAACTGGCTACGGCGCCACCTCGGACGGGCATGACATGGTCGCCCCTTCGGGCGAAGGGGGCGAGCGGTCGATGCGGTTGGCACTTGGCACCCTGCCCGAAGGGCGCAAGGTCAGCTATATCAACGCACATGGCACCTCGACCCCGGCGGGCGATGTGACCGAGGTTGAAGCGATCCGGCGCATCTGGGGCGAAGGCAATGTGCCGCCGATTTCGTCAACCAAGTCGCTGACCGGCCACAGCCTTGGCGCGACAGGTGTGCAGGAAGCGATTTATTCGCTGCTGATGATGCAGGGCAATTTCATCGCGGCCTCGGCCAATGTGACCGAACTGGACCCGGCCATCCGCGAGGGTGAAATCGCCACCAAACTGGTCGAGAATGTCGAACTGGACACAGTCCTGTCCAACAGCTTTGGTTTTGGCGGCACGAATGCGACGCTTGTCATGAGCGCCTTTCGCGACTGAGGGGTAAACAGCATGACCGGACTGATGCAGGGAAAACGCGGGCTTGTTATGGGCGTCGCGAATGAGCGCTCGATCGCCTGGGGTATAGCGGCGGCCCTGGCGGCTGAGGGGGCAGAGCTTGCCTTCAGCTATCAGGGCGAGGCGTTTGGCAAACGCGTCGAACCCCTGGCCGCGAGTCTTGGGTCAGACCTGCTTCTGGATGTCGATGTCAGTGATGACGCCTCGATGGACGCGGCCTTTGGCAAGTTGCGCGACAGCTGGGGTAAGATGGATTTTCTGGTCCATGCCATTGCATTTTCGGACAAAACGGAACTGACCGGGCGTTTTCGTGACACCAGTCGCGCAAACTTTGCGCATTCGCTGAACATCAGTTGCTACAGCTTCATTGATGTGGGGCGCAGAGCGTCAGAGCTGATGCCCGATGGCGGCTGTCTGCTGACGCTGACCTTTCAGGGATCAAACTCTGTCACGCCATATTACAACGTGATGGGGGTGGCCAAGGCCGCGCTGGAAAGCTCTGTCAGGTATCTTGCAAATGATTTGGGGCCAGAGGGGATCCGGGTGAATGCGATCAGCCCCGGCCCGATGAAAACCCTGGCAGGCGCAGCCATTGGCGGGGCGCGCAAGACATTTCGTCACGCCGAAGCCAATGCCCCGCTTGGTACGAATGCAACGCTGCAAAGTGTGGGTGGGACAGCGGTCTATCTGGCATCTGATTATGGTTCCCATACAACGGGCGAAATCATCCATGTCGATGGCGGCTATCACGTGATGGGGATGCCGCGGGTCGAAAACATCTAGGTTTTGGCGGCGGGTTGCCCCAGACGCCACCCGCCCCAGACGCCCAGCACCCATAGCACCAGCGAGGCGGCACCATAGCCAAGCATCAGCGTAATGCTGCGGTCTGACAGGATCAGGATTTCGAGCGAGAACAGCGAAAACGTTGTAAACCCGCCACAAAACCCTGTCATCCACATTGCTTTGGCTCTCGCCGTCATGTCACGCGTGGCCAGGTAACCGATCAGCGCCGCCCCAAGAATATTTGCCGCCAGCGTGCCGATAAAGGCGTAGTCATTCCATATTCTGAATGCGCCAAGGCTTAGCAAGACGCGCAACCCCGTGCCCATTGCGCCCCCAAGGCCCACAGCAAGCATGTTGATAATCGTCGCCTGCATCAGCCGCCTCCATACACAAATGAAGCCAGCGCAAATCCGACCAGCGCAAACACAGGACAAAGGAGCACCGACCCCAAGGCAACACCCCCTGCCCAAGCCTGACGACCTTCCTGCCACAAGGCATGCACTTGCAACGCAAACGTCGATACGGTCGTAAACCCGCCCAGCAGCCCAACCGAAAACAGGGTAAACCCAACTGGCGCTTGCGCAGCATCCAAAACTGAAGTCCCTGACAGAAGAATACCCAGCGCCCCCCCAATCAGGAAACTGCCCAAAGCATTAATCACGAAAATTGCTCCGGCCGGATGGAAAAACCGGGTCAAACCAGCGGCAAGCCCTGCCCGCGCCATACTGCCCACACCGCCGGCCAAGCAAAGCATCAGAAAATCTGTCAGGGAGATGTTCATGACGCCATTCTACCAGATCCCCCAAACGCTGAAAAAGCAAATGACCCCGAAAGGTCAACCACCGCGAATTGACACGAATTTCGATATGTTTAAGAGAAGCGCATGCAGATAAACACCCCTTCAGACGCGATTTTTTCGCGCGCACTTCTCGAGCAAGCGCATGCAAGTGGCGATGCCCGACTTGTGCGCTTCGAGTTCGAGGGCAGGTTGTACTTCGCCAAGAAGACAGAACAGCACAAGACCCTATGGCTCAAGTTTTTCAAAGGCAATCCAGAACAGGCCCTGCGCCGCGAGGCCCAGCTTCTGAAAGAGTTTCGCGCGCGGGGTGCTTCGGTCCCCGAGATACTTGCGCAAGATGACACGTGCTTCGTTATGGCGGATCACGGTATGCTGGTGATGAAGGCCATCAAGAAGGGGGCATCACCCGTTCAAATGATGCAACGCATTGGACAAGAGTTGGCAGAATTACACCGGTTGGGCCTTGCGCATGGGCGACCAGTGATGCGCGATATTTGCTGGGATGGGCAAAACCTGACATTCCTCGATCTGGAAGCAGGTGCGAAATTGCAGGCGACCCAATATGACAAAGCACGCGATGTCTTGTTGCTGCTGCACTCAATCTCGGTCTGGAAGAAGCGGCATCCCAATGCAGGAGACATGTTTCTAAACGCCTATTTCGCGGATGCACCCGACGAGGTATGGAAAGAGGCCCATACCTTGGCGCGAAAGATATGGTGGATGGAATGGCTCGCAGCCCCTGTTGTTGCGTGGCACCGCCTCAGACATATTGAGAAAAGCGAATTCGCTGCCATCCAACATGCAAGGCGCTGCGTGCTGTCACGACAAAAGGCTCTCGCCGCGCAATAGGCCAGATTGCCGCTCGACCAATTAGACTCTGTTCGTAGTGTTGGCCGCCTGACACAAGATACCTCTGACTGCTTGGCGGGCGTTGCAGTGTTTGACCTGCGCGGAATCAAGGCCAAAGGCCGCCGCGCATCGCCGCACCGCGGCCCGACGCTGCGCGGCTTTTTCACCCGGCCTCGCTATCTCTGCAAAGTCCCGCCAAAGCCGCTCCTCGCGAAAGCATATCTTGGGGCGCGGGAACCTTTTTCAGGTGGCGAACAGTAGCTGAATCGAAAACGGCGCGCCTGAATGGCGCGCCGCTGTGATTGTTATGGCTAAGCCTTATGCCAGATCGTAGCGATCTGCATTCATCACCTTGACCCATGCTGCAACGAAATCCTTCACGAACTTCTCGCCAGCATCGTCCTGCGCATAGATCTCTGCGTAAGCGCGCAGGATCGAGTTGGAACCAAATACCAGATCAGCGCGTGTCGCTGTCCATTTTGCCTGACCTGTCTTGCGATCCTGAATCTCATACAGGTTCGACCCCTTTGGTTCCCACTTCCATGCCATATCTGTCAGGTTGACAAAGAAATCAGTGGTCAACGCGCCAACACGGTCAGTGAACACACCATGCGCTGTCCCACCGTGGTTTGTGCCCATGACCCGCATACCGCCCAGAAGAACGGTCATCTCAGGGGCCGTCAGCCCCATCAATTGTGCGCGGTCGAGCATCAGCTCTTCAGCAGAGACAACGTAATCCTTCATCATCCAGTTGCGGAATCCGTCGGCAACGGGTTCCAGCCACTTGAAGCTGTCGGCATCGGTCATCTCATCCGTGGCGTCACCGCGACCGGGTGCAAATGGTACCTCGATGTCAAAACCTGCTGCTTTAGCGGCCTTTTCGACACCCAGATTACCAGCCAGAACGATCACATCGGCAATTGACGCTCCGGTTTCGGCAGCAATCGGCTCCAACACCGACAGCACCTTTTGCAGGCGATCAGGCTCGTTTCCGGCCCAATCCTTTTGCGGTGCCAAGCGAATACGTGCACCATTTGCGCCACCACGATAGTCGGACTGGCGGAATGTGCGCGCACTGTCCCAAGCGGTCGCAACCATATCAGACACCGACAGCCCTGCGGCATCGATCTTGGCCTTTACAGCAGCAACATCGTAATCAGCATTCCCTGCTGGAACAGGGTCTTGCCAGATCAGAATCTCTTTCGGCGCATCGGGGCCGATATAGCGTTCCTGCGGGCCCATGTCGCGATGGGTCAGCTTGAACCATGCGCGGGCAAATGCGTCGTCGAAGCTCGCTGGGTCGGCCATGAACTTTTCACAAATGGCGCGATAGGTCGGGTCCATCTTCATGGCCATGTCGGCGTCGGTCATGATCGGGTTCAGACGGATCGACGGGTCTTCCACATCCACCGGCTTGTCTTCTTCCTTGATGTTGATGGGCTCCCACTGCCATGCACCTGCGGGGGATTTCTTCAATTCCCATTCATAGCCGAACAGCAACTTGAAATAGCCCATGTCCCATTTCGTTGGCTCGGTGGTCCATGCGCCTTCGATCCCGGAAGTCACCGTGTCGCGCCCAACAGCGCGGGTCTTGTGGTTCATCCAGCCCATGCCTGCTTCTTCGAGCGCTGCGCCTTCAGGGGCAGGTCCAAGGTTTTCGGCACGGCCATTGCCGTGGCTTTTGCCGACAGTGTGGCCACCAGCGGTCAGTGCAACGGTTTCTTCGTCATTCATCGCCATGCGTGCGAAAGTCTCGCGCACGTGAGCAGCAGTTTTCAGCGGGTCGGGCTGGCCGTTCACGCCTTCGGGGTTCACATAGATCAAGCCCATCTGAACAGCTGAAAGCGGATTTTCCATGGTCGAGGCGTCGCCGACATTGTCATAACGCTCATCCGATGGCGCGAGCCATTCTTTCTCGGACCCCCAGTAAACATCTTTCTCAGGGTGCCAGATATCTTCGCGGCCAAAGGCAAAACCAAAGGTTTTCAGGCCCATATTTTCATATGCGATCGTGCCTGCCAGAACCATCAGATCGGCCCAGCTGATCTGGTTGCCGTATTTCTTCTTGATCGGCCACAACAAGCGGCGCGCCTTGTCCAGATTGGCATTGTCCGGCCAAGAATTCAGGGGGGCGAAACGGTGGTTGCCGGTGCCTGCACCGCCACGACCATCCTGCACGCGGTAGGTGCCCGCTGCGTGCCAGGACATGCGGATCATCAACCCGCCGTAGTGACCCCAATCTGCTGGCCACCAATCCTGACTGTCGGTCAGAAGCGCGTGAACATCTGCTTTCAGCGCTTCAACATCCAGTTTCTTGACCTCTTCACGATAGTCGAAACCGGTTAGCGGGTTCACCTTGGTGTCGTGCTGGTGCAGAATGTCGAGGTTGAGCGCCTTTGGCCACCAATCCATCACCGCGTTGCCGGTGTTGGTTTGCCCGCCGTGCATAACTGGGCATTTGCCTGCTTTATCAGAACCGTCCATGATTCCCTCCATCTGTGGATTTCTGGAATGGTTCTAACAGGAAAGGATCATCAGGTTAAGTTGCTTTTACTGATAATTAATATCAGAATTTCTTATCATTAATATGCTTCAGCCGCCCTTGCGCAATGCACGCCGCATCAGCCATCCCGCAATCAGCACAGCAACCAGCACAAAACCAATGATGATCGTTGCCAGTGCATTGATATCCGGGCTGACCCCCAGACGCACCTTTGAAAAAATCACCATCGGCAGGGTCGAGGCACCGGGGCCGGACACGAAGCTTGCAATCACCAGATCGTCCAGCGACAGGGTGAAGGCGAGAAGCCAACCCGCCACCAAGGCCGGCGCGATCACAGGCAAGGTCACATCAAAAAACACCCGAACCGGCCCTGCCCCCAGATCGCGCGCGGCTTCTTCCAACGATTCATCCATGCTGCGCAAACGCGACTGCGCAATGACCGCCACAAAAGCCGCACAAAAGGTCGTATGCGCGATGATGATCGTCGTCAGTCCGCGCCCAGCGGGCCAGCCCAGCGTCAGTTCCATCGACACAAACAACAACAACAGTGATAAGCCGGTTATCACCTCTGGCATCACCAGCGGTGCCGTGATCATGCCTGTCAACAACAGCCGCCCCGTAAAACTGCTGAACCGCGTCAATACAAACGCGCCCAAAGTGCCAATCACCGTAGCTAGGGTGGCGCTTGCAAAGGCCACTTGAAGACTGATCCATGCCGACCCGAGGATCTGACGGTCGCGCAGCAATTCACCATACCACCGCGTTGAAAACCCGCCCCAGACCGTGACCAGACGGCTTTCGTTGAACGAAAACACCACAAGCGAGACGATGGGCGCATATAAAAAGATGAAACCGAAAGCGACCGCCAGTGGCAGGAACCAGCCACGCATCAGCCCTCCTCCCGTCGGTTTTGGATGGATTGCAACCACATGATCGGCGCAACAACCAGCACCAGCATGACAATCGCCACCGCCGAGGCCACAGGCCAGTCACGGCTGGAAAAGAACTCATCCCACAGAACGCGGCCGATCATCAGCGTATCTGGCCCGCCCAGTAGTGCGGGAATGACATATTCCCCAATCGCCGGAATGAACACCAGCATGGACCCTGCGACGATGCCGGGCAATGACAAAGGCAGCGTGACTGTGAAAAACGTCACAAAGGGCGAGGCGCCCAGATCACTCGCTGCTTCCAGCAGGGCTGAATCCAGCTTGGTCAGGTTGGCATATAGCGGCAGGATCATGAAAGGCAGATAGGTATAGACAATACCGATATAGACCGCGAAATCAGTCTGCATCATGCGCAATGGCGCATCGATGATGCCCAGCGATATCAGCGTGTTATTGATCACTCCGTTTGAGCGCAGAAACCCCATCCACGCATAGACCCGCAAAAGGAAGCTGGTCCAGAACGGCAAAATGACCATCAGCAGCAGGATCGAGCGTTTCGGCTCTGGCGCGCGGGCGATGTAATAGGCAATCGGATAGCCGATCAGCAACGCAAAGATCGTCGAGACAAGCGCAACCCGGATCGAGGACAGATAGGCATTGCGATACAGCGCATCGGTCATCAGGAAGCGATAATTCTCCAGACTGGCGATGATCTGCAAGGACCCGTCAGGGCCGCGTTCAAACAGGGGCGTATAGGGCGGGCGGGCAATCAACGCTTCGGCCAGTGAAATGCGCCCCAGTACAAAAAATGGCGCAAGAAAGAACACACCCAGCCACAGCATGGGAACGGCAATAACCAGGGTGCGCCCGCTGATCCCAAGCTTTCCCATCAGCCATGCCGTGCCGCGCCACGGCGCCGAGCGCGTCAGCGCATTGCCCGCGCTCATCGGGTCAGCACCCGGAATGCCGAGGGCTGAACCGAAATCCAGAC
This sequence comes from Roseinatronobacter bogoriensis DSM 18756, assembly GCF_004366635.1. GTDB lineage: Bacteria > Pseudomonadota > Alphaproteobacteria > Rhodobacterales > Rhodobacteraceae > Roseinatronobacter > Roseinatronobacter bogoriensis. Next base: position 111,609 of record NZ_SORN01000004.1, on the reverse strand, counting down.
CTTTTCATCCCATGAAATCGGATCTTCGTCACGCAAGCGGTTGGATTGGCTTGCCCGGATCAGGACACCATTGGACAGTCTGATCCGATATTGTGACATATGCCCGATATACCCCATCTCCTCGACCACACCTTGCCAGGTGTTGGGTGTGTTTTCCGGCTTGCTGCGCGAGATAGCAAAACGCTCCGGGCGCACCGCACCCCAGACCTGCTGGCCCAATGTCAGACCGGCTTGTGGCGGCAACAGGACCGGGCCCAGCTCATAAGTCTCAATGCGCATCATATCCGGGGCAACAGCATCGACCTTGCCCTCAAACAAATTTACCGAGCCTATGAAATCGGCAACAAAGCGCGAATTGGGTGTCTCGTAAATCTCGCGCGGCTCTCCGATCTGTTCAATCTTGCCATCTTTCATCACGCCAATCCGCGTGGCCAAGGTCATGGCTTCGTCCTGATCATGCGTCACAACAATAAATGTGACGCCCAGCGTTTCCTGAATCTTGATCAATTCGAACTGCGTCTCTTCGCGCAGCTTCTTGTCCAACGCACCGAGAGGTTCATCCAGCAGCAACAACTTGGGCCGCTTGACCAAGGCGCGCGCAAGGGCAACGCGCTGGCGCTGCCCGCCAGAGAGTTGGTCGGGCCTGCGTCGCGCCAGCTTTTCCAGCTTGACCATGCGCAACATCTCGGCAGCCCGTTCATAGGCCACAGATTTCTTCAGCCCCTCGCGCAGCAGCCCATAGGCAACATTCTTCTCAACCGTCATATGCGGAAACAGCGCATAGGATTGAAACATCATATTCGTCGGACGGCGGTCGGGCGGCACACGGGCCATATCTTCGCCATCAATGGTGATCGTGCCGCTGGTTGCCTGTTCGAACCCTGCCAGCATACGCAGCAATGTCGATTTCCCGCAGCCGGATTCCCCCAGCAGGCAAAACAACTCGCTCTTGTATATCTCAAGGTCGACATCCGCGACGGCGGTAAAATCTCCGAACTGTTTTGTGACACCGCGCACGGAAATGAAGGGCGTCGCACCTTCGCGTCGCCAAGGTTTCGTATCCGCGGCAATTGCTGGTTGTGACATCGCCCTGCACCTGTCTGTCGGGAAAAAAGCCCTGCCCGCGTGGCGGACAGGGCTGGATGCACTTACTGGCCCGTGCGGACACGCGTCCACAGGCGCGTGGCCGTGCGGTCGGTACGGCTGTCATAGGTGACGCCGGTAAACAGGGTTTCGGTCACTTCCGGCGTCGGGAAAATCGCAGGATCGGTAAAGATTTCTTCATCGACCAATTCCCATGACGCGGCATTGGCGTTCGGGAACCAGACATAATTCGTGATCGCTGCGCTGATCTCGGGGCGCATGATGAAATCGATGAAAGCATGTGCATTTTCGGGGTTGGGTGCATCGGCGGGAATGCCCATCATGTCAAACCATTGCATCGCACCTTCGCGCGGGATGGCATACCAGACATTAACCCCCTGCCCCGCAGCTTCAGCCCGGTCGGCGGCTTGCAACACATCACCCGACCAGCCCACAGCGACACAGGTTTCCCCATTCGCAAGGTCAGAGATATACTGGGATGAGTGGAAATAACGCACATGCTCCCGCGCGGCGAGCATCATCTCGGTCGCCGCCTCAAAATCATTTGCATCCGTGGATTGCGGGTCCAGCCCCATCCATGCAAAGGCCGCCGGGAACATATCCGCAGGTGAATCCAGCCAGGAGATGCCACAATCCGCCAGTTGCGAAGCAATCTCAGGGTCAAAGATCATCGCCCAGGTATCCACTTCGAAATCCTCGCCCAGACGCTCGGCAACCATATCGATGTTATAGCCGATCCCGGTGGTGCCCCACATGTAGATTGTCGCATGGACATTATCCGGGTCATGACTGGCGGCAGCCGCCATCAGTTCCGGGTCCATGTTTTCCATATTGGGAAGCAAGTCGCGGTTCAGCGGCTGATAGACCCCGGCCGCAATCTGGCGTTGCAGGAATGTGGCTGTTGGCACCACGACATCAAAGCCCGATGACCCCGCCAGCAGCCGCGCTTCCAAAGTGTCGTTGCTGTCATAGACATCATAATTCACCGTAATTCCGGTTTCTTCCGTAAACTGCTGTAGCACCTCGTCGGTAATGTAATCGGACCAGTTGAACACATTCACGGTCTCAGCCGACGCGAAGCCCGCTTGCAGGACGAAAGCCGCACCGGTCGCGACTGCCGCCATTTTGGTCCTGGATTTACGTGTGTCTGGCATTTTCATCTCCCTGTTATAAAGTCAGGTTATCATCGCGCGGGGCGCGACCCTTGACTCGGCATTGTTGTGACTTGCATTCCACAAGAAAACATCAGGGTTTGGCAAGCCCGCATCGCGCAACCTGCAGATAATTTGATCAAATCATCCACAATTTGGCCCGCGATGACGCCCTTTCAGCCAGAATCATGGCTCTCACTCAGCAATCTGCAGCACGATCTTGCCAATATGGGCCGAGCTCTCCATCCGGGCATGCGCAAGCGATACCTCCCGAAGGGGGAATTCACTATCCATAACCGGCGCCAGCTTGCCCGCAGACAGCAATGGCCACACCTCGCGCTCCAACTGCGTGGCAATTGCCGCCTTTGCAGCATCGGTTTGTGGACGCAGGGTCGAGCCCGTGATCGTCAGACGGCGCATCATCAGCGGGGCAAAATTCACAGCCACTTTCGGCCCTTGCAAAAAGGCGATCTGCACCAGCCGTCCATCCTCCGCCAGCGCCTTCAGGTTGCGCGGCAGATAATCCCCCCCCACCATATCAAGGATCAGATTGGCCCCGCCCTCTGCTTGCAGTATTTTCACAAAATCATCGTCGCGGTAATTGATCGCCCGCTCAGCGCCCAAGCGCAGACAGGCCGCACATTTCTCGTCAGAGCCTGCCGTTGCAAACACCCGCGCCCCAAAGATATGGGCCAACTGTATCGCTGTCGTCCCAATGCCAGATGACCCGCCATGCACAAGGAATCTTTCCCCGGCGGTCAATCCACCTCGCATGAAGACATTGGACCAGACGGTAAAGAACGTCTCTGGCAGACAGGCCGCTTCGCGCAGCGCCATATTCTCGGGCACGGGCAGAACCTGCCCCGCATCTGTCAGCGCGTATTCCGCATAAGCTCCACCGGGGAACAAGGCGCAGACCTTATCGCCCACCGCCCAGCGCGACACCCCGGCCCCTACGTCCACGATCGTACCAGCCCCTTCCAGACCGGGCAGGTCGCTTGCCCCGGGTGGCGGATTATAGGCCCCGGCGCGCTGCAAAGCATCAGGCCGGTTAACCCCGGCATAGGACAGCCGAATAACCACTTGCCCTGCGCCCGGCACAGGCACCGGACGGCGCACTTCGCGCAGGACCTCTGGCCCACCCGGTTCAGAAATTTCTATTGCACGCATCGTATCTGGAAGGTCCATGGCATTTCCTTCGTTTCATTTTCTTGCCCGAAATACTCCGGGGGTGAATGGCGCGGCCTTCCGCGCCAGAGGGGGCAGCGCCCCCCTACACGCGCGCTGACAAAGCGTAATCCCAATACAGCTCTCGCGCCCTAAGCCCGATCTTGGGCTTGCCAAGCTCCCGGTCCTGATAGCGCGTGACTGGCATGACCTTGGCAATATTGCCGGTCACGAAAATCTCTTCGGCCTGATCAAAATCCGTCAGGGTCAGGCTGGTCTCGATCACATCCAGCCCGTCGGCACGCAACAGACCAATCACCCTTTGTCGGGTGATCCCGTTCAGAAACATCCCATTGGGCGCGGGGGTCAGAACCACACCATCGCGCACCATGAACACATTGGTCGAAGCGGTTTCCGCCACATGGCCATTCACATCAAGCGACAGCGCATTGGAAAAGCCGCGCTTGCGCGCATCGGCCATGATGCGCGCATTATTGGCATAGAGCGCGCCAGCCTTCGCCTCGGTCAGGGCCATATCAGGGCGCGGGCGACAATAGGGCGACACTGTCAACGAAAATTCACCCGGATCGGGCATGGCAAGCGATTCGATGCAGATTGCGAAGCCTGTGCTTTCCGGGGTTGCGTCAATAATGCCCGGGCTGGATTCGCGGGACCACATCATCGGGCGCAAGTATAGGGCCGCATGGGGCGCGAACATGCCGCACCCCTCTTCCATCAATCCCTGCACCGTGGCCGCATCGACCGGGGGAAGCATATTCATGACCTCGGCCGAACGGATGATGCGCGCAGCATGCAGGTCCAGATCGGGGCGCACCCCCTCAAACTGCCGTGCACCGTCAAACACCTGAGAGCCAAGCCATGCGGCATGATCTGCGGCACCAATTATAGGTGCATTGCCCCTGTGCCACTGGCCATCGACCCATGTCACGATTTCCTTGCCAACAGCCATGCCTCGTCCCTTCCAGCCCCGCTCATCCGGGCTGCAACCTGCGTTGCAATCGCGCGGGCGTCAACCCTGTTGGCGCGGGGGCTGGGTGACATATCCAGGCAGATCGGTCTTTGGTGTTCCGACCGGTGCCTTGATGCAAGACAGAATGGCGCGCGGCCCTGCAAAGACGGCCCGCAAAGCGGGGTTTTTCTCGACCGCGCCCTTCACGCGCTCGAACTGCATCACCCCGTCGATGCGCCGATCCAGAAAATTCCAGGTCGCCTGCGCGTCAGGGCTGTCATCGCCCAGCCAGTACAGAACAGTAGACGAATACACCCCGGCCAGCGTTGCCCGTTTCGTATACCAGTTGTAGTCAGTCGAGGTATCGCCAAGCGTGGTCCAGATCAGATCGACTGTTCCCCAGATTGCGCGCGCGCCGTCTGGTGCATAGGGTGGCAGCGCAAAAAGTGTTGTGCCTCGACGCACCAGCTCTCGATCTTCAGCTACTTCAATGCGGGTGCGCACAGCCGTTGCGATACGATCGCGAAAACGCAAATGGCTCAGATCCTCTGACGCCAGCTTTGCGGCCATCTGCGAATCGCCACGGCGATGATAGGCAAGCGCCAGATCGACCCCGCCCCGCGGAAACAGGGCCCGCGCCGTGGCAAGATCAATCCCCGCATCACTGGCTGCCGCCTTCAATGCCTCATCACTCCAGCCGTCAAAGGGAACATGAAGAAGGGCGGCATCCAGCAAGGTCTCAATCTGATCATTCATGTCAATTCTCCGTTTCAGCTTGCGGCTGGACATAGCACGCGCATTTTGCTAGACGACCTATTCCTGCACTTGAACGTAACTCTAACTTGGAAAGGTGGTGAAAACCACATGCAGGTATCTGTTCGCGACAACAATGTCGATCAGGCACTTCGTGCACTGAAGAAGAAGCTCCAGCGTGAAGGTGTGTTTCGTGAAATGAAGCTCAAGCAGCATTTCGAGAAACCGTCCGAGAAGAAAGCCCGCGAGAAGGCCGAAGCAATTCGCCGTGCGCGCAAACTGGCGCGCAAGAAGGCGCAGCGTGAAGGCGGTCTCTAGACCGGCAAGATACCAGGTTGGGGCCCTTGCCCGGACTTGGAAAGAGCGACCCCCGAAGGCATGGCCTGCGGGGGTTTTTCTATTGCATCGTATCAAGGCGGGGCGTGCCGTTTTAAGGATGCCACGGTTTATAGTTGCACTTGGCTGCTTGCCGCTATTGCCGTGCCCGTCGCCAGCCTGCCGCCCGTGCCTCTGCTTCTGAGCAGAACCAGCGGGTCTGATCGCTGCGCATTGTCACCTGATCATAATGGCGTTGTCCGGGCATGTGATAGATCCGACCATTGGACGAAACATTGCCCTTTATCACGCAATCCGCTGATGGGGGAACGGCCGGCGCGGATATGCTCACCGTTGCACGCGATGGCTCACAAAACCCGGCAATAGGGTTCAGCGGCCCGCCATAAACCCCTGCATTGGCGCGCTTGGCCTGTTGTTCTGCACGCAGATAAGCCTGTTCCTGCCCCTGTTCACGCGCAAATCGCAGACAGGGCCGCGCCGCGCCAGCCTCGATCAGGGCGACAGCCACATCCTGCCCACCCAGATAACACCGACCAACGATACGATCATAACTTCTTTGCCCAAGATCGACACATTGAACGGTTCGGCCCGCCAACATGGCCTGTGCCACCTCCGTGGCCCAGGCGCCACATGCCCAGCGCTGCCCAGAATTGTTCAGGCAGTCTTCCTGCATTTCCGGGGCATCAATGCCGCCAAGGCGAATGCGCTGTCCCGCAACTTCCAGCGTGTCCCCGTCAATCACACGCGGAACGCCCGAAAGCTCTCGCTGCGCCGCCCAGACGGGCAGCGCCAGCAACATGCATACAAAAAGTGAACAAATCCTTAACATGACACCAGACATGCCCCGGAACACATGTCTAGGTCAAAGGTTTTGTTAACCTTTTATTAACTTTTATTAATACGGGTCGTAGCGCAGCTTGCGGCAGGGTTAGCGCTGCGCCGTCGCCCAATCCGAATGAACCCAGGGTTCCAGATTCTCTGCTGGCAAGGACCGGCCCAGAATATGATCGGCAATCTTCTCGCCCACCATGATCGAGGGCGCGTTCAGGTTGCCATTGGTGATCCGCGGAAAAATCGAGCTGTCGGCGACACGCAGCCCATCGACGCCGATCACTCTTCCCTTAGCGTCGACCACAGCCATTGGGTCATCGCACCGCCCCATGCGCGCGGTGCCGCAAGGATGATAAGCGCTTTCCACATGCGCCTTTATATAGGCGTCAAGCGCGTCATCATCCCGGGTCTCGGCACCGGGCTGGATCTCATCACGGATGAACGGTTGAAACGCCGCCTGCCCCATGATCTCGCGTGTCAGGCGGATACAGGTGCGAAAATCTTCCCAGTCTTGCGGATCACTCATGTAGTTGAAACAGATGCGTGGCGCGTCCCGGGCATCAGCCGAACGCAGCTTTACCCAACCACGGCTTTCAGAGCGCATCGGCCCCACATGCGCCTGAAAACCATGCCCCTGCGCAGCCGCCTTGCCATCATAACGCACTGCAATGGGTAGGAAATGATACTGGATGTCTGGGTAGTCCACGCCCGCGCGCGACCGGATAAAGGCACAGGCCTCAAACTGGTTCGACGCTCCGGGCCCTGTGCGGGCAAACAGCCATTGCGCGCCCACCCAAGCCTTGCCCGCAAGGTTCCAGTATTTGTAAAGCGTGATGGGCTGACTTGCCGAATATTGCAGGTAGAGTTCCAGATGATCTTGCAGGTTCTGCCCCACACCAGCCCGGTTCGCCCGAACCTCAATCCCGTGTTCCGCCAGATGCATGGCCGGACCGATGCCGGATAGCATCAGCAGTTTCGGCGTGTTTATACTGGAGGCGGCAAGCACAACCTCGCGGCGGGCTGTCACCTCGCGTCCATCTTGCAAGCGCACGCCGCTGGCGCGGTTCTCAGAGTCGAACACCACATGCGCGACCTCTCCACGCAAAAGCTTCGTGCGCCCGCCAGCCAGCGCGGGCCGCAAATAGGCGCGCGCAGCAGACCAGCGCTGGCCCTGCCAGATCGTGGCCTCCATCGCGCCAAAGCCTTCTTGCTGCGCCCCGTTATAATCTTCGGTCACATTGTAACCGGCTTGGCGCCCCGCCTCGATGAATGCATCGAACAAGGGGTTTTCCCGCGCACCACGGCTGATATGCACTGGCCCGCCCTGCCCGCGCCACGCAGAGGTGGCACCCTCGGCACCATGCCAATTTTCCATGCGCTTGAAATAGGGCAACACATCTGCATAGCGCCAGCCATCGGCACCCTGTTCGGCCCAATGGTCATAGTCCCGTGCATGGCCGCGCACATAGACCATGCCATTTATGCTTGACGACCCGCCAATCACACGCCCACGCGGACATGCCAGCACGCGCCCCCCCAGATGCGGTTCCGGCTCTGTCTGATAGCCCCAATCGTAGCGGCGCATATTCATCGGATAGGACAGAGCACCCGGCATCTGGATGAAAGGGCCAGCGTCCGATCCACCCGCTTCGATCACCAAGACAGAGTGTCCGGCTTCGGCCAGCCTGTAGGCCACCGCAGACCCGCCAGAGCCTGCGCCAACGACGATATAATCTGCCTCTGTCATTCTGTTCCCCTGAAACTCCAGAAACCACAGCTTCGACCGCTTGCATTTCCAAGCAAAGCCACAGGCCGGGCGCGCGGGCCGTCCAGGCCCGCCAAACTATCTCTTCGCGCCGTTAGGCGCGGCAATTTGGTCAGCCTCCGCAGCCGGGCATACCGCTCAATAAGGCGAGTCCACATCCCCCAACCCCAGATAGACGGACTTGATCCGGGTATAATGCTCCAGCGCAGCATGCCCGTTCTCGCGCCCCACGCCACTGGCCTTCACCCCGCCAAAAGGCATTTCCACGGGTGTCAGGTTATAGGCATTGATCCAACAGGTTCCCGCCTCCAGCTGCGCAACCACGCGATGCGCGCGCGAGATGTCACGCGTGAACACCCCGGCAGCAAGGCCATATTCCGTCGCATTGGCGCGCGCGACAACATCAGCCTCATCCTCGAAATCCAGCACCGTCATGACAGGGCCGAATATCTCTTCGCGGGCAATCACCATATGGTCGGTCACATCCGCAAAGATTGCGGGCTGCACATAACAGCCTGTCGCGCCCTCACGCTGCCCGCCACACACCAGCCGCGCCCCTTCTGTCTTGCCTTGTTCGACATAGCCCAGAACCCGTGTCATCTGCCCTTCCGATACCAGCGGCCCCATCTGCGTGGCTTCATCCAGCGGGTCGCCCATCTTTATTGCACTGGTGCGTGCTGCCAGCTTGTCCAGAAAGGCCGCTTTCACCGATCGGTGCACATATACCCGTGTCCCGTTTGAACAGATCTGCCCGGCGGAATAGAAATTTGCCAGCATCGCAGCGCCCACGGCATTGTCGAGATCGGCATCCTCAAAGATGATCAAGGGGGACTTGCCACCCAGTTCCATTGTCGCGGATTTGATCCCCTCGGCCGCAGCGGCATAGACCTTGCGCCCCGTCGGGACCGAGCCCGTCAGCGAGACTTTGGCCACACGGGGATCACTGACAAGTGCCGCTCCGACATCGCCCATCCCCTGCACAACATTAAATACCCCATCAGGCAAGCCTGCCTCTTGCAGGATTTCTGCCAGCACAAGTGCGGATAATGGTGTAAGTTCAGAGGGTTTGAACACCATTGCATTTCCAAAGGCCAATGCAGGCGCCGCTTTCCAGCAGGCGATCTGCATGGGGTAGTTCCAGGCCCCGATGCCCACGCAAACGCCCAAGGGCTCGCGCAATGTATAGGCCATGTCTTGCCCCAAAGGGATGGTCTGGCCTGTGACGGTTGCTGCGAACCCTGCGAAATACTCCAACGCATCCGCGCCAGAGGCTGCATCCGCCACAAGCGTTTCCTGCAAGGGTTTGCCGGTATCCAGCGTTTCCAGAACCGACAAGTCGTGATTGCGCGCGCGGATAATATCAGCCGCACGGCGCAAGATGCGCCCCCGCTCGACCGGCGGGCGCGCGGCCCATTCTTTCTGCGCCACGACAGCGGCATTCATTGCCTTCTCAAGTATGTCTGGCGTCGCGGCATGCAGCTGTGCAACCACTTCGCCAGTGGCCGGAAAGACACTGTCGAAGCGCGCTCCTGCCCGATCCTCTGTCCATGTGCCTGCAATGAAATGGCTGGCTTTCGGTTGTGCTCTCATCGTTGCTCTCCTGCGATGGCGGCCTCAATCCAAGTCTGAACCTGCTGCGCAGCACGCATGCCATCGGGCTCTCCCGTGCCCAGCGCCTCATGCAGATAGACACCGTCGATCATTGCGGCCGCCCCGTCCGCCAGTTGTGCCGCGCCTGCGCCCACCATCGGGCGCAACACGAAGCGCAGATTGGATCTGAGCCGCGCCTGATAAACGCGCAGCAGGCGTGCTGCCTCCGGGTTGCGTTGCGCCATGACGTAAAAATTCAGCCATGCCGCGACAACTTCGCGCCGGAAATTGCTACCGGTAAAGGATACGAGAATCAGCGCCCGCAAACGCCCCTGCGGGGTTTCTGCCGCCACCAAAGCACCGCGAATCTCTGCCCCGTAAACAGACAGGACATGCCGCATGGCGGCCAGAAACATCTGATCCTTGGATCCAAAATAATGATGCGCCAGCGCCGAGGACATCCCTGCCCGCTTGGCAATCCGGCTAACCGTCACATCAAGCGAGCCGGTCTGCCCGATCTCGACAATCGCGGCCTTGATCAATGCGTCGCGCCTGATAGGCTCCATCCCAAGCTTCGGCATTTTGTTAACCTGCAATCCAGAGTCAGTTTTTCATTGCAGAATGACTAGCCGATTGTTTATTGATTGGTCAATCAAGAAAAAACCGCAACCGGGAGAGATGAAATGAACCTTCGCCTGACAACCTTCGCAACCGCAGCCAGCTTGGCCGCTGCGCCAGCTTTTGCAGACTGCACATCCGTCACATTCTCGGATGTCGGCTGGACCGACATCACCGCCACAACTGCTGTGGCAACCACGCTGCTGGACGCGCTCGGGTATGAAACCAACACTCTGGTCCTGTCGGTACCTGTGACCTACACCTCGATGGCCAATGGCGATGTCGATGTGTTCCTTGGCAACTGGATGCCCACCATGGAAGCCGACATTGCCCCCTACCGTGACGCGGGCACGGTTGACACTGTTCGCCGCAACCTTGCCGGTGCGAAATACACCCTCGCCACCAATGCCCACGGTTCGGCCCTTGGTATTTCCGACTTTGCGGACATCGCCACCCATGCAGAGGCGCTTGAAAACCGCATCTACGGGATCGAACCGGGCAATGACGGCAATCGCCTGATCCTTGATATGATAGAGGCTGATGCCTTTGGACTTGCCGGGTTTGAGGTCGTGGAAAGTTCTGAGCAGGGAATGCTGGCGCAGGTCGCGCGGGCGGACCGGCGCGGAGAGCCTGTTGTCTTTCTGGGGTGGGAGCCGCACCCGATGAACGCGAATTTTGACCTGACCTATCTGGCGGGTGGCGACGACTGGTTCGGCCCTGATTTCGGCGGGGCAGAGGTCTACACCAACACCCGCGCCGGGCTGGTCGAGGAATGTCCGAATCTGGGTGTGTTTCTCAACAATCTGGAATTCACGCTCGAGATGGAGAATGAAATCATGGGCGCGATCCTGAATGACGGAACAGAGCCCGAAGCCGCTGCGCGCGCCTGGCTCTCGGCCAATCGGGATGCCATCGCTCCGTGGCTGGAGGGTGTGACGACCCGCGACGGCGGTGACGCGGATGACGCCGTCATGGCCGCACTGGACTGATTAACCGGGACGCGACAGGCCCCGGCGTGGCCGGGGTCTGTCGCCTTCGCATGGGAATACGATGTCTGACATTCTGACCAGGACAATTACTGACGCAAAGATCCCGGTCGGGCGCAGCGTCGCCAATGCATTTAATTGGCTTCAAGACACGTTCATCACCGCTTTTGACGGGCTTGAGGCAGGTTTGCGCGGCATTATCGGCCTGTTGGCACAAGCCCTGCAAGGCCCGCACCCGTTTGTTGTCATACTAGGGTTCTGCGCAATCACATGGGTCTTGCAGCGCAAGCTTGCACCTGTCGCAATTGTCGCCGCCTGCGCACTGTTCGCACTGAACCAAGGGTATTGGATTTTGACAATGCAAACCCTGACGCTGGTTATTGCTTCTTGCATCGTCTGCATGGGGGTCGGCGTTCCACTGGGCATATATTCGGCCCATCACCCCCGCTTCTACCGCGCCCTGACCCCGGTGCTGGACCTGATGCAGACCTTGCCTGTCTTTGTCTATCTGATCCCAGTACTGGTCCTGTTCGGTCTGGGCATGGTGCCCGGTCTGGTTGCGACTGTCATTTTTGCCATGCCTGCTGCTATCCGGCTGACAGAACTGGGCATCCGCTCCACCCCGACCGCATTGTCAGAAGCCGCAACCGCCTTTGGCGCGACCACGGCCCAGCGTATCTGGAAAGTGGAGCTGCCCTATGCCTTTCCGCAGATCATGACCGGACTGAACCAGACCATCATGCTGTCACTGTCAATGGTGGTGATCGCTGGTCTGGTCGGCGCTCCGGGGCTAGGCGTTTCGATTGTACGCGCCTTGAATACGGTGAATGCAGCTCTTGGGTTTGAGGCGGGCGCTGTCATCGTTGCAGTCGCAATCATGCTCGACCGCATGCTGCGCGTGGAGGTGAAGCGATGACCCAGCCTGCCGTACGGTTCCAGAATGTCTCGATCGTCTTTGGCGCAAAGCCGCAAAAGGCCATCCCCCTGATGGAGGCGGGCCAAAGCCGCGATGAGATCAAACGTGCCACGGGACAGGTGCTTGGCGTGCATGATTGTTCGCTTGATGTCGGCATGGGGGAAATCGTCGTGCTCATGGGCCTGTCAGGGTCCGGCAAATCAACCCTTTTGCGCGCGGTCAATGGACTGAACCCCATCGTTCAAGGCGATGTTCTGGTGAATGACGGGACAGGACTGATCTCTGTACCAAAGGCAAGCCGCGCGAAGCTGCGGCAACTGCGTATGAAAACCGTGGCAATGGTGTTTCAGCAATTCGGCCTGCTGCCGTGGCGTTCGGTGCGCGAAAATGTTGGGTTGGGTCTGGAACTGGCGGGCATGGGCGCGCGGGAACGGCGCGAGAAGATCGACACCCAGCTTGAACTGGTCGGCCTGACGCAATGGGCCGATCAACCGGTCAGTGCGCTGTCAGGCGGGATGCAGCAGCGCGTGGGCCTGGCACGCGCCTTTGCGACAGATGCCCCCATTCTGCTTATGGATGAACCCTTCTCGGCGCTCGACCCGCTGATCCGGGCCCGGCTGCAAGATGAATTGCTGGAATTGCAGGCCCGCCTGAAACGCACCATCATTTTTGTCAGCCATGATCTGGACGAAGCGTTCAAACTGGGCAACCGGATCGCCATTCTCGAAGGCGGGCGTATGATCCAATGCGGCACACCACCTGAAATCTTCTCTCAGCCTGCCAATGACTATGTGGCGGATTTCGTGGCAAATATGAATCCGCTGGGTGTGCTACGCGCAAGCGATGCAATGATTGCCGGCTCCGTTATCCCAGAGGGGCAGCGCATAGAGATAGGCACACCGATCCGACAGGTCATGGAACAGTTCGATCAGGACCATGATACGCTTGGCGTATGGGACGGCGCGCAGTTTGTCGGCCACGTCACCCGCGCCTCGGTCATGAATGCCTTGACGGCCCGCCGCAGCACACACTGACGCCTGCCAATTCACCCTTGTACAAATATCCAGAAATGGCCAGCCCCACGCGTTCCGGCGGGCATCAGTCGGCCCAATCAGGTTTGCGCTTGTCCAGAAAGGCAGAAATCCCCTCTTCCGTGTCGCGCCAGAGCATGTTTTCCACCATGACCGCCCCGGCATGGGCATAAGCATCCGCGACATCCATCTCGGCTTGCCGGTAGAATGTCTGCTTGCCAATCCGCACCGCCGATGACAGCTTGGCACCAACTGTCTTGGCAAGTTGGTCTGTATGGGAGCGCAACTCGGCATGGGGCACAACATGATTGACCAGCCCCAGCGCTTGCGCGCGCTCTGCATCAATAAAGGTGCCAGTTGTCAGCATCTCAAATGCTGCCTTGCGCGGTATGTTGCGCGACAGGGCCACCATGGGCGTGGAACAGAACAACCCGATATTCACGCCGTTCACACCAAAACGCGTCCCCTCAGCCGCAACGGCCATGTCACAAGAGGCAACGAGCTGACACCCCGCCGCAGTGGCAATGCCATGCACCTCAGCGATGACAGGCTGCGGCAGCGCCGGGATCATCAGCATTACTTCGGTGCAGCGCGCAAAAAGATCCGCGAAATAGCCAGCCCCCTTGTCTGCGCTGGCGCGCCCGGCCTGCATCTCTTTCAGGTCATGGCCCGCGCAGAACGCCTTGCCAGCGCCCGAGAGGATGATCACCCGCACGCTCCGGTCGTCGGCCAGGGTACTGAACTTTGACTTCAGCGCCGCAAGCATTGCATCGGATAGCGCATTCAGCTTTCTGGGCCGGTTCATTTCCAGCCGCGCCACACCATCCGTTACGTCACAGCGTAAAATTTCATCTTCCATCTCGCACACCCTTCTGCTTTTGATGCGAGTGTAGACAGATAACATGTTCAGGAAAAGCCCGCAGCGCGCACCAAGAGGAGGAACAGGTGACACCCAAAACCCTGAAAATGGACCGCGCAGCACTGACGCAGTTCCTTGAAGACGAATTTCAACAAGTCGCCCAGATGTTTGCAATCGACGACGTTGCCCCGATGACCGCGACGATACGCCTGCTGAACGATGAACGTCACTTGCGGCCCGGTGGAACGGTCTCAGGTCCGGCCATGTTCGCGCTGGCCGATGTATCGGTCTATCTTGCCATCATGGCCATGATCGGCCCCAAAGCCCTGAGCGTGACCACCAATTGCGCGATTGATTTCATGCGCAAACCAGCCTCAGGCGTCGATCTGATCTGCGAGACGCGCTTGTTGAAACTGGGGCGCGTGCTGGCCGTTGGCGATTGCCTGATTTTCGCCGAAGGACATGACGCCGCCGTCGCCCGGGCCTCGCTGACCTATTCGATCCCGCCAGACGGATGATCACGGTCGGGTCACCCTGCCCCAAACCTGTTCAGCCTGCCCCCACGCCACCCGAAAAAACCGCCGCCTCGCCGCACAGGCGCGAGATGCAGGGCCCAGCGGGGCCTGCATCAATGGGCGGGTGGGTGGGCGCCTGTGCGGCGAGGCGGCTTCCCTGCAACACCTGCGCCTGATAGGGACAGACACACAACCCGACCCGAGAGGCTTTTATGACACCTGCCGCCCGCTTTCAGGCCGCTGCCGAAATTCTGGACCAGTTTCTGAGTGGAATGCCCGCCGAACAATGCCTGACCCGATGGGCCCGCAACAGCCGTTATGCCGGATCAAAAGACAGGGCTGCGATCCGCGACATCGTATATGACGCATTGCGCTGCAAACGCTCTTATGCGCATCTGGGGGGTGCTGAAACCGGCAGAGGGCTGGTTCTTGGGGCCTTGCGTTCCCGCGGCGCGGACCCAACGCAATATTTCACGGGCGAACGGCATGCCCCGTCGGCGCTCACACCGCTCGAGGCAACCTATACGCCTGCGCCCATGCCCGAACTCGTCGCGTTGGACTGTCCTGATTGGCTGGCCCCGGATATGAAAACCAGTCTCGGCACAGATTTGGCACCTGTTCTTGAAAGCCTGCGCCAACGCGCGCCGGTTTTTCTGCGCGTCAATCTGGCGCGTATCAGCCGCGAGCATGCCATCGCACAGCTTGCGCAAGATGGGATTGGCGCGCTGCCCCATCTGCTTGCCCCAACAGCGCTGGAGGTCATTGACAACCCCCGCGCGATACAGCGGTCGCGGCCCTATCTGGATGGTCTGGTAGAATTGCAGGACGCGGCCTCTCAGGCGGTCATTTCGGAACTGCCGGATGTGCAAAATCAGACCGTGCTTGATTATTGCGCGGGCGGGGGCGGCAAGGCTCTGGCCCTCGCGGCACTTGGCGCGAAAGTCACCGCACATGACGCGAATCCCGCACGGATGCAGGACTTGCCGAACAGGGCCGCGCGTGCAGGTGCAAAGATCGCACTGAGCGAGCAGCCGGAAGGCAAGTTTGACCTCGTTTTGACGGATGTGCCCTGCTCTGGCTCGGGCAGTTGGCGGCGCAGCCCGGCAGGTAAATGGTCGCTAACGCGAAACGCGCTGGACCAACTTCACCTTGCGCAAATGCAAATCCTCGACAACGCACGATTGCATACTCGGCCTGATGGTTGGCTGGCCTATGTCACCTGCTCAATGCTCAAATCAGAGAATCAACTCCAGATTGCAAATTTTCTTGACAGAGCCCCCGAGTTTGAGCTTGTGAAAGAGCGCCAACTCACCCCGCTGGAGGGCGGCGACGGTTTTTATCTGGCCCTGTTGAAAGCGCGTGCGGCTTGATAAAAACACGCGGTTTTGCTAGGCGTTCGCCGCGGCTTGGATTTTAACGTTAACGTGAACTTAACCGATCTCCAGTAAAACATCATTCGCAGATAATATTGAGGTTGCCTTTGCGCTTTACAGGTTTGCAATTTCTGGGGCGCGAGCTGGCACGGACCGCCACGGCACTTCCCGGAGGATCATTGGTGATCCTGGCACTCGCCGGGGTTGTGCTTGGCATTTTCGGGTTGTCTTCGGGGCCTTCGGCAACTGCCCTCAGTTTTCTGACGGCGGGAACCGCCATCCTGATCCTGACCTTGGTGGTATGGGTAGGCAAACTGATCGCGGCCGCAAATCAGCGCCGCGACCTGACTCGTTTGACACAACTTCTTGGAGACAGTGAGACAGCCTGTATCCTGACCGATGACGACAGCGGGAGCATCCATTGGTACAATTCCGCAGCCACTGAAAATTTTGATATAACGCTGCCTCAGAATATCAGCAGTTTATTTACAAACCTCCATGCCGACCCGGAACAGTTTGTCTCCCGCCTGCATGATGTGGCCACCGCAAGGGGCTATGCCGAACACCACCTGGATCTTCAGGGTGAGAGCAGAACTTACCATGTCAAGAAACTGGATGATGATCAGTTTTTGTGGCGCATCAAGCTGAACAAGAATGCAGCGGCGCATGAAGATTCTCTCTTTGAACACGTACGGTTCTCTGAGGACGGTGAAATTCAGCAGATCAGCGCTGGTCTTCGCGCGATATTGCCGACCAAGGGCACGTCTCTGGCTCAGTTTTTCGATGGCGCGCCGCCGCCGATCGGCGAGATTACCGCGGTCACTTTGGGCAATGGCGGCGCCACATATCAGGCCCTGCGACTGCAATCCCATGATGACAAGTCGGAAACAGTCCTTTTGTTTTCGCCCACAGAGATGACGCAACCAACAAAAAGCAGTGATCATTTCGACGACACGCATCAATTACAGATGCTGCCGCTCGGACTGGCGCGGATAAGCATCGACGGTCAGTTGATCTATGTGAATGATGAAGCAAAGCGCTTATTACAGTTGCGGGATAAACAACTGCCCATGTTAAGCGCGATCCTCGAAGGGCTTGGACGTCCAGTTTCCGAATGGATTGCCGATGTGGCCTCCGGCAGGATCGCGCGATCGACCGAAGTCTTGTGTTTGAAATCCGAACTATCAAAAACCTATCTGAAGGTGACACTGACCGCACCGCCCCATGCAAACGCAGGCTTTCTTGTCGTTGTATTCAGCGATGTCACTGAAATGAAATCGCTGGAAGCGAAATTCACCCAAAGCCAGAAAATGCAAGCCATTGGACAGTTGGCAGGCGGCGTTGCGCATGATTTCAACAATTTGCTGACAGCCATTTCCGGGCATTGCGATCTGCTGTTGTTGCGCCATGATCGCAGCGACCTGAATTTTCCCGATCTGATGCAAATTCAGCAAAATACCAATCGCGCCGCGGCACTTGTGCGCCAATTGCTGGCATTGTCCCGCCAACAGACCCTGAAATTCGTCACCCTTGATCTGCAAGAGACGATGGAAGATGTTATTCACCTGCTGAATCGTCTTGTCGGTGAGAAAGTGACCTTGTCCTTGCGGCACGGCAAGAATGTCGCACCCATCCGCTCTGACAAGCGCCAGTTTGAACAGGTTCTGATGAATCTTGTTGTGAACGCACGCGACGCGCTTCCCCTTGGCGGTGAGATCCGTATTCAGACAGAAACACGTGCCTTCCCCAAAGGACTGGCGCGTGACAATGTTCGGGTTCCGCCGGGCACCTATACGATGATCAAGATCAGCGATGATGGTGTCGGAATTCCGCAAGAGCTGGTTGATAAGGTATTTGAACCGTTCTTCACCACAAAACGCGTGGGTGAAGGTACCGGCCTTGGATTGTCCACGGTCTACGGGATCGTCAAGCAATCGGGCGGCTATATTTTTGTCGACAGTGAAGAAGGGGTCGGAACGAATTTCACCCTGTATTTCGCGGCACAACAGCCCGAAGCGCCAGAAGCAACCACGCCGCGCACCAATAGCGTGCAGAGCAACGCGCTTGACACGCGCCACGCGCTGATCCTGCTGGTCGAGGATGAAACCCCGGTACGCTCTTTCGCGGCACGCGCTCTTGAATTGCAAGGTCACCGGGTCATCGAGGCGGATTGCGGCGAAGCCGCGCTGGAGATCTTGCAAGACGAAGCAATCCGGCCGGATTGCTTTGTGACTGATGTCATTATGCCAGGGCTGGACGGGCCAAGCTGGGTTGCCCAGATCCGCGACAGGTTCCCGGAAACCCCCGTCATCTTCATGTCCGGTTACGCGGAAGATAGCCGCGTTGCGGCACAGGCGCGCATCAGCAAGGCAACATTTCTGGGCAAGCCATTCTCACTTGCCGAATTTACCAAGGCCGTAAATTCGCAATTGAGCGAACCCGACAAAGCCGCATAACCCCCGCGCAGACAAGATAGCTGCAAAGTGGTCTCGCCACACTTGTCGCGCGCAACGAGACGTGCAAAATAGTGAACATGATAAATACCGAGGCAGAGCCCCGCCCGCTTGTTGGCGTTTTCTGGATGTTTGTGACAGGGCTGTGCTTTGTCGCGGTCACGGCCCTAGTGAAATATCTGGGCGATGACATGCCCGCCGCACAATCAGCATTTCTACGTTACTTTCTGGGGCTTGTCTTTTTATTGCCAATGCTCTCCTCGCTCCGGGCCGTCAGTTTCACGCGGCGCAGCCTTGCTTTCTTTGGGCTACGCGGATTTCTACATGCGCTTGGTGTCATATTGTGGTTCTTCGCAATGACGCAGATCTCTTTGGCAGAGGTAACTGCGATGAATTACCTCTCTCCAATCTATGTGACGTTGGGCGCAGCCCTGTTTCTGGGCGAGAAACTGGCCACACGCCGGATCATGGCAGTTTTCGTGGCCTTTGCTGGCGCACTCATCATTTTGCGACCGGGGCTGCGCGAAATCTCTCCGGGGCATATTGCCATGATCGGCACTGCCATACTTTTTGCCGCATCCTATCTGATGGCAAAACGCATGTCGGGTCAGGTCAATGCAGCAGTTGTTGTCGGAATGCTGTCGATCACAGTAACGATTTGCCTGGCCCCGTTTGCGTTCGCAGTCTGGACCCCACCAACCGCAACACAGTTGTTCTGGCTGTTCTGGGTCGCGGCCTTTGCGACTGCGGGCCACTATTCCATGACCCTCGCCTTTGCGGCCGCGCCTGTAACCGTCACCCAGCCTGTCACTTTCCTGCAATTGGTCTGGGCAGTGATCCTTGGCGCAGTCGTCTTTGGCGAGGGAGTCGACTATTTCGTTGTCCTTGGCGGGGTCGTGATCATGGCCTCGGTGTTGTTCATCACCTGGAGAGAGGCCATGTTGCGCCGACAGGCACGGCGCGAGCTTGCAACGCAATAAGCTGCATCAAAGCTCGGCCATCACCTCGTCTGAAATCTCGAAATTCGCCGTTACATTCTGGACGTCGTCATCATCTTCCAATGCGTCAATCAGCTTCATCAGCGATCGTGCACCGTCAAGGTCCAGCTCTGTCGTGGTTTGTGGTTTCCAGACAAGTCTGGTGCTGGTTGCTTCGCCCAAGGCCTCTTCCAGTGCCGATGACACGGCTGCCAGATCGGTATCTGCGCACCAGATCACATGTTCTTCGTCACCGGTTTCGACATCTTCAGCACCAGCATCAATTGCCGCAAGCATGATCGTATCTGCATCGCCAGCAGCAAGCGGATAGACCACCTGCCCTTTCCGGTCGAACATGAACGCGACAGACCCCGTTTCACCAAGGTTGCCGCCGTTCTTGGAAAAGGTTGAACGCACATTGGATGCAGTACGATTGCGATTGTCAGTCATCGCCTCCACAATCACCGCAACGCCGCCAGGGCCGTAACCTTCATAGCGGATTTCATCGTAATTCTCGGCATCCCCGCCCTGAGACTTCTTGATCGCGCGTTCGATATTGTCTTTGGGCATCGAGACGGCCTTGGCCTCTTTCACCGCCAGACGCAGACGCGGGTTCTTGTCAGGATCCGGGTCGCCCATCTTGGCTGCAACAGTAATTTCCTTGGACAGCTTAGAGAAAAGCTTCGCGCGCACCGCGTCCTGACGGCCCTTGCGATGCTGAATATTGGCCCATTTGGAATGGCCTGCCATGAAATCCTCCAAGGTTGGTACATGCGTTGCGCGATGTCTTAGACCAGTGCCATAGGGACAGGCAAGCCCCCTGCATTGGCATCAAACATGAAAACGCCCGCATTTGCGGGCGTTTCAAATCAGGTTATGCAATAGGCTCAGGCCGCGCGCGAGATCAGCATATCATTGACCTGCTTCTGTGCAATCGCTTCGTCACCGCCAACAACGGCTGCAACTTCACGGGTCAACCGCTCAAGCGCCGCTTCGTAAAGCTGCCGCTCGGAGTAAGACTGCTCGCGCTGATCGTCACTGCGGTGCAAATCACGAACAACTTCTGCGATGGCCATCAGATCGCCGGAGTTGATTTTCTGCTCATACTCCTGCGCGCGGCGCGACCACATGGCCCGCTTGACCCGCGCTTTGCCTTTCAACGTGGCAAGCGCCTTGTCCACCAGTTCGGGTGAGGACAAAGACCGCATTCCAACGGTGACTGCCTTGTTTGTGGGCACACGCAAGGTCATCTTCTCTTTTTCAAAAGAAATGACGAAAAGTTCCAGCTTCAGCCCGGCGATTTCCTGCTCCTCTATGGAGACGATCTGCCCGACACCATGAGCAGGATAAACAACATATTCGTTCGGACGAAACTCGGATTTCTTCGCTTTCGACATTCAGATCTTCCCCACTAGGCCCCACTACTGCAAAAAAACGCTGTCAGGCCCCCCAAGGTTCCTGCAAACACGGGATTTTTGCGATAAAAAATCGGCAGTTGGCAGAACTGCCGATGCGAGACGAATTTGACTGTGATTGATTCTATATCACAAAACTGCCAAAAAACAAAGCACTTTGGTAAGAGTTCTGTAACACACTGCCGCGATCAGCGCTGTGACGTCAGCCGCCCTCGCCCGGGTTCTCGGAGAAATACTTGTTCAGCTTATCCGTCTCGCCATCCCGCTCTGTCGCTTCGGGCAGCGGGTCTTTCTTGGTGATGATGACCGGCCATTTTTCAGAGTATTTCCGGTTGAACTCTACCCATTGTTCCATTTCCGGCTCGGTATCCGGGCGGATCGCGTCGGCCGGGCATTCGGGTTCACATACACCACAGTCGATGCATTCATCCGGATGGATCACCAGCATGTTTTCGCCTTCATAAAAGCAATCCACCGGACAGACTTCAACGCAGTCGGTGTATTTACAGGCGATACAGTTGTCGATCACCACATAGGTCATGAAGCCATCCTCTGTCTGGGTATCTGCGCGAACGCATTGGGTTCGGAGGGGACATAATCCAGCCCCCTCGATCAATCAAGCGCATCTGTCTGCCCTGCGTCAAAACGGCGGCGCGCGCGCTTGTCCGGGCGGCCGCCTGCCACCGGAACCGGACGCGAAAGGTCTTTTGATGGGGGCGGTGGTGACAGGTCTTCATAGAGCCCGCGCGCTTCGGGTGCAGGACCGCGGCGCGTGCCCAGTGCAAGGATACGCAGCACGACCACACGTTCACCAAGGGCAAAGGTCAGAACATCCCCAGCGCCCACATTGTAAGCGGGTTTCGCAATGCGATTGGAATTCACCCGCACCCCGGCCCCTTCGACCAGTTTGGCCGCAAGCGCCCGCGACTTGACGAACCGCGCCTGCCATAGCCATTTGTCCAGCCTCAAGATCGGGCGCGGTTCCGTCAACAGTTCAGCCTTTTGTCTTTAACCCCATCAGGGCCGCAGCAAACGGGTTGTCAGGGTCGATCCGGTCTGACTTGCGCGGCGACGACTGCGCTGCATACTCGCGCTTGGCCTTCTCTGGCTTCTTGCCCTTTGGCTTGGCGCCTTTCGGCTTGCCGCCCTTTGGACGGGCGTCTTGGGGCCGGTTCTGGGGGCGCTGTTCCCTGCGCGGGCGCGGTGCCCAGGTAAAGGTGTAGAAAACCTCTGGCGGGTTTTCTTCATCGCCTTCGGCAGTTGCTGGTGTTTCGGCTGCCTCTGGCGCGGGCCCCTCATCCTGCACGGGTGGCACAGGTGATTGCGCGGCCTCTGGGGTGGCCGTCTCAGCGGGCTGCTCCGGCTTGGCCTTCGCGCGTTCGCCGCGTTCAGCCATGTAACCCAGCCCTTCCATCATATCCGCAAATTGTTCCAGCGTGGTGCCAGTAATCGACAGCATATCCGGCGTTGCCTCGAACCCGGACCGGCTGTCACAGGCGCGCAAGAGATCGGCCAGACGTTCCAGCATATCAATGCGGATCGCGCGCGCACCCGAGGGGCGGTAGCCCGCCATGATGTAATGATCCGAAGGCACTTCTGACAAATGCGGAATGGTCACCAGACCGGGCGGCGGGCTTTCGGGGAATTCATCCAGACCATCTGCAAGCGAGCGCAGAACCAGTCGCAGCCGCGTTGGTGCAGGTTTCAAAAGCAAAGGCAGGAATATTGTATACTGACCAAAACGCACACCATGCTTGCGCAGCAGGCCGCGCGCATCCTGATCCAGTGCCTTTATGTCTGACGCAATGCGTTCACGTGGGATCACGCCCATTGCCTCGACCAGTTGAAAGGCAATCCCGCGCGCCAGACCGTTCAAGCCTTCGTCACGTGACATATTCATCAACGGCTCGAACAAGGCTGCAATCTTGCGGTCAATAAAATGCTGCAATCTGCGGCGCACCTTTTCGGCGACATCATGGCCCGCTTCGTCATCGACAAAGGCATGAACCTGCGGGCGCATCGCATCATCGCCACGGATCAGCTTGCCCACAGCCGAATCACCCCACATCAACCCGCCCTGTTCGGTCAGGTCGAACTCGGTATCGGCGGCATTGTAGAATTTATCCGCACGCAGGTGGAACAATGGCGTCAATGCCGCCAAAGAGGCCTGCCGAAGGGTTTTTGCCTCATCTGCGCTGGCAGTCTGGTCCTGCCGGAAGCGGAAACCTTCCAGTCGCCCGATCAACTCGCCCTCGACGGTCACTTCGCCTTTGTCATTCACCTCAGCCACAAGGCTCTCCTTTTGCTTCAACCGGCGCAGCAAGACGCTGGTGCGCCGGTCAACAAATCTTTGTGTCAAACGCGCGTGAAGCGCATCCGACAACCGGTCTTCTACAGCGCGCGTCGCGTCGCGCCAATGCTTTTCGTCATCAATCCAGCCCTTGCGCTGCGCGATATAGGTCCATGTGCGGATATAAGCCAACCTTTTGGACAAGACGTCGATATCCCCATCCGTTCGGTCAATGCGTTGGATGTTGCGCGCCAGCCAATCCGTATCAATCCGGCCCGCAATATGCAGGAACTCGAACACCTGACTTAGCAAGCTGGCATGTTCCGCCGCCGAGATGCCACGAAAGTCAGGAACGCGGCAGACATCCCACAACAGACGCAGGTCGCGCGCATCGCGCAAGCGGTCCCGGATTTCCGGCTGCTCAACCAGTGTTTTCAGTGCAAGAACATCATCCGCATCGCGGGCACGCGTCAGCCAGTCATTATTTGTGTGCGTTTCCAGCGAGGCGATCAACCGTTCCGGTGTTCCGAATTCAAGCCGCGCATTTCGCCAATGCAGCTTGCGCACAGGCAGGAATTGGTGAGTCTCGATGGCCTCGATCACTTCATCTGGCAAGGGGCGCGCCTCTCCCGTCACGCCGAAGCTGCCATCATTCTGATAGCGCCCTGCCCTGCCCGCGATCTGGGCCAATTCGTCAGGGCCAAGCGGACGCATGCGTCGGCCATCGAATTTGCGCGTTGCCGAGAATGCCACATGCTTGATATCGAGGTTCAGGCCCATCCCGATGGCATCTGTGGCCACAAGGTAATCGACATCGCCATTCTGATACAATTCAACCTGTGCGTTGCGCGTGCGGGGTGAAAGCGCCCCCATCACGACAGCGCAGCCGCCCTTCTGGCGGCGGATAAGTTCTGCAATCGCATAGACGTTTTCGACACTGAAACCAACAATCGCGCTGCGCGCAGGCATCCGGCTGATTTTCTTCGAGCCGGAATAGCTAAGCTGCGACATGCGTTCACGGCGCTGAAACTGCACACCCGGCACAAGGGCCGCAATGGCACTGCGCATTGTGTCAGAACCCATGAACAGCGTTTCATGCAGTCCGCGGGCGTGTAACAGGCGATCTGTAAAGACATGTCCGCGATCCGGGTCATTGCAGAGTTGGATTTCGTCAATGGCAACAAAATCCGCGCCAATCTCCAGCGGCATCGCCTCGACCGTGCAGACCCAGTATTGCGTGCGGTCGGGAACGATCCGTTCTTCCCCTGTAACCAGCGCCACGCAATCCGGCCCACGCAGCGCGCGGATTTTGTCATAAACCTCGCGTGCCAGCAGGCGCAGCGGCAACCCAATGACGCCAGTGCGATAGGCCAGCATACGCTCGATGGCATAATGTGTCTTGCCAGTATTCGTGGGACCGAGCACGGCAACAGCCCTGGACTGCGCACGCATATTCATCTGCCCTACCCCCTAAAACTTACACCCGGCGCACTTAGAGTGTGACGCCACCCAAACGCTGCTCCAGCCGTTCTAGGGCGGCTTTTACGTCATTGCGATGCGGGTGTATAGCTTCGGCTGCAAGATAGGCTTTGCGCGCGCGGTCAAAGTCGGACAAATCCTCGAAAATCCGCCCAAGCCCCGTCAACGCACTGAAATGATTCGGGTTTCGGACTAGCGCTTCTTGCAGATCAGACAGCGCGCGCCCAAGCTTTCCATCCATGAACCACGCGGTTGCACGGGCATGATACCCTTCTGCAAAGTCGGGCGCGTGGTCTATCAAGGCTGAGAAATGTTCAATCGCGACAGAACTATTGCCGCGCCGCATTGCGTCACGCCCGCGCTGCAAGAGTAAATCCGCGCTGGCAGACCCCGAGCGTGACCAATGACGGGTCAATTGCCGTTCAATACGCTGCCAGGCTTCTTGTTGCGGATCGCGCAGTTGCTCCAGCAGGCTGGCCTCTTCATCCGAGAGGTGCAGGTCGCTGGCCTGTGCGGGCGCAAGCATCAAAAACCCGGCAAATGCCGCAACGACAGGATTGAGAAAGGCGATGCGCATGGTCATAACTCAAGTGTAGCGTATTTCATGCGCGAATCCAGAAGCGTGTCATCACAAAACGGAGCAGACCATGAGCGACATCATCACCCACGCCATCACCGCGCTAAGCAAACGCCTGTCAGACGGGTTTGACGGAACCGCAAAATTCGAGATTGAGGGCGAAGGCACCATCATGGTGGACGACTCTGGCGTGCGCGCAGGCGATGACGCGGCAGATGTGACAATGATCGCAAGTGCCGAAACATTTCAGGGCATCATCGAGGGCGATGTGAACCCGACAATGGCCTTCATGTCCGGCAAGCTAAAGGTCGAGGGCGACATGGGAATGGCCATGAAGCTGGGCGCAGCACTGAGTTGATGCACGATCCCGCGCCCTTCTTTGCCGAAATCGCAGATGCACCGCCCCCAGAGCGGGTGATCTGGCAAAAGGCACAGGACGGCACGCGCTTGCGTCTTGCCCTTTGGCCAACAGGGCCAAAGGGCATAGTCGCCATTTTCCCCGGCCGCACGGAAGTTATCGAAAAATACGGGCGCGTTGTCGCGGATCTGGCCAAGGCAGGTTATGGCGCGGCCGCGATAGACTGGCGTGGTCAGGGCCTTTCAGACCGCTTGCAAGCAACGCCCCTGCTGGGTGATGTGGCAGATTTTTCGCTATATCAGCAAGATGTTGCGGCCTTTCAGGCCATATTGGACAACCACGCGCCAAGCGCGCCGCGCTTCGTACTGGCGCATTCGATGGGCGGTTGTATTGCCCTGCGCGCGCTGATCAATGGCTTTCCCGCGCGGGCTGTCAGTTTCAGTGCGCCCATGTGGGGCTTGCCGCTGAACGGCACAACAACACGCGCGATCAATGCGCTTCGTTCTGCCTTGCGGCTGACACGTCTGGACCTGCGCGAAATTCCGGGGGCTGGAATTGAATTCCGCCTTTGGGAAAACCCGTTTGACAATAATGAACTGACCGGCGACGCTGAAACATACGGCTGGATACAGACACAGGTCGCATTGCAGCCTGACCTGCGCCTTGGCGCGCCCAGCCTGCGCTGGTTGGCGGCCGCCCTTTCAGAACTGGCCGCTCTCGATAACACCCCATCGCCCGATCTTCCGGCGTTTTGTGGGCTTGGGACGCGTGAAATGCTTGTCTCAGCACAGGCGATAGAGGCACGCATGGCACAATGGCCTGATGGGCGGCTGGACATCTATGACGGTGCCCTGCATGAATTGCTGATGGAACGGCCCGAAATCCGAAACGCGTTCCTTCATGAAACGATCCGCCTCTTTGACGCCAGTCAGTCCTGATCTGGCTGGCGCTCCATGGCCGCGCGCCAATGCCGCCGACAGAGTGAAACATAAGTCTCATTCCCCCCGATCTGCACCTGTGCGCCTTCTTGCAGCGCCACGCCATCCGGCCCCATGCGGACAACCATCGTGGCCTTTTTGCCGCAATGGCAGATGGTGCGCACTTCGCGCATCTCATCCGCCAATGCCAGCAACACAGCCGATCCGGGGAAAAGCTGGCCACGAAAATCGACGCGCAGACCATAGCACATGACCGGCAGGTGCAGATCATCCACGGCACGCGCGAGTTGCCAGACCTGCGCTTCGGTCAGAAACTGCGCCTCATCAATGAATACGCAATGCACAGGCCCTTGCTGCCGCGCGCCCTCGAGGCAGGCGAACATGTCGGTTTGCGGTGTGAATGTCTGCGCGGGCGCGCAGATCCCGATACGCGAGGCTATTCGAGATGGCCCTGCACGATCATCAAGCGCTGCCGTCAACAATATTGGCTGCATGCCGCGTTCGCGGTAATTATGGGCCGCCTGCAACAGCACGGTCGATTTGCCCGCATTCATGGTCGAATAATGGAAATACAATTTGGCCATGCGTCGCGCCTTAGCGGCTTTTTGCGGGGGCCGGAAGTGCTGATGGACAACATCCGGTTTGCTGGTGGCATCGCCTCACAGGCTGCGATAGTCTTGCCCCAAATTCAGGAGTGCTGACCATGACCATCACCATTTATGGCATCAAAACTTGCGACACCTGCCGAAAGGCGATGAAAGCCCTATCAGACGCAGAATTCCGCGACATCCGTGCAGAACCGCTTGACGCAAGCGAACGCGCGGAATTTCTGGCCGCGTTCGGGGATGCGCTGGTCAATCGCGCCTCGACCACCTGGCGCGGGCTGGATGAAGCGGCCAGAACACAAACACCGGACAGCTTGATTGCGCAACACCCGGCTTTGATGAAGCGTCCTGTCATTCGCGCCGATGACAAACTTTATCTGGGCTGGAAAGCTGATGTGCAAACCGCACTGGGGCTTGGCTGACCACGTCGTCTTCGACGCAACCGCCCCCTAGAGCAATTGCAAATCGCTGGCAGATTCCCGACCATCGCGGCCTGCCCGCAATTCATATGCAATCTTCTGATCGTCTGCCAATCCTGTCAGGCCCGCGCGTTCGACTGCGGAAATATGGACAAAGACATCCTTCCCTCCATCATCGGGCGCGATGAATCCGTAGCCTTTGGATGTATTGAACCATTTCACTGTGCCTGTCGGCATGGGTCGTCTCCTCGTTGTCGCTTCCCGAGGCGAAATTGCCCCGAGATCGTTCAGCCAGCTCTTCCTTGGCCGGCTGCGAAAACAGAGGCGTCTTGGAAAGTCTGTCATCCCACGCCGAATTTTGCCATAGACGGGTTAAAACGCAAGAGTTTTGGATATAACTACGGGTCATGGCGCAGATTTGCGCATGAGCAGGAAGGATGCCGAGAAGATGCGCAACGCAGCCCTGACATTGGGACTAATTGGCGGGCTATGGGGAATGCTGGTGGGGTTTTTCAGCTTCGGCTATACAGACTTGCTGATTCGATACCCAGAACTAGAGGATTTCACCGGGGGCGTGGCGAATATGGGCTTGATCCGCACCATGAGCCTGCTTGCCCCGATCCTTGCGATTGCCGGGGCTGCAATGGCGCGCTCAGCCAATCTGGCGGCGGGGGTGTTGTTGCTGATCTCATCCGCGGGGATGTATTTCACCTTCGGCTTTGGTGTTTTCACCATGTTCCCGATCGCAATGTGCGCAGTTGCTGGCGCATTGGCCCTTGCCGCACGCCAGCCCGATCCGCATTAAAATCTTGACTTTCGGGCAAATCCCCCCCATCTGCACGACATCTGCAACTTGCCGCGTGAGCTTGAATTCGTGTTGCAGCCAGGGCATGAGGCCCGACCACAGCTTCCCGACATCACGCGTGGGGGGCGGCGCATAGATCATGCGCCCCCAAACCCGCCCCTGAGCAATCAGGGGCATTGCGCCTGTGTGAACGGGCCGTGAGAGGACAGATTTTGACTGATTTTACCATGTTCGGGCTGCGCCCGGTGCTGATGACGGGCCTTGAAGCCCAAGGTTTTGGCACCCCCACCCCGATTCAGGCCCGCGCGATCCCGGTGATCATGCAGGGCCGTGACCTGCTAGGGCTTGCGCAGACCGGCACGGGCAAGACGCTGGCTTTTGGCCTGCCTGTCATGCATGCCCTGCTTGGCGCTGGCCGCCCTGAACCCAAAACCACACAGGCGCTGATCCTTGCGCCAACGCGCGAACTGGTGAACCAGATCGCCGAAACACTGAACAGTTTTGCCCAGAAAACACCGCTGAAAGTGCAGCGCGTTGTCGGTGGCGCGGGCATTGGCCCCCAAATCCAGAAACTGGCCAAGGGCTGTGATATTCTGGTTGCCACACCGGGCCGCTTGCTGGACCTGCTGGACCGGCGCGCCTTGTCGCTGAATGCCACACAGATGCTGGTTCTGGACGAAGCCGACCAGATGCTGGATCTTGGCTTTATCCATGCGCTGCGCAAGATTGCAGCCTTGCTGCCGAAAGAACGCCAGACACTGATGTTCTCGGCAACGATGAACAAGCAGATGAACGAGATTGCTGATGCTTATCTGGACCGGCCCGAACGCATTCAGGTCGCAGCACCCGGAAAACCGGCAGACAAGATCGACCAGTCGGTGCATTTCGTGCCGCAAGGCGACAAGGCCCGCGTTCTTGAAGGCTATCTCAAACAGCACCCAGATGATCTGGCGCTGGTCTTTTCGCGCACCAAACACGGGGCCGAGAAGCTTATGAAACTGCTCAATGGCTGGGGCATTCCCGCAGGCTCTATCCACGGCAACAAGTCACAGGGCCAGCGCGAGCGGACCTTGCAGGGCTTCCGTGAAGGCAAGATCAAGGTGCTGGTTGCAACCGATGTGGCCGCACGCGGGATCGATATTCCAGACATGCGCCATGTCTATAACTTCGATCTGCCCGAAGTGCCCGAAAACTACGTGCACCGCATCGGCCGCACGGCGCGGGCCGGGGCATCCGGTCGCGCGCTTGCATTTTGTGCACCTGCGGAAATGGGCGATCTGCGCGCGATTGAGCGGCTGATGAAAATCACACTGGCCGTTGCAGGCGGCGCGCCTTGGTCAGACGAGCTTGCAGGCCCGGCCCGCACAGCCGCGCGCAAGCGCAATGGCGGCGGCCAACGTCCGGCCCGTCATGGTGACAGCGACGGGCACGCCCGCAAGCCGCGGCAGAAAAGCTTTGGCAAGCGGCAAGGGCCAGCCAAGTCCGGTGGCCGCGACGGCCAGCGTCGGTCAGCATAACCAGACAGGGGCGCATCACTGCGCCCCTTTTTCTTTATGGTTTCTGTGGTCTGGGGCTTCGCCCCGTCGCGGCAAGCCGCGACTCCCCAGAGTATTTATGGCAAGAAAATGCAGGTTGGGGTTACTCTGCCGCCACAGTTTCATCGACGGCATCGACCCGCACTGCTGCGAATTTGAACTCCGGGATCTTGCCATAAGGGTCGAGCGCAGGATTGGTCAGGATATTCGCCGCCGCCTCGACAAAGGCAAAGGGCAGGAAAACCATATCCGGGCTGACCGCGCGATCTGCGCGCGCCATCACCGTGACCGCCCCGCGCCGTGTTGACAGGCGCACCAGCCCCCCCGGCTCTACGCCAAGACGCCGCAACGTGGAGGGGTGCAGCGAGCAATTCGCCTCTGGCTCCACGGCATCCAGCACTTTCGAGCGCCGCGTCATCGCGCCCGTGTGCCAATGCTCCAACTGGCGCCCGGTTGTCAGCACCATTGGATATTCGGCATCGGGCAGTTCATCGGGCGCAATGACACTGGCGGGTGTGAATTTGGCTCGGCCACCGGCGCGCGGGAACGCATCGGCGAAGACAATGGGCTGGCCGGGATCTTCTGGAGAAAGCGAGGGGTAGGTGACCGCACCTTCCGCCTCCAACCGCGTCCAGCTGATGTTATCGAGGCTCTTCATACCCTGCTTCATCTCGGCAAAGACCTGCGATGGGTGCGTGAAGCCCCAATCCAACCCCAAGCGCCGCGCCAGTTCCACCGTGATGGCCCAATCTTCGCGCGCCTGTCCCGGTGGCGGCACGGCAGGGCGGCCCATCTGAACCTGCCGATTGGTATTGGTCACGGTGCCGGATTTCTCGTAGAAAGCGGCCGCAGGCAAAATCACATCTGCATAATTGGCGGTCTCAGTCAGGAAGATATCCTGCACTACAAGATGATCGAGCTTCGCCAAAGCTTCGCGCGCATGGGTCACATCCGGGTCGGACATTGCCGGGTTTTCGCCCAGAATATACATGCCCTTGATAAGACCATCATGCACGGCATCCAGGATCTCGGTGACGGTAAGCCCCTTTTCGGACGAGAATTTGGCCCCATCCCACAAGGCGCTGAACTTGCCGTGCAGGGAGTCATCCATAACGCTCTGATAATCTGGCAGGAACATCGGGATCAGCCCGGCGTCGGATGCGCCCTGAACGTTGTTTTGCCCCCGCAGCGGATGCAGCCCCGCGCCCGGTCGTCCCACCTGCCCGCACATCAGCGCAAGCGAGATCAGACAGCGGGAATTGTCGGTGCCATGAATATGCTGGCTGACCCCCATACCCCAGAAGATCATGCCTGCCTTCGCCCCGGCGAATTCGCGTGCGACCGCGCGCAACACATCGGCGTCTATGCCGCAGATCGGCGCCATTTTCTCGGGCGTGAAATCAGCCAGATGGCTGCGCATCGCATCCCAATTCTCGGTCATGGCCTGAATATATTGGGTATCGAACAGCCCCTCCTCCACGATCACATGCATGATTGCATTGAGCATGGAGACATCGGCACCGGGTTTGAATTGCAGCATATGGGTGGCGAAGCGCTTCAGCGCCTGACCGCGCGGGTCCATCACGATCAGCTTGCCGCCGCGCTTGGTGAATTGCTTGAAATAAGTCGCGGCAACCGGGTGGTTCTCGATCGGGTTGGCCCCGATCACGATTGCCACATCGGCATTCTCGATTTCATTGAACGTCGCAGTCACAGCGCCAGAGCCGACATTCTCCATCAGCGCAGCCACGGATGACGCATGACACAGCCGCGTGCAGTGATCGACATTGTTATGGCCAAAACCTTCCCGGATCAGGCGCTGGAACAGATAGGCTTCTTCATTGGTGCATTTGGCACTGCCAAAGCCCGCCACGCTGGACCCGCCATGCGTATCGCGCAGCCCCCCAAGGCCCTTGGCAGCGGCGTCTAGTGCCTCATCCCAAGTGACCTCTCGGAATACTTCTTGCCAATTGCCGGGGTCCACATTCAAGCCCTTTGGCGCGCCCTCACGCCGGATCAGCGGCACGCTCAGGCGGTGGGGGTGGTGAATATAGTCAAACCCGAAGCGGCCCTTGACGCAAAGGCGTCCTTCATTGGCGGGGCCGTTGATCCCCTCGACATAGACAACCTTGTCATCCTTGACTTTCAGGCTGACCTGACAGCCCACCCCGCAGAAGGGGCAGACGGATTTCACCTCACGGTCGAAATTGGTGCTGTCGCCCGTCTGTGCATCGTCCAGCATGGTCGCGGGCATCAATGCGCCGGTCGGGCAGGCCTGCACGCATTCGCCACATGCGACACAGGAACTCTCGCCCATCGGATCGTCGAAATCGAACACCGGATAGGCATCATGCCCGCGCCCGGCCATGCCGATCACATCATTGACCTGCACCTCACGGCAGGCGCGCACGCAAAGCCCGCATTGGATACAAGCATCCAGATTGACGCGCATGGCCACATGGCTGTCATCCAGCAGCGGAATGCGCTCTGCCTCCAGCGTCGGGTAGCGGCTTTCACTGACGCCAGTTGCTTCTACCATATCCCACAAGTGGCTGCCGCGGTCATGGGCCACCTCTTTCTCGGGCTGATCTGCCAGCAACAACTCGATCACGGCCTTGCGGGCGGTTTTCGCACGGGTCGTGTCGGTATGGACCACCATTCCCTCAGCGGGCTCACGAATGCAGCTTGCTGCCAGAACACGCTCGCCCTCAATCTCGACCATGCAGGCACGGCAGTTGCCATCAGGGCGGTATCCGGGTGCAGGCTTGTGGCACAGATGCGGAATGACCAGCCCGCGCCCATTGGCAATTTCCCAGATCGTCTGCCCTGCCTCGGCAGTGACTTCGCGACCGTCGAGCGTGAATGTAACTGTGCGGCTCATGGCTCAGACCTCATCTGCAAAATGTTTCATGACCAGCCGGATCGGGTTTGGGGCCGCCTGCCCCAACCCGCAGATCGAGGCATCCTGCATCACCGTGCACAGTTCCTCCAGCAGCGGCTGGTCCCAATGTTCAGCCTGCATCAACTTTACCGCTTTTTCGCAGCCTGCGCGGCACGGTGTGCATTGTCCGCAGCTTTCATCCTCAAAAAACCGCAGCATGTTAAGCGCCGCATCGCGGGCGTTGTCTTGATCTGACAAGACCACGACAGCGGCAGACCCGATGAATGTGCCATGTGGCTGCAACGTGTCAAAATCCAGCGGTATGTCATCCATGCTCGCAGGCAGCAGACCAGATGACGGCCCCCCCGGCTGATAGGCCTTGAGGTTGTGGCCCTGCGCCATGCCACCCGCAGCGTCGATCACATCGCGGATAGTTGACCCGGCAGGCAAAAGGTAAACACCCGGCGTCGCAACGCGCCCGGAAACAGAGTAGCTGCGCAGCCCCTTGCGGCCATTTTTTTCGACCGCGCTCAGTATCTCCGGCCCTTCACGGCACACCCGCGCCACCCAATGCAGGGTCTCGATGTTATGGACCAATGTGGGCCGATCAAACAACCCCACCTGCGCCACATAGGGCGGGCGATGCCGCGGCAAGCCGCGCTTGCCCTCGATCGATTCGATCATGGCGGATTCCTCGCCGCAGATATACGCGCCTGCACCGCGCCGCAGTTCAATATAGTTCGGCTCAACAATCCCTGCGCTCTCCAATGCGGCGATCTCGCGGCGCAGTATTTCAAGAACGGCAGGGTATTCGTCACGCATATAGATGTAGCAGCGCGCAGCCTCGACCGCCCAGGCAGCGATCAGCATCCCTTCCAGCATCAGATGTGGCACGCGCTCCAGATAGTAGCGGTCTTTGAACGTGCCCGGCTCGCCTTCATCCCCGTTTACGGCCAGATAGCGCGGGCCGGGATTGGCCCGCACAAATCCCCATTTCTTGCCCGAGGGGAACCCCGCACCGCCAAGCCCCCGCAGGCCAGAGGCAAGCACCTTGTCCTGCACCGCCTCCCAGTCTCCCGAAGACCTCAGCTCGGTCAGCACTTGATAGCCACCCTCGGCGCGATAGGCCTCCAATGACTGATAGGGCGGGATATGGGCATGGGTCGCACCGGCCTGAATTGCAGCTTCAACCTTTTCAGGCGTTGCGTGATCGATATGGTTATGTCCCAATTCCAGAACAGGCGCTGTATCACAGCGCCCCATGCAAGGGGCACGCAAAACCCGCACCTGAGCGGGGTCCATGCCCGACTCCAGCGCATCAAACAGCGCCTCGGACCCGGCCAGTTCGCATGAAAGCGACTCGCACACCCTGATCGTCAATGCAGGTGGCGGCACCTCACCTTCCTTGACCAGATCGAAATGGGCATAGAAACTTGCCACTTCCCAGATTTCCGCCATCGACAGGCGCATCTCATGAGCGAGAGCGCGCAGATGACGCGCTGAAAGATGACCATATGCGTCCTGAATCAAATGCAGAAACTCGATCAGCAGATCGCGTCGGCGCGGCGATGCGCCCAACAGCGCTTGCACCTCTTCCAGCGCCTGATCCTCGAATTGACGGCCCTTGGGCATATGACGCCCCTTGCCCCGGCCCGACTTCCAGACCCCCTTGCCGCCCGCGTTATCCAGTGCCATGTCACAAACCCTCTGCCAGCCCTACCCTGTGCTGCCAAAGGAACACCCACAAAGCAATATCAGAAAATCGTTATTTGATAGGCAATGTCTATCAACATTTTCTTGCTCAAAATACTCACGGGGGTGAATTGCGCCTTGGCGCAAGAGGGGGCAGTCGCCCCCATAGCCATCAGATCAGAACGCAACCTTGGCAGAAATGGTCAGTCCGCGGCCCCCGTCGGGATGGCGCAGCCGCAATTCTTTTGCATGTAACATCATACGCGGATAGTCCCGTGCAGTACCGCTTGCATATAGCGGATCGCCCAGAATCGGGTGCCCGATCACCTGCATATGCAC
The DNA here is from genome assembly GCF_004366635.1 of Roseinatronobacter bogoriensis DSM 18756. Classification (GTDB taxonomy): domain Bacteria; phylum Pseudomonadota; class Alphaproteobacteria; order Rhodobacterales; family Rhodobacteraceae; genus Roseinatronobacter; species Roseinatronobacter bogoriensis. The sequence goes on along the minus strand of NZ_SORN01000004.1, from coordinate 76,881 downwards.
GCGCAACTGGTGGCTGCGCCCGGTTTTCGGCATTAAGCGCAGTCTGGAGGTGCCCTCTTCATGGCGGATCAACGCCCAGTCGGTCAGGGCCGGGCGCCCTGTCTCGTGGCATACCATCTGGCGTGGCCTATTTGGCCAATCCACGCCCAAGGGCAGATCGACCTGCCCCGACCGCTGTGCAACCTGCCCGGCAACGCGCGCGATATAGGTCTTGCGGGTCTGACGTTTCTCGAATTGAAGGCCCAGATGGCGCTGTGCATGAGGTGTGCGCGCGAAAACCATGACCCCGGACGTGTCCAGATCCAGCCGGTGCACCAGCAGGATTTCCGGAAACCCGACGCGCAATCGCGCGATCATGCAATCCGCCAGATCCGGGCCTTTGCCGGGAACCGACAGCAGACCAGCAGGCTTGTCGACGAAAACCAGTTCATGATCTTCATAAAGGATGACAGGGGCCGCATCGGGTGGCGCGTAGACGAAATCTGTCATCCCTGCGTCACAGCGGCCGCTGCACCCGCATAAGATCGGTCTGATAATCGGGTGCGTCATGGTGCAACTCAAAGGTCTGCACACCTTCGATTTGCGCAAAATTCTGCATCAGGACATTGGGGAAGAATGTCGTACGAATGCCCCCAAAACCTGGAAGCTGGCGCAAAAGCGCCGCAGTCGCCGAGGCGCAGCGCGCAGGGGGGACGGGCCCGGCTTGTAGCGCAAGTGCCATTGCCTGTTCTGCCACCTCTGGCGACACGACAAGCCTTTGCACTACGGCATAATGTGACGGGCGCACATGGCTGGCGTAGAAGGACGCGCCTGCCGCATAGGTCATTCCGAAATGGACATCATTGCGTTCGGGGATGGTGGCAAGCGACCAGCTACCCGCGGGGTCAAAAACTACACGTTCCGATCCGTTGATGAACAGGGCCGTATGATCGCCCCGGCCTGAGCCATAATTCATGATCGTCACCAGCGTCAGTTCGGGTGCGCCGCCATGGTTATGCCGCGCCGCCTGCACAGCTTCGTCAGTGGCCCAGACTTGTTGCGCGCAAGCTGACAGCAGAAACAAACTGCAAAGCACGAAAACGCCGATAGTTAGCCGGCGCAGATGCCGGACACTGCCTGATAAGATCATATTCTGGGCCTTGTGCGCGCGTTCGCGGTATCAGGAATTGGCAAGTGCCAGAAAGATCAGAACGCCGATGCTGATAACCGCGCCCCAGGTTGACCAGCGCACAAACCCGTTAAAGGTTTTTTCCTGTTCGCTGATATCCATCTTGCCATGCTCATGCTCTGCCATAATAACCTCCTGCAGATTCAACTTTTATCTGTCCGATAGCCGATCCATCCGCCCCTGTCACCCCCCTTGCACCGCGACCTGCCCCGTTTCGCCAAGGGCCTGCCAAAGCCAGACGCCATCTTCGCCAGCATAACGCCGCACGCGCCCTGTTGCGACCAGATGATTCAGATGCGCCACAGCTTCAACCAAGGCCAGCCCATAGACATCTTCAGAAATCTGACGCTTGAAAAGCGGGGCAAAACAGTCCGACGCCTTGCGCGGCATGGCCAGATGCGCATGAAGGCGGCGCAATGCGCCGTGGTGGTTCTCGATTTTCTGGCTCAGGCGCAGCGGCAGCCCGGTGAAAGGCAGTTTATGACCGGGCAAGACCAGATGATCCTCGCGCGCGACCTTTTGAAACGCCTCGCAACTTTGCAGCCAGTCCGCAACAGGGTCGGCCTCTGGCTCGGTGGCATAGACCCCAAGATTGGGCGAGATCGAGGGCAAAAGCTGGTCTGCCCCAAGCACCAGATTGCAATCGCGACTCCAGAGTGTGATCTGATCGGGCGCATGGCCCTGCCCCAGCCGGATATCCCAGTCACGCCCTGCCGCACGAAACACATGCCCCTCGCGAAGCTGACGGAACCCCAGCGGCAGCGGGGCCACCCTATCGCAGAAATTGAACGGGCGCTCTTGCAGGCGACGCTCAAGGATCTCCGGGTCCATCCCCGACTTGCGCCAGAATTCTGCCGTTTCAGGGGCGGGGCGATCCTGTTCATCCAGCACCAGCATACGTGCAAAAAGCCACGCTGTGCGGCTGGCCCAAAGCTCTGCGCCATCAGCCTGAAACCAGCCCGCCAGTCCGATATGGTCGGGGTGGTGGTGGCTGGCAATCACGCGCCGGACACGCTTGCCGCGCAAGGGGCCGGATAACAGCTTGGCCCAGATCCCGCGGGTGCGCCGTGTATCAAGGCCGGTATCAAAGACTGTCCAGCCATCGCCATCGTCCAGAATATACACATTCACATGATCCAGCGCCATCGGCAGGGGCAGCCGCGCCCACAGCACACCGGGCGCGATTTCAGTGACCGTGCCCTCTTCGGGGACCACCTCAAAAGGATAGCGCAACCCGCCCATTTCCCCGCCATCCATCATGCGGCCAGATCCTCGTCGCTCAGCGCATAGAGCGATGCCGCCCCTGCCCGTGCCTGTGCCAGCAAACCGACATGTTCGGGCAACACCCGCGTGATGAAAACTTCGGCCAGTGCGCGGCGCCGTGCATCACCGGCCAAGGCGGCTTTCAGGTGGTAATGCGCGCCGAGGATGCGGGCGAAGGCGCGCAGATAGGCTGTCGCCCCGGCAAACCGGTCCTGCATATCCTGCGCGACCAGCCACTCTGTCGCCTCGCGCAGGCTTTCTGCGGCCTGCCAGACCTGTTCGGCAAGATCGGGCAAGCTCTCTCGTGCGGCTTCGGCACCATCCTCGACTTCCTGCAACAGGCGAAACGCGGCCTCGCCGCCATCCATCATCTTGCGGCCGACAAGGTCCATCGCCTGAATACCGTTTGTGCCTTCATAGATCGTGGTCACACGCACATCACGCAGATACTGCGCAGCCCCTGTCTCCTCGATAAAGCCCATGCCGCCATGCACCTGCATTCCTGCACTGGCAACCTCGCATCCGATATCGGTGCCATGCGCCTTTGTGATCGGGGTCAGCAGCGCTGCACGGGACTGCCACTCTTCGGCCCCGGTCGCGCGCGCCATGTCGATGGCAACACTATTGGCAAGCGCAATCGCGCGCGCTGCGAAAATTTCGGCCTTCATGACCGAAAGCGCGCGCCGCACATCTGCATGTTCCACGATAGCCCCGGCCCCGGTCAGCGGTGTCTTGCCCTGTTTGCGATCCAGCGCATAGCCCAGCGCATGCTGAAACGCACCTTCGGCGACCCCGATGCCCTGAACACCGACGCCCACACGCGCATTATTCATCATGGTGAACATGGCCGCCATACCCTGATGCGCCTCGCCCACCAGCCAGCCCGTGGCACGGTCATATTCCATCACCGCAGTCGGAGAGCCGTGCAGCCCCATCTTGTGTTCCAGACTGACGACACGCAGAGCATTGCGCGTGCCCGGATTGCCCTGCGCGTCAGGGATATGCTTTGGCACCATGAACAGGCTGATTCCACGTGTCCCCGCTGCGCCGTCGGGCAAGCGCGCCAAGACCAGATGGCACACATTTTCCGTGAAATCATTATCACCCCAAGAGATATAGATTTTCTGCCCCGTTATCGCATAGGTGCCATCGCCATTGGGGTCCGCCTTGGTGCGCAGCGCGCCGACATCACTGCCGGCCTGCGGCTCTGTCAGGTTCATCGTGCCGCACCATTGCCCCGAAATCAGCTTCGGCAGGTAACATGTTTTCAGCGTCTCATCCGCGTGGTTTTCCAGCGCCTCGATCTGACCTTGGGTCATGAGCGGCGAAAGCTGCAAAGCCAGACAGGCCGAAGACATCATGTCATTGACCGCTGTGGCAAGGGTTTGCGGCAGTCCAAGCCCCCCATATTCCGGGTCGGCGGCCATGCCCAGCCAGCCCCCTTCTGCCATTGCCGCGAATGCCTGCGCAAAGCCAGGGCTGGTGCGCACCACGCCATTTTCCAGCCGCGCCGGATTCTGGTCACCCACACGCTGCAACGGGGCCAGCACTGTTTCACACAGTTTGCCTGCCTCGGTCAGGATTGCGCGGGTTGTCTCGGGGGTGGCCTCGCTGAAGCGCTCTGTCTGGCGCACCTGATCAAATGCGACCACATGATCCAGTATGAAGGCAAAATCCGGGATCGGGGCGCGATAAGGCATTCTTGGCTCCTTCAGAAAGAGTAAAGTCAGACTGACTTGGCAAGGTGACACCAAGCGCATATGACGATGCAACCCCCCTGTCATAGCGATGTAAGGCAGGATTCCAAACCGAAACGCCGCGTCACAATTATGAAACATCTGCCCCACAAGACACTGATACTTGCCCCGGACCCAGACGGCATTGCCAATGCTGCACGCTTGCTGTGCGCAGGCCAGTTGGTCGCAATGCCAACGGAAACTGTCTATGGTCTGGCAGGTGATGCGCGTAATGCAGATGCGGTCGCGGCCATTTTCGCTGCCAAAGGGCGCCCGTCCTTCAATCCGCTGATCGTGCATGTCGCCTCTGTGGCAGAGGCGCAGCGCATCGCCGAATTACCGCCAGCCGCCCTGTCGTTGGCATCCGCTTTCTGGCCCGGCCCGCTGACATTGGTTGCGCCGCTTCGCACGGGTCATGGCTTGGCACCAGCAGTCACGGCGGGGCTACAGACAGTGGCCATCCGGGTGCCTGCGCACCCGCTGGCGCAGAGGCTGCTTGCCGAATTTGGCGCACCGCTTGCCGCGCCATCCGCCAACCCATCGGGACGAATCAGCCCGACAACGGTGGCGCATGTTCTGGGCGGGCTTGAAGGGCGCATTGCGGCCATTCTGGATGGCGGAAGCTGCGCGGTCGGGCTGGAATCCACCATCGTCGGTTTCGAAGACGGCATGCCAGTTATCTTGCGCGAAGGCGGCATTAGCCGCGAGGCAATCGCAAACTGCCTCGGCACCTGCGCCGCCCCCTCCACGAGGGACAAGATCACCGCGCCCGGTCAGCTTGCATCCCATTATGCGCCGCGCGCGACACTGCGCCTGAACGCAAATGCCCCGAAACCCGGTGAGATCTGGATCGGCTTTGGCCCACAATGTGCCGAAGCCAGACTGACCCTTTCACCGACAGGCAACCTGGACGAGGCCGCCTCTCGGCTATTTGCCGTGCTGCATGAAGCAGATGCGACCGGCCAGCCGATTGCTGTTGCCCCTGTGCCAGATCACGGGCTGGGTGCTGCGATAAACGACCGGTTACGGCGCGCGGCGGCACCACGTTCGGGATGAGCCTTGCAAATCTTGCGTAACTTGTGGGACATGCGTTCCAACTCGTGCACCGTTCACAGCGCCATGAAGGAGAAGCCATGTTAATGCCGTTTCATTTCGCCTATCACGTCCGCGATCTGGATGAGGCGCGCCAGTTCTACGGCCAGATTCTTGGATGCAAAGAGGGGCGTAGCACGGACACTTGGGTCGATTTCGACTTTTTTGGCCATCAGATCAGCCTGCACAAGGGCGAACCCTTCAGCAATGCCCCCACCGGCAAGGTCGGAGATCACATGGTCCCGATGCCCCATTTCGGTCTGGTGCTGGATGCAGAGCGGTTTTCGGAACTGGCGAAACGGCTGGAAGTGGCCGGTGTCGAATTTGTCCTGCCCCCGTCCCTGCGTTTCGAAGGGCAACCGGGTGAACAATGGACAATGTTTTTCCGCGACCCGTCCGGCAACCCTATCGAGGTAAAGGGTTTTGCCGATCAGTCGCAGATCTTCGCAAGCTGAGTTTCCTGCGCAATCCAGTCGGCGACACCCGGCCCCACTGCCTGTACAGGGAGCGCGATGATTGCAGGTAATTCAAAGGGATGCGTGGCACGGATTTGCGCACAAACCGCGTCGAAATTATCCGCCGGAGTCTTCAACCGTAGCAAGACTTCGGATTCTGAATCAATCTGACCCTGCCAGATGAACAGGCTCTCAATCTTCGGCAGAAGATTGGCACAAGCGACCAGTTTCTTGCGCAGACATGCACTTGCGATCTTTCGTGCACTGTCCTTGTCGGGACAGGTGACCTCGACTTCGAACAGATCCATCCATGCCTCCTTAGATCAGTATGCCAGAGTGTTCACTATGCGTATGCGGTGGTACAAAAACCATGATCTGCCGCAAATCGCCACGAAGCCGCCCCAGTGTTCTGCCCCGCGCACAAAGTGCTACCTCGAGCGACGACGTTCAGTGTTCGCGGGACTTTGCGGACATAGCAAAGCCGGGTGCAACGCCGCGTCGCGTCGCGTCGGGCCGCGGTGCGGCGATCCAAGGTTTACTCTATAGCGCTTTATGCTGGCCAAGTCCTTGAGAGATCAGATCGTTGCGCTGGGCGTAGCCAAATCGCCGTGCCGTGGGTGCGGCCCTTTAAGTCACGGCGGCCTGCGGCCTTGCTTCCGCGCTGCCTAAAAACGGCAACGGCCCCCAAACCCACCATCGGAGCCTCATGTGTCAGCGCCACACCCTAACAGTTCGGCACATTCACCGCCAAGCCGCCAAGCGCAGTTTCCTTGTATTTTTCCGACATGTCCGCGCCTGTCTGGCGCATGGCTTCGATGCAATTGTCCAGCGGCATGAAATGCGTCCCATCCCCGCGCAGCGCAAGGCTGGCGGCTGATATCGCCTTGATCGCACCCAGCCCATTGCGTTCGATACATGGGACCTGAACCAACCCCTTCACCGGGTCACATGTCATGCCAAGGTGGTGTTCCAGCGCAATTTCGGCGGCGTTTTCAACTTGTTCAGGCGTGCCGCCAAGCACTGCGGCAAGCCCGGCAGCCGCCATTGCAGCCGCAGACCCCACCTCGGCCTGACAACCGCATTCCGCGCCAGAGATTGAGGCATTGTGCTTGACCAGCCCACCGATCGCAGCAGCAGTCAGTAGAAACTCGCCCACACGCGCCTCGCTTGCGCCGGGCACATGGTCCAGCCAGTATCGGATCGTTGCAGGCACAACGCCTGCGGCACCATTGGTCGGGGCTGTCACCACTTGCCCGCCTGCGGCGTTTTCTTCGTTTACCGCCATTGCATACACACTGATCCAGTCATTGATCGTATGTGGCGCGTTCAGGTTTAGGCCGCGCTCTGCCTCCAGCGCTGCGCGAATAGCAGCCGCGCGCCTGCGCACCTGCAACCCCCCCGGCAAAATTCCCTCGGCTGTCATCCCCCGGTCTATACAGTCATTCATCACTTGCCAGATCCGCCGCATCCCCTGATCCAGCGCAATCGGTCCACGAACGGCCAATTCGTTTGCCCGCTTCATGGCGGCGATGGACTTGCCACTGTCGCGCGCCATGACCAGCATCTGCGCCGCGGTCTCAAAGGGATAGGGGAAATCGGCTGTGGGTTTGCGCGGTGGCGCGCTAAGCTCTGCCTCGGTCACAACAAAACCGCCACCTATTGAATAATAGGTTTCCTGCGCAATCACGTCGCCCTGCGCATCAGTTGCCATCAGGCGCAGACCGTTTGAATGGCCAGGAAGCCGTGTGTCATAGTCAAAGATCAAATCGGTCTTGGGTGCAAATGACAGCCTGCCCAGACCTTTTGCATCAATCCAGCCATTGGCGGCAATATCGCTCAATGCCTGCTCTGCCTGCGCGGCGTCATAGGTGTCGGGCGTAAACCCAGCCAAGCCAAGGATCACCGCACGATCTGTCGCATGACCAACCCCGGTGAAAGCAAGTGATCCGTGCAACGATGCGCGCAGCCCTGCAACAGAAAAGGACAGTCCCCGCAAATGGTCCAGAAACCGTGCCGCCGCCACCATAGGCCCCATTGTGTGAGATGAAGATGGTCCAATCCCGATCTTGAACATGTCGAAGACTGACAAGAACATGCGCGCGCTCCTTCGTGATGCAAACTTGGACCTGTCTAACCGTAAACTGCGTGCTTGAGATAGCGCGCAGCGACATGAATTGCGCGAAACCAGACCAGCGGCAGCTATCGCCCCTTGGCAGGGGGCGCAAAATACGGCAGTCTTGCGGCTATGAAACCGACTGGAAAAATCGTGTCGCTTGCGGCTTTGCTGATGCTCTCTGGCGCGGCCTGTTCGCCTTGGACCAGCCCGCAAGCAGGCAGCAATATTTATGCGCAGAACTGTGCCGCATGTCATGGTGACGACGGGCGCGGCGGGGCGCAGGTGCCGGACCTGACCGGTATCGCGGCGCGTGCCGGTGGCACTTATCCGCAAAGCATGGTGTTGGACAAGCTTGATGGTTACGCGCGCGGTGCCGTTGTCTATTCGGATATCGAAATGCCAAATTTCGGTGATCTGTTGACCGGCAGGCTGACCAGAGTGCAGACGGATCAGGGCCTCTCTTGTCCTGTGCCCGAACGGATCGCCGCGCTTGATGCCTATCTACAGTCGATCCAGCGTTAAGCTTGCCGCTGTACGATCACGCCAGTACAGGACCGATTCTGCTTTTATCCTACCCCGCAAAAAGCCTATAAGGCGCGCGACCGAGATAGAGGGACCGCGATGACCGACCAACTTACTCCCATTGACCGCGCCAAATACACAGCCGCGCATTGCGCAGCCGATTTCGTGCAGGATGGTATGCGGGTCGGGCTTGGAACCGGGTCCACGGCGGCATGGATGGTGCGTCGGCTTGGCACACGGATTAAGCAGGAAGGGCTACGCATAATCGCGGTGCCGACATCTACGCGCACGGCGCAACTGGCGCGCGATGTCGGGATTAATGTCGTCTCGCTGGACGAGGCGCGCTGGCTGGACCTGACCATAGATGGCGCTGATGAATTCGATGCCGAACTGACATTGATCAAGGGTGGCGGCGGGGCACTGTTGCAAGAAAAGATTGTGGCGACCGCCTCTGACCAGATGATCGTGATCACCGATGCGGCCAAGGAAGTGAAGACGCTGGGCGCTTTCCCCCTTCCTGTCGAGGTGATCCCCTTTGGCTGGCGCGCGACCAAGGCACTTGTCGAAGAGGTTCTGGCCTCGATGGATGTGATGGGCCAGAATTCCAGCCTGCGCGTGAATGGCGACAAGCCCTTTGTGACGGATGAAGGCAACTATATCCTTGATCTGGACCTTGGCCGGATCGGCAATCCGCGCCAGTTGGCATTGGTGCTGAATCAGGTGCCCGGCGTGGTCGAGAATGGATTGTTCGTCGATATTGCGGATCAGGTTGTGATTGGCCATGCCGATGGAACATGCGAATTACGCGACCTCAGCAGCGGCACCCCCGAGACAAGCACCCGCCAGATCGACCTTGAGGATTCGCGCAACATTTTCTCTGACCTGTAAGGGGTGACGATGAGTTTTGACTACGACCTGTTTGTCATAGGCGGCGGCTCTGGCGGCGTGCGTGCTGCACGGATTGCCGCGTCAGAATACGGGGCAAAGGTCGCGCTTGCAGAAGAATACCGCATGGGGGGCACATGCGTCATTCGTGGCTGTGTTCCCAAGAAGCTGATGGTTTTTGCCTCTGGCTTTCCCGGCGCGGTTGCGGATGCGCAGGCTTATGGCTGGGATGCGCAAATCGCAGGGTTTGACTGGAGTGCATTCCGCAACAAGCTGGACCGCGAACTTGACCGGCTGGAAGGCGCATATCGCGGCAATCTGGAACGCGCGGGCGTCGAGATTTTCGACTGTCGCGCCACAGTCGCAGGCCCGCATGAGATACGCCTTGCCGACGGGCGAGAGGTCACATCCAAGCATATCTTGATTGCCACGGGTGGGCGCCCCGTCGTTCCGGAGAAGTGGCAGGGTTTCGGGGCCATGACCTCGAACGACGTGTTCAAGATGGAACAATTGCCAAAATCGCTGCTGATTGTTGGGGGCGGATATATTGCCAGCGAGTTTGCCTGCATCTTTAACGGCCTTGGGGTCAAGACCACACAATTCTACCGCGGCGCGCAAATCCTGCGCGGCTTCGATGAAGAGGCGCGCGGCCATATTGCGAATGAAATGCTGGGAAATGGCGTTGATTTGCAACTGGGAACGGATGTGCTGGAAATGGAAGAACGCGACGGGCAGACATGGGTCAAGGCGACGACGGGCCATGATGGCAGCTATGATGCAGTGCTGTTTGCAACCGGGCGTCGCCCTAATACCGATGGCCTAGGGCTACAGGCGCTTGGGATGGAGCTGAAAGCAAATGGTGCGATCAAGGTCGATCAGTATAGCCAGACAAGCATCCCTTCGATCTATGCTGTGGGCGATGTGACTGACCGCGCCAATCTGACCCCGGTGGCCATCCGCGAAGGGCATGCTTTTGCCGACACAGTGTTCGGCGGCAAACCCACATATTTCGATCATGGCCTGATCCCCACTGCCATTTTCACGCAGCCGGAATATGGCACGGTCGGCCTGACCGAAGAGGACGCCCGCGCGCAAGGCCCTGTCGATGTCTATTGCGCGGCCTTCCGGCCCATGCACAGCCTGTTCGCAGGCCGTGACAATCGCGCGATGATGAAGCTGATCGTTTGCCGCAAGACCGACAAGGTGCTAGGGTGCCATATCGTTTCTGACCATGCGGGGGAGATGATCCAGCTTGCGGGGGTCGCTGTTGCCATGGATGCAACGAAAGCGGATTTTGACCGTACCTTGGCTGTGCATCCGACGATGGCGGAGGAACTGGTCACAATGCGGACTGCGACGCGCAGCCACACTGATTGAGGGTTGATTTAGGCGGGCTTCAGCCCACCTTCTGACAAAACATGAAACCAAAACAATGAATGGAGTCCGGATGTCTGGGAACAACGGTGGACCTTGGGGAGGGGGCGGCAATCGCGGCGGTGGAAATCGCGGCAGCGGCGGCGGTGGCCGCGGCGGTGATGGCCAGCCTCCCATGCCCGAAATTGATGAGATCGTGAAAAAAGGCCAAGAGCAGTTGCGCGTTCTGATGGGCGGCGGTGGCGGTGGTCGCGGCGGCAATGGAACCGGGGGGCCTGGTTTTTCGAAACGTGGCGTTCTTATCGGCCTTGTCGCGCTGGTGGTGATGTGGGCTTTCGCATCGTTCTACACTGTACGCCCCGAAGAGCGTTCGGTCGAACTGCTGTTCGGGCAGTATTACAAGACTGGCAATCCGGGCCTGAACTTCGCCCCTTGGCCTGTCGTCTCGCATGAGGTCGTGCAGGTCACCACCGAGCGCGTGACCGAGGTGGGCACAGGGCGCAGCGCGCTGGATACCGGCCTGATGCTGACCCGCGACGAAGCGGTTGTGGACATTGAATTCCAGGTCGTCTGGAATGTCACCGATCCCGCGCGCTTCCTGTTCAATCTGGCCGATCCGCGCGAAACAGTGCGCGCCGCGTCAGAATCTGCGATGCGTGATATTATCGCACGCTCTGAACTGTCGCCAATTCTGAACCGCGACCGCGGCTCGATCGCGGCGGATCTGCGTGCAGCGGTTCAAGGGCTTCTGGACAGCTACGAATCCGGGATCAACGTCATTCGTGTCAACTTCGACAAGGCCGACCCGCCAGAGCAGGTGATCAACGCCTTCCGCGATGTGCAGACCGCGCGTCAGGAACGTGACCGTCTGGAACGCGAAGCGGATGCCTATGCAAACCGTGTTCTTGCGCAGGCACGTGGTCAGGCAGCACAGCTTCAGGAAGAAGCTGAAGCCTACCGCGCCGAAGTTGTGAATAACGCACAAGGTGAAGCTGCGCGTTTCGTGTCGGTCTATTCGGAATATGTGAATGCACCCGAAGTGACACGCAAGCGTATGTATCTGGAAACGATGGAACGCGTTCTGGGTGATATGAGCCTGACCATTCTTGACAATGTAACCGGCGCTGAAGCTGGTGGCTCTGGTGTGTTGCCGTATCTGCCACTCGACTCGCTGAGCCGGACAAGGAGTGCCAACTAATGAAAAAAGCAGGATTTTTTCTGCCGGTTCTGGTTGTAGCAATTATCACAGCGTTTTCGGCTTTGTTCATCGTGGACGAACGTGAAAACGTGCTGGTGCTGCAATTCGGTCAGGTCAAGCAAGAGATCACAGAGCCCGGTCTGGGCTTCAAGATCCCTTTCATTCAGGAAGTGGTGCGTTACGACTCGCGTATTCTGGGCCTGCAAACCCAGCCACTGGAAGTCACGCCGCTGGATGACCGCCGTCTGGTCGTCGATGCGTTCCTGCGCTGGCGTCTGGTCGATGTGCGGCGCTTCCGCGAAGCTGTTGGTGTTGATGGTGTCCGCGCAGCACAGGGCCGCATGGACCGCATCATGAATGCTGCCATTCGTGAAGTGCTGGGTTCGGTCCCATCCAACGCGGTGTTGTCGGAAGATCGTACAGGTTTGATGAACCGCATCCGCGATCTGGCACGCCGCGAGGCGCAAACCCTCGGGATCGAAGTGATCGACGTGCGCCTGACCCGTACCGACCTGCCGCAAGAGAACCTTGAAGCAACCTTTGCCCGGATGCGCGCAGAACGTGAACGCGAAGCAGCCGACGAACGGGCCCGCGGGAACGAGGCAGCACAGCGTGTTCGCGCGCTGGCAGATCGTACTGTGATCGAGCTGGTTTCCGCCTCGCGCCGCGAAGCAGAGATCATCCGAGGCGAGGCAGACGCAGAGCGTAACCGCATCTATGCAGAAGCCTTCAATCTGGACCCGGAATTCTTTGCCTTCACGCGGTCGATGCAAAGCTATGAACGTGCATTGCGCGGCGACAATTCCAACATGGTCTTGCGCCCCGATAGCGAGTTCTTCGCCTTCCTGCGCTCGGACGGTTCATCTGAAAGCATCTTTCAGGCCGCACGCGACGCCGCTGACGCATTGGCCGATGATCCGGACATGATCTTGCAACGTGCGCCGGAATCGGACCCCGAAGAACCCGACGCAGTGCGCGAGCTTGAAGCCATTATCGGCAATTAAGGGCACGCGCAGATGACATTGCAAACACTGGTTCTGGCCATTGGGTTGGTTCTGGTCTTCGAGGGGCTGGTCTTTGTACTGGCCCCTCGTCGCATTGAGGATATACTGCGCTTGTTGGCAAGCATGCCGATTGAGGCGCGCCGCATGATCGGCCTTGTGGCGCTGGTGATCGGGGCAGTGGTGGTCACGCTTTCAGGCATGCTGGGCGCAGGCTGACCAACGCGGCAGTTGCGTCTGACAGGTTTTCACGTCTGGTTGAAAGAGTGAAACGAAAATTGCGTTTCCGCAAACACGTCATAGATTGCATACAAGACTATTGGCAGCGTTGCTGGCCCAACGAAAACATGAATAGGAGAATTCCATGATGTCTCACGTCATGACCAAGCGCCCAGAGCATCCCGGCATTGTGCAAATGCTGCATGCCCTTACTCTGGCACTGGTCTTTGTGGTCGCACTGGTCACAGTTGCACATTCACAAGATAACCGCCCCGAGAGTTTTGCAGATCTGGCGGAACGGGTCAGCCCGTCTGTGGTGAACATTACGACGACCACGACAGTCGCATCCCGCCTTGATGATGCGCCACGCCTGCCCGAAGGGTCCCCGTTCGAGGATTTCTTCCGCGACTTCTTTGACGCCCCCGAAGGACAGCCCAACCGGCCGCGCCGCAATCAGGCGCTTGGCTCCGGGTTTGTTATTTCGGAAGACGGGTATATCGTAACCAATAACCACGTGATCGAGGGCGCCGATGAAATCCGTGTCGAGTTCTTCTCGGGGCTTGAACTGGACGCTGAACTTGTCGGCACCGACCCGGCAACCGACATTGCCCTGCTGAAGGTCGACCATGACAGCACCTTGCCATTCGTGCCTTGGGGGGACGCGGAAGCCGCCCGTGTGGGTGACTGGGTGATTGCTGTCGGGAACCCGCTTGGTCAGGGCTTCTCTGTCAGCGCCGGGATCATCTCGGCACGCGGGCGCGCCTTGCAGGGGAATTATGACGACTACATCCAGACAGATGCCGCGATCAACAGGGGCAATTCTGGTGGTCCATTGTTCAATCTGGATGGCGAAGTGATCGGTGTGAATACCGCTATTCTGTCGCCCACTGGTGGGTCTATCGGGATCGGCTTTGCGATGTCATCCAATGTTGCGCTGAATGTCGTCGATCAGTTGCAGGAATTCGGCTCCACCCGTCGTGGCTGGCTTGGTGTCCGTATTCAGGACCTGACCGAAGAGATGGCAGAGGCAATCGGACTTGAAGAGGCGCGTGGGGCCATGGTCACGGACGTGATGGAAGGCCCGTCGCTGGATGCAGGTATGCTGGCCGGAGATGTGATCTTGCGCTTTGACGATGGCGATGTAAATGACACGCGCATGCTGGTGCGCCGGGTCGGCGATGCCGGTGTCGGCCGCGATGTTGAGGTGATCGTGTATCGCAGTGGCGAAGAGGTTGCCCTCACCGTCACACTCGGACAGCGCGAATTGTTCGAAGCAGCGGCCCGCGAAACGGCACCTTCGCAAGACACAGCGCCCGAACCATCCAGCCTGCTTGGCATGACCCTGCAAGAGCTTGATGATGCAGTGCGCGACGAATTAAGCCTTGCCGCTGGCGCCACCGGTCTGGTTGTGCGCGAGGTTGAGGAAGGAAGCGATGCTGCTGAAAAAGGCATCATGGCAGGTGATCTGATTACCGAGGCCAACCAACAGCCAATCGCTACAATCGAAGATCTGGAAGCACGTGCAGAAGAAGCGCGCGATGCGGGCCGCCGTTCCTTGCTGGTTCTGCTGCGCCGCGATGGTGACCCACGGTTTGTGGCGCTAAGCTTGGAGGACTGAGGCAACTCAGACATGCAATAACAGAAAACGCGCGCCCGACAGGCGCGCGTTTTTCATGTCATCACTTGCAGATCAATTGCGCTGCACATCTATCGGCAGCAAGCCAAGTTGTTGCGCCGCCTCTAGCGTAAGGATCGGACTATTGAACCCGTTTGCGCCCTGAAATGCCTGCACGGCCGCGCGCGTTTGCGCATCCGGTTTACCGGTCACCTGCCCGTCATAAAAGCCGCGCGCCGCGAGGCTGCGTTGCAACGCCTGCATGAAATCATGTGTGATCTGTTCCGGGCAAGGCACACGAAAGGCGACCTCCTCGATAACAGTGGAAGAAGACGCAGAGGAATACCGCGCCCAGCATTCGCGTGCGGTGGGGGCAGATAATGAAATACTTGCCAATTGCACCTTGGCCTGAGTGACCATGACAGAATCGCCGCTGGCCGGACCGGCAATAACGGCAGCAAGCAAGGCAAGGGCTGCACCACTCCAGCGTGTATGTGATTCTCTGTGTGACATATCTTCCTCAAGGTAACGCATATCGCAACTTTCTGAAAACATGACATCCGATTCCGGCCAAAAATGGTCCGTTGTGTGACAAATGGCACGAATATCACGGCAGAAATTCGGCTGGTCAAACCCCGTCTGCTGGCTTATCTCCGCCCTGCGAGATGCGTCAGAAAGAGGGTTTCATGGCCAAGATCACCTATGTCGAATTTAACGGTAAAGAACATGTCGTCGAAGTTGCCAACGGATTGACCGTTATGGAAGGTGCACGCGACAACGGCATTCCCGGCATTGAAGCCGATTGCGGCGGTGCATGTGCATGTTCCACATGCCATGTTTATGTGGCCGCTGATTGGGTCGAAAAACTGCCGGCAAAAGATCCGATGGAAGAAGACATGCTGGATTTTGCCTATGAACCAGACCCCGCGCGCTCTCGTCTGACATGCCAGATCAAGGTCAGCGATGCGCTTGACGGCCTGACCGTTCATATGCCTGAAAAGCAAATCTGAACGATTTTGCCTTTTGCAGGCAGTCGGTTTGACGTTGGATAGATTGTTGAAATGCTACAGTGGCGGGACATCCCGCCGCTGCGTGACGTGTCACCTGTTTTGTACAGGGCTTGGCCAGTAACGCCAGCTGCCCGCACCTGCGCTGTCAGAATCTAGCCTGAATACCCGCCTGTCTGATGCCACCGCCACGGATCTGCGAACATCAGACCCAGGGTCAAGCGCTCGGCAATCCAGCCCAGTTCATCACAAGCGCGCTGGCTGCCAGAGACCAGCGCCACGGCATCGCCTGCGCGGCGCGGTCCGTATTCATGGGGGGCATCAATGCCAATGGCAGAGGCGCAATGCCCGATCACATCACCAACTGAAAACCCCTCGCCCGTGCCAAGATTGAAGACCTGACTGCCCCGCCCAGCCCGTGGACAGATTGTCAAATGTGACTGGAACATACCCGGCGCGCGCCAACTGCTTGCAAGCATGCCGACCAATATAACCCGCGCTGCCGGTCACATGAACATGCGGCGCGGATGCGTCGATCAGTTCAGCTTGCATGACGCTTACCCATCTGGATTTCCACTCTCAGGGCGTTCCAACCGATCCCGAAGCAAGGCAAGAAACTGTGCCCCATAAACCGGGTTGGACAGAGCAACATCAACAATCGCAGTCAGATAGCCGAATTTATCACCGCAATCATAGCGCTTTGCCGCATTCAGAATAGCAGACACCTTGCCTTGTCTGGCCAGATGATCAATCGCATCAGCAAGTTGGATTTCACCGCCCGCCCCCGGGGCCAATCCGCGCAGAATATCGAAAATCTCTGGCGTGAACACATAGCGCCCGAAAGATGCCATTCGGGACAGGGCATCTTCTATCGAAGGCTTCTCGACCAGACCATCAACATTGATCATGCCGTCGTCACCGGTGACACCCGGCTTCAATATCCCGTATTTTGAAACATCTTCCGCATCCACTTCTGAGACGGACAGGATCGTATGCGGATAACGCGAAAACGCTTCGACCAAAGCTTGCGTCGGCAAATAACTGCCCTGCATCAGGTCATCGGCCAGAAGCACCACAAATGGGTTTTTCCCCACCGCCGGGGCCGCACACAGAACCGCATGGCCAAGCCCCAGCGGCTCTGGCTGCCTGACGAAAATACACGACACCCCTTCTGGCACGATATTGCGCACCATATCGCGCAAGTCGCTTTTGCCTTTGGCAAGAAGCTGGCTTTCAAGTTCCAGATTGGCGTCAAAATGGTCGCCCACAGCGCGCTTGTTGCGCCCGGTGACAAAAATCAACTCGGTTATACCAGCCTGAACGGCCTCTTCGACGGCATATTGCACAATCGGCTTGTCGATAATCGGCAAAAGCTCTTTCGGCATTGCTTTGGTCGCCGGCAAAAATCTTGTTCCGAAGCCTGCAACTGGGAACACGGCTTTTGTGATTGATGACATATCTCACTTTCTTTTGGGGTCAGATCCTGAGTTCTGAGCGAAGATACCGAGTTTCAGACAAACATCCAACCTTTAGGCGAGTTGTCAACAATCCACAGGAGTTTCTGTATATTTGACCATTATTTATGCGGTTTTCTTGAACACCATGTGACACTGCAACAGTGATGATGCGAAGAATTCTCTGCGGCACGTGTAAATTTTCACCGATCATTCACGGTGAACTCTTGTTCCAAAGTCTGGCTGCATTCAGTGCGTCCATCCCTTCGCAATAATCCAAATCCGGCGCGCAGCACGTGCCCAGTTCAGACCCTGCAGCTCGCGCTAACCACGGAACGGATCGCGTGCCGGAACGTTGGTTTGTCTGGAGGACATCATGCCATCATTCCGCACCAAGCACATCACCCGCCCTATCTATCACTGGGCCAAGCGCGCCATGCCCGGACTTTCCCAGACTGAAAGAGAAGCCTTGGAAGCCGGTGAAGTCTGGTGGGACGCAGAATTGATGTCGGGCAATCCTGATTGGCAAAAGCTGCTATCCGTCAGCCCGCCGACACTCAGCGAGGCAGAGCAGGATTTCCTAGACGGCCCTTGCACAACGCTATGCGGAATGCTGGACGACTGGAAAATCAACCGCATCGATGGTGATCTAAGCCCTGAAATCTGGGCTTTCATGCGCACGCACAAATTTTTTGGTCTGATCATTGCGCAGAAATATGGCGGGCTGGGGTTCTCGGCCTATGCCCATTCCGAGGTGGTGCGCCGCATATCAATGGTGTCCATCCCTGCTGCGGTCACCGTAATGGTGCCCAATTCTCTGGGTCCGGGCGAATTGCTGCATCTGTTTGGCACAGACGCACAGAAAGAGCATTGGTTGCCGCGTCTGGCGGATGGCCGCGAACTGCCGGCATTCGGCCTTACCAGCGACGAAGGCGGGTCCGATGCTTCTGCGATGCAGGATACCGGCGTTGTCGGTCATGGCCAATGGCAGGGAAAAGAGGTTCTGGGTATCCGGCTGAATTGGGCCAAACGCTATATCACGCTTGCGCCTGTTTGCACGCTGCTGGGTCTGGCATTCAAATTAGAGGACCCCGATGGCCTTTTGGGGGAAGACCCTGAGCCGGGCATCACATGCGCCCTTGTGCCAACCGATTTGCCGGGGGTCGAGACCGGGCGCAGGCATATTCCGTCCGGCACAATGTTCCAGAATGGACCAACCACCGGCACGGATGTGTTCATCCCGATTGACAACATCATTGGCGGCGCGGAACAGGCAGGCAAGGGCTGGATGATGCTGATGAGTGCACTCGCGGCAGGCCGGGGTGTGTCGCTGCCATCGCTTGCATGTGCGGGCACAACCCTGGCAGCGTATTCCAGCGGCGCTTACGCGCGCATACGCGAACAGTTCAACCTGCCAATCGCCAAGTTCGGCGGCATTCAGGAACCCCTCGCGCGGCTTGCCGCCAGCGCCTATGCGGTTGAGGCTGCACGCCATCTGACTTGCGCGGGCCTTGATGAAGGGCGTGCTTTATCAGTTATTTCAGCGCTGATGAAATACACCGCAACCGACAGGATGCGCGCAGCAATTGACGACGCGATGGATATCCACGCAGGCAAAGCAGTCATAGATGGGCCGATGAATTACCTCTCTGCCAATTACCGCGCGGTGCCGATCGGCATCACCGTGGAGGGGGCGAATATTGTGACTCGGTCGCTTATGGTGTTTGGACAGGGCGCGATCCGGGCGCACCCGCATCTGCTGAATGAAATTCTTGCGCTGGAAGACGGGCAGGAAGACGAAGGCTTGGCCGCGTTTGATAAACATTTTTGGGCTCATGTCGGCCATTCGATCCGCACAGTCGGCCGCAGTCTTGGCCGCGCGCTGACAGGCGCGCGCTTCGCGCCTGCACCGGCGCGCGCGACCGAAGCACGCGATGCGCCGCTGTATCGCGAGTTGGCGCGCTGGTCCTCGGCCTATGCCATCACCGCAGATATGGCGTTTCTGACAATCGGCGGCGGGCTGAAGCGGATGGAAATGCTGTCAGGGCGCATGGCTGATATCCTGAGCGAGCTGTATCTCACCTCCGCCGTGCTGAAGCGGTGGCAGGACGATGGCAGACGGGCAGAGGATTTTGATCTGGTCCTGTACAACGCGCAAAGCTCTTTCGCACGGATCAGCGCCTCGCTGGACGAGACGATTGCCAACTTTCCCTCTCGCGGGGCGGCATTGATCTTGCGCGCCATTACCCGCCCACGCGCCGTTGCGCGCCCCCCGTCAGATGCACTGACAGCGCGTTGCGCCGCGCTTGTCAGCGAACCAGGCCCGGTGCGTGACCGGTTGGGAAAAGACCTGTCAGGACCGGGGCAAAGCGCGGGGATCGCGGCACTGAACGATGCTTATGACAAGACAATCGCAACCGATGAATTGCGCAAGCGCCTTCGGGAATTAAGCATGTCGCCCGGACAGGCCCTTGAGACCGGATTGCTGACACAAGCTGAGAAGGCAGAGCTGGATGCGCTGGCACAGTCTGTTGCGCGAGTAATCGCAGTCGATGATTTCTCGGCCGAGGAATTTGCCGCGCTTCTGCCCGCGCGCGACAGTGAAGCGCATTCAAGCCCGAAATCGGAGGCCGCAGAATGAGCACATCAAAAGACGTCTATCTGATCGACGGAACACGCACCCCTTTTCTGAAGGTTCGCGGCAAACGCGGCCCCTTCACCCCTGTCGATCTGGCGGTGCAATGTGGGCGGCCCCTGTTGGCGCGCCAGCCATTTGCAGCAGACGCATTCGACATGGTCATTCTTGGCTGCGTCAATGTCATCGCGGATGAAATGAATCCCGCCCGCGTGGCCGCGTTGCGGCTGGGCATGGGCGAGGCGATGGTGTCTTTTACAGTGCAGATCAATTGCGGGTCGGGGATGCAATCCATCGACACGGCTTTTCGTACAATCCGGGAAGGGTCGGCAGAAATGATCCTTGCAGGCGGCGCAGAAGCACTAAGCCACGCCCCTCTTGTGCTGCGCGATGATGCTGTGGATTGGCTTGGCGGGATGCGGGCGGCGACCGGCCCCGTGTCAACGGCACGCAATGCCCTTCAGATCAGGCCACGACACCTGAAGCCCGTTATCGGGCTGGAGCGCGGGTTGACCGACCCGATCACCGACTTGAGCATGGGCCAAACGGCGGAACTTCTGGCGCATCATTTCGGGGTTACCCGCACCATGGCCGACACCTATGCCACAGAAAGCCACAGCCGCCTTGCCGCCGCACAACAGGACGGCACCTTGGAAGAAGAGGTCATGCCCGCCTTTGACCGCGACGGCAGGGCCTACCACAAGGATGACGGCGTACGCCCGCAAAGCTCAGTCGAGCAGCTTGGCAAGTTGAACCCGGTTTTCGAAAAACCATACGGGCAGGTGACAGCAGGCAATGCCTCACAAGTAACGGATGGTGCGTCTTGGTGCATTCTGGCTTCGGCCGAGGCGGTCGAGAAACACAAATTAACGCCAATCGCCCGGCTGGTAGGCAGCGAATGGGCCGCACTGGACCCTTCGGTGATGGGGCTGGGGCCGGTCATGTCCGCAACGCCACTATTGTCGCGACATGGGTTTGGCAGCGCAGATATTGACCTGTGGGAAATCAACGAAGCATTCGCGGCGCAGGTTCTGGCCTGCCTTGCCGCGTGGCAGGATGAAACCTTCTGTCACGAGGTGCTGGGGCTGGACGACAGCTTTGGCACGATCCCGCGCGACAAACTGAACATACACGGTGGTGCCATCTCGCTTGGCCACCCGGTCGGGACAAGCGGCAACCGTATTGTGCTGCATCTTGCCAATTCATTGAGAAAACACGGCATGAAACGGGGCGTTGCAACCGAATGCATCGGCGGCGGGCAAGGTGGCGCAATGCTTCTGGAGGCGGTGTAATGACGATGACTTTGGCAGAATTTCTGAAACCATCGGTACTGGAACTGGGCGGCACGACGGGTGCCCTTGGCGATGGCGCATGGCGCTACGGGGTTGATGACGATCAAATCGGCTGGCTGGTCCTCGATTGCCCTGATGCATCGGTGAATACCATTTCGGACACGGTTTTGCGCGAGTTGGATACCCATCTAGATGGGATTGTAGCGCAGCCCCCGCGTGTGCTGGTCCTGCGATCCGGCAAGGCAGCGGGCTTTGCGGCTGGCGCTGATATCCATGCCCTTGGCGATATGGAGGCCGATCAGGCCAAAACCCTGCTGACCGAAGCACACACTGTTCTGAAGCGACTGGAAGGGCTGTCCTGCCCAAGCGTGGCCGTCATTCACGGCGCGGCACTTGGGGCGGGGTTTGAACTCGCCCTCGCCTGCGATTTCCGCATCGCGGTAGACGGGGCGTCTTTCGGATTGCCAGAGGTGCAGTTGGGCTTGCATCCGGGGTTAGGCGGCACATGGCGTCTGCCAGAATTGATCGACCCGGTTCAGGCCATGCAGATGATGCTGACGGGCAAAACCGCGCATACCAAACGCGCAAAGGATCTGGGCATCGCTGATATGGTGGTCGAAGAACGCCATATCGGTGCTGCGGTCCGTGCAATTTCAAACGGCAGCGTTGCGCAACAGTCACGCGGTATGTTGAGCAAGGCATTCACCCTTTCAACAGCGCGCTCGCTGGCGGGTGAAAAAATGCGGCGCGAAGTGCAGAAAAAGGCACCGAAAGCGCATTACCCCGCCCCTTACGCGCTGATTGACAACTGGGTGGAGCATGGCAATGACCCCGCTGCCATGCAAACCGCCGAGATTGCGTCATTCGCCAAGCTGTTGCAGACCGAGACCAGCAAGAACCTGATCCGCGCTTTCAAGCTGCGCCAGCGATTGAAACAGACCGCCAAGACCGCTTGCACCATTGAGCGCGTCCATATCGTTGGCTCAGGCAATATGGGGGCGGAAATTGCGGCATGGTGTGCCATGCAGGGCAAGCGAGTTTCTGTCTCCGACCCCGACAATGACGCGCTTGGCAAAATGATTTATCGCGCCACCCGGATTTGCGCAGACAACCACAAGGACAGGCGCGCCACGCGCGACACGTTGGACCGCCTCATGCCTGACCCGAGAGGCTATGGTCTGCGCAATGCCGACCTTGTCATCGAGGCGGGGCCAGAAAATACGGAGGCAAAAGCCAAGATATTTACCGAGCTGAGCCAGAAGATGAACCCGCACGCAATTCTGGCAACCAATACATCCAGCCTGCAACTGTCGGAACTGCGCACGCATGTCGCGGACAAGACGCGCTTTGCAGGGCTACATTTCTTCAATCCCGTCAGCAAGGTGCCCCTGATTGAACTGGTCCGCCATGACACCACAAGCAGGGAAACAAGCGCGCAACTGATGGCGTTTTGTGCAGCCATCAACCGGCTGCCGGTCGCCGTGAGTGACGCGCCCGGCTTTCTGGTTAATCGCGCGCTCATGCCTTATCTGCTGGAAGCCTTGTTGCTGATGGATGAAGGCGTTGCAAAAGAGCGGATTGATCAGGCCGCGTTGCAGTTCGGTATGCCAATGGGACCCGTCACACTGGCCGATCAGGTGGGGCTGGATATTTGCCTTGATGTCGCTGAAAGCCTGAACGCGTCTATTGAACGCCCGATTGCCAGAATCCCCGATCTGCTGCGCGACAAGGTCGAGGCCGGAGAACTGGGGCAAAAAACCGGTCGCGGCTTTTATGACTGGTCAGATGGCCCGCCAAAACCGTCGTCAGATGCGGCCCTAGATGTTGATCTGACAGACCGTCTGATCCTGCCCATGTTGAACGCCTGCGCCGAATGCTTGCGCAAGGATGTGGTCGAAAGTGAAGAGGAACTGGATGCCGCAATGATCTTTGCCACAGGCTTCGCGCCGTTCCGTGGCGGGCCGATGAATTATGCCCATGCGCGGGGAGTGGCTGGCATCCGCGCGCGCTTGTCAGAACTTGAACAGGCACATGGCGCGCGGTTTGGACCAGATGCCTATTGGGACAAACATGCCTGAGTCCACCGCGCATTTCACCAGCGAAGCGCCAGTAATTGACTGGATACTGAACAATGTCGGGCGTGATCTGCGCGTGGCCTTGCCACTTGGGCTGGGAAAGCCCGTCACCCTTGTAAATGCACTTGTGCAAAGGGCCTGTGACGACCCATCAATCCAGTTACAGATTTTTACGGCCCTGACACTTGAGCGCCCGGACCCGTCCTCGGACATGGAACGCCGGTTCTTGGCCCCAGCGCTGGACCGGCTATTTGGCGATTACCCACAGATCGACTATGCAAGCATGCTGCGCGATGGCACCTTGCCTGACAATATCCAAGTCACCGAGTTTTTTGTGCAATCCCCGAACTGGGTCAAGGTGCCGCAGGCCCAGCAGAATTATGTCTCTGCCAATTATACCCATGCGCTGGATGTCTTGCTGGAACAACAACCAAACCTTGTTTTACAATTGCTTGCGCATGATGAGGGCCGTCTGAGCCTGTCATGCAACCCGGACATCACCAGCGACCTGCTACACCTTAGAAAACAGGGCAAGGCAGAGTTTGTATTTGTCGGGCAGGTGCATGACGATCTTCCCTTCATGCCGGGAAGCGCAGAGATTGACCTGTCCGAATGCGACACGCTGCAAACACCCGATACGCCACCGCATGAACTGTTCTCGGTCGTCAAACAACCTGTATCCTTGCAAGATCATGCCATTGCATTGCACACATCGCGGCTTATCCGCGATGGGGGCACCTTGCAGATCGGGATCGGCCAGATCGGCGATGCGATTGCCCATGCCCTGACCCTGCGGCAGGAGGCAAAGATTGGCCCGATATGGGACAGTTGCCCCTTTCCCCGTGCTGCCTGCTTCAATGAAACCGGGCCTTTTCAGACAGGCCTCTACAGTGTGACCGAGATGCTGGTCGATGGCCTGCTAGCCCTGTTCGAGCGCGGAATCATCCGCCGAAAGGTGGACGGTATCGCCATTCATGCGGGTTTTTTTCTGGATAGTCGCGATTTTTACAAGCGGCTGAAGGACTTGCCCGCAAAGGACCGCGCTCGCATTGCCATGATCCCTGTGTCTTTCACCAATTCCCTACTGGGCGACGAAGCGGCCAAACGCGCAGCCCGTCAGCA
Source organism: Roseinatronobacter bogoriensis DSM 18756 (assembly GCF_004366635.1). GTDB lineage: Bacteria > Pseudomonadota > Alphaproteobacteria > Rhodobacterales > Rhodobacteraceae > Roseinatronobacter > Roseinatronobacter bogoriensis. The sequence goes on along the minus strand of NZ_SORN01000004.1, from coordinate 52,652 downwards.
TGCCCGGTTCATCAATTCGGCCATGATGGTAACGCTTCTGGGCGCAGTGGTTTCGGATGGAACCGAGGATGGTCAGGTCGTCAGCGGCGTTGGCGGGCAGTTCAATTTCGTCACCCAAACCTTTGCGCTGCAAGACGCCCGCGCGATCATCACATTACCTGCAACACGACAAGGAAGTTCCGGGCTGAGTTCGAATATCCGGTTTTCCTATGGTCACGTTACAATTCCACGGCACCTTCGCGATATCGTGGTCACGGAATATGGCATTGCTGATTTGCGCGGCAAAAGTGACGCGGACACGATCGCTGCCCTTCTGGAAATAGCTGACAGCCGGTTTCAGATAGAGTTGGAGCGTAAGGCCAAGGCATCGGGCAAACTGCCCGACAGCTACCGCCTGCCCGATAGCGCGCGCAATAATACACCACAAGCGCTTAAATCATGGCTTGCCCCCCATCGCGCGCGCGCCCTGCCATCCTTTCCATTGGGCACGGATTTCACGCCGATCGAGCAGCATCTTTTACCTGCACTGGCCGATCTGCGCCACGCCAGCACCTGGCCCCCTGCCCTTCTTTCGCTGATGCTGAAAGGTCTGCGTGGGACGCCGGGACAACGGGAACAAGCCGCGCTGGAACGCATGGGACTGGCGCGGGCACAGGGCTTGAAACCGCGTCTGTCGGCGCTTGCTTTGCGCGGGGCGTTGCGAGGACAGGAAGCAGATGTGAGCGTTCAAGAGTAACCGCTTACCATGTGCAATTGTTCAGCGGATGACATTTGGCCTTTTGCGCACGATGCAAGCTCGCACCACAAGTGATACAAGTCGACTTTGCGCGAGAAGCAGACATATTGAGACCGGATGCAAAGCCGTGCAGCGCCGGGCCGCGGTGCGGCGACCCAAGGTTTACTCTGCAGCACTTTATGCTGGCCAAATCCGTGTAAGATCAAATCTATGCGCTGGTGGTAGCCAAATCGCCGTGCCGTGCGGGCGGCCCGGCGATGCGCGGCGGCCTTCGGCCTTGATTCCGCGCCGGTCAAAGTTCGCAAAGTCCCTCGAACCGGTCACTGAATATCTTCTCTTCAGGCTGCGTTGACCATCTCAGCCACACTGGTCACGACTGACGGTCAAGCTGCCAATGCGGTCCCCAACTTCCATGAAGACGACATAGGTTTGTCCCGGCGGGGGGATGTCTACCTGAATATTTGTACCCCACTGCACAGCCCCCCTGTGGCTTTGCTGACCACCGTGGTTCTGGGCCGTAGGGTTGCCGGGACCAGACACGACATACGGCGTGGGTCTGCTCAGATCAAAGTCCAACCAGCGGGAAACGGCACGCTCGCCCCAATGACAGCCAAGCTGCAAATCCTCAAACGTGAAATCGACCTCGGCATTCTGGTTGCCGCCATTGCCCGGCGAATTGCCCCCTCCACCATCGCTTTCATCGGCCTCGCCCGTATCGACCGGATCATCTTCAGCAGGGCCAGTTTCTGTGTCGTCACCCTCCGTATTGTCGGCGACCGGACCACCGTCATTGCCGGGTGCGCTTCCCTCATCGCCGCCGTCAGCCTCGGTATGATCCTCACCCTCCGTCCCATCCATTGGCGGCATGTCGTTATATCCACCTGTAGGGTCTGTGTCGCCCGGCCATGCACCACCACCGCCACCAGTATCACCCGCCCCACCAGTGCCAGTCGGCATCTGGCCGGGGTGGCTAAGCTCCCGGTCAATCGTGGCGCTTAGTTCAGTTGTGCCACCGTTGACCACCCCCACAGCAAGCGACCCCAAGGCCACAATCGCGGCAGTAAGCACAACGAAGTCAACTGTGATCGCGCCATCTTCGTCACGTAAGAACCTGATTGCGCAGTCGGGCGATCTTGAAATCATGGTTAACATCGAAGAGGTCATTTGGTTTTCCGTTTCAGTAAACGCGCTGGGCGTAGGTTTTCAGACAAGGATCTGGTGCGCTTGAACAATGCGCACCAAAAGCAGTTTCGACGCGCTACATACCGCAGGCATCGACGACGAATTCGCACCATGCCTCTGGTGGCGGTGGGGCATTCGGGTCAAGAAAAGTGATGCCCGGTGCGAAACGCGGGCGGGTCAAGGCTGTCTCGGTCAAGTCTCGCGCCTGCAAACCAACGCGAAACGGTGGCTCGTATTTCAGTAAACCTTCGGTCAGAAGCAGGGTTTCACCAACACTGATTTTCGGGATCTGAGCGCCATAGGCTGCATTCAGAACCGTATCGTCGAGCACGGTGGCTGTATTCCCCTGGTCCGCATAGCTCCAGATAACGCGATACTCTTCTTCTGCGTTATCCCAACCGATCAGTGTGATACGCAGATGAACATCCAGCGGCGTATCATTGATGCGCAGCATGAAGCTGTACACACCGTTGAGATACTCTGGTGTCAATGCGGTGCCCGATGCCCGGGAAACAAGGTCGGCAGCGGTATAGACTGATTTTTGTAGCGTCGTCTGATGGCGGAACGCATCTGTGAACGTGAACGACGCCATAAGCGCCCATGCCACCACTGGCAGGATGATGACAGTTTCCACGCTGATCGAGCCATGCTCCGACTGCCAGGCCTTGCGATGCAAAGCCTTGAAAAACAGCCGGATGGAATGTGAAATGCGATGCATCATTCGTTCACGAACCCCGTTGTTGCGCGCAGGGCAAACATGCCTGCGTTATCCAATGGAAGTTGCAGCCCCAAAGCTGTGGTGGGAAAAATCGGGCTGACCAGGTAGCAGGCGCGCACATACATCACGCTCTCGCCCGCCCCGAGGCTGAACGGCGTGACAGGCGTGATATTAGCGGCAAGGTCGATGCAGGCATTCAACTCGCTTGGAAAATTCCAGGTCTGGGTATTGATGGTCCGCATTTCGAGAAGCAGTCGCTCTTCGCAGCTTGACAGCAAAATCGCACGCTCGCAGACACGCTCGCGGAATTGGTTATGAGTTGTGCCTTCTTCAACTTTTCCAAGCCGCACATCGCGCACGGCAATGTCGACGGCACGTTCCAACGCAATCCGCTGCAAGGCTGTATAGCCGGCTTCAGCCCCCATGATCAGCATCGAGATCACGATTGGAAACAGGATCGCAAATTCGACCGTCGCAGAGCCATCAGCACCGCGCAGAAACGACATGACCCGCCTCATTGCGTCAGTCTCAGGGATTGTATCGAAGTCGCAATCGCAGCGAAGGCCGCGTCAAGCTCTAGTCCGACAGCGTTGAAATAGCGACCCGAGCCACTTGCACATTCCCGCATTTCGTTCTGGCCTTGGGTGTTGGTCTCAAAGGCGATGGTGTAGATGATGACCTCACGTTGTTTGGACAATTCGCAGGCTGTGTCGAAGTCCGCCGAATTCTGGCCTTGGGTAGTGATTCGCTGCCGATAACTGCTGAGCGACTGGTGAGTAATGTGCAGGCTGTTCAGTTTATCCTGCTCCTCCTCTGTGGGCTCAATGCCATCGCGTCCGAAAATACTGCTGCCTGGCCGTCTTGGACGGAACTGCTCGGTGATCATGCCATCCGTCATCAAGACTACGACCTTAAGGGTATCGGGATCGTCCCATGGAGCGGGGCGGCCTATATATGCGCTATCCACTGTTCCACTTGCCGCAAGTGCTGTTGTCAGCCACTGGCTTGACGGGTCAAGCAAGGCGGCACCCCAACGCATTCCATAATGCGTGCCGGTTCCGTCGTGGAGACGCAAATTGTCAAGATATTCATGCAAATCTTCTTTCGAGCTGCTGTGATACAGGATGGAATTGGCCTCGATCGGGCACCAGCCCCAATCCATCCCCGTGTCTGTCGGCCAGTACATGAAATGGGGCGCCTGTGGCATTGAACTGGCGTCTGGCAAGGCGGTAGACCCAAAGGCGCTTCTGGGCAGATCCGGGCAATGCGAATAATCATGCCAGGCGTTCCCACCCAGCAGTTCGAACACTTCCCTTCCCGGGTTCACGGTGCCCGCATATGGCACGATCGAGATGGTGATCGCTTCGGGCGCATCATCATTCAGAACAGTGCTGACGAAATTCTTGGCAGCACCACGCAACCGGGTGATCCGCGGCATCCCATGACTATCTGACCACCGCATGGAGCCGGATATATCCAGCACCATGACAATCTCGATATTGGTCACCTCCTCGCGCGCGGAACTGATCTCTGCACTGGAAAGCTGGTCAACACCGGCCCAGCGCATGAAAAGAGTGTTCACCCCCGGCGTGGTCCGCACTGTCACGCTTGCGGCGTTCAGTGCCTCTTCAACATCAACCGAGTGGAGGTAAGCCGACAAACCAGCTTTTTCGAAATAGTCTTCGACCAGCGCCTTGCGATCACCTGTTTCACGAAGGGTGGCCGCAGCAAGTGTCGCGCGATCTGCTGTCGCCTGAACACGAACCCTGTTGTTCTCATATCGCATGAAATCAACAGCCAAGCCCGACACCAGCAAAATGATTATGAATACAAACAATCCGAAGATCAGCATCGCGCCGCCTTCTGAACGCCAGAAGCGCATTGCGGAGAAAGCTTTTTGCATCTTTATGCGCAGCATTTCAGACCACTCCTTGTCGATCCAATAAATGGCTGGAGAGGCGCGACCCCGTGTTCGCAGGTCTTGGAGTCCGAGTATCACGCAGCCAATTAGCCTGTGATAAAACACAATCATTAAGGCAAAAATGGGACTGACTCGTGTCTTAACTATTGCAAAATCACACGTGAGCCTGCGCTGATGCGACTTTCAGAAAGACGGTCTATTGTATTTGCGACTATATCCGCCCTGCCGCAGCCGCGATCTGCGCGACAAGTTCAGCTTTGCGAAGTGGTTTGGCGATGCAGCCCGCGAAGCCGACCGCGCGATATTCTGCAACCTGGTGAAGCATCACATTGGCCGTGAAGGCAAGCGCAGGCGGAGGCGGCAGTTCGCGGGTCTTGGCAAGCCGTTTAATTTCAGACAGGGCTGATGGACCGTCCATCACTGGCATTGATATATCCAGCAGCATGACATCGAACTGGTTCGCGATCCAAGCATCCACCGCTTGCGCGCCATTTTCAACACTCGTGATAATTGCACCGGTATCTTTAAGCAGCGCCTTCGCCACAAGCTGATTGGTCGGCATATCATCGGCGATCAACACCTTTAGGCCAGTCAGGTCGGTCGTGGCCGTTAGCTTCGTCGGGGATGCATCCTGTGACAGCGGCAGCGGCAGCGACACCAAAACCTGTGTTCCAACACCCAACTCTGAAGAAACCTCTATCTTGCCATGCATCAATGACACAAGCCGCCGGACAATCGACAGACCCAGCCCTGTCCCGCCGAACCTGCGGCTGATAGAACCGTCAGCCTGCGAAAAATCCTCGAAAACAAGGCTCTGCTGCTCTGCGCTCATCCCGATGCCGGTATCGCACACCACGATTTCCATCTGACCCGTCGAGGCGATGCGTAAAGTTACGGTTATTTCACCCAGATCGGTAAACTTAACCGCATTGCCTAGAAGATTGTGAATAATCTGTCCCACTCGATGAGGGTCGCCCCGGAGCCTCGGCGCGCCGGATGACAGCACCTCAAGGTTCAACTTCAAGTTCTTCTCGGCGCAACAGGGTCGATGCAGCGCCACTACCTCCGTCACCAGCTTCTCTGGATCAAAATCCACATCATCAAGCTGGATCTTGCCAGATTCGATCTTGGCAATGTCGAGGATATCATTAAGCACCTGCGACAATCCCTCACCACTGCTAAGGATCATCTCGGCCATCCGTCGGTGTGAGGGCTCTGCCAACTCATCGCGCAACGTTTCTGCCATGCCCAAAACACCATTCAAGGGCGTCCGAATTTCATGACTCATATTAGCCAGAAATAACGTCTTGGCACGGTTTGCCCTTTCGGCTTGGGCGCGGGCATTTTGCATTGCTGTGACATCCATACCGGCACCGCGATACCCGCAAAACCTGCCATCTGCGTCAAAGATCGGTGTCCCAGAAATCTGGAACCACAAATCACTGCCATCCGGTGTCACCACGCGGTAGAGAAACCCCACAAATGCCTCGCGCAGTGCCACGCGCCGTTCAAGTTCCTGCCAGTCCGCGCTCTGCTTTGTCTCAGGTCGATCAGTATATAATTCCTTCCTTGTGCGGCCCAGAATGGCATCTGCCGGGACTTTGGTGATGCGGATGAACGACTCAGAAATATAGGTAAACCGCATCTTCGCGTCTTGTTCCCAGACCCAGGAGCGGCTGATATCGGCCACATCTTGAAACCGGTTGGTGATTTCACGCTGCTGATCAAGGCTATCACGCAAGCGCTGCTCTGTTACTGCCTGCGCGGCACGCACAGCTTCCAAATCATGCATCTGGCGTTGCAGGACAGAATAAGCGTCTTCGACATCGGAAATGGCGCGTTGCCGCGCCTGCATGGATCTGCCCATCGCGATACTGGGCACGAGGATCAATCCCGCAGCCAAAGTCAGAAGCGCACGCAAACCCCATATATCGGGGTGCTGCGTCTGCCAGCCCCCAAGTGGCAGCGCTGCAATTTGCCACGAACCTGTCGGCAGTTGCACATTCGAGATCACTGGCGCATCTTGTGGTGCCAATAGTGGCCCGAAGAAAGTGGCCCCATCCACGCCCGTCGCATCTTTGCCCGTTAGTGTGACTGAAAAGGGCAGAAGATCATCCAGTCCAGCCTGCGCATACAAAACCTCAACATCCATCACTGCCGAGACCAGCCCCCAAAAGTCCCGTCCCCCTGAACTGTTGGGCACATAAACCGGAAATCGCCCGATGAACCCGCGCCCCCCCTGCACCAGATCAACCGGCCCCGCCACGACCAGATCGCCCAGGTCACGCGCGCGCAAGGCCGCGTCGCGCTGCTCGGGTACAGTGTTGTAATCAAGCCCGATCGCTTGTTCATTTCCTTCTATCGGGTACATGTACCGGATCACCATATCCGGTGCGGCAGCCAGATTCCGCAGCAACTGCTGACCCTCAATCAATCTGGTGGCGAGTTCGGCAAAGCGGGTCTGATCCATGTCAGGTTCAGTCTCGATGGCGGCGATTAACCCTCGAACCAGTTGGATCGGCCCATTGACCGTAGCTTCCAGATCTGCGCGTAAAACAGCCACTTGCGCCGCAATCGTCGCCCTTTGGGCCTGGATGTAATTATTACGCGCCTGCGTCTCAGCGACAGCCCATCCTGCAACCACAACCACCAACGCCAGAAGCGCGGGGATATTGGCTTTGTGCCACAAAACCTCTTTGATCCGTTTAAGATTCTGGATCATCTTCAGGACTGCAAACCGATTGAAACCGGGTATGAATTGACAGACATGCGCTCTCCCGAACGAGAGTTTACAATTTTTAGTAATCCAGATTGTCGCAAATTGCGATATTTAACTGTTCGATTGCGACGTGGTCTAAGTCGCGTAACATAAAAAAGCTACCGGCGCAGGCACCCTGTCATGACCTGCTTGCAAGCGAAATACTCAACAGACATTGCTTAAACTGGTGGGTGATGAGAGACTCGAACTCCCGACATCTTCGGTGTAAACGAAGCGCTCTACCAACTGAGCTAATCACCCTGTGGCGCGACGCATAACCAGTTTTGAAATGCAGTTCAATACGAGAATGCACGGATATTGATTGTTCTTGCATTAACTTCCGCTTCATCCTTTGCCTTCAGGGTAAAAAGATGCGCCTCTCTCTTCTGGCAGTTGTTATTTTGCTTGTCGCTTGTGACTCTCCCTCGCCCGGCATGCGGGGAGGGGGACATTTCAGAGCCGAATTTGAGGGGATAAAAGTCACTATCTGGAAGAGGCAGGACAAGGTTGAAATCATCCGCCACAGCTTCGCATATGGGCAAGAGAGTGGCCAGATCATCTGTGCGATGGCGCAGGCAGCAGCGTCAGAAACCGGATGTAGACTGCGCCCTGAAACAATCGAAGGGGATGCAGGCGTGTTGCGCGCAAGGTTGCAGTGTGACGCAGCGCCGCAGCCCGCCACGATTTGTCCTGGATCAAGGAAATCAGACGCGGCGTCTGACTAGAAGCAGAAATTCTGTGTGTCGGAGGATATAATGGCCCGTCTTTTCCTACTTGTCTTTTCTATTACCGGTGTGACCTGTGCCGGGATTGGCGTCATAATCGCACTGACGATCGGTCAGGACACATTACACCCAATTCTGGCATGGGCCGCAGGTGGCACTGTGATTGGCGTTATCGCAAGCTGGATCATTGCGCGCAAATTGCTCAACGCCTGATCAAGCCGACGGGTGTCGCCGCATTCAGGCGAACCACATGCGCGCTGTCGCCTCGAACGGGCGCGGCGCTTCTGCATGCAGCCAATGCCCGGCATTCGGTAAACGGGCAAATTTCGCCTCAGGGAACAGCGCCTTGATTGCTGGCCTGTGGCTGGTCTGCACATAATCTGACAAGGCACCGCTCAAGAAAAGCGCCGGGCCTTCAAACTTGCCTTCGACCTCTGGCCAGCCAGTGATCCGGTCCATCTCGCGCTCAAGAACATCAAGGTTTAGCCGCCACCGCGCAGGATTGGAACGCAAATCCAGCGATTGAAGCAGAAATGCCCGAACCGATGGGGTCGAGACGCGGCGGGCCAACTCCGCATCAGCCTCTGCCCGGGTTTTGATCTGTGACAGTCGCATGGCGCGCATCGCTTCGATCAGATGAGTCTGGCTATGTGCATAAGCAACCGGCGCAATATCAGCCACCAACACCCGCGATACCAGACCCGGGTGTTGCAAAGCCAACAACATGGCCGCTTTGCCCCCCATCGAATGGCCCAGCACATCCAGCCTACCGCCTTCCTGCGCCACAACTTCGGCCAGGTCCGCCGCCAGATCCTCATAGCCATGAGTATCGGCCCAAGGGCTTTCGCCATGATTGCGCATATCCACGCAAATCACTTCGCGGCTATCAGACAAGCGTTTCGCAATTGCCCCCCAATTACGGGCAGAGCCGAAAAGCCCGTGTACGATCAGCAATTTGGGTAGTTCAGTCGGCGCACCGTGGCGCAGCAGATTCAGCTTCATGCCCCTGCCCCTTCTTTTTTCAGCCATTTTGCGCTCATTTTCTTGCGCAAAATACTCTCGGGGGGTGAAGCCAGCCCCCTTGCGGGGCTGGCGAGGGGGGGCAGACAGCCCCCCTTTTTCCTTGCTGCCGTGAACGAGAGCACAGGCAGTCCCGAACTCAGCTCAAAGCTCAGGATAAATCGGGAAACGGGCGCAGAGCTCTGCAACCTCGGCTTTTACGCGCGCTTCGACCTCAGCGTTGCCATCCTCGCCATGCGCCGCCAGACCATCGACAACCGCAACGATCCAGTCCGCAATCTGGCGAAACTCGGCTTCACCAAACCCGCGGGTCGTCCCTGCGGGCGTGCCAAGCCTAATCCCGCTGGTGACTGTCGGGCTTTCGGAATCGAACGGGATACCGTTCTTGTTGCAGGTGATATGCGCGCGGCCAAGTGCTTTTTCAGTCGCGTTCCCTTTCACACCCTTTGGCCGCAAATCGACCAACAGAAGGTGGGTGTCCGTGCCACCTGTGACAGTGGCCAACCCGCCTTTTTCCAACTGGTCCGCCAGCGCTTTTGCATTGGCGATGACCTGTTTCTGATAGTCGCGGAATCCGGGACGCAACGCCTCGCCAAAGGCCACGGCCTTGGCGGCGATCACATGCATCAATGGCCCGCCCTGAATACCGGGGAAGATGGCAGAATTGAACTTCTTCGCCAGTGCTTCGTCATCTGTTAGGATCATGCCACCGCGTGGCCCGCGCAGCGTCTTGTGTGTGGTCGTTGTCGCAACATGCGCATGTGGAAACGGCGAGGGGTACAGCCCTGCCGCAACCAACCCTGCGAAATGGGCCATATCAACCAGCAGATATGCGCCAACCGAATCCGCAATCTCGCGCATGCGGGCGAAATCTATGATCCGCGGAATGGCAGAACCGCCCGCGATCAGCATTTTGGGCTGATGTTCCTTCGCCAGTTCGGCGATCTGGTCATAGTCGATTTCCAGATCTTCACGGCGCACACCATATTGCACCGCGTTGAACCATTTGCCCGACTGGTTGGGCTTGGCCCCATGCGTCAGGTGGCCGCCTGCATCCAGTGACATGCCCAGAATAGTGTCGCCGGGTTTCAGCAGTGCGGTAAACACACCCTGATTGGCCTGAGAACCGGAATTGGGCTGCACATTGGCGAAGCCACATTTGAACAACTCGCACGCGCGGCTGATTGCCAGATTTTCCGCAACATCGACATATTGGCAGCCGCCGTAATAGCGCCGCCCCGGATAGCCTTCGGCGTATTTATTGGTCAGAACAGAACCCTGCGCTTCCATGACGGCCTTGGAAACGATGTTCTCAGACGCGATCAATTCGATCTCATCGCGCTGGCGGCCAAGTTCGGCGCGCATGGCGGCGAAGAGTTCGGGGTCGCGGCTTTCCACTGCTTCAGTGAAGAAACCGGTATCTCTGGTGGTCTGGTCCATGGGGCAATCTCCGGGGTCTGGAAAAATGACTTGCCGCTCAATTAGCGCATCTCGTGCATGGCGCAAAGGCTTGTTTGCGTCATTCTGCCTTGGCAGGGCGACCGTATTCGCGAATAAGTTCCCGATCAGCCCCGAATGGCGCACATCGGAACGGACTTGCCAAGCCTGAGGTTGCAGGCGAGAAAGGGCTGATCGAAGCAGGAGGGATCATGCCGCCAAGGCTTGCATTTCTGGCCAGTGCCGCACCGGACGCCCAAGAAGCGCTGGCCGCATTGACATGGCGCCACATGACTGTGGCAGCGGAAGAGGCGGATGTGATCATTGCGCTTGGCGGCGATGGCTTCATGTTGCAGACCCTGCACGCCACCCAGCACCTTGATACACCCGTCTATGGCATGAATCGCGGGACCGTTGGCTTTTTGATGAATACCTATCAGGTTGAGGGGCTGGTCGAGCGGCTGGACAAGGCTGAAATGGCTGTGCTCAACCCGTTGCGCATGAAAGCCACGCGCAGCGATGGAACCGTGTCAGAGGCCTTGGCGATCAACGAAGTCTCGCTGTTGCGTCAAGGCGCGCAGGCTGCGAAGCTGCGGATCATTGTCGATGGCAAGCAGCGTCTGGATGAACTGGTTTGCGATGGGGCGATGGTCAGCACACCTGCCGGATCCACCGCCTATAATTACTCCGCACATGGCCCAATCCTGCCCATCGGCGCGGATGTGCTGGCGCTGACGCCTGTTGCGGCCTTTCGCCCCAGACGCTGGCGCGGCGCGCTTTTGCCCAAAGCCTCGCATGTCCGGTTTGAAATTCTGGACCCAGAGCGCCGCCCGGTCATGGCAGATGCCGACAGCCGATCAGTGCGCAATGTCGTGCGGGTGGATATTTCATCAGCACGCGATGTTGCGCATAAACTGCTTTTCGATCCTGGACATGGTTTGGAAGAGCGCCTGATCCGCGAGCAATTTGTCTGAGCAGCCCCCTCGCCTATCCTGCCTTGCGGGATTCACGGCGCTTATGCATCCAGTACAGAAGCGGGGCGGCAAGATTGTTATACCCGAAATCCGCCATCTGTCGCAGCACAGGCAATTCCAGCACGCGCGCCAGCCAGCGCATGCGCGGCAATTCGCGCCACAGCGCCAGAAACGCCGGAAAGCCGGAAATGATCTGCCCATCCTTGCGCGCATGGAAACGCCGCGTCGCCTGATCCGCGCTTAGCCCCCAATGCGCCAGCGTTGCTTCATGAAGGTCGATAAACTGAACCGGCGCATGCGCGTGTTCGGCTTGTCGGCGATATTGCGCAATCTCTGCCGAACAGATCGGACAGCGCCCATTATACAGAATTTCCAACTGCTGTGCCATGGTCGGACAGGTAGCGCGTGCGCCTTGTAACTCAAGACGCGCCTTTGGGCATTGGCGTGCGGTGCTGGGTATAGTCGGACCAATCCTCGATATCGGGGTAGAATTGCCGCCGCCATTCGCGCACCTTCGGGTTCATGTAACGACGAAACAGCGGCGGGAACATCGCCAGTGTCGTCAATGCAGGGTACCCAAAAGGAAGTTGCGGCGCGGCATTCGCGTCATATGTCTGCAACAGCGGAAAGCGGCGTTCAGGTTTGTAGTGATGGTCGGAATGGCGCTGCAGGTTTATCATCAACCAGTTGGATGCCTTGTGTGAGGCATTCCAACTGTGATGGGGCCGCACGGGTTCATATTTGCCATCGCCAAGGTGCCTGCGCGTCAGGCCATAGTGTTCGATGTAATTGGTCAATTCCAACTGCCAGAAGGCCACGAAGCTTTGCCAGATGAACAAAGCCAGCCCCCAGCCGCCACCAATGGCAACCGCCAGCGCCAGCATGCCCAGCTGCAAAGCGCCATAGCGCCAGAACGGGTTGGTCCTGTGCCACCAGGGCAGGCCCTTGCGCGCCAGCATCGCGGCCTCGGCGCGAAAGGCAGATGGCGGGCAGTCGCGCAGCACACGCATGAAATACGCAATGAACCCCTCATTGTAGCGCGCAGTCACAGGGTCGCGGGGGGTGCCGACATAGCGGTGGTGCACATGCAGATGTTCTGAGCGGAAATGACTGTAAAGGACCGTTGCCAGAATCAGATCCGCCAGCCATCGCTCGTGCCGGGTTTTCTGGTGCATCAATTCATGCGAATAGACGATACCGATCACCCCCGACATGACCCCCACACCGAACATGATGCCCAGATCTTCCCACCAGTTGAGCTGCGCGCGCGTTGTCAGCCACCAGATTACCGTGAAGATCGTCACGATCTGTATCGGAAACCAGATCAGTGTGATGAACCGATACCAGAACAGGTCTTTCAGCGGTGTTTCCGTGTCGGGGTTATCGTCACTCAGCCCGGTGATGAAATCAATCAGGGTAAACGCCCACCAGCCATAGGCGACAGGCAGAATGAACCACCACCCGCCCAAAGCAACTGACAGCGCGATAAGCGGCAAGAACCCTAAGGAAACCCAGAAGGGCAAGGCGGAAGCTAGTTTATGAAATTGATCTGACGACACGACACGCCGCTCCAACGTTACAACACGGTATTACAGATAACCTATTGTGTGACCAAAGGCAGCATGGCACGACTGCGACAGTTTTACGCTTTGAATTTCGCAAGCAGCCCATCCATCAGCGAGGGCTGAACAATCTCGATCCAATACCCATCGGGATCGAGAATGAATGCGATCTCTTTCATCCCCCCTTCACCCAGCCGTTTCTGGAACTGAACCCCCATCTCTTCGAACCGAGCACAGGCGGCGGCAATATCGGGGACAGCCAGACAGATATGGCCAAAGCCCTTGGGCGTCGAATTGCCGGAATGCATCTGCGTGTCATCGTCTTCACTGCCCCAGTTATGGGTCAGTTCCAAAAGGCCCATGCGGCTGAATGTATGTTCTAACGTGCCATCCGCGCTGTCCGAATGCCCACGCGGTTGCAGGAAATACAGCGAGAAGCGCGCCTCTTCGAAATCCAGCTTGCTGAGCAACCGAAAGCCCAGCACCTGCTGGTAGAATTCCAGCGACCGCGCGGGATCTTTGATGCGCAGCATTGTGTGGGTCAGAACGTAATTGTCGGTCGCGCTTGATGCGTCGGTCATGATGCCTCCGATAGGTCAAGATGTGCTGTTGCCAATTTATGCGCCTTGCGCATCACCGTGGGCAGGTCAGCGGGGTTGAATTCACTGGCCGGGATGAAATTTCCTGTGGCCGATAACGGCAGATGCGCCACGCGCAGACTTAGGCGCAAATGAAAATGCGTGAAAGTATGGCGCACCTCTTCGGGCAAGGCGTGCCATTCGCCTTTTTGCGGGGGGATGTCTGCTGGTGTGGCTTCGGTCCAGTCACTGCCCGGCCAGCCCAACATGCCGCCCAGCAGCCCCTGCGGCGGGCGCCGTTCCATCAGCCATGCGCCATCGACCCGCCGGCCAAGATAGGCAATACCCAACCGCACCGGCTTTGCGGGTTTTCGGGTTTTGCGCGGCAGGGCTGGCGCGGTGCCCGCCACGCGCGCCGCACAATGCACCATGACCGGACAGATGCCGCAAGCCGGGTTGCGCGGCGTGCAGATCGTGGCGCCCAGATCCATCACCGCTTGCGCATGATCGCCGGGCCGGTGCTGTGGGGTCAAGCTGGCGGCATATTCGGTCAGGATGGGCTTGGCCTGTGGCAAGGGTGTGTGTTCATCAAACAGCCGCGCCATCACGCGCTCGACATTGCCATCCAGCACAGTTTCAGGTTGTTCAAATGCAATGGCCGCAATCGCCGCCGAGGTATATGGCCCGATACCGGGTAAAGCTTGCAGCCCTTCACGGCTGCGCGGAAATTCCCCGATGCGCGCCACTTCGCGCGCACATTTCAGCAGGTTGCGCGCCCGGGCGTAATAGCCAAGCCCAGCCCATTCAGCCATCACATCCTCATCACGCGCCGCCGCAAGTGCCTGCACTGTGGGCCAGCGCTCTGTAAAGCGATGAAAATACGCCTTTACAGCCGCCACAGTGGTTTGTTGCAGCATTACTTCCGACAGCCAGATTCGATACGGGTCAGGCATTTGAGTGCTGCCTGGCGGCACGCGCCAAGGCAAGTCCCTGGCATGTCGATCATACCACGCCATCAACTTGTCAGATATCTGAGTGTCGCACCCGTCACGCATGTGTTACGCTTTACCCTGATGAAATCTACGCCGACCCACTGGATTTGCCAGTGCCAAAGGGTAAACTACACACCAATCACTGCAAGGGCTGGCACTACAATATGGCAAAGAAATCTGCCCCCTATACGCCACCCTCGCGCCGCGCGCGCGGGTTTGAAACTGCGTCAAAGCTGATGGACACGCAAATCCGCAAGGCGGGCGAGTCGCGCGGCTTTGCAGTGTCGCGCCTGCTGACACATTGGGAAGAGATTGCGGGCGCGGACATCGCCCGGATCAGTCGTCCCGTAAAGATCAGCTATGGCAAAGGGGGCCTTGGGGCCAATCTGACCCTGCTGACCACCGGGGCAGCGGGGCCAATGTTGCAGATGCAACTGCCTGCACTGCGCGAAAAGGTGAATGCCTGCTACGGATACAATGCCATCGCCCGGATTACCCTGACCCAGACTGCTGCATCCGGCTTTGCAGACGGACAAGCCGAATTCGCGCACGCTCCGCCCAAACGGACGCGCCCGATTGCCCCTGAAATCCGGCAAGATGCCGCCGCAACTGCGGCTGGCGTGCAGGATGACAGTTTGCGCACTGCCCTTGAACGACTGGCCTGCAATGTCTTATCGAAGGCGCAGAACACAAAAGGAAACTACACATGAACAAGACACTCGTGCCCGCCCTTGCCGTTGTGGCCGCTTTGGGCGCTGGGGGGTGGTGGTATACCACACAAACCGGCACATCCGAGCCGATCGCCGCCAGCGCAGTCATGGAAGAACATCAGATTCACCCGCTGGACATGCCCCTCGGCAATCAGGAAGCTTCTGTCGTGATGGTGGAGTATTCTTCGCTGACTTGCCCGCATTGCGCCACCTTCAATCAGGGCCCCTTCCAGCAGATCAAGGAAAACTTCATTGATACAGGCGAGATTCTGTATCTGAAGCGCGAAGTGTATTTTGACCGCTATGGCCTGTGGGCCGCGATGGTCGCCCGCTGCGGCGGGGAAGAGCGCTATCACGGAATGCTGGATTTGATCTATGAAACCCAGAGCACTTGGGCAGGATCAAACGACCCGGTGCAGGTTGCAAATAACCTGCGTCGCCTTGGCCGACAGGCGGGAATGGACGATGCCCAGTTGAACGCCTGCCTTGAAGACGCAGACAAGGCACTGGAACTGACCGAATTCTACCAAGCGAATGCCGAAACCTACGGCATCCGTTCCACCCCAAGCTTCATTATCAACGGTCAGTCCTACGGCAACATGCCCTATGCCGAATTCGAGCGGATTCTGAACGAGAAACTGGGGAACTAAGCACCATGTCAGGGCCTTTGAAGGGCGTCCGCGTCATTGAACTGGCGCGCATTCTGGCTGGGCCTTGGGCTGGCCAGACCCTGGCGGATCTGGGCGCAGAGGTCATCAAGATCGAGGCCCCCGAAGGCGATGATACGCGCCGTTGGGGGCCACCCTTTATAGACCGGGATGGGGTGCAGGAAGCGGCCTATTTCCATTCTGCAAATCGCGGCAAATCGTCTGTCACGGCTGATTTCCGCACAGCAGAGGGGCGCCAGAAAACCCTTGATCTTGTCGCAAATGCCGATGTGCTGATCGAGAATTTCAAAGTGGGCGGATTGGCCAAGTATGGGCTGGATTATGCCAGCCTCTCTGCAATCAATCCCGGGCTGATCTACTGCTCGATCACCGGCTTTGGACAGACCGGTCCCTATGCGCATCGTGCGGGCTATGATTATATCATTCAGGGAATGTCCGGCCTGATGTCGGTCACCGGGCCGGCTGACGGGATGCCACACAAGGTCGGTGTCGCGGTAACAGATATCGTTACCGGCATTTATGCCAGCACCGCGATACTGGCCGCCCTGCATGAACGGGCGCGTACCGGAATGGGACAGCATATTGATCTTGCACTGATGGATAGCGCTGTCGCGATCATGGCAAATCAGGCGATGAACTATCTTGCGACGGGCACAGCACCAACTCGTCTGGGCAACTATCACCCGAACCTTGCCCCATATCAGGTGGTGCCCTGCCGTGACGGCCACATCATTATCGCCACGGGCAATGACACCCAGTATCGCCGCCTTTGCGGAATTCTGGCGCTGGAACAGCTTGCTGATGATCCAGACTATTGCACCAACCCTGTACGCGTTCGCAACCGGAACACGCTGTCCAGATTGATCGGCGATGAAACCAGCAAATGGGCCAAAGTAGACCTGCTTGCCGCCTGCGAGGCACAGGGCGTACCTGCTGGCCCGATAAACGACATGGCCGAGGTTTTCGCCGACCCTCAGGTTATCGCACGGGGGCTGGAGTTGAACATGGATGGGCTGAAAGGTGTACGCTCGCCCTTCAACTTCTCCGCGCATCCCGAAAGGCCCAGCAAACCCGCCCCGTCACTTGGCGAAGACAACTAGCGCGAAAAAAACGGCCCCTGCGAAGGCAAGGGCCGTTTCTGACTTAACAGCCGCCAAAATCTGGCGGCAAGATGTCTTAGAACTTGAAGCCGACGCCAATGCCTGCGCCGAGTGTCCGGGTGTTCACATTATCCTGCCCGACATTGTTGATGGCAGAATAGTTCACCGAACCGCGCAGCATGATGTTGTCGGTCAGCATGTGGTCCAGACCGATAGCTGCTGTGCCACCGAAAGAGTTTTCGGACCCGTCACTCCCGCTGGTGCGCACCATCGAAGGGCCGACACCTGCATAGGCAAGCGTGCGTGAATCGGCAGAGATGGGGACACCGGCCGTGAACAGCAGCGCGCCGCCGCCTTCAACCCGGTCACCTTCACCAGGCAATGTCGGACGCCCGAACAGGGCGGGCATGAACAGGGCTTCACCACCCAATACGACATTGCCCAGATCTTGGCGGTAACCCGCAAACAGCGAAGCTACTGCATCGCTGGAGCTGCCGTCACCACGGAAATTCATCTCGCCGTAGCCAATACCTGCACCAGCATATCCGCCGGTCCAGTTAAAGCGCGCGGGCGCTGCTGGCGGGGCTGGTGTCGAGACGACGGGCTCCTGCACCGAAGGGCCTGTTTTCGACATGTCTCCTGCCACAGCTCCGGTTGCGACAAGCCCGGCAACTGCTGTGCTTGCGAAGATCGGATATAGTCTCATGTGTTCGTTCCTTTTTTCTACCAGAGCGCGAACCTGATCGTTCAATCAATTTCGCCATTGGTCTTAAAGCGCCTGAATGACAGTCGCTCATAGCCATAACGAAACCCATGCGCGATGGTTCCGTCTGGTGACATGAGAAAACTTGATTCGGTACCCTGCATGACGCCGATGTGATAAATCGTTAGCGTCTGCGCCTTATAAACAAGGTAAATGCGCGATTACATGCTCTCGCCGAAGCGGCCTTCAACCAGCACTCGCAAGGCAGCGGCCAATTCCGATTCCTGCACACCCGTTGTCTTTACCCGGATGGTGGTTCCGCATGACGCCGCGAGCATTAATAAACCCATGATTGAATCACCTGGCACGCTCATCCCGTCTTTCATGACCTCCGCGCGCGCATCATGTGCCTCGACAACTTCCACAAACTTTGCCGAGGCGCGCGCATGCAGTCCTTTTTCATTGATTATCTCAAGATCAAACTCTGTCATCTAACGCCTTAACCCTGTTTACGTGCCTCAGCGGCCTACCTCGATGGAATTGATATATTTGCGTCCAGCCTCCAAGGCCGCAGAGGTTGCTGTCTGCAAATCCAACCCACGCGATTTTGCCAGCTTTATCAGCATGGGAAGATTTGCACCGTAGATAATCCTGCGATCAGCGCCGGCACAGGCGGGCAATGACAGATTGGATGGCGAACCACCGAACATATCGGTGACCACGACAACCCCAGCGCCCCTGTCCACCCTGTCTGCGGCGGCAGAAATCTCGGCCTGCTTGGAACTGCGGTCATGATCATATTCTATGGAAATGGCTGCGATACCGTCTTGCTTGCCGATCACATGCTCAATCGCTGCGAGATACTCTCGCGCCAGTCCACCATGCGCTACAATCACGATCCCGATCACGAACAGACCTTATTCGTTTTCTGCAATCGCGACCTGCGTCGCGATACGTTCCAATTCTCTGTGTCGTTTAGACACCTGCCACTTCGTCTGCGCAAGCGCAATTGCCAGTTTTTCTGCGGTTGCAACCGATCTGTGTTGCCCCCCTGTACAGCCAAACCCGATTGTAAGCTGTGATTTCCCCTCATGCGCGTATTCGGGCAGCAAGCTTTCTACCAATTCGTGAATCCGGCGGAAAAATCCGTCAAAGCGATGATCTGCCGAGACAAAACCCGCAACACGGGCATCGCGCCCATCAAGCCTGCGCAGGTCGGCCTGCCAATGGGGGTTTTTCAGAAAGCGGCAGTCAAAGACAAGATCAACCCCCGCCGGAATACCCCGCTTGTAGGAAAACGACTCGATTTGCACACGCATGGATTGGCCAGCGCGGTCATCGAACAGGCCATGCATGCGCGCACGCAGGTCATGCGGGGTCAAAGCTTCGGTGTCGATCAGCACATCTGCCCGCAAGCGCACCGGCGCAAGCAACCGCGCCTCAAACTCTATTCCTTCGCGCGCTGTCCCGTCCGGGCTTAGCGGATGACGTCTGCGTGTTTCCGAAAACCGCCGGATCAGAACCGGAACCGGGCAATCAAGGAAAACCAGATCAAGATTGACGCGGCCCAACGATTGCAGATCGCCCACCAGTGCCAACAAGGCATCGACGGAGAAATCACGATTGCGCGGGTCCAGCACCAAGGCCAGTGGCCGTTCCAGCGGCGCTGCCACAAGGGGGCGGACGAGCGAAATGGGCATATTGTCTATTGCTTCAAAGCCGATATCTTCCAGCGCCTTTAGCGCAGTACTCCGCCCTGCCCCGGATGGGCCAGTCAGCAAAACCAGCTGTGCAAGGTCACTGTCTTGAATCGCTGCATCCGTCATGGTCCGGCGCCTTGCCCATACTGCAACACTTGCGAAAGGATGTATTGCTTTAGCCCTGCAGGGAAAGCGCTGCTCGCGCAGTTGCGAAGACAGGGCAACTGCACACCTAGCACGTCTGCAAACACGCGCTCTGGCAGGCGTTGCGCCTCGGTTTCGTCCAGATTGACGACAGCGACCAGCTTTGCCGTATCCAGCACTCTGGCCCGCAATATGCCAAGGCCGCGCATCTCGATCAGACCGCGAATAGTTGGGGGCGCTTGCGCAATGATCGAGGCGCCATCGCGTCGCAACAATGTCTGGTCATCCGACACCAGCACCGCGCCAATTGCCATCAGTTCCAGCGCCAGCTCTGACTTTCCGGAACCGGACCGGCCAAGGATAAGCACGCCAGCGGATTGCCCCTCTACCTCGAATGCAACGGCGGAAGAGTGAATCCGGTCTGCCGCGATGACCAGCGTCACAACGGCAAGCCCACCACAAACCGCGCACCGAGCGACGGACTGTCATCGGGTGCATCTTGTGCACGGATATTCTCTGCCCAGATCACACCTTGATGGGCTTCAATAATCTGCTTCGAGATGGCCAGACCAAGGCCCGAATGATTGCCAAATTGCTGTGGCGGACGTTCCGAGTAGAAGCGCTTGAACACTTTCTTCAAGGCATTCTCAGGAATGCCGGGGCCAGTATCTTCGACCACAACCAATATCCGGTCATGGCGCTGGCGCGCCCAGACGCGGACGGCATCACCCTCATTGCAAAACGAGATCGCATTCGTGATCAGATTGACAATCACTTGCGCCAGCCGCCCTTCCAGACCCGTTACCATCACCGGCCCCTCGGGCAGGATCTTGATGAATTCGACCCCTTTCTCGCGCGCTTCATGAGAGAGGTGTTCGCACAGGTTATCCAGCAACTTGACCAGATCGAATTCTTCCTGCTCTTCCTTGACCAGTTCGGAATCCAGCCTCGACGCATTGGACGTGTCGGAAACCAAACGGTCCAGCCTGCGTACATCATGCTCGATCACATCAAGCAAGCGATTGATGTGATCTTCGCGCTTTGCCATGCGCAAACTGCCCACGGCCGAACGCAAAGACGCCAGAGGGTTCTTGATTTCATGCGACACATCTGCCGCGAAACGCTCATTCGCTTCGACACGATCATACAAGGCATTGACGATGCCCCGCATGGCGCGTGACAGATCGCCAATCTCATCCGGGCGGCCCGAAAGATCAGGGATGCGCACACGCGCGCCGGGCGCAGTCTTGCGGGCATCCCGGCGCTTGCCCAATTCGGCAGCCATGGCCAGGTCAGCAAGTGGATTTGCGATGGTCGATGCAAGAACGAGGCTCAACCCGATAGAGACCATGACGGCAATCAGAAAGAACTGTAAGGTCTGCTCGCGCTCGATGCGCATCATCAACGCGGTATCTTCCGAACTGCGGCGCAAGAACACCGCACCGCGAAACTCTCCTTCGTGCATCACCGGCGCGCTTGCGGCAATCCACATGCCATCTGTGGCGTCGCGGTAGGTGTAACTGGCCCATTCCCCAGCCTGATTACGGTCAAACATTGACTGCGCGACAAGTGCAAACGCCTCTTCGACTGGCAACGCAGGCTGGGTTCGGGTCAGAAAAGACATTCCCGACCAGATCGCCCCCAGCACATCACTGATCGGGGTAGCGCGTTCAGCAAACCGCTCGTTACCGGAATACTCGGTTCCGGCCATCCGCGCCGTCACCTGCCCATCAGAATTCACGATGATCATCTCAAAGCGCTGGTCGAATGTCAGCCTGTTCGCCAATAAGTCGCGCGTCGCATCCAGGTCATCGCTGACCGATACGATGTCAGCCACCATCTGAACTGTGCTGCCCAACATTTGCGCCTGCTGATCCAGCAGCGAATCCCGGAACGGATTGGTAAACAGTATTCCCAGGATCAGCACCACAAGCGCCACAAGATTGAACAGGGCAATCTTACGCGCCAAGGGGGAACTGGAAATGCTAAGAAACCCGCGACGCGCGCGCGACGCGCGCACCTCGGTCTCGACAGCATCACCCGGTCCGACCCAATCGTCACCAATAAGGATATCAGCTCTCGCTGCCTTAGCCTCGGTCTGCACCTGTTCACCCGCTATATACTTTGGGACGACTGCGCCTGATCTTTTGTCAGGCTTCGTTATACTTGTAACCAATCCCATACAGGGTTTCGATCGATGAAAACTCTGGGTCAGCATT
Source organism: Roseinatronobacter bogoriensis DSM 18756 (assembly GCF_004366635.1). Classification (GTDB taxonomy): domain Bacteria; phylum Pseudomonadota; class Alphaproteobacteria; order Rhodobacterales; family Rhodobacteraceae; genus Roseinatronobacter; species Roseinatronobacter bogoriensis. The sequence goes on along the minus strand of NZ_SORN01000004.1, from coordinate 30,805 downwards.
GCGCATCTTCTTGCGCAAGCGCTTGATATGACTGTCTATCGTGCGATCATCGACATAGACTTGGTCTTCATATGCCACATCCATCAACTGATCGCGCGACTTGACGACGCCAGGACGCTGCGCAAGCGCTTGCAGCAACAGGAACTCCGTGACCGTCAGCGTCACATCATCACCTTTCCACTTCACCTGATGGCGAAGCGGGTCCATCGTCAACTGGCCCCGCACCATGATCTTTGCCTCTTCAGAGGCGTCAGGCCCGGCTTCATTGGCCTGTTTGCGCCGCAAAAGCGCGCGAATTCGTTCTACCAGCAAGCGCTGCGAAAAGGGCTTTGTCACATAATCATCTGCCCCCATTCGAAGGCCCAGAACCTCGTCAATTTCATCATCCTTGGAGGTCAGGAAAATAATGGGCATCTGCGATTTCTGCCGCACCCGTTGCAAAAGCTCCATCCCGTCCATGCGCGGCATCTTCATGTCCAGAACCGCCATGTCAGGCATCTTGCGGCTGAACGCATCAAACGCGGCCTGCCCGTCATTATACGTCTCAACCTCAAAGCCTTCCGCTTCGAGGCAGATGGATACAGATGTCAAAATATTTCTGTCGTCATCAACTAATGCTATTTTAGACATGTGACTGTCCTTTTCACTGCTCTGTCAGGCATTTTCGCCATATTTTTGCCATACAATCCCGCAAACCCCCTAAAGAAGCAACAAAAAACAGCATCTGACAACGAAGGCGGCAGATGATTCGGTGCGTGTCATGCCAAATAGCAACACTTACTATCTCAGCTATTTATGAATGTTGCGCTAACGCACCGCTGATTGCGCTAACTGCGCCAAAGGAGCCTATGCTTTGCCACAATCGTGGTGTTATAGGCAGGGCAAGGGCGCATGGCTTTGCGGGTCACGCCTGTTGTACGCGTCCGTACGTAACCCGGTGCGAACCACGGATCATGTGCCACATGGAGCAGTGAAAAATGACTACACCACGAGTGAACCCGAATAAACGCCTTGAAGATCAAGGCATTACAGGCGTTTCGCAGGCACATTACAACCTGCTGGAGCCAGCTTTGATAGAAGCAGCGCTGAAGCGCGGGGAAGGACGGCTGGGTCTGGGCGGTGCATTCCTCGCCTCAACTGGCACACATACCGGCCGATCCCCCAAAGACAAGTTCGTCGTGCGCAGCGCCGATGTCGAAGACAAGATCTGGTGGGACAACAACGCCCCGATGAGCCCAGATGCCTTTGACTGCCTTTATGCTGACATGCTGGAGCATGTGAAGGGTCAGGAAGTTTTCGTACAAGACCTGTATGGCGGTGCAGACGCCGAACACCGGCTGGATGTGCGCGTTGTGACCGAACTGGCCTGGCACGGCTTGTTTATCCGCCACCTTTTGCGCCGCCCCGAGGCCGAAGAACTGGCAACATTCGACCCAGAATTCACCATTATCAACTGCCCCAGCTTCAAGGCTGATCCCGCACGCCACGGCTGCCGCTCGGAAACCGTGATCGCGCTGAATCTGTCACGCAAATTGATCCTGATTGCCAATACTGCCTATGCTGGCGAGAACAAGAAGTCGGTTTTCACGCTGTTGAACTATCTGCTGCCGGAGAAAGGCATCATGCCGATGCATTGCTCGGCAAATCATGGTCTGGATGATGCGAATGACACGGCAGTGTTTTTTGGCCTCTCAGGGACCGGGAAGACCACCCTCTCGGCTGACCCAGCGCGGACCCTGATCGGGGATGACGAACATGGCTGGTCCGAGACAGGTATCTTCAACTTCGAAGGCGGCTGTTATGCAAAGACCATCAATCTGGACCCCGAGGCCGAGCCTGAAATCTATGCCACGACCAGCCGCTTTGGCAGCGTCGTCGAGAATATGGTCTATGACCCCGATACGCTGGAACTGGACTTCACAGATGACAGCCTGACGGCAAATACACGGGTTGCCTATCCGCTGGACGCGATTTCGAACGCCTCGGCCACATCGCTGGGCGGTGTGCCGAAGAATATCATCATGCTGACATGTGACGCATTCGGCGTGCTGCCCCCCATCGCGCGGCTGACCCCGGCGCAGGCAATGTATCATTTCCTCTCGGGCTTCACCTCAAAAGTGGCAGGCACAGAACAGGGCGTGACCGAGCCTCAGCCGACCTTCTCGACCTGTTTTGGCGCCCCCTTCATGCCGCGCCGCCCTGAAGTCTATGGCAAGCTGCTACAAGAAAAGATTGCCAAATTCGGGGCAGAGTGCTGGCTGGTCAACACGGGCTGGACCGGTGGCGCCTATGGAACCGGTTCCCGTATGCCGATCAAGGCGACACGCGCACTGCTGAGTGCGGCGCTGGACGGTTCTCTGAAAAACGCCGAATTCCGCCGCGACCCGAATTTTGGCTTTGATGTGCCTGTCGCCGTGCCGGGCGTGGCAGATGTCCTGCTTGACCCGCGCCGGACCTGGGCCGACCCTGCGGCTTATGATCATCAGGCCGCAAAGCTTGTGGCCATGTTTGCAGAAAATTTCGCGCAATATGTTCCCTTCATTGATGACGAGATCAAGCGCGCGGCCATTGGGTGAGCCCCGCTTGATCAGATAGCGAAAGCCCCGCCTTTGCAGGCGGGGCTTTCAAGTTCTATGTGATGGGGGGCGTTGCCCCCGGCCCGCTTCGCGGGTCTCCCCCAGAGTATTTTCAGCAAGAAAATGTTACGATCCCGTGACACGACGATACCACTCGGCAATCTCCTGTCGGGCTTCGGCATCCATCAGGACAGTGCTGCCGGGCGGCATGGCATGGCTGATGCCCGATTGCAGGTAGATTGTTTGCGCCGCGCGCGCGACCTGCACCTCTGTCTCTAGCTTCACGCCTTTCGGGGCCCAGTGCAGCCCCGGCCAGAGCGGTTCTTCAGCATGGCACATGGAGCAATGGCCGACCACAGTCCAATAGACATCTTCGAACTGTGCATCCTCGGCAAAGCGCAAAACTGACGGGGGCAAGCTGGCAAGGTCTTCATCGTCACTGCGAGTCTGACCCAAGGTCGAGAACAGAATGATAGCGACAAAGAGTGCGGTTGTGGCACCCCATGTCCACCACTTATAGCCCCCCCCCATATGCAGGGTGTTAAAGAAATGCCGGATCGTCACCCCCATGAGAAAGACTAGCCCTGCGATAAGCCAGTTGAATTCTGACGCGAAAGCCAGCGGGTAGTGGTTGGACAGCATCAGGAAAATGACAGGCAGGGTGAGGTAGTTGTTATGGGTTGATCGTTGCTTGGCAATCTTGCCATATTTCGCATCGGGCACGCGGCCCGCGCGCAGATCAGCCACCACAATCTTCTGATTTGGGATGATGATCATGAAGACATTGGCCGACATGATCGTGGCCGTAAAAGCGCCCAGATGCAGCAAGGCCGCACGCCCGGTGAAAACTTGCGTGTAGCCCCATGACATGATGACCAGCAGCACGAATAACAGCACCATCAGGCGGGTATTGTCTTCGCCAAAGCGCGATTTGCACAGGCCATCATAGATGACCCAGCCCACAGCAAGCGAGGCAATGGAGATGGCTATGGCCTGCCATACTGCAAGGTCCATACGAGAGGAGTCGATCAGGTAGAATTCTGCACCGACATAATAGACCAATGCCAGCAGGGCGAAGCCTGACAACCAGGTGACATAGCTTTGCCATTTGTGCCAGATCAGATGTTCAGGCAGCCGGTCGGGCGCGACCAGGTATTTCTGAATGTGATAAAACCCGCCGCCATGCACCTGCCATTCTTCACCATAGGCCCCTTTGGGCAGGTCCGGTGATTTGCGCAGGCCCAGATCGAGCGCAATGAAGTAAAAACTGGACCCGATCCATGCAATCGCCGTTATGACATGTAACCAGCGCACTGCGAATTCGGCCCATGCCCCCCAGACAGCCAGTTCCAACATTCTATTCACCCTTGTTCTACGCGTGTTGCATCACCCTATACTGGCGCACCACTTTCTGTTAATCCATGAAAACACCCAGCAGTTTCAATTTCATCCTGAAAATCATCATGGCCTATCTTAGCAATGTCAGAATGTTTGTGCGTGTGCATGAATTGGGCAGCATGTCGGCAGCGGCGCGCGACCAGCGCACATCTCCTGCCGTGGCATCGGCCCGGATTGCAGAGTTGGAAAAGCATCTTGGTGTGCGGTTGTTCAACCGCACCACGCGATCACTCAAACCCACGTCGAACGGTCAGTTGTTCTACGATGGTGCTCTGAAAATCCTTGATGCAGTGGCAGAGGCAGAGGGTGCCTTGACCCATGCCACAGCACAACCGCGCGGCATGTTGTTTGTGGCAGCCCCCCTGGGCATAGGCCGGCGGCTGATTGCCCCGCATGTGCCGGTGTTCAAGGATGAAAACCCCGAAATCGAGCTGCGCTTGCGCCTGTCGGACCGTAGTATCGATGTGACCACCGAGGGGCTGGATGTCGCGTTTCACCTCGGCCCGCTGGAAGATTCGGCGCTGAAAATGCGGGTTATTGCAGAATGCCCGCGCATCCTGTGTGCCGCACCCGATTATATCGCGCAGCGTGGCCTGCCCGAGAACGGTGAGGATTTGCTGCGCGACCGTCATGATTGCCTGAACCTGCGCTTTCCCGGCGCGCGAGAGTTTCAGTGGCGGTTGCAGACACCGGAAGGACCACAGCGCTTCAAGATTTCAGGACCATTCGAATCCGATGACGGCGATGTGCTGACCACCTGGGCACTCGCCGGGCGGGGAATCATCATGAAACCGGTCTTCGAAGTCGTAGATCATCTGCTGTCGGGCACTTTGGTGCCTGTCGCAACCGCGACCCCCCCGGTGCCGGTGACACTGGCCTCGTTGACGCCGCACCGGCGCTTGCGCGACCCGAAGGTGACGATATTCACCGATTTCATCGCGGCGCGTATCAAATCCGCGTTGGCAGACGCGGAGGCGCGACTTGCTCAACTGCCGCGATAGGTAGAAAAGCCGAAGGGCGATAGCAAAAGCGGAACATGATAATGGCTGTCAGGGTCATTGATCCCAAAACGAATCGGGACCTCATCCAGAAACAATGGATCCACCCCCGCCTGCCCCGTCGCGCGCAGGTAATCCCCGGCAGCAAACAGCAGTTCATACTTACCGGTGGCGAATTTGTCCTGCGGCAAGATAGGCGCGTCCGTGCGTCCGTCTGCATTGGTCACATACTGCGCCAATTCTTCGCGCGTGTTGCCCGTCAAACGATACAGCGTGACCTTCAACCCCGCTGCGGGCAACCCGCGCGCAGTGTCCAGAACATGGGTCGTCAGGAAACCTGTCATGACACTCTCCTTCAAGATACAGTTCGCCCAATCTTGCAGCGCAAGTCAACGACATGCCAGCCCCTTGCACCTTCAGTTGACTTGAGGTCTTTCAAAAATTGACAGAAAGCGGAAATGATTATTCTGCTTTATCACATAATCAAACCGACACACCGGAGGTCCTTGTGAAACGCTACCCCCGCAACCTGACTGGTTATGGCGCGACGCCACCCCATGCCGCTTGGCCAAATGGCGCAAAGCTCGCCATCTCGCTGGTGCTGAACTACGAAGAGGGCGGCGAGAATTGCCTGTTGCATGGCGACGCGGCCTCCGAGGGGTTTCTGTCTGACATTCCGGGCGCGGCCCCCTGGCCCGGCCAGCGCCACTGGAACATGGAATCGATCTATGACTATGGCGCGCGCGCAGGCTTCTGGCGGCTGCACCGGCTGTTCACAGCGCGGAACCTGCCGGTTACGATTTACGGTGTGGCAACGGCATTGGCCCGCAATCCAGAACAGGTCGCCGCAATGAAAGCGGCCGATTGGGAGGTGGCCAGCCACGGCCTGAAATGGATAGAGCATCGTGACATGCCTGAGGCAGAAGAGCGCGCTGCGATTGCAGAAGCGATCCGCCTGCACACAGAGGTTTTGGGCACCCCTCCGCGCGGCTGGTATACGGGGCGCGCCTCACTCAACACTGTGCGCCTCGCCGCAGAGACGGGGCAGTTTGACTGGATTTCTGATACATATGACGATGACCTGCCGCATTGGATGGAATTCGGACCGCGCGACCAGTTGATCCTACCCTACACGCTGGAAGCCAATGACATGCGCTTTGCCACCGCGCCGGGCTGGGTGACAGGTGCGGATTTCGAAACCTATCTCAAGGATGCTTTCGACGTGCTCTATGCCGAAGGCGAGGCTGGCGCGCCCAAGATGTTGTCGATCGGGCTGCATTGCCGCCTGATCGGGCGTCCGGGCAAGATCGCAGGACTGATGCGCTTTCTGGATCATGCGCAGGCGCATGACGGGGTCTGGTTTGCGCGGCGCATCGACATTGCGCAACACTGGGCAAAGACCCATCCTCACCAGCGCCTCCCTCGTCCCAGCCAGATGGGCAAAGAGGATTTCGTAACCCGTTTCGGTGGCATCTATGAACATTCCCAATGGGTCGCCGAACGCGCCTTTGATCTGGAACTTGGCCCAGCGCATGACAGCGCCACAGGGCTTGCCAATGCACTGGCAAGGGTGTTCCGATCAGCACCGCAGGAGGACCGCTTGGCCGTCCTGCGCGCGCATCCTGACCTCGCCGGAAAGCTGGCTGCCGCAAAACGCCTGACAGCCGAATCCACGCAAGAACAAGCCAGCGCGGGGCTGGATGCATTGACCGATGACGAACGTGCCCTGTTTCAAAGCCTGAACACGGCCTATGTCGACAAGCACGGCTTTCCCTTTATCATCGCCGTCCGTGACAACACCAAGGCCACGATCCTCAGCGCGTTTCAGGCCCGTCTTGCCAATGACACGGAAACCGAATTCGCCACGGCCTGCCGACAAGTCGAACGCATTGCCGAATTGCGGCTGAAGGAAATCCTGCCCTGATCGCATTTTCTTGCCCAAAATACTCAATCCCACGCCGCCACACAAACCGGAGCCAGACGTGATGCAGACCCTGACCGCCACCCCCCTGACCCCAGAGGCGTTCGCGCCTTTCGGTGATGTGCTGGACGTTGCGGGCGCGCCTGACAAACTGATCAATCAGGGGCTTTGTGGCCGGTTTCATGACCGCGCACGGCTGGATTTCGGGGCCGGTGGTCGTGCGGGCATCTCGGTTTTTGACGCACAGCCCCGCGCCCTGCCCTACCTGCTGGAAATGGTCGAGCGTCACCCCGATGGCTCGCAGGCCTTTATACCGATGCATGAGCACCCGTTTCTGGTCATCGTCGCTGAAGATTTGGGCACGCAGCCCGGCACACCGCGTGCCTTCATCACAAACGGGGCGCAGGCGCTGAATTTTCATCGTAACATCTGGCATGGCGTCCTGACCCCGCTTGCGAGCCCGGGACGGTTCGCTGTGATCGACCGGATCGGGAGTACGCCGAACTTGCAGGAATACTGGTTCGATACCCCATGGAAAGTGCAGGGGCCGCGCTGAGGAGGAGAGCGGCCCCTGCAAGGACACACAGCCGAAAACCACGCCCTTGGGCGAATGTGTTTTGCTGTCTATCGAGAGGAACGAGAGAATGGCAGACTCGACTTTGGGTACCCCCGCACAGTTGCGCGATCCAAACTATACCCCACCGCTCTACAAGGCGGTGCCGTTGGGTGTGCAGCATGTTTTGGCGATGTTCGTCTCCAATGTGACACCTGCCATCATCGTCGCGGGGGCGGCAGGGTTTGGCTTCGGTTCTGGTTCACCCGACTTTCCCAACCTGATCTACATGTTGCAAATGTCGATGTTCTTTGCAGGGGTCGCAACGCTGTTGCAGACAATCACCTTTGGCCCTGTCGGGGCTGGCCTGCCCATCGTTCAGGGCACATCCTTTGCCTTCATCCCCATCATGATCCCGCTTGTTGCCGGCAAAGGGGTTGATGCGATGGCCGCTGTCATGGGCGGTATATTGGTCGGCGGGCTGTTTCATGCCGCACTTGGCACAGTGATCGGGCGCATCCGCTTTGCGCTGCCGCCGCTGGTAACCGGGCTTGTGGTCACGATGATCGGCCTCGCCTTGGTGCGGGTGGGTGTGCAATATGCGGCGGGCGGGGTCCCGGCAATGGGCACCGACCAATTTGGCAATTTGCAAAGCTGGTCAGTCGCGCTGGTGGTGATATTTGTGACGCTGGGCCTGAAATTCTTTGCGCGTGGGATGCTGTCTGTCTCTGCCGTGCTGCTGGGTCTGATGGCAGGCTATGTTGTCGCCTATGCCCTTGGCATGGTCAGTTTCGACGCCATTAGGACGGCCGCGCCCTTTGCCTTGCCCAACCCGCTGCATTTCGGGCTGGAATTTACGGCCGCCGCGATCATCGGTTTCTGTGCGATGGCGTTCGTCTCGGCGGTTGAGACTGTGGGCGATGTCTCGGGCATTACCAAAGGCGGCGCCGGACGCGAAGCCACCGAGCGCGAGATCGAGGGTGCGACCTATGCCGACGGCATTGGCACTGCCGTATCGGGCCTTTTCGGCGCGCTGCCCAATACAAGCTTCAGCCAGAATGTCGGGCTGATCGCCATGACCGGTGTCATGAGCCGCCATGTCGTCACCATAGGCGCCCTTTTCCTGATCCTTGCGGGCCTGTTTCCCAAAGTCGGCGCGGTCATTTCCACCATCCCGATCGAAGTGTTAGGCGGCGGAGTCATCGTGATGTTCGGCATGGTGGTTGCGGCAGGCATCTCAATGCTGTCAGATGTGCTGTGGAACCGCCGCAATATGGTGATCTTTGCAATTGCGCTATCCTTGGGGCTGGGCCTGCAACTGGAACCGACAGCCCTGCAACACCTGTCTGATACCCCGCGGGTGTTGCTGACATCAGGCATTCTGCCTGCTGCCGCCATCGCAATCGTCTTGAACCTGATCCTGCCGCGCGATCTGGTGGGTGAGGCTTCGCAGAAAGCAGCCAATGGTGCGCAGGGGAATGGGTCTGCACCTGATGGACCCAGCCATTAAGCACAGGGTTATGCGGGACAGTGCAAGCTTTGTCCCGCGTGCCCCTCAGGCGACAGCTTCCATTTCGGCGATGATGCCATTCACCACATCGTTCAGCAGGCTTTCATCATCACATTCTGCCATGACGCGAACCAGAGGTTCAGTACCGGATTTGCGGATCAACAAGCGACCACGCCCATTCAGCCGCGATTTTGCATCCTCAATCGCTGTCTGCACTTCGACCTTGGACAGAAGGTCCACACCCGGCGCATAACGCAGGTTTTTCAGCATTTGCGGCACAGGCTCGAAACTGCGGGTCAGCATGGAGGCAGGCCTGTCTGTCTCGACCATCGCGGCCAGAAACTGCAATGCGGCGATCATGCCATCGCCCGTGGTGGCGTAATCGGTCATCACAATGTGACCGGACTGTTCACCGCCAAGGTTCCAGCCGCCCTGACGCATCCGCTCGACCACATGACGGTCCCCGACTGCGGTGCGTTCCATCCGCAGGCCATGCCCTTGCAGAAAGTTTTCTAGGCCCAGATTAGACATGACCGTGGCCACAAGCACACCATCGCGCAGACGGTCAGCCTCGGCCCAGCGGCGGGCGAAAAGCGCCATGATCTGGTCGCCATCTGCGATCTGCCCGCGCTCATCAATCAGGATCACGCGGTCAGCATCGCCGTCCAGCGTGATGCCCAGATCTGCACCTGTTTCCAGCACCTTGGCCGCGCAGGTGCGCGGATGGGTCGATCCGCAGTCCAGATTGATGTTCAGACCATTCGGGCTGGTGCCAATCGGGATAACATCCGCGCCCAATTCCCAAAGCAATTGCGGGGCCACGCGATGGGCCGCACCATTCGCGCAATCCAGCACAATGCGCAGCCCGTTCAACTGGGTGCCGCGGATTAGCGTGGTCTTGGCATATTCGACATAGCGCCCGCCCGCATCGTCGATGCGCTTGGCCCGCCCGATATTGGCAGGCTGCGCCGGAGCGATCTCGCCCTCGGTAATCTTTTCGATGGCCTCTTCATCCGCATCTGACAGTTTGAACCCGTCAGGGCCGAAGAATTTTATGCCGTTATCTTGATGCGCATTATGACTGGCTGAAATCATTATCCCCAGATCTGCCCGCATCGAACGGGTCAGATAGCCCACCGCCGGGGTCGGAACTGGCCCCAGAAGCAGCACATTCATACCGGTTGAGGTCAGGCCCGCTGTAAGTGCAGTTTCGATCATGTAACCTGACAAGCGCGTGTCCTTGCCGATCACCACGCGGTGCCCGTTCGAGCCGTCGCGCCGGAAGTGGCGGCCTGCTGCAGCCCCCAGCTTCAACGCCATCTCGGCGGTCATAGGATAGGTATTGGCAGTACCGCGGACCCCGTCCGTGCCAAAGAGCTTGCGTGTCATCACTGCACCTCATCTATCTTGTTATTGAGCGCCTGCCAAACTGACAACGCCTGCCGTGTCTCTGCCACGTCGTGAACCCGCAAGATCTGCGCGCCCTGCCCTGCACCAAGCATAGCCACAGCAACAGACCCCGCGACCCGATCAGCAGCAGCCTCGACCCCGCTAAGCGTGCCGATAAACCGCTTGCGCGACGCACCTAAAAGGATAGCACATCCGGTCTGATGAAGCAGCGCCAATGATTGTAGCAATGCAAGATTATGCTCAAGCGTCTTGCCAAAGCCGATTCCGGGATCAACAATGACCTTGGCAGGGTCCACCCCTGACGCTTCTGCGCGGTGGATGGCCTGTTCCAGCCAGTCATACACATCCAGCCTTACATCATTGTATTCAGGGTTGTTTTGCATGGTCTGGGGGGTGCCCTGGGCATGCATCAGGCAAAGGGGCACACCCGCTTCAGCCACAACGCGCCCCATGTCACAATCCCATGTCAGGGCTGAAACATCATTCACAAGATCAGCGCCCGCATCCAGTGCAGCTGCCGCGACAGCGGCCTTGCGCGTATCTATCGAAATGGGAACACGCAACCCGTCGGCGCGCAAGGCCCGGATCAGCGGCGCGGTGCGCGCGATCTCTTCCTCGATGGGAACCTCTTCAGCGCCGGGGCGCGTCGACTCGCCCCCGATGTCAAGAATATCGGCCCCATCTTCGACCAGACGGCGCGCCTGTGCGCGTGCGTTGTCAAAGCTGTGAAATTTTCCGCCATCGGAAAAACTGTCAGGTGTTACATTCACGATGCCCATGATCCTTGGCTGCGCAAGGTTCAGGCCGCATAGCGGCGGAAGACCTGTCAAAAGCGCGCTGTCCTGCGCGGCCTCAAAGCCACGTTCGATCCAATCGCCATCGCGCGTGATTTCCGCCATCGCGGCGATACAAAGGCCATGCTGCCCGCGCAGGGCAGGCATTTCAGACGAAGCAAGCGCGGCGGGGCGCAAAATTGGTAAATGGTATGTCATGCCCGCTCTTTGCCCAAAGCGCGCACGTCACGCAAGCCTTAGCGCGGCAAATACTCTTGCGGCACATGGCTGCCGGGGGGCGTACGAAGCCCCTCGGGCATCAACAATTTTGCGGCGGCAACATGTTCTGCCAGCCAAAGCGCAAGGGCCAGACCGTCTTGCGCCGGGCCATCAGGGCTGTCTGTGGAATCGAGGATCAGTTTTGACGGTGCCCATACGATCATCTGGCCCTGCTTCATGGCCCAGTCAATCTCGGTACGGCTGGACACAACAACACAGCGCGGATCCTTCGCCGCCAGCCGCCACGCGTTCTGTTCAATCGCCAGCAGGTTGATGCGGCGTTGCACAGCCGCATGGCCTGTCGCGGCAACAGACTGGGGCGGCATTCCGACACACAGAATGACAGGCAACCCCTGCGCCAACAGCCCGTCAAGCCTTGCGGCAAGATCAGGCGCATCAATCGTGACATTATCCAGATACACGACCAGAGGGTGCACCGCAGTCTCTACACCCTTGGTATCCAGCGCACGCAAGGGCTGGGCCGCACGATTACGAACGATCTCGACCCCCAGCGCACCGGGGCCACGGTCCAGCTTTTCCACACGCACAAAGGCCCGCATCGCCTGAGGTTCCAGCAAGACACGCTCTGCGATACGTTCAGCCAGCGTTTCCAACAGATTCAGGCGTTCGGCGGCCAGTTCAGCGGCGATCGCCTCTGTGATCCGGTCATAGGACAGGATCCTGTCCACATCATCCTCAACCGGGGCCGGATGCGGGCGCAATTCCACGACCACATTGAAGCGCACGCGCTGCGTGTGCCCTCTTTCAGCCTGAAACGCACCTATCTCGACAGGCACAACATGGTCACGTACGCTAATCCGGTCACGCGGATCAGCAGGCGCAGAGGCTTCGGCGCGGGCTTCAGGATGGGCAAAGGCCAGTCGTATATCAGAGGTCATGCAGTCTCTCTCGGCGCGGATGGCCCCTTTTACCGCCTTGATCGCGCAACACAACGCGCAATCGCGCCATAGCGATGCCGGGATACGACATGCGCTGGCGGATCAGCCGCGATAGAACAGATGTGCGCCGATATGCGTGGTCTGCGTGAACCGGTTGGCCCATGCCGGGTTTACAGCTGTCGTATGGAAATACAGCGCGCCCTGCGTCAGCCCGCGATGCCCGCCATCCACCATGACCTGTGCAATCCGCTTCGCGCGGGATGCGGCACCCCGGTTTGGCATGGCTTCCGAATTGCCATCACATGCAAAACTGAACTGGCAGCCCCCAAAGCGGCCTTCGCGAACCCCCTGATAGACAACAGCACAGACGGAATTCGGGAACTTGCGCGAGTCGACACGGTTCAGGATTACCTCTGCCACGGCGAATTGGCCCCGCAGGCTTTCGCCGCGCGCCTCGTGGTAGATCGCTGTCGCAAGGCAGGCTTTTTCTTCATCCAGCGGGCGCAGATCTAGGGTGCGCAGCCATCTGTCACTATACTGGACAACGCGGCGTTCGATGGACGCCGGGCGCAGCTTGGGCCGCGCAGATGCAAGTGGGGCAAGCAACCGATCCAAGCTGGGGCTCGCGATCCCCGCACCTTGTGTCGACACCCGAACATCCAGCAATGAAAGCGTTGCAAAAGCCGCTTCATCGCGGGGTCTTGGGCGGGGCGAATTCGACAGCGTGTCTGCGATGTCGGTTGAATCGAGTCTATTTCCCTTAGCTTTGGTCAATCCGTCTGGCCGTTGTGGCGCAGGTTCCGGGCGCGCGACCCGCAACGTCAAGGCGGCCTGCACCACACTGGGGCTGCGCGGGGGCGCAACATCGGTTATAACGGAATTGCGTATGACGGGGTTGGAATGCTGCACAGATGCAAGGACCAGCTTCGATTGCACATCCTCACTCAAGGTCGCATCCTGCGCCTGCGATCCAACACTTAGCGGCAGTGTCAGCGCCCCTATGACGCAAACCGAAAACACCCCTACCCGACCATGTGTTGTGTTGAAGCGCGCAGCCCAAGATGACAGCTTGCGCCAAGCGCTATCCAAGTCGCGGGCGTTCTGCCCATGCGCTGAGGGTGCCTTAAATTTCATCATACAATCAAGCACGGCGACCAACTTTGCGCCTGCTCCTAACTTTTCTTCTCACATTTCCGCGAGCGTACTTAGCTGAAATGTCGCAAAAGGTCCATCATCGGGGCTGTCGCATGGGTAACGCATTGGCTTGTTCTTGCCGATACTTTCAAAAAACCGTTTGGTTTCAGGGCTCAACCAAGCTCTTCAATGACGAGTTGCGCGGCGGCCAGGCGCGCAACAGGCACGCGAAACGGCGAACAAGAGACATAATCGAACCCAAGTTCCCTGCAGAACCGAATCGATTCCGGGTTGCCGCCATGCTCGCCACATATCGACAATGTCAGTTCTTCGCGCGCCTTACGGCCACGCGCCGCACCCAGTGTCAGCAGCTCGCCCACACCATCCAGATCAAGCGTGCGAAACGGGTCTTCGGGGAAAACACCTTGTTGCACGTAATCGGACATGAAGCGCCCCGCATCGTCACGCGACAAGCCATAGGTCATTTGTGTCAGATCATTGGTGCCGAAAGACAGAAATGAGGCATGCAAGGCAATGTCACCCGCCCGAAGCGCGGCCCGGGGCGTTTCGACCATGACGCCGATCCGATACTCGAAATCCACCCCCATGCGCGACCGGACAGTTGCTGCGATGGCGTCGATGCGCGACTTGATCAACTCCACCTCGCGCATGGCCGAGACCAAAGGGATCATGATCTCGGGTGCAATCGGCGTGGCGCGGCGCGACACTTCAACAGTCGCTTCGAAAATCGCGCGCGCCTGCATCTCATAGATTTCCGGAATGGTCACCCCAAGCCGGACCCCGCGCATGCCCAGCATCGGGTTGAATTCTGACAGCGCCTCGGCGCGGCGTGTGATCTCGGATAGCGGTTTGTCCAGCGCATCGGCCAGAAAGCGCATCCCCTCTCTCGAATGCGGCAAAAACTCGTGCAAGGGCGGGTCAAACAACCGGATGCATACCGGCTGGCCCTGCATGATCTCGAACAGATCAATGAAATCGGCACGTTGCATCGGCAACAGCCGCTCCAGCGAATCTTGCCGATCTTCGGATGTGTCTGCAAAAATCATCTCACGCATCAGCGTCAGACGGTCATCCTCAAAGAACATGTGTTCCGTGCGGCACAGCCCGATTCCCTGTGCCTTGAACCCGCGCGCGATGCGCGCATCGGCGGGCGTGTCGGCATTGGCACGAATACCTATGTCACAGCGCGCATCAGCCCAATCCAGCAAAGTGGTGAAGCGGTCATCCAATGCAGGCTCCAGCAAGGGCACCTCGCCGATCAACACGACACCATTGGTGCCATCAACTGTCAGCATATCGCCTTCGGCCAAGGTGTGCCCGGCTGCCTGCACGGTCTTGCGCCGCTCGTCGATCTGCATCCCCGAAGCACCGACCACACAAGGCACGCCAAGCCCGCGACCAATAACCGCCGCGTGGCTGGTCATTCCGCCGCGTTCGGTCAGCACGGCCTGCGCTGAATGCATGCCGCGAATATCCTCTGGCGTTGTTTCACGCCGCACAAGAATGCACGGCTCGTCACGCGATGCGCAAGCCTGCGCCGCGGTCGAGGAAAAGACGACCCGCCCGATGGCCGCCCCCGGACTGGCCGCAATACCGCGCACAAACACTTCGGTGCGCGCGCGTGCATCCACCTGACGGTGCAAAAGGTCGCTCAATGCCTTGGGCTGGATCCGCATCAGCGCCTCGTCGCGTTCGATGATCCCCTCATTCGCCAGATCAACCGCCACCCGAACCGAAGCGCGGGACGACCTTTGCACCGTTACCGCATCGAGCACCCACAGCTTGCCATCATCAAGGGTGAATTCGATCTCCATCTCCTCGCGCAAACGACGCCGCGCATATTCGCCATGGCGCAAAAGCTCTGCAAAGGCTTCGGGACAGCGCTCTTCCAGTGACGGCCCGCGCTTGTCACGGGTCAGATACAGCACATCCGCGCCGTTTTTCATCGCCTCCTGCCCATGCACGCCGCGCGACTTGAACCGGCCCGTCACCTGCGGCATACCTGTTTCCGCGTCAATGAAGCGGATCAGCCCTGCCCCGCTTTCGCCTGCGCCAATGCCGCCCGCCATGGCCTGCACCACCAGCCCAAGGCCCGCTTGCAGCGGTGCGCCCTTGGCCTGACGCAGCAACCGCGCTGATGTCCCTTCCCACGCCCGCGCCATAGAGCGCAGCACATCCGCCAATTGTTGCGCGGGCGATTGGGGAAAGGGTTCTTCGGTTTCGGCCTCGTAATCGCGCAAGGCAGCCTGAAGCGCGGGCAAGCACGGCTCTGTCGCGTCGAACATGTCGGGGTCCAGATGGGCGACATGCGCGGCATAGGATTGCACGAAACGCAAATAAAGCGCAGTCGCCACAGGCTCGCCATATGCTGCCGCGATTTCGGCGTGTTTCTCGTCATTCATGCCGATATTCAGAATCGCCGCAGGCCCGCCCCATTGCGGATGCTCGGCACTGGGGCGCACAGACAAAAGCTGCCCTTTCGGAAAATGCCCCAGCAAATGACGCAGATTCATCTGCGCACCGGTTGCGATTTCGCGCACCACGGCAAAAGACAGCGCGATGGTTTGCGGCACCGGCATTTCCAGCCGCACAAGGCGTTGCAGGCACTTGGCCCGCCAGCCATGTGTCTGCCGCTTGATAGGGGCAGAGCCGGTGATCTGGGCGTAATCGGTCAGGGTCAGGTATTTGGGCATTAACGGCACCTTCTGGCTGCGGCGCAGCATAGGCCAAAGCGCCACAGACTCAAGGATTTGTTATCGCTGCCAAGTCGCCTGCCCCAAGCCCCTTGGTTTGCCACATGACGAGAGGTTCCCGCGCCCTATCCGATGCTTTCACGAGAGGCGCCTCTACTTGTCTTTGCGGACATAGCGGTGCTGGGTGCAAAGTCGCGTAGCGTCGGGCCGCGGTGCGGCGATCCAAGGTTTACTCTGTAGCGCTTTATGCTGGCCAAGCCCCTGCGAGATCTGATCTGAGCGCTTGGGGCAGCCCAATCGCCGTGCCGTGGGGGCAGCCCGGCGATGCGCGGCGGCCTTCGGCCTTGACTCCGCGCTGGTCAAAGACTGCAACGCCCCCTAGTCGTCGTCGGGCATCGTATATCAGGCAGCAAACACTACCCTTCAACCCGCGTCAGATCGGCCACTTGCAGACAGGTCGCGCGAATGCGGTGCAGCAGGTTCAGACGGTTGCGCCGCACGATCTGGTTGTCTGTATTAATCTGGACCGCGTCAAAAAACGCATCAATTGGCGCGCGCAGGCCCGCCATTGCGGTCATGGCGGCGGCGAAATCCTCGGCCTGCATGGCGGGGGTGATCGCCGCCTCAGCCTGATCGAGGGCCTTGAACAGCGCGCGTTCCTCATCCGTTTCGGCCAGTTTGGGGTCGGGACCAAAGGAATATTCCACCCCGTCCCTGGCCTCTTCCTTCGTCAGGATGTTATTGGCGCGCTTGAACCCTTGCAGCAGGTTTTCCCCGTCACTGGTTTTCAGGAACGCACTCAACGCCTCGGCCCGTTTGACCAGCAGCGTCAGGTCATCATTGCCGGGCATGGCAAGACAGGCGTCGATCACGTCATGGCGGATGCCTTGGTCGCGCAGGTGAACCTTGAGGCGGTCGTGGAAGAAGGTGAGGAGATTCTCGGTTAGCGCGAGACCAAACTTAACGTCGGCCCTATCTTCACTTGGTTTCTGTCCGAAACCTCGTTCGGCGCTCTTGGCTTCAAAAACCTCCGTCGCGAACTTCGCTACGAAGTCACTGCCCATTGTGGACTCGAGAGCACCGAGCATATCTTCGAGCGGACCAAAGTCTTGATCTGCGGCAATACGACCAACGTGTGGGGCGAGCGCGAGAAACGAGCGTTGTGTTAGTGCTATCCTGATCTCATTCCCCAACACCAACCGAATAACCCCCAGCGCCGCCCGCCGCAGCGCGTAGGGGTCTTTCGACCCCGTTGGCTTCTCATCAATCGCCCAGAAGCCGGTCAGCGTGTCGATCTTATCGGCCAGCGCCACGGCGACCGACACAGGCGTGGACGGCACGGTGTCCGACGGCCCCAACGGTTGGTAATGTTCCACACAGGCGCGGGCCACATCCTCGGGCAGGCCAGCCGCCCGCGCGTAGTAGCTGCCCATCAGCCCCTGCAATTCGGGAAACTCGCCCACCATTTCGGACCGCAGGTCCGATTTCACGACACGCGCGGCCAAACCGGCCTGCTCCGTATCCGCGCCCACCAGCGGTGCGATCTCGCGCGCCAGCGCCTCAACCCGCGCCACGCGGTCAGCCTGAGAGCCAAGCTTGTTGTGGAAGGTCACATCTGCCAGCCCCGCGCCCATACCGTCAAGCCCCACATCAGCAATGGTGCGCAAGTCATTGTCCCAAAAGAATTTTGCATCTGAAAGCCGCGCCGCCAGAACCTTTTGATTGCCCGCAAGGATTGTCGCGCCGCCATCCACCGTTTCGCGGTTGGCGACCGTCACAAACCCCGTGATCTGCCCGGTTTTCGGGTCACGCAGCGAAAAGAATTTCTGATGCTCTTTCATAGAGGTTTGCAGCACTTCGGGCGGAAGGCCCAGAAATTGCGCGTCAATTCGGCCCAGCAGCACCACGGGCCACTCCACCAACCCTGCCACCTCAGCCAGCAAGCCCCGATCCTCGACCTGTTCCAAGCCCGAGGCAAAGGCCATCTGGCTGGCCTCGTTCCAGATATGATCCGCACGCTCGACCGGGTCCAGAATGACCTTGGCGCGCTTCAGCTTTGCCGCGTAATCCTCTATATTGACAACAGAAAACGTATCCGGCGCCATGAACCGATGGCCGCGTGTCGTGTCGCCTGCCGTGATCCCGTCCACGGAAAGCGGCACCACTTCGGCCCCGTCCTCTCGGCTGAGGATGCACAGGATCGAATGCAGGGGCCGCACCCAACGCAAACTGCCCGACCCCCAGCGCATGGATTTGGGCCAAGGGAAATTGCGGATGGCCGCTTCCAGCACCTCGGCCACAATGGCCGGGGCCGCGCGCCCTTCGGTTACGACAGTTGCGACATAGACCTGACCTTTCTTGTCGTCACGGATTTCCAGATCATCCATGCTCAGGCCCGTCGAGCGCAAGAATCCCTCAACCGCCTTTTCAGGTGCACCCACCTTCGGGCCGCGCCGTTCTTCGCGCGTGGTGGGCGAATGCTCAGTCAGTCCTTGCACCGCAAGCGCAAGGCGGCGAGGCGTGGCGAAGGCCTGCGCATGGGCATAGGTCAGGCCAGCTTCGACCAGACCATCGGTCACAAGCCGCTTGAGCGCGTCAGATGCACCTGCCTGCATACGCGCGGGGATTTCTTCGGAAAACAGCTCGATCAGTAGGTCAGCCATGGGTCATTCTCTGCGTTCTGGGGGTGGCGGGCAGCCTTGGGGGACAGGGTCGCCATCAAAATGGGCCTCGCCGCAGGGGTTTATCTGTTGCCACGCATAGCCGCGCCCATCCATCAGGACAACAACGCGGTCAATGCCATAGCTTATATTCGCCTCGCCCATGACCGCCTGCGCGCGCCCGTCGCGCAGCGCCTCGGTCAGGGTGCCTGCGTCAAAACAGTCAAACCAGCCCGGCGCGTTCAGCGGCGTGGCGCGGGAATATGGTGTCAGTTGCGCGGGGTCCACGTCGATGTCGAAACAGGCACGGTAACGGATGGGCGAGCTGTCAGAGTCGATGCCGCGAAAATTCTGCACCGCAAACTCCTGTGACGCTGCTGCGCCGATTGGGGTCAGGCGGATGCTGCGCTGTTCGGGCAGTTCGTCATAGAACGCATAGACCTGAAAGTAATAGGTCCCTAGCCCTGCGAAGAGGGTCGCAAGCAGCAAAAAGCTGACCAGAATACGCCCCATCACGCGGCTACCCCGCCCGCTTCGGTCTGCACGAAAGCATCGGCGCACAGCTTGGCCAATGCCCGGACGCGCCCAATATAGGCCTGGCGTTCAGTCACCGAGATGACTCCGCGTGCATCCAGCAGGTTGAACAGATGGCTGGCCTTGATGCATTGATCATAGGCCGGATGCGCCATGATGATACGCTTGCCCGTGGCCGGGTCTTCGGCGGGCACATCCAGCAACTGTCGGCACTCTGCCTCGGCATCCTCGAAATGGCGCAGCAGCATTTCAGTGGTGGCTGCATGGAAATTATGGCGCGAATATTCCTGCTCTGTCTGGCGGAAAATATCCCCGTAGCTGAGCGGGATCAGCGCATCTGGTGCGTTAAACGGCATGTCCATCACATGATCGACGCCTAGAACATACATCGCCAGTCGTTCCAGCCCATAGGTCAATTCGCCAGAGACGAGGTGGCAGTCATGCCCGCCGACTTGCTGGAAATAGGTGAATTGCGACACTTCCATCCCGTCGCACCAGACCTCCCATCCCAGCCCCCATGCGCCCAGCGTCGGGCTTTCCCAGTCGTCTTCGACAAAGCGGATGTCATGCAGGCTGTCATCAATCCCGATGGCGCGCAGGCTGCCCAGATAGAGTTCCTGCAGATCGGGGGGCGAGGGTTTGATGATGACCTGATACTGATAGTAATGCTGCAAGCGGTTCGGGTTTTCACCATAGCGCCCATCTGTGGGGCGGCGCGAAGGCTGGACATAGGCCGCAGCCCAAGGCTTGTTGCCCAGCGCGCGCAATGTGGTGGCGGGGTGAAACGTGCCTGCGCCCACTTCCATGTCATAGGGTTGCAGCATCGCGCAGCCTTTGGATGCCCAGTAGGTTTGCAGCCGCAGGATGATTTCCTGAAAGCACTGGGGCTTTTGTGATGTGGAATCAGACCGCTGGTGCATGGCCGCCTCTTGTTTTGTGCGCAGTTTTTCTTAAAGCTGCGTCTCAATAGGCAAGCTGCTGCGCAGGGTCAACGGACAAACCCGTCTGGCACTTGTGCGGATGTGGCACATAAGTGAATTTGGAAAGGATAAATGCGCATGGTTTTTGGGACAGGCCGCATGGCATATTGGGCGGCGAGCCTGACGGTCATCGCGTCGATCATGGGAATGGGCGCACATGCTCAGGAGCAGCGCTGGGTGCAGATCGAGGCGCAGCGCGATCTGGATGGCGCGCTAGAGCGTGCGGCCCAGATCGACCAGCAGTTGGGCAATGTCAGCGGGTTTCGTCTGCCCAGCGATTGGTATGCCATTAGCGTCGGTCCGTTCGACAGCGAAGCTGATGCGTTCAATGTTCGCAGACAATTGCGCGCCGAAGGTGCGATTCCCGCAGATG
Organism: Roseinatronobacter bogoriensis DSM 18756; assembly: GCF_004366635.1. Taxonomy (GTDB): domain Bacteria; phylum Pseudomonadota; class Alphaproteobacteria; order Rhodobacterales; family Rhodobacteraceae; genus Roseinatronobacter; species Roseinatronobacter bogoriensis. The sequence continues at coordinate 10,093 of NZ_SORN01000004.1, read as the reverse complement.
CTTTTGTCAGCAACGGCTCTGATTATCTGGAACAGATTTTCCCGACGAGCGGGGCCGTTATGACGCCTGCACCGACAGTGCCAGAGGAAGTCGCCCCACCCGAAGCACAAGAAGAGCAACTGACAGTTCTGGAACCCGAACCCGAATTAACGCCGGAGCCCGAACCAGAAGAAACCCTGAGGGAAGCGCAAGCCGCAGAACGGGCGCTGGACCGCGATGCGCGCGCAGATATTCAGGTCGCGCTGCAATGGTTCGGGTTTTACAATCTGGGCATTGATGCCGCCTTCGGGCCGGGCACACGCCGCGCCATGACCGCATGGCAAGAAGACCGGGGGTATGAACAGACTGGCGTGTTGACCACACGGCAGCGTGCAGAACTGCTGGAAAGCCACCAAAGTGAACTGGCCGCCCTTGGCATGGAAACATGGCGCGACGAAGAGGCCGGGATCAGTATTGACCTGCCCCTTGCGATGATCAGCTTTGACCGCCGTGAAACGCCTTTCGTCCATTTCGAAGAAAACGACGAAAGTGGGGTCCAGGTACTTCTGATCAGCCAGTCCGGCACTCAGGCCACGCTATTTGGCCTGTATGAGATCATGCAAACCCTCGAAATCGTGCCGCTGGAAGGAATGCGCGAAAGGCAGCAAAATTCTTTTGTCTTGACCGGGCAGAATGACGATCTGCGCTCGCACAGCTTTGCGCAATACCGCAATGGAGAGGTCAAGGGCTTCACACTGATCTGGACACCTGAACGCGACGGGCAGATGCAGCGCGTTCTGCCGATGATGGAGTCGAGTTTCTCAACCTTCAGTGGCAGCCTGCCTGCAAGTGCCGGCCAGCCCAGCACTGTCCAGCGCACGGCCCTATTGTCGGGGCTGTCTGTCAGGCGGCCCGAATTCTCGCGCTCTGGTTTCTATATTGATGCAACTGGAACTGTTTTGACCAGCGCAAGCGCCGTGGCCAATTGTGGCCGCATCACCATTGACGAGGCATATAATGCCCGCGTTGTCGCGCGCGACGAGGAATTGGGCATCGCGGTCCTGCAACCAGAAACGCCTCTTGTTCCGATGGCTTTTGCACAGTTTCATGATCGTGAAACGCCCCTGGGCAGCGAGGTGACAATCGCTGGCTTTTCTTTCGAGGATGTGATGGCGCGCCCTGTTCTGACATTCGGCCGGATTGAGGCCATGCAGGGGCTGAATGGCGAAACCGAAACTATGATGCTGAGCGCCGAAATACGGCAGGGCGATCTGGGCGGGCCGGTCTTTGGCACAAATGGGGCCGTGATTGGCCTGTTGCAGGGCCAGCCACAAGATGATGCACGGCAATTGCCATCGGATGTGAACTTTGCCGTCAACGCAGCGGTCATTCAGGAATTTCTGCGCGCCAGCAATATCTCCAGCGGGACGTTGCGCGATGATGTCATCGTTGGGCCTGAAATGCTGACACGCATGGCCGGGGATCTGACTGTGCTTGTATCCTGCTGGAACTGACCATAGCGGCCATTAATCAAGCGGTGCCGGGCCTGTCCCGGCCCCCCCAAAACCTTAGTCTGACGCGAAATGGCGGGTGAAATTTTCCAGAATCCGCCCTGAAATCTCGGTCTGTACATCAGCACAAAGCGACGTCAGGGCGTCAGCCTCGTCAGGGTGAAAATACCCTTTGTCGCGGTAAACCCGTATTCGCAGGGCAAAACTTGCGCCGTCGGCCTCGGGGTGAAACTGCGTTGCATAGGCACGCGCGCCGTATCGCAGCATCTGGATCGGGCACTGAGCCCCTTCAAGCAGATGTGTCGCCCCCTGTGGCAGTGCGTCCAACGCTTCTTTGTGGCCGACAAGCGCGGTAAACCTGTCTGGCACCCCCTCCAACAACGGATCCCCTGCGCTTTCGGGGCGGCGCTGACAGGTTATCGGACCGATCGCTTCGCCATAAGCATCTTTCGAGACGGGCGCATCCAGATGACGCCCAAGGATACCGATACCATAGCAGCAACCCAGAAACGGCACGCCTTGCGCAATAATGCGCGGCATAAGGCGCAGGATCTGCGCCTCGATGCGGGCCTCTGTCGGGTCTTTTGTCTCGGGCGGATCACTGACACAACCCGGACCGCCGCCTACGATGACCCCGGACAGTGCAGAGAGGTCAAGATCATCCGGCAGATTCACCTGATCCAAGCGCATACGCTGCACATTGCTTGCGTCCAGCTTGGCCCGGCGCAGGATCGCTGCATATTCCTCGTCTGCGGCCTCGATTTCGGGGCGCAATTGCAACACGAGAAATGGTTTCATCTCAAAATCTCTCCATCAATAGAGCAAAAACTGCAAGCACGCGCTTAGCCCCGCCAGAAACGCGGCAGCAGCAGCACCAGCACCGCCAGAATTTCCAGCCGTCCCAGATACATGCCAAAGATCATCAGCCATTTGGCGGCCACTGGAAAGCCATCGACCGCGCCGGTTTCTCCCACTTCCTGCCCGAATACCGGACCAACATTGCAGATCGCGGTCCAGGCGGCTGTGATAGCGGTGCGCAATTCCAGCCCGGTCAGCGAAAGCGAAACGGCAAGCAGGATGAAACTTGCAACAAACACCGTGAACATGACGATAACCGAAGAAATCACATCCGGCTGAAGGCGCTTGCCCCCAAGGCGCAAAGCCACCACTTCATTCGGGCGGCGCAAACGCTGCATCTGCGCGCGGATCGCTTCAAACAACACAAGATAGCGAAATATCTTGAGCGAACACCCGGTAGAGGCCGTGCAGGCCCCGATAAACCCCACAAGAATAACCACAAGCAAGGGGAAATCCCCCCATGCCGCGACATCGTCGCTGCCATAGCCTGTGCCGGTGAACAGCGTCACCACATTGAAAAGCGTCCCGCGCAGCACATCGAGAACATGTGCATCACTGGTCATCAGACGATACGCAATCACCGCGCCGACCGAATAGCCAATCCAGCGCAGAAAGGCGCGGACCTGTACATCCTTCCACACCGCAGCCCATGACCCGCCCAGAAGCTGGATGAACCGAATGAAAGGCAGGCCTGCCAGCACCATAAACAGCACCGAGACATATTCCAGCGGCCCCGTAAACTTGACAAATGACTGGTCTGATGTGGAAAAACCGCCTGTCGCGATGGTCGTCATGGCATGGTTGACTGCGTCAAAGCCGCTCATGCCAAACGCCATATAGGCTGCGATGGCTGCAAAGGTCAGCCCGAAATAGACCTGCAACAACCCGGCCGAAATGTCATAGACGCGCGGCAAAACCTTGCCCATCGTGTCAAATGCTTCGGCCTGAAAATGCTGCATACCGCCGACACGCAATACCGGCAGAAACACCAGAGCCACAATAACAATCCCCAACCCCCCCAGCCATTGCAGCATTGATCGCCAGATCAGAACGCCGGGCGGCAGATCATCCAGCCCAACGAAGACCGTCGTGCCTGTGGTGGTCATGCCGGACATGGCCTCGAAATAGGCGTTTGTCAGGTTTGCATTGGGCGCGCCCAAGGCGAAGGGAACCGCCCCAAGCGCAGGCAGAACGGCCCAAAGGCTGGCCGTCAGCAAAAAGGACTGACGCCGCCCCAGACCAGCATCCAGACCGTTGCGGGTTGTCAACGCGGCCAGACCGCCAATCATGCATACGACAAAACTGGTGCGTGCAAAGGCGTGCCAGTTTGCATTGCCAGCCTGCCAGTCGACAGCGGCGGGGACCAGCATCAAGACACCCAGCGCAAGGCCAAGCAAACCGATCAGATGTACAACGGGTCGAATATCCAGCATGACTTGCAGCCTTTGCCCGTGACTTGTTGGCTGTCAAGCGCCCATCTGATGCAGGGTGCATGCCGCGCGCAGTTGCGTGACATCTTCCTTGCGGCAAAGCTGCGTACCCGCTGTCATCACCGCTGCCGCCGCCGCTGCTGTTCCAAGGCGCAATGCCTCGGAAAAGCCGTCGCTGCGGGCCAGCGCCAGCGTGAATACACCAGTGAAACTGTCCCCCGCGCCCACCTTGCTTTGCACCTCGACTTTTGGCGGTCGGCAATGAATCGCCCCGCCCTCACTTGCCAGGACCGACCCATCCGCGCCACGCGCCAGACACACATGTTCCGCCACGCCGCGACGGACCAGTTGCCGCGCGAAAGCGGTTGTATCCGTGGCATCTGTCAGCGGGCGGCCGGCCAGCCCTTCCGCCTCGGCCTGATCCAGCCGCAAGACAAGGGGCCGCGCATGGGGTAAGGGCCGCTCGATCAGTTGCGCAAGCGCGGGGCCGGATGTGTCCACGATCAGCCGCGCTGCGCCCAGATCCTGCGCCAGAGCCTGCACAAAACCTGCATCCATTCCGGGTGGTTGGCTGCCTGATACCACTACAAGCCCCTTGGCATGCGCCACAATACTTGCGCGCGCGTCATCGACCACCGCTTCTGGCCAGACGCCACCGGGCAATTGCAGGCGGTATTGCTGGCCACTGTCATCGGTAATCGCCCAGCTTTGCCGCGTATCACAGGGCGCATCGAAAACATGCGTTGCAATACGCTGGTCATGAAGCAAGCGTAAATGCTGTTCCCCACTGCCCCCACCAAGGGCAACCCAGGCCAGAACATCGCCACCTAGCGCATGAATGGCCCTTGCGACATTGACCCCACCACCGCCGGGTTCCCAGTCAGGCTCGGCCAACCGCAGTTTGGGACCAGCCTCCATACGCGGGATACGCGCGGATAAATCCAGCGCGGGGTTAAGCGTGACAGTCAGAATAGGGCTTTGCGACGACGTCATGGCGCGACCCTACCAAGGGCCGCGCCAGATGCAAGATCAGCCAACGTGAAACAGGGTGCTGAACAGGCGCGGGTCCAGCGATGCGGCCTCGAAACTGGCGCCGCGCGTCAGTACACTGACTGCATCATGGCTGTGCAGGCTTTCCTGATGGCTGGCCACGACACGGAAATCGCCAATACGCACGTCGCCGTCTAGCTGCGCACAGAAGCTGCGCGCGGCATCTTCGACAAAGATCGGATTGGCTGCGTTCAATTCTGCAAACGCCTGTTCATCTTCGCGTTTCACCATCACCTGCGTCTCTGTCGGTACGGCAATGCGGCACAGATCAATCAAATCTTCAAACCACAGTTTTTCGCCTTCAAGCACTTCTACAGAGATACGCGCGACCGAACGCTGCGAATGCGGCGTTGCCAATTGCCCACGGGTCGCGCGCGCATGTTCGCTAAGTTCCAGCGAACAGGGACAGGTCGAGGAGTAGACGTAATCAAGATGCATGAACATCTGCCGCACGCCGCCCTGATCCACCAGTTCCAGCGCGATATCGTAATATTGATAGCCCGACAGGCCAGAGCGCAGCGACTGCACTTTCATCGGGAAGCTGAAGCGCATCATGATGCGCGCATCAAAACTTTCCAGATCAGTCTTGTAGTTATCAAGCGCGGCGCGGATTACATCCGCGCTGAAGGTGCGTTCAGCATGCGCGTAGAAGCTGCGCATGATCCGGCTCATGTTGATGCCTTTTTTCTCGGCTTCCAGACTGACCGTCCCGGTTACGGACGTTTCCAGCGTCAGATCGCCGTTATCGCGCGTATGATAGCGGATCGGCAGGCGGAAATTCGAAATGCCAACATGTTGGATGGGCGCTTTTGCCCCCACAATCAGGCTTGCGGGGCCATTCTGCAAATCCGGCAAGCCATCCTTATAGGCGCTGTCCACCTCGAATTCAGACGGGTAGTCACGGTTCAATACCGGATAGCCTGCGGCGGGCATCAGACTGGTGACTGCGGCCTCCATCTCCACACGCTCGGTGACTGGTGCGGCATCGGTGAAGCGGCGCAACACATCAAGCGCCGCCTCTGCCTCTTCACGGCTTGGCGTTTTCTCGAGGCTGGAGACATGCAAATTCATTGTGGGATTTCCTTCCTGTCTGCCAAAAAGAATATAGGCAGAGGTGTTTGCTTTTCCACATCTATACGCGCGACTCGCGTGGTCAGATCATATCGAGCGCCGCGCGAATGTCATCAATCAGATCCGCCACATCTTCCAACCCAACCGACATGCGGATCAAACCCGGCGTTATGCCCAACGCCAATTTCTGATCGTCCGGCAAACGCTGATGCGTGGTGGTGGCCGGATGCGTCACAATGCTGCGCGCATCGCCCAGATTGTTGGAAATCACGGCCACTTGCAGCGCGTTCAGAAACCGAAACGCAGCCTCCTTGCCTGCCTTGATGTCCAGCGCAAGAACAGTGCCAAACCCGTCCATTTGCGTTGCGGCAATGTCATGTTGCGGATGATTAGGCAGCCCCGGATAGATAACGCGGGCAAGCCGTGGATCGGATTCAAAGGCTTCTGCGATGGCCTGTGCTGTCGCGGCCTGCGCGCGCACACGCAAATCCAGCGTCGTCATACCGTTCAGCATGACCCAAGCGTTGAAGGGCGACAGCGCGCCGCCTGTATGCTTCATATAGGGCTCTATCGTGCCGCGAATAAACTCGCGCGTGCCGCAGATCACACCGCCCAGCGCCCGCCCCTGCCCGTCGATATGCTTGGTCGCGGAATAGATCACGACATCTGCGCCCAATTCGACAGCGCGGCTGAAAACCGGCGTGGCAAAGACATTGTCAACAACGACCGTTGCGCCAACGTCGTGGGCCAGTGCGGCAACAGACCGCAGGTCGATCACTTCCAAAGTGGGGTTCGAGACTGTTTCCATGAACACCACTCTTGTCTCTGGCCGGATTGCCGCGCGCCACTGATCGAGGTCCAGCCCATCGACAAAGCTGACCTCGACGCCATAGCGGTTCAGAACCTCTTCCAGAATATACAGGCACGACCCGAACAACGCGCGCGAGGAGACGACGTGATCGCCTGCCCGCAACATCGCGGTCAGCGCACCAGACACCGCCGCCATGCCAGAGGCTGTGGCGAAGGCATCTTCGGTCCCTTCCAGCGCGGCAATACGATCCTCGAACACTGCTACTGTCGGATTTCCATAGCGGGCATAGATGAATTCATCCGCGCCGGATTTGAGAAACCGCGCCTCGGCAGCTTCAGCATCGGGATAGACAAAGCCCTGTGTCAGATAAATTGCTTCGGCCACTTCGCCAAACTGGCTGCGCCGCGCGCCGTGGTGCACCATTTTGGTGCGCTTGCCCCAATCTTGCGTCATGTCTGCCCTGCCCCGGTCCATCCGACCAAAAGAAAACCCCCGGACCATTCCTGAGAGGCCGGGGGTTGCGCCCTGACCTCTTTAGCGGAGTGTTTAACGTGGCCCGCAATCCGGTAACAAAGCGCCACGGGTCAAATCTGACCGACAGGAATTGCGCTAAGGCTTTTTCTTCCGCTGGTCAATGGGCAGGATGCTCAGGCGACCTTCTCCAGCGAAACTTGCGGCACAACCCCCAAAGCATGACACACATCACGGGTCAGATGCGGGCGGTTGAGGGTGTAGAAATGCAAATCTTCCACCCCTTCACGCACCAGCTTGTCACACAACTCGGTGCACAAGGCTGTGGCAAGCAAGTCTTCGCGCCCGTCGCGGGTGGCTTTCTCGAACGCTTCATCCAGCCATGCGGGCACGCTTGCACCTGTGGCCTTGGCGAATTTGCGGATACCCGACCAGTTTTCGATCGGAATGATACCGGGGATGATCCGGCCGGTAATCCCTTCGCGCGCGCAAGTGTCGCGGAAGCGCAAGAACGTCTCCGCTTCGAAGAAAAACTGTGTGATCGCGCTATCGGCCCCTGCTGCAAACTTGCGCTTGAGCCAGCGCACATCGGCCAGAGTATCAGCCGCTTCGGGGTGCGGTTCGGGATAGGCACCCACACGCAGATTGAAATGACCTGTCGCGGACAATGCCTCGATCAATTCTATGGAATTGGCAAACCCATCCGCATTAGCCGTGAACCTTGCCTGCCCTTTCGGTGCATCGCCACGCAAAGCCACAATCTCGCGCACGCCCGCTTGTGCATAGCTGTCGGCAATCGCCAATGTCTCGTCGCGCGTAGCGTCCACGCAGGTCAGATGCGCGGCCACATTCAGGCCGAATTGCGCGCCGATGGTGGTGACCGCCTCATGCGTCAACTGCCGCGTGGTGCCCCCGGCCCCATAGGTCACCGACACAAAAGACGGCGAGAGCGGCGCCAGCATACGCACTGTGTCCCATAGCCGAAAGCTGGCCTCCAACGTTTTGGGCGGGAAGAATTCGAAAGACACGCGCGGTGCAGGCATTGAACAGACTCCATTTCTGATAGCCCCTTGTGCCATGCCTGCGAATGTGAAACCAATTCATTATCTTCAACACCATTATGAGCGCGACATGCATATCGAATTCCGCCACCTGCGCACAATCAAGGCGATACACGAAGCTGGCGGCCTTGCCCGTGCGGCTGATTTGCTGAACATGACGCAATCGGCGCTGTCGCATCAGGTCAAGGGGATCGAGGAACAGGCAGGGGTGGAATTGTTCGTGCGCCGCTCAAAGCCCCTGAAACTCTCAGCCGCCGGGTTGAAAATGCTACGCGCCGCTGAAGATATCCTGCCGCGTGTGGCAGCACTGGAGGAAGAGTTTACCGGGCTGGTCAAGGGCAGTTCGGGCCGGTTGCATATCGCCATTGAATGCCACGCCTGTTTTGACTGGCTGTTTCCGGTGTTGGAGCAGTTTCGCAAGGCATGGCCCGATGTGGATGTCGATATCCGCCCTGGGCTGGCCTTTGATGCCCTGCCCGCCCTGCGCCGCGAGGAAGTGGACCTTGTCATCTCATCCGACCCGGAGGAAATGGATGGCGTCAGCTTCCTGCCGCTTTTTGACTATGAGCCGGTCTTTGTCGCTGCCGCCACCAACCCCTTGGCGCAAAAACCTTTTATCGAGGCGACTGATTTCCGCGACCAGACCCTGATCACCTATCCGGTGGAGCGCACGCGGCTGGATGTGTTTACCCAACTGCTGACCCCTGCCAAGGTTGAACCCCGCGCGATCCGGCAGGTGGAACTGACCGCCGTGATCCTGCTGCTGGTGGCCTCCGGGCGCGGGGTGGCGGTTCTGCCCGACTGGGTGCTGCGCGATATCCGCTATCATTCCGACTATGTGACCAAACCACTGACCGAGGGCGGCCTGACCCGGCGGCTATATGCGGCCGTGCGGGATGAGGATTCGTCCAAGCCCTTCATGGCCCATGTGCTGCGGCTGGCGCGGACAGAGCCGGTGAAGTTGCAGCGGGGGTAAACATCATGTATCCGAGTAGTGCCGCTACCCTAGGCTCAGGACCCATTGATTTCAGCCTTGCGGCGTGATTCACGCTCCGCAAGGAGACCGATCAATGAGCAATCTTTTCTGGCTGACTGACGCGCAAATGGAGCGTCTGAAACCCTTCTTCCCCAAGAGCCATGGCAAGCCGCGCGTCGATGACAGGCGCGTGCTCAGCGGCATAATCTTCATCAATCGCAATGGGTTGCGGTGGTGTGATGCACCCAAGGAATATGGCCCCCACAAGACCTTATACAACCGTTGGAAGCGGTGGAGCGATATGGGCGTGTTCGCCCGGATCATGGCGGGCCTGGCGGCAGAGGGGACCGAGACCAAGACGATCATGATCGACGCCACCTATCTGAAGGCACATCGCACGGCTTCGAGCCTGCGGGTAAAAAAGGGGGGCGTGGTCGCCTGATCGGGCGAACCAAGGGTGGTATGAACACCAAGCTGCATGCTGTGACAGATGCGATTGGCCGCCCCATCACCTTCTTCCTGTCCGCCGGACAAGTCAGCGATTACACTGGCGCGGCGGCGTTGCTCAGGAGCCTACCAGAAGCCGACTGGCTGATCGCAGACCGAGGATATGACGCTGATTGGTTCAGAGATGCGTTGAAAGACAAGGAGATAAAACCCTGCATCCCTGGCCGCAAAGCGCGAAAGACGACCGTGAAATACGACAAACGGCGCTACAAGCGGCGCAACCGGATCGAGATCATGTTCGGGCGGCTCAAGGATTGGCGGCGTATCGCAACCCGCTATGACAGATGCCCAAAGGTGTTCCTCTCAGCCGTCGCGCTGGCCGCAACCGTGCTGTTCTGGCTTTGAATATCAATGAGTCTGGAGCCTAG